>NZ_JBNNSE010000003.1:0-621680 GCF_050277435.1 Paenibacillus sp. NPDC101420
TCTCCAATTAGTATTGAAAAGAGCGATATGCTCATTTTGAAACATCTGACGAGAAAATTAATTCTCTAATTTTGGATTTCACTTTCGTGATTTCCTACTCACTCGTTGTTCAGTTTTCAAAGATCAAGTTCTCGTTGGCGCCGTTTAATGTCTCAGCAGCAACTCTTATACTATATCATGTTCGGCCGTTTAATGTCAAGCTCTTTTTTTAACTTCTTTTTCGAGCTCGGCATGTGTGTTTCTCGGCCAGAAATAGAATATATCATGTATAGAGATTCATTGCAACACTTTTTTTAATATAATCTATAAATAAGAGACTGTGCTATTAATCTCCCTTTATATATTGGTATATACCTTTTAGCACAGTCTCATTTATACAGTCTCTTAATACTTTCTTCTCTAAGCAATGATCTCCTGAATATACAATTCTCGCTCCAACATTAGGTTCACAATCGTACCCTCTACCTTAATCATAGGACGTGTTGGATTAGCACGGTCAGTAAATATGATCTCTCCATGACGTCCATCGCTCAGACGTATTCTGGTTCCATTAAACAAATCGGTACTCTTCTGTATAAAGGTCTGTACAACGACTGGGTCGAGCTTACCGAAGCTTTCTGTCATTATCTGCTCTAACACTAGATAAGGAGACTGTGCTTTTCTATAGGCCCTTTCTAGGGTCATAGCATGGAATATATCTGCTACCGCAACTACTTTAGCGTAAAAGTGAATCTGGCTACCTTCTAGCTTAAGTGGGTATCCAGACCCGTCAACCTTCTCATGATGCTGCAATGCTGTTAGTCTTACCCCTTCATTAATCGCTGTAACATTACGCAACAATTGATAGCCATATGTAGTATGTCTGCGAACCTCTTCTATTTCAGCACTATTAAGTGACTCCGGCTTATGTAAAAGAGAACTATCTACTTTTGCGTTTCCGATGTCATGTAGCAATCCGGCAAAAGCGATCTGCATCCAATCCTTTTGCGGATACCCGCACCACTGAGCGATCTTATATGATGTTAACGCGGACAGTACGGCATTGTGATAGTTGTAATCCTCGTCTTTTAGCGTACGTGGAGAAAACTTCAACACATGATAATCCTTCAAATGACTAATTAGTAACTCTAATTGACTCCGCAACTCAAAAATAGGAAGTGAGGCTGCCGTTACCGAACGATAGCTGTTCCTAATAAGTGCGATCATTTTTTCATATTCATCATGTAGTGGGGAATTGTTCTTGATCAGCATCGATTCATTTATAATCGCTCCAGCTTTAAGTGCTGTCTGCTTGGCGTTTTTTTTGACAGCATCAGAGTTGGCCTCTCCCTGAACACCTTCGATCTCCACTTGCCCAACCAAAAAAGCTTCTAAAATTTCTAGATCACGGGGGAGTAGTATCTTTCCCTTGGTGAACAAAATTCCCCCCAAAGGTGTAATTACATCTTTGGTTATCTTTGAGCCCGCTTTAACTTCTCCAGCCAATACACTTGGCATATACTCAGCCCCTTAATTTCTATAACAATAAGCTCAGGATTACCGAAATCTAATATGACAGATAATTTCTGAGAAAATAGTACTTTATATACTGATTTATACTCTATCGGCTAATTATAGTACGGATAAAAGGAAGCGACTAGTGAAATGAAAACTATTCTTATAAAAATCCTCATTAAATTTCATTAAATAACTGGCTATTAATTAATCACAGCAAAAAGAGCAAGGGTCTCTGTAATAGAAGCCCTTGCTCTTTATTGAATAAAACCTACTCTAAATTATCTTCTTGATCCTCAGCGATTGTTTCCGGTTGATCAATATCACCAGATTCATCTACTGTTACTTGTTCCTCGAGGCCTTCCATATCTTCAGACAATTCGTCTTCTTCGTTCTTATCTGCTCTGCACAGAGTAGCCACTGCATCATCCTCGCGGATGTTAATTAGCTTAACCCCTTGCGCATAACGACCCATAGTAGAGATTCCATCCATGCTGGTACGAATCAAGGTACCGCTTGTAGTAATGATCATTAAGTCTTCATCGTTCTTAACCACTTTTAGACCAACTACAGGGCCATTCTTCTCCGTGAGATTAATGGTCTTGATTCCTTTACCACCACGAGTCTGGGAACGATAGTCACCGGCTGGTGTCCGTTTACCATAACCCTTGCTAGTAACAATCAGAACCTCAAGCTCCTTATCGACACAATCCATACCGATGACATGGTCATTACTATCAAGCGTAATGCCCTTCACGCCTGTCGCGCTACGACCCATAGAACGAACATCATTCTCTGAGAACGTAATCGACATTCCGCGAGCTGTACCGATAATAAGATTTTGCTGTCCATCTGTCAGCTTAACCTCAATTAGAGAATCCTCTTCACGAAGGTTAATAGCGATAAGTCCGCCTTTGCGGATGTTATTGTAATCCTCAAGCGGCGTCTTCTTCACGATACCTTCGCGGGTAGCAAAGAACAAGTACTTGTCACTATCGGTTTCTTCCACTTGGATTACGGCACTAATCTTCTCACCTTGTTCAATTTGAATCAGGTTGATGATTGGTGTCCCACGTGCTGTACGTCCCAGCTCTGGGATCTCATAAGCTTTAATCCGGTATACCTTACCCTTATCGGTAAAGAACATCAGATAGTTATGAGAGTTACTCACGAAGAGATGCTCCACAAAGTCCTGATCCTTGGTGTCCATCCCCATGACTCCGCGCCCTCCACGCTTCTGACTGCGGTAGGTGCTGACAGGTAGACGTTTGATGTATCCCGTATGTGTAATAGTGATAACAACCTCTTCACGCGGAATAAGGTCTTCATCCAGGATACTTTCTTCACCAACGGTAATCTCTGTCCGGCGTTCATCAGAATATCTATCACGAATATCCTGCAGCTCGTTACTGATGATTTCCAGTACAAGATGCTCATTCGCCAAAATTTCACGGTACTCTGCAATTTTAGCTAGCAATTCGTTATATTCATTCTCGATCTTTTCTCTTTCCAGACCGGTCAGACGCTGCATCCGCATATCGAGGATCGCTTGAGCCTGCTCTACACTAAGGCTAAAGGTGCTCATTAATCCCTCACGGGCTATGTCCGTTGTCCGAGAAGCACGAATTAACGCAATCACTTCATCCAGATGATCCAGCGCAATACGCAGACCTTCTAAAATATGAGCGCGTGCTTCGGCTTTTTTAAGATCAAATATTGTACGACGACGAATAACTTCAATCTGGTGCTGCAAATAATGATAGAGCACATCACGCAGATTAAGAATTTTCGGCTCGTTGTTTACGATGGCCAGCATGTTGATACCAAATGTAGATTGCATAGAAGTATGTTTATATAGATTGTTCAACACAACATTTGGATTCACATCACGTCTCATCTCGACAACTACACGCATACCGTTACGGTCAGACTCATCTCGAAGATCCGTTATACCCTCGATCCGTTTCTCACGTACTAATTCTGCGATTTTCTCAACCAGTCTCGCCTTATTCACCTGATACGGCAGCTCATGTACAATGATGCGAGCCTTACCGTTATTCTCTTCAATCGTTGCCTTTGCACGCATGGTCACTGAACCACGCCCCGTACGATAAGCCTGACGAATACCCTCACGACCCAAAATATATCCAGCCGTTGGGAAATCTGGGCCTTGGATATACTCCATCAATTCCATAGGTGTGATATCAGGATTCTTAATCATCGCCTGCACACCATCGATAACTTCACCTAGGTTATGCGGTGGAATATTAGTAGCCATACCTACAGCTATACCAGATACCCCATTAACGAGCAGGTTCGGATAGCGAGCTGGTAATACAACTGGCTCATTCTCTTCACCATCATAGTTGGGTGCGAAATCAACTGTTTCTTTGTTCAAATCTCGAAGCATTTCGCCTGCAATCTTGGAAAGACGGGCTTCTGTATAACGCATCGCTGCAGCCATATCACCATCAATCGAACCAAAGTTCCCGTGACCGTCCACAAGCATATAGCGCATAGAGAAATCCTGAGCCATCCGTACCATTGTTTTATAGACGGCTGAGTCACCGTGAGGGTGGTACTTACCGATAACCTCACCGACGATTCTTGCCGATTTCTTATGAGGCTTATCCGCAGACATTCCAAGTTCCGACATCGCAAACAAAATGCGTCGGTGAACCGGCTTGAGTCCGTCCCGCACATCTGGCAAAGCCCGGCTAACAATGATGCTCATTGCGTAATCCATAAAGGATTCACGCATTTCCACGCCAATGTCCCGATCTTTGACTTGTGGGTTATTTTGTTCAGCCATGAGTTGCTGGACCTCCTTCAGTTAAAAAACCGCTACCCTTAATTATATTACTTTCACAAAAGTAGCACAATTAAACATGATAGCCTTTTATCTTCTAATATTGATTTCTTTTGCGCTGATTAGGGTATTCGCCCTTTCCGCAAATGTCTTTAGTACATAGACTGTAAAGACAAGAAACACGGTTTTATTATCCTAGTATCGTTCGATAAGGCATAACCCCATATCCTTATATTATACCATTGTTTAGGTAGCTTGTCCTGATTTTCAGCTGCCAAAGATTATGCTTCCACAGCAAGTTTTGTACAAGGGAATTCAAAAGAGCAAATGCTGCACAAAATTGTTAAGGAGGAAGATAATGAAGATTCAACGAGTCCCAAGTAAATGGGCTAAAACAAAAGTTATCCTTCAAAATCAATCTCTATCTCTATATGTGCCTGATACTCGTAAATATGATTTAAATGTTCTTAAAGAAATGCTTGCGTTATATGCCATGGTCTATATAAAACCTGATCGCGGAAGCTTTGGTATTGGTGTAATGAGAGCTGAGCAGCGTACGGTGATGTTAAGCCCTAGCCAGCAGAAGACTGAAATGACTGTCACCGCCAATAACGAGGAGAGAGAACAGCAAGAAGCACAGGTCCTATATATTTTAAGATATGCAAAGACGGCAGAAGTTTTCTTCTCCCCCGAAGAGCTGCATGAGGCCTTACAGAAACGAATTCAGAACCGTACCTACCTCGTCCAAAAAGGAATTGATCTCCTGCGTCACCAAGATCGTCCCTTCGACCTTCGAGTTCTTGCCCAAAAGACTCCATCAGGTGCATGGGAAACAACAGGAATGCTCGGAAGGGTAGCTGCCCCTCAGAAAATCGTCACCAATTATCATAGTGGAGGCAGTATTCTGTCAGTAAATACATTATTAAAAAATCATATGAACCCTTCTGAAACACTCTCCACGATTAATCAATTAAAATCTTTAGGGGTACAAATTGCAGGCCAATTGGAAACCACCTATCCAGGAATTAAAGAAATTGGTCTGGATATTGCCATGGATCAACATATGGATATGTGGCTGCTTGAGGTCAACACGCTTCCATCCATTGTTGTATTCAAGTTATTTCCTGATAAATCTATCTATCGTAGAATACACCGCTATGCTGTAGCATACGGACGTGTAAAAGCTAGAAAATCCCCATATACTACCCGCAATAGGCATTATACTAAAGCCTAAAAAATCAGCTCTGAAACCAAAAAAACCTCCAGCATTCTCATTCCGTTAGGAACAGAAGCCGGAGGTTTTTATGCTTGAATGTAATTGTTACACATCAAGGTATCTGACGCTCTTCGCATGCTCATGGATAAAGTCACGTCTTGGTTCAACATTATCGCCCATCAGCGTATCAAAGATACTATCAGCGAGCATCGCATCTTCAATCGTTACTTGTAGCATCATACGAGCCTCAGGATCCATCGTCGTGTCCCACAGCTGGGTAGCATTCATTTCACCCAAACCTTTGTAGCGCTGAACATTGACCTTAACATTCTCACCAAAAGAGGCGATAATCTCATCGCGTTCCTTCTCGCTACCTGCATAACGGATCACTTTGTTGCGTTCTATCTTAAACAATGGCGGTTGTGCGATATAGATATAACCTGCATCTACTAGCTTCCGCATGTAACGGTAGAAGAATGTTAACAACAGAGTTCTAATATGAGCTCCATCGACGTCGGCATCCGTCATAATAACGACTTTATGGTAACGAGCCTTCGATAGGTCAAAATCATCACTGATTCCTGTACCAAGAGCAGTAATAATAGCCCGGATCTCGGCGTTGGATAAAATACGGTCTAAGCGTGCCTTTTCTACGTTTAGAATCTTACCACGCAGCGGTAGAATCGCTTGGAAATGACGATCCCGGCCCTGCTTGGCCGATCCACCCGCAGAGTCACCTTCGACGATATACAGTTCGCTGATAGACGCATCCTTGGATGAACAGTCCGCAAGTTTACCAGGTAGTGCACTGACTTCAAGCGCACTCTTACGGCGGGTTAACTCACGAGCCTTACGAGCGGCTTCTCGTGCACGTGAAGCTGAAAGCGACTTCTCAAGGACACGGCGTGATACTGCCGGATTCTCTTCCAGGAATTCCTGCAATTTCTCTCCGAACAGTGATTCTACTATTCCACGGACTTCACTATTTCCGAGCTTAGTCTTCGTTTGACCTTCGAACTGAGGCTCTGGAATTTTGACAGAAATAATGGCTGTCAATCCTTCACGCACGTCGTCGCCAGTCAGATTTGAATTACCATCCTTCAGCACACCCGCTTTACGGGCGTAATCGTTGATAATACGTGTTAGAGCACTTTTGAAGCCGGATTCATGCGTTCCGCCCTCATGGGTATTAATATTATTCGCAAAAGAGTAGATGTTCTCTGTATACGAATCATTATATTGGAGAGCTACTTCAACCTGAATCATATCCCGTGAGCCTTCCACGTAGATTGGTTCCTCGTGCAGCGCTTCTTTTTTCTCATTCAGATATTTCACATATTCAACGATACCACCCTCATATTTGAACACGTTGGTGACATCGGTCCGCTCATCATGCAGTGAAAGCTCAATTCCTTTGTTAAGAAAAGCTAGCTCCCGAATACGAGTAAGCAGTGTCGCATATTCAAAGACCGTGGTTTCAGTAAAGATTTCAGGGTCCGGATGAAAAGTTGTAGTCGTACCTGTCTCTTCCGTATCTCCAACAACTTTGATCTCATACTGTGGTGCACCACGTCTGTATTCCTGCTGATAAATATGCCCATCACGCTTAACATTAACAACAACCTTCTCAGACAAGGCATTTACTACGGAGATACCCACACCGTGTAAGCCGCCTGATACTTTATATCCGCCGCCGCCGAATTTACCGCCTGCATGCAGTACTGTCATTACAACTTCAAGCGTCGACTTTTTAAGTTTTTCATTTTCACCTACAGGTATGCCACGTCCATTATCGATAACAGTAATCCCGTTATCCTCATGAATAATCACTTGAATCCGGTCACAATAACCTGCTAGGGCTTCATCGATACTATTATCTACGACCTCCCACACCAAGTGATGGAGACCTTTAGAACTAGTGGAACCAATATACATGCCCGGACGTTTCCGGACAGCTTCTAGCCCTTCCAGTACCTGAATCTGGCTCTCATCATATGTCGGTTGATTCATTGACATGCCTTCACCTACTTCTTTCAGATTATCTCTTTGTTACTAAACGCAAGTTATATTTCGAGCAAAATTTTGGCTCTTTTTTTGAGAGTGGAGGAGGAAATGGGGGAGTAATACACGATATTTTTAGTTACGACAATAGATTTTGCTTCCTCTTCACCAATCCGCTCAAGCTTCTTGTCCTGCTCAGAGTGAATGACGAATTGCTTAGACACCTTGGAAGATTTCTCAATCGAAATATCAAATATTGCAATTAACTCCGAAGAGCGAATAATCTTCTCCCCGCCCAAATGAATATACATGATCTTCCTCCGCTCTTTATAACTCCACTTTTCCATCATGAACATGATATAGGCTGGCGCCCTTTAATTTATCGGCATTCAGACCCTCAATCCCGGTAGCGGTAATGAATGTCTGTACCTTGCTTTGAAAGGTTTCAATAAGCTGGGTCTGTCGGTAAGGATCAAGTTCGGATAAAACATCATCAAGAAGCAGCACAGGATATTCTCCGATTTCTTCATGGATCAGCTCGATTTCCGCCAGCTTGAGCGATAAAGCCGTTGTACGCTGCTGTCCCTGAGAACCGTAGACCTGGGCTTCCCTTCCGTTGATAAAAAAGGACAGGTCATCCCGATGGGGACCCGTCAGCGTCATGCCGCGCCTGATTTCTTGTTCTCTCGTTTGTGATAACTTTAACATAAAATTGTCTAATAAGACAGCTTCATCTTCCTCATCCCGATCGCCGAAAGAGGGGACATAGAGCAATTTCAGTTCTTCTCCGCCGTTCGTAATCCCCCGGTGTATGCTTTCAGCCCATATTTGCAGCTTCTTTATGAATTGTTTCCTTTTTTTGACGATTTTAACACCATGCTCCACAAGTTGAGCATCCCAAATTTCCAAAAGGTCTTTTCCCGCTGCCTCTTTCCCCCACAACTGCTTCAGCAAATTGCCTCTTTGTAAGAGAATTTTTTGATACTGCTGGAGGTGAAATAGATAACTGGGCTGGACTTGGCCAATCTCCATATCGAGAAAACGCCGTCTGATGCCAGGTGTGCCTTTGACTATCTCTAAATCTTCCGGTGCAAACATGACCACATTGAGTGATCCCACAAACTCACTAAGACGTCGCTGTTCTAAACCGTTAATCTTAGCTTTTTTACCTTTGGCAGATAGGGTGAGCTCTAGCTTGAGATCGCCGTACTTACGTTCTACCTCGGCAATGATCTGAGCAGCGTCTCCAGGGGCATCAAATGAGATAAGTTCGCGATCCTTCGAGGTGCGGTGGCTTTTGGTCATCGCCAGGACGAACAATGCCTCCATGAGGTTTGTTTTGCCTTGGGCGTTCTGACCCAGAATCAGATTCACATCGCCCAAGCTCTCCAGACGCAGCAGCCCGTAATTCCGATAATGCTGCAGACCGATATTTTTAACAAACACGAAATGGTTCCTCCCCTAGCCTACTCCTCTTTGACTCCTCCGCCTTCAACCTGAAATGTGCCGTTATCCTGCACTTCAATTTGATCACCCGGATAAAGTTTTCTTCCGCGCCGTTCCTCTACTTCTCCGTTAACAAGTACATGTCCTTCTTGCAGCAAAGCTTTAGCCATTCCACCTGTGGATACACAATCAGAAAGTTTCAGGAATTGATCCAGCTTAATATATCCACTGTGGATAAGTATTTTTTTCATGGTTTTTATCCTTTCAGCCACTTATCCACATGTTCATGAATGTTGGCATTAATTTGTTGTACGGTAAGGCAAAATAATATACAAGCTATTGGTTTGATCGAGTGGCTTCAAAATGATCGGACTCATCATTCCTGTAAATGCTATTACAAGCTGCTCACTCTCAATAACTTTTAAGACATCGAGCATATATTTGGAGTTGAAAGATATTTTGAGCGGTTCACCTTTGAAATCAATGACTTCAAGTTCTTCGCGAACTTTACCAAGCTCAGAAGAGCTAGATGAAATTTCAATACCGCCTTGCTCAAGCGTCTGCATGCGCACAATATTGGTTTTTTCTTCACGGGACAGCAAATAAGCACGATCAATCGATTCGCTTAATTTTTTTGTGTCCAAAGTTAGTTCTGTTTTGTAGGTTGTTGGAATAATTCTAGAAGTATCCGGATAAATTCCATCAAGGATCCGTGAATAGAACAGTACTTTGTCGATTTTAAAGAGAACTTGATTGTCCGCAACCACAATATCAACGAGCATATTTTGATCAGGAATAATCTTGCTTAGCTCATTAAGAGTTTTACCGGCGATTACGATATTTGCAAATTGGACATTCTCCGTACCTTCTAATCTTGCTGCTCTTGTAGCTAAGCGGTGACGGTCTGTCGCTGTAAACTTAAACTCATTATCAGCCAGATTCCACAGTATACCTGTTAAAATCGGAGTTGTCTCTTGGGTAGAAATAGAAAAAGCGGTTTGTTTAATCATATTTTTCAGCAAATCACCTGGCAGGGAGATCGTATCGTTCTCCTCAATACTCGGTAGCACCGGGAATTCTTCAGGGTCTAAACCTACGATCTGAATCTCAGTGGATCCAGAAGAAATATACGTTTGGAATCCTTCTTTAACTTCCATGTGAATCTCTTTGGAGGGCAGCTTCTTAATAATTTCGACGAAAAATTTAGCGGGAAGAACAACACTTCCTGGCTGATCTATCTTCACGATCGTATGGCTGTCATTCTCTGCTGGTATAAACGATTGAATCGAAATATCGGTGTCGCTTGCAGTTAATGTCACGCCTTGATGGCTAACTTCCAGCTTAATACCGGTCAGAATAGGGATTGTTGTTCTACTGGATATAGCTTTGGATACGTGTTGAATGGATTCGTTGAGTTCATTTTTAAGAATGCTTATTTTCATGATTTCACTCCTAGCTGAAAAATTGGGAATTTCGTTGTATTGGTATCTCTTTATTACGCGTCTTTACATGATGAATTATTATAGTTATTTAATAGTATTAGTAGTAGGGGCGTCTAATATGTGGATAACCCTATCAAATAGCATAAAATTAAGCCTACCCACATGTGTATAGATTGTGTATAGGCTCTTTGTTCCTCTTAGGAAGGATTTTTAATTTTCTCCGCAAGATTATTTACCACTTTGTACAACTCCTGATCGACCTTTAATGACTGTGTAATTTTGTCATGCGCATGAATTACGGTCGTATGGTCACGTCCTCCGAATGCCTCACCAATCTTAGGGAGCGAATAATCGGTTAGTTCACGGGAGAGATACATTGCGATTTGACGTGGAAAAGCTACGGCTTTCGTACGTTTTCGCGCTTTGAAGTCTTCAAGGCGTAAATTGTAGTATTCACCGACTTTTTGCTGAATATCAGCGATGGTAATCATCTTAGGCCGGCTGGAAGGAATAATATCCTTGAGTGCTTCAGCTGCCAAATGAGTGGTTACATCCTGGTTAGTTAGCGAAGAGTAAGCAACAACCCGGATTAATGCACCCTCCAGCTCACGAATATTGGTGTCAATCTGGTTAGCAATATACATCATGGCCTCATTAGGGATATCAAGGTTCTCTGCCTTCGCCTTTTTGCGCAAAATCGCAATTCGGGTTTCTAGATCGGGTGGTTGAATATCCGTAATCAAGCCCCACTCGAACCGGGAACGTAGCCGTTCTTCCAGTGTGGGAATTTCCTTTGGCGGTCGGTCGCTGGAGATGATAATTTGCTTGCGTTCTTCGTGGAGCGCATTGAACGTATGAAAAAACTCCTCCTGCGTGGACTCTTTTCCAGCGAGGAATTGAATATCGTCAATAAGCAAAATGTCAACGTTACGATACTTATTGCGGAAGCTTTCACCGCGGTTATCACGGATTGAATTGATAAATTCATTCGTGAATTTCTCTGATGAGATGTAAATAACCTTGTTATTCGGGTTATGTTCTAGAACATAGTGCCCAATGGCATGCATTAAATGGGTTTTGCCCAGACCTACACCACCATATAAAAACAAGGGATTGTATGCTTTGGCCGGCGCTTCGGCTACTGCCAGTGAGGCCGCATGCGCAAAACGGTTACCGGAGCCGATTACAAAAGTGTCAAAAGTGTACTTGGGATTGAGTAGATGCGTTTGCGCTTCTTCTCGTGATACTACGGGAGTGGGAGCGGATTGTTGAACCACAAGCTCAGGCGGCTTGCTTTCTTCAATCACGAATTTTACATCCACTTGTTTCCCAGTGACTTCGTAGACCGTTGCTCCTACTAGTTTGGTGTAGCGACTTTCCAGCCATTCTACTGCGAACGTTGTAGGTGCCGAGATAATGAGAACCTGGGAGTTGAAGGTTATCGCTTTAGTAGCCTTAAACCAGGTATCAAAGCTCGGCTTGCTTAATTTGGTTTGAATAATCGATAAAATTTGCTGCCATAATTCGGAAGTATGGCTGTCCACAGACTGTCACTCCTTTAAATCTTCCAAATGTGGCATCAGCCATGAAGTGGAAATGTCGAAGAAAATAGGTTGGTGCTGATATTTATCCCCAGTAGGCAATATGAAGAGACAAAAAAATATGGATAAATTTGATTTGTTCACAACTTTATCCACAGCTTGTTGATAATTAAGAGAACAAACAAATCTATTCACATTCAAAAGTAATACCATCATAGCAAAACGCCCCTTATTTTTCAATGAGCAGGGCTATTTTATCCACAAATTCAAGCACTTGTGTACAATTATTAGGAACACCACTACATATTGTTGATAATTTGTTTACGGTTCGACACTTTACGCCAAAGCTTCGATAATTTTATACACAGGTTGTGCTCATCTGTGAGTAGTCGACTTTATTTTTTGATCACAGGTGGATAACTGTCATATCTTGTGGATTACTTTTTTTCTAATGGGAGTTGTGGATAAGCGGCTTGAATTAGAGGGAGGGTCTGGAGCCAGCAGTAGGTTGACTTTTGCGCATAAAATATGTTTAAATATATAAAGGTGTTTTCTGTAAGGATATGTCTCGATAATTAAATGATGATTCATGTAGATACTGTCCCTACTATAAGGACGGCTTAGACCGTTTCTGCTTATATGACAGTAATTAAGTTCCTGTAAGGGAGGTGCAATTATGAGACCGACATTTAGACCAAATGTGAGCAAACGCAAGAAGGTTCACGGTTTCCGTAAAAGAATGAGCACGAAAAACGGCCGTAAAGTGCTGGCAGCTCGCCGCTTGAAAGGCAGAAAAGTTTTGAGTGCGTAAGTTAGGCCACTAAGGGACCACTCCGGTGGTCTTTTTTTACTGCTTTTTATTATTATTTGCTCTGCAAACGACTAGGATCTCGCTTAATGCGCTAGCTACACTTTGCGGGGCTATTTAACGTATATACAGAATTATTTTGTGAGAAGTTGAGAATATTTTTCTTTCTATAATATAGAAGGGAAATTTCGGCGTTGTAGTCGCGGTCGTTTATGGCGACATCCAAATGACTATACTATTAGAAGAAAAAAATTCGGAAGGATACTTTTAACCGGATTTATGAAGGAGATTCCCGTGCACAAAAAGTTACGATTACGAAACCGTGCCGACTTCAGTCGTGTATATCGCCATGGGAAGTCATTTGCGAATCATCAATTTGTAGTGTATTGGTTTAGCAAAAAAGAGGTAGAGCGATTTAGAGTTGGGGTATCGGTCAGTAAGAAGGTTGGAAACGCGGTTGTCCGTAACCGAATGAGAAGATTGGTGAAGGAAATCGTCCGTCATCATGAACCTGAAATTGCAGGTGGACTCGATATGGTGTTTATCGTAAGAAAAGGAGCGCTTTCCATGGAATACGCAGAGCTCGAAAAAAGCGTGCTGCATGTACTGCGCAAAGCCAAGCTACTCAAGGCTTCCCGCAAATAAAGGACGCATAAGAGGCTTGTTTATTTGTATTCATAATTATGGTATGATTTACGGTGGAATGGAATGTTCAAGAGAGGGGTTTTGAAGTGTCTCTAATGAAGACTAGACGGGGAAAATGGTTTCTCCTCATCACAGTGATGGTGTTGTCGTTAGCTGTTCTGTCGGGATGCGCTCCGTCAGCTGCTGTTACGCACACTACGGAGGATTTAAAGAATGGAGGCTTCTGGCAAAGTAATGTAGTGTATTATTTCGCCATTGCCTTGGACAAGTTTGCTGATTGGTTTAACGGAGAATATGGTTTAGCCGTACTTGTGATGGTTATTATTGTCCGCACGTTGATTCTTCCGCTTACGATTAAACAGGTGAAGAGCTCGCGGGCAATGCAAGCCATTCAACCGGAACTCCAAAAGATCCAGAAAAAATATAAAGACACACCTGAAAAGGTGCAGCAAGAAACGATGCGTTTGTTCCAAGAGAATAAGGTTAATCCAATGGCGGGTTGTTTACCGCTGATCGTACAAATGCCTATCTTTATCGCTCTCTACAACTCGATCTACTATAATCCACATCTACGGGAGCACTCCTTCTTATGGCTGGAGCTAGGTAAGCCGGATCATCTGTTTATCTTACCAGTGCTTGCAGCATTAACAACATTTATACAAACTAGAATGATGACTAAAATGAACCCGATGCAACAACAAGGGCCAATGCAGTTCATGATGATGATCTATCCAGTTCTGATTTTCGTTATGTCCTACAACTTCCCAGCAGCATTGCCGCTATACTGGGTTTACAGTAACATTTACACTATTGTTCAGAACTATTTCTTATATCGCAACAACGATAAACATAAATTGGCAATCGCAAGTGCTGTGAAAAGTACAGATGACTCAACTGCTGTGAAGAGCAAAGGCGGCAGTAAAGCATCGAAGGGAGCCAAAAAGTCAAAATGAGCAAAGTCGTCGCAACAGGGAAAACCATTGAAGAAGCTGTAGAACGGGGACTAACCCAGCTTGGAGTTCAAAAGGACCGGGTAACGGTCAACGTACTTGAGCAGCCATCAAGAGGATTCCTGGGATTGATCGGTGCGAAAGGTGCCAAGGTTGAGTTAACCTTGATAGCCGAAGCCGCACCGGCATCAGCGGCGAGTGCTCCGTCACTGCCTCAGCAGTCAACAAGAGAGAGCAAACAGGAGGCTAACGGCGGTGTGCCACGCCAAGATTCCGGACAACCGGTGGAGGAAGCTTACCAAGAAGCCGTTCATTTCATTGTGGATGTCGCTAAGAGCATGGGGCTCGAAGTGGAAGTCGAAATCGTCCACACTAAGGAATCCACGATTCTGCAGATATCAGGTCCAGATTTGGGACTTTTGATTGGTAGAAGAGGACAAACTCTCGATGCTCTGCAGTATTTGGCTAATATCGTAGCTAATCGTTACTCCGACAGTTTTATACGGCTTGTGCTAGATGCGGAGAACTTCCGTGAGCGGCGTAAAAAAACTCTCGAAGAGCTGGCTGATCGTTTAGCCAGTCGTGTCATTCGGACTCGTAAAGAGGTAGTACTGGAACCGATGTCACCTCAGGAACGGAAAATTATTCACTCCAGATTACAGGATCATCGGCAAGTGAATACCCTTAGTAAGGGCGAAGAGCCAAATCGCCGCGTCGTTATAACTTTGAAGTAAAGACTATATGATGCAATGACTCCTTGACCAATGTAAGGGGTCATTGCTTTTTTAACAATATAAGACCGTTTATGATCAAAAAAATATAGGTTTTGGGGTGAAAAACAGCATGCTTAGTGACACCATTGCTGCCGTATCGACGGCATTAGGCGAGGGAGGAATTGCTATTATTCGGGTAAGTGGCCCTCAGGCTATTTCCCAAGTGGCGCCTTTGTTTCGTAGCCGAGTTCCGTTAACTGAAGCGGAATCGCATACCGTTCATTATGGGCATATCGTTAGTCCGGATAACGGAGAGAAGATGGAAGAAGTACTTGTAACCGTAATGAAGGGCCCACGTTCTTTTACGACCGAGGATGTAGTAGAGATCAGTGCTCATGGGGGTGTAATTTCTGTAAGAAGGGTGATGGATTTACTTCTTCAGCAGGAGATAAGGTTAGCCGAGCCGGGTGAGTTCACCAAGCGTGCTTTCTTGGGTGGACGTATTGATTTATCACAGGCTGAGGCGGTTATTGATCTCATTCGTTCGAAGTCGGATCGTGCGTTTTCTGTGGCTTTAAAGCAGGTTAGTGGATCCTTGTCGGATCGAATTCATGCTTTGCGCCATACACTTATTGAGATGCTGGCCCATATCGAAGTGAATATAGATTATCCAGAGCATGATGTAGAATCCATGACAGCTGAATTTATTAAAGATAAAAGCAGTGAAGTGATGGAAGGAATCACAAAGCTTCTTAAGACTTCTAATGAAGGAAAAATTCTTCGTGAGGGGATAACGACAGCTATAGTTGGTCGTCCCAATGTTGGTAAATCTTCTTTATTAAACGCGTTAGCACGTGATAACAAAGCGATTGTAACAGATATTCCTGGAACAACACGTGATGTCATCGAAGAATATATAACGATAAACAACATTCCGCTTAAGCTGCTTGATACGGCGGGAATTCGTGAAACGATGGACGTAGTGGAGAAGATTGGCGTAGAACGTTCCAAGGCGGCAGTTAGTGATGCGGATCTGATTCTACTTGTGCTAAATGCTAACGAAGAGCTGCATGAGGACGAATTGGCATTGATGGAACAAATCCACGGTAGACAATGCCTAGTCATCATGAATAAAATGGACTTACCGCCCAAACTGGATAAGGATAAGTTGCTCTCGTTCTTTGAGGAGTCCAACATCGTACCGATGTCTGTTCTGGAAGAGGAAGGTCTAGACAAACTTGAAGATGCCATTTCGACACTCTTTTTTGGTGGAAAGCTGGAATCGGGTGACTTGACATATGTAAGTAATGTGAGACATATTGCACTGCTTAAAAAAGCCTATAAATCACTACAGGATGCATACGATGCGGCGGAACAGTATATTCCAATTGATATGATTCAAATTGATGTACGGCTAGCATGGGAACAACTCGGTGAAATTATTGGCGATACGGCAGCGGATTCGTTGTTAGATCAAATATTCTCACAATTTTGTTTAGGAAAATAGGTTTTACATTTTAATATAACATTTAGGGGGAAACAGGACATGAGTTATGATGGAGGCAACTATGACGTAATCGTCATTGGCGCCGGTCATGCCGGTTGCGAAGCAGCTCTAGCGTCAGCACGAATGGGCTGCAGCACGTTGATGATCACAATTAACCTGGATATGGTTGCATTCATGCCCTGCAATCCGTCCATAGGCGGACCTGCCAAAGGACATGTGGTGCGTGAGATTGATGCGCTAGGCGGAGAAATGGGCCGTAATATAGATAAGACTTTTATTCAGCTTCGTATGCTTAACACAGGGAAGGGACCTGCGGTACATGCATTGCGTGCACAAGCTGATAAGTTCTTGTACCAACATACAATGAAGGAAACGATGGAGAAAACGCCTAATTTGACGCTTCGTCAAGGGATGGTTGAGCGTTTAATCGTTGAGGATGGACGTTGTGCAGGTGTAGTTACGAAGACAGGAACAGAATACCATAGTAAGACAGTTATCCTGACTACAGGTACTTACCTGCGTGGTAAAGTGATCATGGGTGAACTGACATATGAGAGTGGACCTAATAATCAGCAGCCATCAGTGAAGCTGTCTGAGAATTTGCGGGAGCTTGGTTTTGAATTGGTGCGTTTTAAGACAGGTACACCACCACGTGTACATCGCGATACGATCGATTTCTCGAAGACAGAAATTCAACCCGGCGACGATGAGCCTAAATTCTTTTCGTTTGAAACGAAATCATCCAACAATGAACAGCTTCCTTGTTGGTTAACTTATACCTCTGAGGTTACTCATCAGATTATTAATGACAACCTTCATCGTGCGCCGATGTTTACGGGTATTATTGAAGGAACAGGTCCACGTTATTGTCCATCTATTGAAGATAAAGTAGTAAGATTTAGTGATAAATCTAAGCATCAGATCTTTTTAGAGCCAGAAGGAAAAAATACATCGGAATACTATGTACAAGGTCTGTCGACTAGTCTTCCTGAGGATGTACAGCTGGCGATTCTGCGTTCCATCCCTGGTATGGAAAAGGTAGAAATGATGCGTAACGGATATGCTATTGAATATGATGCAATGGTTCCTACACAGCTATGGCCATCTCTTGAAACTAAACGTCTACCAGGTCTTTTCACAGCTGGACAAATCAATGGTACTTCCGGTTATGAAGAAGCCGCTGGACAAGGTGTAATGGCTGGAATTAATGCAGCGCGCAAAGTGCAAGACAAAGAACCCGTAATCTTAGATCGTTCACAGGGATACATTGGTGTGCTCATTGATGATCTGGTGACTAAAGGCACTAATGAACCTTACCGTCTGCTTACTTCACGTGCAGAATATCGGTTGTTGCTTCGCCATGACAATGCAGATCTAAGACTTACACCTATTGGTTACGATATTGGTTTGATCACAAAGGAACGATTTGATAACTTCACGGATAAAAAAGAACGGGTGGAGCGTGAAATTGTTCGTCTGCAAGAGACAAAGGTTAAACCTGTTGAGGTAAATCATGTACTAGCACAATATGAATCGGCACCTATTGTAGACGGCAGCAATTTGCTTGTTCTGATGCGTCGTCCAGAGCTTGTATATAGCTTCGTAGATCAAGTCTCTCCATCACCGGAGCTGCTCGATGCAGAAATGAAGGAACAAGTTGAAATCCAAATTAAATATGCCGGATATATTGAAAAACAGCTTCAACATGTGGAGCGCTTGCAAAAGATGGAGAAGAAGAAAATTCCAGATGACATTAATTATAATGAAATCCATGGATTAGCGATGGAAGCGCGGCAGAAGCTGACTAAGATCCGTCCAATCTCTATCGGGCAGGCCTCTCGGATTGCGGGAGTCACACCTGCGGACATTTCTATTCTCCTCGTATATCTCGAGCATTACAACCGGGTAACCGCGGCGAAAGGATAATCTATGGATAATACGGAAGTTCAATTCACACAGCTTTTACAAGAAAGAGGCATTACACTTACAGCAGAACAATTGGAGCAATTCGATCTTTACTATAAGGAACTCGTATCCTGGAATGAAAAAATGAATCTCACTGGAATAACAGAGCGTGAGCAGGTTTACACGAAACATTTTTATGATTCGATCTCTCTAGCCTTTTTCCTTAATATCAATGAGATAAACAATTTGGCAGATATCGGTTCGGGAGCCGGGTTTCCAGGCATTCCGCTTAAGATTTGTTTTCCACATTTGAAACTTACGATCATTGATTCATTAAGTAAAAGAATCTCTTTTCTGCAGCATGTCTGTACTACGTTGAAATTAACTGATGTGCAATTGATTCATGGGCGTGCGGAGGATATTGCCCGGCAATTCAAGTATCGTGACGCCTATGATTTGGTGACTGCGCGTGCGGTGGCAAGATTATCCTTGTTGAATGAGTTTTGTCTTCCTTTCACACGTAAGGATGGAGTTTTCGCTGCCATGAAGGGAAGCGATCCATCAGAAGAATTAAGTGAGGCGAAGTACAGCTTAAAAGAGCTTCGTGCTCAACTTGGTAAAGTAGAGTCGTTCAGCTTGCCTGTGGAAGAGTCGGCGCGACATATTGTCATTATTCGTAAGACAGGTGCAACTCCTGCTAAGTACCCACGAAAAGCGGGAATTCCTGCCAAAACACCACTTATCAAATAATGTTTCACGTGAAACATTATAGATTAGCAAATATATTTAAGGTCATCTTCTTTTTAGAGGATGACCTTTTTTGAGTGGAATTGCGATAACGATCTTAAATGAACGTTAATTAAAAGATAAACTAAAATGATATGTTTATTAAGCGGCTATCATTATGAAAATGCAGGAAAAATAGGTCTTTACGGAGAATATGATTATGTAGAGAAAAGTGATAGAATAGCATAGTAGACTTTTAATTTTGTATATAACTCCTTCTCTGTACTCTTGTTCGAAAGAAGGAGAGATTATGATGCCTGATAGCTGCAGGCCATTTCATAATATCAGAATGTTTTTTATTGCTGTACGATACGCTTTCCGAGAAGAAGGTCAAGAAGATCGTACTATAACGAAATTAGGTGGTTATGAACGGAATGAAAGAACAATTTACCAAGCTATTTGGATTTACCGAGCGGAGCAGCGGAGAAGAAATTAAACAAATACCAGTTCATGAGGTCATTAGCAGTCCTTACCAACCACGGACGATATTCGATGACGACAAGATCGATGAGTTGTGCCAGACGATTAAAACTCATGGGGTCATTCAACCCATAGTTGTACGCATGCGAGATTCCGTGTACGAGATCATCGCAGGTGAACGACGCTGGCG
This sequence comes from Paenibacillus sp. NPDC101420, assembly GCF_050277435.1. Lineage (NCBI taxonomy): Bacteria > Bacillati > Bacillota > Bacilli > Caryophanales > Paenibacillaceae > Paenibacillus > Paenibacillus sp. NPDC101420. Next base: position 19,874 of record NZ_JBNNSE010000003.1, read on the forward strand.
TGCGGTCAAAAAGCTTGGTTTAGAGACGATTCCAGCCATTGTTCGTGAATTCAATGATTCACAAGCCGCATCTATTGCGCTTATAGAAAACTTACAGCGTGAGGGCTTGACCTCTATTGAAGAAGCTGTTGCTTATCAAAAGTTAATTGATCTTCATCAATTGACGCAAGAAAGCTTAGCACAACGACTAGGTAAAAGTCAGTCTACCATAGCTAATAAAATTCGCTTACTTAATTTACCTGAAGAGGTTAAGACGGCGTTAATGGAGCGTCAGATTTCTGAAAGACATGCACGTTCATTATTATCACTCGATAGTGTGGAGATGCAACTGAAAGTGTTGGCAGAAATCATTTCAAAAGGCTTAAATGTTAAACAAACAGAAGCTCGTATTGCTTTCTACAAACAAGTCTCACAAACTAAAAAATCAAAGCGGGTCTCCTATACCAAGGATGTTCGTCTAGCTCTTAATACAATTCGTCAATCTATTGATATGGTGTCAGGCTCAGGGATGGAAATCAAAACGTCAGAAAATGACCGTGGTGACCATTACGAGATTGTAATCCAAATCCCCAAAAGATAAATTGTTTCAAAAGCTAAAGGCGGCCTTGAGGTGATTGGCCGCCTTTGGTGTGGCTAGAACCGGGATGTGTTGGCCAGGCCTGTAATTTAAAGTTCCAGTATATAATAGTTGTCTATATTCTTCATAAAGTGTGACGCTATCTCAGCGTCAGGAACATTTGTACTTGCGATCTACGAGAAGATTCTTCCTAACTATTCGAGGTGAAATAAGTGTCCAAGATTATTGCCATAGCAAATCAAAAAGGCGGTGTCGGTAAAACAACAACCTCCGTGAACCTAGGTGCCGGTATGGCTACATTAGGAAAAAGAGTGCTTCTAGTTGATATCGATCCTCAAGGTAACACTACTAGCGGCGTTGGCGTCAACAAGGCGGACGTGGCGAATTGTATATATGACATTCTTATAAATGAGGTAAATCCTCTAGAAACCATACTGGAAACTCAAAATGAAGGACTGCATATCATTCCGGCGACCATTCAATTAGCGGGTGCGGAAATCGAGTTAGTATCGACGATTTCCAGAGAGCTAAAGCTAAAAAAGGCGCTGAATGCGGTTAAAAACAATTATGATTATATTATCATCGATTGTCCTCCTTCACTTGGCATTTTAACAATCAATTCTCTTACGGCAGCGGATTCGGTAATCATCCCGATCCAGTGTGAATATTATGCACTTGAGGGTTTGAGTCAGCTCTTAAACACCGTTCGTCTGGTGCAAAAGAATCTCAACCCGCATCTGAAGATAGAGGGAGTATTATTGACTATGCTTGATGCCCGGACCAATCTGGGAATCCAGGTGATAGAAGAGGTTAAGAAGTATTTCCAAGAGAAAGTATATAGAACGATTATTCCTCGGAATGTCCGGTTAAGTGAAGCGCCTTCACATGGACAATCCATTATCACTTATGATCCTCGCTCTAAAGGAGCGGAAGTGTATTTAGAGTTGGCAAAGGAAGTGATTTCTTATGAGTAAACGTTTAGGAAAAGGTCTGGATGCGCTGATTCCATCTTTATCTATTAATGAAGATGATAAGGTAGTTGAGATTCCCTTAGCTCAACTACGTGCTAATCCATATCAACCACGTAAAGATTTTAATGAAGAGGCCATTCAAGAACTGGCAGAATCTATCAGACAACATGGCGTGATTCAGCCGATCATTGTTCGTAGCGTATTGAAGGGGTATGAGATCATTGCCGGCGAACGCAGATTCCGTGCCTCGCAGTATTGTGGCAAAGCTACAATTCCAGCAGTCGTTAGAAATCTTAGTGATCAGCAAGTCATGGAGATTGCATTAATCGAGAACTTGCAACGTGAGAACCTAAATGCAATGGAAATTGCAGTGGCTTACCAAGGCTTAATGGATCAGTTTTCACTCACGCAGGAAGAACTCTCGCTTAAGGTAGGAAAGTCCAGATCTCATATCGCCAACTTCCTGAGATTGCTTTCTTTACCTGAAGAAGTAAAAGAATATGTTTCACGTGGAACAATGTCAATGGGGCATGCGCGGGCAATTGTTGCTTTAAAGGATCCAGAAGTAATTAAACAACTGGCCGAACAATGCGTGGAACAACAGTGGAGTGTAAGAGAGTTAGAAGAAACAGTGAAGAACTTGGACCGAAAACCTACTAATGGAGTTAAAGTCAAAGTTGTTAAACGTGATCCCTATATTGATAATGTAGAGGAAGTATTGCGTGAACGTTTTAAAACAACGGTGAAAATTAAACAGGGTAAGGAAAAAGGGAAGATTGAACTGAATTACTACAGTGCTCAGGATTTAGAAAGATTGTTGGAATTATTGGGTAACTAAATGGGTATCTATGCCAAGAACATATCCTGAGATATCCTTAATCGGATAATTAGGGGTATGTTTTTTTGAATAAGTTGATTAAAAAAGGGTAATAGACGAGGAGCGAGGTTATGGAAGACTTCGTATATCTGGATCATGCAGCTACTTCCTGGCCTAAACCACCAGAGGTTGCAGCTGCGATGATGAATGCTCTGCAGTCAGGAGCAAATGCTGGTAGAGGTAATTACTCGCTAGCGATAGGAAGCGGTCGAGTGTTAGTAAGGACACGGAGTGTGCTGGCGGGATTGTTCGGTGTATCTAATGCGCAAGATATAGCTTTTACCCATAATACTACGATGAGTTTGAATATGGCGATCAGAGGGACGCTTAAAGCGGGAGATCACGTGATTTCAACGATGACAGAACACAATTCTGTGAGACGGCCGTTGGAATACTTGCGTAAGACACTAGGGATAAAAGTTGATTATCTAAAAGTGGATCGTGAAGGGCAATTGGATTTAAAAGAACTCAAAAATGCTTTCCAGCCGAATACCAAAATGGTGATCTGCAATCACAGCTCTAATTTACTAGGGAGTATACTCCCTATCGGTGATATTGGTGATATTGTTAAATCGCATGGTGCTGTGTTTCTAGTGGATGCAGCTCAAAGTGCAGGCTCACTTGATATTGATGTTGAAAAAATGAATATAGACTTATTGGCATTTCCGGGGCATAAAGGGCTGCTTGGACCACAAGGAACTGGCGGACTTTATATATCACCTGATTTGGATCTTGAACCCTTAATGCATGGAGGGACAGGTAGTCAATCTGAAAATAGTGAACAGCCCTCTGTTCGTCCAGATCGGTATGAAGCGGGGACGCAAAATACGGTAGGGATTGCCGGTTTACTAGCAGGTGTTCAAAAGGTACAATCTTTAGGGACGAGCGTTATTCATGAGAGAGAGTGGGCGTTAACTCAAAGACTGATGGAGGGGTTGTCCCATATCCCGAACATTAGACTATTAGGGCCCTCACTAGGGGCGCCAAGAACCGGTATTGTATCGTTTGTAGTGGATGGAGAAGAGTCAGCAAATATCGCTCATCGCCTAGATCGTGATTATAAAATAGCGGTTAGAGCGGGCATGCATTGTACCCCTTTAGCACATAAGGCGGTTGACACGATAGAGAGTGGTGCTGTTCGGGCGAGTGTAGGTGTAGATACGACAGAGCATAATATAAGCAGAATGCTGGCTGCTATGGATGAGTTATATGGCAATGCCCGCAGCAGATGAATAAAAAGGATGGTCCATTCATGTCTGAATTAAATCAATTAATTAGTGAGCAGTTGCAGTGGTTTGTGTTTGGTTTTACAGTAATTATGTTAGTGCTGATAATCACTGTGATCGCCCAGGGGGCTAAGCTGCGTGCTATGCGGCGTAAATATGAGGCCATGATGGCTGGGAGCGGTGTGGAGGATCTGGAAGGCCTTCTAATTGATCTGAAGAACCAAAGCGACATGCTGGAAGAAGAACAACGTGAGCAAAAAACCGTATTAGAAGCAACTCAAACTAGAATGCGTGGCATGAAGTCCAATATTGCGCTGAAGCGTTATAATGCCTTTGGTGAACGTGGCAATGATCTGAGTTTCTCAGTCGCTATACTGGATGACAACAGTAGTGGTATTGTATTAACCAGTCTTCATAATCGTGAGAATTCTTACATTTACTCTAAACCTATGCAGAATGGCGAATCACAATATGTCTTATCACCTGAAGAAAAAGAAGTAGTTACTCTCGCGTTGCAGCGGACCTAGCATGAAGATTCCATTGCTTTAAGGCAGAATATAGACTCGTAGCTATAATATCAGATAATCGCATAACTAAACTTAATCGCGTGTTCTGTAATACAAAATACTCCATAAAGCCGCCGACATTAACGATTCCTGTCAAATGGATATCACCTACCGGCGGCAATTGTTTATTTACGCCAGCACCTGGTCTCAAAGGCCCTTCAACGACTTGGATGCATCCCACACTAGTAGAGTGACCTAAACAAGCATCTATACCGATGATAAAGGGGTTACTATATCTTTCGTTGATTAGGGATAGGGTTTCCTCAAGGTTAACGGCATGGACAGGCTCCTCAAGAGTTCCATATAAATGAAACAACGGACTATGAAAACGCGACAATGCAGTGCCAACAAGAGGGCCAAGAGAGTCTCCTGTGGATCGGTCCGTACCTACACAAATGACGACAATCTGTGTTTCCGGGCGTGTACGTGCAAAGTGAAACAGTAGCCGGTGAGTAATAGCAGAATAGATATCGGGATCGGTATGTGATATTTTTAAACAGGACGTTTCTTGCGCTGATGTAGCTTTGGATGAAAAATTCATACCATCTTCCTTTCTGAAGCTGATTCTATTTGATGGTATCTAGTATATGGATAGAAGAGGGGTTTTATACTACAGCGGCAAGAGATAGGACGATAAACCTATGGGAGGCGTAACGTATATGCAGGAAGAGATGTTGATCGCGTTTGACTCTACCCAGCAGGCGCTTCGTGCTGAAATGCTACTTGAGTATGCGGAAATTGAAATTGATATATTTCCAACCCCGAAAGAGATCACGGCAGGATGCGCGATATCGATACAGTTTTATCAAAGTGCACTGGAAGAGGTACAAAGGATAGTAACGGAACAGAATATCGAAATACGCGGTATCTACGGAAAACACAACGAGAACTACATACTGATTGAGAGGTAGGGAGGACTATACAATATGAATAGGTGGATATTAGAGGCTACTACTCCCGGTGATGCTGTAAAAGATGCCTTGCGTTTTAAAGATAAGGTATGGAATTGGTTTACCGATGCTGATATGTGGGCAAATGTTTTATTCTCAGGACTACGAATTCTTATTATTTTTCTCTTAACTAGGGTCATTATTAAGATTGTTTCTAATATTATTGATCGTTCGCTTGAACGTAAAACCGGTGGCAGAATTCTGTCTAACACACGAAGGTTTACTACGGTAGGGGAATTGATGAAAAATGTAGTAACGGTTATCTGTAATTTTGTGATGATCATGCTCGTTCTTTCAGAGTTCCACTTCGATTTAGCACCCTTGTTGGCCGGAGCGGGTGTACTTGGTCTGGCAGTAGGTTTTGGAGCACAAAGTCTGGTGAAGGATGTTATTACAGGGTTCTTTATTATTTTGGAGGACCAATTTGCAGTTGGTGATGTAATTCAGACAGGTACTTATAAAGGGACTGTAGAATTAATCGGATTGCGAACAACAAGACTGTTAAGTGCAACCGGAGAAGTATTTATTATCCCTAATGGACTAATTACGAATGTAACGAACTATTCTCTTTCCAATGCATTGGCTGTAGTTGATGTTCCTGTTAAAATGGAGCGAAGCTTGGAAGCCACGTTAGGATTAATTGGCGAGGCGCTAAAAGGAATAGAAGAACGTAACTCCCATGTGCTTGCTTACCCTAATGTGCTCGGAATACAGTCCATGAGTACCTCGGAATATGTGATTCGTATAGCTGCCAGCTGTGCTCCTAATGCAAGAGATGCAGCGGAAAGACAAATTCAGAACGACATAAAGCAGGCATTAGAGAAACAGAGCATGCTGGAACTAGCTCAAGCTGAAGAAGAAGCACGTAAGAAAGCAGAGGCAGAGGCGAAGGCTGAAATAGATCTTGCGAAAACAGAACATGCACTAGAAGTTAAAGGGTCGGCAAACACTGGATCAAGACGGCAAATCGCAGCTACACAAGAAGGAGAAGAGGGGGAAGAATAGTGGAACGTAAAGTTTTTCAGCTTGGGGATATAGTGCAAATGAAGAAGCAGCATCCTTGTGGATCTAATGAGATGGAAATCATTCGCATGGGGATGGATATCCGAATTAAATGTACAGGCTGTCAGCATAGTGTTCTGATTCCCCGTGCTAAATTCGAGAAGAATATGAAGAAGGTACTGCGCTCTGCGGAGGGAAATACAGACAATAATTAAGCTTGCAAATGGCATGTCTGCATGATACAATTATTTTTGCTGCGGAGAGGTACCCAAGAGGCCCAAGGGGGCTGACTCGAAATCAGTTAGGCGTGTCAAAGCGTGCGTGGGTTCGAATCCCACCCTCTCCGCCACTTCAGCATATATAACATTTAATGAATCCTTCGTTCCTGTAACGGAGGTTTTTTTGTGTCTATAATTGCCGATATACAGGATAATATATAACGCAAAAAGAAGGGCCCTTTCGGGTCCTTCTTCAGGAGGCAGTACATCAATGATGTTTGGAATTTCTCTGTTTATAGCGACTAAAGTGATTTAGGCGTTGCTGAGGCTAATGCTTTTTTAAGGCAATAACCCACTACTCTTCCCAGCTTACAATAGATGCTGAATCAGATCTCCTGTGATTGTGTTCGTCTACGACGGCCAACGGAACCACACCTCTCTTTTGTACTGCCTGAGTATAGTATGTGTAATGTCGGGCTTTTTATACACATTTATTTTTAAAATATTTTTGAATTAGTGGACCCGTGCTTTTTCAACCTTTTTCCACTTTCGATTTTTGTTGGTGGTCTCAGGGAAGGTGTCCCCTTTTTCCATTTTAATGTGCTGTGGATTCGAAATCTCAGTATGGAAGCTTCGCGCTTCGCCTACCTCTGTGTACATACCTGGATTGGGGGCCTTGTCGCCTTCTTCATATTCCGTTTTCTCACCCATCATTATTCCTCCTTTTTTAGTGTAGATGAATTCGTAATTATTGTGCGCAGGTAGTGATATTTTCATGTAAAAAGAGGGGGAGGAGTTGTCCTGTATTAATATTGCTTGCACTCTGCTGTTCATTTTGGTATATTAATCAGGTGCGAGTCTATGTTTGTGCTCGTTCCTTGCTCCTGACGTGATTAGGGGCCTCAGACCATAAGGAGGTGAAAATTATGCGCAAATATGAAGTGATGTACATTATTCGTCCTGACATTGAACAAGAAGCCGTTCAAGCAGCAGTCGATAAATTCCAAGGCATCATCTCCAATGGCGGGGAAATTACAAAGCACGAAGTGCAAGGTAAACGCCGTCTTGCGTATGAGATCAAGAAATTCCGTGATGGCGTTTATGTTTTGGTTAACTTCAATGCAGAACCTGCAGTAGTTACTGAATTAGAACGTCTTATGAAGATTTCTGACGAAGTTATTCGTTATCTCATTACGAACGACGTTGCTTAAGATCTTGACAAGCTTTGTAATGAATCGCTCTAAAGGAGGGGACCAGAATTGTTGAACCGTATCATTTTGATCGGACGGTTGACCCGTGACCCGGAACTTCGTTATACTCCCGCTGGTGTTGCCGTAACGCAATTTACGCTAGCCGTAGATCGTAACTTTACGGGCCAGAACGGTGAACGTGAGGCAGACTTCATCCCGGTTGTAACCTGGAGACAGCTAGCAGAAACCTGTGCCAATTACTTGCGCAAAGGTCGTCTGACAGCAGTGGAAGGACGCATCCAAGTGCGGAATTATGAGAATAACGAAGGCAAACGTGTATACGTAACTGAAGTTATTGCTGATAATGTTCGTTTCCTGGAATCTTCACAGAGCCGTGAAGGTGGAAATACTTCAAGTGGTGCAAGTAGTATGCCTGAAGAGCCAGCATATGGTGGCGGTGGTAACGCTGGACGCGGAAATAACAACAATAATTTCTCGCGTAACAACAATACTCAAGATCCTTTTTCGGGCGATGGTAAACCGATTGATATATCGGATGATGATTTGCCATTTTAATTAGGAAGGACTGAAAAGAATATGGCTTTTAAACCAAGAGAAGGCGCCGACAACGACAAAAGACCGGCACGTCGTGGTGGACGCAACAAGCGTAAAAAAGTTTGCTTTTTCACTGTGAACAAGATTACTCACATTGATTATAAAGATACCGAACTTCTTAAGAAGTTCATCAGCGAACGTGGAAAGATTTTGCCACGTCGTGTAACAGGTACAAGTGCAAAATACCAACGCGCTCTTACCATTGCTGTAAAACGCTCGCGTCAAATCGCGTTGCTTCCTTACACAACGGAATAGGACGTTTTATAAAAGCAGTCGGGAAACCGGCTGCTTTTTTTGTATGAAGAAAAGGAAGCATTAATAGTAGGGTAAGCATGAAATCGAATTATTTGGGCGTTGAATCGTTTGACGTTGGCACTTTATTATGTTAAATTACAGCTATCCTATAACTAAAGGGGAAATTTTGATGTCGGTGACCGTTCTTAACTAGCAATTTCATAACACTTGATTAGGAAGGCTTTAGCAGGCTCGTCATGAGCCGATTACGTGCTCTATTTGAGTTCGTATTACGCAGCAGTCTGTTGTTCCTTACGGGTGGATGATTTAGTTAAGAACACACGAAGCGTCAAATGGCCTCTTTACGGCTGTTGTTCTCTTTGTAATTAACCGTGCTCTTATTGCACGGTTTTTTTGTTTTTCGGCACCTGTTCTCATTTCGGGGCCTTAGGACAATAGAGGGCATCAGTATAAAAAGAAGGGCAAGGACTGCCATAGTGGCATTCTTTGCCCTTCTTTGCGTTATGGAGAATTAAGTCCAAACCAATAGAGATTTGAAGGAGGATTTGCTGTGAATTTACAAAGTCTAAACACGCTGGAATACGAAATCATTAAAACAGAGCTTGGGCGCCACGCAGTATCTTATGTAGGAAAAAAAGCTGTAGAAGAGCTTATGCCAATGACCTATTTGCCGACGATTCAAAGAGCAATGGAGGAAACTTCTGAAGCTAAAGAACTGCTGGAACGAGGGTCGAGTGTACCCATTCCTTCATTAGAAGGCATTGAGTGGATCATGTCATTAATGGGGACTGGATATTTGTACAGTGAGCAAGATTTCACTGCGGTTGCTACATTTCTTAAGAGCTGTAGTCAACTGCGAAAATATATGGCCTCTAAAGAACAGAGCGCTCCACGGATTGCTGCATATGCATCCTCGTTGATGGAGTTAAATCACGTGAGGGAGGCTATTGATCGATGTATCCGTTTTGGTGCGATTGATGATGGAGCAAGTAAGGGATTAGAGCGAGTTCGTAAACGGATTGTTGTGGCTAAAGAACGTCTTCATAAAAAAATCGACGGAATTATGTCACGCCATCAATCGATTTTGCAGGAGAATATTTATAGTCAGCGAGGTGGACGTTACGTTATCCCCGTAAAACGGGAATATCATAAACAAATAAAAGGATCGGTGCTTGATCAATCCACAAGTGGACAGACGGTGTTTATTGAACCAGACGAGATCGCTGCTCTCCAAATTGAGCTTGATTTACTTTTGGGTGAAGAGGCGCGAGAAGAAGCCGTAATCCTCAGCATGCTGACTAGCTTGGTAGAACAGGAGCAGGCTGCCCTGCACCTTAATATTGAGGCTACGGGCACGTATGATTTTATTTTTGCTAAAGCTAAATATGCACGAACACTGGGGGCATCTACTGTTACGCTGAATGCGAAAGGCTTTCTAAAGATGAATGGAGGCAGGCATCCCATGCTGAAGGGGATGATTCCGATCAATCTGGAGGTAGGTAAGGGGTATAAATCCCTCATCATTACAGGCCCAAATACAGGTGGTAAAACTGTGGTCCTTAAGACACTAGGGCTGCTGACGATCATGGCTCAATCAGGGCTGTTGATTCCGGTCGAGGAGGGCAGCGAATTCACTATTTTTACGGATGTAATCAGTGTAATTGGCGACGGACAAAGTCTGGCACAATCCCTCAGCACATTCTCGGCGCAAATGAAGAGTATTGAGGGAATGCTGAGAGATGCATCTAAAGGGGTGCTGCTGCTCATTGACGAGCTGGCGGCTGGTACGGATCCCGGGGAGGGCATTGCGCTCTCTATCGCGATTCTGGAGGAGCTGAGCCGTAAAGGGGCGAATATTATTGTTACTACACATTTTAATGAGCTAAAAGCCTTTGCAGCCGCAACGACGGGCTTTCAAAATGCGCGAATGGAATTTGATAAAGAAACGCTACAGCCGTTGTATCGATTGACGATTGGAGAAGCGGGGGAAAGTTACGCTCTGCAGATCGCTAAAAAGCTGGGGATAGAGGATAACGTTATTAAGAGATCATGGGAAATCGTAGAGGCGCAGCAACAAAGGCTACAGAAAGGCAGCGGAGAGGCATGGGGAAGTTTTTTCAGCAAAGATGGAGAACAGGAATATGCTGCACTTCCAGTAGAGGAATATGGCAACGCAGAAGAAAAGGCTGCTCCATCTGACCGCAGCAAGGAGAAGCTGATTCAATTTGAAATTGGAGATGCAGTTGTGGTAACGTCACTCGGCCGGACAGGGATCGTTTATGAGAAGAGAGATCATTTAGGAATGGTTGGGGTGATGATCCAGAAACAAAAAATGAAAATTAACCATAAGCGGTTGAAGCCCTATCTTTCAAAAGAAGAGCTATACCCGGAGGAATATGACTTTGATATTATTTTTGAGAGTAAGGATACACGTAAAAAGCGCAAGCTGATGCAGCGTAAACATGTTGAGGGTTTAACGATTACGCACAGAAATGAAGAATAGATTCAATGAAGATCTGTCCACGAGACAGGTCTTTTTTTATAGATATAACGAAATAAGTGAATTTCAAGCAGGAGTAAAGGCCTAGGGCTTAGAAGTTATTGTAACCACCATAAAACTTTGTTACAGTAAAAATATTTATGTTCCATAACTTAAATGTAGATATACGTTCAACTAGAGAAGGGAAGAAACACATGAATAATAAGAAAATATGCAGGTTGTTGTTAACGCTGCTCGTGATGGCAACTCTATTGTCAGCATGTAGTAGAACAACTTCTAGCAGTAATCCATTATCTTCGCGCCATAATATAGTAGACGATAAGCCACAAGCTGGTGGAGTAGTTACCTACGGATTCTCCTCACCATTTACGGGTTTGTTTGAGCCTGCTTTTTATGAAGGTGAAGATGATTTTCATGTGCTGGAATTTATTACTGAGCCGATGTTTCAGATAAATGATGAACTAGTGACGGTTCCTAATATCGCCTCTTGGCAGGAATCTGATGATCATAAAGTATTTACCTTTAAAATTAAACCGGGAATCCGTTGGCATAACGGTGATGAATTAACGGTAGAGGATTGGAAATTCGCAATTGAAACTATTGCTAGTCCAGATTATACGGGCTCGCATTATTATAGTGTTGAAATGATTCAGGGTGCAGAGGCCTATCATGAGGGAGAAGCGAAGGGCATATCCGGATTGAAGGTTATAGATCCTTATACTTTGAAAATAACTGTAACTGCTGCACGGGTAAACACCATCGATAGTCTGTGGCCCTATCCGATGAATAAAAAATACTATACTGGAATTGCTGTTAAAGATATGCCTGAAAGTGACCAGATGCGAAAATCTCCTATAGGTATTGGCCCTTTTGAGGTTGAACATATTCAGCCTGGCCAGAGGGTAGAAATGAAACGTTTTGATCAATATTACAAGGGCAAAGCGCTATTGGATGGGATAGTGTATAAGGCATTTGACGATAAGGAAGTGGCTGAACGCTTTCAAACAGGAGAGATTGACATAGAGTCAGCCCCTCGGGATGCTTATGATGATCTAAAAAAACTGGAGAATATTAACATCCTGCAAACTGCTGAGCTAGGCTATGAATATATAGGTTTTAAATTCGGGCATTGGGATACGGAAACCGAGACCATCGTAATGGATAACCCTAAATTTGAAGACAAAAGATTACGGCAAGCTATGTATTATGCTTTAGATCGTGAAGGGATCATCAAAGCATATTCCCACGGTCTAGCTGAGGCTGTAGAGACTCCAATATCTAGCACTAGCTGGGCGAAGATCCCTGATACTGAGATTAATGCTTATCTATATAATCCTACAAAGGCCAAGGAACTGCTGGATGCTGCTGGGTTCTTGGATCTAGACGGTGATGGATTACGGGAAGACCCAAAGGGCCAGAAGCTGATGATCCATTTTGATTCTATGCTAGGCAGTCAAACAGCAGAGCTACGTACTAATGCCATTTTAAGAAATTGGCGTGATGTTGGACTCGATGTACAGCTGAACGGTGGAGCCTTAAAGGAATTCCATGCTTTCTACGATGCAGTGGAAACCGATGATCCGTCTATCGAACTATTTTACGGAGTATGGGGGTTAGCGAGTGATCCCGATCCAACAGGTCTATGGAGAGAAAATGATCTATGGAACTATCCCCGTTGGTCTTCCGAGCGGAATGAAGAGCTGATTCGTGAAGGCGTAAGTATGAAGGCATACGATATGGATTATCGTAAAGAAATATACTATGAGTGGCAGAAGCTGGTTAATGAAGAGGTGCCTATGATCTTTTTTGCCGAACGAAAAGCGATAGTTCCAGTAAATAAGCGCCTACAGGGCGTTCGCGTGAATTCAATGAGTACGATTATTGACCCTTATAAATGGTGGATTAAGGAAGAGGACGAAAAATAAAATAATAATTTTTTGTGAAAAGTGAAATCAAATTGTAGTTTCATTCGTCATATATAGTATGGAGGATGACGACGATGAAGAGACGGATAGTAGTGGGGGCAATCGCAGCTGTATTAGTCGTTGTCTTAATTGCGGTATGGAGGCCAACTGGGCTTGGTTTTAAACCGAATATTGACGCGGAATCAGCAGTGCTTCTAGATATGGATACCGGAGATATATGGGTGGATATTAATGGTGATGTACCCATGCCACCGGCCAGTGTATCTAAATTAATGACAGAAATGATTGTGCTGGATCAAATCTCCTCTGGAATGATTAGATGGGAGGATAGAGTCCCAATTAGTGCCTATGCAAGTAAAATGGGCGGCACAAGTCTCTCATTGAAGCGGGGAGAATTCTATACTATAAGAGAATTATTCGAAGGAGTCACTATTTATTCTGCCAACGATGCTACTGTTGCATTGGCTGAGTATATGGCTGGTTCAGAAGCCTCTTTTGTGCTCATGATGAACGACAAGGCACATAGTCTAGGCTTATCTTCTCGTACAATATTTACTAATGCAACGGGCCTATCAGGTAAGGATCTTGGTTTCACTGATCCAAATATGCATATCAGCGGTGAGACTATGATGACAGCTCGTGATACCGCTAAATTGGCTGCCGCACTAATCTATCATCATCCGGATATTCTCAATATTTCCAGCCGTACACAAATGCATTTGAAGAATAAGGGGCTATATGTAAGTAATAGCAATTTCATGTTGCCAGCTATGGGTGGCATTTACGCTTATGAGGGTACAGATGGTTTAAAGACTGGACATAATAACCGGGCAGGATACTGTATTGCAGGCTCGGCTCAGCGGGATGGGCATAGGCTTATTGCAGTCGTTATGGGGGCAAAGACTTATGAGAGCCGATTTGAAGGGGCAGCAAAATTATTTGATTACGGATTTTCCCGTGGTTTACAATCCGGAGATCGGGTTAAACATATGATGAATCCGCTCAGAATTAGGAACTAAAGTCGGAGCGCCATACCAGTATTTATTACTTGGTTTGGTGCTTTTTCCCTATTCATGTCGTTATTTGTGGTTTCTTTTTATCCATTTAGTGATTACAATAGAAATATTGTTTTAGTCCACATTATTTTAGAACCGCAAAAAACTTTTTTTTTCTATAATTTTGAATGACCTGAATTTCTTGAAAGGGGGGACAATAAGATAATGGAATAAGGGTCAGTTGATCGCCGTGAGAAATAAAGTCATGACTGCCTGATAAAGATTCAGGAAGCATTATATATATGGCAAGCAATTATTCTACAATAAAGAAGGAATCAAAAATGAAGGAATCAAAGATGAAAAAAATAAAGAAAAGATATATCGCCCTCATTGTTCTTGTTGTTATTATAGCGGGAGGCTTTCTGTTTCGTAATTCCCTGGCTGTATTAGCCTTCGACCTCTTTTTGTCTGATCGGGTTGAAACTAAGCTAAAGGAAGAATCTTACCAGCCGCTTAAGGATGATAATAAGGTTAAGCCAGAACCGGTTGTGTACAAGAGCGATCCGTTCTCAATTATGCTCTTAGGTACCGATCAACGTGATAATGAAACGGCACGTTCAGATACCATGATGTACGCTGTTGTTCGGCCTGAGGACTATAAGATCCTGCTCATTTCTATTCCGCGTGATACGTATACGGAAATTATAGGTCATAAGGATAATAAAAAGGATAAGATTACACATGCCTATGCTTTTGGGGGGCAACAGATGGCCAAGGATTCTCTAGAAGCTCTGCTTGGTCATGATATTCAATATTATGCGACAATAAATTTCCAAGGACTCAAGGATGCTGTAGATGCTATTGGAGGCGTTCCGCTGCCGATTAAGAAAGACATTGTGAACAAGGGTAAGGATCATGAAAAGTTTACAATTGAAGCTGGAAAGTCGCTTTATAACGGACAAGAAGCACTAAACTATACGCGTTATCGTGAGGATAGTGACTTTAACCGTACCAAACGCCAACAGGTTTTTATTGATGTTGTAGCGAATAAAATGTTATCGATCAGTCAAATTGGCAACATTCCGAAGTTGCTGGATATTATGGGAGATAATTTCAAAACCGATATAGAGCCTTCGATGATCATTAGTCTAGCCAAAAAATTCATGGGCGGAAAAGGCATGGATATCTCAAGCTTCACAGTTATGGGTGAAGGTAAACGTATGGATGGTGTTTACTATGATATCGTTGATGAAGAGGATTTGAGTGAAGCTAAGGCGATGATCGACAACTGGATGAGTGCAGCAACACCTGTAGATCAACTAATTGAGCCGGGAAAAGCAAGTAATGCACTGGAGCCTAAATCAACAGCAGTTACGCAATAATTCTAAAGTGGAGTTCAAACTCATATAATTAATTGCAGCAGCCATTCACATTCTTATGGCTGCTGCTTACTGTCTTCATGCTATAATGTATTGGAACGATTATTAAGCTGCCACGTATTAATAATTTTGCATGGTAGTAAAAGGAAGTTAAAGAACCGTAATTCCTTCGGAACTCTTTGAGGAGGATCAAGAGATGAATATTGCATTTTTTTTACTTCCGAAACAGGAAGTCGCTTGCGTAACGATCGATTCAACGCTACGCCAAACGTTGGAGAGGATGGAGTATCACCGTTATACTGCTGTCCCTATTTTGAACCGAAATGGAGAATACGCTGGTACGGTTACAGAGGGTGATCTGCTCTGGTATATGAAGGAATCCGAGGGCAAGGTTACTTTCGAGAACGCTTCAAAATTCTTGCTTAAAGATTTGCCGTTGAGGATGAATAACAGACCTGTCTCGATTGATGCGGATATGGAAGATCTGATTAATTTGGCTAAGGTACAGAACTTTGTTCCTGTAGTCGATGATATGAACCGGTTTATTGGCATCGTTCGCCGGAGTCAAGTCATAGAATATTGTGAGAAATTTGTATCAAAACAATCTCAAGAGTCATTATAGCCCAATTTATTCGCGGTAATAGAAGCAATCGGAACAAGGCCTGTATTTCCGGCGATAACGGAAAGCAGGTCTTTTTTAAAAATGTAAGAAGTACTAGTTCATCCCTTGTTGAAGCATACTTAAGGTGCGTGGGGCGCCCTTGTGTGACACGGAATTTTTTATGCTATAATGGAGAATAAAGCTTTTTGCCGGAGGTAGAGAGACGTGTCCAATGTGCCGAAGGATCTGGATGTCGCTAAACGCGCCAAGGTAATTGAATGGTTAAAAACAGAAGTGATTGACCAAGTTTCACGGTTATTTAAAGCGTTATGGGAAGGCAGTACTACCCGTGTGGGCGACAGCCTTGCTAGTTTGATTATGAGCTCTTATATTTTGGGCCGCAGACTAGGGATTCCCTATCGTCAATTAGATGACTTGCTACTCGAGAAGCTCAGAAAGCATAAGCAGGAAGGGCATCAACTGGAAGAATGGTATCAAGATATATCTGCTTTAGAAGAACATATGCGTAAGAGGTGAATACTGTTGAAATTTCGCTGGTCATCTGTGGCTTGGAGCGTAGTATATTTACTTTTGCTGCTTAGTTTAACGACTCCACTGCTCATCATCACTACCCTATTTATGATTGTTCCGGCAGTAGTGTTATTCACTACGCTGAACACCAAACAATTCGTTATACACGTATTGCCGGTGTTGCTGATTGTTGGTCTGATTACACCTATTTATGTGCTGATCGCGGCGTATTTCTTAATACCTGCTCTGGTAATGGGACGTTGGTATAAAAGACATGCTTCAGCAGTATCTACCGTGATTGCAGGTACGGTTACGATTCTTGGAGAATTCCTGTTACTCTTATTACTCGGTACGGCGTTATTTAACTTTGATTTGTCTAACTATGTGAACGATGTGCTGCAGATGGTTAACTCGCCTCTGTCTGATCTTGGTACTGCTAATCCACTGTTTACTGATCTTGGATTTACGACTGAGGATGTAAACAAGCTAAGTCATATGACGGTTCAAATGATCCCAATGACTCTAATCGTAAGCTCTTTTATGATAGCTGTCATTACGCATTCTATTGTTCGTCCGATTCTGAACAGTATGAATTATGCAGTGCCTAAGATGAAGCCTGCTCGTGAATGGAGACTTTCGAGATCGTTTATTTGGTATTATTTGATTGGTGTGGTTCTTCAGCTCTTCTTCTCAGGATCAGAGAATAATTACATCCTCATGATTTCTGCCAATCTACTGCCGTTGCTACGAATTGGCTTTATGATTCAGGCGATTGGATTTTTCTTCTTCCTGGCGCATGAACGCAAATGGAACAAGATGGTTGCCATTCTGCTAGCAATACCGGTCATTTTGCTGCCGCCGCTACGCATTATCGGTATTATTGATCTTGCTTTCCCACTGCGGGAGTATGTGACGAAATCGAAACGATAGGGTGAGAGTTCATGCCTAAATTTCTGCAAAGACGCTGGCACGGCTATCATACCGTATGGGCGTTCATGCTGCTGTTGGCCCTTATTATAATTGTTAGTGTTTATAACTGGGCTCTTGGGGTCGTTAGCCTGTTTCTGGCAGGTACATTATGCTTCTATATGCTGAAGACGGAAATTTCGTTCCGCCGTAATCTGGTGGAATATATTAACGGATTAACTTTTCGTATTAAGCGAGTGGAGGGAGAAGCAGTGAGTATGCTGCCCCTCGGAATCATTCTGTTTAGCGAAGATCGAACAGTAGAATGGAATAACCGCTATGCTGGTGATATTTTTGCGCGCAAGTCTTTAGTTGGGGAACCGCTACTGGAATTACTGCCGGATATGCAGTCTTTTTTTACGACGAATGTCTCGGGAAAAAGGGATGTTCACAAAGATGGCGTATTGCATGACACTCGCCTTGAACTCACTGTGGATGAACGATTTTATCAAGCTGTCATTATTCCAAGTGAACGTATTCTTTACATGTATGATATCACTGAGCTTGTGGTGCTACGTGAACGTTATGAGGATGAGAAGCTGGCGATTGGCATAGTGATGATGGATAATCTAGATGAATCTGCTCAAGGAATGGATGATCAACAGCGTACTTCTCTGATCGCTAAGGTAGCGAGTGAGATCACCGAATGGAGTAAACAGTTTGATGTTTATCTGCGTCGTCTGTCGTCTGAGCGTTATCTAATGCTACTTAATCATCGTAGTCTGCAAGCACTGGAAGAAAGTCGATTCGTTATTCTCGATGAGATTAGGGAAATGACGGCCGACCTTAAAGTACCCATGACACTGAGTATTGGTATGGCATTTGGAGCGGACTCTGCAAGCGAGCTAGGTGCCTTAGCACAATCCAGTTTGGATATGGCGCTCGGCCGAGGTGGAGATCAGGCTGCTGTAAAAGCAGGCCAGAGGTTGTCTTTCTACGGTGGAAAGAGTAATGCTGCGGAGAAGCGTACACGAGTGCGGGCAAGAGTCATTGCGCATGCGCTGCGTGATTTAATGCAGGAGAGCGACCGTGTGCTGATCCTCGGCCACCGGACACCAGATATCGATGCTGTTGGTGCTGCGATTGGCCTTCTGAGAGCCGCACAGATGTATAATGTAGAGGCTAGCATTGTGATGGAAACTCCTAATCCTTCCATAACGAACATGATGGAGCAGATTAGGAAAGATGATGAATTGTTTAAGTCGTTCATCACAACGGAGCAGTCTTTACAAGTGATGACGGAGCATACACTGCTTATTGTTGTAGATACCCATAAGGCATCTATGACAATGGAACCGCGGCTTGTGCAATATGCGAGTAGAATTGTGGTGGTGGATCATCACCGTAGAGGCGAAGAGTTCATCAACGATGCTGTACTTGTCTATTTAGAGCCTTATGCTTCATCAACCTGTGAGCTGGTGACAGAGTTGCTTCAATATATCCATGAGAAGGTAAAGATTAGTCCATTGGATGCTACAATGCTCTTAGCGGGAATTACTGTAGATACGAAGCACTTTGCACTGCATACAGGCTCACGTACATTTGAAGCTGCAGGGTTTCTGCGCCGAAATGGTGCGGATACCGTTCTTATTCAGCGTATGCTGAAGGAGGATTTACAGGAGTATATTTCAAAAGCCGAAATTATCAAACATGCGCGTATGATTTATGATCAAATCGCATTGGTCGTTACGGCACCAGGTATGAAGATTCCACAGCTACTTATCGCTCAGACTGCGGATACATTACTTGGTATGACGAACGTAGTCGCTTCATTTGTCATTAGTGAGCGACCAGACGGCCTGATAAGCATTAGTGCTCGATCACTTGGGCGTATGAATGTACAGGTCGTGATGGAAAAAATGGGTGGCGGTGGGCATCTATCGAACGCCGCGGTACAGCTAGAAGGAACATGTAAAGAAGCAGAAGCCAGACTGCTGCAAGTGCTGGCTGAAATCGAATCGAAAGAGGGTTTATTCGAATGAAGGTCATTTTCATAAAAGATGTTAAGGGTCAAGGTAAAAAAGGTCAGGTTAAAGAGGTATCCGAAGGTTATGCTTCGAACTTCCTATTACCACGTGGATTAGTTCGTCCGGCAACGGAAGGCAATGTGAAGACGCTTGAGAATCAAGCAGCTGCTGAACAACGCCGTAAAGATAACGAAAAAGAAGAAGCTCAGCAACTGGGCAAGAAGATAGATGAGCTTACCCTGACTATGAAAGCAAAAGCAGGTGAAGGCGGCCGTCTATTCGGCGCAATCACGAGCAAACAAATTGCTGAAACGCTAGCTTCCACTCAAAGCATTTCCATCGATAAGCGCAAGATTGAGCTAGGAGAGCCGATTCGTCATTTGGGAGTGTTTCAAGTAAGTATAAAACTACACACTGAAGTAAAGGCTACCCTTAAGGTTCAGGTAACGGAGGAGTAACATGGGTGGAGATCTCTTTTTCGATCGGGTTCCCCCGCAGAATCTTGAGGCGGAGCAAGCGGTAATTGGTGCTGTTCTGTTGCAGGATGAAGCGCTCATTACTGCAATGGAACGGGTGAATACCGAAGACTTCTACGATAAAGCGCATCAAATGATTTTTGAGGCGATGGTGCAGCTCGGAGAAGAGAGCCAGCCGATTGATCTTGTTACGCTTACTTCTAGACTGCAGGACAAGGGAGAACTCGAAGATATTGGTGGTGTAAGCTACCTAGCTAAGCTGGCGCATGCTGTGCCTACTGCGGCTAACGTAGAATACTACGCGCAGATTATTGAAGAAAAGGCTATGTTACGGCGTTTGATTCGTACAGCGACGCAAATCGTAAGCGAGGGTTACACCGGCGGTGAAGATGTAGCCGATATGCTGAGTGATGCAGAACGGCGAATTCTTGAAATCTCTAACCGGCGCAGCGGCAGTGGATTTATCGCAATCCGCGATGTTTTGATGGAAGTATTTGATAAGGTTGAACTCCTCCATCAGAATAAAGATAAGGGTGGCATGTCAGGTATTCCAACGGGATTTGTGGATTTAGACCATATGACTAATGGATTCCAGCGCAATGATTTGATTATTGTTGCAGCCCGTCCTTCTGTAGGTAAGACAGCATTCGCGCTAAATATTGCTCAGAATGTGGCCGTACGTGCCAAAGAGACGGTTGCCATATTTAGTCTGGAAATGTCTGCGCCGCAGCTAGTACAGCGGATGATTTGTGCCGAAGCTAATCTGGATGCGAATACTATGCGTACCGGTGACTTTAAGAGTGATGATGATTGGTCGAAGCTGACTATGGGCATTCAGTCCCTATCGGAGGCGGAGATTTATATCGATGATACAGCAGGGATTACTGTAACGGATATTCGTGCGAAATGCCGGAGGCTCAAGAAGGAAAAGGGCCTGGGGATGATCGTCATTGACTACTTGCAGCTCATTCAGGGCCGCGGTAAAGGCGGGGAAAACCGTCAACAGGAAGTATCGGATATATCCCGTACATTGAAGCAGATCGCTCGTGAATTGGACGTGCCGGTTATCGCCCTGTCGCAGCTTAGCCGGGGTGTGGAACAACGTCAGGATAAACGACCGATGATGAGTGACTTGCGTGAATCCGGTTCTATCGAGCAGGATGCCGACATTGTTGCGTTCTTGTATCGTGACGACTATTACAATCAGGACACTGAGAAGAAAAATATTATTGAAATTATTATAGCTAAACAGCGTAATGGTCCCGTTGGGACAGTAGAGCTTGTCTTCCTCAAAAACTTCAACAAGTTCGTTAACTACGAGCGAGCACATGCAGAACCATTTGCTGGGTAACCTGTCATGTATGATATCCGAACGATTGCACATTTCTTTGTGTAATCGTTCGTTTTATTTGACTTTGAAAAAAACGGCTGTTACACTGAGTATTGTCCTTTAGTGGGTAAATCCGCTTGGAGTCCGGAGGGCTACGTACATAAGAATGACGTACAGGGCCCATATTTATGAAAAATAATGGTGCTTGCTAGCACCTACGGAGGAATGAACATGTCAACGGTAGTCGTCGTGGGAACACAATGGGGAGACGAAGGTAAAGGGAAAATCACTGACTTTCTAGCGGAAAGTGCAGATGTGGTTGCCCGTTATCAAGGGGGCAATAATGCCGGTCACACGATTCTGATTGACGGTGAGAAGTTTAAGCTCAGCTTAATCCCTTCTGGTGTATTTTATAAAGAAAAGACTTGTGTAATTGGTAACGGGATGGTTATTAATCCAGCTGCCTTGATCCAAGAAATTAATTATATTCACGAGAACGGCTTTGACACTAAAAACTTAGTGATCAGCGACCGGGCTCATGTTATTATGCCTTATCACATGGTACTGGATGCTCTGGAAGAAGACCGCAAGGGTCCGAACAAGATTGGTACAACACGCAAAGGCATTGGTCCATGTTACATGGATAAGGCTGCACGTAACGGTATCCGTATTGCTGACCTGATGGACGCTGAGGAATTCGAATTGAGACTTCGTCACTTGATGGAAGAGAAGAACCAAGTGATTACTCAAGTATATGGCGCGGAAGCTCTTGACGTTGAAGAGATTCTGACTCAGTACCTGGAATATGCGGAAGTGCTACGTAATTATGTGACAGATACGTCGGTCATTCTTAATGAAGCTATTGATGCAGACCGCAAAGTATTGTTTGAGGGCGCACAAGGGGTAATGCTTGATATCGATCAAGGTACGTATCCGTTTGTTACTTCTTCTAACCCTTCTGCAGGTGGCGTATGCATAGGTTCTGGTGTTGGACCTTCTAAGATTAAACAGGTTATCGGGGTTGCTAAAGCCTACACTACTCGTGTTGGAGATGGCCCGTTCCCTACAGAACTGAATGATGCAACTGGTGATTATATCCGTGAAACAGGTCATGAATATGGCACAGTTACAGGACGTGCTCGCCGTGTAGGTTGGTTTGACAGTGTTGTTGTAAGTCACGCTCGTCGTGTAAGTGGAATCACTGGCTTGTCTCTTAACTCGCTGGATGTGCTGAGTGGACTTGAGACTGTGAAGATCTGCACAGGCTACAAATACCGTGGTGAAGTAATCACGCATTACCCAGCTAGCCTTAAGATGCTTGCAGAGTGTGAAGCGGTATATGAGGAGCTTCCAGGTTGGAGCGAAGATATTACTTCTGCAAAAACATTGGACGATCTGCCAGCAAATACACGCAGATATGTTGAACGTGTATCTGAGCTTACAGGGATTCCGATCGCCATCTTCTCAGTAGGCCGTAACCGTGAGCAGACGAATCAAGTAATGCCAATTTATATCTAAATAAATTTAGTCATATATAAGGGACCTCGCGAGAGGTCTCTTTTTTATGTTTACTTTTATGCGTATGTTTCCCGAAGCCGGTTCTAGTCAATACTGGGAGTATAGAAAAACATGGAAAAAATATACCAGATAGACTTGAACATAGGTGAGAGGAGAGAAGAAATGAAGATCGTGAAGCGTGCACTGGGAGTATGTCTAATTGTAGTACTCGCAAGTACACTTTCTATTCTAACTACGGGCGTGGTTGTAAATGCTTATATTCAGTCGGTGCTGGCGAGCTTCGATATTAAAGTGGATAGTCCAGGCCCAGGTTTAGGTGGGATGGTCAAGAGCATTATTGGCATGGATAGCCAATCGGACTCCAATAAAGCGAATAAAGAAGCGACGACAACAGGCAGCGCGGTAAACAAGGATAAAGATAACAGTAAGGATACACCTGAAAAAGGGGAGCCGGTGGAGGAAAAAGCACCCGAGGATGCTTTACCGGTTATGGGCCAAGCCTCAAATGAGTCTTCTACTAACGAAAGCCAGAGTGGAATTTCAGAGGACCAGAAATTGGTAATGACACCTGAGGCAATAGGTGACTTAAAAGATAATCTCCCTTCGGCGGAGAAGGTAAATATATTCAATATCTTGATGTCCAAACTACCGCAGGATGAGATGCAGAAAATCTCCACGGCGATGGAGGATGGTCTAACGGAGGATGAGGTTAAGGAGCTGCAACAAGTCATTGCCAAATATGTTGATCGCGATGAATACGAGAGTATAATGAAAATGCTTACACCAACTACAGAAACTCTACAGCAGCCATAGTAATTGTCAATTTCTAGACACAAGAAAAAGGCTAAATTTTCATATTTGCGCAAAAAACCCGCGTATTTCGTGGGTTTTTTTATGTGTACAAAGTTGAAATTTTTCGCTCAGCTATGGTACATTAGACAAGGATGTTCAAAGGGTTAATTTTTTGTAACCAATTGTAACCTTTTTGAGGGTCCATTAGAAGCAGGAATTTAGAACTAGGATAAGCAGAAACATTCATGGTCGTAATCTATATAATCGAGATCGTACAACTAGCTTGGCCGTTCATATCAGATGACAGAGCGGACTGAAAGGGAGAGTTTCATGAAGGGATTTAAGTTCATGCGCCGGATGGGGAAACTGCGGAATAGTGACACAGCAGAATCCGGAGCAGATGTTCAGCAGAGCCACAATTTCGATCACGACTCCACACACTTTCATCAAGAAAAAGGGACTCGTAGATTCCGGCGTTCTTGGATTTTGGGAGCTGTTGGCCTAGTACTTCTAACCACTGTATTGATCGGTGCAGAGAAAAAGTATGTAGCAGCCAATACCGAAACCTACTATCAAGTGTTGGTGAAGGGTAAGGAGATCGGGAAGCTTAACGATCAGGCACAGCTTAATCAGCTGTATGATAAGAAGCAACAGGAATATCAGGACAAGTATCCAGATTCAACGATGGTGCTTCAGACAGAAGGCATTACAATTAAACAGGAGAAAGCGTACAAGCCGGAAGTTGATAGTGAAGCAACGCTTAATAAACTAGATGGAATGCTGAAGGCCTATGCCGTAGGTGTACAATTATTGGTAGATGGCAAGGTGGTTGGCATTGTTAAGGATCAAGAGACCGCAAATGCGGTGCTTGAAGGGGTAAAGAATCATTATGTTCCGCAAACTAAAGTAGCAACGGCTAGTAAGCTCACAAGAACAGCAGCCTCAAGTTCAAGTGCTGCGAAAGCAAAAGCTCCTAACCAAGTGGAGTCAGTCAAAATTAGTGAAGAAGTTGCTATTGTTCCAGTGAAGACAGATCCTAACAAAGTATTGGATGTCGAGGAAGCGGTCAAAACTCTTACCGAGGGTAAAGAAGCACCACTTCTTTATACCGTTCAAGAGGGCGATACGATTTCGGGGATTGCCAAACGGTTTGAAATTACGCAAAAAGAGATCTATAGTAACAACCCGGATGTGAAAGAGCTAACGTTGAAGATTGGAGATACACTGAAGCTGAAGGTACCACAGCCAGATGTTACAGTTGTTACTGTAGAGCAAGTGTCAGAGCAGGTGGTTACTGAGCCTGAAGTGATCGTGCGGAAAAGTGACCAGTTACCAGCAGGCAAAAGTAAGGTCGTTCGTCCAGGACAAACGGGCCTTAAAGAAATGCAGTATCGGTTAACAAAGAAAAACGGAATGGTCGTACAAGAAGAGTGGTTGGGTCAGACCGTTATTAAATCTTCTCTCCCTGAAGTGGTTTATCGGGGTACGAAGGTAGTTGGTGAAGGAACAGGCATGTTCAGTTGGCCAGTAAGCGGAGCAACCCTTACTAGTAGTTTCGGTGAGCGCTGGAGCCGTGCTCATAAGGGTCTAGATATGGTATCTGGCAACCGGAGCATTAAAGCCTCTGATGCCGGAACTGTAATCTTTGCTGGTGTGAAGAGTGGATATGGAAATGTGGTTATTGTGGATCACCGTAACGGATACGAAACCTATTATGGCCACTTAAACAGCATCTCCGTTTCTACGGGACAGCGTTTGGAGCAAGGCGCCAAAATTGGCGTAATGGGCAATACTGGACGCTCGACGGGAACACATCTGCATTTTGAGATTCGGAAGAATGGCACTGCGGTAAATCCAATGAAGTATTTGCGATAATTCATAGTTTAACCTCAACTGCTCGATTAAACTCGAGCGGTTTTATTTTTTTTAATATAGGAATGACGATATAGCTGTTTCTTTTTGCTGGGGAAGCCGATTCCTTATTTCGTAGGATGTGACGGTAAGACAGGTATGTTAAAATAAAGGAATGATCTTTAAGTAGGGATAGGAAGGTGAAGCTGAGACATGCAGATGGGAACGATTCTGGTAGTAGACGATGAACAGCCTATTGCTGATATATTGAAGTTTAATCTAGAAAAAGAAGGCTACGAGGTTATTTGTGCTTTTGATGGTAACAGTGCAGTAGAATTGGCATTGTCCAAAAAGCCTGATCTTATGCTGCTTGATCTTATGCTGCCTGGTAAGGACGGGATGGATGTTTGTCGTGAGGTTCGTTCTGCACATTTGGACATTCCTATCATTATGCTTACTGCCAAAGACGGAGAGATTGATAAGGTGCTTGGTCTAGAGCTTGGTGCGGATGACTATGTGACCAAACCTTTTAGTACACGTGAGCTACTCGCCAGAGTGAAGGCCCAAATGCGGAGACAGCACAAACCGTCACCGCCGGGAATGGCGAATGAACCTGCAGAGACCAGACAGGGTATATACCATTTTGATCTATTTATTGATACAGATATGTATCTGGTTTATAAGGGTGGGGAGCCGCTTGATTTGACCCATCGTGAATATGAGCTGCTCTACTATATGATTAAACATGCGGGTAAGGTGATGACCCGGGAGCATTTACTGCAGGCTGTGTGGGGATTCGAGTATTTCGGCGATGTGCGGACCGTAGACGTGACGATCCGTCGTCTAAGAGAGAAAATTGAGGAGAATCCCAGCAAGCCGGAATATATTTATACTCGGCGCGGACTTGGCTATTTGATGCATAGCCCTAAAAGCGGAGGACTGTGATGAAGTGGTGGTCCTTTTTCCGGACAATTCAGGCCAAGCTTATTATTATTTATGTGCTGCTGATTCTGATAGCTATGCAGTTAATTGGAGTCTATTTTGTCAGCTCGATGAAGAACTCGTTAACGGATAACTTCACGAAGGATCTTAAAGCACGTGCGGAGATGCTGTCCATCCTGACTGCTGATAAATTCGGTAGTGAGGCTGGTACCGTTGACGAGGAAACGGCTGTAGAAAGTCTGCGTGGTATGGTTAATAATCTTTACATTAACGGGGCCGAGATTCAGGTGCTTGATGCCAGCGGCAAAATCATCACCACCTCCGTGCCCTCACAGAATGACTATGTCGGACAGCGCAACACTCAGACCGTAGTCAATCGCGCCTTGCAGGGGATCAGTGATAATGAAGAATATATTATTGCTGATGATAATGTGCGGAAAAAGGTTGTGGCCAAGCCGGTACTTTCCGGTGACAAGGTAGTAGGTGCAATCTATATTGCTGCTGACATGAAAGATTTATATGCGACCATGGGCAGGATCAACAGTGTATTCATCTCTGGTTTGCTGTTAGCCTTGGGACTGACAGTTGTCCTATGTGTTATTCTTGCACACACCATTACGCAGCCGATTAAAGAAATGACTAGGCATGCAACAGCTGTTGCTGAAGGTCGGTTCAATCGAAAAATGCCCGTACTTGGCAACGATGAAATTGGACAACTCAGTCAGGCATTCAATTATATGACCGGCAGATTGCGTGAGGCGCTCTCTCAGAATGAGGAAGAGAAAGAGAAGCTTACCTCTATTCTGACGAATATGAGTGACGGTGTGGTAGCCACGGATGAGAATGGTGTAGTCATTCTTATGAACCTTCGAGCAGCACTTATGCTGGGAACAGAAGGTCCGTTGCCGGAAGGTGCCCCACTGGATAAATTGCTAGGTCTTGATTATGAGCAGAGTGGTTCCTTGGCTAAAGGAAATGCCCAGTCTGCAATGCTTCATCTGACACATATGGGTGGAGAAGATTCTAATATCGTGAGAGTTACGTTTACTCCGATTCATCGCCGTGAAGGCGGTATTGCCGGTACGATTGCTGTACTGCAGGATGTAACTGAGCAAGAGAACCTGGAGGAATCACGCCGAGAATTCGTCGCGAACGTTTCGCATGAGCTAAGAACACCACTTACAACAATTAAGAGCTATGTGGAGGCACTCGATGATGGAGCGCTTGAGGATCCGCAGTTAGCGGTTCGTTTTGTTGGGGTTATTCGTAACGAAACCGAGCGTATGATTCGTCTGGTTACAGATCTACTGCATCTGTCGCGTCTGGATTCCAAGGAGGCACTTCTCAGAATTCAGCAGACGGATATTACTGAAATGCTAGAGGATGTAGCAGACCGCTTTTCTTTTCAGATTCGGCAGAAGCGGATCGACATTAGTACAAGGGTCCGTAGGGATGTCAGCACAGCATGGCTCGATCGTGATCAAATCGATCAGGTCTTGGGGAATTTGGTCTCCAATGCATTAAAATATACGCCAGAAGGCGGTACGATTGAATTGGAAGCCTTGAAAAGTGAGGATGGAATGCTCTCCATTTCTGTACGTGATTCCGGGATTGGTATTCCGAAGAAAGACATCGAGCGGATCTTTGAACGTTTTTATCGGGTGGATAAGGCGCGTTCACGGAATATGGGAGGCACCGGACTTGGCCTTTCCATTGCCCGGGAAATTGTGAAAGCCCATGGAGGCTCTATTTCCCTGCAATCCGAGCTTAATGAAGGCTCTAAGGTAACCTTTACGCTACCTCTGAATGCGCAAAGGGGGAGTGAGGCATGAAGGAGAGATTGAAGTCATGGATTCTAGCCTTGCTCGTGCTGGGAAGTCTTGTTGAGAGTTACTATTTGATTTATCGCTTGCCTGGTGCAGACTCAGCGGTACTTTCCGAGAATCTATATGTGAAGACAGACAATATGGGACCGGAGGAAAAGGTTGAGAACCTGCTGTACCCTGATAAAATGATCATCCATATGGGCGATAACAAACATACGCTTTTTTATCCAGACTCAACGTTCTATAGCTTGATTATGAATAGGTTAAAAGGGCGTGGATTTGAAAGCTTCCAGCGGCACTCGGTACAGGATTATGATTGGGATAAGATTCGAAATGAGAATCCGGGGATTGAGCTTTCGTTCGGATCCGGCATTCCGGTAACTTTACTTCAGCGGGTTATGCAGCTGTCACCTGACTCCCTATTTGAAGGAGAAAGCATTGATCGCATTTGGATCTATAACATTAAGAATGACTCCAAAGCGCACGCCATTTTCTTCAGTACGAGAGGCGACATTATATATGAAGCGGCAAAAGCGGATTTAACTGTGCAAGACGTGCAGCAGCATGTGGATTTCGGCAAGAACTGGACGCCTTACAAGTCCGTAGATGGTGATTATTATGTGCCAGACAGCAAGATTTCTCTGGTTCAGGTTGAGATGCCTTCAGGTATGTATACCATAGAACAAATGCAGAACAATCTTTTCTTCGATGTTGGAAGCACTAGATATATTCGCGAGAAAAATGGCTCGGAGATTTATACGGACAGCAAACGGAGTCTTCAGGTCGATAAGGAACGCAATTGGATGAGCTATAGCGATCCTGCCGCACTTCCAGCCGGAGACAGTACACCTGCCAAGGATGCGCTTGAAGCTGTAGAATTTGTGAACCAACATGGTGGATGGAATGGAACCTATCGTCTTGAAGCCACCGAGGAGGGGAGACAGGAGAGAAAGGTCTCTTTTCAACAATATTATGGTTCCTATCCATATGGCTCCTATCCGATCATGAGTAACTCGCAGCTGCAGTATGGTGTAATTAATCTGGAATTGCAGCAAGGCACCGTATCCTCTTATGAACGCTCGTTAATCTATATTGATGAGAGTAAGGCAGAAAAGAAAATCGTAGAGCTATCTGGAGGCGTGGAGCTAGAGAATCAATTGTCTGCGGTTAGCAAAACTTCGGCAATGAAGGATTTAACGCCTGCGTATGTACCTGTAGTGAAAGAAGAGAAGCTGCAACTACTTCCAGTCTGGAAGGTTACGCTTATTGACGGCAGCGTTCTTACATTAAATTAATGTACAAGTTGTTCATATGACATTTAGGAGGTAAGGGTATGGATTGGGGAAGAGCCAAAAATGTACTAATTTGCGCCTTTTTAGGTCTAAATCTGCTGCTATGTTATCAGCTGTGGATTGATTTGCGCGATCAGGTTAGTGCCAATCTCGATTTCACTTCCCTGTCCGAAGAAACCCAGGCGGTCATGGAGCAGAAAGGGATTCGTGTGTTGTGTCCCATTCCGGCTTCTACCCCGCAGCTTCCTAATATAACTTATCGATATTCTGCTGAAGAGCAGAATGAACCACCCATTAAATTAGATGTTCCTATAGACAGCAAGCTGATCTATTCTTCCTTCACTGACCTTAGCAAGGCGCTTGAGAGTCAAATACCGGATATCGCAAATTATCGTTTTGATTCTCAAGAAAGTGAAGTTGGGAAGTTCGTGCTTCACCCGCTAGTTCAGAATCAGTGGTCGCTATTCCGAGTTAGGTTAGAGTTGATTAATAGTGATCAGAAGATTGTAGCTTTCCGCTCACCTAAGATTGAGATAGGGGCAAGCAGTAGCGATAAGGAACAGAAGGTACTGCCGGCATCGCAAGCGCTTAGCAGTTTGATTGAAAAATATTTTCCGGCAGACTCCGTAGTAAAGGAGATCGAGCTTGGTTATTATGGTGAGTTGTTCAACTCCGAAAGTCAGGTAGCGTCGCCAATGTGGCGGTTCATGCTGGAGAACGGCAATGCCTATTATGTGGATGCTATAAGTGCGGACATCATTAGTCCGAAGACAACAGATTAGAAGGAGTAAGGAAAATGGGGATTTCATTTACAGTACTGTCCAGTGGTTCTACCGGAAATGTAACGGTGGTTCGGAACGGGGAGACAACACTTATGATTGACGCGGGACTAAGTGCCAAGCGGATCGATGAGCTGTTGGCCATGCGCGAGCTAACGGGTAATGATATAGACGGGATTCTAGTCACACACGAGCATTCCGATCATATTAAAGGACTCGGGGCAATGGCCCGTAAATACGATCTTCCGATTTATGCGAACACCAATACCTGGGGAGCCATTGAAAAAGGCATTGGAAAAATACCCGACTATAACCGAATCATTATGGAGTCGGGACAGCATAGGGATTTTGGTAGTCTGCGTGTAGAATCGTTTGCAATTTCTCATGATGCGGCGGAGCCGGTGGGTTACAATTTTTATGATGGAAAAGAAAAACTGTGTGTAGCTACAGACCTGGGGTATGTTAGCGACAAGGTAAGAGATGCAATTTCAGAGGCCGACGTATTGGTGCTGGAGGCGAATCATGATATTGAAATGCTGAGGATGGGACGTTATCCGTGGAATACGAAACGACGCATACTTGGCGACATGGGTCACCTTTCTAATGAAGCAGCCGGAGCAGCACTAAGTGAAATTCTCACAGGACGGACTAAACGTACCTATTTAGCGCATTTAAGCCGGGATCATAATATGATGGATTTGGCTAAAATGTCGGTACGTTGCGCAATGGAGGATCGGGGCTGTTTCTTTAAAGATAGTGAGTTTAAGCTTTGCGATACGTATTATGACCAACCTACGCCATGGGATAAGTTGAGCCAGTTGTCATAAGCTGATCAAGCTCAGCAGTCTTTCGTTCTAATTCTTGGCGGGAGATCAGGCCTTTATCGATCATCAATTCGATCATAGCACTGAAGGCAAGGGTCATATGGTAGTGTTCATCCTTCAAATCGCCAAGCTTACCGATAAACTCCACCAGATCCATACTTGTGGAAAAAGAATTCATAATTATACCTCCTTATGTAGTAAAAACAGAACTGGAGTTGTAAAAAATTCGCAGGCTTTTTACCTCAGGAAAATCACGAATTGAGGGTTGCCTGTGATACAATTATAGACGTGATAAGCAAACTCTAAATTTATGGAACCTTTCTATTAGTGTAGTCTTTTAAGTTGCAAAATATTCCTAGTAGAGAAGATATATTGAAAGATTCTAAAATTCTTTCGATTAACTGAAACTATTGTGTGGTTAATGGATAAAGTGAAACTTTTTAGTGATTGTTGGAGTCTAAAGGATGCAGAGGTATATGCTTGGAACGTGATTGCTAGAGGTTCAGGTTTTAGATACTGTGAACGGTTGGCAATAGAAGGGGGAGATTTTCGGTGGGATTGTTTGATGACGATTTCTATTCAACTAAAGTATCACGGTCCAGAGGGGATGAAGCATCAAAGGGATCATTTGCTAACCGCAAGCATTCTGTGCGAAGATCGCGCAAGGGCTTATCCACTTGGCAAATATCCGCCGTCTGCTCCTTAATCAGTGCTGTGGTGGCAGTGTTTTTATTCAGTATGCTTACTGGACAAATGAGTCACGAAAGTGCCCCGAAGTCGGTAGTAACAACTGGGGAGGTTGCCCCAAGCAGAGATCCGTTTGACCGTATCATTCAAGCCGCTGCTACGGTTCGTCCTGCAGTAGTAAGTATTATCAATCATAAAGAAGATAATAAAGAATTGAACATTCTGGATGAGTCAGCATTAGGCTCTGGAGTGATTTATAAAAAGGTAGATAATAAAGCATTTATCATTACTAATAACCATGTCATCGAAGACTCTAGCAATCTTGAAGTCGTAACAGTAGATGGCGAGACACGTAAAGCTACACTCGTTGGAACGGATAAAGTGAGTGACATTGCGGTGCTTTCTATTGATGCCAAGGGTATCAATACAATCGCAGAGCTCGGGGATTCCTCGAAGCTTCGTTTAGGTGAAACGGTCATTGCCATCGGAAACCCGTTGGGACTTGGTGACACATTGACTTCAGGTATTGTCAGCTATACTGAACGGAAGGTTCCCGTATCCTTGAATCAGGACGGCGTATATGATTGGGAGCAAGAGGTCATTCAGACCGATGCAGCAATTAATGAAGGCAATAGCGGCGGGGCGCTTGTGGATTTGGATGGTAAAGTCATCGGTATTAACACGATGAAAATCTCCGATGCAGGTGTAGAAGGGCTGGGTTTTGCTATTCCAGCTAACCATGTGATAGATACCGCTAATGAACTGGCTGAGAAAGGGCGGATTGCCCGTTCCTACTTAGGCGTATATTCGGTAGATTTAAACAATCCTTACATTCCTCTCGCAGAGGACCAACGCAAGGAACTGAACCTACCGAACAATGTTAAGGATGGGGTTGTCGTTCTGGATGCTGTTGGACCTGCACAAGAAGCGGGAATACAGTTTAATGATGTAATTACGAAATTTAATGATGAACCTATTACATCCACGCTTTCCCTTCGCAAGTATTTATATAATCAGACGAAGATTGGTGAGGATCTGAAGATTACCTATTATCGAAATGGGAAAGTCAATCAGACCACAGTAAAACTTCTTGAAAAACCAGAGGAATAATATGCTGGAAGTCGGCATATAATGATATAGCAGTAATGACAAGTAGAGCGGACTACCCCTTCGGTTGAGAAGGTAGAGCTTCCTGAAATAGCGATACTCTGTATCGCTATCGGGGATCTATTTCTTCTAAAGTTTTGATAAATATGGCAATTATAAGCTGATTTAATCAATTTTGGGCTGACTGGCAACCCTTACATTGGAAGGTAATACTTATTAGGGTAGAAACGGATATATACGGATGCCAGCTTGCCTTTGCTAATCAGGTGTGGTAATATGATATCAATCATACATTTAGTCCCTAATTTTCGCATTGAAAAGGGCTGTTATATTCGGTAATACAACCTTTTTCAATGTGTGAATTTTTTCTTTGTTTGAAGATAAAAAGAACATATTAATTTAAATTTGTGGAGGTAACACACATGCAAACAGGTACAGTTAAATGGTTCAACGCAGAAAAAGGATTCGGATTTATCGAAGTTGAAGGCGGAAGCGACGTATTCGTTCACTTCAGCGCAATCACTGGCGACGGCTTCAAAACTTTGGACGAAGGCCAACGCGTTGAATTCAACGTTGTTCAAGGCAACCGTGGACCACAAGCCGAAAACGTTGTAAAACTGTAATAATAGAAGAAACCGTCCCAGCTTGTGAAAGTTGGGACGGTCTTTTTATATCTAGTTAGTCACTATTGACTTACAGGATGGGAGGAACGGCAATGAACTACCGGAAGAAACCTTTGGAAGAAATACCGGAAGAAAATACCGCGATTTGGGCGTGTACCAATGATGGATGCAACGGATGGATGAGGGATAATTTCGCATTTGAACATGCGCCTTCTTGCCGTCTATGTGACTCTCCAATGGTTCGCAGCACGAAGATGCTACCACAATTGCTTAATTCGAATGGCGATCTCAAATCGCTGAAGAAGGGTATTTCCATTACCTAACCAATGCCTTTATGAGTCAAGCTTGTTATAGAACAGTGAACAACTTCAAGACGGTCAAACCGTCTTATTTTTTTTGCTTTTTTTAAGGTAAATTGTGATTTTTGTCACAAATCATTTGAATTTCACCGTTAAAAGCACCCCTTTGTGTGACATTTATCACAAAAGCGCGTCTAAATTTTTGACACAATATAGTTAACGAAAAGGGGAGAAGGAAGGGAAAAATATGGATACAGTAATGCTGTCGCGTATACAATTTGCGTCGACGACAATATTCCACTATTTCTTTGTACCGGTATCAATCGGACTAGCGCTCTTGATTGCGATCATGGAGACCATGTACGTTAGAAAAGGCAATGAAGAGTACAAAAGAATGGCACAGTTCTGGGGAAAGCTGTTTCTCATCAACTTTGCAGTAGGGGTAGTTACAGGTATTTTGCAGGAATTTCAGTTCGGGATGAACTGGTCTGATTATTCACGTTTTGTGGGTGATGTCTTCGGGGCTCCGCTTGCAGTTGAAGCATTGGCAGCCTTTTTTCTGGAGTCTACTTTTATTGGGATCTGGATATTCGGCTGGGACAAAGTGTCCAAAAGAGTGCACTTGTTATCCATCTGGCTGGTAGCATTCGGTACGATGTTATCCGCTTTCTGGATTCTAGCAGCGAACTCCTTTATGCAGCATCCTGTGGGCTTTGCGATAAATAATGGACGGGCAGAAATGAATGATTTCTTCGCGCTCATTACGAACGGACAATTGCTGGTTGAATTCCCGCACACGGTTCTTGCTGCGTATGCAACAGGCGCCTTCCTCGTAACGGGTATTAGTGCGTATAAGATATTGAAGAAACAAGATGTATCTTTCTTTAAGAAATCTTTTCAAATTGCAGCAATCGTAGGTATCATTTCTTCTATTGGTGTAGCCGTGGCAGGCCATGCGCAAGCACAGTATTTGGTTGAGACTCAACCTATGAAGATGGCGGCTTCTGAAGGACTGTGGGGTAAGAGTGGTGACCCAGCACCTTGGACCGTATGGGCTAACATTGATCCTGACAAGCAGGAAAGTACTGGAGAATTTCAAATTCCGTATATGCTAAGCTTCCTTTCATACAGTAAATTTTCCGGTGAAGTTAAAGGTATGCTTGAGCTGCAAGCTGAGTATGAGCAAACTTATGGCCCCGGTGACTATATCCCGCCAGTACGTACGACATTCTGGAGTTTCCGGATCATGGTTCTAGCAGGAACGTTAATGATCGTAATGGGTATGTACGCAATGTATTTAATGTGGCGCAAAAAGATGGACCGTCCAAACACTTGGTTTATGCGGTTTATGTTATGGGGAATACTGCTTCCTCCAATCGCGAATACAGCAGGTTGGGTCATGACCGAATTCGGGCGTCAGCCATGGACGGTATTCGGATTGATGACAACGGAAGACAGTGTGTCGCCTAACATTACAAGTGGTCAGGTTCTATTCTCTGTTATTTCTTTTACAGCGATTTACGCCATTCTCGGATTAGTTCTAATTGGTTTGTTTATGAAAGTGATTAAAAAAGGTCCTTATGCGATGGATAACGATCACGGGGATTCGCATGATCCATATAACGAGGAGGGCGCCCAATGATGTCTCTTAATGAATTGTGGTTTGTGCTCATTGCAGTTCTGTTTATAGGGTTCTTCTTCCTGGAGGGTTTCGATTTCGGCGTAGGGATGGAAACACAAATTCTCGCTAAGAATGACACTGAGCGCCGGATTCTGATTAACTCGATCGGACCCTTCTGGGATGGAAACGAGGTATGGTTAATTACTGCTGCGGGTGCAATGTTTGCGGCTTTCCCTGAGTGGTATGCAACATTATTTAGTGGATTTTACATTCCCTTTGTCTTTGCTTTATTAGCTTTGATTGCACGTGGTGTTGCTTTTGAATTTAGAGGTAAACGGGATTCCGTAGCTTGGAAAAAAACTTGGGATGTGTGTATCTTTTTCGGCAGCTTCCTCCCACCGTTCCTCCTAGCTGTGGTGTTCGCCAGCTTCATCAAAGGTTTGCCGATTGATGGGGATATGCAAATGTACGCAAGTTTTACAGATATCGTAAATGTGTATACCGTAGTAGCTGGTGTGACTGTTGTCCTTCTTTGTTTGGTACATGGTCTCATGTTCACAACGTTGCGTACAGTGGGAGATCTACAGGCTCGCGCTCGAAAAATGGCGCAAAGATTGCTTTTGCCACTTGGGGCTTTATTGCTTGCTTTCGTGGTAATGACTTATTATATGACTGATATTTTCGAACAACGTGGTTTAGTTCTTATGATTATAGTAG
Organism: Paenibacillus sp. NPDC101420; assembly: GCF_050277435.1. Lineage (NCBI taxonomy): Bacteria > Bacillati > Bacillota > Bacilli > Caryophanales > Paenibacillaceae > Paenibacillus > Paenibacillus sp. NPDC101420. The sequence continues at coordinate 55,869 of NZ_JBNNSE010000003.1, forward strand.
CGCTGGGAATTATCGCGTTCATATTATCGGGTTATTTCATGACGAAGAAGAAGGATGGCTATGCTTTTGGAATGACAGGAGCGGTAATAGCATTGTCCGTAACTTCTATCTTTGTAGGATTGTTCCCACGTGTTATGATTAGTTCAATCGATCAAGCCTTTAATTTGACAATTACCAATGCGGCTTCGGGACATTACTCTTTAAAGGTAATGACGATTGTGGCACTGACCATCCTTCCATTCGTATTGGGATATCAAATTTGGAGTTACTTTGTCTTTCATAAACGCGTTCACGAGAAGGAGCATCTTGAATACTAATGGATAAAAATTTGCTTGGGTATAAAGGAGTTAAGCCGGTATTTCTGATTGTTGGCCTCCTTACCCTGGTGCAAAGCATGTCCATACTTCTGCTGGCCAAATGGCTGGCAGAAGTCATCTCTGCGCTATTTGCAGGAGAACCTCTGAAGGAACAATGGGCTACTTCGCTATTGTTCCTTCTTGCATTTCTAGTGCGCCATGCTTGCGCCATGCTGATGAGCCGTATCTCTTACCGCTTTGCGGAAGCAACGGGCAGCAACATGCGGAGGGAAATGATGGATAAGCTCTTCCAGCTTGGACCCAGAATGGTGGGCGGGCGTGGAACCGGGGATCTTGTCACACTTGTGCTGGAAGGCGTAACAAAGTTCCGCACATATTTAGAAGCGATTATCCCTAGAATGGTAGGGATGTCGATAACACCGATTTTGGTGCTTATTTATATCTACAAGATGGATACCGCGAGTGGGATAATTCTAACGATCACCATGCCGATTATTATTGTTTTTATGATCTTGATCGGGATGACGGCTCGCAAGCAGATGGACCGTCAGCTGAAATCTTATCGCACCTTATCTAATCATTTCGTAGACTCCCTCCGTGGGCTAGAAACGCTGAAATTTCTGGGCCGCAGTCGTAGTCATAGCACGAGTATTGCCACCGTCAGCGATCGGTATCGCTCGGCGACGATGCGTACACTGCGAGTAGCCTTTTTGTCTTCGTTCGCGCTGGACTTCTTTACGATGTTATCCGTTGCTTCCGTAGCGGTAAGTCTTGGCCTACGGCTGGTCAACGATCAGATGACCCTTGTTACGGGTTTAACCATTCTGATCTTGGCACCGGAATATTTTTTGCCTGTACGATTGGTAGGTTCGGATTTCCATGCTACTCTCGATGGTAAGGAAGCCGCTGAGGCAATGAAGAGCATTATAGATCAGGATGAAGTGAAAGCTGAAGTAGTAGGTTCTAATGGTGACCAAGCATTGAAATCAGCATCGAAAACACCAGAAGAGATATTCACTTGGCATAAAAATAGCGTACTTACATTAAATGATGTCAGTGTGAAATACGAGGAAGCTGGTCTTTCTTCGCTGGAAGCGGTGAACCTGCAATTTAAAGGAGCAAGCAAAATTGGGATTATCGGAGAGAGTGGGGCCGGTAAATCTACACTAGTCGATATCTTGGGTGGTTTCTTACACCCTACTTCAGGAAGTATCACAGTAAACGGTACAACGGTTAGCGCATTAACGGATGAGGCTTGGCGAAAGCAGACCTCGTATATCCCGCAGCGCCCTTATATTTTTAGTGGTACATTGGCTGATAATATTCGCTTCTATTACCCTGAGGCTTCTATGGAAGCTGTGGCTGCAGCTGTGAAAGCTACTGGATTATCAGAGCTGGCGGCAACCCTTCCGAATGGCTTGGATGAGATGATCGGCGGCGGAGGTCGTTCGTTCAGTGGCGGGCAGGAGCAGCGGGTTGCGCTGGCTCGAGCTTTACTCAGCAGTCGTCCGATTATGTTATTGGATGAGCCAACGGCACATCTGGATATTGAGACGGAATATGAGCTGAAGGAGACGATGGTGCCTCTTTTTGAAGGAAAGCTGGTCTTTCTGGCTACACATCGCCTGCACTGGATGCTTGATATGGACATTATTGTAGTAATGAAACAAGGAAAAGTGGCAGAAATCGGTACCCATCAGGAGTTGCTTGCCCGCAAGGGTGCGTATTATGAGTTGATCGGGTCGCAATTGGAGGGAATCCATTGAAACGTGAAGGATGGTTTGCTCCGTATGTATCGTCGTATTTTTGGCGTTTTGTGCTTATTATCGTGCTTGGGGCGTTGACGATTTTTACAGCCTCATCATTAATGTATACTTCAGGATTTCTGATCTCAAAAGCGTCTACACCCGTCGAAAATATTCTAATGATCTATGTACCAATTGTAGGTGTGCGTACGTTCGGAACGAGTCGGGCTGTCATTCATTATGTAGAACGTTTAGTTGGGCATGACACGATTTTGCGAATTCTATCTAAGATGCGTGTGCGTCTGTACAATATTTTGGAGCCACAGGCTTTGTTCCTGTCGTCACGCTTCCGCACTGGGGATATTCTCGGGATGCTTGCGGATGACATTGAATATTTGCAAAATGTATATCTGCGCACCGTATTTCCAAGCATCATTGCTTTGCTGATTTATGGAGCAGCTGTGATTGCACTGGGTACTTTTGATATCGCCTTTGCGCTATTGATGGCTCTGTATATATTGGTGTTAGTAGTGGTGTTGCCGTTCTTATCTCTATTGTTCACACAGAAGCGCCAACGTGAAGTGAAAGTAGAGCGTAATCGTCTCTATCAAAAGCTGACTGACGCCGTACTTGGTATGGGTGACTGGGTCATTAGTGGACGACAAAGCCAGTTCGTAGACACTTATGAAGCAGATGAGAGAAAAGTAGCCAAAACCGATGCAGCGCTGCGCAGCTGGGCACGTATTCGTACGTTCATTGGGCAAGCGGTAATTGGGATTGGCGTGCTTTCTATGCTGTATTGGGCCGCTGGAGAGTTTGCAGATGGTGCTATTGCAGGTACTTTGATCGCGGCTTTTGTATTGGTTGTTTTTCCTGTAGCAGATGCTTTTCTGCCAGTGTCCGAAGCGGTGGAGAAAATCCCGCAGTACCGTAACTCCTTGGAGCGATTGTCTGGTGTAAATGGAACTGAGCAGAACATCGTATCTGAAAAAGTATCAGTAGTCGATGCTCTACCTAAGGCCATAAAGAGTGCTCACATCAAGCTCGAAAATGTAGGTTACCACTATGGATCAGCGGATAACTGGTCGGTTCGCGATCTCAGCCTCGATATTCCACAAGGTAAAAAGATTGCGATCATCGGCCGAAGTGGTGCGGGTAAATCGACGTTATTAAAGGCTATTCAAGGTGTTATTGAACCTTCTGAGGGCTCGGTTACGATTAATGGAATCGCTGCAGATGCCTATGGCGAGCATATTCCTTCTATTATAGCGGTGCTTAATCAGAGTCCACATTTATTCGATACTACAGTAGCTAACAATATTCGTATGGGTGATCCGAAGGCTTCCGAACAAGCCATTAAAGAAGCTGGCGCCTTAGCCAAAATGGATACGTTGATCTCCTCGTTGCCAGATGGATATGATACCTTTGTTCGTGAAGCGGGGCAACGTTTCTCCGGTGGAGAGCGTCAGCGGATAGCGTTAGCTCGTATTTTGCTGCAAAATACCCCTGTTGTCATACTCGACGAACCGACTGTAGGGTTGGACCCGCGGACGGAACGTGATCTTTTGAAGACAATGTTTGAAGCCATGAAGGATAAGTCACTAATTTGGGTAACGCATCATTTGGTCGGTGCGGAGCAGATGGATGAAGTGATTTTTATGGAAAATGGCTCGGTAGAAATGCGTGGAACCCATGCGGAGCTGATGAAAAAAGAACCACGTTACCGCAGATTGTATGAGCTGGATCGCCCGGTGGAGTTTCTAGGGTAGGATGGAGAGTTTAAAATAATATTTATAGATAATAGAGAGAGAGAGAAGTGATGAGATTCCTTTTGCCCTTCGGGGTGGGAGGAATCTTTTTTTGGTGAAGGGCAAGAATATAGACAATGGATGAACAGATCGCTGGAATGGATAGATAGGAGTTCCATTTTCGTGGGAAGTATGGTAGAACAATAGAAGGAGTATTAGGCCGTAGCGGCACAGAAAGGGATGCTTGGTTGAATGTATGTAGTATGTAAAGAACATGTAGAATTAGCTATTGATTTGTTTGTGGACGAGTATGAAGATGCACCAGATGTAGTGGATTTGAAGGAAACGGAATTCTCTGACTGGGACCCGCCGGCAAAGTGCACCCAATGTGAGAAGAACGCTGAATATTTGGTGGTCTAAAGGACCTTTAAGACTTATAAAAAAACACCTTGCAGTCCCGGAAATGGGCCGCAAGGTGTTTTTGCGTGGAATAATTATAGGTGCATTGGAGGATTAATCTTATGCATCTGCTGCATCTGCCATATTGGTCAGGGAGCTACCTCGGTTGTTCTTGCGGTAGACAATGGCTGAGATGATGGCAAGCATTGCTGCAATAGAGAGTCCCCAGTAGATGTTTGAGTAAGCGGCCCGGAGCGGCAGCCCACGCTGCCATTCCAATGCACTTGCGGCCATAGCTACGCTGAAGGCACCACTAAAGAATTGCAGTAGCTGGAACAGTCCCATCCCCGAGCCGATTTGTGAGGAAGGCAGAATCCGTGAGATTTCATTGGATACACTACTGGACAATGTCGTGAAGGCAAGACTCATAATCATATAGATCAGCATAACGGCAATCCAGGACCGCCCAGCGAAGAATGCGAACAGGACAGTAGCAGTTAACACAAGCAGTGGAGCGAAACGCAATATCCCCGCATTGCCATAACGGTCGATGATTCGTCCGACGGAACGGGAAACGAAGATTGCGAGCAGCGAGCCCGGAAAGATCACAAGCCCGGCATGACTTGCACTGAAGCCAAAGCGATGAGTCAAAATCTGTGGCAGCAGGAACAATGTGGCGAAGCTGCACAGATAGGAGGCGATACCGACCACCGCCAGTACGAGATATGAGCGGTTACGGAAAAGCGCGGGCATTACAAATGGGTCGGGCGTGCTGCGGATGCGGCCAACAAATAAAGCGATGGCGACAAGTCCGGCGACCAAGGCCACCCACAGCCCACTAGTCAGGAACAGCAGTAGACCGGTGGTGCCGACGCCCAAGAGCAGCCCACCAAGCACATCAAAGGAGCCTCGGGTGGGCACCTCTTTAGGCAACAGGATAAGGAACAACGGCACGAGAAGCAAAATAGCTGCCGTTACAGCGAACAACCAGATCCAGCCGAGATATTCGACGATGGCTCCGCCCGCGACCGGACCAAGGCCTAGGCCGAGTGAAACGGCTGACATAATCGTCGCCATCGCTTTACCGCGACGGGCTTGCGGGACATAGCGGGTAAACAGAACAAGAGATAAGGACATTACTGCGCCCGCGCCCGACGCCTGTAGAATGCGCACGATAAGCAGAAAGATAAAGTTGGTGCTGAAGAAGCCGGCCACAGCCGCAAAGCCTAGCGTCAACAAGCCTATCACCAGCAGGCGGCGGATCGGCAGAAAATCAGAGAGCCGGCTGTACGTGATTGAGGCAATCGAAAACATAATGGAATACCCGGTAACTATCCAAGAAGCAGATGCAGCTGTAATGCCGAAGGCTTCGGTTACATCAGGCAGTGCCAGATTGAACATGGCTGTATTCATGATGACGAGAACCACAGCGATACTGAACAGCAGAGTCAGCAGGCCTTCCCGTGGAAGAGTCGCTTCCGGAACGGAGGCTTCATGATCCGCATTCGCGGAAAGGTTATTTACAGAAGTCATGTGCGAAGCACTCCTTTTTTATTGTTTAATAGTTCGATTACTTACGAACAATTGAAATATAGCATGCGTTGATATAAAATGCAATTAGGAACACTAATATTTTTTCGCATTAAAAGTAGGACAAAGGGGATAATCATCCATGAAAATACTATTTCATCCGGATCGCAAGGACATTCAGCTTGCTTCCGTATTGTATGCGCTCAGCGATCCAATTCGCCTCCATATCGTATCGGATATTCATAGAAATGGAGAACAGGCTTGCAACGGCTTCAACGTTCCGATCGCCAAATCCACCATGTCTCACCATGCCCGTACGCTACGCGAGTCAGGGGTTGTGTTTACGCGGGTGCAAGGAACCCAGCGCATACTGTCGCTACGGACAGAGGATCTGAGCGCACGTTTCCCAGGATTGCTGGATTCTATATTGAGTGCTTATGAAGCTGGGGAAAAGCCGGATTTTGTAATGGAGGAGCGGGAGGAAGGGAAGTAACGGATTGAGCCCTATGAGGACAGGAAATACATGAAATACAAGAGATATAAGGATTGGGCGAGAGAAGGTACTCTCTAAAACTATAAGGGACGCCTAGAGCGCGTCCTTTTGCTATTTCTATAGAGGACTATAATAGGAGGCATTTATGCTTATTCAAATTATTGGCGTAGGAAAATTGAAGGAAAAGTATTTGATCAGTGGCATCGCGGAGTATGCTAAACGGCTGACACCGTACCTGAAATTTCAGGTGATTGAGGTGGCAGATGAAAAAGCACCCGACTCTCTAAGCGAAGCAGAGGTCGGTATTGTTAAGGCACGCGAGGGGGAACGCATCCTCGCGCACATAAAGAGCGAGGCGCATGTCATTGCGCTCGCGATTGACGGCAAGCTGTGGAGCTCGGAAGAGCTTGCCGCAGAAATTGACCGGCTCGGCACCTATGGGACGAGCCATGTCGTGTTCGTCATCGGAGGGAGCCACGGGCTCTCCGACGAGGTCATGCGCCGCGCGCAGCAGCGCATGAGCTTCGGGCGCATGACGCTGCCCCATCAGCTCATGCGCCTGGTGCTGGTGGAGCAGATTTATCGCGCGGTGAAGATAAATCGGGGGGAACCTTATCATAAGTAGGGCGAAATATTATGCTTTTGAGTATGAATCTTCGCACAATCTCCGTTGTCGGCTTCGGTAAATGACTACTAAATTAATTTGTCATGTGACAATACTGATGACAGCGGTCACTATTAAATACAATTAGTTCCATTATAATAGATCTAGCTAGTGGTGCTAAGTGGTATACCCGGATTGTTCGCGACAGATGAAGGTAAGGCATATGAGGCAGTGAGCTTTGCTGGAGGAACGGGACTTGAAGGTGATCCCTATCAGATTGAAACCGCCGAACCATTGAATGCTGTTCGTAATTATTTAGGTGCTGGTATCTACTTCGAATTGACTAAATATGGGGGAAAGCAAAGTGATAAAAATAAAAAGACTGCAATTATCTATTGTACTTGTGCTTGTAATGACGTTGTTTGTGGTTCCTGTTGCTCAGGCGGCTCCGGTCGGCCAAGTGGCCGAGATTACTATTATCGTTAATGATAGCGTAATCCCGAGTGACGTCGAACCCGTTGTCCATAAAGGAACCGCGCTTATGCCTTTGAGGGTCCTTGAAGACTCGCTCGGCGTGTCTCTTAACTGGAACAGTTCTACACAAACAATAGCGGTTTTTAAAGGAGATGCATCGGGTACGCTGATTATAGGCGACCCGACCGCCAGCATTAAAGTCGGTGATGTAGAGGAGAAGGTCACGCTCGATCAACCTGCTAAGATCATTCAGAACCGGGTTATGGTACCGGTACGTTTTATTGCCGAATTATTCGGTGCAAAAGTAGTATGGAATTCCACCATGAAAACCATCACCATCAGTACTCAGCCATCGGGTGACCAAGAATCGCAGAATTCTAAAGGCAGTGGAGTCAAGGGTGATAAAGGCGATACCGGAGCGACTGGGCCAGCGGGAGCACAAGGCCCATCAGGACCGGCGGGATCACAAGGAGGTTCAGGGTCAGCGGGAGCACAAGGCCCAGCAGGACCGGCGGGAGCACAAGGAGATCCGGGGCCAGCGGGAGCACAAGGCCCATCAGGACCGGCGGGATCACAAGGAGATCCAGGGCCAGCGGGAGCACAAGGCCCATCAGGACCGGCGGGAGCACAAGGAGATCTGGGGCCAGCGGGAGCACAAGGCCCATCAGGACCGGCGGGAGCACAAGGAGATCCGGGGCCAGCGGGAGCACAAGGCCCAGCAGGACCGGCGGGAGCACAAGGAGATCCAGGGCCAGCGGGAGCACAAGGCCCATCAGGACCGGCGGGACCACAAGGAGATCCGGGGCCAGCGGGAGCGCAAGGCCCAGCAGGACCGGCGGGAGCACAAGGAGATCCGGGGCCAGCGGGGACTTCTTTTACCTCGGAAGGATTTTCTGTTACGGGTACGACATACTCAATCGCTAGTGGCACGATATTTACGAATTGGAGTGAGGCGTCCCCTTATTACGCAAACCCTGCATTTAATCCTGCTACAGGGATATTTACGGCACCGGCCACTGGCAAGTATGCTATACATGCAACTGTTAACTATAAGACTAACGTTCCAGTTAGTATAAGCTTAGGAAGTGGCATTGATCCATTTTTTACCGTAAAGAAGAATGGCAGCACTGATTTAATAAAAGGTTATATGCCTATCTTGGACGTCAATATGGCGTTAATTTTAACTATAAGGACCGTACTAAGTAGTGCGACGGTGACGCTATCCGGTGATGTAGAGCTGCAAGCAGGTGATGAAGTTGGATTATATTACGAAGCTGACGGTCTAACCCTTGGTTTCAGTACGAATATAGTATGGTCGATTCATCGGCTATCCTAATACAAGGTTGCATGAGGTGAAGTTGAAACTTTGGTAATAGAAACACATCTTAACAGATATAGAGTCGGGCCATCCTCTTTGGGAGAATGTCTGGCTCTATTTTTGAATAGGACTCTTTAACGAGGATAGTTAAGCAAATGTCTACAACAAATTATTGATCTTTAGGGGTGACTGGTTCAGAGTAGAACTGTTGATATCGTTCCAACAATTTCTTACCATTCTTCTTGACATAGTCTCGTTACTTTCTAACATTATATCCTTTATAGGAACCATAGAAAATTCCTGAAGATGTGTGTAGATTTACAGCGTTTGATGCCACGCGGTTTGTAGGTTCTGTATTAATTTCTACACTGTCATAAAAGCGACTTCTTTTTGCATCACAACAGTTGCATTCCAACCTTGCTTGTTTTTAATGTGCTTGGCTGGGGAGCGGGCGTTATCGTGTTGGAACCCGAATCATTCCGAAATTGGATTCGTGAGGAAGCCCAAAGAATTCTAAAACGCTACTGACATAACGTTGTCAGTAGCGTTTTTTTATAATTGGACATGTAAATGTAAAGGAGATAGATAGTAAAAAGTATGTTTTACAACGGCTGTGGGACACAGCCAGACCTATTATTAGGAAGGATGATATCTTGTGAATTTCGCTTCTGTACGTATCATTACTGACGACGTGGATCGTCTCGTCGAGTTCTATGAGAAAGTCATGGGGGTTTCGGCAGAGCGACCTGCGCCCGTATTTGCCGAACTCGTTCTGCCATCATGCACCCTTGCAATCGGCCACTCCCAGACGACGCAGCTATTCGGCGCCGGTTCCGCAGTGGGGGCCAATAATCGCACTGTCATTATTGAGTTCCGCATCGACGATATTGAAGCTGAATATATGCGCTTGAAGCCATTTGTTGATGATTGGGTAAAGGAACCGACCATGATGCCGTGGGGGAACCGTTCTATGCTGTTCCGCGATCCCGATGGCAATCTTCTTAACCTCTTCGAGCCGGTGACCGAGGATGCGATTAAACGGTTTAGAAGTAGACATTGACGGGCAGTAAAGGATGGACTTCAAACTTGCCGTTACAGACAGCGCAGGGAACCGTATCATAAGTAGGGCCAAATTTTAATGCATACTATTTTTGGTTAAATCAACGCTCCAGTGAAATAATGCTGGGGCGTTGATTTCTTGTTTGGCGATTAGTTGGCTTCAGCAGAATTTTGCATATGGACAAACTTTCTGACTTCATTTCTAATAAATTTCTTGATTGCGCTTTTATTGTATTGAATTTCGAATAGTTCTGAAAGAGAATATTGAAGGATGTGAGTTTCATTTATTAATAAAAGCATAATGGGTTGAGAAATTACCTTGTAATTGTGTGAGGTTAAGTAGATGTTACGGTGAACCGTATCATAAGTAGGGGCAAGTTTCTTTCATTTTGGGTTGGTGGGTCTTAGTGATAAAAACTTGGATTATAGTCAGAACGGGGTTCAAGCACGTGGCGGATCGGGAAGGGGAACATATGACAAGGGTGCCTGCGGAGAATCTTCCCTCTGCCCGATAAGAAAGAAAATGCCCCCTCCGCTATTTTGGCGGAAGGGGCCGGTTCCTTACATCAAAAACAGCAATCAGGATGTTGTTGTTCTTTCCGCCAGTGTAGTAATCGACTCAATGTCTTGATCGGTTAATAGATCTAGAAAATGCTTGCGTATTGCCTTTGAGACTATGGGAAGGGCTTCGTCTAAGGCTGACCTTCCGGCGGAAGTAATGATGACTTGAACACCGCGATCTGTGTCTAGAGGTTTCCTCAGAACTAGACCTCGTTTTTCCATCCGCGTTAGATGATGTGATAGTCGGCTCTTATCCCAGTCCATCGAGTCAGCTAATTCCTGTTGGCGAAGCTTACCATTGCCAAATTGGACTAGCCGGTCTAATACTCCAAAATCACCCTCTGAGAGTCCTGTGTGTTCAGACATTTCTTTTACAACGCGACCGAAGATTCGTTTAAAGGAGCCTTTCCACATATTCCATATCCGCATTTCATCTTCGTTAAGTTCGTTTATATCCATACGAATATAATATCATGGTTGACGCATCAACCACAAGGTGTTACTATGTATTCATAGGTTGATATGTCAACTTAAGGGAGTGGTATTATCTTAAGGTTGATACATCAACTGGAAAAGGTATTTAATGGGTCTGCAGATGATGCAAGGAAGGAGAGGGGAAATGCATAAACCCGTCGCCTTGGTCACTGGGGTCAACAAAGGAAACGGCCTTCAAACATCCCGTGCGCCTTGCGCTCCTCGACGAGGACGGTCCGACGGGCACATTTTCAAACGAGAGACGTCAGCTACCTTGGTAATGTAATCACGAGCGACGTATCACCGAGAGATCCACGAAACCTAAAGGCGTAACGCCTTCCCCTACAAATATATAAGGAGTGTGTTATTAAATGGAATATGTGAAGCTTGGACGCAGCGGGTTAGAGGTTTCGAAGTTAAGCCTTGGAACCATGAGTTTCGGCGTACCTGAACGCGGCAATACTCCATGGTCTCTGGATGAGGAGCAAAGCAGACTGATTATTAAGAGGGCACTCGAATTGGGCATCAACTTTTTCAGTACTGCCAACATGTATTCCGACGGAACAAGCGAAGAAATCCTCGGGCGTGCCTTAAAGGACTTCGCTCATCGTGACGAAGTCGTCATAGCTACAAAGGTATTTGTTCCGATGCGCAAAGGTCCGAATGCTATGGGACTTTCCCGCAGGGCCATCATGACCGAAATTGATAACAGTCTAAGACGACTCGGAACAGACTACGTCGATGTGTACCAGATCCATCGGTGGGATCCAAATACGCCGATTGAAGAGACGATGGAGGCTCTTCACGATTTAGTTAAGGCGGGCAAGGTCAGATACCTCGGAGCATCTTCCATGCTGGCATGGCAGTTTGCGAAAGCTCAGCATGTTGCAGATCGCAACGGTTGGACACGGTTCGTCTCTATGGAGAATAGATTAAACCTGCTCTACCGGGAAGAAGAAAGAGAAATGCTCCCCCTTTGCAGAGACGAGGGAGTTGGCGTCACTCCTTACCTGCCTTTGGCTGCAGGCCGGTTAACTAGGGATTGGAATGAACAGACCTCACGATCCGAGAATGACCAGATAGCTAAAGAGTTGTTTATTAAAACGGAAGAAGCTGATCGTAAAGTAGCAGAGAGAGTTGCGGAAGTCGCTGCTAACCAAGGAATTCCACGCGCACAAGTTGCTCTTGCATGGTTGCTGCAAAAAGAAGAGATCACCGCCCCAATTATCGGTTCGACCAAGACCAGCCATCTCGAAGATGCCGTTTCGGCGTTGTCGGTTAAATTGACACCTGAAGAAATTACCAGTTTAGAAGAACTTTATGTACCACATTCATTAGTATAAATTGGACACATCTATACAACGAATCCTATGTATTGAACTCTTCATGGAAACGATCCATGAAGAGTTGATGCATGGAAACTCCATGAAAGAGGAGCCACAAAAGGTGTTTGTAACACTTAAGAATTCTACGGCAGTTTCAAAAACATGCCGCTTCAGCCATCGCGGTGAACCGTATCATAAGTAGCGGCGAAATTTTTGAAGTTATGGCGTGAAGGAGAACCGTATCATTAAATCGCTGATGCGTTGATTTCTCCTGCCAGTTAACAAGGAGTTCAATGTATTATTCTCAATTAATTGTCATATTTATTCAATTAAACAACCTTATAGTCGAACATTGTGCATCTCGAGAGAGATGCTTTTTTTTGTCCCTAATTACAGCAAGATGTGGAAAGTCGAGCGAAACTCGTTATGTTATTTTAATTGCAGAGAAGGAATAATCAAAATCGAGAAAAGAAAGGAGCAGACAGAATGACAGGCGAGACGCGATATTACAAATTAGTATCGGTAGGGATTTTTTTAATAGGTGCATAGATGTGGTAGGCCGAATTCAGATGGTGGACGTCATCAAAAGCTTGTATGAGTTCAATATCAGTTTCTGCCGGTTCCTGCTTGGAGATCTTTAGAAATCTGGCATAGTCGCTTTTCAATACATTCCCAATGTCAAGTAGTTCACCACAATAGTTGAACCTGGCACAAAAAATCTGCGGCACATCTACCGTAAAATAATAAGGTTTATCAATTTCAATGCTGCTAGGGATCCCAAATAGAACCTTAAACAGAGTTGAATCGGGTTGACAGTTTGAATAAATGACATAATAGGGGCCATTTATGGTTTCATCAATATGACTCAACAGCATTTCTGAATGTGCGCGAATCTTCTTCTTGTAATCATCATTGGCTAAATTCACTTCAAAGGCGATTCCACTGATTCGGGTCTCCTTGAACTCAGCCAGGGTGAAATCCGTGACGATATCACCGTTAATGTTTTTTATGGATCTTTTCACCACTGTAGGTATGGGGACCGGAGCAATCGTTGCAATTCCTGTTTTTAAAGAACTCGGAGCTAATCCGTAATGTCGTTTGAAAGCACGAGTGAATGAGGCTTGCGTACCGAAGTTGAGCTGGTAAGCAATATCGGTTAGAGACCTGTTTTTGTTTTGAATTAAAGTTAAAGATGCATTTAATCTTCTGAATAGGATGTATTGGTTTAACGAACAGTCCATCATAGCGGAAAATAGCCGATGAAAATAGTATTTAGACATGTTGAAGGTATTGGCAACGGATTCTACGGTTAAGGACTGTTGTAAATGACCCTCAATATGGATCAAAGCACGTTCGATGACTTCGTTATGGTCCATAATAGCTCCTTATATCAAATATTTGCAGGAAGTGTACCACACGTCCATCAGAAATGAATTTATTGTCTTAGGAGGCAAAAAAGATGATGAGAGACCGAAGGAATGCTAGGATACTGGGGATTTTTTATATCTTTGCTGCAGTGACGTCAATTATAGCGGTTGTTTTGTATGGGCCAGTTTTGTCAGAACAATGGCAGATGGCCGTGGCAAATGGATTGGAAACGAAGGTTTTAATCGGTGTATTAAATGACCTCTCGCTTATAGTAACGGCTGTTGGTACAGCAGTCATGCTGTTTCCCTATGTTCGGCATTGGAATGAGCATCTTGCATTAGGGTATCTTTGTTTCCGATTTATGGAGGCTGTTTTTATTGCGATTGGTCTCGTAAGTATATTGGGTTTGTTACAACTTAGTTCGTATTATGATACAAATAATTTGGCAAGTAAAATCAATTTTGAGCCCATAGGTCTGGTGTTGCAGGCGATTTATCGCTGGACGGCTATGTTGGGTCCAAATTTCATGTTGGGCATAAACACTAGTCTGTATAGTTATATGCTATATCGAACAGGCTATGTCCCTAAACCGCTAGCTATTTTCGGAATGGTTACAGCGGTTATGGTATTAATAGCTGGTTTGCTGCAAATGTTTGGAATTATCGAGCCCTATTCGGCGATAAAAGGATTGATGGCGCTGCCTGTGGGCGTTTACGAGATGAGCTTGGCAGTCTGGTTAATTGTGAAGGGATTTGATGGGGAGAACCTTGCAAAATTGAGAGTAAAAATAGCTTCTTCGTCTAAAGTAAAATAATCAAAAGTTTTTTGATCAGGAGAATACGAGGCGATGATGATTCAACGCAAAATCTAAGGGAATCCTATTATTATAGGCGTTAAAAAAAGCAGGGAGCAAATTCAGTGGGGACGTTGTGTCTTCTATGCATGCAAAAGGAGCATGTCGCATCATGCTCCTTTCTATTTTCGCCGATATAACCGTTAAGGGGAACCGTATCATATTACGGTAGCATACTTTTTATTATTGGTCATTTCGTCATATCAAGGACGATTCGACCATTGATTTTGCCTTCTAACATAAGATCGTAGATCTCATTAATATCTTCTAGTTTACGTGTCTCAATAATGGTTTTTATTTTTCCTTCTGCAGCGAATTGTAATGTTTCTTGTAAATCTTTGCGAGTGCCGACAATCGAACCGACTACCTTTGTACCGTTTAATACCGTATCAAAGATCGGGACATCCATGGATTCAGGAGGCAGTCCAACCATGACGCAGGTTCCGCCGCGACGAATGGCCCGGTAGGCTTGGTCGAATGCTTTTTTCGCAACCGCCGTACAAACGACACCATGCACTCCACCGATTTCTTTTTGAATCCACTCTGCGGCATCTTCTTTTAATGCGTTTACGGTTTTGTCTGCACCAAGTTGTTTGGCAAGCTCCATCTTTTCATCCGACGTGTCGATGGCCACTACGTTCATTCCCATCACTTTTGCATATTGTACGCCAAGATGACCCAATCCTCCGACGCCGAAAATGGCTACCCACTCACCTGGCTTTACACCCGATACTTTCAAAGCTTTATAGGTCGTAACGCCAGCACAAAATAAAGGTGCAGCTTCGATGAAGCTTAAATTATCAGGAACCTTCACTACATAATCGGCAGCTGCCACACAATATTCTGCATATCCACCATCTACGGAATATCCGGAATTTTGCTGATCCAGACAAAGAGTCTCTCTTCCTGTAAGACAATACTCACAATGACCGCAGGCTGAGTACAACCACGGAATTCCTACTCGGTCTCCTATCTTTAAGTGTGTAACTCCTTCACCTATTTCTTCAATAATCCCAACGCCTTCATGTCCGGGAATAAGAGGGAGTTTCGGTTTGACGGGCCAATCGCCATGAGCAGCATGCAAATCAGTATGACACACTCCGCACGCCTGAATATGGACAAGGATTTCTTTGTGTCCGGGTTTTGGTTTAGGTACGTCTTGTAGTTCTAACTTTTCTTTGAATTTCTTTACTACAGCGGCTTTCATCAGCATACTCCTTTAGTTTTTTGCTTTTCAAAAAGTAGTATGTTCATGAGGCTAACTTTAAATTCTTGAGACTTTTATCACTGATTAACACTCACATCACAAGTAATATGTTAGAATATCAGAACAGCTTTACTGCGTTACCGCTTTATCAACTTCATAATTCACGAGCTATGATGGCTAAGGATTACACTTTAGCTGGAGCAGCTTCTGGAGAGACTGCGGAGATTCCGCGGCGCCGAAGGGTTCACAATCTCAGGCAAAAGGACAGAAGAGTACTGAATATGTATTTGTCATGCTGATCGCTATCAGCAGGGCGAATATTATTTGATATTCTTACGATCTGGGAGATTGGATGACATCCAATCTCTCTTTTTTTTATTCCAATTTATTGTACTCACAAGGGGGAACTAGGTATGGCACAACCAGAATTAAAGAGAGAGCTGGCTAATCGGCATGTTCAGCTTATTGCTATTGGCGGCACCATTGGTACAGGATTATTCTTGGGATCAGGCAAGGCGATAGAGAAGGCAGGCCCATCCATTATGATCACGTATTTAATCGTAGGTATTGCTGTGTTTTTTGTGATGAGAGCACTGGGAGAACTCCTATTATCTAAAGTGGGCTATCAATCGTTTACGGATATTGCTGAAGACTACCTTGGATCACGGTTTGCATTCATTACCGGTTGGACCTATTGGTTTTGCTGGATCATGACGGCTATGGCTGATGTCATTGCTGTTGGCGTATATGTACAGTACTGGTTTGATATCCCGCAGTGGGTTCCTGCCATCGCCTGTCTAGTCGTGTTATTAGGACTTAATCTATTAACTGTAAAGAGCTTTGGGGAACTCGAGTTTTGGTTTGCTTTAATTAAGGTAATTACGATTCTTGCCTTGATTGGTCTTGGGGTCATTTTACTGATCATTGGGTTTAAGACGGATGCAGGATCGGTGACGATACGAAACCTATGGGAGCATGGGGGCTTTTTTCCGAACGGCATATCAGGCTTCTTATTTTCTTTTCAAATGGTTGTATTTGCTTACGTGGGTGTGGAATTGGTCGGGGTGTCGGCAGCGGAAACAGCGGATCCGGAGAAAAATATCCCATCGGCGATTAATAAAATTCCTTTACGGATTCTATTCTTCTATGTTGGTGCGCTTTTCGTCCTGCTATGCATTAACCCTTGGACGGAGCTCAGTCCGGCAGAGAGTCCTTTTGTAAAAACCTTTACTTTAGTAGGGATTCCAATTGCCGCAGGGATTATTAATTTTGTCGTATTAACTTCAGCCGCTTCCGCTTGTAATAGTGGGATGTTCTCGACCAGCCGAATTCTCTATAATTTGAGTAGAAATAACCAGGCGTCACCTCGTTTGGGCAAACTGAATAAAAACCATGTACCAGGTAACTCGTTATTCATTTCTACAATTGTTATATCTGTGGGTGCTCTTTTGAGTAAACTTATTCCGGAGCAGGCTTTTGGAATCGTGACAACGATTAGCGCCATTTGTTTTATATGGGTGTGGGGCATTGTTCTTATCTGTCATATTAAGTATAAGAGAACCCGGCCAGACTTACAGGCGAAATCCAAATTCAAAGCACCGTTCACACCGGCTATCAATTATATTGTCTTAACCTTGTTCGCTGGAATACTGATCATCATGCTGTTCGCTGGAGAAACACGCCCGGCTTTATTGTGTACTCCGTTATGGTTTATTTTATTATTTATCTTGTATTCGATTAGAAGTAAAAAGGGGAGAAGTAATCAAGCTTGAGTGAGGTCAACATCAACTAGCGGTAAGCCTAGTGTTAACTGCAACTTGGGGTTGCGGGGCTGCAACTAAAGCGTTCTTTACTTCTGCATACGATTAATCCAATATAGGCTTATGAATTGCAGAAAGGTAGTTGCTGCTATGATCTTTGGGGAGAAGTTAAAAGCGGAAAGAAATAAAAAAAGTTGGTCACAAGAAGAACTGGCCGAGAAGCTGTTTGTAAGCCGACAGTCGGTTTCGAAATGGGAGAATGGTCTAAACTACCCAAGCATTGAAATCATTATTAAAATAAGCGATCTTTTTGGGGTAACTATCGATGAGTTACTAAGGAGTGACGAGGAGTTGACCAAAAAGGTGATAGAAGAAGGCAAGAAATTGGCTCACCCGAAATTAAAGTTTGTATTTGATGTCTTCGTAATAGCAGGCATTGTGCTATTAGTGATTAAACTCTGTGTTCTCTTTCTGAACAAAGTAATGGCACTAGAGATTACCTTGAATGGCGGGTCATTCTTTTGGAACTTCGGTTCTTTGATTTTAATGGTTATCGGGGGAATTGGCTCCAGCATACTGAAAGAAAAATATAAACAAGAGTAAGCCGGTGAGCCGGGAATAGCTATTAATAATGTAAAAGGACAGCTGATCGCTGTCCTTTTTACATTCCACGTTATAAGGTTATTCCTTGTTAACTAGGTTTGCTTTCTTTTCAACCATGATCTTGCTCTTCATCGGCATAAATAATGTTATAACAAACGCGGCGACGGATAAAATCATCATAAAGTAATAGGCATCACTTGCCCCAAGAATGGATGCAAGGGATTTAAGGATCTCAGGAGTAGTAGAGGGGTTGCTCTGCATCACTGTGGCCGCATGACTTGTTGCCTGTACTGTATAAATCGTAATTACGACAGCAGTACCGATGGCTCCGGCAATTTGGCGAACGGTATTGTTCACAGCTGTACCATGCGTGCCGAGTTGTTTGGGCAGTGCATTTAGTCCAGCCGTATTGAGTGGCATAGTGATGAAGCTTAATCCAATTCGCAGGCCAATGGTACGAATCATTAGATACATATACGTTGTAGATTCAGATAGATCAGTTACCGCCCACATAGATGGAATAATAAACAGTAAACCAATAATGAACAGTGGTTTAGCACCAAAACGGTCGTATAATTTACCGGTGACGGGTGACATGAACGCATTTACGAGCGCCCCTGGCAGCAATAGTAGTCCTGCATCAAATGCTGTAAAACCACGGCCATTCTGCAGATAAATAGGCAATAAAATCATATCTGCGTACATCATCATCGTGATTAATACGTTAATCAGAGAAGTCATCGTAAAAACTTTATTTTTGAAGACAGACAGGTTCAGCAGTGGATCATCAGACTTGATTTGTCGAAGACAGAATACGGCCGTAACAGCGATCCCGATCCCTAAGGTCAGAATTACTATTACATCGTCCCAGCCTTTACTGCCTGCACTACTGAAGCCGTATAAAATTAAGCCAAATCCAACGGTCGATAAAAGAACACTTACTACATCAAGCTTAGACTTAGACGTCTCGGATACATTCACTAAATACTTGAATGCCAACGCTATAACAATGATGACGAGTGGAATGAGGCCGATAAATAACCAGCGCCAAGAGTGATATTCAACAATAAATCCCGCAAGCGTCGGCCCAATAGCAGGAGCAAATATCATCGCCAGTCCAAGCAGTCCCATAGCACTGCCGCGTTTTTCAACAGGGAAAATAGCGAGCACAACGCTCATCATGAGCGGCATTATAATACCGGCACCTGCAGCTTGGATCATCCGTCCGACTAAGAGTAGACTAAAGCTCGGCGCTGCTGCACAAATGATTGAGCCAATTAATAAAAATGACATGGCACTTAGAAATAATTGACGTGTTGTAAAACGTTTCATTAAATAGGCTGTAATCGGAATCAAAATCCCGTTGACCAGCATAAAACCTGTTGAAATCCATTGTACAGTTGTTGCCGTGACATCAAATACATCCATCAGACTACTTAAGGCGACATTTAAAAGCGTCTGATTGAGTGTAGATAAGAAACAACCAAAAATTAGAATGGTTAGTAGGATTCCTTTATTTATTTTCTTAATATCTTCTTGCATGGTGCAGGCCTCTCTTCATTGCTTTTTCGACATAGTGTCGATAAAATAAATCATATCAGCATTTAAACGGTATTCCTATTTGCAATTTTATTGAAAATGTCGACTAATCGACAGAATGGGTAAATTAGTTGATGAAATACTATATAAACGATAATAGAGGGATGAAATGTCCGAACATAAAAGAGTTGATCCACGAGCCATTCGCTCAAAAAAGATGCTGAAAAATGCTGTTTTTTCATTATTGGCCGAGAATGTGGAGATTTCTCAATTGACTGTCCAAAAAATCGCCAACCGTGCTGAGCTGAATCGTGCAACGTTTTATTTGCATTATGAGGATATTAACGATTTATTGCGCCAGATCGTACATGAAATCTTTGATGACCTGTCCATGAAGGTTGAACCGTTATTACAAGTGAAGAGCAGTATCGAGCAGGAGCAGTTGGTCACATTTTTAAGTTATTTTTATGAATACCGGCAAATCTTTGCTGTATTGGTAGAGCACAAAGGTTTCAAAAACCAATTAACCAACCTATTAAAAAATACGATCGAAAAGCGAAGAAACGTGAGAAATATAGATTCCACTAAGGAGGTTGTCTCCCTTGATATTATTGCAGCATCACTATTAGGGATTATTATGTGGTGGATTAAGGATGGCAGCCAATATAGTGCGGAATACATAGCAGGCCAAATTACCTTGATGTATAAAAGAAGGTATTTATAATCGCTAGACTATGCTACAGGAGGATATGGGTAAAAACCGTTGTATGATGTAGAGAGACAAATTTCAAGATAACGGATATTCTCCGCACCAACCTTAGGTAAAACTATAAAAAGCGGCAGTCTAGGGCGGTAATTCTCGTCCAAAGGCTGACCGCTTTTTTTTATAAATCATTCTATTTAAAATCAACTTTAATTAGTGCTATCTCACTGTTCGTTCCAATGCGTAATGGCGGTCCCCAAGTCCCTGCACCAGATGTGACGATGACGTTAGGGCTGTTCTGATTTTTCTGATAGTGCCCGTAATCTACTGTGAACATAGCATTGGTGATTAGATTTGCAGGAAATACTTGTCCTTGATGCGTATGTCCGCTAAGTATCAAATCGACGTCATCTCCGTATTCAATCATATTCGTTGGTTGATGATCCATTACGATAACGGGCATAGTTGTATCAATGTTACCCATCACTTCAGAAGTAACTGCTCTAGCATTTCCTTGATCACCAATCGGTGATGAATCTCTCCTGCCAACTACAACGAATTGATTATCAATAACGACATGCTCATCATTTAGAAGTTTAATATTACTCTTATCTATAAAGTTCACAATCTCATCGTATGATCGTCCTGCATCATGGTTACCTAAACAAGCATAAACCCCATAGGTGGACTGAATAGTATTTAATAACTCTATTCCTTTGGAAGGATTAGAGAGCGCATAGTAGTTACCATTAAATATATCTCCTGACATCAACACAATATCTGGCTGCATGTTATTAATACGATCAACAACGTCTTCAATAAACTTTACATCATTTACGTAGCCTAAATGTAAGTCGCTGATCAGAACAATATTTAAATGATCTAACGACGTGCTTTTATGTATTTGGATCGGATAAGTAACTTCTTTTATCTGATTCGCATTATAAATCCCATAGGACACCAACCCTATGACTAGAATTAATACTACTGACCTTGTATGAAAAATAACACGTTTTGGCGCAGGGGAGGGGATGATTTTGATCCATTTACTAATAAGTAAGATTACATCGGAAAGGAGTAACAGCAAGAACAAATAGAAGTAGATCCCCATCCAATAGTCCCCGAATTGACCAATAAAATTAACAATACTTGAATCGGTCGTCATAGCTGAAGAGGACAATAGTAAATTAATAATGATTGTTACCGCACACAAGCTGTAGATGACTCCGTATATAATCCCATTAATATTTGAAAATACATGTTGTAACCATTTGAAAATTTTTCTTGCGATGTAATAGTTACTTGCCGCGTACATATCGAATATAAACAGAAATGCGAATACCATATGATGCACCGTCCTATTTTTTTAGATTTCAGAGAGCAATCGTTTATAATCAATAATTATGAGCAAATGGTCAGGTACTCAGTAACAGTAACATATTTTTTCATGTTGGAAGAGGAGATTGTTGATTTTGAATAAGAAGAAAAATGGATCAGATCAAATCGTACTAGCCGCAATCGAAACGATTGAGGAAGTGGATTTTCTACTTATGACGGAGTTAACGGCATGGTTTGTTCTTTCTGGTTATTTGGAAATTATGCGAAATGGTTCGGATATTTTGATTCGGACAGGCGATATTTTCGTTTTTAATAAAGGTGATATTGTCCGTGTAATTGGCAGTGAAGAGAATGCGACGCTCTCGGTAAAGTTTCTAACCAATGAGTATCAAGAGGAGTTTCCGGCATTTAAGCTTAACATTCCACTATCGATGGTGTACAAAAAAGATGGATATGAGCTTGTGAAGAATTGTATGGCGTACTTGTACGTCGAAAGGATATATCCGGGAGCCGGTTCTGATTATATCATCGAAGGGTATTCGAAACGTTTAATCGGATTGCTGTACCGATATCTTGGGCCAGAAGATGAAAAGAAGCAAGTGCATACTGCTTCGGATAAGGTAAAAGAAATTGTATCATATATCAATGTTAATTATGCGGACAAACTCAGCCTGGATGAGATTGCTGAAAAGTCTTATAGTAGCAAATACTACCTGGCACATTCCTTTAAAAATCAGCTAGGGATTTCAATCGGAAATTACATCAAAGAAGTGCGATTGTTTCATAGCTTACGTATGCTGGAAAATACGAACGAGAAGATTGTCACGATTGCTTTAGCTAACGGCTTTCCCAATGTACGCTCATTTAACGAGGCATTTAAAATAAGGTATGAGCTTTCACCTGCTGAATTTCGTGAACAGCGTCAAATAAGAGCGGAGCAGAATCGTGTCGACGCGGAGCTGTCCCAAGATGTATTAGCCTTACTATCGCCGTATGTGCCGTTAGGTGAATTACCGGCTGGCCCATCTATTGCCCCCAATCGCATCGAGGTTCAATTAGATTTGCATAAAACGATCGGCCAGTACTCAAAGGTGAATCATGTTCTTAAAATAAAAGGTAAACTTATGGATAGCCGTTTGCTCGAAGTGCGTCAGCGTCTAGGGGTGAAGTGGGTAGCGGTCAATCGTATTTTTAAAAAAGTGGATATACGGTTGAGCGAAGGGAAGCTGGTCTGTTCATTTAGTGAGTTGGATCGAATATTGCAGCAGATCGTGTCTGTTGGCATGATTCCCTACCTTCAATTTCAATCTATAGATTTGGATGATTGGGAGGAGCGGGGATTTCATAACAATGAATGGTTTCAAACGGTAATGACTGAATTGAATCTCCATCTGCAGCAAAATTATATGACAAGTCAGGATTGGATGTACGAGTTCCGCTGCTTCTATGAAATGAAAAATAGCAGGCAATTGCGTCTGTCACTAGTGAATGCCATTTCAATTTTTAAAAACTATAAGAACGTGGTCATTCATTTTCCCATCCCGCCAGAAGATGCGGTGTTGCTTGATATAATCTGCCATAATGCCGTTTATTGCATTGATGACTGGACCCGTATGCGCAAGATTCCACTTGAAACTGCGCTTAATTATCTATTTGATGAAGACTACATTCGGGTCATTGGTGAGAATACAAACATACAAGATCAGAACCGTATTTTGGATCGAATGCTGATTTACGATCAGGATGATTATCTACACGCCTATTCGGATCTAGCGCAAGCAAATGCAAGCATTTGGCAATATATAAACCTAATGAATCAAAACGAAATTGCAGGTCACTATTTCCCTCCATTATCACTCGATTCAGCGAAGCTGTTTGAGTATTTTCCAGATGAGCTGGCAAGTAAGCTTTCATTACTTACACCGGATGGTCGTTACAAGGACAATTGGTATGCGACAGAGTTTGTGAGTCGCTTGTTTGATGAGATTGTGTTCAAAAACAACTCATGTATCGTGACAAAACAGCAAGATAATTACCGCATTTTAACTGTTTATCCAGAAGAAGAGCAACATCTGTTTATCAATGAAAATAAGGAAAAACTAGAATTAGCTTGGCATAAGGCAAAAAGTCCCTATGTTTTTATAAAGATGGAACTTACAAACCTTGAAGGGACATACCGATTGATCAAGCAACGATTAACTACTGAGCAAGTAGATCAGCGATTAGACCTTGCTGATTTAAGGAAATGCAAAAAGTTGTCTTTCGAAGATATTGCGTATTGGAATGCAATTAATCGACCTTCGAGAAGCGTAGAACAACTGAAAATAAAGGGAAATCATACACTTGAGTTCGAAGTTCCGCTATTTGGGATTGTTATGATCGACTTAGAAAAAACCAACGATTAATGCTAAATATTGCTCACTCGATTTCTTGATAAATCGAATGAACGCAATATTTAGCTTTTTTTTCGACAAGATCCTGATAGTTAAAATGTAAGCGCTATATTATGATTGTGAAAAAGAAAGACGATACCGGAGGGGGTCGCCGTGGTGGACAATTTTAATACTAAACGCGTTAAAAAAAGTGAAATCGTGCAAAAGGTGAAGGAAGATAAAGCTAAGCTGCGAGCGCGAAAGCAAGAAATTAAAGCGCTACCGGAAGCAGAACGAACAGCAGCGATTGAACAGGACAAACAATTAAGAAAAGAGCAAAAGCAACAAACAAAAATGGAGTTGAAAGCTCTAAGTCGCAAAGATCGTAGAGCGATGAAAAAAGAAGCTAAACGCTACAAGAAAATTAAAAATAGACCAAGACGTTTCACCGGCTGGTCGATCGTAGCGCTTGTTGTCATATTGTTGTTCGTACAATTCGGTGCAACCGCTTCTAGCATCATCGATGCGCTGACAGGAAAACACATTACAGCCGTAACCGATTCCCCTGAGGCGCTTGCAGCACGTGAACAGGGCGGGAAAATAGCTGAAGAAATTGCGAATGAAGGCATTGTTCTATTGAAGAATGATGATAAACAGCTGCCTTTGAAAGATAAAAAGGTTAACGTCTTCGGATTAGCTGCATTAGAGCTACGTTATGGCGGTGGAGGATCGGGTGCGGGGGATACTTCCCGTGCGGTTAATTTATTTAAAGGTCTAGAAAATGCAGGTATTTCATACAATACCGAGCTTCATGACTTGTATCAAGAGGTTGGTGCAAAAGCAGGAGTGGGCAGCAAGGCGAGTACCGGAGTCATTCAAGTTGTAAAAGGCATGTTAGGTGGAAACTCTAGCGATGAACCTAAAATCGATTATTTATCGGACGAAGCCATAGCACAAGCGAAATCCTATTCGGGAAATGCAATTATTGTCATTGCTAGTGAGAGTACAGAAGCTAGTGATGCGACCGCTGAGCAGTTGAAATTGACAGCTAATAAACGCGCTTTGATTGAAAAGGTTGCACAGTCCTTTGAAAATGTCACTATCGTTGTAAATGCGGGGAATGCCTTAGAGCTTGGTTTCGTAAATGAATTTAAATCTATTAAATCTGTCTTGTGGATAGGAACACCTGGGCCTTATGGTGCCAACGCATTAGGAAATATTCTTGCAGGAAATATTAATCCATCAGGCCGTATCACGGATACGTACGTGTATGACAATTCATCGGCTCCAGCAAGTGAGAACTTTGGAGACTATAAATACGATAATTTGAAGTATTCATTCCTCAATTATCAAGAAGGTATTTATGTAGGATACCGTTTCTATGAAACCTTCTTTTTAAATGATGAAGCAGGCTATCGAGATACCGTGTTATATTCTTACGGACATGGATTAAGCTACACGGATTTCGAGTGGAAGGTTCTGAATCAGTCATTGTCGGAAGACAAGATTGAACTACAAGTCGAAGTGAAAAATGTTGGCGACAGAGCCGGGAAAGATGTTGTTCAAGTTTATTATTCAGCTCCGTATATTGCAGGCGGCATTGAAAAATCGGCGATCGAACTGGCCACTTATGCAAAGACGTCTCTGCTGGAAGCAGGTCAATCCGAGGTGCTTACCCTTTCGTTCGCTACCGAAGAGATGGCTTCTTATGATATGAACGTAGAAGAAGCGTATGTACTAGACCAGGGCACCTATTCAATTAAAGTGGCTCGCAATGTCCATGATATCGTGGCAAGCTATGACCTTGAGTTGGCTGACAAGAAGGTTTTCAAACAAGATAAGGATACCGGAACGCCTTACGAGAATCGCTTTGAATTAGCAAAAGGTGAAGTTACGTATTTGTCCCGGAACGATTGGGAGAAGACTTATCCTTCGGTTGAAAATATTAGTCATAAAGCACCGCAAAATGTGGTCGACGCATTCTCAAAAGAGCCGGAAGCTTCAACGATGGAAATGCCAACGGTTGGCGCTAATAATGGCTTAGTACTGGAGGATTTGAAAGGTTTAGCCTTTGATGATCCGAAATGGAATGAATTCATGGATCAGTTTACATTGGACGAAATGATTGATTATGTAGCAAACGGCGCTTATAGAACGATGGCAGTAGAGCGTTTGGGTGTTCCTAAAACGTTGTTGATGGACGGACCGGCTGGATTTAGTTACTTCTTTAAGCCAATCGAAGCCGCGTCATATCCGTCTGAAATCGTCATTGCAGCAACATGGAACAATGATCTAGCCTATCAAATGGGAGAAGCGGTCGGTAAAGAAGCGCGTGCGTATGGCATTCAAGGCTGGTATGCACCGGGGATGAATATTCACCGTACAGCACAAGGCGGCCGTAACTTTGAATACTTCTCAGAAGATCCTGTGCTTTCAGGAAAAATGGCGGCATCTATGATAAACGGCGCAGAAGACCAAGGCATTATTGCCTTTATGAAGCACTTCGCGCTGAACGATCAAGAAACCAATGCTCGTTCAGGAAATCTGATCTGGGCCAACGAGCAAGCGATTCGCGAAATCTACTTGAAGCCGTTTGAGATTACGGTTAAAGAAAGCAGCCCTCTAGGCGCAATGTCCAGCTTTTCGATCATCGGGACAAAGTGGGCAGGAGCGAATTCCGTCTTGTTAAATGATGTTCTGCGTAAGGAATGGGGCTTTGATGGATTTGTTTCCAGCGATGCAGTCTTTGGGTTTATGAAAGCGCCGGATGCGGTTGTAGCTGGCAATGACCTCATGCTTGATATTATGACACCAAGTAAAAACGAGAAATTATTAAAACAAGCATACAAGAAGGATCCTGCAGGAATCACAAACGGGGTTCGCACAAGTGTTCAGCATGTGTTGTACACGATCCTGCAAACCTACTTATTCGAAAAATAGGCGTAAGCATGCGGGGTGAAGAGATTGAAGTATAGAGCATTAATCGAAAGTATGACCGTAGAAGAAAAGGCATCTTTAATGTCTGGCGCAAACTTTTGGAATACAAAAGCAATCGACCGGGTGAAGATTCCCAGCATTATGCTGACAGATGGACCGCATGGTTTGAGGAAGCAAGGCGGAAAGGCAGACCACTTAGGCTTAAATAAAAGTCTGCCTGCCACTTGTTTTCCGACGGCGGCAACCTTGGCTAATAGCTGGGACAGACAATTGATCTATGAGGTTGGTCAAACGATTGGAAAAGAAGCAGCTAGCGAAAAAGTGAGTGTGTTGCTTGGTCCTGGATTGAACATCAAGCGGAATCCGTTATGCGGACGAAATTTTGAGTATTTTTCCGAGGACCCTTATTTAACGGGAGAATTAGCGAGTGAGATGGTCAAAGGCATTCAGGTGAACGGCATTTCTGCATGTCCTAAACACTTTGCGGTCAATAGCCAAGAACATATGCGAATGACGATTGACGAAGTCGTGGATGAACGCTCGTTAAGAGAATTGTATTTAGAAGGATTTAGACGTGTAGTTGAGAAGGGTCAACCGAAAACCATCATGACCTCTTACAACAAAGTCAACGGCACGTTCGCCAATGAAAATAACGATTTGTTACAGGATATTCTGTACGGTGAATGGGATTTTAATGGCGTAGTCGTTACGGATTGGGGCGGGAATAATGACCGTGCTGCAGGATTGAAAGCAGGCAATCAATTGGAGATGCCTTCAACCAATGGAATTACGGATCAAGAAATCGTGCAAGCCATTAAAAACAATGAGCTAGACGAAGAAGTGCTGAATGACGCTGTCGATCGTCTGCTTGAGTTAGTCTTTACTACCCAGCTGCATGATCAAGATACATCGCGTATCGATTATGAGGAGCACCACAATAAAGCGATAGAAGCTGCCAAACGTTCGATTGTGTTATTAAAAAATGACGATAAGATATTACCGCTTAAACACGGCAATAAAGTTGCGATTATTGGTGATTTCGCCAGTAATCCTCGCTACCAGGGTGCTGGAAGCTCGCTTATTAATCCTGCCAAGCTATCCAATGCCTGCGATGTGCTCGGTCAATCTGGCTTATCGATTGTGGGATATGAGAAAGGCTTCAAGCGAATGGGTGGGAAAAATGACCGTCTACTAAAGGAAGCTGTTATGTTAGCTCAGAAAGCAGATACCATTTTGCTGTTCTTGGGGCTGGACGAAGGCAGCGAAGCCGAAGGTGTTGACCGCGTAAACCTTAGCTTACGTGATAACCAGCTCGAACTGCTTCGTTCATTAACAGAAGTCAATTCCAATATTGTGGTGATTCTCGCTGGCGGTGGTGCCATTGAAATGCCGTTTATAAAGAATGTCAAAGCTATCGTTCATACCTATTTATCTGGACAAGGAAGTGCTGAAGCGTTAAAGAGTGTTTTACTTGGAGAGTACAACCCAAGTGGTAAGCTCAGCGAGACATTCCCGATCAAGTATAGTGATGTCTCTTCTGCTCCTTATTATCCAGGTAAGGAGGCAACCGCAGAGCATATCGAAGGCATTTTTATCGGTTACCGTTATTTTGATACCGTGAATAAACCTGTGTTATTTCCGTTTGGTTATGGGCTGTCCTATACGACCTTTGCATATACGGATTTAACGGTTAACCAGCATCAGGTTTCATTTACCATCACCAATACAGGGGCAGTCGCAGGGGAAGAGGTTGCGCAGCTCTACATCCAGAAACAAGATTCATCGATATTTAGAGCCAAACGAGAATTAAAAGGTTTTGAAAAGGTGAGCTTAGAGCCGGGCGAAAGCAAACGTGTCACAATGATTCTGGAGGAACGTGATTTTTCGTATTATAATCCGACGATTCACGATTGGGCGGTCGAGCCTGGCGCTTACGACATTCAAATCGGAAGTTCGATCCAGTCTATTCTTTTGCAGGAACGTGTTATGCTTACGGGCGATTCCGTTTCTTGTGAACATACAAAGGAGCAATTCCCGCATTATTTTAGCGGACATGTTCATGAAGTAACGGCAGCGGAATATAAGGGGCTCTTGGGTTATGAACCTCCTTCTCCTTATTGGGATCCAAAGCAGGACTTGGGGTTAAACGACACCATTGCTCAAGCCAAATATAAGAACGCACTTGGAAAAACAATCTATCATATTGTCCTTTTCTTTAACAAGTTTTTTGAAGTAGTCAATAAACCTCTGCTAGCGAATAATGTCTACTTTGTTCTGAATATGCCTTTTCGTCAAATCGACCGTTTTACTGGCGGGAAAATTAGTCGAAAGCAAATCTTGAAGGTGTTGAAATGGATAAACCGATAGGAAAATAGCAAGCGAGGAAAAGGGGATACCACGG
The DNA here is from genome assembly GCF_050277435.1 of Paenibacillus sp. NPDC101420. Classification (NCBI taxonomy): domain Bacteria; kingdom Bacillati; phylum Bacillota; class Bacilli; order Caryophanales; family Paenibacillaceae; genus Paenibacillus; species Paenibacillus sp. NPDC101420. The sequence continues at coordinate 84,997 of NZ_JBNNSE010000003.1, forward strand.
TATCTCCTTTTTCTAGGCTTCAAAGGAGAAATAGAAGAGTATGAGCGAAGTAAATATCGAGAAAAACACAGGAATGAAGGGTGTTTGGAATAAATTCAAGGGACAACATCCGAATATTGCACAATTCATAGTGTTTTTTATACTGAGTGCTGGAATGACGGTATTACAATTTGTTCTAATGCCTTTATTTAAACTCATATTTGCACAGACATCATTACTATCTACAAGCTTTCAAGTTTTTCAGTTGGGACATAACTTTGATGGAAGTGCTTATTATATATTCGATTATGCGGCTGGTTCTCTTACATCAGGAGGTGGAGGAGGACTTGGCTATTTTCTTGCCGTTCAAATCACGCTCGGCATTGCACAGATCATTAACTTTTTCGCACAGAGAAGCATTACATTTAAATCAAACAGTAACGTTTGGAAGGCTGCTTTCTGGTATGTATTAGCGTATATTCTTATAACCGTTGGTGCTGCCGCGGCGCAAGGATTTTACAAGGCTCCTATCTATAACTTATTAATTAACACATGGGGAATGGGTTCAATGGGGGAGACAACAGCGGATATTATTACAATGATTATCAATAGTACAATTTCATTCTTGATATTTTATCCTATCTTTAAAATCATTTTTAAACAGGAGCCTGCAAAATAGGCTTAGCAAAGGTACACCTTTCCTGATTTACGGGGGAGGTGTTTTTTTTATTTAAAGCGTTTATTCATCTGAGAGTTTTATAAAAATGTAAACAATAACATTTTACGACAATATTCACCTTACTTTTACATGGGAGGTATGATATATTCTGGTGGAAAATGGATAATAGGAAAAGTGAAAGGAAGAATGCGTATGGAAGCGCTGGTGTGGACATCCAATGATAAGCTAGAGCTCTGCGAATGGGAAGAGCCACAGATTGTAACCCCGGATGAAGTTAAGATTCGGATTGAGATGACAGGCATTTGTGGAACAGATCTAGCGGTCATAACCGGTAAAGAGGAAGGAGTTCCAGGAATCATTCGTGGTCATGAGGCTGTGGGGACCGTAATTGAAATTGGCAGTAATGTTGACCGTGTTAAGGTGGGGGACCGAGTAGTTATCGATCCGAATCAAAGCTGCAATGAATGTTATTTTTGCTTGAAAGAACAGCCGCACTTATGTATAGGCTCCGATGGAAATGGGATGCCTATTGCTGGTTTGAATCGAAATGGGACATTCACTTTTTTTTTCTCAACTGTACAAACGTTTGCACACCTTTTACCTGATCATATGAGCTGGGAGACGGGGGTATTAATCGAGCCGCTTGCCTGTGTGCTGCACAATTTCAAAGAAGCTAATGTCACGGCTGACGATAAGGTGCTCATTCTTGGATCGGGTCCAATGGGGCTGTTAAGTCAAATGGTGAGTAAATCAAAAGCTGCGCTCACGGTAGCGACGGAAATTAATCCCTATCGGTTGGCATTTGCCAGAGAAATCTCGGATTTTGCTCTAACACCATCCCAATTAAATCAAGCTACCGTAGATGAAATCTGCGCGGGACATAAGTTTGATGTGATTATCGATACGGTGGGCACTCAGCTCGAAGTAGCGGAGGAATGGATTGAGCGTGGAGGGCGCATCGTTCCTTTTGGAATTAATGCGAAGTATCGGTACACCTTTTCCCCTACCAGATTCGTACAGCATGCAATCAAAATTATCGCAGCAGGCGAATACCGCTACATGTTCGAGGAAGCTTTGCGGTTTGCCGCTGAGACACCTGAACTGGAGAAATTGGTGACCAGAAAAGTTAAGCTCAATCAGCACGAGGCAGCAATAAACGAGTTGATCGGCTATGAATTGAACTCTTTGAAGGTGGTTGGGAGTGACACCGTAAAGACGGTTTTTGTTCCCTAAACGTAGAACTGCAATCAATGAGAGGTGGATCTGTTAATGAGCAAAGAAAGCAAATTTAGACTTGTTCAGGATTACTTGTCTACACACAAAGATAAAGACGTCGCGCCAATTTGGATTCCTGCTGTGTGGAATGAGTGCAAATATGAGTGTGTTCTTTTCGAAAAAGACGGTGAAATTTGTGTACATCCGTATGATTTTTTGACAGAGCATTTGAAGTATGTAGACAAGCTTTCGTGGAGATATTCGCTCAAGGAACGCACGAATTTAGACGACAGCGCGATCTATTCTTCATTAATTCGTTATTCGACGGCTTGGGATTACAACCATGATGGAACAATTGAATCCGGTACTTTTTTAAGATTCTTTATTCTTCTGCCGCTGTTAAAGAAAATGGGCATCAATATTCTGTATATGCTTCCAGTGAACCAGTACAGCAAGTTGAATCTGAAAGGAGATATCGGGTCACCTTACGCTGTGCAATCGTTATTCCACTTGGATCAGAACCTACACGACAGCCTGCTGGATGGTATGGAGGAGTTTACGATCCACGATGAGCTCAGCGCTTTGGTAGAAGCTTGTCATTTGCTTGATATTAAGACTGTTGTTGATTTCATTCCCCGTGTAACGGCGAAAAACAGTTTGTTCATTACCGAACATCCCGAATGGATGTATTGGATCAAAATGCAGGAATTAGAAGGCTTTGCACCGCCATCGATTCCTGAGCTTGGATTCTTTGAGGAGTGTACGCCTGACAAATTGGAGACGGTCTACCACAGCCAGGAAACCGCAGCATTTCTGCGGAAGTTCTCGCCGCCGCCCAATGAACTTCATCCAATCCTTTGGCAGCAGTTAAAAGAGAAGGCTGCTAAAACTGGAGATGAGCTATTAACTTTGGTGGAGCAAGAGATGGGGATAACGACTGCTCCCGCACATTCGGATTGGATTAACGATGTACAGCCGATTTGGACAGACATTACGTTCTTGCGCCTCTACAAGGACTTTTCTCCGCAAGTGAGACATCTTATAAGTTCGGATCAGGCACCATATGTTCTTTTTGATACGATTAAATGCAATGACTACCCGGGTGAGGAGCCGAATCTGGAGCTGTGGGATGTGCTGGAGGAGGCCGTACGGTTTAATCTCGAAAAGTATGGGATTGATGGCTTCCGCATCGATATCGGACATGTACTTCCTATTCCGCTGTTGACTAGTATTTTTGACACGATTAAAGAGTTGAATCCGAATGCAATCTTGATCAGCGAAGATTTGTTCAATCGTAATCACAAGAAGGCGGCGAGCACCGGCTACAACATTATGCTTGGCAGCGGATGGAATGTCATGACGCAAATCAATAAGGACAATCTCGTTTCATTCTTAGAGGAGCTGCCTGAGTTAAACATTCATGTGTTCGCCTGTGCAGAAACAGCAGATACGCCTCGGATCACGAGCCGTGGCGGAGTTGAGGTGGCTCGGATGATTGCGGTATTTAATCAATTTCTTCCGAATGCAATTCCATACGTGACGACTGGATATGAAATGAATGAGGAGCAGCCCCTCAACTGTGGTCTTGGCGACAACACGAACGGAGAGGAGATTTCCCGCGCTTTTTTTAACGTCATGCAAATCAATTGGACTAATCCTGCACCGATGCTGCCGCTGCTGACGGAGCTGAGTGAATTCAAGAAAGATTGGCCTCAGCTAGTGAAGCCAGAAAACTTTTTCGTGGCTCAATCACCGGAAGGTACAGTTCTGTACGGGTATATGCATGGCGAACAGACGCTGCTCTGCTGCTTTAACTTGAGCGCTGATACCTCCTGCCAAGTTGATTTGAAGGCTGCGGTACCTGGGCGGTGCCCAATGACCGTGACGCTGGATAGTTCCTTAACGGCGAGCATCGTAGGTCAGAAGTTAGACAGCTTACTGCTTGCACCTAATCAGGCTTTAGTGCTCGTAAACAATCATAGACAAGTTAGTTAAGGGAGAGAGGTAGCGATGGAAAAGAAGAACAAAGAAATCGTGTTATGGCATGAGTTTGACGGTCCGGGAGATACCTCGATTGAGGTGTTGGAGGGAATTTGCAAGCTGTATACAGAGCGCTTCGGCGTACAAATTACGCCACAAGTGATGAACATTACGGAGTTGACTGCGCGCCTGAACCAAATTAAGGACACCCATCAAGGTCCGCATCTGGCGATGGTTCCTGCGGATATGTCCTCCTATGTTGAGAATGGTCTTTACTCTGAGGTACCGGGCTGGCTATTTGATGATGCATTGACTGAAGGGGCACTTTCAACGATGCAACTGGATGGTGTTCAGTATGGTATTCCGGTATTACGGGGCAATCATCTGGTTGTGTATTACAATCCGGAGATTTACGCCAGTGCGCCGACGACATGGGAAGTGTTCGAAGAGGCAGCAGAGAGGTTGTCCGCTCAAGGCATCATACCGTTTGGAGCAGATTTACAGCAGGGTTATTGGTTTATTCCGTTTCTTACAGCTTTCGGTGGTTGGCCTGTTCAGGATGGAAAGCCAAATATCGTAACCCCTGAAATGAAGCGAGCACTTGAGTTCATCTATGACAAGATGGATCAAGGCGTGCTCGTCAGTCTCGACGGTTCCACAGGACTGCTAGAGCAGTTTATTGACGGTAAGATTGGCGCCATTATTTGTGGAGAGTGGATTTATAACCATCTGGACAAGCAGATGAACAACAGGCTTGCGGTCTGCCAGCTTCCGGTCATAGAAGGCCAGCAATCGCTATCCATGTCTTCTTCTATCGGCCTGATTTACCCGAATCATTCGTTAACGTCGGAGGAACGGGAAGATATCTTGTCGTTCACGCATTTTATGCTGAGTGATGAGTGCCAAACCATGTGGACGCTGGGTGTACAGCGGATTCCAGCTCAGGAAGAGGTGCTGAACCGTCTAGCTGCCTCTGCTACGCTTAACAAAAAGATGATTATATCGCTGTTGGAGCACGCACGGCCGATGCCGACTTACCCCTTCATGATTCATGTATGGGAGGCGCTAAATGCGGGTCTAACCGAGCTGCCCTTAAGCAATTCTGAACAAGCATTGAAAAAAATTGAACAGACCATCCAAGCATTCTGGGGCGCATATAAAAGCTAAAAAGAGACGGGGAGAAGACAAATGAAAACAACGATATTCAGCCAAATTTCGATTGACGGTAAGCTCACTATGGGAGCTGGTAATTCGAGTAAGGAGCTTTTTTCTTTGTTTTCCAGTGAGGATATGGAATTCATTCATCTATTCCGGGGGAATGTGCAGGGCATTATGGTCGGAAAAAATACAATCCTGACGGACAATCCCTTTCTTACTAATCGGTATGAGGAGAACAAAAATCCAATCCGGATCATTCCGACGACCACCTTGGATATTCCGCTGGATAGCAATGTGCTCTCGGATGAGGGGAGGACGATTATTGTCACAACCGAGAAAGGACGGGATGAATATAAAATCAAGCAGATCCGGGAAAGAGGGAAGGAGTGCCTCATCTGCGGTGAGGATAAAGTCGATTTCGTGGAGCTTGAACGTCAGTTGGAAGACAACTTCGGGATTACCAGCTTGATGGTCGAGGGCGGCGGCTTTTTGAACTGGCATATCTTCGATCAGGACATCGTCGATGAAATTATTCTGATGCAGCTTCCGATCATCATAGGCGGTTCCACGAACATTACTTTAGTGGATGGAGACGGGTATCAGCAATTGTGCTTTGCGAAAAAGTTCAAGGTTGTAGAAATTCAGCCAAAAGATAATTATACGCTCATGCGCTACAAAAAAGTGATATAACCTCACACGAAGTCATAGACTGCGAATGGCTATGGACGCGGTAAAATCGAGAAAATGGGGGTTGTGAATGATCCATGTCAGAGAAAGAGAACTTCTACAAAAGTGTGTATAAAATCGCTGTACCTGTTACGCTTCAAAGCTTACTGATGGCATTGCTCAATTTGACGGATCAGTTGATGGTCGGGCAGCTTGGAGATGTGGCGATTGCCTCGGTGGGAATGTCCACCAAAATATATGGGATCATCGCGGTTGTCTTGGCTGGTCTATCGACGGGTGTGTCTATTTATGCAGCCCAGTTTTGGGGGAACAAAGATTCTAAAAGCGTCTCCCAGGTGCTGGGCCTTGGACTAATCGTCGGCTTCGCGTTCTCGTTCTTATTTTCTGCGGCTGTCTTCATCGATTCGCCGCTTTTCCTGAGCATGTTCACGACAGATGCGAATGTAATAGATAATGGGTATATTTTTCTGCAGATCATGTCGATCGGCTTTGTACCTGTCATGCTCACGATGATGTATTCCGCGATTTTGCGTAGTACGGGCCATGCCAAATGGCCGATGTATGTAAGCTTAATTGCTGTTGTGTTGAATATTATACTGAATTACGTACTTATTTACGGGAACTTCGGCGCTCCAGCGCTTGGTCTGAAGGGTGCGGCTATTGCTACCCTTATTTCCAGGGTAATAGAATGTTTGTTGATCATTGGTGCCGTGTACCGGTATCGTTTACCGGGCGCTGTTGGGTTAAAGAACTTGTTCATCATTCCTAAACCGCTCATCCGCAAGTTTTTTGGAACGACGTATCCACTGCTGCTGACTGAATTGATCTGGGTATTGGGTGAAACGGCATATGCGATCATCTATAGCCGCATGGGGACGATGGAGATGACGGCGATGACCATTACCTTCCCATTGCAAGGGCTTTGCATCGGCTTATTGTCCGGTCTGGCTAGTGCAGCTGGGGTTTTGGTCGGCAACCGTTTGGGCGGGAACGAAACGGATATCGCACTCGATCATGCGAAAAAGTTCATTCGTCTTGGCATTATCATCTCTCTAATTGTCGGGGTTATCATTGCGGCAGGCTCGAAGCTGTATGTCTCCGCGTTCAATATCTCCGAGGATGCTAAACAGATGAGCATATATATCGTTATCGTATTCGCTGGATTTCTTTGGGCCAAAGTTTCCAATATGATTATAGCAGGCGGCATTCTAAACAGTGGGGGAGACAGCAAGTTCGTGTTCAGTATGGAATCGACCGCGACATGGCTGATAGGTGTCCCCTCCGGGCTATTGCTGTCATACGTCTGGAAGCAGCCTGTCTACCTTGTATATCTCGTCATATCACTTGAGGAGGTTGTCCGTTTTGGCTTCGGTTACGCCCGGATTTACTCCCGGAAGTGGATGAGAAATTTAGTTAACGATTTGGCTGAAAAGGCGATGTAAGGTTCTCAGTCGCTCAAGGCTCCCGTGTATTCCCGCCTAAGGGAAAGTCACGGGAGTCTTTTTATAACTAATGATATGATTGTCGTATGGGGTGGCTTTGAACGGGTGATAATTAATTAAAAATGTCTAGTCAGAAAGGAACTGCTATGCAAGAGACTTCTAGAAACCTTAGGTTCAATTATTTTTTTGAAATGATTCTCTACCTCATTTGCGGAGTATCAATTGTTTATTTTGCCCTGATTGGGAATTATGATAAAACATTTCAAGCGGGTCTTATCATTGTCGTCCTGATACTCTTTAGGGGCTTAATCACATGGACCAAAAGTGAACTGCCTCCTGCACTACGATTCTCGGTGCTGGTCTTTATCGCGATTACGATGATGCTCGCCAATTTGTTCAATATGTATGGTGTTATCCCTTATTTAGACAAGATTGAGCATCTGCTGTCTGGAGTTATTTTATTCTTCGTAGGACGATTCATCTTGATCAAGATGGCTAAGCGTAAAGGGCTGGGCGGTCTACCTTCCAACATCATCATTTGGTTCGCGTTTCTATTTGCTGTTGCAATGGCTGGAATATGGGAGATTTATGAGTTTACGGTGGATCATCTCTTTGAGCTTCATTCGCAAAATGGCAGTTTGAACGACACGATGCTGGATATGATCTGCGGAACATTGAGCGCTGGCATCGCATCCTTTTATTTGTACGATAAAGTACGCAGAACAAGTAGAGTGGATCCACGTTGATTCTAAGGTTCAATGATCTGTTTTTTCGCTGATAGCCCGTTAAGCTCATAAAGGCATAGTTACCTTCATATGACGTACAGGAGAAATACGATCGAACACCGGAAAACTACTGCTTAATCCCGTCAACTACGAGGGACCCGCTTCTTTTTTTATTTTTTTTGTAGTAAGCTCTATAATTATGCTGTTTATTCCAGTAAAGAAAAAGCTTGAAGAGGCTGAGTCTGATTATGGAACGCTTCAGTTCAGGTTAATAAACTAATCATTAAATAATAGGGAGAGACCCTGCTCTTGTATCTCACTAAAATATGATGGAAGCAGGGAGATCTGATGAATAATAGGCAAAAAGAGATTTTTCGCATTTTGTTAACAGAATCGAACCGATTATTGTTAGTGCAGAATCTAGCTGATGAGATCAACTGCTCAGAGAAAACCATTCGGAGCGATCTGAAAATTATAGAAGAATATATAGAAAGGTACTCAAATACAAGCTTGGTGAAAAGGCCGGGGCGGGGCATTTATCTGGAGATTGACGAAGCCGATCAGGCTGATTTATTCCACCGTCTTTATGCAGGAGAAAGTTCGGCTAGACATGAATCCGACGAGGAAAGAGTTCTGCATCTCGCTTATCGGCTGCTGATGGATGCCAAGCCCGTAGCCATTCAGGACTTAGCGTCGCAGTATTTTGTGAACAAAGCTGTTATTCGTAAAGATGTAGAGAAAATTGAGGTGTGGTTACAACCCTTTAATTTAGCCTTAATCTCCAAGCAGAGAGTTGGCCTTGCAATTGAAGGCTCCGAAAAAAATAAAAGGACGGCTTTGGTGCGCTTGGACCAGTTGATAGACAGCTCGGAGTTGACGGGACAGATGATGATGAAGCAATTTGAGCAACACGAGATTGCTGGCGTATACAATGAATTAAGGGCGCTGCAAAAACGGCATTCGCTTTATTACACAGATGAAGCCTTTGAAAGTCTAATGCTACATATTTTGCTGATGGTCAAACGAACCAAACTTAAACAACCAATCTCTCTCTCCGATCAAGAAATTGCTTTTTTGCAGAAAAAAGCGGAATTTATATGGGCCGAGGAGTTTTTGCTGCGTTTGAAACGGCTGTTTGCCGTGTCTTTCCCCAGTAAAGAAGCAGCTTATTTAACATTGCGCCTACTTGGTGGGAAATTCCGCTATTGTCAGGAGAGTGAGGGTTCTAGTGGGGACGATTTGGCGGACAGACAGCCTCTCTTACAGGGGATTGTCGAGCAGCTGACGCGCCGGATGTCGGTGCTTAACATGATTCAGTTTTCCCAAGATCAAGTATTGATGAATGGTCTGAAAGTTCATTTATATACTACCCTGAACCGTCTTGATTACGGGCTGGCCGTGTCCAATCCGATGCTGGCCGAGATCAAAAAAATGTATCCCTATATGTTCGACCGGGTCATTGTTGCGCTGGAAGAGATGGGTGAATCGCTTCATTTATCTATTCCCGAGGAAGAAGCAGCCTATCTGACGCTGCATTTCCAGGCATCTGTTGAAAGGCTTAATAAAGGCCAGAGTAATCCAAAAAAGGTGATTATCATATGTCACATGGGTATTGGTATGTCCCAACTGCTCCGAACGAAAATTGAACGTAAATTTCCATCTGTGCATGTGGAAGCATCGATGGCCAAAGCGGAAGTGCATGACTATTTAGCTACCCATAAAGTTGATCTTGTCATTTCTACCGTCGCTCTTTCGGGGCTGAAGATCCCTCATATCCATGTCTCCCCCTTGCTGGAGGCTAGAGACGAGCGAAAGCTGGAACATGAAATTAAACAGCTTGATGAGCCAAACAACAGACAAGAATCCATTTTTTTGAAGTACACAACACCATTTCTAGTCTTTCTCCAGCAGGATGTGCAGCAGCCAGACCAGATTATAGCTAAGCTGGGGCAAGTATTGGTGGACAAGGGATATGCGGAGGCAGGTTATTCGGAAAGCACTCTGGGGAGAGAAAAAATGTCGTCTACGACTATAGGGGGAGGGATTGCCATTCCGCATGGTAGCCCTCAATTGATCAAACAATCGGTAATTGCAATCGCCACCTTAAAGCAGCCACTCCTCTGGGGAACTGAAAAAGTGGAGCTCGTGTTTATGCTAGCGTTAAAAAGTGAAGAACGGGAAGAAGCGAGGCAGCTATTTAAGGAATTGTCGCTGATCAGTGAGCGTCCGGCTTTTGTCAGTGCTTTGTCCAAGGAAACTGATGTGATGAAATTTCTGAGCAGACTGAAAGGGTAAATTAAAATTAGGCTATACACACGAAAAAGCATGACCTTTTAATATCGCTTTATTTTTTTGACAAGAATAAATTTAGTTTTTCCGGAAGTTGCGGTAAAATTTCAATCTGAGAAGGAGATGGTTGGCGTTTATACTATGAATGTAAGCGGAAACATTTATAGTGAAGGAGAATGGCTATGAAAATATTGGCAATTACCTCATGTCCTAACGGAATAGCACATACGTATATGGCCGCCGAAAATCTTCAAAAGGCGGCAGCTAAACTAGGCATCAAGATGAAGGTTGAAACTCAGGGTTCTATTGGAGTGGAGAATCAGTTAACCGAGCAGGATATCCGTGAAGCGGATGGCATAATTATCGCGGCAGACAAAACGGTCGTAAAGGATCGGTTTGTCGGCAAGAAGCTGCTTGTAGTTGGCGTACAGGAAGGCATCCGCCATCCGGAAGAGCTGATCAGACGGGTGATGAGCGATGATGTGAAGGTCTACCGAGCACAATTACGGTCTGCTGAAGATATCAAGCAGGAGAAAAAGTCGAAGCAAAATCCGATTTACCGCCATTTGATGAATGGTGTGTCCTATATGGTGCCGTTTATCGTTGTCGGCGGCTTACTGGTCGCAATTGCGCTGACCCTTGGTGGCGTGAAAACTCCGGGAGGACTAGTCATACCGGATGATTCATTCTGGAAGACGATATTGGACATCGGATCGGCCGCATTTACCTTCATGGTGCCCATATTAGCCGGTTTTATTGCGATGAGTATTGCGGATAGACCAGGTCTTGTTCCGGGTATGGTAGGAGGATTCATCGCCGCAAACGGAAGTTTTTACGGAAGTGAGGCGGGAGCTGGATTCATCGGCGGAATTATCGCCGGTTTCCTAGCGGGTTATGTAGCGCTTGGAATCAAGAAAATGAAAGTTCCTAAGGCACTAAAACCTATCATGCCAATCATCATTATTCCAATATTAACCTCCCTGATTGTCGGTTTGATTTTTGTATTCCTGATTGGTTCTCCAATCGCACAGCTGTTTGAATCCCTGACGGGGTGGCTCGCAGGTATGCAGGGTACAAGCTCGATTTTGCTAGCCCTGATTCTGGGTGCGATGATTTCTTTCGATATGGGCGGTCCAGTAAACAAGGTTGCATTCCTATTCGGCTCGGCCATGATCGGAGAAGGTAACTATGAAATTATGGGCCCAATCGCCGCTGCTATTTGTATCCCTCCAATTGGTATGGGACTTGCAACGATGATTAGCAAACGTAAATTTGAACCGGCAGAACGAGAGGCCGGCAAAGCGTCATTTACAATGGGACTGTTTGGTATCACCGAAGGTGCAATTCCGTTTGCCGCACAAGATCCTCTGCGTGTCATTCCGAGTATCATGGTAGGGTCGATGGTCGGTTCGGTGATAGCGATGCTTGGCCATGTTGGGGACAGAGTAGCTCATGGTGGACCGATTGTAGCCGTGCTTGGTGCAGTAGACAATGTGTTGATGTTTTTTGTCGCCGTCATTGTCGGTTCGGCGGTAACAGTTGTCATGATCAGGCTGCTGAAAAAGGATGTTACAGCTGAAACCCAGGCTGTCTTGGGAGAAGCGGATCTTGAATATTCTGTCATAGTAGCTGAGAAAACTACCACAGTCGTGTCGGCATTGGAACAGGCAAATGACCGGACCGCGACGGAAGCGCCAGCCATTCACATTGAGAAATTAACCGATATTCTTACACCGGATTTGATTAATCTGGATCTGAATGGAGATACTAAGGACGCTATTATTAACGAAATGATTGGAGCGCTGGAGAGGGCCGGAGCGGTAAGCTCTGCCGGTGAATTCAAAGAGACTATATTGGCCCGGGAAGAAGAAAGCTCGACAGGCATCGGTCTGAATATAGCCATTCCCCATGGTAAATCGGACGCCGTACTGAAGCCAAGCATTGTATTTGGTATCAAGCAGAACGGAGTAGATTGGAACAGCCTAGACGGAAGCGAAGCTAAACTGATCTTTATGATAGCGGTGCCACGCAGCAGTAAGGGAAACGCCCATCTTAAAGTACTGCAAATCTTATCTCGTAAGCTGATGGATGATGATTTCAGGGGAGATCTCTTGGCGGTTAAATCCAAGGAAGAAGCATACCAGTTGCTTGGTCAGGTGTATTGATCCAATACGCTGAGCTTAAAGTAAATAACAAAAGAGGCTTTCTCGCTGTTGCAGCGGAGAGCCTCTTTTATGATTAATGATTTTGTTTTGAAGAAGAGCTGGTATGGTGCACCGCCCCTTACTCCTGTACAATTTAGAGAATAGTAAAACTGAGGAGGGATAGGAATGGCACGTGTCTTATTTATTAATGCTGGATCAGAGGGACATATCAATCCAACGATTGGCGTTGTACAGGAGCTTATTTCTCGTGGAGAAGAGGTAGTGTACTTCACTATAGAAGCTTTTCGGGAGCGTATGGAGGAGACAGGTGCTATAGTACGGACATTGGACGCTCAACAATTTATAAAAGCCTTTATTTCAGGTGGGAGAGATTATCTGCTTGAAAGAATCAATGGGCTTTTACTTACGGCGGATATCGTTATACCAAGCGTTCTTGAACAGATTAAGGGGGAGCATTTCGATTACATCATCCATGATTCGATGTTTGGTTGTGGACGTTTACTGGCTCAAATTCTTAATCTTCCTGCAATCAACTCTTGTACTTCTTTTGCACAGACAAAGGAATCATTTGATCAAGTCATGGAACGATTCTACACAGAAGCCCCTGCAGAAATAGTAAAAGCTGTAGACGATAGATTTCAAAGTCTGAGCGTAAAAATAAAGGAACAATATGGTGTGCAAATTCACTCTCCTTACGAAGTGTTCTGTAATCCTGCACCACTTACAATCGTGTATACGACAAGGGAGTTTCAACCTTATGGAGAAACCTTCGACCTATCGTATAAATTCGTGGGTCCTTCCATCTCTTCACGATTAACGCCAGATCATTTTGATTTTTCTGCAATCAAGGGGAAGGACCTAATTTACATTTCAATGGGTACGGTCTTCAACCAAGCAAGTGATTTCTATAAGCTTTGTTTTGAGGCATTCGGGAATACGGAGCATACGATTGTTATGTCCATTGGGAACAAAGTGCAAATCTATGATTTGGGAGAAATTCCTCCCAACTTTATAGTTAAAAACTATGTTCCACAGACGGATATATTACAGTACACAAAAATATTCATTACACATGGTGGAATGAATAGTGCGCATGAGGGTCTCTACTATGGGGTTCCGCTAATTGTAATCCCACAAAGTGCGGATCAGCCGATCATTGCGGAGCAAGTCGTCAATATTGGAGCGGGCATTAAATTACAAATGCAAGGATTAACTGCAACCGAACTGCGTGAAGCTGTAGAGCTTGTGCTCACCCTTCCGTCATTCCAAAAAGCTGTTGCAACGACTAAAGATTCCTTTCGGACATCCGGTGGACCTCATCAAGCTGTTGATGAGATTTTCGAATGGAAGTGTCAATATCTTGGTTAGTGTGCATGGCCATCCGTTGAAGGATGGCCATATTTGTTTAACTTTCGAGACAAGCCTATCGCGTACTCTCCACATAATTAAAAATAGCATCTCTCAACTCAAACTCGTACGTTAAACCATTCACAAGTCCCACCACATGATTGCTGTCATACAGATCAAGCATGAAGCCAGCCATTTCCTTTGCGGTATGGAATTTCCGCACAGCGCCGTGATATTCGAAATTCGTGACATCGAAAGCACGTTTCGCGAATTCTGTTTCTGTTGCGGCAGGTGCCAACACTTTAGCCTGCATAGGTGCACCTTGACTCTTCAACTCATGGGATAGTCCTTCAGTAAATGCACTTACATAAAACTTCGTTGCACAGTACGTTATAGCATTGCCTACAATCGTATAACCGCCACCAGATGAAACGTTAATTAATTGCGTGCCATCAATAGTGGAGTAGTCTCGAACGAATAAAGAGGAGAGTATAGTCAACGCTTCTATGTTCAGATGTAGCATTGTAGTTATTTTATTTAAATCTTGCTCGGCCACTGAAGCAAAGTTTCCAAATCCGGCATTGTTGATCCAGGTTTCGATGGCATATCCTCGCAGGCTTTCATACAACGTATAAGCATTCTCGATAACGGATAAGTCAATCTTTTGAATGACAACCTCTACATTAGGATGAATACGAGCGATTTTAGACTGTAATTCCTCTAGCTGTTCCTTTCTGCGGGCCACAAGGATTAAGTTTTTTCCACGAGAAGCAAAAGCTAGGGCAGTTTCATAACCTATCCCTGAACTAGCCCCGGTAATTACAGTATATTTCATGTGATTTCCTCCTATTTTTCTACGAGAATGTAATTCGATCTTACAGCGATTTGATTATATAGGTTAGAGTTTACTCTAAGGCAAATGTTTTTTATAATCAGGGTGACTTTCAAAATAAAATAGATTAGAGGATATGCATGTACACGATTAGCGAGGTATCCAAGTTATTGGAGATAACCACATATACACTGAGATATTATGAAAAAGAAGGGATCGTTGCTCCGATACGCAATGCGAATGGAGAAAGGGTATATGATGATACTCATCTTGCTTGGCTGCGATTTGTACTGAGGTTGAAACAAACCCAAATGCCCATCTCACAAATCCGGCAATATGCCCAGTTATATTTAGAAGGAGAACATACAAGCCAAGCCCGCTTGAATCTTCTGGAAGATCATAGAAGCTCAGTTCAGGATCAAATCAGACATTTAACAGAGACAGAGAGGATGCTGAACGACAAAATTGCTAATTACAAGGTCTTCATTAGTAAAGGGAATACACTGGATTTGTCTATGGATGATTAGTTGTAAAATTACGCTTTATCCATGAAAAAGGGGATTACCTCAGGCCTTACGGCCAACAGGTAATCCCCTTTTCCTCATACATATGGATCTGTTGCAGCGTTTATTATTTCAGAGGAATTTTGATCTCTAGTTGCTTGTTGTAATTTTTAACTACATTACCTTTGGCATCTACTTTATAAGCCCCTGCAGTGCCTTTTTCAAACACTGCTTGATAAGGTCTGATAATGAGATATTCTGCGGCCGGGCGAAGCGCCTCGAACAATAAATCTTCAGAAACAGTATTCTGGGTTGTTGCAACAGATTCCCGTGCAATATATTCTAATTCATTTCCCAGATTATCATAAATATCATATCCTAAAGCCTGTGCTTGGGTAGCAACCCCTTTAACTGCTAAAGCAATGCGCACAGAAGTCTCTCCCACAGCAACACGATTAGTTTTGATTTCAAATTGGTTGTCTTTCTTTAAAGCTGGTAGCTGAATGTTACGCGCTACTCCTGCTTGCTTAAGAGAAAACTTTAGTACATACGGATCTTCGATTCCGTTAAGCTTCACATGGATGCTCAATTCAGAGGAAGCCAGGCTTGCCTTTTGCTGCTCAGTTAGCCATCCGGTCTGCAATACAACAACCGCCTTGTTGGCGTCACCATCACTGATCCAGCGTGGTGATTTAAAATCAATTCCACCTGAATTAGTGAGCTTGGCGTCTACTGCCATAATGGTTCCTTCTGCAAGGTAAGGCTCACCTTTATCGTTCAAGGTTACCCCTGCGAGCATTCCTGAGAACAGGGATCCCTCACGGCTCAGATCGATCTTAATATAATTACCGTCAAACTGTGCACTGCCCTTTAAAGTAAGCTGATCGTGTGAATCGGCGGCTTTTGTTGTATTCAGGGAAGCTTCAGCGGCGGTTTGAACACTGGCTGCTTGGGTTAAAGCCGGCATTCCCAACGCTCCAAGGCATACAGCAGCACTTAAAATTACAGACAATTTCGTTGTCATTTTCTTCATGATATCATTCTCCTTAGTGTTTATTTAACTAGCACGTTTATTTCCAGGCCATCGATATAATGCTTCACAGGATTTCCGGAGCTGTCTGTTTTGAATGCGCCACTCTTACTTTTTGGATCCTCGAACTCATAAAGATAGCCACGGATTGTGAGCATATTGGGATGTTTCTCGAACGGCTCTACAAGCAGATTCAGATCCTGTGATCTATTGGATGAAAGGAGTGCTTTTTGCGATATATTTTCCAAAACCAGTCCCTGTTCATCCGTCACTTCAAAGCCCAATGTATTAAAATCTGCGTAATCCCCGTCAGTCTCTTGTTCAATGTTGAGTAACAGACGCGTGGTTAATGGGCTATATTCCAGCTTTTGCAGCGTCAGACTCCATCCCTCTGCTTGTGCGCGCATATCAGGTACGACAATACTATTTTCTGTAACCTTACGTGCAGGAATCTCCAGAATGTATGGTGTATCTATACCGTTTAAGAGAAGGGTTACAGTCAGTTCAAATTGATCAGGGAAAGGCTTGGTGATCCCCAAATTCGAAGAATCCACCAGTTGAAAAATAGCTGTACTCTGCTCCTTGCCTTCCATCCAGGTTAGAAAAGGAACAGCTTCCCAATGACCATCTGAGAATTCCTCCATTGAAACCCCATCGATCAAAACTTCTGCGGACATTATTGAACCTTTGCCTAGAAAAGGCTTCCCATCCGCTCCAATCGTCACGCCGGTGAGCTTCCCGTCCAGCCCTTCTCCCTCGCGCTTCACTGAGAATGCCAATCGGTTGCCATCAAATACAGCCTCTTCGGAAGACAAGGTGATTCCATCATGCGTATCACTGCTATTCGGTCGGGTAATCAGACCCAGACGCTGAGCAGCTTGCAATCCTATATCATCTGCCCGTTCAAAAATTCCGCCTATCCATGGAAGCTGCTTGAGCGCATTGGCCAACGTTGGCGGATAGACGGCCGTTAGCATAACACTTAGCACTATCGCTGCAGATACAGCAGCTGCGATTTTTGGATATATCCTTTTTTTCTTTTCCTTTTCCACAGGATCCTGGACAATTGTGGCGAGTGATGCATAAATCGAATCCTGCCGCGACCGCAGTAAAGGTGGAAGCTCCTGTATATTAGCCTTTCCTAGCTCCCTGATCTGCTTTTCTAAATTGTTATTATTCATTAGCAAGACCCTCCTCCCGCACAGGATGTATCTGTTTGGACAACAATCTCCGTGCGCGATGAAGTCGTGCCCTGACCGCTCCTTCGGAGATGTCGAGCACATCTGCAATCTGCTTAATGGATAAATCGTCATAATAAAAAAGCACGATAGCAAGCCGCAGGGATTCGTCCAACTGATTAATGAAGCTTTGCAGGTCTACGTTGCCTGAATCTTCAAAATGCACATAGGAATCGACCGGTTCTTCGGGAATTTCCGCCACAGCTATAGTTCGCTCTCGCATACGAAGTAACTGATTGCATTCATTAATCAGGATGCGTATAACCCAGGTTTTAAAAAACTTAGGCTGCTTAAGGTTGGCCAACCCTTTATACACCTTCAGTGTCGTCTCCTGAAGAGCATCCGCGCAATCTTCATCTTTTAGCAGAATGGTTTTGGCTAATCTGTACAACTGGGATTCCAGTTGCCTGAAAAGACGGGTAAACGCCTCGTGGTCGCCTTTCTGCGCTTTTTTGATATCCAGTTCGTTTTCCAGCAAATGATTGTTCCTCCTTGAGGGCCCTCTGTATGATTAGATGGAGAAGGCATACAAAAAGTTATATTTGGATAAAAAAATCTGAAATCTATTTAATATCATCTATTCCAGAATAATGGAAAACGAAGATTAAAGCCTATAAAGCTTGCTTAAGCATACAAAATGTTATCTTTTCATCCGTTACTAAATATTTTAACTATTGGTATATTGATTTGTAAGTGCTTACATAGCTTAGGACGCACACATATGCATCTGAAAATTTAGAATGGAAGGTGATCAGAACGTGAGAGTTAATCAAAAGGGTATCTCTGCATTTTTAGCAGTGTTATTGCTGTTAAGTTCATTCTCATTCAACATGAGGAGTGCTTTGGCTGCAGATTCGAACAGTTCTTTAATAGTAAATGGCGGTTTTGAGGACAATTTCTGGGAAGATGGATCATGGAGTGTCGATACGTCAGATTGGAATCAAGTAGAAATTAAGCATTTTGCATATGCCGATGATACTTGGCTAAATCCAGATGAAGGAGCTCATGCTTTCAAATATTGGATTAACAAAGTCGCTACTGGAAACCAGACCATCTCGCTTAAGCAGACTATAACGAACCTCCCTGCGGGAAGTTATGAGCTCTCAGTCAAGTCGATGGGCGGTACTGACAATGAGACGGGGAATGTTGAATTGTTTGCGGGTGACGAGAAGGCATCCGCTGTTGCTACCACTGGCTATAATGCTTGGGGAACGCTCACCCTGAAATTTATCTTGAAGCAGGATACCCCGAGTCTTGAGGTTGGTGCGAACATAAGCGGCGCTCCAAGCGCATATGGATTTCTGGACAGCTTTGAGTTGAAACAGTTGAGTACGGATACGACCCAGCCGGTGCCGGCGGATATTTTTGTAAAGAAGGTGGAAGGACTCCAGCCTGATTTTATTAAAGGCGTGGATATCTCCAGTATTATTTCTTTAGAGAATAGCGGAGTCGAGTTTTACAATGAAAACGGAGAAGTGCAGGATATTTTTACAACCGTACATGAAGCCGGGGTTAATTACGTTCGGGTACGGATATGGAATGATCCTTTTGATACAGCTGGAAAAGGTTATGGTGGTGGCAATAATGATCTGGCCACCGCGATTGAAATTGGGAAAAGGGCGACCGCAAACGGCATGAAGCTGCTAGTGGATTTTCATTATTCCGACTTTTGGGCCGATCCGGCCAAGCAGCATACGCCTAAGGCATGGGCCAATCTGAGTTTCGAAGATAAGAAGACCGCACTTTACGAATATACCAAAGTAAGCCTGCAAGCCCTGCTTGATGCAGGTATTGATATTGGCATGGTTCAGGTAGGCAATGAAACGAATGGACAATTCGTTGGTGAATCTAATTGGACGAAGATGAGCCAATTGTTCAGTGAGGGAAGCAAAGCCATTCGGGAGATCGATCCTAATATTCTGGTTGCTCTGCATTTTACAAATCCGGAGTCGGCAGGCAGATATGCCACTATAGCGAAGAATTTGCAAGATAACAATGTGGACTATGATGTGTTTGCAAGTTCTTATTATCCATTCTGGCATGGTACATTAAGCAATTTGACATCCGTGTTGAAGCAAGTAGCTGATACTTATGGTAAAAAAGTAATGGTAGCTGAAACCTCTTACGCATATACCGCAGAAGACGGGGATGGACACGGAAATACAGCGCCGCAAAGCTCAGGTCAAACTTTAAACTATCCTATCAGCGTTCAAGGTCAGGCTAACTCAGTTAGAGACGTGATCGAAGCGGTTGCGAATGTGGGTAAAGCGGGAATTGGCGTGTTTTATTGGGAGCCTGCTTGGCTTCCGGTAGGTCCGAAAGACAATCTGGAGCAGAATAAGTTGATATGGGAACAGTACGGTTCCGGTTGGGCATCCAGCTACGCGAAGGAATATGACCCTGATGATGCAGGGGAATGGTATGGCGGAAGTGCCGTTGATAACCAGGCTTTGTTTGATTTTAACGGACATCCGCTTGCCTCGCTGAATGTGTTCAAATATGTAAATACAGGCGCAGTGGCCCCTATTGCTGTAGATGAAATTAAGGATGTTTCGATAACGGCGATTGCTGGGGAACCAATCCATCTGCCAACAGACGTAAGTGTTACTTACAATGATGGAAGTTCCGGCAAGATGTCAGTGGTTTGGGATCAAGTTGCGCTTGAGCAAGCCATTAGCAAGGGTGCGGGCAGCTATGTGATTGGTGGAACGACGGAAGGCGGTCAGGTGGTAAAGGCTCTTCTAGTTATTAAAAAAGAGAACTTTATCATCAACGCAGGCTTTGAAAATAGCGATAGAAGCATGTGGAAAATCACCTATGCTGACGTTAATGCTCCACATACAGACTACCAAAATAAAGTTACAGATGCCAAAACAGGCAACTATTCACTACATTTCTACTCTGCGAAAGCAGTGGATTTTAGAGTAGAGCAGACTATTTATGGTCTGAAGCCGGGATATTATAATCTTTCGATGTTTATTCAAGGGGGAGATGCTGCCAACCCCAATATGAATCTATTTGCTGTAACGGATGGTAAGGAAATAAAAGTAAACACCGGTGTGAAAGGATGGGCACAGTGGAATAATCCTGAGATCCAGTATATTCTCGTTACCGATGGAACCCTTACAATCGGAGCTAACATCAAAGCAGACGGCGGCGCATGGGGATCGATTGATGATTTCTATCTAAGCTTTGTCAAAGGTATTGAGGAACCTGCTATTGTTGATACGGATGCAGAAGTACAAAATATCACTTCTATGACAGCTACGGTTGGAGGAAATATCACTTCGGACGGTGGCGCTAAGGTTACAGAGCGAGGAATCGTATATTCTACTAGTGCCAATCCGACCATTGAGGATGGTAAAGTTATAGCTGAATCAGGTGGAAGAGGAGCCTTTTCAGTAAGTCTTGCAGGACTTCAATCTGGATCTACCTATCATGTACGTGCCTACGCAGTGAATGCAACCGGAGTAAGCTACGGACAAGAGATTACGTTTACAACATTAAGCTCTAGTGCAAGCTTGAATAGCTTGGATTTGAGCGGCATAACATTGGATCAAACAGTGAGCGGAAGTGTATACGACTATACAGCGAGTGTACCGTATTCTTTATCTAACTTCACAGTGACGGCAACGGCCAGCGATGCTGTCTATGGTACCTTGACAGTGAGTATATACAATAGTGCCAATACACTTGTGGCCGGTCCGATAAGTTTGGCAAGTGGGGCAACAAGCGTAGAGCTTCCCCTTGAAGTAGGTAGTAACCGATTGGAGTTATTCGTAATTGCCCAAGATGGCACAGGTACGAGATACACAGCAACAATAACGAGAGCTGCGCAAGATAACGGTTCTGATGGTAATGGAAACGGTGGTAATGATGGTGGTAGTACCTCTAATGTCGTACTTCCGGTTATCTCCTCCAATGGGAAACTGACGCTTCCTGCAGGTCAATCCGGTGAAGTCAGACTGGATAATGGGCTTGTGATTTCTATTCCGGCTAATGCTTCAGGCAAGCAACTGACATTAACAATTGAGAAAGTACTCCAAACAGAGAGTCTTCTCAGCAATCATGAGATTCTCGTAAGCCCGATCTATGAGATTCTAAAAAACTTCGCGGAGAACTTTAGTAAACCGGTCACGCTAACCTTTGTGTTCGATTCAGGACAAGTGAAGAGCGGCCAGACTGTAGCGATCTTTTATTATGATGAAGTGAAGAAGAGCTGGGTGAAAGTTAATGGCGGCAAAATAGATGGAAATCGCATTGCTGCAGATGTGGATCACTTTACGAAGTTTGCTGTACTCGTAGTGGATCAAGCGACTGGATTACCGGTAACCAATGCATCTACTGAACCGACAACAGAGGCTCAATTTAGCGATATCTCGGGACATTGGGCACAGGCTAATATTAAGAAAGCGGTGAGCGAAGGGATCGTCAAGGGTTATACCGACGGAACGTTCAAACCGAATGGTGCGGTGACACGCGCTGAATTTGCGGTGATGCTGATGAATGCGCTGAAGCCAACAGGAAACGGTGTGGAATTGGGCTTCACAGATACAATCCCTGCTTGGGCTGAGAAGTCCATTGCACAAGCTTTAGAGGCGAAGATTATACGCGGCTATGAGGATGTTACCTTCCGTCCGGCAGCGAGCATAACACGTTCGGAGCTAGCAGTTATGATCTCTAGAGCAGCAGGGGGAGATTTAACAACGGCGGCATCAACAGGCTTTGCTGATGATAGCCAAATTCCTGCATGGGCAAAGGATGCGGTTGCAGCCGTGAAGAAATCAGGCATTGTGAGCGGGCGTAACGGCAATGTATTTGCACCAAATGAGACGGCAACAAGAGCAGAGGCAGTAACCATCATTATGAATCTGCTGTAAACTAAATAGTAAACTTACTGTAGTAAGAAAAAAGACCGTCCTTAGGACGGTCTTTTTGTCTATTCTCTATATGTGCCCAAGCTTGGCATTCAAAAAAAAGAAGAACCAGCAGAGTCTGCTGGTTCTTCTTACTTATATAAATAATTTGCATGCAAAGAAAGATCGTGATATTATAAAATAATCACTGTTGATTTCACGAATTTACACATAAGTCTAACATCTTATCTACACTATTATAATACCATGTGGATTAACAGTTTGTCAAATTTTAATTTTTGCTTCTTTATAACAAGAATGAAAAGGAGCGTGTTCGTGAAGATGGTAAATGTAATGGATTGGCAGCAAGAACAAGATCGGCTTGATTTGGTTACGGAAAAGCTGCAATCAAGAATCGCAGAACTAGAGCCAGAAGTGACTGGGCTACGTGATCAAGTGGTGGACATTCGCAAGCGGTTTTGGGAAGAAGTCACGGTCAATACGAGCACAGACGAAGATTTCGAAGAGACCTTCTACAGTATAAAGCAGCAAGAAGCGTTGTTGTCGGAGCGGGAGCGCAGCCACCGGCAGCGGGTGCAGCGTTTTAAGAATATGAAACGGCTACTGCCATCTCCCTATTTTGGGCGAATGGATTTTCAAGAAGATGGTTTGGGCTTGAGTGAGAAAATTTATATCGGAGTGGCTTCTTTCGTTGATGCAGACGGTGTGGACTTTCTGGTGTATGACTGGCGAACGCCTATTGCAAGCATGTATTATGATCATTCCCCAGGGCCATCTACTTACGAAACGCCGGGAGGACAGATTACAGGTGAGATGATGCTGAAGCGGCAATATCAGATCCGTTACGGTCAGCTCCAGAACGTGTTCGATACGAGCTTAACGATCGGGGACGAATTGCTTCAGCAGGTGCTTGGCAAAGGCGCAGATTCACAAATGAAGAGCATTGTGGCGACCATCCAGAAGGAACAGAACGCCATCATCCGCAATGACAAAAGCCGTATGCTTATTGTGCAAGGAGCGGCTGGCAGCGGAAAAACGTCTGCAGCGCTGCAACGGGTAGCGTATTTATTATACAAACACCGCGATAGGCTCAAGGCAGATCAGATCGTTCTTTTTTCGCCAAATCCGATGTTTAACAGTTATGTATCGACGGTGCTCCCTGAGCTCGGCGAAGAGAATATGCAGCAAACGACCTTTCAGGAGTACCTTGCCTATTGGCTCGGATCCACGATGAATTTGGAGGACCCCTTCGAGCAGATTGAATATGTACTGACGTCACAATCCTCGCAGGGGTATGAAGCACGGTTAACGGGGATGCAATATAAGGCTTCTGAGGCTTTCCTGCATGCTCTTCAAAGCTACGCGTTATGGTTAGGCAAAGAAGGTATGCTGTTCCACAGTATCCGTTTCCGGGACCGCGAGTTGATTACTGCGGAGCAAATGAAGTCGCAATTTTACAGCTACGACAGCTCTATACGATTGGCTAATCGCGTTGCTTTACTACGTGAATGGCTGCTGCGTGAGCTGACTAAGCTAGAGCGTCAGGAAATGGAAGCGCCCTGGGTTCAAGATGAAGTCGATTACCTCGACAACGATCAATATGCCGAAGCTTACAGTGAGGTGCTTAAGAAGTACCGGCGAGAGGAAGCTGTCTTCGATTTTACAGAGCAGTATCTTGAAATCTATGGCGATTTTCGTACTCAGAAGGACGGGGAAGAGAATGTCTTTGACTTTAGCTCACAGGAAGATGAGTTACTGCGTCGTATGATCGTGAAGGAGCACTTCAAACCGCTAAGACGGGATGCCAAACGGTTGAAATTCATAGATACGATTGGATTATACGAGCAGTTATTTAGGGATGAAGCCACTTATCAGAAAATGACGGGTGAGACCGAAGTGCCTGACCAATGGTCAGAAATTTGTAAGCAGACGAAGGAAAAGTTGAGCCTTATCGAACTGTTTTATGAAGATGAGACCCCATTCTTATATTTAAAAGAGCTTATCGAGGGTTCTCGTACGAATACAATGGTGCGACATTTATTTATTGATGAAGGACAGGATTATTCGCCGTTCCAATTCGCGTTCCTCAAGCAATTGTTTCCCCGCGCCAGCATGACAGTACTCGGCGATTTCAGTCAAGCGATATTCCCGCAAGCGACGAATCTGCAAGAGGTAGATTCTCCTTTGATCCGGCTTTATGGTGAAGAGGAAACGAATCTATTTCGTTTAATCCGAAGCTATCGTTCGACTCGCGAGATTGTGGAGTTTACGAAGGCGCTGCTACCTAATGAAGAGATCGTGCCTTTTGACAGGGGCGGCAAGAAGCCGCACCTATTGAAGGCTAGCAATAAGGTGGAGCGGGCGGTACGGATAAAAGAGGAGCTTGCGGCGCTTATGGCCGAAGGTCTCGACTCCATCGCCGTTATTACTAAGACTGCTGCGGAAAGCCGCGAAGCCTATGAAGCATTACTCGCACAGGGGGGCGAGAATCTGCGGCTTGTTACGAAGGAGACGCTCACCTTTGAGAAGGGAACGCTAATTATTCCTGCGTATCTTGCTAAGGGCGTAGAATTCGACGCCGTGCTAATCTACGATGCTTCTACACAGACTTATCATCGGGAGAGCGAACGTAAACTCTTTTATACAGCTTGTACGCGCGCGATGCATCGGCTTCTGCTATACACGACAGGCGATTGGTCGGGCTTTATTCAAGCCTTGGATGCATCTTTATATGAAGTAGTGTAATTAGACATATCAAAATCAACCTCTTCAAGAAATTCGATAACTTCCCCATTGGGGCTGTGAACGATCGCGTTCTTGATCAGAAGAGGCGGTTCACCAAGAGAAAGCGAATCTGGTTCTATAAAAGCCTTTGCTCCATGAGCAAGGGCTTTTTGGTACATTTCATCTACATTATCCACATAGAAGGCGAAATGTAAGAGTGCTCCGTGAGCTATATCCTCTTCAGACAAGGCTTTTTTCCCTTGGGCGGCAATGACTGCATCGTTATCAAAAATCTCTATGCAAGTTCTTTGATCAGGTGAAATAAGCATTGAAGCTTCTTTGATTTGAAAGGAGGGCAGACTCCAATGATGACCTAACTTAAATCCTAAGGCGTCAATGTAAAATGAAATTGTTGCTTTATAATCTTTGGCTTGAATCGCTATATGTGCAAGACCTTTTACGCTCATTATTAATCACTCCTATATCTAATGTACTATTTATTATAGTTGGATTAAAATAGGAGATACATATATAAGATAAGTGTTTTATCCTGACATGGTTGTTGAATATAAGGTATTTTAGTTGAATGGGTTTATTTATTAAAAAGAGCTAGGAGGCGCTTGATATGGAACATCTTATGGATGATATTGATAAAAAGATTATGCAATTATTGCAGTACAATGCTCGAATGCCCATTTCACAAATCAGCAAAGAGGTTTCGATGTCACAACCATCCGTTAAAGAAAGAATCATTAAGTTGGAGGAAAGGAACATCATATCGGGGTATCATACAGCTTTTAATTTGCGGGATCTGAACCGGGGTACGACTACTTTTATTCTAATCAAAACAGAACATTGCCAAGAGCTTACCGATTTTTGCAACGATGCTATGGAAGTTACCGATTTGTTCCGCATTAGTGGAGAATATAATTATCTCATTAAGGTACAGACCTCAACGATTGAGGCGCTTGCTGAATTTCAAGATCATCTTATAAAGTTCGGACCTTCCAAATCGCATATCAGCTTGAAAAATATTTTGGAGAACAGAGTGCTACTCTAAAGCGAAGTTTCCAAATACAAGATATAGTAACCGCTTTCTTTTCATTGTAAAATGGGTCAAAATAGCAGTCGTATTGATACGTATATAAGGGAGCATGCGCATGGAGAGGAAACTGTCTAGTAAAAAGTATATTCCATTCACATACAAGATGATGATTCCGTATCTCATTCTTGTATTGCTGACAGATGTGCTGGTTGGCTATATAGCCTATACAATGCTCGTAGAGTCCAGGACTGAAATGGCGGAAACGAATGTCCGGACCGCATTAAAGCAGACGAGGAACAACATCGAATACCAGACAGATGAAATCAAACGAATGACCAACTCGCTGTTTCTAAATACGAATTTTCAGAATGCCCTTCAGTTCAGGGGAGATCCTTTGGAAAATATGCTCAAAATGAGAGATGATATCGTTCCTTATATGAAGGCCCCTCTGCAACTGTATGGGAACAAGCTGAGACTTGCGCTTTTTACGGTCAATGAGACGATGCTTGAAATTACTGGTGATGATATGTCGACACCTATCGGTCGAAGTGATTATTATGTTCTTTCTGATCAGGTGATTGAGAATACGGAGTGGTTTAAGTCGATTGTTGCGAATAATCAAGATAGTTTGTGGCTTCAAGCGGATACCGACCGTGAGCTAGGTAATATTTCATATTTCCGTAAGCTCGTTTCTTCCAAGGCAGCACCTGCGATTATCGGATATATTCGCGTTACGGCGAGGATTGATGAGCTATTTGGTAATTTTGATACTTTTCCGATTGAACAGGGGATTGAACTTCGTCTGTTGGATAGGGCTACAGGAATGACTTTGTATGAACAAGGTGTTGCTGCTGAAGATACGAAACAAGATGATTATTTAATTATTAGTGAAGATATTCCGGTATCAAGCTATGTCATTGAGGCGCGCGTACCTCACTCTTATTTGAACAAAGATGCTAGTAGAATGCGGAAGGTGATTAGTACCGTTTGTTCCATCAGTTTTTTGGTGATGGCCATTATCGGTTTTCTAGTTGCACGTATATCTGGCAAGAAGATCAAGCGGATTGTGTATTTGGTTCGATCTTTTCAGGAGGGTAATTTTTATAAAAGAAT
This sequence comes from Paenibacillus sp. NPDC101420, assembly GCF_050277435.1. Lineage (NCBI taxonomy): Bacteria > Bacillati > Bacillota > Bacilli > Caryophanales > Paenibacillaceae > Paenibacillus > Paenibacillus sp. NPDC101420. Next base: position 112,025 of record NZ_JBNNSE010000003.1, read on the forward strand.
CGGATTTCCAGGGAACGATGAATTTGTCTATATCGCTAATAGCTTCAACCAAATGGCGACCAGCATTCAGGAACTCATCCGGAACGTTTATGTGCAGGGCATTCAGAAAAAGCAAGCGGAGCTGGATGTGCTTCAAGCCCAGATCAGTCCGCATTTCTTGTACAATACACTGTCGACCATCGGCAGTTTGGCCAATTTGGGGGAAGTGGAGAAGGTTACGCAGATGGTACAAGGTCTCTCCAAATTTTATCGACTCACATTAAACGATGGGCATGTATATATCTCCCTTGAAAATGAGCTGGAGCAGGTGAGGATGTATCTGGAAATTCAGAGAGTGAAGTATGCGGACGCCTTTGAGGTTTATTATGATATCGATCCGGAAATTTTACAGGTGCCTATTATTAAGCTGATTTTACAACCGTTTGTGGAGAATATATTCAAGCACGCCTGGTTCGGGGAGACTATTGCGATTCGTATTACTGGAAAGCGGCTGGGTGACCGCATCGAACTCAAGGTCATTGATAACGGGATCGGCATGCGGCCGGAGACACTTCAAAACATGCGATCAAGCGCATATCAACCAGGCAGCTACGGTCTGAGAAACGTGGAAGAACGAATTAAACTGCGATACGGTAGCGATTTCGGCATTCAAATCGGTAGCTATTTTGGAGCGGGAACGACAGTTCAAATTATTTTACCGGTGGAAAATGCAGAGATCAGGGAAGTGATGGGGGAGTGAGGAGTATGGCGATGGAGATCAATGTTCTGTTGGTGGATGATGAAGTAATCGATTTGGAATGGCTTAGACGGCGTGTAGCCGGCAGTGATCATTTGCCTTTACATAGCGTGAGAACGGCAACAAGCGGGTTTGCCGCTCTGAAAATGATGGAGCAGCACCCTGTTGATATCATTCTCTCTGATATCGGTATGCCGATTATGTCAGGCGTGGAATTTGCACGGAAAGCGAAGGAGATTAACCCAGAGGTCCATATTCTATTTATTAGCGGACACCAGGATTTCAATTATGCCAAGGAAGCGATTCAATTGAACGCATACAGTTATTTGCTTAAGCCTGTGGATGATGACGAGCTGAACGAGACGCTGACCGAACTCTGCACAAAGATTGAGAAAGAGAGGACGCAGCGTACTTCCTTGTCGGAAACGCTGACGCTTGTTAATCAGGAGCTACTGCTGCGTTGGTTTAATGAGGCTGCACCGGGACAGGTTGAAACGCACATTCATAACGTTCTCACGCCATACTTACAAGGTGCATCAGCGGTTGCCATCATTGAGATCGACGACATGGCGCGAAAAATCCAAACCTGGACGGAAGAAGAGCGGAGTTTATGGAGCAGCACTGCCAATCAGTTTATCCGAAAGTTTGCTCAGGATCAAAATTTGGGCATGGTGATTACGACTTATGACTATCACTTTGTGATCCTTGCTGCGGTTCAGGAACAATATTTTACAGCTTTGCTGGAAGAGTTGATTCGGGCGTTCTATCAGGAGTTCTCCTGTTCGATTACGATCGGAAGAGGAATGTACACAACCGACCCGGTCAAGCTACATGATTCCTATCGGCAGGCGCAGGCCGCGCTAAGCATTAAATGGATCGTAGGGAAGAATAGGTTGATCCAAGATGCCTCGGAATGGTCTCCAAAGGAAAAGATGGCTTCGGACTTAGAGGTTATTGTGGATCGTATGCTTAAAGCTATGCTCGACTACGACCTTACCACTATTGATGATTGCTTGCTTCAGCTATTTGCCGGAGACAGCCCGATCTCCCAGAAAAACGACATCTACGATATCATTATCCGGATTACCTCTAAGCTTCATGCTGATCTGCAGCAAATGAATGAGCATTTGTACGAGATTTTGAATTGGGATTCTCATCATCCTTTTGTGCTGTTTCAGTTTGAAACGGTGCATGATATCCTTTCGTGGCTGAGAAGAAGATTCTTTGAACTGTCGGAGCTGCTTTATTTGAAACGCCAAAGGCAAAAGCGCAAGTTAATTGATGAAATTACGGAGTATGTGAAAGAAAGATTAGATCAAAAAATAACGCTAAACGAGGTCGCCGCACATTTCGACTTTACCCCTAACTATCTGGGGCATCTGTTCAAAGTCGAAACCAATAGTCTCTTCAGCGATTTTCTAAGTGAATTGCGTATGAAGCGGGTATGCGAGCTGCTCGAGGATCCTACGAAGAAAGTATACGAGATTGCGGAACAAGCCGGATATAAAAATATTATTTATTTCAATAGGCAGTTCAAGCAATATATGGGCATGTCGCCCGGCGAGTACCGGAAGAAAAATAAAATCTGAATCGATTACTTATTGAGGAGGCCCATGTTCTATATGGAACAGGGCTTCTTTTTTATCGAAATTGTTTATGAATCGTTGAATTAGTATTATGTTTAGTTGTTTCGCTGAATTATCTCACCGCCGCCGTCCTTTTATAATGAGAGATATAGAGAAGAAAGGGGTGCAAAGATGAAAGGGCATACATTTTGGAGCGATTTAAAAAACTATAGGGTTCTGTTGCTGATGCTGGCTCCGGCGGTTGCTTTTTTTCTTTTGTTTGCCTATGTCCCAATGGCGGGCATTATTATTGCCTTCAAGCATTATGATTACGCGGGCGGTATTTTTGGAAGTGCCTGGAACGGGCTCGATAACTTCCGCTTTTTCTTTGAATCAGGAGATGCCTGGCGGGTAACACGGAATACAGCATTGTACAATATTGCATTCATCGTTGTAAATAACTCTTTGCAAATTTTTGCAGCCATTATGTTGTTTGAGGTCGGTGGCAAATGGTTCCGCAAAATTACGCAATCGGCGTTGTTTCTTCCCTACTTTATTTCATGGGTAGTTGTCGGCGCGATTGCCTATAACCTGCTCAATTATGATATTGGTACTGTGAACGCACTCCTTAGAGGGCTCGGGCTAGAACCTATTGATATTTACAATACGCCTGCCTACTGGCCGTATATCCTAGTTCTCGTTTCCGCCTGGAAAGGCCTTGGATACGGAACAGTAATGTACTTGGCCGCGATTACGGGCATAGATACTGAACAGTATGAGGCAGCTGAAATCGATGGCGCCAATATTTTTCAGCGGATCCGGAAAGTGACGATTCCAAATCTTTACCCGACGATTATTATTTTGGTGCTGCTGGCGGTCGGGAATATTTTCCGCGGTGATTTCGGGATGTTTTATAACATGATCGGCAATAACGGTTTGTTGTTCTCTTCGACGGACGTTATCGATACTTTCGTGTTCAGATCGCTGATTACTTCGAATGATATCGGCATGTCGGCTGCGGCTGGCGTTTTCCAGTCCGTTCTTGGCTTTGCAACGATCATGACTGTGAACTATGCTGTTCGCAAATACGATAAAGACCGCGCCTTATTCTAACCGCATCAGAGGTACAGTTTTCATAATGGAGGTAACGATATGAAGCAGCTCGATCGTAAAATATTCTCGGGTATTGGTTATGTATCCCTAATCTTTCTCGCAATTTTATGTATATTCCCGTTTATACTTGTCGTATCTTCATCGCTGACGGAAGAGTCAAAAATATTAACAGATGGCTATCAATTTATACCTACGGCCTTCTCAACAGAAGCCTACAGCATTTTGTTTAAGTATCCCGACCAGATGATTCAAGCCTATATGGTGACCATAGGCGTTACTATAATAGGCACACTGTTTGGTTTGTTTCTGACTTCGATGACAGCTTATGCGCTATCCAGAAAAGATTTTAAATGGCGTAATAAATTTTCATTCTTCTTTTTCTTTACAACTTTATTTAACGGCGGTCTGGTTCCTTGGTATCTGCTTATGGTCAATTACCTCCATATCAAAGATACATTGCTGGCTTTAGTGATTCCGATGATGCTCAACGTCTTCTACATCATTGTTATGAAGTCGTTTATGGGCAGCATTCCGGAAGCAATCGTAGAATCGGCTAAAATTGACGGTGCAGGCGATTTTAAGATCTACGCTCGTCTAATCCTGCCTCTCTCTAAGCCGGCGCTAGCGACTATTGGTTTGTTTCTGGCTCTTGCCTATTGGAACGACTGGTACAATGCCCTTCTATTTATTTCCGATGAGAAGCTGATGCCGCTTCAATATTATTTGTACAAAATGCTTGGCAATATGGATGGCATGCGAAAAGCCATGATGGGTGCAGGAGCAGTCGTAACCACATCGATCCCAAGCGAGAGCTTGAAGATGGCAATGACGGTTGTAGCTACAGGTCCGATTCTGCTCGCTTATCCATTCGTTCAGAGATATTTCGTTCAAGGCTTGACGATTGGCGCTGTAAAAGGATGAACCCGGGGAAATCCGGTTTATCAATATAATTAATACAAGGGGGAAGGCTTGAAATGCTGAGAAAAAATAGATTCATTATGCTCGCACTCGTTTTAACCTTCGTAATGATTTTGAGCGCATGTGGTGGTGGCAACAACAACGCCAATACACCCGCTAAGGCTACCAATAATGCCGCTGAGGTAACAAGTGAGCCTACAGAAACAGCGAGTGCAACGAATGCAGCCGAAACTTCAGATACCATAGACACCTCTAAAGAAGTAAAGCTGAAAATGATCTTCGTTGGGCCTAAACCGATAGACTATGATAGTGTTTTTGCTGAAATTAATAAGAAACTGAAAGAAAAAATTAATGCGACCCTTGAGGGCGAGTTCTTGGACTGGTCTGACTGGGCTCAAAAATATCCACTGAAGCTGGCGGCAAATGAAGATTTTGATCTCATCTATTCGGCAAACTGGGCTGGTTATAATGATCAGGCACTGAAAGGCGGATTTCTAGAATTAACCGATGAGCTAATTACCAAATATATGCCAAAAACTAAGGAAGCTATGTCAGATGTGAGCTGGGATCAGGCAAAAGTAAACGGCAAACTGTACATGGTTCCACAAAACAGAGGGGAATCTGTTGAAAAGCTGATTCTCTATCGTGAAGATTTGCGTAAGAAATACAATCTTCCCGAAATCAACAGCCCGGAAGCATATGCTACTTATTTGAAGACGATAGCAGAAAAGGAAAAAGGAATTACACCGTTCACTCCGGAAACGGGAGACTGGAAATATCATAACTTGGACCGTGTATTATTGAAGCAGCAAAACGAATGGAATATGTTTGATCTAGATCTTCCATTTGCCTTCAAATTGACCGATGAAACAGGTAAAGTCTTTAACGTCTATGAAACGCAAGAGTTCAAAGATCTACTCGTGTATTACAAAGATCTCGCTGATAACAATGCTTGGTCGAAAAACGTTCTGAACAGTAAAAATGATCATCAGGCGGATTTTAAAGCAGGTAAAACCGCCTCGATTACGCATAATAACGGAACACTTGGAGCACTCATGGCTTTAATGCGCCAAGAAAATTCTCCTTATGAAGTAGCGTTGGCTGATATTAACCAAGGGAAGAAAAAATCAGTGGCGATTTCTACACAAAACGGTACGTCGATTCATGCGACTTCTAAAAATGTAGAACGTTCCTTGATGCTGATCGATCTGATGCAAAACGATAAAGAACTGCACGACCTGATGATGTACGGAATTAGTGGCGTGCACTATGAACCGGTTGGCGACACCAAATATAAAGCACTCGACAAAAATCCGAACTTTACCGGCTTCTCTAATTGGAACTTCAACTCGCCACTCAACCTTGACAATGAAGCATTCCCTCAAGAAGCTAACGATCTGGCTAAGGGCTGGGAAGCTAACGTCTACCACTATACCCTTGAAACCTTTGTATTCGACAATAGCAAAGTGAAGACGGAAATTGCCAATGTGGGCAATGTAATGCTCCGCTATGCCATTCCGCTTGAGTACGGCGTAATTAAAGATATCGACAAAGGCCTTGCAGATTTGAACAAACAGCTGAAATCAGCTGGCATTGATAAAATCCAAGCTGAGCTGCAAGCGCAAATCGATGCTTTCTTAGCGAACAAGTAAGTTACAGGATAAGGGAGGCCCAACAGTCATGAAATGGCTGTTGGGCCTCCTTGTTTTGGGGATCTTCCGAATATGAGGCTCACTAGTGGACACAGCTGTGCGGCGTATGAAGAGTTGAGAGGTTGCATTTGTTTTAGTATGAGCTAGTATAATTAGGAAAGAGACTCCCTCACGGGAGCATAAATAGCTTCAAGCGCATCATAAGCGGGCCATTAACTTCGGAAGATTGGAGAGAGAGATGAAAAATATATTGTATAAGTATATGAGTAAATTTACATCTCTTAACGAAGAGGATCAGCAGGATATTGTTGAGGGTATCCTTATAGAGGAATTTAAAAAGGGGACAGTGCTCCTTAGACAAGGAGATGTTCCCACAAAATGTTTTTTCGTGCTAAAAGGTTGTGTTAGGCAGTACTCGATAGATGAATCGGGAAAAGAAGTCACATCTAATTTCTACACAGAAGAGCAAGCGGCTTCGATTTTTAATCGGCATCAAGAAAGTAAGCCCTCTGCGTACACCTTAACCTGTCTAGAAGATAGCACATTGGTGGTTGGTGAACTTAATGCGGAACAAGACATGCTTCACAAACACTCGCAATTGGAAACGATGATCCGCAAAATGGTAGAGGAAAACTTAGGTGAGGTACAGGACGAATTAACTTCATTTATCGCTTCCAATCCTGAAGAACGTTACAAAGCTTTGTTGCGAAAAAGACCTCACTTACTCACTCGCGTACCTCAGCATCAATTGGCCAGCTATCTGGGGATGACACCAGAGTCATTAAGTAGAATCAAGAAGCGGGTTCATTCCAGTAATAACTAAAAAGAAAGTCATACAGTTTTGTGGAGTTTTCCTCCTCTAAGCAGCAGCCATATCCCAAAGCCTAGTTCTCCTACAATCATAGGAATAGTAAAAATATAATTTAATATTGTAATGACCCCTTCGTATTGTGGGAGAAATATTTTGCTTAGATGAATGATCATATAACCTATTGAAGCAAGCAGCAATAAGATGCCGATTACTTTAGGGATGATGCCAAATTTTAAAGCCACATATCCCACAATTAACAGATGCCCGCCAAAAACGACCAATCCCATAGACCAAATCAATTGAAATGCATCCAGAAATAACATTATAAATGCTTGAGTCTGTTCGATTTTTAATGAGGAAAAGTCGATTGTATTTCCCGTGAGCAGCAGCACAACTATCAAGTTAAGTATAGAGACTCCCAATATAGCGGAATAGGTTAGACGAAGCCAGGCGCCGAGTAATGATAGCTTTTGGTTAATCGGTTCTAGAAACACATAAAACGCCCAGGCGACCAGGATGTCAGTAATCATAATGATGATCCAACCCAAAATTTCACCTTTGAAAAGGTTAGTGGATGACACAAGGTTATTGAATGTGACGCTGGCATCGCCCTGAACAACAAGATTCCCATGGACAAAGCCATACGAAAAAAATGAGGCAAGGGTCATGATAATAAGTGAGATTCCAGCAGTTAAAGCGGACTTTCGCTGATTCGATAGATCTTTTTCTGAGATAGCCATAGATAGCCTCCTAAAGGACTTTTTATTTTCATTGTAATTAGGAGTAGTATGGCGGGCATTGACTTAAATCAAGAGTGCATCATCAGACAGAAAAAAATGCTTATTATCACAATAACGGAAGTTCATCCAGCCGTTCGTAAATCAACAATCCTTTCTCTTGCGCAACCTGTACCATTTCATCGGCACCCTGAGATGATCCTCCAACTCGAAGCACGGCATCACAGTAATTAAGCAGGCGAATGGAAGAAGGATGGAAAATCCGGTTGAAAACGTCGTCTCCTAGATTAGTGGAACCGGCTGTAGCAATAAGAGGCAAAGCATACCACTCCCCCAGCACTGGCATATGCCCAGCCTCGTAAACTTGAAGAGCAATTTTATTCATGTATTTGACATTTTCCTCGATTAATACTGGATCATCATTGGTTCCAGAACGATATGGGCCAGCGATAAGGATATGCAGCGGTTTCGATTTTACCTTTAAGAGACCTTGGATCTGAGCGTATTGGAGCAGCAGTACCGTCTTAGCATCACGAATCTCGCCGCTTTGGACCATGTCAAGCGCTTGAGCAAACGGAAGTTCCACTACTTCAATATTTTCCTGTTCCTCCTCAAGTCCCCCGCCCGGACCTTTTGTCATGACATCACTATACTCAGCTACAAAGAAGTGAAGGGTTTCGGTAACAGATCCTGGTGACATATAGACCTCGCCAACTTTCTGCACTCGGTCGATACGGTACCCCGTCTCTTCCTCCGTTTCCCTCAGAATACTTTCTTCTGGTGTTTCTTTATCGAGTAGCCCCGCGCAGGTTTCGATAAGCATTCCAGTCACATTGCCGTTTAGATAAGTAGGCATTCGGAATTGTCTCGTAAGTACGATGGTTTGTTTGTGTCGATTATAGAGTAGAATGGTCGCTCCGTTGCCTCGGTCATACACTTCACGGGATTGTGTCTCCCATTGTCCATTTTCTTTTTCATACTTGAATGTGATCTTCTTTAAGGTGTACCAGTTATCCGATAGAAGTTCCTCTTTTACGATCCGTACTCTTGGGTTGTAATGCTGTGCCTTCATCTCATTTCCTCCCTAGAAAAATCCCGTTTTCTTTAGTCATTTCGAGGGCTCCATTCTCCTGTAGAAGCCGATTGACGTGTTTTCGAAATTCGTCTATAGCCGCACCGACAAGTCGCTCTTTTGCGTTCATCGGGGTCGATATCATATATTCAATCAGGGGTTCAGCTTCGTCGACTAACAGACGGTCGTTGTAACGTAGTAACCGAAGATCGGAGAAGCAAGAAGACAGCAGGTCTTCTCCGTTACCCAGATTAAATCGTTTAATAGCTTGATCCAATACATGAAGGTCGGGGTCGAACGAGACCGCCAATTGTTCAATCTCTTGTAGGTGTTGAGTGCTCATTGTAGAGGTGCATATTATACCCCCTCGCTTTAGTACGCGGTGTATCTCGTGGATCGCTTTAGGGATGTCCGGCACGTGATACAGCATGTTGTTAGCGATAACCACATCGAAATGCTCATCGTGGAAGGGGATTTGTTGCGCGTCAACAGATAAGAGCTTAAACTGTGAACTTTTACTTCCTAAGCGGCTACGTGCTTCTTCTACCATCCCGCTCGAAATATCAGTAAGTGTGATGCGCCAGCTGCTTGGAATTCGTTCGGCGTTTCTTATCCAAAAGGTCCCATCGCCGCCGCCTAACTCTAGAATGTGGGCTCCAGGGTGCACCTCCAGTTGTTCAAAGACCCAATTATGCCAGCCTTGCGGATTTGTACTGAACTTGTCATAAAGATGTATCCGCGTTTGCAAGCGGCTCGCCGTCCGATACTGTTCCCCCCAATCTTGCTTACTCTGCAAGGTTTGAATAACATTTGCTAAGTGGTTCCAATCAGACCGATTGACCGACATTTGCATAGCATCTCGTATTGCATGAACTACATGCTCCGTATGAGTGATTTTTCTCTGTAGAACATCGAGCTGTGCTTGTAACGAATGTCTGATCTCCCCTATGGATAGCGACTCTGCATCTAAGATGTCTTTTATTTCTTGAAGTGATAGCCCTAAGTATTTCAACGTTTGAATTTGCTGCAATTTTTCTAGGTCTTTCATGTTATAAGATCTTATCGATCCCGCGTGATGATTTTCTGGAATTAGAAGCCCAATCTGATCGTAATATCGCAATGTCCTGACCGTTATTCCTGTACGCTTTGCAAGCTGCCCTGTCGTTAAATAGTTCTCTTTGTACATCCTTTCCTCACATCCAATCGATTGCTCCAGCGTGTTGTTCTCAGTTAGTATAGCAGGTGACGTAACGTCACCTTCAAGCAAAATTTATGTATAAGAAACAGAGGGCAAGCACCCTGACAGCAGATGGCCTTTCAGAGCCCTCTTGGAAATAATCGGAGCAAATCAACAAGGGTGGAGATTTCGTTTTCCGGGCATGTTACTTAAAACATGTTAGGAGGGGATAAGGGATGTCCAGAAGAAACAGGAAATATGTAGTGCCGGGAGTCAATCGCGGGATGCAAACGTTTAAGGCCGAGGTGATGCGTCGCGAGGGTTATGATGTAGATCCGGAGCGGCCTGATGATGTGAAATATGAAGTCGCAAAAGAACTTGGTATCCCATTGGAACACGGTGAGAATGGACATTTGAGCACAGAATCAGTGGGTCAGATTGGTGGAAAAATTGGTGGATCGATGGTCCGCGAGATGGTTCGTCTCGCACAGCAGCAATTGGTGGATCAGGAAAGGGAGTAGCATTTTTTCTAAATCATAAAGTTGCAGAAAATATAGGAGGCGGCTTTAGTCCTGAATTGCCTGGGACTGAGACCGTTTTCTTTGTGTTTCACAAAACAACCTAATTAATGGTAGAATTTTACCGATGTTCCACGGTATAGTGAAGAAGGCTATAACACCATTCAATTCTGTATTGGGAGAGGAATCGTCGGATGAATCAGAGGTATCGTAAACGCAACACAGCTGCTTTCACAGGGGTATCGTATTTTGCATTGGCTGCAGGTCTTTTTCTATTCTGTTTGGGGGTGTACAACGACGATTGGGAATTGAACGTGAAAGGGTATTATTTGCTTTGCATGGTGTTAATTACGATTAGCTGTATCGTTGTGCAAAAGGTCGTTAGAGACAATTCAGAGGATAAAGAAATTAAGCTAGAAAATCCGAAACACAGGATGAGAAATACAGGGGCTTTCACAATTATGGCTTTTGCAGGCTTGGTTATTGGGTATGTAATGTTCTTTATTGGTCTGTACAATGCTCCATTTCAATTGAATGTAAAGGGGTATTATATAGCTGTTATTCTGTTGATTTCATATAGTGCCGTTGGCGTTCAGAAAGTGACGAGAGATAACGCGGAGGACAAAGAGATTCTCGCCGAGCAAGATGCCAGAAGGGACATTCAAGGGTAAAGAGGGACCTAGATAAGGAGCAGTGAGATGAACTTTTTAAAAGAAAATCTTTTTTGGCAGTATCCAGTAAACACTTTTTCTATTACAGATGAGAAGATTGAAATTATAACTGAGCCTAATACGGATTTTTGGCAACGCACCTATTATGGGTTCAGGAACGATAATGCACCTGCGCTGCTAATGAAGACGGATGAGAAATACTTTTCTTTTAAAGTGAAAACTGATTTTGACAGCGCTCATAGATTTGACCAGTGTGGAGTAATTGTCTATCAGGACAGTGACAATTGGTTCAAGGCATCGATTGAATATGAGAATGAAGAATATCAAAGATTGGGTAGTGTGGTTACGAATCATGGATATTCAGACTGGGCAACCACAGATCTCGACGCAACAATAAAAACAATGTATTACAGATTAAGTCGACGTGGGAGTGACTTCTGCGTTGAAAACTCTTTAGATGGGATTACCTTTAAGCAGATGCGTATTTTTCATTTGTTTGAAGGGAGTGAGCATATCAACTTTGGTTTATATGCTTGTAGCCCAGAGGATTCGTCATTTAAAGCAACATTTACAGAAATAGAAATCACAGAATGTCAGTGGTTGGAACATAAATAAAGTTAAGGAAATAAGATTAAGCTAAAGGAGCCTCGTGAGTAGTGACGAAGCTCCTTTTTATTTTAAAATCTTTGTATGTTAAAAAAGTTTTGAATGAACTAACTAGGTTCGCGTAGACACTCTTTTTTTAAATAAGCAGCAAAGCTGTTGATATTCATCCGTATATGCCGATTATTGCCCTCGAGCTTACTCATCATGATGCCGCCTTCCATGATGGAAAGGGAGAAGGTAGCTAGTGCCTCAATGTCGAGATCTGCTTTGAATTCACCACTTTGTACACCTTCAGAAATGATTTTCTTTTTGGATTCCAGTGTGCCTATTAGGGCCTGCTGGGCTTTTTCACGTAAGCCTGGATGACTGTCGTCGCTTTCAATAGCCGTGTTGAGGAGCGGGCACCCCCCAATAAAGGGTGGCGCTTCAACTACTTTCTCGTACACATGTAAATAAGCTAATAGCTTGCCAGAGGCCGTTTCTTGCTGACTAATGGCATGAGCTAGTTGGGCCCCCACAATACTACCCGCATAGCTAAAGGCTTCATATGCAATCTCATTCTTACTGGAAAAATGACGATAAATGCCACCTTTCTTAATGCCTGTCAATTCTGTTATATCAGATAAGGATGAGCCCGAATATCCTTTCTGGTTAAACAGTTCAGCGGCTTTAGCTATGATGTAATTGCGAGTCTTCTCACCCTTTTCCATTGTCATCCTCCGCCCTTAATTGTATATGTACACATAGTATATCAAATGAAATTATTCTGTTGCAAAGAAAAGCATCTATGCTATTATAAAAGATACCAATCGGTATCTTTTATAATAGACAGGGGTGGAAACCATAATGGAAACGACATGGTTTAAGGAATCCAGGTATGCATGGATTGGATTAGGATCTCTCTGGGTTATTGGATTTATTGGTGCATTGACTCGCTTCAGCTTGTCTTTTTTTCAGGTGCAAATATCGACGGATTTACAGATTAGCAGGGGATTCATCTCAATGGCATGGTCCACCAATTTATTCATCGTAGCCGTATGCGCGCCTTTGGGGGGCTGGCTCGTGGATCGTTATGGCACAAAGAAGATACTAATGTTAAGTGCAATCATGAGTACTTTGGGTACTGGTATTGTCGTGTTAGGCCACCATCCTATTGTCTTTTTTATTGGATACGGTGTTATCTCTGGTTTGGCAGGTATTGGGGCGACGACAAATTATATATTGATGTTTGAATGGTTTCGGCATCATCGGGCTAAGGCAATGGCCTTACTGGCGAGTGCCTCTTCTGTAGGGTTAGCGATTATTACACCCATTTTCGTATCCATGGACTGGTTGACTTGGAAAAACGCTTTTATGGCTTCTTTTATCCTAGGTGTTTGTGTAACACTTCCCGTAATTTGGTTAGGAATTAAGAGTTCACAACAGAAAAATACGGAGAGAGCTCCTTCGGATCGTTCAATAGAAGTCGAAGGTCAAGATACATCACCTAGAGTAACTCCACCGTCCAAAAAATTTATTTCTCTTCCTATCTTTGTCGTAGTCGCGATTGCGCTGTTCACCTGCGGTATCAATATGGGATCCGTCGAGATGAATTTGGTAGCCATACATCAGTTGGCAGATGTATCACCAAGCATGATCGCCTTATCTATGAGCATCCTTGGTATTATGGAAATCACGGGGGCACTCATTTGCGGCTATTTTCTGGACCGATACAATAAATTAATGATGATGTCTCTATTGTATGGCATTCGTATTATAGGTTTTGCTTTCCTCTTTATGCACTTGGGAAGTTCACCTATTCTTTTTGCTATAGCGTTCGGAATTACCTACTTAAGTGCATTACCAGGTGGAATGCTTGTCATTAATGAGTTTGCAAAGGGTAAAGGAAAACATACCGGTGTTCTACTTCTCATGCACCAGGGCGGCGGTATAGTAGGTGTATTAATCGGAGGCCTATCCTTCGATTATTTTGGGAATTATCAGAACTTAATTGTAGTTGATGTTATAATCTGTATCCTCGTAACGCTAGGGTACTTCGGATTATTCACGACACATAGAAGGAATCTTCGGATTCAAAATAAGAAGGTTGCAGTAAGTGAGGCACTTTGACTTAGATATGGAGGGATGAAAATATAACTGCGTGCATAATTGGCTACCTGATCCTTCATATTATAGAGGGTACTCATCTAAGAACAAAGGAGAATATACTTTGCAGCAGCAATTACAGTCAGGAAGCATGAAGATGGGTGGACAGCAGCTAGGCCACGGCGCCCACGAAATGTTCGATGTGCACGAGGTATTGTCCTGCCAGATCAATTTACTGGACCAGTTCATGATGTTCAGAACCTTTGTACAGGATCAAGAGCTATTGTCTATCTTGGATCGGCAGTACAATTTCATGCTGGATCAGTACAACTTGACCTGCCAATGCTTTAAGACAGGGCAAAAGCCAAGCCAGGAAACGGCTACCTATCTTATCCCGAATATGACACAGCCGGTTTACGGCCTCCAACCGGCCCCGCCCAAGAAGCCTAACTCGTCACTGGCGGATGTGAAAGATGCGGGCGTCAGCGGGTATATGCTGGGTCTAATCAAATCCCATGCCTCACTGCTGGCCATGTCTTCACCGGAAGTGACGAACCCAGCGTTGCGTCGGGTGCTGGCTTCACAGGTGCAGCATTTTATTGAAATGGGATATGAGTTGTTTCTTTATCAGAACAAACATGCCTATTATCAGGTTCCGCAGCTTCAGGTTTCAGTAATACAGCAGATGCTGGATGCCTATGTTCCCGCTGCCGGATCTCCTCAGATGCCCGTAAATAACTAGGGCGCTGACCATTCTAACTGTAGAAGACCCGACTCGCTTGTTGTTGAACAGGAAGTCGGGTCTTCTTTTGCCTGCCTAAGCCTATATCAGAATAAAATAACACCCGATAACGCATAGTAACACCAGACGGAGGGATATACATATGGGTACTCCAACTGGCAAGCTACCTTGGTGGCAGCTTACTTTATTTGGTGTAGGTTGCACGATTGGCACGGGATTCTTTCTTGGTTCCAGCATCGCTATCCGTAAGAGCGGATTATTGGTGTTGGTTATTTTTGTGTTGGCGGCTGTGGCAACTCTGTTCGTCTATGAGTCGCTGGCCCAAATGACTATACAAAATCCTCAAAAGGGCTCTTTTCGTAGTTATGCCAAAGAGGCTTTTGGCCGCTGGGCCGGGTTTGGTATGGGCTGGATCTATTGGTGCTCAGAAATTCTAATACTCGGCAGCACCTTGACTGCTTTGGGCCTGTTTTCGCGGGTCTGGTTTCCGAGTTGGCCGCTTTGGGTTTTTACCGCAATTTATGCTGTACTGGGTCTGCTGGTCATTATTCTAGGTAGCCAGGGGATTAACAAAGCGGAAAATCTATTCGCCATGATCAAAATCGCCGCGGTACTGATGTTCATCGTGGTCGCCGTGGTTGCCCTTTTGAGGGGAAGGGGGAATTGGGATACGGTTCACAGTTCGGCAGCATGGCTGAATAAAGGATGGATGGGTGCTTGGAAAGGGTTACTTTATGCGTTCTATGCTTTTGGGGGTATTGAGGTGATGGGCTTTATGGCGATGGACCTACGCGACTCAAAAGAAGCTCCGAAAGCAGGCAGGTTTATGCTGCTGGGCGTGACCCTGCTCTATGTACTGTCGATAGGACTTGCATTATTATTCGTGAGCCCTGAGAAAGTGAGACCTGATCAAAGCTCAATTATTGCTGCACTTGAAGCGATGGGACTACCTATTCTTGTATATGTACTGAACGGGGTAATGATCGTGGCCGGGTTCTCTATTTTAGTGGCTTCATTGTATGCGGTCTCGACTATGCTGGTAACCTTGGCCGAGGATAAAGATGCTCCTTCTTGGCTGGCGGTGACCAAAGGAAAAAGAAAGATGCCGCTCTACGCGCTTGGTATTAATATGCTGGGCCTGTGCGTGACAATTGTACTGAGCTTGTTTCTGCCAAAGCAAATTTTTGAGCATATCACCACGGCGGCTGGTCTAGTTATTTTGTACACATGGCTATTTATCCTTGCCTCTTTCCTTAAGTTATTGAGACCAAAGATGGGCGGTTGGATTAGATCCATGGTCGCTATGGCGCTGATCATTACTGCCGTGGCAGGTACACTTTTTGAAAAAGGGGGCCGTCCCGGCTTCTGGTCCAGCCTTCTGATCATCTGTGTCATTGCGTTGATTACCTGGTTTAGGGAGCACCTCTTGAAAAAACGCGGACAAACCTCATAAGCGCTTAAGAGTGAAATTTAATTCCTATTGCTTTGAACTTGTTCTTCATATAAGTATATGGACATTTAGACGGCGCACTTTCATCATCTCGCAGAAAATATTGCTTCCATTCTAAATTGCTCTCCTGCCCATACCATTGAAGGGAGGGATGTGCGGGAACACTGTCGTAGTCAGCAAGCTTCTTGCGGATCTGCTTCTTCATATTGCGGCCAAATGCGGTAGAATCATTAATATTCTCGAACACCCAACGCGGCTGAAAAGCAATGACAAAATAAGGGGTATGGCGGCTTCTCCGCAGCTCATGTGCCGGGGTTGCGCAGAACGCGAAATACGGGTGCCCATCAAAGCAGAACTCCCACGAAGGATGGGAGGGATCTGTAGAAATTTCATTCGGCCAAGGCACCGTGTCTACCGCGCTGACGCGGCCCAGAATGGACCAGAACAAATTCTCATATTCCTCAATGGAGAAACCTTCCGCCAAATCTTCCGGAGTTTCAAAAAATAGAACAAGGGAAGCATATTTGCCGGTATCCCTCGAGCATTCCCCATATTGATGAAGTAATTGAGCGACCTCTATTGCAGACTCTTCACTTCGTGGATCAGCTACGAAGCCAAAACGCAAATGATTGGACAGAAACCCCTGACGTCCTGGAATACAGGGATATTTGCCTTCGGGATCTGCAATCATAGATGTAAATTGACGAAAAGCATCCTGCTGCCAGTACGTCAGCTCAGCTAGATGCTCATCGAGCCAGACCTTTGTGTTCAAATGGGCCATCCAAAAACACCCTCCTCGTTAGGTTCAAAACATCCTATGCGAAGGGAGGGAGATGGGTGAAGGCCTAGAAAAGCCCTTGCTTGTTAAACATATTAGCCAAACAACTGTATAAATGCCTGAGAACCGAAGTAGATGCCAAAACCAAGAAGGCAAATCCCCGCGGCAAGGGAAATGAACCGGAGCATAGAAGGGCCGGTGAACCGATGAAAGAAGCTAGACAGCATCGCCATCACCACATCCCAGAGTAGGATGCCGACAAAAATACCGATGCTGTTCCACAGCACCTGATCGAAATGTTGATTTTCTATGCTTTTGGCCAGAATGGAGCCGTAGATACCTAACCAGAACAGAATGCTGAGTGGGTTCATTAGTGCCATCAAAAAGCCTGAACGGAAGGCGCTAGTGCCGGTCTGTGCACCTCGTGAGGCGGATCCAGGCACGGCATTGAAATTTTTTAAGGTGTCAATTCCGGTATAAAGGAGAACGAAGCTGCCGAATGTCCACAGGAAGGTTTTCATAAACGGGGTATTCAGAAAGTGGGCTAGTCCAAAGTAAATGAGTAGCATATACACTAAATCCGCACACATAGCCCCCAGTCCGATCATCCAGGATTGGAAAAATCCCATCCGCGCTCCCCGGTCGAGCTGGGCTGCATTGATGGGACCAATCGGTGCAGATAACGATATTCCGAGTACGATATAGGTTAAAAAGCTATTCATGGTCATCGCTCCTTGAATGAGATGTTAACTTGTACAAGTCATTCTATTCAAGAAGTAGGTAAGTTAGAAGACGAGCCATTTGGCACGAACCTCTTTGCGACATACTCTAAAGGATCTCCACGGCAATCGGTGTACATTTATACCCGTTGCAGACACTTTCGGAGCAGGGACAAGCCGATATGGCAATGATCAGATCCATCTCAGCCCGCAACTCAATATAATCCCCAGCTTTAGAAAGCGGTCGCTCCACGCTGACTTTTCCAGAAGGATCAATGACAGTATTCATAAAAAGATTAAATGGATAATGCTGATCGGGAGCGGGCAGGCCAAACTCCTCCAGCGCCTCATTCAGGTTATTGTAGCAGCTGGCGTGATTCTTTTTGTTATACAGCACCTCATACATCTCGGGACGACAGGCAGAGTTAATGAAATCATGGCGGCCCACAGTATCCTTAATAATAGTAAACAGTGGTCTGTATTGGTTGGAATAGAGGATGTCCCCCGGAAGAACATTCATCTTGCCTAGAGCATCTATCGTTACACCGGGGTCAATCCGTTCATTAGGGCGAACGGCGTTATAAGCAGCGAAATCGGCTACCTGCTCTCCTTCTACATCGGTTACCCGGACGATCTGCCCTTTGTCCAACTTGAAGCCCAATCCCTTAGTTGCTGGAATCAGCCATTGTTGTTCGCTCATCAGTACTCTCCTTCGGGATAGTCATAGTCTGTGAGGGTTAGTATGGCTCTTTGCCAAAAAAGTCATGCAAAGTATAGAGCTGTCTGAGCGGCATCGTAGAAAGAGTTCGCATTCAATTCGATGACAGTCTTTGAGGATTAGAATGACATTTATTTTGAAGGAAAACTCATTCGAAAGATAGCTCCACCATGCTCTCCGTTATGAGCGGATATAGTACCGTCGCACCGTTCAACAATTGCACGTGAAATGGCGAGTCCAAGTCCCGTTTCTCCATTCTTACCTTTAATAAAACGCTGAAATAGCTGAGGCAGTAATTGATCAGGAATACCTTGACCATCATCAATGACATCGATCTGCACTTGTCCATCCTGCTCCGAAATTTCTATATCCACGGCTTGTGATGCATGTCTGATCGCATTGCTCATAATATTTAGTACTGCTTGTAAGAGTTTTTCCGAATCTCCATGAATATGAAGCTTTCTCGGGTTATCCACTTCGTACTTTACTTTGATGTCAACTCTCTCATTTATAGCTAATGGACGTATTCGATCGGCGGTTTTATCGATTAATTGTTCTACTGACACTTCTTCTTGATCAAAAATACCATCTTCACTTTCAAGCTTGGCTAACAAGATCATCTCTGTAACAATTCCCTTAAGTCGTTCACATTCACTTGAGATGACATCAAGACCATTGTCAGCACGATCCCCGGTGAAAATACCATCTCGTATTCCCTCTGCATAACCTTGAATCGTCATTAGTGGGGTCTTAAGTTCATGAGAAGCATTCTGGAAAAATTGTCTTTGAGCATGATGGTATTGTTTAAGTTCTCCTGCGAGATGATGGACACTTAGGGCTACCTCACCAATTTCCCCGCCAGTTTGAATGAGCTGCACCTCATCGAATTGGCGTTTTTCAACTTTTTTGAGCTCAAGCTTTAATTTCTCTAGAGGAGTAACGAGACGTTTGGTAATAAATAAACTTAGGCCAAAGGCAATAGTGCCCCCAATCACCATAATGAACATCATTCTTGTAAAAAGCTCTGATTGATATGATTTTACTTTGCTTAGCGGTGTAGACAAGACAAGGGTGGCTGCGGTTACAGCACTAGTTGGATCAAGATTCTGTGGATTAGAAGTTAAGGTCTCAACAATATATTTCTCCTGTCCATTTTCCCATAAATCCTGCTGATTGTGACTTGAGTGCTGTTCAATGAGCGGTAGCCATGTCTGTGTCTGCGCTTCAGTCATTGTACTAAATAATATATTACGATTCGGCTCTATGAGTAACGCATCGACGGATCTATTAATTTCTTGAGCCGGCTGTACGATAGCTGCTGCTGACTGGGAAGGTGTTAGGTCTTGAACAGGTAACGAATTGACCAACTCCATCATTGCACTGCCTTGTGATCTTAGCTCTTCTCTTTGATTATTGATTAGTGTGTCCATTAGTAGAGGATAAACGAATGTAGCTGTAAGCACGAGTACACACACCAGTAATATTCCAAATGATAAATGAAGCTTATAGATTAGTTTCATGTTATGTCTTCACTCCATCCACGCGCATTCGATAACCATAGCCCCAAACGGTTTCAAGAGGCAGGTCTTCCATTTTACGACGAAGTCTTTTGACCAAATCGTCAATCGCTCGATCGCTGCCGAAATAGTCATCCCCCCACACTAATGTTAACAACTCATTGCGCGAAAAAGCACGATTCGGTTGCGCTGCTAAGGTATGAAGCAATGAAAATTCCTTCACCGTCATTTCAATTTCTTTAGACCTCCAGTAAACCAGACGACTATCTAATACTAGACGAAGCTCATCGATGATGAGGTCGTTTGATTTAGAAGAGACTATACTCTGTTCTGATCTTTCTGTAAGGGAGTTAAGCCGATGGAATAAACGATTTACTCGTGCGACCAGCTCACGTGGGCTGAAAGGCTTAGTTAAATAATCATCGCTTCCAAGCTCAAGTCCAAGTATCTTATCTACTTCCTCATCACGAGCAGAGATCATAATAATAGGAACTTCGGCTTCCTTGCGAATTTGTTTGCAGAATTCATAGCCATTCATACCTGGAAGCATGATGTCTAGAATCCACATATCCGGGCGCTCTGTGTTCCATAACATGAGCGCTTCTTCTGCTGAACCTAACGATAGGGTGCTATAGCCTTCCTTCTGTAAATAGTTCTCAACGATATCTCTTATATGGCAATCATCTTCAACGATTGCGATTTGATAGTTCTTCATCAACAGACCTCCTGACCAATACATCTATTATTCTAACAAAGTTGTCCTTTCAAGCGGGCTTTTCCATACTTTTTCCACAATTGCTCCAAATTAATACCGAAGCTGATCTATAGAATAGTTATTTGTACGGTAAACATGTTGCTTGTATGGAACAAGCTCGAAAGGAGGTTGAGGCTGTGAGAATTTCATATTTGGCTCGCAAGGAGATTCTTGTGGCGTTCTGCTTTCTTGCTCCGAGTTTGATCGGGTTTGCGCTATTTTATTTGATTCCGTTTGGTCAAAGTGTTGTATTTTCATTTGAGAATCCAAGTGGTGAGGCAGGGTTATCGTTTGCCAATTATCAGAGCCTATTAGCTAGCTCGTCCTTTCAAAAGGCGGCAGGGAATACATTCTGGTTCACAATAATTGGTGTTCCGATCCTTATTCTGTTGTCACTTGCTCTTGCCATGCTGCTTAACAAACGAGTCTATCTTCGGAATTGGCTGCGTACCTCATATGTACTGCCACTGGTTGTTCCAGTAGCGTCAATTGTGCTCGTATGGCAGATCCTATTCGACTGGAATGGTTTTTTCAATCATGCATTAGAGTGGATTGGAATTGAGCGGATCGATTGGATGAAATCAGAGTGGGCGCAAGGGGTCATTATTTTTATCTATGTATGGAAAAACATTGGCTATAATGTGGTTCTATTCTTGGCTGGACTGCAAAATATCCCAGATCAATATTATGAGATAGCAAACCTGGAAGGTGCAAGCTGGGCTCGTAAGCACCAGATCACCTTGATTTATTTAATACCGACAGGATTTTTAGTGATGCTGATGTCGATTCTGAACTCATTCAAGGTATTTCGGGAAATTTATTTAGTTGCGGGTGACTATCCTCATGACAGTATCTATATGCTCCAGCACTATATGAACAATATGTTCTTATCGCTCGATATTCAGAAGCTGTCGGCTGCAGCTTTCTTAATGGTGCTCTGTATTTTAGTCATTGTGTTGATGCTCTTCCGAGTTGAACATAAGTTCCGTTCATTTATGGAGTAAAGGGAGGGGTGTAGATGAACAAGAAACAGATAAGAACACTGCTACTTACTATTATCTTAGCCGTAATCGCGCTGGTAATGCTATTTCCGGTTGTGCTCACAATGGTAAGCTCCTTGATGACGGAGAAGGAAATTATGCTGAATTACGGCATGTTAGGTAATACACAGATGAACGATTTTGTGAATTTGAAGCTGATTCCAGATTGGGTTTCGCTGGAGCAATTTTATAAGGTGCTTATTTCAACCTCGCAATTTCTTCGTATGTTCTGGAACTCTGTATTTATGGTGTTTCCAATCATTATAGGCCAGGTCGTGGTGGCAACATTAGCGGCATTTGCATTTGCTAAGCTGCGATTTCCTGGCAGAGAGCCCTTATTTATTGTGTATTTGATCACGATGCTCATGCCGTTCCAGGTCACGCTTGTGCCGAACTATATCATGTCCGATCGGCTAGGGCTGATTAATAGTCCAAGCTCCATTATTTTACCAGGGATATTTGCGGCGTTTGGTGTGTTCCTGCTCAGACAATTTATGCTCCAAATTCCAACGGCATATATGGAAGCAGCCCAAATGGATGGGGCAGGTTACTTCCGATCCTTTATCAGGATTGTCTTGCCTATGGTGAAACCCGGCATGGCAGCGCTAATTGTTCTGCTGTTTGCAGATTACTGGAATATGGTGGAGCAGCCCCTGATCTTTCTGCAGGATGCCAATTTACAGCCCTTGTCCATTTTTCTATCTCGCCTGCAGGAAGATGCGCTTGGGGTATCCTTTGCGGCTGCGGTCTTGTATATGATGCCTATGATTCTCTTGTTTCTTTTGGCGGAACGGTATTTTATTGAGGGCATAGAGCTTTCTGGAATTAAAGGATAGGGGAAATGAGATGACAAGCACATCTAAGCGACAACGATTAACGGCTGTTTTGTTTGTATTATTCTTTGCGATATTGGCTGGTTTGACTTTCTTTAGCAGCACACTCGAAACGATGACGCTGCCCAAAGTAGTTACGGAGAAACTTACCTCGAAATCATTAGTTCATCAGGTTAAAGGGAGTGGAGTCTTAACACCTCGGAAGCAGGTGGATTTGTTGAATGAGACTGGCTCTAAAATTGTGAAGGTTCATGTAAAAGAGAATGCTGAGGTTAAGAAGGGGCAAAAGCTCGTTACATTTGATAGCTCTGATCTGGATGAACAGATCTATCAAGAGGAAACGGCGCTTAAGAAACAAAAGCTAAATCGGGAGATTCTCGAGGAGGATATGCTCAATGCATTGATAGGTGGTGATGAGCAAGTGATTGCCAAGGCAGAGCGAGCTCTTGAACTGGATAGTATGGATCTTGAACTGGCGCAAAGAAAGATGAATAAGCTGCGCAAAGATAAAGCGGATAAACAGACACTGACTGCCCCCTTTGATGGAAAAGTCACAAAGATTACAGCAGAGGATAGTATGAATACTTCACAAGGGGGGACAATCCTGACCTTAATGGATAGTGGTAAGGGCTTCGAATTTTCATTTGCTGTCGAGTCGGATAATACGGCATTATTCGAGATTGGATCTAAGGTTTCTGTTCGATTGCAGAAAGACAATACACTGGTTAACGGTGTAATTGAAGAGATTAAAGCTGCATCCCAAGAGAGCAGTGAAGAAGATTCATCCGATAAATCGAGTTATCAGGTTGTCGTTTCTGTCTCCGATGATGGTATTAAAGGCGGCGAACAAGTCAGTCTGGATATAAAGAAGGAGTCAAATGAAAAAGGTTATGTGTTACCAAAGAAATGGGTTCATAAAGATACAACAGGGAGCTATGTCTTTGTAATTGAGGAGAAGAAAAGCTCACTCGGCAATACGTTTAATGCACGCAAGGCTTATATTGTAACGGGTGATTCAACCGAGGATGAGATTGTAGCTGTGAGCGGCTTAAGTCCTGATGATGAGATCATTATTGAATCAAGTGAACCACTTCAGGAAGGTAATCGAATCCGAGTATATTGAAGGGAATGAATGAATTTGAAAAGAAGATGGGTTTTATCCTTATTAGCAATGATAGTCGTATTATCGGGATGCTCTAGCAGCAGCGTGGGATCAGGTACAGAAGGAACATCTAATGAACAGTCAGGTCAGGATGGCAAGAAGATTGAGATTGCGACTATGGCGGTAACTCCTTATTTAGAGGAGGCGGTTAAGCAATACAAAAAAATTCGTCCAGATATACAAATTGATATCAAAGAGTATCTAGCTAGACCCCAAACGAATGAAGATGGAATGAGTCAATCAGGAGAAGCATTCTCAAAGGGCGATGTTGAGAAGTATATACAAACAGTGAGCACACAGATGATGTCTGGCAAAGGGGCGGACATGATCGTAATGAACGATCTACCACAGGACAAATATGTCGCCAAGAACATGCTGACTAATTTCTATGATCTGATGGATAAGGATGCTGACTTTGATCGAAATCAGTACTATCAGAATATTTTTGAGGGCTCCCAAGATGGTAATGGTTTGTATGCAATGCCATTCTCATTTGTCATCGACGCGCTAACTGGGAATACAGAGTTGTTAGAACAAGCTAACATTAAAATCGATGATCAGACATGGACATGGGATGAGTTTAAAGATATTTCCAAGAAGCTTAAGGGAAAAGTTGGTGAGGATTATTTCGCATTTGTTAATCTATTCCCGATTCAAATGTTAGCGGAGTATATAGAAGCTAATTATGATAAGCTCATTGATCAAGGTCAAGCGAATTTCGATTCCGATCTGTTTCGAGATATGATGAAGCAAATCAAATCGATGTATGATGAGGGCGTACTTAGTAATGATTTTACGTACGACTATACCAAAACCTTGTTCAACAATGCTAACCTTTTCGATCCAATAGGAGGCCTGTCCCAAGTCCTTGATCCAAAGCTTAAAATATATCAAAAGCCAACAGTAAATGGAAAATATAGCGGAACTTCATTTAAGTCATATTTCACTTTAGGTATTAACAGCAAATCTAAGGTTCAAGATGAAGCTTGGAACTTTATTAAGTTCATGCTTTCCGAGGAAATGCAATCTTCATCAGTCGTACAAGGGTTTGCGATGCATAAGGGAGCTGTGGAGAAACAGCTTAATGATGCTAAGCAGCAGGCAGTAGCGGGAACACTACCTCTTCTAGAACAGAAGTTTGATGCTGAGACTGTAGAAAGTAAAATCCAAGAATTACATCAGCTTCTAGATGGAGCAAGTAGGAATTTATCTAGTGATCATAAGGTCGTTTCAATTGCAATTGAAGAATTTGATTCATATATGAGTGGTCAGAAATCCGCTGAAGACGTCAGCAAGCTGATTCAAAATCGAGTCAACACTTACATTAACGAGTAAATAGAACGTTCTAATCGAGAGGCGCTCAATCATTTAACGGTGATTGAACGCCTTTTGTTTATTTTGCAGGAATCATCCCATTTGTCGTTGAATATATCCCGTTAACCGTATTGCGTATTCGAGATACGCAGCCACAGGAGGGAACAGCATTGAAATCGACTACCGTTCAAAGCCTTACAGAGACGTTTAAGCTGGAAGTGCTTGCAGGTGCTAGCTGTATGGATCGTGAAATCACTCGTTCAAAGGCGCATAGACCTGGTCTGGAGTTCGTGGGTTACTTTGATTTTTTCCCAACGAAGCGGGTACAAGTATTGGGCTGCAAGGAAATCAATTATCTGTTAACCCTAAGCGTTGAAGAGCGCAAGTTACATATTGGTAATATCGTCAAGTATCATCCACCATGCTTTATTGTGACGACAGGTCAGCAGGAGATTCCTTATTTAACTCTATTCTGCGAAGAAGAGGGCATCCCATTGCTTCGGACGCAGGAGACGACGACAGAGATCATCGCAAAGATTGATACCTATCTGGTGAAGGCGCTGGCGCCAGAGCTTTCAATTCATGGGGTATGTGTAAACGTGTCTGGTATAGGTGTCCTACTCAGGGGCAAGTCAGGGATTGGAAAAAGCGAAACCGCGCATACGCTTATTAGAAGAGGCCATCGGTTTGTGGCGGATGATATCGTGGTGCTGAAGAAGCTGGGACCGGCGACGCTTCTCGGCACACATAACGAGACGACCCGCGAATTCCTAGCGCTGCGCAGTATTGGTCTGATCAATGTTGTACGCCAGTACGGGCGTAGAGCTTTTCAGGATGAGACGCGAATTGTACTCGACATCGAGTTGTCTCCTTGGCGAGAAAATTCCTTGAATAATGAGCTCGAACTGGAGCCGAAGTTCACAGACTATCTCGGTGTCCAAATTCCGCATATTGAAATCCAGCTTCAGCCCGGCCGTGACGTAGCCGGCCTAATTGAAGCTGCCGCCAACAACTGGTATCTGAAGCAGCTTGGCTATAGCGCCGTTGAAGAGTTTATGCAGAGGATTGAAAACAAGCAATGAGGGGTGCTCATGAATTTGTGTATACGTAACAGACCGCAGAAGAGCTATGTGGTCTGTTTTTTTAACTAAATTTCGCCTTTGATGCGTGATTGGCTGGGCATAGGCTATAAATGGTATAATTTCTAATAGGTATTTTGAGTGATCGTTACTAGGAGGTATTAATGATGAGTGATGAGCTATTGGGAAAATTGGATACTTGGCATGAAGAGGATGAATTTCAAGAAATCGTGGATGCAATAACGGAAATTCCTGAAGAGGAAAGAGATTATGTACTAACTAGTCATTTGGGCAGAGCGCTTAATAATCTCGGGCAATATGAAGAAGCTTTAGAGCAGTATTTGAGCATTGAAGAAGAGGGTGAAGGTGACCCGCTTTGGCATTACCGTATCGGAGTTTCCTATTATTATCTGAAGCGGTACGACGAAGCTTTAAAAGCATTTACAATTGCAGACGAGCTAGAGCCTGATGATGAGGACACCTTGGAGTTTTTGGGATGGATCAAACGAAAATTGGCTAAGAAAGCTACGAAAAAGCCTGTGAATAAACCTGCAAAGAAGCCTGTAGTAGCGATCGACACCACCAACTTTTGGGATGACAGCGAGTATGCGTTCTCAGAATATATCTCTGAATCGCCTACAGATGCATTGATTGCTTCAGTAGAAGAAGAGCTGGTTTTTAAGCTGCCAAAATACTACGTTGAAATGATGAAGCTACATAATGGGGGAATTCCTCATAACACTCGGTACCCAATTCCGGGAACAGAAGAATTTATTACGATTTCAGGGATCCTTGGAATTGGACGAGATAAGAATAAGTCGCTGTGTGGAGCTTCAGGCAGCCGGACTGTGATTGAAAATGGACGTTATCCTGAGGTTGGTGTGGTGATTTGTGATTGTCCTTCTGAGAATGAAGTAATCATGCTGGATTACCGCGAGTTTGGAAATGATGGCGAACCCGAGGTTATCCATGTAGATCGAGATAACAAATACAAGATCACACGCTTGGCTGACAATTTTGAGTCCTTTATCGGTGGACTGGTGAAATAGTGGATTCGGCGATTTAGCTGAATGTGGGGCTGATAAATCAGCCAAATAAACGATCGAAAAAAACAGAGCAGCGGTTCTCCTATAATGGAGGCAGCTGCTCTGTTTTTTAGTCTGCTCAATTGTCGCTATTAAACACCTTGGACTGAAGCACATCGAGTGCTCGGTTGATTTCTTCCAGTTCTTCAGTAGAAGAATCCTTGATCCGGTCCAGGAAACGTTCGCCGATCTGTTCAAAAGCTTTGTTCATCATCGCTTGTCCAGCGTCAGACAACCGAATCATTTGCTTACGCCGATCTTCTGCGACATCCAGCTTTTCGCAAAGATTCTTTTCTGTTAATTTCTTGAGCTCACGGCTCGTGTTCGGCATAGAGATATTCTTACAATCACTAATTTGACTGAGGGTAACAGGCTGGCTGACCGCAATATACTCCAGAATACTATATTGAACGGGCGTAATACCTTCCGGTCTAACATCTTTGGTTAAGTCGAATGTTACTTCATGGACTGCCGTCGTAAAGGTCACTAATTTATGAAAAAACGCTTCTTTGTCCATAACGATCACCTCTTAGTGTAAACTTTAACAAAATAATTATCATAATACAATTATCATTTGACAACTAAATAAAGGTTATGATACGATTTTGTTATCAAATGATAATTAAAGAGGTGGACCAATGAACGTTTTAGTCATCTATACTCATCCGAATCATAAAAGTTTAAGTTATGCTTTTCTCAATAAAGTCATTCAAGGAAGTAATGAAAATCGAAAGATCACGAACATCGAGGTGCTTGATCTATATGAAGAGCAATTTGATCCGGTGCTGGTCTTTAACGAAAATAAACGTAGAAGAGACATGCATATCGATCCCAAGTTTGAGAAGTATCGTGAGCAGATTCGTCAGGCAGACAAAATTGTGTTTGTGTATCCGATCTGGTGGGGCCGGCCTCCAGCCATGCTGCTCGGGTATATTGATCAAATGTTTGCCTCTAATTTTGCTTATAGAGAAAAGGGCGGCCTTATCCCCGAAGGGCTGCTGAAAGGGAAGTCCGTGGTTTGTATTTCCAGCATGAAGGGGCCAACCCTTTATCCTTTATATTGGTTAAACAATTCCCATAAGGTGCTGATGAGAAAAGCATTATTTCAATATTGCGGTATGAAAAAAGTGAAGTTTTTCGAGTTTGGGAATATGGAGAGTCCAAAAGGTAAACATGACAAAAAGCTAAATCAGGTCTATCAATATTTCAAAGCTGTGGCTAATTAACTCTCAAAGATAACGGATCGATGATTATTTGGACTCGTTATAAAGATAGGCAACATAATCCTGCAGCACTGAGGTATGGTCCATTTGTCGCAGCATAGTCCCGATATTCCCACGGTGATAGCTGCCATGGTTTACTACGTGGAAGATAGCACCGGAAATGGATGTCTCAAGTGATCCCATAGTTGGATGATCTAACACAACGATGGGGTCCTTATCTATTTGACTAGCCAACACCATTTTATTTTTGCTGGTTAGCTCACGATAGAGGATATCCATTTCTTCAATATCTTTTATTGCTAACAAGGGCTCTAATTGGGCAGCTGATGCTTTAGCTTCATTCCTAGTTCGCCCTGAAATCAAGTCAAACCAAATATTCTCCACGACATAAATATGCGTCACAACCTTTGCTACTGAAGAAAAACCACTCTGGATATCCTTATGATAAATGTCTTTAGGCAACTCCTTTAAGCGATGGATGATCGTTTGATTGGCCCATACATTGTAGTCATACATTTCTATCGTCGGATGTTTCTCCATGAGTTTCTCCCCCTAAGATTATAGATACGTTAATTATACCCATTCCAAAAATGTTCGGTACAATTTAGAGATGTTTATTATAGGACCCTTTGTCCAAAATAAACCAAAATACAGACGACAGCGATAAAGCAGAGGAGCAACCAATTCGCTAGCTTCATTCCCATCTAAACCGTACCTGCCTTGATCATTGTTAAGTCCTCGCCGCTTACTTGTTTGATTAAATTCATTACCTTATAGGCTCCTCTGCCGTTCTCATAAGGCTTCATCTTAACTTTGTAAGTAGAGCGGTTCTCGTATAGCGTCATGATCGAATGAACAAAGGTTTGATTAGTCATCTCTTCTTCAAGTAACATTTCAGCGAGTCCAGTTTGTTGAAAATACTGTGCTTGGGCAAGTTGACCAGAGCGGCTGCCACCATTCGTGTGAGGAATTAATAACATTGGCTTTTGCATAGAAAGAAGCTCCATCATAGAATTTGAGCCTGCACGGGATACGACAACATCCGCCATAGCTAATAAATGCGGCAGCTCACAGCTTGTAATGAATTCATACGATTTGTAGCCTGACATCGAGAGGTGATAATTAAACTTTCCCTCCCCGCAAATATGAACCACTTGAAATTTATTTATCAACTCAGCGAGTACATTGTTCACCATTTGGTTAATGCTGTGTGCCCCTTGGCTTCCTCCCATAATAAGAAGAACAGGCTTAGCAGAGGTGAATCCGCAAAAGGCTAAACCACGTTGTTTATCAGCTAATTTGAATTGCTCCTTCAAGAGCGGTCCCACATGAACGGCCTTGAGAGAAGCAGATTTGGTTACAGTATCCAGAAAATTTGTACACAGATGAGTGGCAAACGGAAGTGAGATTTTATTAGCTAGTCCAAGATTTAAGTCTGGTTCATAAATAATGATGGGCACCTTGTTGAGTTTGGCTCCAATCACGACCGGTACAGAAACAAATCCACCTTTAGAAAAAATCACACCAGGCTTGATGGTTCGTAGGAGACGGTAGGATTGAGAGATGCCATTTATGATTTTGAATATATCGGTCACATTCTTCCAATCGAAGTAGCGTCTCAATTTCCCTGTGGAAATGGGATGATAGGTTACCTCCTCCTTGTAGTCAGACAAAAGCTTACGCTCAATCCCGTGTTCGGAGCCTATATAATGAACGTCCCAATCCTCAGCTAGACAGTTAGGAATCAACACCAGGTTCCCTGATACATGGCCTGCGGAGCCTCCACCTGTAAATACGATCGAGGTACTCATGCTAGAAACCCACCTTGTTGTAACATTTCTTTTATCGCAGGTTTGCTCATCAACACATGATTGGAATCATAGCTCTGGAAGTCCACAGGCGGGCAAGAGGCATAGGCTTCTTGTAAACCTTCTATAGGAAAAGGAGGAAGAATCACATAATAGTGATCATCCAGATGTATAGATGAGGCGCTCTCGAATTCCGAAATTAGGGCCTCACTTAAGCTTTCACCGGGACGTATCCCCGTTTCCTTGATTTGGATCGTGCTAGTTGATAAGTCGTCAATTAAGACTTGGGCAAGATCCTTAATGCTGCAAGCAGGCATTTTGGTCACAAAGACTTCTCCGCCTCTGCTTTCTTCTGTTGCTTTAAGGAGTAGGGTAATTGCATCATCTATGGTTAAGAAAAAACGAGTCATTCTAGCATCTGTAAGGGAAATGTCTACTCCATCCACAATACTTTGTTTAAAAATAGGCACCACGCTACCCGTTGAGCCAAGTACATTGCCACTTCTCACACATACAAACTGAGTTTTGGTTTGTCTGAGATTGGCATGGACCATTAGCTTTTCACCGAGTGATTTTGTCATTCCGTAGGTGCTCGATGGTTGCGCTGCTTTATCGGTTGAAACATAGACTACTTTTTTTACGCCATGTTTAATAGCGGCTTGAATCACATGCTGAGTTCCGAGTACGTTAGTCTTCATCGCACTGTCTGGTTGTTGTTCGCAGATCGGGACATGCTTTAAGGCCGCTAAATGATAGATATAATCTACCTGATGGCAAGCTTGCATCAGTTCTTGCTTATCACGTATATCACCGATGATGAACGTTAGTTTGGGATTATGATGATATTCCTGTTGTAGTTCTACTTGAAGTGACTCATTGCGGGAAAATATTCTGATTTCTTTTGGGTCTCTTTCCAATAACCGTTTCACGAGTTGTCGTCCCCAAGATCCGGTTCCACCGGTAATTAATATGGTTGTATTTTGCACGGTTTGTTCCTCCTATGATCTTAGCTACACAATAATCATAGTGTTCATATGTTACGTGAATATGGCAAAGCGAAAGCTCTCAAAATCAAAAAAAGGTTAAAGAACCCTTATAACAGGTCCCTTAACCCTTCATTTAACTTCTAATAGCCATCGGTTTGTTTACCGGATTGCTCCGCAATTTCCGCGCCGTCTCGATTCTCTGAAGTACCTAGATGCTTGTGGTCGGCTTTGGCTTGAGCAAGACCTTCAGCCACTCGGCGGCCGTAGTCTGGATCAGCTTTTGTAAAATGTTCAATCATATTGGTTTGAATCACAGGCGCACATATTTTTAGGGCATCGACCAGGTTATGAATCAATTCATCCCGTTCCCAATCCTCGAACTTGCGATAGGTATCACCAGCTTGCCCGAAGTCATTTGTCCGACTAATTTTGTCGCGAACTAGTCGATCATTATACATCGGTTGATGTTCTTCGCCAGAAGGAGCTGCCTCCTTTAACCCGCCAAGCGAGGAAGGTTCGTAATTCACATGTGGGTTTTGCTCAGGCGCCTTATCCACATGATAAGTCATTTGCCCATCCCGCTGATTCGTCGCTACCCTTGTCTTTGGAGCATTGATCGGTAATTGAATGTAGTTGGCGCCCACCCGGTGCCGCTGAGTATCCGAATAGGAGAACGTCCGGCCTTGCAGCAGCTTGTCATCCGAGAAATCCAGACCGTCTACTAGAACTCCAGTCCCGAAAGCGACCTGTTCGACCTCGGCAAAATAATTGTCTGGGTTTCGATCCAGAACCATCTTCCCTACAGGTAAAAATGGAAAACGTTCATGATCCCAAAGCTTAGTAGGATCGAGTGGATCAAAATCGAGCTCAGGATGCTCATCGTCACTCAGGATTTGCACACAAAGCTCCCATTCAGGGTAATCCTTGCGCGCAATAGCCTCATATAGATCCTGCGTAGCATGGCTGACGTTTTTGGCTTGTATATCCTCAGCGGCTTGCTGAGTTAGATTCTTAATGCCATGTTTCAGCGGCTCCCAATGGTATTTGATTAAGACAGCTTCGCCGTTTTCATTCACCCATTTATAGGTATTAACTCCAGACCCCTGCATCTGCCGATAGTTGGCTGGAATCCCCCAAGGAGAGAACAGGAATGTAATCATATGAGTAGCTTCAGGAGAGTTCGATACGAAATCAAACATCCGCTCTGGGTTTTGCAGATTGGTCACGGGATCTGGCTTGAAAGCATGAACCATGTCAGGAAATTTCAGCGGATCACGGATAAAGAAAATCTTCAGATTGTTGCCGACCAAGTCCCAGTTGCCATCCTCTGTATAGAACTTTGTGGCGAAGCCACGTGGATCACGAAAGGTCTCCGGAGAGTACACGCCATGAACCACTGTTGAAAACCTTACGAATACAGGTGTTTTTTTGCCTGCTTCTTGAAAAAGCTTAGCACGCGTATACTTCGAGACGGGTTCATCGCCTACTTTTCCATAAGCTTCAAAATACCCGTGGGCTCCTGCACCCCTAGCATGCACCACACGTTCCGGAATACGCTCTCGATCAAAATGAGATATTTTCTCGATAAAGTGGTAGTTTTCGAGCGTCGACGGTCCGCGATTCCCTACCGTTCGTATATTTTGATTATCTGTAATGGGATGACCTTGTCGATCCGTTAAAATCATATCTTCTTTTTCCTTATCCATATGACAAAGCTCCACCTCTCTTCAGATATAAATAGTATTTTCTACCAGAATTCTGAAAAGTATGCGAAACCCACTGACAAGAGATGTTATGAAAGTTACAATTTTTATTGGCATTTGAAATAATGACTGTTATATTTGAAAATACTATGTGTTATAAGCTTAGCAACTTGGTATCGACAGAATGGAGAGGCGGAATTACATGCAACAATTTTTAGATAGTATGATTAGCGTAACAAATGATTTTTTGTGGTCGAAAATATTGGTGATCCTTCTTATTGCTTGTGGACTTTATTTCACCGTAAGATCGAAATTTGTACAGTTTGGTATGTTCAAAGAAATGTTTCGGGTTCTTAAAGGATCCAATGAAAGGTCAAAAGATAGTATTTCATCCTTCCAGGCCTTCTGCATTAGTATGGCGGCGAGGGTAGGGACAGGTAATATAACGGGAATCGCAATTGCTATTGCCATAGGTGGTCCAGGGGCTATTTTCTGGATGTGGGTGATTGCCATTATTGGATCAGCGTCCGGTTTTATAGAAAGCACTTTGGCACAGGTATATAAAGTGAAGGATAAGACCGGATTTCGCGGTGGGCCTGCCTATTATATGGAGAAAGGCCTGAACAAGCGCTGGATGGGTGCGATATTCGCGGTTCTGATTACATTATCCTTCGGGCTTGTATTTAACGCGGTCCAATCGAATACGGTCACAGTGGCCTTTGAAAATTCATTTGGCACCAATCGGGCCATTCTTGGGCTTGTAATGGCTGCTGCCTTTGCACTGGTTATCTTTGGCGGTGTTAAGCGTATCGCAAGAATGTCCGAATATATTGTAGTGGTAATGGCAGGAATCTACATTGGGGCTGCTCTTATTATTATGCTGATTAATATTACAGAACTCCCAGGAGTTTTCGCACTCATTGTGAAAAGTGCCTTCGGATTTGAACAAGTCGCTGGTGGCTCTCTTGGTGCAGTAATTCTACAGGGCGTGAAGCGTGGTTTGTTCTCTAACGAAGCGGGTATGGGTAGTGCGCCTAATGCTGCGGCAACGGCAACTACGAGTCATCCGGTGAAACAAGGGCTAATGCAAGCGCTAGGCGTACTCACAGATACGTTACTTATTTGTTCGAGTACGGCGTTCATTATCTTGTTGTCTGATGCCTATAAGCAGCCAGGGCTGGACGGAATCAAGCTGACACAAGCCGCATTAAGCGAGCATATTGGTTCGTGGGCATCCGGATCACTAGCGATTATGATTTTTTTGTTTGCTTTCAGCACGTTAATTGGAAATTATTATTACGGTGAAACCAATATAGAATTTTTGAATTCCAACAAAAAGGTATTACTATTCTATAGATACAGTGTTTTGGCGATGATTATTTTTGGTTCCGTAGCAAAGGTTCAATTGGTATGGGATTTGGCCGACTTATTTATGGGCTTCATGGTTATCGTGAATTTGATTGCCATCCTGCTATTATCTAAAGTGGCCTTTGCCGCCTTGAAGGATTATAAAAAGCAGAAACGTGAAGGGAAGGATCCTGTTTTCTATAAAGACAGCATTCCGGGGCTCGAGAACGTTGAAGGTTGGGACAATTCTTCAGATATAAAAAGATAGAAATGTATTTGAAGGGCTCAGGAGACTGAGCTCTTTTTGCTGTCAGATTACAAAAACGAGCCTTTAGAATTGCTTCTAAGGCTCGTTTTGCGTACAGTATTTTAAATTAGTCCTGCTTAATATAGTTTATCCTGCAGCCCAAACATCTAATTCGATTTTCAATTCAGGTAAACCTAATCCTTTAACATATGCAATGGTCATTGAAGGAGGCGTCATCCCGAATACTTTATTCCAAATTCCATAGAAATGATCCCAATCGATTTCTTCTGTGGCCCAAATGTTGATTTTGATTACGTTATCGGGAGTCAACTTTTGAGAAGAGAGGACTTCTACAATATTACTCATCGTATTTGTTACTTGTTGATTAAAATCTGTAGGGATATTACTGTTTTGATCGATTCCAATTTGACCAGAAAATACATACATTTCAGCGTTTCTGCTTATTTTTGTTACATGACTGTAGTTACCAACGGGTTTCGCAATATTTTCTGGATTATATCTTGTGATCACATTATTATTTAAATTCATTTTTATGAAGTCTCCTTTAAATAGAAGATACATAACGATAGCTAGGTTATATATCTCCACTGTTTTTTAGTTTTAATTTTTGACAGACTTATCCTATCAATCATTAATTCTAGAAAAAAACAGCAGTAGAATACCCAATACCAAAAGATAAATATTTTAGGGATCTCTTTTTCATCAGGTATTCCTCCTTCATATTTAAAGTAAGATAACTTCATCAGAATGATAACATTAATCCATGTGGGACGGCAACTTTGCCTCCTCCGGCACAACATGACAAGGATCTTTTTTTTGCTGTATTTTATGAAAACTTCAATGCTTTTTTTGAAAAAAAGCAAAAAACACTTACATTAACGGATATTATGTTGTTATAATTACAAACAGACCGGTTGGTATGTTAGGGGGAATACGTAATTATGGATACAAAATCACTAATGATTGAGAAGGCGACACTCCTTTTTCAACAAAAAGGTTACAAGAGTGTAGGCGTTAGTGAAATTTTAAAAGCTTGTGATGTTACCAAAGGAGCGCTCTATCATCATTTTCCAAATGGAAAAGAAGAGCTATTAATTGCTTGTCTAAAGAGCCTAAAGGAAGCAATCACAATAGATATGGAGGACATTTTCAAAAAGCATTCTTCTACGCAAGAGGCCACGCAATTCATGCTTAATAAGTTAATTCACAACTTGGAAACCGAGGGCAAGCTTACAGGCTATACATTTAGCAGTATTGTCAGTGAAATGGCTACGGTCAGTGAGCCTGTCCGCCAAGCATGTAACTCACTTTATGAGAACATTCAGACTATTTACTACACGAAGCTTGCAACTGAAGGTTTCTCGAATGAACTAGCTTCTGATATTGCTTTATTGATGACAACCTCGATTGAGGGTGCGATCATGCTGTGTCAAACGCAGCGATCTACCGCACCTTTAAAGACTATTGCGAAACTATTACCGACAATTTTGAAAGGAAGAACATCATGAATCTAGAAACAAGATTACCGAGAAACGGCAAAGAGGGCGCATTATACGGTGCAATTATTTGTACACTAACCGTTCTGTTTATGTCTTCATTAAATATCATTTTAGCGGTTGGAGAATTTAATGGGGAAGTTGCTTTATCGATCCTTAAGGTGTTTCCGATCATTTGGGTCATTGTTATGATTATAGAGCCTGTTGTTATTGGGCGTATCGCAGAAAAGCTGACAGCT
Source organism: Paenibacillus sp. NPDC101420 (assembly GCF_050277435.1). Taxonomy (NCBI): domain Bacteria; kingdom Bacillati; phylum Bacillota; class Bacilli; order Caryophanales; family Paenibacillaceae; genus Paenibacillus; species Paenibacillus sp. NPDC101420. The sequence continues at coordinate 147,947 of NZ_JBNNSE010000003.1, forward strand.
AAATTCACACAACCTAGCGATAGCTTCAACGCCAAAATTCTGTTTCGTATTCTTTTCACCGTACTAGGAATGTCATTTGTGATGACCTTTATTGGAGACATCATCGGAAACGGGTTGAGTTCTGAAACGTTCAATCACTTCTTAGCGAATTGGCCAAGAAATTTCCTAATTGTACTGATCGCTGAAAGTATAGTGATCCAACCTTTTGCACGATTTGTGATGGTAAAGCTACATGCTTCTCAGGATAAAAAGAAGTCCAGCGCCGCTGGTATAACTGTAAATGGATTATCGGAACAAAACTCATAACATAAATATGCTCTCAGGCGATGCATTTCGTTTGAGAGCTTTTCTATTACCGTATATAATGATATTTTAGTTGAATCATTGAAACCCTCCTATATAACAAAGAAAACTTAACAATGAAAGGTAATATCGAACATGATGATCTATAGTCGTCTTGCCATAATGATGCCCCCATTTCCCTAGCTAGGCTCATATTCTTGTTGTTGTTCGAGGATATAAGCTTGTAGGAGGGCGAATTTAATATGAAAAAATATGCAGCACCATCTTTACTTTTAATGATTGTTCTTGTGGCTTTTCCGCAAATTAGTGAGACGATCTACACTCCATCGTTGCCGGATATTGCGGTAGCACTTGGGGTCTCTAATAGTTCTGTACAGTTAACATTAAGTATATATTTTATCGGATTTGCTTTAGGTGTTTTGTGTTGGGGTTGGCTCTCTGATTTCATCGGACGGAGACCTGCCATGCTAGGTGGCCTTATTGTATATGGTGTTGGAAGCTTGATGTGTTTTTACTCGGAATCCATTACTCTACTTCTGGTCAGCCGTTTCATTCAAGCATTTGGAGCAGCAACTGGCTCTATCATTACGCAAACCATTCTTCGGGAGAGTGTATCCGGGAATAAGCGGCATTCCATGTTTGCCCAAATCTCGGCGGTGATTGCTTTTACTCCAGCAGTAGGGCCGCTTATTGGCGGATGGGTGGATCAAGCTTTTGGTTTTCGAGCGGTTTTCTTTACATTAGTGATGATGAGTGTGTTGTTATTTGTGTATGCTTTTTGGAAGCTGTCAGAAACGACTGATGTTTCCGCGAGAAAAAAGGTGGCTATTCTACCTATCGTTAAAAGAATGCTCTCATTGCCACGTGTACTAGTGTTTGGGTTACTGATCGGGGGCATCAATGGAGTTTTATTTAGCTACTATGCGGAAGCACCCTTTATATTTATTGAACACTTTAACATTTCACCGGGAGTATATGGTTTTCTAGGCATTGTTGTGGCTTTGGCATCGATAGTGGGAGCAATGATGTCCAAGAGATTATTGAGTCTCTATGCTGCAGAAAAAATAATTCACATCGGCTGTCTAGTGATGACCAGTGGGGCTTTGCTATTAACAATCGTAAGCAGCCTTGTCTCGTTGCCGAATATGATGTTGATGGTATGCATTCTAATAACCCTTTTTGTCATGTTAATGGGGGCCGGTATCGCTTTACCTAATTGTCTAAGTCTTGCGCTTGTCAATTTTCAGGATGTTGTGGGAACAGCAGGTGCGATCTTCAGTTTGGGATATTACTTATTAGTTAGTTTGGCGACATGGGGAATGAGCGCCCTGCATAATGGTTCATTACTGACGATGCCCATCTATTTCTTAGGGATTAGCGGCGGAATGTGGTTATTAAGTAAAAAGTTTATTGTAGCGGAATAGAATTTACTTCTTAGTTATTTGATTAGAAGGAGATATGGAACGGGGTATCCATAAATGAATGGCAGTCTGGAACTTTTTGAGTTCCGGACTGCTTTTTATTTGTTAGTCTACTTCCGGTACAATGACTTGGATATGACGAGGGAGAACACTTAGCATAATTGGTAAAATCGGACCTTCTTCACCATCCACATTGGTTTTTACGGCTTCTGGAGAGCTCGCAGTCACATTTTGGGCCGTGAAATAGACAACGTCTTTATGATCCTTAAGGCTGCCAAGTAGTAAAGAAATACTGGCTGTAATGGTATTGAGTATACTGAGGTCTTGAATAATAAAACAGTGAAGCAGACCATCGTCAACCGCAGCATCAGGTATCAGATTCTCGAATCCGCCAACGGAGTTGGTTAACACGGCGAGAAAAAGCGGGGAATCGCCTTGCCATGTCTTCTCGTCATAATGAATGACAAGAGGGTGGGGGGAAGTGCTTGTAAGTTGTTTTAGGCCTTCTTTCAAATATGCAAATGAGCCGAGCTTAGTTTTCTCTTCGATTGAAACGGAGGATAAAGATCCGGCGATTGAACCTACTGCAACAACGTTGCCAAATAAGCGGTCATTCAAGCAACCAACATCCACTGTCTTTACGTTAGAAGAAGCAAGGGTTTGAATGGCTATTTCGGGATTCAGCGGAATCTGTAACGCGCGGGCAAAATCATTAACCGTTCCTAAAGGGACTACACCTAACTTTGGGTGTTGTTTCTGATTCATGAGACCATTAATAGTCTCGTGAAGCGTGCCATCCCCGCCAATGGAGACGACTAGATCGTAACACTCCTCACAGGCAGTGATACAATAACGAGTTGCATCTAGTTCTTTTGCCGTCTCCTTAATCGTAACCAAGTATCCTTGATCAGCTAGAACTCTTTCTGCATATCTGACATATTCGCCAGCTTCTTCTTTACCAGATGAGGGGTTAATAATAATCATAGCTTGCCGCATAGGGATTATCCTCTCTTGTTCAATCTAATAGCCTATTAGATGATTACCCCAAAGTGGTATAGCAGAAATCATAACAACCTAAAAAAAGGTGAGCAAGAACGACCTAAGTCGTCTTACTCACCTCTTTTATGTTTGTTAATAGACCTTGTCACCATTAAAAATGGAATTCTTAACGATAACATAGTCGACTTTACGAATAGCTTCTAATTTATTGCCTCCAGCATAAGAAATCGAGGACTGAAGATCTTGCTCCATCTCTCTCAACGTTTCTGCTAAAGCGCCTTTGTGCTCGACAACAATTTTTTTGCCCTCAACATTCTTCTTTTCACCTTTTTGGTATTCAGAAGCGGAGCCGAAGTACTCTTTATACAGCTTTCCATCGATCTCGATGGTATCACCAGGAGATTCTTCATGCCCAGCAAATAGGGAACCGATCATGACCATGGAAGCACCAAATCTAATGGATTTGGCGATATCGCCGTGTGTCCGAATGCCTCCGTCAGCGATAATAGGCTTACTTGCAGCCTTGGCACACAAGCGTAGTGCGGCTAATTGCCAGCCACCTGTTCCGAATCCTGTCTTAATCTTCGTGATACATACTTTCCCTGGTCCAATTCCCACTTTAGTAGCGTCGGCCCCAGCGTTCTCTAATTCTCTAACGCCTTCAGGAGTTCCCACGTTTCCAGCAATAACGAAACTAGCAGGTAGATATTGTTTAATATGTTTGATCATTCGAATGACAGCCTCGGAATGACCATGTGCAATATCGATCGTAATGAATTCCGGAATCAACTGTTCGTTAGCTAATTGTTCAACGAAATCGTATTCTTCTTCTTTGACTCCGACACTAATGGATGCGATTAATCCGCGGGTGTGCATGTCCTTGATGAAAGACGTACGCTTCTCCGGTTCAAAACGATGCATAATGTAGAAGTAGCCATTTTGGGCTAAGAAGCTGGCGATCTTCTCATCTATGATGGTTTGCATATTTGCAGGTACCACAGGTAATTTAAAAGTATGACCACCTAAGGTGACTGTTGTATCACACTCAGAACGGCTATTTACGATACACTTTGCAGGAATTAACTGAATATCTTCATAATCGAATACTTTTTTCATTATATACACCTCTAAATGCGAACATTATAGTATTTTTGTTTGATTATTGTTCGTCCACTTTGTAATGTACAGCATTCCGAACAAGAAGTCAAAATTCTAGTACATTATGGTGTAAATTGGACTTAATTATACGACGATTTGGTGTACGGCTTATGATTCATATAAATGAACTGAATGTAGGAACAAGAATATGTATAGATATTAACAAAAGGCCATCCCTATAGGGATGGCCTTTGTTCTATTACATCTGAAAAAGCTTGTAAGCAATATATGCTGCAACGACCCAAATGATAATCGCAGAGATCTTATTAATGATCAGCATGATTTTGCCGCTTGAATCTATTTGTCCTACGGTCTTTCCTGCCACAGCAAGCCCAAAGAACCAAATCCAAGAAACAAGGATAGTCGAAACGGCGAATGTAACTTTGTCTATGCCAGTGTAACTAAGGGAGCTGGTGCCGATAACCCCAATCGTATCCAGGATCGCATGTGGATTTAATAAAGAAACGGACATCGCAAATAAGATCTGTTTTTTTGAAGATAGAGGTGCTGCGTCTTGGGATGAAGAGGTAGGTGTGCTTCTCCAGATGGACCATCCCATATACAAAAGGAATACAAGTCCCACAGCAAATAAAGCGGTCTGCAGAACAGGGATGGCAAACACAAGAACGGAAACACCTAACACGGCTAATAAAATTAGAAGGGTGTCACACAAAGCAGCCGTAATAATAACTGGGATGGCCTTTTTAAATTGTGGCTGTGAAGCTCCTTGGTTAAATACAAAAACATTTTGTGCGCCTAGCGGAAGAATTAATCCAAAGGCTAAGGCGATTCCGTGAAGTAGTGCGGCTAACATAGTTGTGTCCTCCGGTGATGAGTAATGCGTTATAAAATTTGCTTTTGAATATGGTGCTCCATATGTTCTAGATAGTCTTGAATCAACCATTCAGGACGTATGGCTGCTCCTCATATTGAATTTTGATGAATCGTTCAAGATTATTGATCGCGGAGTCACATAGATGTCCTAATATTTCTTTTCGTGACCATTTATGCGGCTGGGGGCGCTCTGTCACTTCTGTTTCTGACATAAGTCTGATTTCTTGAGGTAATTTAATGAGCCATTTGTTTAATTGATCCATTACATTTTGTATCTGGATATTCTCGCCCATTGGTTATCGACCCCTTCATCCATAATTTCTGGCTAAATAATATGTACTATCATACAATTTATGCCTCTATAAAAAAAGATGATTAATATAATCTTGTTGTCCCTTAAAAAAGGTAGTAAAGTAACATGATACATACTATTTATGGAAAGAAAGGTTGATATTTTTTGAAAAAAGGAATATTTACAGGTCTTCTTGCGCTCTTGCTGATTACCGCCAGTACGCTATCTTTTAATGTTGTAGAGGCCGCTGGAACAGTAACGAAATTACCTAGCCCCCAATGGAGTCAGCTGAATGTTGTGGGAGCATTAGAAAGCATAGAAGGGGGTCCCGTGGAGGTTCCATCATTAAATACAGTGTATCTCCACACTAAGGAAGAGCATGCTACCCAAACTAAGGTATGGTTGGTTGATATGCTGAAATCTTATGATACACAGACAGGGAAGCTAAAGTGGTCAGTTAATTTTGCAGACCCTGGCACAGCGATGTTTCGTGAATCGAAAGATTATTTAGTGGCGCCGGATGGAACGGTATACATAACCTTTACAGATAATCTTTCACCTGACGCAACTCAGATCTATGCGGTGGGCCCAGACGGAAAACGGAAATGGAAAGTGAATTTGTCTCAGACAGAGGGATACTTATATAGACTTGATAACGGGAGTTTAGTCTTTGCATCCCAAGGTAATTTTGATAACAATGGGAATTATAACGGGTCACTAACTTTAATTAATAAAAGTGGTACCAAAGTAAAAAACATTTCTTATAAAGGAACGGTATTGGCGCAAGGAAATCGTGTCTTAATTCAAACGAATTACGGTGGTGGGAAAGGCTCACGTATCCAGGCACTCGATTCTTCCTTAAATTCAGTGTTTACATATCAAATGCCAGCCGATTCGTACACTGAAGTGTCTTACAATCAGGTGCTTTCCGATGGAACAGTATTAATCCGTACTAATATACCAAAGACAGGGAATCGGTTATTCGGATTCAACTCTAAAGGTAATCTACTGTGGGGAAGAGATATCGCAGGTGATGCTGTCGTATCCTCACTTGGTGAAGTTTATGGGGTTTATGCCAATGGCAAGCTGTCTCTATATAATGTCAAAGGATTGGTTAAGTCGGTAGCTCTTAAAGATGAGACAGAATTTTTTGTATCGTTGGACCGATTACAGGATGGTAATATTGAGCTTGGCTTCCCGGGTTCCGCCACATATGTTTTAAATCCTAAAACGCTCGCAGTAGATTATACTTTTAAGCTGAAGGATGATTTTAATTTCAACTATGTAGGCAATGGCGTGGGGTATGTAATGACAGACAATGGATTTTCACGAATTAAGTTTTAATTCCAGAAATCGATTAGGATTGATCAAGGGATGCTGCCCCTAAAGGGATGGTATCTTTTTTTCTATTCTGTAATTACACTCCTAGCATAAATGTCATCCCATCTCATGACCTTTTGTAACTAGTAAGGCCTCAGGGGGTTACACTATAATAAGGGTCTAGTCAGCACAGTTTATAGGGGGCAATTCAGTGTTTAATCTGGTTAAGCAGTGGTTCTGGTACGATTGGCTCGTCCTCTTGTTTCGGATTTGTTTTTCTACTTCTTTTATAGTTACGATGTGTTACCTCTCGGAGGATTTTACGATTCCTTTCTGGATCGTGTTTGTTTGGGGTGTGATTTCTTTTTCAGTGCCTTGGTTTTGTTTGCAGCTGCATTATAAGTATTATCTGATGGCGGAGATCCTCCTTTCAGGTGGTCTATGCTTATATTTGGCTGCTCTGTTTCCTGAATCGTATGTAACTTTTCTGCCTATCGCTTTTATGATTGCCAGCAATAGTGCACAGAAGTCCTATCGTTGGTCAGCTCCGATCACGGTGATCTTGATTCCAATAATGTTATCTAGATTGTCACAACAAATGGATGCTATATCGATGATAGTGAACTTTGGCTTGGTGTATACGATTGGCTTCGCCTTTCATTTACTGGTGGTGAATCACAAGCAGAACGGGATTATTAAGAACCAGAATGCTGTCCTGGAGCAGTATATTTCACAAGTCGAACGTATGACTCTTCTGGAGGAACGAGATCGGTTATCCAAAGATTTGCATGATACGGTAGGGCATTCTTATACTTCAATTCTTATGGGGCTGGAGACTTTACGTACGGAGGTGAATACCTCTGAAGGAGAGCAAAAGATAGATTCCTTATTAAAGCTAACTCGCAATGGCTTGGATGATGTGCGTAAATATTTGCACCATGTGGGCTCTTCGCAGGATTCATTGACGCTTATGCAGTCCCTGCAGAAATTAGTGGATGATTTCCAGACCTTTTCGAAGGTTAAGGTTCGTCTAAGAACGTTCGGAGAGGCTTATACAATATCCAAGCAGGCTAAAATGACCTTATATAGATGTTTGCAAGAGTCGATAACCAACGCTGTTCGTCATGGTCAAGCCAGTGAAATTGTCATCACCCTGCATTACGAAGAGAAGTTAATTCGGCTGGAAGTGCAGGATAATGGATTAGGCACTGAAGATTTAAAAGCAGGATTTGGTGTGAACGCGATGAAGGAACGTGCTTCTAACCTGCAAGGTCAAGTGTATCTCTACTCTAAGCCAGGGGAAGGAACCTTAGTGACCTGTAGTTTACCAAGGCTTGAAGAGATACAGGAGGAAATGATTCGCTTATTGCTGGTCGATGATCAACCTTATATCCGGGATAGTCTGCGAATTATTTTAGAGCAGCAGCCCGATTTTGAGATCATTGGGTTAGCTGAGAATGGTGAACAAGCAGTAGGCTTCTGTGAGCAGGAACAGCCTCATGTGGTGCTGATGGACTTAAATATGCCTGACATGGACGGTGCGGAAGCAACGAAGCTTATTAAGCAAAAGTGGCCAGGGGTACGAGTGCTGATCCTGACTACTTTTCAAGAAACGGATTTGGCAGTCGAAGCACTGCAAAATGGGGCAGATGGCTACTTGTTAAAGTCTACTGAACCGCAGGAGCTATTCGAAGGGATACGTCTCGTACATCGGGGTGTGAAGATGATAACACCAGCTATTACGAATGTATTAATTGATCATTATGAGATGCATCCAACTTCTGAAGCGCGGACTGAGCAGAGTAATGAGTATGGGCTGACCCCGCGCGAGCTGGAAATTCTAGAATGCCTGTCAAAGGGCATGCGTTATAAATCCATTGCAGCTAAATTGTATTTGTCTGATGGAACGGTGAGAAATTACGCTTCTACCATCTATGCTAAGCTGGGTGTACGGAACCGTGAAGAGGCTGTTGAGAAAGCCTTTGGCACTTTCGAATAATAACTAAAACCGAATGATCTGAAATTGTAGAGCGAGCACCTTGTTGTCTATTTTCCCTTGTGGGAGTAGGCGGAAGGTGCTTTTTTGTATGAAATAACTGTCATATGACATTATGGCACTGGTCGATTTTACATCAGGAGCATTAGCATAAGAGCTGCGTAGATGAACAAATTTTTAGTGCAGAGAGGAAGAGGAGAATATGAGTCAAATGATCCGGAAGCATGTGAGGAATTTCTGTTTCTTATTAATTACTTTTGCCACAGGGCTATTTTACTTTTGCTTTTATTTGGTAGGCATCACTTTTGGGGTCGCGATGTCCTTCACCATAGTAGGGATTCCGATCCTTTATTATGTTTTGCGTTCTACCGAAATCTTTTTACAACATGAGCGAATTCGAACGAAAGTCTATACGGATATCTCCGTTCGGACGCTTCCAACTCGATCTCAAGAAGAAGGAAACATGTGGGATAAGGTTAAGGCGGAGTTGTCCGATGAGCATAACTGGAGAGCAATTATAGGATTGATGCTGCAACTTGGAATTGGAATGCTCAGTCTCATATGTGCAACTCTTTTTTATTTGTCCCCTATTATTCTCTTGTTGTCACCTATCTTGTATTTCATCGATATCTCTTCTATATCGTTATTTGGGATTGAAAATAAAACACTCAACACCTCACTTCTGTTCATGCTGTTAGGCGCGGTATCTCTATGGATCGGTGCATATCTTGGCAACGGTTTAGTAAAGATGATCGGCAGGTATACGCGGCGTTTAGTGAAAGATTTTGCTAGAAGATAAACTTTTACACGAAAGAAGGAAGATTAATGGTAGCCTCAGTTTCATTTATAAAATTATTCTCGCAATCTCTTTGGATGATGTGGGAGAACCTATTTGCTATTGTCACCAAATTCCGCAGTCAGTCCGTGTGGAGATACGGGATATGTAAATTGGTCGTGTTAAAGTATCACGGTGAAAGTATAGTCTGCCAAGATGGACATCAGATTCTTCCCGGAGATTGGGTGGGTGAACTTCATCTGGATAATCGTCAGGTAGTGCAGCTTACGCGTACCCTGGGCGCTGATCGGGCCGGAATTCGAACTGCACGTATGCTTCGCGAGGCCATGAAGGAGATTAGTCGTGAACTAGATAGCAATCCAGAACTAAGCAAAGTGCAGGCGCTAACGGGGATTACGCTACTTCACCGGGGGATCATTCATGGAATAGGGTTTGAGCAGCATCCTATCAAGTCCAAATGGCAGCGGCGATGGTTCGGAATCTATCTTCGGTTCTTACTTCGGATGCTGCATCCGGAGGGGAAACATCGCGTTGAGGACAGCACGGAGAAGTTGTCTCCTAAGATGCTCGTAATTAGTAAGCAGTCTTTGAAAGCGCGGTTTGCTCCTCGAAGGAAAGAGGCGGTTTCCTAATGTGGACGCTCCTTATTTTAGCTATAGATGCGATTATTCTTTATATGATCGTTCCCTTTGTGATTACTCGAATATTGGGATGGGGAGTTGTATCCAGAGGAAATGCCGCGAAGGAAGTTGCCTTTACTTTCGATGACGGGCCAGATCCATGCTATACCCCTGAATTATTGGACTTGCTGCATGAACATGACGTTAAGGCAACTTTCTTCGTATTAGGCAAAAGGGCTGAGCAATTCCCGGATTTAATCCAGCGAATGCACCGTGAAGGACATCAGATCGGCATTCATAATTATACACATACGCCTAACTGGATTTACTCTCCATGGACGAATAGACGGAAGCAAGTAGATCGAACAGCTGAAATTGTCGAGCGGATTACAGGAGAGCGGCCTATCTTGTATCGACCACCATGGGGGCTCCTTAATTTAGGCGATCTTGTCTTTCTTAGACGTTCTTATCGGGTAGTGTTGTGGTCTGTAATGGTGGGAGACTGGAAGGCGTCTGTTAGCGCAGCCCAAATAAAGCATGACTTATTGAAAAAGATAAAACCCGGTTCTATCATCGTTCTGCACGACAATGGTGATACACCGGGGGCAGATCGAGAAGCACCGCTGAACATGATCACCGGACTGGAAGAGGTCTTAAAGGAGATTCCTAGAAGGGGGCTGAAGAGCCAGCGAGTGGATGAGCTACTGAACAAGGAAGCTAGTCGCATTGGAGAAGCTAGGTCCAGCGTCAAACATCACGGTCCGATTAATCTGTAGCTATGGATGACATGATGTCACTAGATTGGAAGGGAATTCAGACATTGAAGAAGAAAACCGTTCGAACCATCGTTATGACCGTTTCTGTAGTATACATGGTGTTGATTTTTGCAGGTCTATGTATGTATACATTTTCTAAGTTTAATGAAATTCTCAGTCATGAAGTTGAACAAAAGCTTAACTATAAGGTGGAGCTTACTTCTACTAAACTGAATAGTCGATTGTCGAATGATTTCGAGAAGAGCTTGGCTGAAATGAGTGAGGAGGATGCAGGTTATTATTTTGTCATAGATAAAGCTGGTCGATATGTAGCAAGCCAGAACCCTAAGCAAGATATAGGTAAAGCTATATTTGATGAACCGGACATACAGTTGCAAAAGGTTGGTCAGGTCATAGCACAATCTACGGGAACTAGTGGTACGGAAGACTCGAAGAATGTTTATGCTTTTACAAGGATCGGCGATACAGATTACAAGCTAGTGCTGGTGATGCCTGTAAAACAGATCTTGGAGCCAATGATGAACAACCAATATTTAATTATTGGCGGTTTTGTTATCGCTTTGATTATTTTTATTGTCTTACTCTTCATTATCTTAACCCGACTTATTGTACGACCGCTGCGAAGAATCAATGAGCATGTAATGGAACTTGTTGAACACGGAGGCGATCTGACTAAGAAGCTGGACATGAAGCGTAATGATGAGATTGGGATGTTGGCGTATTCCATGAATCAGTTTCTGGATAACATTCGGGCCATCGTCGGGAATGTTACTTCACAGGCCAATCATCTGAATGAAAATGCAGAAATACTTCAAGTTTCAGCAGAGCAGACAAATGAGACATCCAAGCAGATTACCACGATTATTACGGATATGGCTGTGAGGTCGACGGAGCAAGCAGAACATGTGCGGCAAGTACTCACGATGATGGAACGGACAGGGGAAATCTCTGAGGAAATTATGCAGGAAACGGTAAAGACAGTTCACGATTCCAATCATTTAATAAAAGCGGTGCAAACTGGCCAGCGTGCAAACCGGGCATCTGTAGATCACTTGGAAACTATGGTTAGTTCCATTGAGCGTTCAACAGAAACCATTGCACAGCTGAACAGCCGATCCAGCCAAATCGGTGAGATCATTAACGTGATTTCCGAATTGGCTAGTCAGACGAATCTACTCGCGCTAAATGCAGCCATTGAAGCGGCCCGCGCTGGAGAGCAAGGGAAAGGTTTTGCAGTAGTTGCAGGAGAGATCCGTAAGCTTGCTGAAGGTTCCGAAAGAGCAGCCGAGCAGATTGCCGAGCTTGTTGGTGCAATTCAAGCGGATACGAATGCAGCGGTCAAAACGATGGAATCGAGTCAACAAGTGGTCAATCAACAGAATGATTTAGTATTACAAGGGCAACAATCTCTGGAGGAAATCGTTCAGAAGGTTGATCTAACAACCCAAAGCACGCTGCGAATTCAAGGCATATTTGGTGATTTGTCTACAATGTCACATCAATCATTGAAGGCTCTAGTGCAATCTTCGCAACTCATTGATCAGTCGGCATCGTCCTCACAGGAAGTAGCGGCTTCCACGGAGGAGCAACTTGCGACTATCGATGAGATGACGACCAAACTTAGAGAACTCAGCGAGTTATCTGTATTTTTAAAGTTAGAAGTTGGGATATTTACGATATAGTCTTATGCTAAAAACCTTTCAAACATTTTTTATATAGGAAGGGCTATGGTACCATTTAGGATAAAGTGGTTCGCACCTATATTAAATCGTTGAGAAAAGGATGGGGTAGCATGTTGAATGCTTCTTACTGGTTAACCAATATAAGATTAGAGCAGGGTTATGTTATTGAGGATGGACAAGTGGTTGGTACAGATACGAAGGTTTGTCATATCCGAATTGACGGGGATAACATTTCAGAAGTGGTTGGAGCGGACGTAGAGCTTCGGAGTCATCTACCTAAATATGACTGCAAGGGGTTATTGATGCTTCCTTCCTTTGAGGAGGCACATATCCATTTAGATAAAACATATTTCGCTGGACCATGGAAAGCGGTAAAGCCTGCTGCCGGTGTCTTCGAACGCATTGAGGAAGAGAAGGTATTATTGCCTAAGCTGCTGCCTATGGCGAGACAACAAGCGGAGAGCATCTTGACGCTTATACAGCGTTTCGGTGCCACACATGTGCGTAGTCATTGTAATATTGAGCCTGTCAGCGGTCTGAAGCGTTTAGAGGCAACCCTGCAAGCATTGGATACCTTCTCCGGCAAAATTTCATCAGAAATTGTAGCCTTTCCGCAGCATGGTCTGCTTCGCTCTAATTCTGTTGAATTAGTAAAGCAATCCCTGGCAGAGGGAGCAACCTATGTAGGTGGTGTCGATCCATACTCAGTGGATGGAGATATCGAGAAGTCACTCCAGACCATGGTCGAGCTAGCGGTAATGAGTAATGCTGGCATTGATCTTCACTTACATGATGGAAAAGAAGCAGGAAAGCAGACGCTGTCGCGTTTGGCTGATCTCACAGAAGAAGCTGGCTTGCAGGGCAAAGTGACCGTTAGCCACGCATTCTGGTTCGCAGGTGCATCGCAGCAGGAAGCAGAAGAAATGGCTGCACGGATGGCATCACTTGGTATGGGGATTGCATCCACAGTACCTATTGGCAGAATGATGATGCCACTACCAATGCTGCACAGCCAAGGTGTACAAGTGAAACTGGCAACAGACAGCCTTACGGACCACTGGTCTCCTTTTGGAAATGGAGATCAATTGGAGAAGGCGGGACGGTACGCAGAGTTATATGGGTGTAGTGATGAACGGTCATTATCGCAATCCCTTAGATTCATAACAGGAGGGATAACGCCTCTTAATCTAAAAGGTGAACAGGTATGGCCAAAAGTAGGAGACACGGCAAGCTTTGTGCTGCTGCATGCCAGCTGCTCGGCCGAAGCTGTAGCACGAAGAGCGGATCGTCAAGCCGTATGGTACGAAGGGCGTCTCGTGAGTGGATCATTATAGGGACATGAGAGGTGGATGACATGCTCATCTCTAACCATTTGCAACAATATAAAGCAGCGATGCTTTCACTTCCGAAGGGGACCGCGCTAACGAAAGAGGATCTGCAGGTAGATAAGCTTCTAATGAAGCGTAGCGGCAAGCTTGAAATGTACTATGCACCGCACAATGAGTACCTGAATCCTACTGCAAAGGTGATCATTATCGGACTAACACCCGGTTTTACACAAATGAGAATAGCCATACAAGAAGCAGTCATTGGGTTGAAAGCCGGGCTTTCAGATGAAGAGGTATGCAGAAAAGCAAAAGAAGCGGCGAGATTCGCAGGCTCCATGAGGAGTACGTTAATTCACATGCTAGATACACTTGGGCTTCATCAGTACTTGAACCTTACCTCTTGTGACCAATTGTTTCAGAAGCAGCAAACGAACCTGCATACCACCTCTTTATTGCGTTTTCCTGTGTTCGTAGAGAAGAAAAATTATAATGGGGCACATCCTAAGCTACGTTCAGATCCGTTCCTTAGAGAATGTGCGCTATTGTCGTTAGAGCAGGAGCTGGGCATCCTGAGCCAAGCTTTAATTATTCCTTTAGGAAAAACGGTGGAGGGAATGCTCCAGCTTATGGTATCTGAGGGTAAGCTCGATGATCACCGCTGTTTATGGGGATTTCCTCATCCTTCTGGAGCGAACGGACATAGATTTAAGCAGTTTGCCAGCCAGCAAGAGGACATGACAAAGACGCTCCAAGATCATTTATGGAACGTCTGAGTGATTGATCTTATCGCAACATTTTTCCTGGACCTCACGTTAAGAATGATAGAGTAGCACAATTTCATTCATCTCAGGAGGTATAATTCACTATGAAAACATTCAAAGTAATCGGAGCGGTCCTCGCTGGCACGCTCATAGCATCGAACGTCATCTCTGCTGCTCCAATCCAGCCAGCTCCAGTCAAACCAGCGACTAATTCCTCAGTACCGCAGGATTCTTATGGTGGTCTAAAATATGTGCTAGTCATTGATGGTAACGGCTACTCCCCAGTCGATGTTCCGCTATACGTAGGTTCAAGCAAGGAAGTTATGATCCCAATCCGTACAGCAGCTGAAGCGCTTGGATACAAGCTAACATGGACTCAAAGCCTTCAATCGCTAGGTCTTGAGAAAGATAGCCAGTCGATGTCCTTTCAAATTGCAAAAGATGCTTACCGTAATGGTACAACAATTCTTTCGCTGGGTGCTGTACCAGAGCTAAAGAATGGCAAAACCTACGTTCCATTATCATTCTTCGAAAAAGTATTGAAGCTTGAAGTAGTCGCAGGCCCAACTGGAACCATATCGATTAATTCCAAGGAACAAGGCAATGGAGAGACCGCTTCAGACACGATCAAACAAGGATCAATCACTAGTATTTATAAGGGCGAAAAAAATGCTGAAATCGGCCTCAACGGCTATGGTCATGGCATTCGCCTAGGCATTTCTGATGAAGCGGAGATCGTATCTGTTGATAATAAGAAGCTAACCTTTGCTGATCTGCAGCTAGGCATGTCCATCGAGGTCGAGCACAGTATGGTCATGGCTATGAGCATGCCTCCATTGGCGGGCGCGATCAAGATTGTTGTGAAAGAACAAGCTCCCGATCAGCAGACCTTGGGAACGGTTGGCGTGATCGAAGAGGCTACTCCTTCAGATAATGGCACGACCCGCGTTGTAATCAAAGGCGATAAGCTCAGTGATTCTTCCTTCGAGACGATTGTTCTAAATACTTCAGATACTACGACTATTCTCGGCACGAAAGACAATCAGAAGATTGCCATAAGTGAGCTGAAAAAAGGTGACAAAGTGTATGCGTTCTACGGTCCAATGTTGACCAAAAGCTTGCCACCTATCGGCCAAGCGATCAAAATCGTTGTAGAAAACTAATTTACATGAAATCGAAGAAATAACGGATGACATGGAAAAAGACCGGCGAGGTGTAGGTCAAGCTATCCACACGGCTTAAATAGCTTTCTTTTAAAGCTACGAATTTATCGCCATCACCGATGAGCAAATCTCGCTTCAGCACGGAAACCGTTAAGCTACCCAAGAAGCCGCTCAAACTGATTAGCATGCCTGACAGGAAACCGAAGATCGGGTTGAGCGGCGTCAGGTAGGGATAGATCAAATAGGAGACCCCGGTTGTTACGACAAACGCACAGGCAAAACCTTCCCAGGTCAAATACGGGTTGGCGGTTGGGACCACTTTGCGCTTTCCCATATAAAGGGATGCGAGATAGTGGACCACATCATTCAGCTGTGTCAGCACTACTAGGAATAATACAAGCCCCGCTCCATACTCCGGTGTAGCAAATTGAAAATAAGCTAAGTGACTAAGTCCGAAGACCATCAGCATTAATCCCCACTGGGTTGAACTAACACTACGCAGGAAGCCAACTGTCCCTTTATTAATGAGCCTAGGTAGCGGTAGGAGTAAGAATACATAGACTGGAATAAACACAATGAACATCCCGTACCATTCGATATAAATCCAGTAGAACTGTAGAGGAATGGATAAGTACGCCCACAGAAATAGTCTGCGGTCGGATTTTCGTGACTTTATCATGGAAAAATATTCTTTGAGTGCGAAGAAGGTCAGCACCATGAGTGCCAATAGTGAGACGACTGGATTAAAGAGAGTAGCCAAACAAAAGATAAAAAGCATTCCCCACCAGGTTTTGATGCGGAAGCCGATCCCTGTATAATCTTTACTGGGCTGTAATTTGCCTATAACTACATACATCAAGTGAATGGCCGATAAGGCCGCAAAAATCAGGATTACCGTTAATAGAGAGCGGTCGATAGCTAATCACCAACTTGTCGTAGAGTAGATTCCATTAATGGGTTCATATGTTATTATGAAGGAAACGTTCAATCTTGATAAGGGGAAAATTGTAAATGGCAGATGATCCATCGGTCTTTATCTTGCTTACGAATACCGGAACGCTCTTTACGAAGCTTATTCAAGGCTACACGAGAGCTCCTTATAATCATGCCTCGATCTCCTTTAATCGGGAGCTTTCCGAGTTATATAGCTTTGGCAGAAAGCACCCGAGCAACCCTCTAAACGGAGGATTCGTGAAGGAAGATATTAAGACAGGCACGTTCAGCAAATATCCAAATACGACGTGTGTTCTATATGAACTTCAAGTAACAGCCCGTGAAGTGGAGAAAATGGAGCGGGTACTCAAAGTCTTTATCCGAAGCCGGCAAAAGTATCTCTATAATATTCTCGGCGTGATTGGTATCGCTCTGAAGGAACCTGTTGAATTCAGCAACTCTTATTTCTGCTCACAATTTGTAGCGGAAATCCTGGAGAGGTCCGGCATCAAGCTATGGAACAAGCTGCCTGCGCTCGTAACGCCGGATGATTTTCGGCAAAGCGATCGGCTGAAGCTGATCTATCAAGGCAAATTAAGTGAGTACGAACCTAAAAGCTAAGGGAGTGTATTTGGATGAATAACAAAGAACGGTTCTCAAACCGGGTTGATTCGTATGTGAAATATCGCCCGAGTTATCCTAAAGAAGCCATTGATTATTTATACAATACGATAGGGCTAAAATCGAATTGTGATATTGCGGATATTGGCGCAGGAACAGGAATATTCTCAGCACTGCTTCTGGAGCGCGGGTGTCGCGTGATTGCCGTTGAGCCAAATCCGGAAATGCGTACAGCTGCGGAGGAGAAGTTCGCAAAGGATAACCATTTCCGTACATTGCCTGGCTCTGCCGAGAAGACAGAATTGCCAGACCAGTCTGTAGACTTTATCGTGTGTGCCCAGGCGTTTCACTGGTTTGATAGGGATGCAGCGCAATTGGAATTCAAGCGGATTCTTAAACCGGGTGGAAAGGCAGTTCTGATATGGAATTCCCGGCGTACTTACGGTACCCCATTTCTGGAGGAATATGAGCAGCTCGTGCAAACCTTCAGCACCGACTACACTCAAGTTAATCATAAGAATATTACCCCCGAAATCCTTAGCTCCTTTTTTAAGGCAGGGCAGATGCAAGTAGCGCACTTTAGCAATCAGCAGGTGTTTGATTTCGAGGGATTAAGCGGACGGGCGAGATCATCTTCCTACATTCCGGCCCCCGGAGATCCACGTTACGAGAATATGATGACGGAGCTGAGGAACCTATTTGAACGAAATAAACAGGATGATAAAGTGTTTTTTGAATATGAGACCGAGGTCTATTGGGGCGAAGTGTAGTAAATGAAATCAGCATATTAAAAAGACTCAAATCCTAGTGATAACAGGGATTGAGTCTTTTTTTACTTTTAGTTACGAAAGATGAACGTAAAAGGTGGTGGATTCGCCGACCGTGCTTTTGGCGTAAATTTTTCCTTTATGTTGTTCAACGATGGATTTGGCAATCGCCAGCCCCAGGCCATAACCCCCTTGTTTACGCGCTCGGGAAGCATTCGTACGGTAGAATCGGTCAAAGATTCTTGCTAAGTGCTCCGGTGCAATGCCCTCACCCGTATTGGTGACCGATAACACCATATCATTATGTTGTTTTTTAAGGGATAAAGTGACTGAGCCTTTAGGATTCGTATATTTTACAGCGTTGTCCAAAAGGATCATAATCACTTGTTTAATCTGTTCACTATTCCCCATCACAGTCAGGTTAGGCTCAATGTCATATTCAAGCGAGATACGTTTCTCGAAGATAATAGCTTCCATTGTTAAAATAATATTCTCAACCGCTTCGCTCAAATTGAACTTCGAATAGATCATGGTCGATCTGGAGTCGTCCATCTCGGTTAGGTATAGCAGATCATTGGTCAGACTGGTCATTCTCTCTGTTTCCGATTTGATATAGTGCAGCCACTTCGACTGATTGTGAATAGTATCATCACTGTTGGAGAGAAGAACATCCGCATTGGTGTTAATAATGGTCAGCGGTGTCTTCAATTCATGGGAAGCATCGGCAATAAACTGCTTCTGTTTATCAAAAGCCTCCTTCACCGGTGCGATGGACCGATTAGCGAAAAAACGGCTTGTGAAGTATAAAATAATTAGCATCACCGAGCCAACTACAGAGAAGGTATAGATTAGATTGGTGAGGATTTTCTGCTGGGCAGTGATGTCCAGAAATACAAGCATTGCCCAATCATTCGTATGCTGGATGTTGAAGATCCATTTGCTGCTGTCCAAGGTGAACCTTCCGGTATCTTTATCAGCACTTAGAGCCTCTTGCAGAGCCGTATCATAAAATTCATCGTCCATCGTAAATTTGGAATCTTTCCCGATGAGGTTCGACGCTGTATCTATCTTCAGCATAAATGAGACGGACCGTTCCGGAGGTGGAGTTCCGTTATCCATACGTTTATTATCAGCATGGGGTAACTGGGAACCTCCCTTAGTTGAGCCCATTCGTCCTGTATCACCGCCGGGAGACTTGTAGTTCTCCATAATTCTGTGAAGATCCATCTGAATATTGTTTTGGACATCTTGGTACGTAATGACATAAATCGATATGAAAGCCACCAGCATTATTACGGATATAGTTACTAGGTTAACAATAAGAAATCGATTTCTGAGCTTCGTGAACATTAGGCCGTCACCTCTAGTACATACCCTACATTTCTAATCGTACTAATGCGTACAGTAGAATTTAAGAAGGTCAATTTTTTTCTCAAAAAAGAAATGTACACCTCCACATTGTTGTGCTCTGCCTCCGAATCGAACCCCCATAACTTCTCAATAATTTGTTCCTTGGAGGTTACGGCTTGTTTCCTAAGAATCAGAAGCTCCAATAATTCACTTTCCTTAAGGTTCAGCTTGATCTCTTTGCCACCCACGGTAAGCTTCAGAGTCGATGTATTCAATTCAATATCCCCGAACTTTAAAGCATCATCTGGAATAACCTCGTTTTTACGTCTTAGTACAGCCCTTATTCGTGCCAGTAAGATCTCCGAGGAAAAAGGTTTGGCGATATAATCATCAGCCCCATAGTCTAGTCCAGTGACCATATCTGTTATCTCCCCCTTTGCGGTAAGCAGGATAACGGGAGTGGATTCCCCTTTCTTGCGCAGCGTCTTGAGGACGCTAACCCCATCCATCTCAGGTAGCATAATGTCGAGCAGCAGCAAATCATAAATTCCGCTCAGTGCGTAATCCAGACCCGATCTACCGTCATGGACTGCATCCACCGAATAATTATGTTTTTTTAATATTTGAGTTAAGGCTTCAGCGAGATGAAGCTCATCTTCTACGATTAATATTCTCATGGTTTTGCATCCCCTACATAAAACGAGTATTTGTTATTGAGGTCATTATATCAGTATTACCTTTACTGAACCTTAATGAAGGCTGGTATAGAACTGCATTGTAAAAATTGAACAGGTGGCAAGTAACGGAGGGGGATTTTGGAACTGCGGGAGCGATAGCGTTCGCCTTTGTCTGCGGATTTCCACTGCGAATAGCAGTTTAAATCAAGAAATCTGCAGACAACAGCGGCCGGAGGTCCAACATTGCCGGAGTTACGATTTACACCTGTAGTGGGGTAGTTTGTAAAACCATTTAAGATTCATTAAAGGTTTGGGATCTAAGATACATTCATAAGCACACGAGACAATGATAAACAGAAAGGATGATCACATATGGCGATTGAGGTATTCAACCGTTATGAGAACAAATATTTACTGGACAACGAAGCTTACTATAAATTTTATAACCAATTACTCGAATACATGGAACTAGACGATTTCAACAAGCAGCATGAGTTTTATTCCATCACCAACTT
Organism: Paenibacillus sp. NPDC101420; assembly: GCF_050277435.1. Taxonomy (NCBI): domain Bacteria; kingdom Bacillati; phylum Bacillota; class Bacilli; order Caryophanales; family Paenibacillaceae; genus Paenibacillus; species Paenibacillus sp. NPDC101420. The sequence continues at coordinate 168,259 of NZ_JBNNSE010000003.1, forward strand.
ATATTATGATACTGCGCACAATACCCTGATTCGTAATAGTCTTGCGAAGCCGAAGTACAAAGAGAAGCTGCGTCTGCGAGCTTACGGTGTTCCGAATCAAGATACAAAGGTGTATCTGGAAATTAAGAAGAAGGTGTTCGGGCTGGTGAATAAAAGAAGAACGCCGCTCAAATTGGACGAGGCTTATGCTTTTGTTGCCACTGGCAGGGAGCCAGAATTTAAGGATTATATGAACAAACAGGTGATTGAAGAGATTAAATACTTTTTAACGCGGTATGAGTTGCAGCCTAAGGTGTATCTGTCTTATGACCGCAAAGCATTGTTCTGTAAAAAAAATCGTGATTTAAGAATCACGTTCGATACGAATATTCGAAGTCGGCGGTACGATCTCAAGATGGAGCATGGCGTTTATGGCGAACCATTACTAGAGCCAGGTCAGTGGCTTATGGAAGTAAAGGCTGAAAATACGATTCCGGTTTGGTTAGCAAAAATGCTCTCAGAGCATCAAATGTACCGTACAAGCTTCTCCAAGTACGGTAATGAATATAAAAAAATGCTGAAGAACAGTAAAACAGAACGGGGGAGTGCTCTTTATGCTTGATTCATTATTTACCGTAGCTACGAGTACAGGGCTAACGTTTACCAACGCAATCCTAACCATTGTTATAGCTATCGCCCTTGGCGGGATTATTAGCTACACCTATATGAAGACGAATTCCAGTGGTTATTCGCAAAGCTTTACACTCACAATGGTACTGCTGCCCGTAATTGTAGCCATCATCATCCTGCTCATTGGCAGTAATGTTGCCAGAGCCTTCAGTCTTGCCGGAGCATTCTCCATCATTCGGTTCAGAAGTGCACCTGGTGATCCGAAGGATATCACATTTGTATTGTTTACCATGGCATCAGGACTGGCCTGCGGGGTAGGTTCATTCGGATACGCAGTCTTGTTCACTCTTATCTTGTGCGCACTTATGTTTATTCTTAATCGGACTAATTTCGGGGTAAAAACAACGTTGCAAAAGACACTCAAGGTAACTATTCCAGAGAGTCTGGGCTATGAGGAGGCATTCGCTGAAGTTTTCAACAAATTTAATGTGGGGTATGACCTTAAGAAGATTAGAACGACTGAGCTTGGTAGTTTATATGAACTAGTCTATGTCGTTACGCTGGGCGAGACTGTGAACCAGAAGGAATTCCTAGATGCGATTCGCACTCGTAACGGGAATCTAGATCTCTCGTTAACTATGAATCCCACTGCAAATGACTATTAAAATGACCGAAAGGATGGATGAGATATGAACAATTATACAACAATCAGTAAAATAGGGGTCTTGTTACTGTGTGCGGGACTCATGTCGGCTTGCAGCAATAATAATACGACAGCACAGTCTGAAGCTATGTCGAGTGAATTAACGTCGAGCCAGAGTGGAGCTGCTACCGGAGTACAACTGGCAAGTGCAAAGCTGTCGGACTTAGTAACGTTCGATGAAGATGATTCTAATACAAGTTGGACGGCGGACCAATCGACGGAAATTGCTTTGGCTGGAACAAGTGCGCTTGTTGACGGCACCGGGGCTGAGTCTAAGGATGGATCAGTGACAATTACTGCAGCGGGAACTTATGTGCTGTCTGGTAAGCTGAGTGATGGACAGATTGTAGTTAATAATCAGGATGAAGGTATTGTGCATTTGGTACTGAACGGTGTGAACATCACGAACAGCGATAGTGCTGCAATTGATATTAAAGAAGCAGGTAAAGTGATCATTACCTTGGAGGACGGAACAGAGAACTCTGTATCAGATGGAGCAACTTATGTCTATGCTGATGACACTACAGATGAGCCTAGTGCAGCTATCTTTAGTAAAGCAGACTTAACAATCAATGGCACAGGGAAGCTGTCCGTTTCTGCTAATTATAATGATGGGATTACAAGCAAGGACGATCTCAAAATAATGAATGGCACACTTGAAATTCAGGCTGCCGATGACGGGATTGTCGGTAAAGATCTAGTCGCAGTGCAGGATGGAAGTATCAGCATTACAGCTGAAGGTGACGGAATGAAATCAACGAACGATACCGAAACGGACAAAGGCTTCCTTGCTATAGCAGCAGGAACATTTGATATTAAGGCTGGCAATGACGGAATTCAGGCGGAAACTGCACTTGTAATCGATGGCGGAACGTATACCGTGGTTACAGGCGGAGGCAGCGAGAATGGCGAAGTGAAGACAGGTGATCAAGGGGCAGGCATGGGCATGAGAGGTGACCGAGGTCAAGGAACAGGTGGCCAAGCACCGGGAACATCAGAAACATCGACACCAGCAACAAAACCAGAAGCAAAGCCAGAGATAACAACAACGGAAGCACCAACAACGACAACAACAACAGAATCGGAAATACCAAGTACTAAAGGCTTGAAGGCTGGAGGAGATATTAGCGTAAACAACGGAACATTTAACATTGATTCTGCTGATGATGCAGTGCACAGCAACAGTAACGTTGCGATAGCCGATGGAGAATTCAACATCAAAACTGGCGACGATGGAATCCATGCGGATGCCTTGGTAGCGATATCCGGTGGCAAAATTGATATTACGAAGAGCTACGAAGGGATTGAAGGAGCAAACATCGAGATTTCCGGTGGTGAAGCTCATGTGGTTGCTTCTGATGATGGAGTGAATGTTGCAGGAGGTAATGATGAAGCGACTGTAGGAGGTGGCCCTCAGGAGCAGGATCAATTCAGCGATGCTGCGGCTAATGTGCTCACGTTTAGCGGGGGAACATTAACAGTCGATGCCACAGGTGACGGATTGGATTCGAACGGCTCTATCGTGATGTCAGGTGGTACAGTAATTGTTAATGGACCTACTAATGGTGGAAACGGTGCTCTCGATTACGATGGCAGCTTTGAACAGAGTGGCGGTACTCTAATAGCCGCGGGAAGCTCGGGTATGGCTCAGGCAACGTCTGACACCTCCAGCCAACATGCAGTCAGCATGACGTTTCCTCAGATCCAGAAGGCCGGAACATTGGTCCATCTGGAGGATAGCGAAGGAAACACGATCCTAACCTTTGCTCCATCGAAGGATTATCAGTCGTTGGTGATGAGCTCCCCTGATTTGAAAGACGGTGGATCATACACCCTCTACTCGGGAGGTACCTCGACTGGCAGTGAAGCAAATGGATTGTATACGGATGGCGAATATACTGGAGGAACGAAAGTAGTAGCGTTTGAAATCACAAGTAGTGTAACTTGGCTGAATGAATCCGGAGTAACCACCGCGAACACCAATCAAGGTCCAGGTGGCGGCGGTGGCGGTGGCGGTGGAAAAGGAAGACCATAATCTATAAATTGCCTATTAAAAGCCACTCCAGCACATTGGAGTGGCTTTTTGGTGGTACAGATAATTAGTCGCTATTAATAGAGATTAAATTCTGCTTAATGGGTTGATTTGAAGTCTTTATGATCACATTGTGTGAATTAAAAGACAGAATTTGAATCAACTGCTCTGCCATATGGTTCGCAGTATATTTGAACCCTCCCTTTACCCATTCCATGATTAATCCAAATAGAGCATAGGCCGTATAGCTAGAAAATAATTCGATATTTATATTGTTATTAGTATTATTAACCTCGACTAAGTCCTGCTTGGTTAGCTCCTTTAAGATGTCACAAATCTTATTTTGAAACCCAGGCAGAACATTGGAATTTACAATGATGGTATAAAAATTAGAGTAGGAAACGACATGCTCAAAAATTTTGATGCTAGAGGTAGTAAGCTCACTCACCATGAATTTATCGGTATGGAGATAGGGATCTTTATAAGCCTTAATTAAATCCTCCAGCACATCATCAATCAGCTCATTCAGAAGTTCTTCTTTGGTTTGATAATGCTTATAGAAGGTTCCACGGTTTAAATCGGCTAGGGTCACAATATCGGTTATCGTAATGGTGCGGAAATTCTTTTTTTCCATGAGTAATATCAATGCATTTTTTAGTTCTTTCTTCGATTTACTCGTTCTTCGATTTTTAAGCAACAGAAGACCACCTAACTGTCTATTTTCTATTCCTATTTCAACACAATTCCAAGTTATATATATTTATGAACATTTGATGTCTCATTTGTATATTGATAGTTAAATTGCAGAAGATTAAACTTGAGTAGAATAAATTTTAAGTGATTTAGAGATTTTATAAAATATAAGGAAGTATAAGTTTCACGCTATACTTTATCCTTATATTTCTCGCATATACGCTTACCGTCCCATTAAGGACGCCGAAGGCGTTTTTGCTTGTATTGATACTTACATTATAGATAAACGTAAAGGAGACTTCCAACATGAAACTTCAAGACAGAGTTGCAGTTGTTACCGGAGCAGCCTCGGGTATGGGGAAATCTATCGCAGAGTTGTACGCTAAAGAAGGTGCTAAAGTAATAGTAGCCGATCTTAACCTCGAAGGTGCGGAACAAGTCGCAGCAGGAATCGTTAGTAATGGTGGAGTAGCTAAGGCGTTGAAAGTAAATGTTGCTCTAGTCGAAGATATCAATAACATGATTGATACCGCAGTAAATGAATATGGAACGCTAGATATACTAGTGAATAATGCGGGTATTATGGACGGCTTTGAGCCAGTTGGTGATATTAATGATGAGAGATGGGATCTTATCTTTGACATCAATACCAAAAGTGTAATGCGGTCCACACGTAAAGCGCTACCTATTTTCCTCGAAAAAGGAAAGGGCGTTATTGTGAATACCGCTTCTACCGGTGGCGTAAGTGGTGCTCATGCTGGAGCAACTTATACTGCCTCCAAACATGCAGTAGTAGGCTTGACGAAAAATACAGCTTTTATGTATGCCAACAAAGGCATTCGTTGTAATGCCATCGCACCAGGAGCTACTGCCACTAACATTAGTGCTTCTATGAAAAATATTAATGAGTTCGGCATGAGCCGCACTCAACTAACACAGGCTGTAATTCCTCGTGTAGGTTCACCTGAAGAAATCGCACAAGTTGCGTTATTCCTGGCTTCAGATGACTCCAGTTTTGTAAACGGAGCAGTCCTCGCTGCCGATGCGGGATGGACTTCAGCATTCTAAAATTAGATATCATAAAAACTCCGCTAGAGATTACTCTAGCGGAGTTTTTTATGCTCTTGATATTTCCAGGTTAACCCTTCAAAATAGAGAGAATGCTAACTATAGAGGGAGTTATATGAAATGAACGATGTTAGGGCGCGGAATCATGTGAAAGTGATTGGAGAAGGAGAAAGAACCATCCTTTTTGCACATGGATTTGGGTGTGACCAGAGCATGTGGCAGTTTATTACGCCTTCTTTTGAGAAAAAATATCGAATCGTTCTATTTGATTATGTAGGTTCAGGTAACTCAGATTTAAGTGCATATACAACAGATAAGTATCATACGCTCCACGGCTATGTACAGGATGTATTGGATGTCATCGAAACGTTGGAACTCAAAGATATTATTTTTATAGGTCATTCGATTAGCTCTATGATCGGGATGCTTGCTTCGATTGAGCGGCCGGATTATTTTGATAAAATGATTATGATTGGTCCTTCTTCATGTTATTTAAATGAGGGGGATACTTATTTCGGAGGCTTCGAGAAGAGCGATATTACTGAGCTTCTGGAGATGATGGAGATGAATTTTGCTGGCTGGGCTAGCTTTATGGCACCTCTTGCTATGAACAACCCTGACCCGATGTTAACGAAAGAGCTGGAGCGCAGCTTTATCTCGGCAGATCCTGTTATTGCAAGGGAATTTGCAGAAGTTACGTTCTTTTCAGATCATAGGGAAGATCTACCTAAGGCTACAATCCCTACACTTATTCTACAATGCTCGGATGACAGTATCGTACCTATAGCGGCTGGAGAATATCTACATAAACACTTGAATAATAGCACCTTCCGGTTAATGGAGGCTAAAGGGCATTACCCGCATATAAGCCATCCTGAGGAGACCATCACTTTAATTAATGAATATCTTACGTAAGCTAGATGAGATTATGCTGTGTTGAAAGGATATTTAGATCATGGATGACCGATTAAGATATGCGCCTTGTGGCTATGTTTCTATTACCCATGAAGGAATAATCAAGGATGTAAATCAGACGTTCTTGGACCGTATGGGATATAAGCAGGTTGATTTGGTGCATAAGCATTTTGAATCTATCATGTCTACGGCAAACAAGCTTATTTTTCATTCATACTTCTATCCTTTTATCAATCTGAATGGACAGGTGGAAGAGTTATTTATCAATTTGAAGGACAGCAAGGGACAAGCCGTCCCTTACTTGTTAAATGGCAGACGCCTTGAGTGTGAAGGTGTAGAGGTCATTGATTGTATTCTGGTACAGATGGGCAAACGTATTGATTATGAGCTAGAGTTACGATCTGCGAAGAAGCAAATAGAAGAGGCTTATTGGGAAAAAGATCAGGCGCTGGCAAAGCTCAAACAAATTCACCTGGAAATCGAGCAAAAGCAAGCTGAATTGCTGGAGATGAATGCCGTTTTAGTAGAATTATCTAATACAGATAAGCTGACTGGGCTGAAGAATAGAAGGTTTCTTCAAGAGAAGCTGGAAGAGCAGATTGCAGGGTATGCCCAAGCTGAAGCAGCATTTTCGCTGTGTATTATAGATATTGATCATTTTAAAAAAGTGAACGACACCTATGGGCATCAGACAGGTGACTATGTACTGGAGAAAATGGCGAGTATCTTGAAACTGCAATCTCGTAAAGAGGATATGGCGGTTAGATATGGCGGTGAGGAATTCATACTTCTTTTACCAAATACAGACATCTCGGAGTCAAAGACTATAGCTGAGAATTTACGGCAATCTATCGCGTATTCAACTTGGGAAATGGGCCGGATTACGGTGAGTATTGGTATAGCTACATTTATTCCAGCTGATTCAGAAACCACCCTTCTGCAAAAAGCTGATCAAGCGCTCTATGCCTCTAAAGAACAGGGGAGAAACCGCGTCACGCATAGCATAGATTTGAATGAAAAGCTTCTTTAACAGGGGGCTTTTTTGTTATTTATATACGATACATCCTCTTTGCTCTAATTGCTCTAAAATATCCGTTCCCTTCAAGCTGTGATTCCATCTTAGATCCAGTTTCTCTAATCGTTCAAGCTGTAAAAGGGAATTCGGGATTTCTTGCAGGTTATTATCTCTTAAATCAAGCTCAACAAGGCTGCTTAATTGACCTATTTCCTCAGGCAGCTTATTCAGTTTATTTTTTCGAAGGTTAAGTCTTCTTAACTTGCTTAGTTTACCGATGGATGAGGGCAGTTCAGTGATTCGATTATCACTCATATCGAGTATCCGCAGTTCTTCTAAAGCACCCAAATGCTCTGGCAATACGACCAGTTGATTACCATAAAGATGAATCTCTCTTAACCCTTTAATTTGTGTGATCGAATCAGGTAGACGTTCTAGCTGATTATAATAAAGCCGCAGTTCAATTAGACTGCTCATTTCGCCTATACGGGTAGGCAATTGCTTGAGATGATTATCTGTTACGTTCAGATACTTGAGTTTCTGGAGATTACAAAGCTGCTCCGGCAGCTGTTCGAACTGATTATTACTTAGGTATAGAAAAGAATCTAACCCCTGCAGTCCGCCAATTGTCTCCGGCAATACCTTCAGTCGATTATGGCCTAAATCCAACATTCTTAGGTGAACTAAGCGACCGATGTTCTCGGATAACTGTTCGATTTCATTACCCGCATAATTAAGTACCTCTAATTCGTCATGGAGGAAGAGATGGTCAGGGATTTCTTTAAGATGGTTGTTGTACATGCTCAGTTCTAGTAGAGGATTGCTCTCAAACACGATCTCTGGCGTTTCTGTAAGTCCTTTTCCGTCAAAATTATATCTCATGGAAGGTTCTCCTTTGTTATTGGTTTTGGCATCGTTACGATAGAATATAACAGGATGATGATTTATTATCAGTATGTTGGCATACAAAACTATGGAATGTGTTAGAAAGGAATAATGAGATGGAAGCTTCTTTTTGGACTGGCATTCGCTTTTTTCAGGGTTTACCCTCGGAGGAGATCGAGGCGGTCTCAAGACTGTTCACTTATAGGGCCTATTCCAAAGGGACTCTGGTGTTTGCAGAATCAGATCCGGGAGATCACGCCTATGTTATCTATTCGGGAATTATTAGGGTGTACGCTACTACGAAGGGGAAAGAGCATACCGTAGATCTTTTTGGAAAAGGCGATTTATTTGGCGATCTGGAAGTGATCCATCCCTCCAATATAAGAGTGCTGTCTGCGGTGGCTATGAATGATACTGTATTATTTGTGATTAAACGTGAGCCTTTTGAGCAGATGCTTGCCGATTACCCGTTGATTAAGGAACAATTGATGCTGCTGCAAATGGACCGTTTATTTTTATCGAATCGGTTATTACATGAAATGAAATTTCATGATGCGAGAGCGCGTGCGATCTTTACGCTGAGAAGACTATACCAAAGATTTGCAGTCGAGGAGCAAGGCAAACAGAGGATTGATCTTCGATTGACCCATCAGCAGTTCGCGGATATGATCGGAACGCTAAGGGAGACGGCTACCCTTGTGCTTAAAGACCTGCAAGAGCAAAAGATTATTGATATTCAACATCAGCAGATCACCGTGTTAGACCCGACGTATTTACTAGAGTATACGGATTTCGATTGAGAAGAGCAGTTCCGGGATCTTTTTCAGAGAATTGATTATTAAAGGGGTTATGAATGTGGCATGTAATCATTGTGTAGTAAGAGAGCTGAATTTTGAAATCAAGGCTCATGGTGAGCTTAATCTAAGGATTTTACCTGAGGTTATTCATCACTTGAGTAGAAGTAATTCGATACATAAGGTAGAAGAAAATGTGATTACGATTAAGGAGGCTGGGGTGCGGGATTTTCTAGATTTCTGTAATGACCATATGGAGTCGGAGCAGTTTGAATTCCGTATAGATGACCAAACATGGAGACCTCTATCCGAATTACCTACTGTACTTGATATGGAGTGGATTGATGAGGTTATAACTAAGGGCTTAGTTACTTGTCACTTCCAACCGATTGTGAACGTACGGGAAGAGATTTTTGCATACGAGCTCCTATCCAGATTTAAAAAAGAAGATGGGTCCCTTATCTATCCTAATGAGATTTTTGCGGCGGCACGGAATCGTGGGCGTTTATATGCTTTAGACCGGTTATGTAGAATGACTGCTGTAAAATATGCTGCACCCTTAAATAAAAAAACGTTTATTAATTTTATCCCAACGTCGATCTACGCTCCAGAGTTCTGCTTAAGATCAACCGTTGAACTGGCCAATCAATTAGGCGTCGATCCCTCTCTTTTTGTTTTTGAAGTTGTTGAGACGGAGAAAGTGGATGATCTCGCTCATTTGAAAGCTATTTTGACATATTACAAGGATCGGGGATTTGAATACGCTTTAGATGATGTTGGCGAGGGCTTCAGCACGATCGAGATGTTATTGGAGCTTAAACCCCATTACATGAAGCTGGATATGAAATATGTTCAGGGTGTGTCCAGCGATCTGAACAAACAGAAAATAGCTAAACAATTTTTAGAAAAAGCTTTAGAAATCCAATCCGTTCCTTTAGCAGAAGGTGTGGAGTTTAGAGAGGACTTTGAATGGCTTAAGCAGAGTGGTTATCAGTTGTTTCAGGGATATTTATTTGGAAAGCCTGATCCTATTCCCAAACAGTGATACTAATGAGTATAACTCCGTCTAGAGGATGAGATGAATTTCAGGTCAGAGTCTGAGTACAGCCAACCCCCGGGGTTGTATAATTAAGGTAATTGAGAAGGGGGACGGGATGGATATGAAATGGCATAAGTACATCACACACTGGGCGGATTCTAGAGGGTTAGGTGGACGAGAAATTGATTATCAATGGCCGTCTCCATCATTTCCGGTGGTAAGTATTCGCAGCAATTTGGGTCGATACTCAGGTCAGGGGTATGGTCACGGAAGCAAGCCACAAGTGAAGACAGCTGTTGGATTAATTGCTATTGGAGATGTAGCTGTAGGCTTGATTTCCATAGGTGCGATAAGCGTAGGGGTTCTATCCGTGGGTGCAATATCACTAGGAATGTGGTTAGCCCTTGGAGCGATAGCCATTAGCTGGCTTGGCTTCGCAGCTGGGGCGATTGCCATTGCAGGAGTGGCTGTAGGCGCGATCGCGATAGCCGAAAAAGCGTTGGGGGCTGTCGCCATAGGTGATACGGCATTTGGGGCGGTAGCCATAGGACGGATTGCTGGGGGAGCAGTAGCTATTGGCCAATGGGCATATGGTCTAATCGCAGTTGGCGAGCATGGCTTCGGGTTAATTCCCATCACGGGCGATGTGTGGAATTGGTTCCGGCGTTTGTTTGGTGCGGGGAGTTAAGTAGACCTCCAGTCCTAAAGTGTCCTCTCTCTTCCGGGATACTCGATAAAGAATATCTATCACGATAGAAAAAGTAATTGCAATTACCTATTCGGATTTCATACCAATTAATCATGCGATCAGATGTAGCGTTATGTTACTCTTTGTAATGTATTCGAAACTTCATAGGCAAACCTATGGAAATGTAGGGACGCAAAGCTATAGGGACTAAGGTTATCATAACTATTGTCAGCCAGCTGCCAAAGAGTGTATTACGCTTTTTGTTAAAGTTTAATAAAAATTAAGTCTTAGTTTTTATGCGACTTTATACGCAATCAAGCTACTCTTTTGGGGTAGTTTTTTTTGTGCCTATTTTTAGGCACGGAAGAGATTCATATTACATCTGGGGGGTAGAAAAGATGAAAAAAATGATTGCGATCGCTACATCAGCAGCCATGTTAGCTAGTTTTTCGAGTGAGGCAGGTTATGCTTTAGCAAGTGATGTAAGCAAGGTAAGTGTAGTGAACACTGTAGTACAAAGCAAGGCTGACCTATTCAGCAATGCGTCAGTTATTCCGTTTGATCTCTACGGCAAGGCTATCCTAAGCGCTTATAGTGATGTTTTTAGAATGAATCCTGCGAATATTAAATCCATTACCAATAACGGTGGCAACTACTCAGGTTCACCTATAGCTAAGGCTATTGATGGCGATATGAGTACGTATTGGGAAACGGGCAAACCGAACAGTTCAACGTTCACGAATGAGGTTGTCTTTGTTTTCAATGAGTCCACTGAATTAAATAGAATCGTATACGCTGCAAGACAATCCAGTGCAAAGGGGAAGGGGTTTGCTCAGGAATTTGATATTTATGGCTCAACTACGGATGCAGGCGATTATACGCTAGTATCCTCTGGAGAATATAAAGGCGGAGCAGGTGACGTAGTAGAGATTCAGTTTGCACCCACAGCCTTCAAGAGACTTAAATTTGTCTTCAAAAAAGCTAACCAAGATTGGGCGAGTGCAGCTGAGTTTTCTTTTTACAAAGAAGATACCGTATCCGCTAAAATGAAAAATTTATTTACAGATGATACCTTGAGTCAAGTTAGCGCAGCATTTAATACGGTGGAGAAATTAACGGCTTTAGAACAAGAAGTACAGACACATCCACTGTACGTGCAGTTTCAAGCAGATATAGAGAATGCAAAAGTACTTCTGGAGAATCATCAAATAGAGGCAACAGCGGCTAAGGTTTCGAAGCTAAAAGGCTATGGTACAGCATACGAAAATGCCTATAGCGAAGCTTATAGAATGCCCAACTCTAATGTATCAAAAGTAACGGTGAACGGTGGAAGCTATCCAGGTACGAAACCGGAATACATGCTCGATGACCAGCCGAATACACACTGGGAAACGAACAAGAACAATGATGACAGCTTCACGAATGAAGTCGTGTTTGAATTAGCGCAAGCGAAAGTACTAGATAGATTGGCTTTCCTGGCTAGAGATAACCGCAAAGGCTTCCCAGAGGCTTTTGAAATTTATGCATCAGAAACAAGTAAGGGAGAAACCTTCCAGCTCGTATCTAGCGGAACCGCGACTAGTACGAATGATTTTCTGGAGTTTAAATTCGAACCTACGAAGTTTAAAAGATTGAAATTCAAGTTCACAAAAGCCAATATCAACAGACCTTTTGCGGCTGAATTTAGATTTTATACAGAAGATAAAGTAAGCGAAGCTGTAAATGGTATTTTCACAGATGGCACGATGAGTGCGGTTGTTCCTGCTTATAATAGCGCCAACGCAATCAATGAATTAGAAGAAGCGGCAAAAGTACATCCGCTCTATCCAATCCTGAAAGATTCTTTGGATTTAGCTAAGAAGCTAGTGAATGGTGAAGTTCAAACTGAAGGCACCATCATTGAGGCGGAACAACGTGGAGATATGAAAAAGCATGCGCAGGAAAACCTGAGAATTGGTTTCGGTACGAACAACCAGCCTACAGGTCTCGTTGCAATGCCTGGAGATACGATCAACGTTTATGTGGACGCAGCTTCGAGCGATAAACTACCTTCTTTAGTCTTTTCTCAACAAGAGGCGGCTTGGAATGTTTGGGCTAGAGGTGTGCAATTGCGTCCAGGTAAGAATATTATAACCGTTCCTGAATTTGCTACGAATAGTTATTATGCACATGAAGTGACTAAAGGCGGTACAGTGTATATCGTCAATCCATATACAGCAGAGGAACAAGGTAAAGCACCTATGATCCGGTTCGAGGGGCTTACCAAGATCCCTATGATGACCAGGACTACAGATCCTGAACAATTTAAAGCCTTCTTAACCACCTATAAACAAAAATTAGATGAAGATAAGGCAGCGCATCCAAATGTTCAAGATCGCGAGCTCATCGATGTGGTGGAAATGGTCAGCGATCATGTTATTTTCACAGGAACTGCGACAGAAGCTTATAACAAGTTTATTACGCAAGAAAATGATCCGCTGGGTACCGTAACCGGCTATGATACTTGGATGAAGACGATCTTTGACTTCTATGGCTTGGATGGCAGTAGTGTGATTCATGATGCGAAGCTAATTCGTGAGAACATCCGATTGATGCAGCCTTATGGTGCGATGTATGCAGCGGGAGATCATACAGGGATACAAATTGGGACCGTAGGGACGATGTTAGGTGATTTTAACAAAGTCTATCCAGGTTGGGGATTGAATCATGAAATAGGGCATCGCTTGGCGATGGGTGAACGAGAATATGGTGAAGTAACCAATAATATGGTGTCTATGCTGATGTCAGTCTATGCGGACTCGATGGATACTCGTATTCCTTTTGAAAGTGATATTTATAAATATGTAATCGAAGAAAATAAAGTGGTTATGAATCAGCAGGGCTTATTTGCACAGCTCGGTGCCTATTGGCAGTTAGAATTAGCGCATCCGGGTTACTGGACAGAACTGACCAAGCTGTACCGCGAGCGGAAGGTCTCCCTTCCGAACGGCGACAATTCCAAGCAGCAGTATTTGGTGGAGTTCTCCTCTGAAGTGCTGGGGTTAGACCTAAGTAGCTATTTTGCCAGACATGGCTTCACTGTGAATCCTGAAACGAAAGAGAAGTTAGCTAAATACCCAGCACCGAAAAAGCTCTGGTATTTAAACAATTCAGTGGTTCATTATGAGGGAACAGGAATAGCAGATAAGAATGTTGCGATAAAGGTTAATATCACGCCTAACGCTACTGCTAAATCAAACACATTAAGCTTCAGTATGGATAAGGATCTTAAGAAAGATTTCTTAGGATATGAAGTGTATAGAGACGATAAGTTAGTAGGGTTTACAGGGACTGACCAGTTCGTGGACACGAATGTAGATAACAGCATCAATTATACGTACAAGATTGTTGGTTATGATAAGAAGCTGAACCCACTGAAGACGGTACAGGTTAAAGCCTTCAAGCCAGCGCTGTCTGTTGAAGATCAAATTACGTTAAAGCTTAATCAAACCTTTGATCCGATGAACTATGTAAAAGCGACTAACTACCAAGGGAACGATATTACTGCTAATGTCACCCTGAAAGCAAATACCGTTGATGTAACGCAAAAAGGCGACTACGAAGTGGTATATGAAGTGAAGAACGAAGGGGTTACAGAAACCAAAACTACACTGGTTACGGTAACGAGTGACTATACTTATCTTTCGGATCTTAATGCCAAGTCAGTCGTTGTTGGTTGGGGTGAATTAAAGAAAGACAAAGCCGTTTCTGGTGGAATCATCACTCTTGTTCGACAAGGGTTAGCTGCGACCTATACCAAGGGAATCGGTGTACATGCGAACTCTGAAGTTATTTATGATATTGAGAGTAAAGGTTATGACTTCTTTGTGAGCTACATCGGAATTGATCAAGCGATGAAAGGAAAGCCATCCTCTGCAACCTTTGAAGTGTATGTAGATGGAGAGAAGAAATTCGCGAGCGATGTTTTCCGAGCAGGGACAGAGCATGAATTTGTGAAAATACCTGTGACAGGTGCGCGCGAAGTGAAGCTGGTTACCACAGATGCTACAGACGGCAATGCTTCAGATCATACGGTATGGGCGGATGCGAAGTTTACGAATACTTCAAGCAAGCCTACTATCACAGTGCCTGAAGAGACAACGTTTATTAAGCTGAACAGTGACTTTGATGTTTTGACTGATGTTACAGCCGTTGATAAGGAAGATGGTAACTTGATTGGAGCCGTTGAGGTGAGTCCGAATGGTTTTACTTCAAGCAAAACAGGCACTTACAACGTCGAACTGTCAGTTACAGACCGGGATGGGAATACAGCTGTGCAGACCAGAACAATCGTTGTGTATAGCGCTAGTAAATACTTGAGTGATACAGCTTGGCAGTCGGCAAGAACGGATTATAATGTTGTTCGTAAGGATAAGGCAAGTTCTAACAATCCGATTAAACTACTTGTAAATGGCGTAACCAAAGAGTTCGCTAAGGGTTTAGGAACGCATGCTAACTCCGAGATCGTGTATAATCTGGCGGGTGCTAATTTCGAATATTTTGAAACATATGTAGGGGTTGACCGAAATATCCCAGAGCAAAATAATTCTAGTGTGATCTTCAAAATCTTCGCCGATGGGGTAGAAGTGTATAATAGCGGACTGATGAAATTTGGCACGGAAGCTAAATTAGCTCGGATCCCTGTGAAGGGTGTAAGTGAATTAAAGTTGGTACTAGATAATGCCGGCAACGGAAATGCTTCAGACCACGGTGATTTCGCTGATGCGAAGTTTATGATTCTAAACAGTACGCCAGAGCTTACCATAGCTAAATCTGTATCCACCAAAGTGGGGCAAGCCATAGCAGTAAGTGCGGACTATTCAGCAATGGATTCAGAAGATGGTGACTTGACGGCTCAAGTAAAGGTTACGGGTGAAGATCAAGTTAAATTGGGCAGAGCTGGAAAGTATCCGATTACTTATACAGTAACGGATAGTGATGGAAATACGACCACGAAGACTAGAACCATTGCCGTTGTAGACATGACGGACTTTACGTATCTGACGGATTACGACTGGAATTCTACTCAGAACAGCTATACTGCGCCTTTGAAGGATAAATCTATTAGTGCCAATACGCTGAGATTAACAGATAAGAGCAATCAAGTAGTGTCCTACGAGAGAGGGATTGGAGCACACTCTAACTCGACGATTGTATACGATCTAAGCGATAAGAACGCGGACTACTTCACTTCCTATGTGGGTGTAGATCGACAAATGTATGGTACGGTCGGTTCGGTGAGCTTTGAAGTGTTTGTCGATGGAGAGAAGAAATTCGATAGTGGGGTTATGGGCTCCAGAGATCCGCAGAAGTTCATCGAATTGGATATTAACGGAGCTAAAGAGCTGAAATTAGTCGTTACAGACGGCGGAAATGGCAACGGATCTGACCATGCTACATGGGGAGGAACCAAACTACATTTTGCGAATGGAGATCACCTATTCACTGGAGATCTGGAGCAAGCCATTGCGGCGGCAAAAGCAATTTCTCTAGAAGGCTTCACGGCTGAGAGTATTGCGTCATTTACGGCAAGCCTTTCGAGTGCAGAAGCGGCTTTGACTAATCCTTCTGTCACACAAAGTGAAATAGATGCAGTCTCAGCAGCGTTACAACAAGCAACAGAAGGTTTGACCGAAATAGACCTTACGCAAGTCATTACCATTGCGGACAAATATATAAGTGCTTCGATCAAGACTACGTTAGGCGTAACTGGAGAACTAACGCTAGGGGATATGTATAACCTTACAACGTTAACGAGCGAGACCGGAAGAGCTAGATCCTTGGAAGGTCTACAGTATGCTAAGAACCTAGAGACACTTGATATTACTGGAAATGAAATCACTGATTTCTCCCCACTACAAGGGTTAACTAAACTAACGAGCTTATTGGCTGACCCTCAAGTGGTAGAGGTGGGAGGATTAAAGGGACCTGTGGTTGAATTGACCAATCCGGTGAAAGGGCTCGATGGCAGTAAAGTGATCCCTAATTCAGCAGGGGTCAGAAACACTGGAACATCTAAAGAAATCATGTTTGATATGAACGAATGGGCAGCTAATCCTGATGTGTTCACTATAGACCTATCGTACGAGGAGAAGGGAACTTACATGCTGGGGTTAACTTACCAAGTCGCAGGTAATCTCGTGCAATTAATTACTTTTATTGATAACAATTAAATCCCATAGGCAGAAAAAAACAGGCGAATTGTGGTATATCCAACCATGATTCGCCTGTTTTTATATAGTAGTTGTTTGGGTTGGTGTTAAGCGCTTTTGGCTCCGTTGCTCTTCAAGTAGACGTTTCATCCATTGCTGAATACTTCTGCTCTGCTGTGTTGTCAGGGTGGGGTGTGCAAGGTTATATGCCTCCAAAGGATCTTCTGTTAAATTGTACAGCTCATATTCCTCAGGTACGGGTTCTGTCTTAACCCTTGTGGACCATTCACCGGGTTTTCCCTCCACAGGCTGAAGTGTGACATCCTGAACTCCGGGCTGGCTCCAAAATTGAGGATTATCGAAATAACGCGAGAACTTCCACAGCTCTTTCCGACCATTTCTTTGAAGATACGTTAGAACCGTCTCAATGTGGTTCGGCTGAACGACAGGCGAATACGGTTTTCCCAAGGGACTGGTTTGATGCTGGCCGCGTGTAACATCATCGTCGGTCATGAAATAGACGGGCGCATCGACGATTGCAGATGGGCTGTGTCCAAGGATTTGAGGTGCAAGATTGCGGCCTACAAAAGGGCGGGCATCACTGTACCTATTGTGCATACGGCTTTGAAGGTCTGTGATGTTTACATTCGCAAGCCCTAGCATGGTTGGAATCAGATCTACATGACTTGTTAGGGCATGGATGTCCTGAGATTTGGGAAATAAGCGTCTATTATGGATGAGAAAAGGGACATGCAGAAATTCTTCGTAGGCAGAGTACCATTTTTGATGAAGATCTCCATGAGCCCCTAATAAATCTCCATGATCGGAGGTAAAGATGACGATGGTATTGTCATAGAAAGAAGAGCGAGTTAGAGTCTCGAAGATCTTTCGCATTTGAAGGTCAGCGTTTTTTTGAAGTTGATAATACAGTTGGCGATAAAAAGGCTGGTCAATAATAGGCTGCAAGGCTTTTGGATAGAGGTCCCGGTAGCTGGCTTGGCAGCGCGGCTTGGTAGCTAATGATTCATTTTGCGTCGGAGAGGGAGGAACTGCAGGCATAGGCTCGACCTCAAACCTAAAATTAGGTAAATGTGCAGTGAGGGCTCCGTATAGAACAATATCATGTGGATTTACAAGGGAAGAGACGAGAAGCCAGGGAGGCGTATTTTTATCCTGGTTTTTTTGGCGATCCAGCGCTTGGATGAGTTCCACAGTTTCTGCACCGTACACCTCGTCGCGTCCACTTAATCCGATCGCGGCTGAGGAAGCAGAGTTTCGCGGATTTTTTCCAATCGGATCAGGCCCCACCCAACCAGAGAACCCAAAGTTATCTAACCGATTCGCTCGTAAATAAACTTCTTCAAGATGTCTGTCAGGGACGCCTGTCACCGAATTATAGCTGGGCAAGCTGTCGTGGGTACCGGGAATGATAATATCCTCATTGGAGATATGCCACTTCCCTTTATAGTGGGTCTGGTAACCGGCTTCCCGGAAGTAGTCACCCATTGTAGGTACAGTGTTCCTATCCAGCCAAAACATATTGGAATCAAAGGATTCTTTGGCAATCCCTACGGTCTGACTGACACCATGGAGCGATGGATAATGACCTGTAAACAGCGTTGCCCGGCTGGGGCAGCAAGCGGTAGTTCCAATGTAGTGTCTGTGGAACTCAAGGCTATGGCATTTTAATAATTGCTGTGTGACTAGATTCTGACGTCGCCATTCTCTGATTTCGGGATGTTCATATATGGGGGCATATCGCTCCTCATCTACGAGAATTACAAGAAAATTGGGTCTCTCTAAATAGCGTGATGATTCTGCTGCACTGCTCATGGGCATACACATCCTTGGTTAATTAGGTTGTTGCCTTAGATTATGTGGGAAACCGTGGAAACAGTAGCACTCCAATAAAACTCCTTTTACATACTTATATTATAAAATTATCCATTTTGTAATATGACAGAAGTGATGACAACGCTCACTATAACCAGACAAGTCTTTTAATTATAATGAATCAGATGGTCCAACTCTTCCAGCCTATTCAATTAAATACACAAGAGGTGATGTAGATGTTAGGAATCGGATTGGTCATCGCTTTTACAATCGGAGCTTATTTAATAGCTGCTTACATTCGATTGTTTAGCATGCGTAATTTTGTAAAAGAATCTTTTTCTACTATAGAAGTTTATTTGCAAAATCGGTTTGAGGCCTTAACTGAAGTTGCGGAGATGGTTATTGCTTATGCCGCACATGAACACGAAACATTGGCGTTAGTACATAGAATAGGTGCAGGTTTAAGTGATCATCATTCTCCGGTTGAGAAGCTGACTAGATATGTGGAAATGGAAAAGTATCTTCATTCGATCAATGTTCAGGCAGACTATTATCCAGAGCTTAAGGCCAGCGATCCGTATATCAAATTGCAACAAAGGATTAATATTTTAGAGGAAAATCTATCTGCTAGTAGACGTATCTATAACGAAAATGTGACAAGCTATAATTCGATGATAAGTACTTTTCCTAATTTTTTATTTGCAGGGGCTATTGGATTTAAGTCGGAATTCCTGCTCAAGATGGAAGGGGCCAAACGGGCAGACGTTAATTGGACGGTATCCTAAGTGGACTTGATATAGAGAATTAAGATTGTCATGAGATTTAGAGGGAGGCGTTTCTATGAAAATCGTTATTGTGGATGATCATCCTTTAGTTAGAAGAGGGCTGGCATCTGTCATTTCAATGCAGCCAGGTGTGCAATTCGCTGGTGAAGCTACGAATGGTCAAGAAGCATTTGAAGTGATTGAAGCGACAAAGCCAGATATTGTTCTCATTGATCTTAAGCTTGTTGATGAATCGGGCTTGGATATCATTAAGACAGCACGTGCTCGCGGCATGGTTAGTAAGTTCATTCTGTTGACTTCCTCTGCGAGCAGAGAGGATTTTTTGAGGGCTGAAGAAGTACTAGTAGATGGATATGTCCTAAAAGAGGCACTGCCGGAGGAGTTACTCTTTGCTATCCAATTGGTGCATAAAGGGAGAAAGTACTATGATCCTGGTCTAATGGAAGAAAAGATGCGTATTAGCGGCAGCAGTCCGATGGATGAATTAACACCGAAAGAGAAGGAAGTACTGATTGAACTTGGACAAGGTGCTTGCAACAGAACGATTGCTACACGTCTATATATCAGTGAATTTACGGTGAAGAAGCATGTCAGCCAGATTTTAGCGAAGCTGCAGGTTAATGATCGGACACAGGCAGCATTGTACGCAAACGCGATAGGGCTAACGAAATATGAAATGTGTTATGAGTAAAAATATAACATTAGCATTAAATACGAGGAGGTGTCTCAGTAGCAGTTCATAGCTCTTGGGACACCTCCTGAATTTTTCTTTTTTGTATGCAATGTATTTAGGAAGCGGCTATTTTTTGGCGGATTTGGGTAATCGCTTCTCTTGTTACCACTTCTCCGGCGGCTATGTAATCGTCCGCATCCTTAAAGCTGATTTGATTGAAGCCAAGATCGGGACGCAAGATTACATCCGCTAATTGCAGCTCTTCCTTTATCAGCTTTGCGCTCATGATGTCAATCGTATTCATTAAGGAATCTATTAGATGTCTGGCTGCTCCCTTCGTGAAGGATTCAGGGCAAACGTTAACTGCTATCACAATATCAGCTCCCATGCTTCTTACTAGCGCAGCTGGCACAGGATGAACAATGGCTCCATCGGCTAAGTGCTTTTCTTGATAGTTGACAGGTCGCATGGCTACGGGAACGGCTGTACTTGCGGCAATGGCATGTGCAAGCGAACCCGTCCTCATGATATGAGCCTCACCGGTGGAGACGTCTGAGGCTATCGCGCCAAAGGGTATCGGCAGCTCCTCAATTAGACGCTTACCGACATGCTTTTCGATAAAGCTGATGATGGGCGCGTTATGAACAAGGGACCGCACAGGGAAGGTTGGACGCACCAGTTGTCCCCAACTGATCGTAGAAAGAACCTTCATACATTCTTTTACAGACATTCCGGCTGCATAGGCACCTCCGACCATAGATCCGACGCTTGTTCCTGCGATCATGTCTATGGGAATGCCCTCCTGCTCCAGAATGTTTAACACCCCAAGGTGAGCCATGCCTCTGGCTGCGCCGCTTCCTAACGCCAGACCAATAACTGGGCGGTCTCCTACTTTACGGACTCGGCCGAAGCGGAGATGGTGACTGTAGATCATACGTCCTTCGCTACGAATATAGGCTTCCCTCACGATATTTCGTAATTCCTCTACATTATTGTCGAGGTAAGGGAACAGGGACAGCATGCTCAGGGCATCTTGAGAGAGGATTTCTTGCGCATTGCCCGCTCCTTCTTTTTCTAGAAAGTATTGCGCAAGCAGCGGTATATCTTCAGTTCGCTCACGAAGAGGAGGCACAGGCAAGACCGTTAAGTGGGAAACAATCTTCAGAGGACAAGTGCTAGTCAGGATGATTCGAACCTGTGCAGCTGTCTCCAGCAGCTGTAGTAGCTTCTCAGAAGGACAGGATTCGGCTTCCTCGATGACAATGGTTCCTCCTTTTGCCGCAATAACCTTGGTCTCCCAATCAACGAGGCTCATGTCTGCTACATTTAACACCAGTAGCGGGTATTGACCGTTCGTTGCTCGGTAATGAAGTGCTCTTGCTACAATTACCTTCCCTGTACCGGATTCACCTATCACGACAACATGGTCCCGCTCCGTCGACAGATGTTCAATCGATCTGAGAAGTGTCCGCATTTCGACGCTTTCTCCGATCAGTTCACCATAACGCTCTTGTTCCTCGGATTCATGAAGCTTCATGATGATCTGACTTTTCGAATGCTCTTCCAGTACACGTTCGTTGGAATTTTGGATTCTCTTGATCATGGATTCGATGATCTGGCTCCGGAACTCGTGATTTTTGTCCATCAACAGCAGCATGCCATTTCTGGATACGGATATTACATGAACGTTATCGATCGCTTCTACATGTGCGCTGATGGGGTCTCCGGTAAGACAGGACATTTCCCCGAAGAACTGGCCTTTCGAGAGTATAGCCAATTCTACCTTTATTTCCGTACTAATAAATACTTGTACCTGACCGGATACCAAAATATAAACCCGCTGGCTGACCTCGCCCTTTTGCATGATAAGCTTGCCGGGTTCATAATGCTCTTCTTGCATTTCTGGAGCTAACTGCTGTAATTCTTCATCGGACAGGTGCTCAAGCATAGGGTAGTCTATGTAGGAAAGATGCAATTTGAATCCTCCTTATGTGGGGATGATTGAGTATTTTTTCCTATATTATCACAATGGAATTTTATAGATGTCATATGACAAAATAGATGACAAAGTTAATTACAACATAGGATTCTATGGCGAGATCAGATGATATAATGAGTATAATTGCTTTGCGAGATTGCTTATTCTGTCTACCTAATTGTAACTAGGGAGTGCTGTTTATGTTTGAGTTGCAAGGATACCAAACTTTAGATCTGATAGAGACTACCTCAGATATCAGGCTGTACAGACTCCTACGTCAAGAAGATGGTCTTAGGGTTATCGCCAAGACAACTACAGGTGAGTACCCAGGATCTACTATGGTTGATGCTTTTCGTCATGAGTATGACATGCTTAAGCGACTTAGTGGTCGTGGAGCAATCGAGGCATATAGCCTGGAAATCACGCCGGATCGGCCAGTCCTTCTCCTAAAAGATATAGAGGGGAGTACGCTGGATCAGATACTGCGTACACCTGATTCACTGGAGCTTCCAGTGCTGCTTCGGATCGCCATCGCTGTTGCTGATTGCCTTATGCAAATTCATCGTGAAAAAATAACACTAAATGAACTGACCCCCGCTCATCTAATCGTCAATCCAATTACTTTTGAAGTGAAATTTATTGATATACGAATGTGCTCCGCTGAAAATGATACCAGTCCATTGTCACCTTTAAGCGGGCGGCCGGATGCCTTGCTTCCTTATATATCGCCAGAGCAAACGGGTCGAACTGGGTTGAACCCGGACTATCGTTCTGACTTTTATTCGCTTGGAGTCATTATGTATGAATGTCTTTCAGGCAGTCGCCCCTTTGAGCTTCATGATGTTGTTGATATTGTATACCGTCATCTTGCAGATACACCTGAGCCTTTACATCGCAGGTTTCCCGCTATCCCTCTATCTATCTCTGACATTGTTGCTAAATGCATGGAGAAGATGCCTGATGCGAGATATGCCAGCGCCTTTGGAATCAAGTCGGATCTTGAGGAATGTCTAACCCACCTACAACAATACGGGTACATCGAGCCCTTCCTATTAGGAAGCTGGGATATTCCGGAACGCTGGATGGTATCGGAACGATTCTACGGAAGACATTTTGAGAAACTAAGCTTACGAGAAGCACTGAAACGAGCATCACAAGGTGCTGTAAAGACGGTCTGGCTTAGTGGTGAGAGTGGTATCGGCAAAACAACCTTTCTAAAAGAAACGCTTAGAAATTCGATTTCTTTGGATGGTTTTTTCGCCAGAGGCAAATTCGAATCTCTACATACCTCACTCCCTTATGGCATCTGGCATCAAGTTATAGAAGAATTGGTCAGTCAACTGCTGATGGAAACGAAGCTGCAGGTGGAGGTTTGGAAGCTGCGTATTTTACAGGCAGTGGACAGTTACGGGCAATTATTGATCGAACTTGTCCCTAAGCTTGAGCTCTTGATTGGCCCCCAACCTTCCGTGCCTCCGTTGCCGCCGCTGGAAGCTCAGCATCGATTTCAATTAATTATGAGCCGATTTATTCAACTCTTTCCCCATGAAGATCATCCTTTGATCTTGATATTGGACAATCTGCAATGGGCGGATGAAACATCGCTGCAATATCTCACTTCGCTTATAGAGGACACGGCCACGAGTCATCTGCTAATCGTTCTTTCCTATCGTGATCGGGAAATCACGAGGCTGCACCCACTCAGTAGGCTGGAAAAGCATTTGATAGACCGCAACGTAGTGATGAGTAGAATATCTCTACAAGCGCTTGAACTCACCGATTTAAAACAACTGCTTCTGGATGTTATGCGTTACGAGGCTGCTGACTTGGACGAGTTAGCGCGGGTACTTCTGCATAAGACAGATGGGAATCCACTATTTATTAAGCAATTCCTTCAGGATTTGATTGATGATCAGCGAGTGGAATTTGACGAGGATCTTCGAAGCTGGAAATGGGACCTCCAGCGCATTACTGAATTGAATGTTCCTGATAATGCAGCAGCCTATCTTTCAAGTAAATTACAGCAATTTCCTGATCAGACGGTGTATGCACTTAGTAGAGCTGCATTACTGGGCAGCATATTTGATGTGGGTACGCTTGCCGAAATTACGGAGATTCCGGTAGAGACATTGACCGAAGCGTTGGAAGTCGCTGTAAATGGACGTGTGCTACAACCTGTTAACGGGGAGGAATATACGCATTTTAAATTCCAGCACAACCGCATTCATCGGGCGGCTTATGCTCTTGTTCCCGAAGAGGCGCGCCCAGAGCTACATTGGAGGATTGGCATGCTATTGCTAGGCCGCAGCTCTCTTAGTGAAGGAACGATTCTATTTGAAGCGGTCCATCATTTCAATCAGGCGCTTACATGGATAGATCGCCCCGAACAGAGGCTTCAACTGGTAGAGCTGAACTTACAGGCAGGGATAAAAGCGAAGCAAACCACTGCACATGAGACAGCCTTACAATATATGCTTCAGGCAACAGCGATACTAGAGGAGCAGAGCTGGGAGGAGCATTATGGGCTAACCTTCCGGGTATTTCGTGAGAGGGCCGAGCTCGAATACTTATGTTCACATTTTGATAAGGCTAATGAATTATTTCATCTGTTAATCCATAAAGCTGCGACAAATACGGATAAGGCTTACATCTACGCGATGAAGGTTCAATTGGAAGCAAGTAATGATAATCATGAAGAGGTTATCTCCTTAGGTCGGCATACATTATCGCTATTGAAAGTGAGCCATCAATTTGATCCTAGCTATGTTCAATTGACGCTTCAATGGTTAAGATTGCGGCGCAGACTACAGAAGGTTTCACTCGAATCGCTTAATCTTTTACCGCCGATGACCGACGAGGCTCGTAGAGTCGCAATGACCACTTTAGATCATACGAGCAATGCCTGCTTCTATGTCAACCGAGATGGGTGGCTCGCTTCTTCCTTCACCATGATTGAATTGACGCTCGATTATGGGATGACTCCGGAGGCTTCCATTGGATTCATAGGCTATGCAATGTTTCAATACTATTACTTCCGTAATGATGAAGAAACATTTAAATGGGCCATGTTGGCGTGCAGCTTATCGGAACCCTATCCGAAAGTGCATATGACAACCTTAGCTGCGTTCGCAATGTGCTACGATAGCTGGCGGCATTATGATCCAACTATGCTCCGTATGTTTACCGAGAAAGCAGGTAAAGTGGGACTGGAATCAGGTGACTTATGGAAAGGCAACCAGAGTGTGCTAATCAACTGTGCCTCCCTTTTGCAATTTGGCCATCCGTTAGGCGATATCTATGATCGGTTAATTGCTCATTCCGGTGATTTGCTGCGCCATAACAACAGTCTTCACTGTAAGCAGGCTATCATAGCTGCAGCTACTCTAGTTCGATTGACAGGTTATCGCTCACTAGATGATCCATTTAACATCGCAGAGATTAGCGAACCTGATTTTGCACAGTCGGTTCATGGAGATACCTTTAATTTTATACAAGAAATGGTCTGGATACACCGATATTTGACAGGTTATGTATTTGGGGAGTACCGCGAAGCCAGTGAGGCATTAGCGAAATCAGCTGCCATTATAAAATCACGTGAAGATGGCTTAGACAGTCCTATGCAGACCGTGTATGAATGTTTAGTCTGGGCTCAGTTGTATGAGGAATATAACGCTGAAGAGCAACGTGTATACCGGGTAAAAATGCACAGTCGGCTGAAGAAAATGAAAAAGCTTGCTAAGCGTTGCCCGGAAAATTATGAGCATAAATATTTGTTGATGAAGGCTGAGCTGACTCGCCTATCGCGGGATCCACGACAAGCTGAAGCCTTGTATGAGCAGTCTATTGAGGCTGCTCGTATCAATGGCCATATTCACGATTTAGCGATGGCGGCGGAATGCTACGGCAAATATGGACTTCGTCATGGCAAATTACATCTAGCAAGAATCTATATGACTGAGGCCTACGAGGCTTATCTGCAATGGGGCGCAAAGGCTAAAGCGGCTGACCTTGAGCAGCAGCATAGCCATTTGCTGCATATTAAACGGGAGCCCGGGCTCGATCGAGTCGATTCCCTTTCTGTAGTTATGTCTGCTCAAGCTTTATCGGGCGAGATGGAGATGAGTCGATTATTGGCCACGCTGATGCGGATCATGCTCCACAATGCTGGGGCCGAATATGGGGCAGTTATTTTTGATCATGATGGCAAATGGATGGTTGAAGCTTATGGTACCTCAGAAGCTCAGCATATCGAATCTGTTCCTCTCGGGGAAGAGTCAGATCTTGTTCCGGCAGCGATTATAGCCTATGCAGCAAGAACACAGGAGCAGGTTGTATTACATGATGCGCTCAGTGAGGGGATATTTACGCGTAACGTTTACGTTAGGAAGAATAGACTGAAATCGGTTCTTTGTCTTCCTATCATGAATCAGAATAAATTGGTTTGCTTGCTCTATTTGGAGAATAACCTATCCCCGGGTGTATTTACGCCAAGTAGACTCGATGTGCTCAAGCTGCTTGGTTCACAATGCGCAATTTCAATCGCTAACGCCAAGTTGTATTCGGGAATCCAATATCTTAAAAAAAATCTAGAGGACCAAGTTGTAGAAAGAACTCGTAGTCTGGAGCGTTCGATGCGAGAAACATCTGCGGCTTTGGCCGAAGCTACCGTCTTTGAGGAACGCAATCGTATTGCCCAAGAGATTCATGATATTGTTGGGCATACACTTACATCGACGATTCTGCAGATTGAAGCTGGCAAGCGGCTGCTTCAGAAAAAAGATATAGATAGTGGTTTTCAGCGACTGGTTGAAGCACAGGATCTTGTTCGGCATAGCTTGAATGAAATCCGCGGCTCTGTCCATATGCTGAAGGAGGACAAGTATTCGGACCTCACGGTCATGTTGAAGCAACTGATACGCGATACTGAACGTAATGCGGGCGTTGTCGTCCATGCCATTATTTATGATCTGCCGGAGGCCATGTCAACAGCCTATAAAAAAGCCATCTATCATGCTTTGCAGGAGGGCCTAACGAACGGAATCAGACACGGTAAGAGTACGGAGTTTCACTTTAGTCTGGAGTCTGTCGGAGCAAATTTACAGTTTAGGCTCAAAGATCGTGGGTCAGGAGATAGTCATATAGTGATGGGGTTTGGACTTAGGACGATGAAAGAACGGGTGGAGCAACTGGGAGGTAGCTTATCCATCGATTCAGAAATGAATGAGGGCTGTCTACTGGAAATCGATCTGCCAATGCGAAGGGTTGGGAATAGAAAATGAGTAAGATAAAGATTGTAATTGCCGATGATCAATTGTTGACGCGTGAAGGACTTCGTACCATTCTGGATCTGGAGGATGATATGGAGGTGGTCGGCGCTGCCAAGAACGGGGAAGAGGCCTGCGAGATGGTGGAAGCATTCCAACCCGATCTGGTACTGCTTGATGTCCAAATGCCGATCATGAATGGGATCAGTGCACTAAAACGGATCAAGCAGATTCGTCCGGATATATTCATTCTGATTTTAACCACTTTTATAGAGACCGATTATATTGTTGAGGGTATGGCATTTGGAGCAAGCGGCTATATGCTGAAGGATATGGATGCTGATAAAATGATTTCTTCGATCCGTGATACGATATCCGGGCAATTTATTCTGCCAGCTCCGGTAGCAGCCAAATTGGCGACCAGGATGAATAGATTGACGGAGGAGTACGAACATTGGCAAAGATCCAATGTAGATCGTATGAGTCTGACAGAACGGGAAGAGGAGCTGGCGCAGCTCATTATCCGGGGACTTAACAATCGCGAAATTGCCGATACACTGCATATTGCGGAGGGGACAGCCCGTAACTATATTAGTAATCTTTATAGCAAATTAGAGGTGGTTGACCGGGCTCAAGCGATTGTGCGCCTTCAAGCTATTATGTAACCATAGTTGATGCTAACGAATTACTGTAGGGGCCAAGTAATCAAACATTGGAAAATTTCTCAGTACCCCAAATGTAACGGTTAGGATCAACATCACAGACATAATTCCATGGCTAAGTGGTTGGATACGTTTCTTTTCAGTAATTAAGTACAACATATACAGAGGCGCTAGAATAAATAGCAACGGGTTAAATCTAAACGCCTGAACGAGGTCGAACTTTAACAAGGATAGAATAACTCTTGTGACTCCACATCCCGGACAATAAAATCCAGTCCATTCATGAAATAGACAAGGTATACCTAGATTGGTTAAAGGCATCCATACAGTGAAATACAGTAAGCCAAGGAGACTTAAGGACACACTCCAAAATAGTTTAGGGTGTGTCCTTCTATGAATCGTAAAATTATACCAATTTGTTAACATCAGATTGCACCAAAGCATATGTGACAATACCAAAACTAAAGATTGTGAGGATCACGTACAGAGCTGAATTATCGGATACGAGATAGCCGCGTTGTCTTTGAGCTTCTGCAACATGTTTACCGATCTGGTAGGCCCAAACCAGGCTCCATATCCCGCAAGTAATCAATGTTAGAAGAAAATGCTTTCCTCCTGTGAATGTGTAGTCTCCACTTAGCTTTCCTACGTCATTTGTTAGAACAATAAACCAAAATATTCCGTATATTCCACATGTAATTAATGACAGTATAATGGAAAATGCGACACTCCTTTGACTAATCATTGTTCACTCTCCTATGTATTTATATGAAAATTTTACATTATTATCATAGACAATTGTGAAAATATATACAAGATAATATTTAGTAGTTTGTTTTTTAAGAAACGTGGAACAAGCTTACTATCTGGATATAGTGGATTCCTTCATGAATATGAAATATACTTTTAAAGATTAGCCGCAAGACAGCTAGAATTTGAACTACGATTGGAGAAAATGAAACAATGTCTAATTTACCGAACTGCCCGAAATGTAATTCTGAGTACACTTATGAAGATGGAAGTCTACTAGTCTGCCCGGAATGTGCACACGAGTGGACATTAGAATCAGAGTCTGAGAATAGTGAAGATCAAAAGGTTATCAAAGATGCCAATGGCAATGTATTAAACGACGGCGACTCAGTAACTGTAATCAAAGACCTTAAGGTAAAAGGAAGCTCATCTGTTCTGAAGATAGGTACCAAAGTCAAAAACATCCGTTTAGTGGACGGAGATCATGATATTGATTGCAAAATTGATGGGTTTGGAGCTATGAAATTAAAATCCGAATTTGTTAAAAAGATATAAAAGAAAGAATCAGCTTACCTTCGATAGAAGTAGAGCTGATTCTTTCTTTTTTTAGGTAATATTTAAAAGCGTGTCATCTTATGATTTCAACAATTTGGTTTCGTCCTGCATTTTTGGCTTGATATAAAGCTTTGTCCACAGATTCGAATAAATCATTAAGTTGATTGGTCGGGCTTTCTGCATACTGCTCTGCAAAATTATTAATGGACAGTAGTCCCATGCTTACAGTGATGGATACAGAATGAGTAACATCATCCACATGTACTTTATTGGCCTCTATCATGAATTTTATATGTTCTGCCCAGAGGTTTGCTTGTGTGTGATTCGTATTTGGTAAATAGACGATAAACTCTTCCCCGCCATAGCGTGCCAGAATATCCGTCTCCCTTAGCGATTGCTTAATGACCTCTACCGTGCTGCAAATTACAACATCGCCCACTAAATGGCCGTAATTGTCATTCACCGTTTTGAAAAAGTCGATATCCAGTAGAATGATGGCAAAAGGCTGCTTCAATATCATATTTTCTATGATCTCTTGTTCTAAGTACTGTGTTAAGTAATGACGGTTATAACAACCTGTTAAGCTGTCGGTTATAGCCATTTGCTTGAGTTTTTGGTTGGTCTGAGAAAGTTCATTCTGGATTGCAATTAATGCCAGATTACGCTCTTGCAGGATCTCGTTCTGCTGATTAGTCTCAGCAATGAGGCGATGCAGCTCGCTTCTATCCTGAAAGGTGAGAATCCGTCCAACCATGATCTCGCCTACGACAATGGGTTCCGCTGTAATATTGATGTATGCTTGGAGCGAGGTGTAGAATACTTCAACTTCGGTTCTCTCCATGGGCTGTTTAAGATATGTATGTTGAAACAATCGGAAAGCGCTGGCAGTCTGCTCCAGGGGTGTTAGCGCCGATAAGTCGAAGCGATCACCGATCTGTAGGTTGATTTTTGGCAAAAGCGATCGATTGATCTCTACCACAGTCTCGTTATCATCCAGTACAAGAATACCTAGTGTGAGTGTGTCAATGATATCCTGATGAGCGATGGTTACGAGATCAAATATTTTATCACGATGGATGGCAATGACGAAAAAGATGGCAGAGATTAGTATCCCCAGAGAGGTCATCCCCGGAATCACCGGCTGAGATTTAAACAGTACCACATTAAGAAAGACATCCAGTAATACAAATACAGTCAGCACCAGCACACCTTTGAGTACATGAGTAACCTGCTTTTTGATCCGCTGTGTGGCGTTCGATATAAGCGCTGAATAGATGATATACAGAGAAATAATAATGGTGCAGATCAAGAAGAGGATAAACAGCCAAAAAAGCGGACCATAAGATCTTTCAACATATCCACCATGCATAGGCAGTACAAAGCTTTGCTTTGGATTGACGATCACTCCTATTAAGATCAATGCTGCGACAATGTATAGGATCAGCGTTTTCTTTTTTCGGAGGAGATATGATTTTCCAGTGAGAAATATCGTAAAAAGAAGCCATCCAATCGTTAACAGTATCGAGTCAATAAAAGCTAGCTTCACATAAAACAATTGAACATCGGGATCCGCTGTAGTTTTGAGAGCAAATTGACAGAAGGGCCATAACATCATCGTGAAATGGAAAGTCAAGTAAACCTTATGTAAGTTAGTGATTGTTACAGTAACAAATATGTAGATGAATAGAACGAAAAGAACGAAGAATAATGATAAGTCAATCCATGTCATGACATTCAATTCGGTAACACCTTCTTATATAAAAAAATAGGTTCATCTTTATTCATTTAAGCTCGAAACCTTCTCCCACTCGGTTAGCAGCTCTTTTACGCTCTGTGCGGACTGTGGCTTACTGAACAAGTAACCTTGAATTTTATCGCAGCCTTGCTCCTGCAGGTAATCGAGTTGTACAGTTCGCTCCACACCTTCTGCAATAACACACATATTCATGCGTTTACCAATCATAATAATTTGTTCGACAAGAACGGCTTGATGTGTCCCTGTTCGAATGGAATCAATGAAGGACTTGTCTATTTTTAAAGTCGAGATCGGCATATGAGTAAGATAGCTTAAGGAGGAATAACCGGTACCAAAGTCATCCAAGGCAATTTTGATGTTGTGTGCTCTGAGTTCAGTCAGTTTACTGCTCACATATTCGTAAGATTCAACCAGAACACTCTCTGTAATCTCCAGCTCTAAGTATTCAGGATCTAGTCCGGAGGCTTGCAAGGTGTCTAGAACTAACTCATTGAAGTCGCTTTGCAGTAGCTGCAGCATTGAAATATTAACAGACATCGTCAGATGTGATAATCCTTGCTCATGAAGAGTTTTTAAAAAGGCACAGGCTGTTCTGAGCACCCACGCCCCGAGAGGAATGATGAGGTGGGAATCTTCTGCTATTTTGATAAACTTATCCGGAGGGACCATGCCTAGTATAGGGTTGTTCCAGCGCATAAGAGCCTCTAGTCCCGTCACCCTGTTCTGAGTCAGATCAATCTGGGGTTGATAGAATACCTCTAGCTCATTTTTTTCTAAAGCATTATACAACTGCTTCTCAATGTTCATTCGCTCAGTAAAGGTATCATTGAGCGGTTGATCAAAGACAATAATTTGACCCTTGCCAGCGTCTTTGGCTTTATACATAGCGATGTCTGCGCATTTAAGGAGTTCCATAATATTACTTCCATGTTCGGGGTGAGCACTGATTCCGATGCTTAGGCTAACATGTAGCAGACTGTCATCCATCTCAATCGCATCTTTAAAACCGGCAATAATGTGAGAGGCTACACTAGTTATACACTGACTGTTCTCAATAGAATATAAAAGAACGATGAACTCATCCCCGGCGAAACGATACACTTCCCCACTACTCCCAACCAGGGACACCAATCTCTCACTAACCTTAACAATTAGCCGGTCACCAAATTCATGGCCCATCGTATCATTTACATATTTGAAGTAATCAATGTCGATGAACATTAAGGCTGCAATATTATTCAGTTCCAAAATGTGAGGTCCATTCTCATAAAAAGCTAATTTGTTGGGCAAGCCGGTTAATAGATCATGATACGCCAGGTAATGCATCCTTTCTTCATTCATGGCTAGCTTCTCTTGATTCTCAATGAGCTGATCATATTGCTGTCTGAGCTCTTCTTCCGTAGCTGTGATTTCCTCATAGGCGGCCTCTAGATTTTCGTGGGCGCTCACCCTATCCCTATAGGCAAGATCCAGTTTCTTTTCGATCCTTTTAATCCGTTTCAGAGTACCTAGAATTAATGCAAAGATAAGCAAAGCTGTTATGAGGATAAAGAACCAGCCTTTAATTATATTAATAAGTCTTATCCACTCCGGATCTCGCGTAAAAGTGGAAACGGCCTTATCTGTTAAAGGGATCCATAAGCACCCAACAATAAAATATATTACGGCGATTTTTAAGGAGCCCCGAACAGGATTGAAGGTTTGTTTGGATATGGAATTTTTGTGTTTATTTCTTTGAAGCATATGTCCCTCCTATATCAAGCATGAGATGCATGAGAGCTACTTGTTTTAGATCATTTCAACATATTTCATCAAAATCCTCTATTTGTCAGTGATGTTCTGCAAATTTTAAGAATGAGTTTTTGGACAAGCTGGAGCTAGGCATTAATACCTAGCTCTGCTTGAACGTAACTTGTGTTATAATCAAACAAACAACTCGAAGAGAAAATTATAGTTAAGGGGGAATCGTAAGTGGAAATAGGTATCAGTACGTTCGTAGAAACAACACCGGATGTTCAATCGTGGGAGTTAATAAGTCATGCACAGCGATTGCGCGAGGTAGTAGAGGAGATTGTTCTTGCAGATAAGGTGGGCTTAGATATATTCGGTGTGGGTGAGCATCATCGAAAGGATTATGCCGCATCTTCTCCAGCAGTTTTGCTGGCTGCGGCTGCCTCACAGACGACACGAATTCGGCTGACCAGTGCGGTAACCGTACTGTCCTCTGCTGATCCAGTACGTGTATTTCAGGATTTTGCAACACTTGACGGAATCTCAAATGGACGGGCAGAAATCATGGCAGGGCGGGGTTCTTTTATCGAATCTTTCCCGCTCTTTGGATACGATTTAAATGACTACGATGAGTTATTCGATGAGAAGCTGGACCTGTTGTTAAAAATAACGGCATCCGAAAAAGTAACCTGGAGTGGAAATCACCGACCAGCCATTAATAATCTGGGGATTTATCCGCGCCCCGTTCAGAATCCTTTGCCCGTATGGATTGGCAGTGGAGGCAATACGGAATCTGTGATTCGCGCTGGCCTGCTCGGGCTACCACTTGTGCTCGCGATTATTGGCGGAAGTCCGTTGCAATTTGCTCCACTGGTGAAGCTCTATAAGAAAGCGGCGGCCCAAGCAGGACATGATGTGTCGAAGCTTCCGGTTGCCTCACACTCGCACGGCTTTATTGCAGAGGATAATCAGCTTGCGGCCGATATGTTCTTTCCCTCTACGCAGGCTAGCATGAATGTGATTGGTCGTGAGCGTGGCTGGGGTCATTATAGTCGTGCGAGCTTTGATGCGGCACGTAGATTTGAAGGTGCCTTGTATGTAGGAGATCCAGACACTGTTGCTGAGAAGATTATTCACCTACGCAAACACGTAGGAATTACACGCTTTATGCTGCATGTACCGCTAGGTACGATGCCTCATAAGGATGTAATGAGAGCCATTGAGCTATTGGGTACTGAAGTAGCGCCAATTGTTCGAGCTGAGATATCGAGATGGGAAGCAGAGGTCGAAGCAAAATAGGATTGACCCTTTCTGGATTAATCAGTA
Source organism: Paenibacillus sp. NPDC101420 (assembly GCF_050277435.1). Lineage (NCBI taxonomy): Bacteria > Bacillati > Bacillota > Bacilli > Caryophanales > Paenibacillaceae > Paenibacillus > Paenibacillus sp. NPDC101420. The sequence goes on from NZ_JBNNSE010000003.1 coordinate 202,204, forward strand.
TAATCTTACCAATTTATTGAGGTTGTACTGATTGGAGGAGGGGACTGAAGTGGCGGATCGAATCATAGCGGATAGACTTGAGGGATTAGGTATTGTCCTACCTAGTGCTAGTGAACCGGCGGCAAAATATGCTAACTACGTTATTGTTAATGGATTATGTTTTGTATCGGGAAAAGGACCTGCCGGGCATCCCAAAGGCAAGCTGGGACAAGACTTCACCACCGAAGAAGGCTATCATTTTTCACGTCAGACTGGTATAGAGATCCTTGCCGTCCTTGAGTCTGCTTTAGGCTCCTTGGATAAAGTGAAGAGAGTGGTCAAAATTCAAGGATTTGTGAATGCAGATCCCTTATTCGAAGAGCATCATAAAGTGCTCAATGGCTGTTCGGATTTAATGCTGGAGGTATTCGGGGACAAGGGCAGTCATGCTCGTTCGGTATTGGGCGCTGTTTCTGTAAGGGATAATCTTCCGATCATTATTGATTCTATTTTTGAAGTGGATTAAAAAGAGGGCTGTGGCACCGAAGGGTGACCGCAGTCCTCTTTTTTATATGGTTTGACCTGTAGCTAGACAGCAACCCCAATAATTGTAACAGAACTAATTACCCTTTTTTTAGTAATAATAATTGAACATATTAATCAACGAGGTGACGACATCATGAGGATTCATAAGAAAGCCACACTACTTGTACTACTTACATCTATACTCTATACAGCTCCAGCCCATGCGGCGGTGATGCCTCAGAATCAGGTTACAGGCGTTTTTCTGGATGATCGGCAGCTTGTATTAGAGGTTCAGCCCTTGCTCATAAACGGTACAACTCTTATTCCCATGCGCAAGCTGTTTGAAGAACAGGGAGCAAAGATTTCATGGAACAACGATACCAAAACAGTGAAGGCCACTAAGGGAACGCTGGTGCTGACTTATCAAATAGGAGATTTAACCGCGAACAAAAATGGACAAGCCTTAAGCTTAACCGTTCCGGGTCAGGTTGTCGGTGGTAATACGATGATGCCGCTGCGTTTTGTCAGCGAGGCTCTAGGCAGCACCGTGAAGTGGGAGGCTAACACTCGGACCGTCCGCATCTATTCAGCGCTGAATTACGATACAACGATTCGTTATGGGGTTAACCTGCGCAGTTCGCCGAATTCATCGGATCAATCAGGTGTCCAGCAAATGTTGTCCGTAGGCGATAAAGTCCATATCGTTAGAGAAGTGGATGCTTTGTGGTTAGAAGTGCGAACGCAAGACAACAAGACGGGGTACATATCTGCTAAACCGAAATATAGCGATTATACTAGTGAGTCGCTCGCTGAGAAGCAGGGAAGTGCGTTGCTTGCTTACGGAGAAAAGTATCTGGGAACCCCTTATGAATTCGGTGCTGCAACGAACCAGACGTCTACCTTTGACTGTTCTTCTTTCGTAGGGCATTTATTTGAGAACGTGTTGTCGGTGGATCTGCCACGCGCCTCTTATAATCAAGCCAAAGAAGGGAAGGAAGTTGGGATCAACGAACTGCGTAAAGGAGACCTACTGTTCTTTAGTGCACGTGGTCTCGACATTGGTCATGTTGCCATGTATGCGGGAAATAATCAGATATTGCATACGTATTCTAAGGAGCAAGGCGTCCATTATGAAGCCCTGAGTGAGAAGTGGAAGAAGCGTTTTGTGACGGCCCGTAGAATGTTTTAGATTGGGTAGCGTTTAGGCTATAATGATCACGATGAAGAAGCATCCGAATACATTTGGGGGATGAAGCATAGTGACTAAAACCATCGTAGAAAAGCTGAACTTGCAAAAATACAACCAAGTAGCGATATTGAGTAAACCAGAAGGCTCCGATTATTTAGCGGAATTGACGGATTATGATACTTCGCTAAATGGGGCGTATGATCTTATATTTGCCTTTGTACTAGACATGGCGTCGTTACAGGAACTAGTGAACCGTGTGATTGAGCAACAGCATCTTCATAAGAATGGCTATCTCTTTGTGGCGTATCCTAAAAAGGGAAACAAAGTGTATCCGACCTATATTCATCGTGACGACTTACTAGAGGGTCTGGGCAGTGATGAGAAGGGCTACATCGGGACAAGCAATATTAAATTTGCACGCATGGTAGGTGTGGATGATGTCTTTACAGTTGTGGGGTTGAAAGAGGACGCTAAGGGGAAAGGTCAGCTTTCCAATACCCCTAGTCAATCTGTGGATGACTATATTTCTTTCATTCCAAACGTGGAGCAAGATCTGAAAGATACGTCGGATTTGCTTGCGATCTATGAATCGCTTACCCCGGGATACCGCAAAGACTGGGCTCGATATGTCTATAGTGCCAAACAAGAGGCAACAAGAGCTAAGCGTAAAGAGGAAATGAAGATGATTCTACAGGCTGGTTATAAGAGCCGTGAGCTGTATCGGCAAGCCAGTAGTACTGAACTCTAACTAGACCTTTCTTCATCAAAAAGATTATTTAAAGACATAAAGACGGTAAAAAAATATTACAACAGTTCTATTTATTCATCATAGATTTCAGCAAAACCACTTCATCCTAGGAGTGGTTTTTAAGTTTGGGGTATAATGGATGTAGATCATATAGCACAAACCTACAGGGGTGAAATATAGATGAAGCGCATTACGATTTTAATTGCGGATGATGAGGCGGAGATTGCGGATCTGGTGGCTTTGCATTTGCAAAAAGAAGGGTATCATATCATTAAAGTATCCGATGGGCGGGCAGCGGTGCAAGCTATTGAGTCCCAAACGATAGATTTGGCGATTCTGGATATTATGATGCCAGGGCTGGATGGCTATGAGGTAACCCGTCACATTCGGGAGCAGCATCATCTGCCGATTATTTTTTTAAGCGCGAAGACTTCTGATCTGGACAAGATCACGGGACTTGTCATGGGCGCAGATGATTATATGACCAAACCGTTCAATCCAATGGAGTTAGTCGCTCGCGTTAATTCTCAACTTCGGCGCTCTATACAATTCAGTCAGCCCGCAGCTGTTCTTAAGTCGGTCCTTGAAGTTGGTGGGTTGACGATTTCACCAGATGAACATACCGTCACTCTTTACGGCGAGGTAATAGACCTAACTCCGAAAGAGTTTGATATTCTGCATTTATTGGCGAGCCATCCTAAGCAGGTGTTTAGCGCGGAGAGTATCTTCCAGCAGGTATGGGGAGAAGCTTATTATGAGAGTGGCAACACGGTCATGGTGCATATCCGTACCTTGCGCAAAAAGCTTGGTGAAGACATCAATAAGAACAAATTTATTAAGACAATCTGGGGTGTAGGATATACCTTTACTGGGTAAGGCTGCTGAGTTCTTATACATTTTAAGAAAAACTTTATAATTGTCCTGCTTTTCTTTAAAGTGTCTTCGTTATTCTATTCCTATCAAGCATAAACGTCTTAAGGAAATGGGAGGACATTACGGATGAAAAAGTGGTTTTTTTTGGTGATCGTTGTGTTATTTCTTGGTTACGCAGCCGCTCGTTATTTACCGGATACGGGTAATTTAGCTGATAAGAATGATAAGATCCAGAAGGGATCGATTAGAGATAGCGATAGTTTAAAGGTGGTTACGCAAGATCAGGTATATCAAGGGGATTTATTGCTGGTGAACAAACAATATCCGGTACATGAGGACAGCGTGAAGTCTGATATTGTGACCTTATTTGATCAGAAGGATCTGGTTCAGGGCTATGGATTACTAGATACCTCGATTCGGTTGTCTGAAAGTGTAGCACATAAATTCAATAAGATGATCAAGGCCGCTGAGAAGGATGGCGTGAATCATTTTTTAATTAGCAGTGGATACAGGGACTTTGAGGAGCAAGAGCAATTGTATGAGGAAAAAGGTTCAGACTATGCTCTTCCAGCGCAATATAGCGAACATAATTTAGGATTATCGCTGGACATCGGATCGTCTCAATCGGAAATGAGCAAAGCACCTGAAGGCAAATGGTTGGAAAAGAATGCGTGGAAATACGGCTTTATTCTACGCTATCCGAAAGACAAAACGGAGATTACGGGGATTAAATATGAACCTTGGCACTTCCGTTATGTCGGCTTGCCGCACAGTGCGATCATTTATGAGAAGGGAATTGTGCTGGAACAATATTTAGATCTTTTGAAGGAGAATAGTGAAATTTCAACGGTTGTAGACGGCAAAACATATACGGTGAACTATTATCCAGTATCAGGATATACAAGTATTAAGATTCCAAAGGAAGGGCAATATAAAACGTCGGGCGATAATATGGATGGCGTAATTGTCACTACATTTTGATGAGTACGAAGCCTAAGAGCGAGTCTACTATGACATTATTGCTGGCAGCCGTATTTATTGTCTATATGTATTTCTTGATCCGAATTATCGTATTTAAAGGCGCACCTTTTAGCTTGCAATCACTTTGGGAACAGGCAGGGCGTATGCTCGAGCATCCCGACAGAATTTTTAAGCGACAGGGCAACTATGTACCCTTTAAAGAGATCTCGCGGGGGATAGAGCATCTGTCACTTTCAGATCCTTTTTCATCACTTAATTTAGTGGGCAATCTTCTTGCGTTTATTCCGTTTGGAGTCTTTGTTCCAATGCTGTTGTCGCAAAAAGTAAGGTTATTTCAAAAGGTCTTCATGCTCTCTTTTGCGCTGAGTCTGAGCTTTGAAGTTACACAATTAGTATTGTATATCGGCACCTTTGACGTGGATGATCTGATCTTAAACACTTGCGGTGGGGTAGTCGGTTACGCCATATATAGAATGCTGGTTTCTTCTGGATTGTTTACAACTATATCGAAGCGGTGTTAGTATTTGTGGATGGTAGATATAGACAGAGGATAGAAGGGGCATGGTATGAAAAAGCGTATTTCGGATATTGTTTCCATCATTGTAGGAGCATTACTGTTTTCCTTGGCCGTTAACTTGTTTGTGATTCCGAACGAGTTCGGTGAAGGCGGGGTAACGGGACTGACTATGATTACATACTATTTGTATCAGTGGTCACCAGGTATTGTTAGCTTAATTCTTAATGCTTTATTATTGATTGTGGGTTATAAATTTCTGGACAAAACGACGACAGTATACACGATTATTGCGGTGTTTTTTAACTCGTTATTCCTGATTCTTACGAAGAATTGGCATATCGCCAGCGATGAGTTGATCATCAATGCAATATTTGGAGGCATCTTGTCTGGTGTGGGTATCGGAATGATCATACGTGTGGGTGGAACGACCGCAGGGTCAACCATTATCGCCAGAATCCTGCATAAATTTTTGGATTGGAACGTTAGCTACGCTCTTCTCCTAGTCGATTTAGTTGTGGTATTTGCTTCGTATTTCATCATTGGTGTTCAAAGTCTAATGTTTACGATTGTGATGCTCTATGTAGCGACTAAGGTGATGGACTTCATTATTGAGGGAGTGAATCCTAAGAAGGCTGTTACGATTGTATCCAAGGAGCAGGACAAAATTGCTGAACAAGTTAATGGAATCATGGATAGAGGGGTCACAGTCATTTATGGCCGAGGGTATTATACTAAAGAACCCAAAGAGCTGCTCTATATTGTCATTAGCAAACAGGAAGTAACCATGCTTAAGAAAATCGTAAGATCGATTGATAAAGAGGCTTTTATCGCCATTCACGATGTAAGAGATGTGTTCGGAGAAGGCTTTGTGGAGCTGGCAAAATAAGAGTGAAAGTGCTGTCCGGTAGCTACCTGAGCTGCTTGGGCGGCTTTTTTTTTGGATTGGGCATTCGAATGTGATGGATATCATTGCATTTTCCGTTTGTTCACATTTTATTAAATTTTAAAGTGATTCAGCGCACACTCGCTCATTTGCAGCTTCTATATGCTTTTTATAGAGGCATTATCTAATTGCAGGAGAGAGGGTATTCATATGTTAGATCAACAAACGATTGCTATTATAAAATCAACAGTTCCTGTATTACAGGTTCATGGAACAACCATTACTACGACGTTCTATGGCATGTTATTTGAAAACCATCCAGAGCTATTAAATATATTTAATCATGCCAATCAGCGGCAAGGCAGACAGCAGACAGCGCTTGCTAACGCAGTCCTAGCAGCGGCTATGAATATTGATCAACTAGGGAATATCTTACCGGTGGTAAAACAGATTGCAGAGAAGCATCGAGCACTGGGTGTATTACCTGAGCATTATCCGATCGTGGGTGAGACGTTGTTAGCTGCGATTGGACAAGTGCTTGGCGATGCGGCAACACCGGAAATTATAGATGCATGGGCCAAAGCCTATGGTGTAATCGCAGATGCTTTCATTGGTGTGGAAGCAGAAAAGTATCGTGAAGCTGCGGAAGCTCCGGGGGGCTGGAGTGGATTCAGAAACTTTGTCGTCACTTGGAAGGTTAGTGAAAGTGAGCTTATTACTTCCTTTTACCTGTCTCCTGAGGATGGAGGGGCGATCTCTTCTTATTTCCCGGGTCAGTACATCACGGTTCGTATTCAGCCCGAGGGGGAAGAATATTCCCATATTCGCCACTACAGTTTGTCCAGTGCTCCGGGACAGGCGTATTACCGTATCACTGTTAAACGGGAAGGTGAAGGGATAGATAGACCTGCGGGCGTCGTATCCGCTTATCTGCATGATTTCGTCCAAGTGGGCTCTATATTAGAAGTGGGCTCTCCAGCGGGCGATTTCGTACTGGATCAGCGTAGTGACACTCCGGTGGTTCTAATCAGTGGGGGTGTGGGCTTAACCCCAATGGTAAGTATGCTGGAGACAATAATTGCTGCACAGCCAGAACGCGAGGTAACTTATATTCACGCAGCCATCAATGGAAGTTTGCATGCTATGAAAGATAGGGTGGCAGATTTAGCACAATCTCATTCTTCTCTTCGGTCCTATGTATGTTATGAATCTCCAGGAGAAGGCGACAAGTACAATAGATCTGGTTATATTGATCTTTCTTGGCTTCAAGAAATAGCAGATGTGAACTCTGAATTCTATTTCTGTGGGCCGACCCCATTTATGAAGGTCATATATAAGGCGCTCAAGGAATGGCGGGTACCTGATGACAGAATTCATTTTGAATTTTTTGGACCTGCCGGCAGTTTAGAAGAATAATATAGATAACAAAAAGCGCCTTAGCCGATTGGCTGAAGCGCTTTTTGTTTTGCGTTAGTGTTTATTTGAAAGAAGCAAATGGATCGGTGCCTTTAGGCAGTATTGAGCTGAAATTAAAGGTGTAGGTAGGAATTCCAGCTGCATAAGGTGCGATTTCATATTGTTGATAGAAGATAGCTAAGCCACTTTCACTGACGTAGAAGGCTGGTTTATCTGTGAGTCCACCAGTTGACTCCGGAAAAGCAATATCCTTGGTGCTTTCCTTCAACATTTTATCTAGTTTTTGTTTGTAATTTGGTTCTGCCTTTAGCAGGTCTTTAAGCTCTATCTTCTTACCATCCTTCAGCGAGAAGGTATGTCCCTCGCGCATGGTACCGCCGTGTGCTCCACCGCTGTAACCATATTGATCGACTACAATACTAAGTACGCCTTCACGGTTAAAGGTGACAACATAAGTTTGAGAGTAGTCATATTTATTCTCTATTGTACCATCTCTGCGGCTAGCCTCTTTTTCGCTTTCTGATGCGAATAGTTCAGCCTCTTTTTTGAAGGCAGCATTAATCGTGTTTTGTACTTCATCTGTCAGACCGCTGATCTTTGGATATTGTACTTTAATACTAGCATTCTTATTGCTCTTGTCTAAGGTAACAGAGGTGATCTTGATGTCATTCATCACCTTTTTGCTAAGTTCAAGCGATTTCTGGGCTGGATTATATACGCCTTGAACACCTAAATAATCATTTAACAGTTTGAAAGGAACATATAAGCGGTCGTTGATCATCTTCACTTCATGATTTCCGGTCATGCTATAAATGTAATATCCGTTCAAATCGGTACTGACGCCATAGTCAGAGACCTCCATGTTAAGCTTCACCGAGTCACTACTTACACTGTAAGTCTTTGTGGTTGAATTGTATTGAATAGCAAGGCCGAAGGCATCACGCAATACAGTTAAAGGGATCATCGTATTTCCGTCTACGATTTTTCCTTGCTGCGTTAAGACTTGGCCTTTATATTTAAGCACCACAGAAGGCTGCTGAACGGCTTGTGTGACTGTTTTTGTACCAGTAGTTGCAGCTAGAACAGAATTCCCTCCGATGAGTCCAGTACCTCCAAGTAATACTCCAGCTGCTAATACAGCAGACGTCCATTTCACAGTTTTGTTCATGATTTAATTTCTCCTCTCCAATGATGGGCTTATGTAGTTCATTATGATTTTTGATGTTATCTATCACTCCTACAATTATACCTAGGCCCCAAATAGATTTGATTACAAACACGGTTACAGTGTTGTTGCATAGACGTGCAAAAGGTATATACTTTTTAACCATTTATTAATTTTTGACACAATCATGAGGACTTTAAAGTAATTTCGGTAAGCTCGGGACGACAATTAAAACGTATAGGCATACGAGTCACTCCAATTCCGCGTGTGGTGTAGACCTGGAGTCGACTATCTGGGAGCTGGTATAATCCGCTTGAATATTTACTGCCGTGAGGCGGGGTATACAAGGCACCTACAAATGGGAGACGCACCTGTCCTCCGTGACTATGGCCGGACAATTGCAGATCTATGGGAAGATCACTGTATTCATCGGCAAAATCAGGCTCGTGTGCAAGGAGTAGAGTACATGCCTTATCAGGGATATGGCGTAGCGCCTGATGAATATCTGCTTTGCCGACCCACGGATCATCCACTCCAGCTAGATAAAGCGCCTCCGCATCTTTTTTTAAGACAATATGTTCATTATGAAGTACGTGGAAGCCAGATTGCGCTAACCCTTTCGTCACAGCTTTCCTAGTACCAAAAGCATCGTGGTTACCTAACACAGCATATTGTCCAAACGGTGCCCGCAACTGTGAACAGATGTCCACAGCCTCAGAAATATAATCGACAGAATGATCTAGTAGATCTCCGGTGAAGCAGATCAGATCTGGACTTACATGTTGAATTTGCTGTACTAACTCTGTTAAGGCTTCGGACTTCGTATATACGCCTAAGTGTAAATCACTGAAATGAACGATACGAAATCTATCGAATGCTGGAGGGAGTAGAGGAAGCTTTATATCTATATGTTTAACTTCAAGCCAGTAGGGCTCAACCCAGTGTGAATAAATGCCGGTCGCACTAGCGGTTCCAAGCAGCCCGAGCGACACTTGAGCACTTTTCTTCAAAAATTGGCGTCTGCTAATAGGTTTAGTATTCATGAATCCATCCTACGTTAGAATTGTTACTTTAATATGACAATATTCATTATGTCACCCATTGTGTCGATAAACTTACATATACATTTACTTAATGGGAGATGAACAGATGAGTATTATCGATGCCTTAGTCCTCGCAGCACCTTATTTCAAAAAGATTCACTCGCAGGATATTATGATTGGAATCACGGACAGGGAGATCTTCCATTATTACGCACCAAGTAAAGTTATTGATCTCGGATTGGTTAAGGGTAACCCTATCCCTCCTGAAGATCTGTCGCTTTCAAATGGACTGAAAGGTATAGCAAGCTCTAACCGAATCCCAGCAGAAATTTATGGAGCTCCTGTAATCTCAACATGTGTACCTATCTACGGAACGGATGATGATGTAATCGGGGTTTTTGCCATTGCCTATACACTAGAGAACGAGAATAAGCTTGAAGGATTCACAGATGAGATTAATGAGATAAGCAGTCATCTAATGGAGATGGTGCAGAGCGTAGCTGCCCAATCTCAGGAGTTATCAGCTACTTCGCAGCAAATATTAGATAATACGCGTAGAGCCGTAACGGAATCACAAGAAGTGAATAAGGTTGCCGGCTTCATTCGTGAGATTTCTGAGCAGACCAACCTGCTTGGGCTGAATGCGGCAATCGAAGCCGCGCGTGTAGGAGAGCAAGGGGCAGGTTTTGGGGTGGTTGCTACTGAAGTGCGCAAACTGTCCGTTAACACTAAAGAAGCAACCCATAATATTGAAAAATCACTGAGTGATGTTCAAAAGTCCATTAAGCAAATGGAGCAAGAAATTGAAGCGATCTCCGCTTCTTCACACGCACAAGCAGAACTGGTCACCGAATTCAGCGGGGTAATTGAGCGCTTGAATAAGGCCAGCAAAGAAATGACTACTTTCATGCAATCCATCATCCAGTAGGTGTATGCATAAAGTTACTTATCCTAAACCATGCTAGAAGAGAACAGGCGCATTTCAGAAGGGAGCGAATTTCATTTATGAAACAACCCGATTCCAGTCTGCAAGCGAACGACAATGTAACTCAAGCCAAAAATGCTTTAGGCAAGCTTCATTTCTCTGTCTCTCAGGCGCTTAGTCATCCAACAGAACAGACTTTGGCACAGGCTGAGAACCGTTTGGCGCATACCGAACAGGCGGTAGAACAAGCTCAGGCCTCATTAGGCCCCCAAGGTGTGGAGTTGGCTGAAGAACTGCTGGCCGAGGATAAGAGCAGGCTTGCTGCATTGAAGACGCAAGGGAAACGTTCAGAACGCTAGATGTTCCTGCTACAACCCGTGAAGCGAATAAGCTTCACGGGTTGTTCTCATGTGCTATTCCCCTAAGGATGTAGCTTAGGAGTGTGGGTGGTATACTGGAACGAGAGTTCTAGCATGGCTTAGATGGAGGATAAAGGATATGAATGGCATGCACATCGAAGAGTTAACCCGGCAGGCGGAGGCTTTCATTCGGCATTGTTATGCTGAACTTGATAAGACTGAAGCTGAGATGGATCAACGCATCCAAGCCGTACGAGAAGAAATTAATCAATCCGGGAGTTACACACATACAAGGGAAGAGCTGGCTCATGGGGCGAGAATGGCTTGGCGAAATAATAGCCGCTGCATTGGCCGCCTCTTTTGGCAATCCATTGAGCTGATGGATGAACGTCTGGCAGAGACCGAGGAGGATATTGCTGAAGCTTTGCTGCGACATCTGGAAAAGGCGAATAATGGAGGACGTATTCGTCCACTTATCACGGTCTTCCGCAGCGGGGAAGCTCCTGATCGGAGAATCCGGATTTGGAACCATCAATTGATTCGTTACGCGGGATATCCTGGTGATGCTGAACATGAACGCGCTGGTGATCCGGCATCGGATGAATTTACGAAAGTGTGCCAACAACTAGGCTGGCAGGGAACAAGGGGCAATTATGATGTATTGCCGCTAGTGATCAGCATAGGTAATGGGCACCCCCATGTATTTCCTATTCCTCAACACCTCATTCAAGAGGTGCCGTTAACACATCCCGAAATTGAACGTTTTGCAGAGCTTCAACTTCGCTGGTATTCTGTGCCGATCATTTCGGACATGCAGTTGGAAATTGGCGGGATTGTATACCCCGCGGCTCCTTTTAACGGCTGGTACATGGAGACCGAAATTGGCTCACGTAACTTAGGGGATACTGGACGATATAACACTTTGCCGGCTGTAGCTGATCTGATGGGACTTGACCGCTCCAGTAACACAACGCTTTGGAAGGATCGGGTGCTTCTTGAGTTGAATCGTGCAGTACTGCATTCCTTTAAGCAAGCTGGGGTCAGTATCGTTGATCACCATACAGCAGCCGATCAATTTGTGAGATTTCAAGAGCAGGAGCAGGGACATGGACGTCAGGTTTCGGGACGCTGGTCATGGCTGATCCCCCCTATGTCTCCGTCGTCTACACCGATTTGGCATGACAGTAAACTGAAAGAATATGATTACAGCCCTCGTTTCCTTTATCAGCGATCACCTGTGGCCACCTGTCCTTTTCACTAGCAATCCAATTTATGATCAAAAAAGCGCCAAGTTCCCCTCATAAGGAAACTGGCGCTTTTTAGGCTTTTAAATGCTCTAGAAAGATTTGTTTAAGAAGCTCAAGCTGCTTGTCGGAGTCTAAATCCGATTCTAGCAGGAGGATGTTCTCTTTCATCGTTAGCTTTCTGGAAAAGAGAGCAAAGCTGTTCATCAGCGTGATTAAGGTCTCTTTCACAGGGAGATCGGCGCGAATAGAACCGTCTTCTACCCCATTTTGAATGATCCTGGAGTACTCATGCCAAATCTTACGGTTTAATGCATTGAAATCCAGAACGTCCTCAACAGGCTCATTTAAGTGAGAGGCGTAGCTTTCAAAATTGACCATAAAAATAATGCTTAAATGATTTTGATCCTGAATAAAGAAATCAAATAACATCTCGATCTTTTCGAGACAGGTAAGTGGCAAGTCAGCTACATGCTTAAAGTAATCGAGCATTGGCTCTAGCATTCGGGTGGCCACCGCCACGATGAGCTTTTCTTTTCTGGGAAAATATCGAAACAGCGTCGCAATCCCTATATTTGCTTCGCTTGCGACATCCTGCATCGTCGACTTTTCAATCCCTTTTTGCGAAAATATTCGTTCTGCGGATTCAAGAATCGTATATAATCGCTGCTGTTTACCGTCAGATCGTTCTTTTTCATAGCGTGCTTTAGGATTCATGAGGGATAGACCCTTCCATTTTATAATTAGGTTCTTTAATTATTAGTATTATATCCACCGTTTATTGGATTAAGCAAGGAGAGGTTGTAGTTATTTCGTAAAAATGATATGATTAATATCACAGTGATAGTGTTACTATCATCACTCGAATTATTATATCACAATACGATTATAGAGGAGACTTAATTATGAATCGTCTAACTAATAAAGTAGCAATTATTACAGGTGCAGGCAGCGGCATGGGTCGTGAAGAAGCCCTTTTATTGTCCAAAGAAGGTGCTACAGTTGTAGCAACTGATATTAACGAAGCTGCTGTACAAGCAGTTGTAAAAGAAATCGAAGCCAATGGTGGAAAAGCCGCAGCTTATGCACATAATGTAGCTTCCGAAGAAGACTGGATCAAAGTTGTAGAAGATGTGATTAGCAAATTTGGAAAAATCGACATCCTGGTGAATAACGCAGGGATCTCGTTCCCAGTTCAATTGCTTGAATCCACTGTTGATCAATGGAACAAAGTAATGAACATTAATGTAAGCAGCGTATTCCTTGGGATGAAACATGTTGTTCCTCAAATGAAGAACAATAAAGGTGGTTCCATCGTCAATATCTCCTCCATCGCAGGTTTGACTGGCAGCAGCGGTGCCGGCGCTTATACAGCTTCTAAAGGTGCCGTTCGTATGCTGAGTAAAGCAGCAGCTGTAGACTTTGGTAAAGATAACATTCGCGTGAACTCTGTTCACCCAGGATTTATCGAAACTCCAATGAGTGCTGAATTTGTAAATGATGAAAGAATGCATAGTTTCTTTATGTCCCAGACTGCATTGCCACGCGTTGGACGTGCTTCTGAAGTAGCTGAAGCTGTATTGTTCCTAGCTTCTGACGAAGCTTCTTATATTACGGGTGTTGAGCTGCCAGTTGATGGCGGAGTCGTGGCTAAATAATAAATTTCTAAATAGGAAACACTAAGAAAGCCGTCTCATGCGTAGATGTTATCTATGCGTGGGGCGGCTTTTTGCGTTCTAGGCGTCTCGATAAGCACTCAAGTAACGCTTGATATACAAAATTAATAGTAATAGATACACTGAAACCATCATAAATGAGGAGGAGATTTCAGTGTTCGATATGTTAAAGGTAGGTAAGAATATCGCTGATTTAAGAAAGCAGACAGGGATGACTCAGATGGGGCTTGCCGATCAACTAGGCATTAGTTATCAGGCGGTTAGTAATTGGGAACGAGGAGAGACTATGCCGGATGTTTCTAAGCTTCCCCAGCTGGCCGAAATTTTTAATGTGAGCATTGATGCAATCCTTGAAAAGAGCAAATCGACACAGATAGTAGTAAATGTACTCGAAAATACCACAGAACAATTTTTAACTCAAAATGAGCTTTCAGTAGCCGAAATTTCCGAAGTTGCGCCCATTCTTCTTACGGAACATGTGAACGAGGTATTTGAATATGTGAAGGATCCAGTATCGATACAAGATCTGCTATCCATCGCTCCATTTATAAGCGAAGAAGTACTAGATGAGTGCGCAAAAGTTGCCTTTGAGCGAGAAGGAATTCATGCGCTGTTGTCTATTGCTCCGTTTATAAGCGATGAGATGCTGGATGAGTGTGCAAGAAGTACCTTTGAGCGAGAAGGCATTAACGCATTATTATCTATTGCTCCTTTTATAAGTGATGAGATGCTGGATGAGTGTGCAAGAAGTACCTTTGAACGAGAAGGCATTAACGCATTATTGTCTATTGCTCCTTTTATAAGTGACGAGGTACTAGATGAGTGTGCTAGAAGAGCTTTTGAACAAGAAGGGATAAAAGCCCTCGTGTCTATCGCACCATTTATTAGTGACGAGGTGATGGATGGATTAGCAAAAGCGTCTCTTTCTATTTAAATCATAAATATTTAAGCGCCCATTTCTACCGAACATTAGCCTACATCCCTGCATAACATATAGCACTTGTAAGCAGGAGAAGGGTGTGATTCAGAGATGGGCATCCAATTAACAGCGCTCCATTATGTATATCTGGCATTCATCGTGTTCATTATGGCACTTCTGATTAAGCGGCGGGATACAACGATGATCTGTATTGCAGGCATCTTTGTATTAGGCTGGCTCGCGACAGAAACGATTAGTGGTTCGGTCACAGGTGTATTCAACTCTTTTGTATATGCAACCAAGGAGCTAATGGGTACGATTATGATTATTTCGATCATTGTAGCCATGAGCCGAGTATTAACCCGTACCGGAATTAACGAGACGATGGTTGCCCCGCTTACCCGTTTTTTACGTACACCGTTTATAGCCTTTTGGGGTATTGGCCTCATTATGATGGTGACATCATGGTTCTTCTGGCCTTCGCCCGCAGTCGCTCTGGTCGGGGTGGTGCTGCTGCCCGTTGCTATTCGCGTGGGGTTGCCTGCACTTGGAGCAGCAATGGCAATGAATCTATTCGGTCATGGGATTGCGCTGTCGGGTGATTATATCATTCAAGGTGCACCCAAATTAACGGCAGATGCGGCAGGACTTCCGGTAAGCAGTGTCATGGAAGCGAGTATTCCGCTTGTTATAGTGATGGGTGTAGTCACTACGGTAACAGCTTATTGGATGATGCGACGAGATCAGAAGAACGGTACTTGGAGAGACGGACTTATTTCCGGGAAAAATGCCGCGAATGCGCTAGCTGCAGACAGTGACGCGGTCGAGGGTCAAGCGGTGATTCCTCCCACACTGAAGAAATGGCTGGCGATCATTATCCCACTCCTGTTTCTAGCTGATGTAGCAGGCATGTTTCTGCTCGATTTACAAGGTGGAGATGCAACTGCCTTAGTTGGTGGGACTGCTGTATTTATCTTGGTTGTGGTAACATTGCTCGCACATCGTAATAAAGGACTGGAGCAGGTCACCTCATATCTGATTGATGGACTTACGTTTGGTTTCAAAGTATTCGGTCCAGTGATTCCGATTGCTGCATTCTTCTATCTGGGGGATTCGGCCTTTGCTGAATTGTTCGGTAAAGTCCTACCCGCCGCATCTCATGGTATTGTAAATGATCTAGGCGTTGCTCTGGCGCATAATGTACCTCTAAACGGTGCTGTAGGTGCTGTGACTGCTACCATAACAGGAGCCATTACGGGCCTTGATGGTTCGGGGTTCTCAGGGATCTCACTTGCGGGGTCCATCGGAAAATTGTTCGCTGTTGCCACACATTCCGATGCGGCTACTTTAACTGCACTCGGTCAGGTATCTGCCATTTGGGTTGGTGGAGGGACGTTAATCCCATGGGCATTGATTCCAGCCGCCGCCATCTGCGGCGTAAGTCCATTTGAGCTCGCTAGACGCAATGTTAAACCGGTGCTGATTGGGCTGATAGTTACAACAATTGTTGCTATGTTTCTGGTGTAGACCTAGCTAATGATGCAACAAACAGGCTGCCGAGAGTATTCCCGGCAGCCCTTTATGTTTATCGTATACCCTTCATAAAACTCTGAATCTTAGAAGAGAACAGGAAGAGAATTACCGCGAGCACAATGGCAGCTCCACCGATGACTCCGAAGTACAGCATTTCGGTATCCGGGGTATAGAACTTTACAATCTGAGCATTGATAGCTTGCGCGGCAGCATTGGACAAGAACCACATGCTCATCATCTGAGCAGTAAAAGCCGCTGGCGCGAGCTTGGTCGTTGCCGAGAGGCCAACAGGTGACAAGCATAGCTCCCCAATGACGACGATAAAGTAACTGAGAACCAGCCATAATGGATTCACCAGTGAATTGGCTCCACCGAAGTAAGCCGGCACCAGGATGACTAGGAAGGACAGACCGGCAAACAATAAACCAAGCGAGAATTTTTGAGGAATCGTTGGTTGACGGTTACCGAGCTTTAACCAAATCCATGCAAATGCGGGTGCAAGGGCGATAATAAATAGTGGGTTAAGCGACTGGAACCAGGCTGGAGAAATGTGTATACCTGCAAAATCCAACTGGGTGCGCTTATCCGCAAAGCTCGCTAGAACCGTTGCAGTTTGTTCCTGGATCGCCCAGAACATAATCGAAGCGATAAATAAAGGGATGTACGCGAGAATCCGTGATCGCTCTACGGCTGTTGTTTTGGGACTGCGGTACATCACAATAAAGTACATCGTAGGAATAAGTAGTCCTAGCACTCCTACGATCTTAATGAAAGTCTCAAAGGTAAGTGCTCCAGTAAAAATGCCGACCGTAACTAATACAGCAAGCACAACTAGTCCAATACCAATCCAAGTAAACAATTTTTTCTTTTGTTCGGCTGGAATCGGGTTGCGTACAATTGTACCTGCTAGACCCAGATTTTTGGTGCGAGTCACAATGTAAACAACTAATCCAATAAACATGCCCACCGCGGCAATCGAGAAACCGAGATGGAAATTATTCATACCTATAGCGCCTACAATCAGCGGAGAGATGAATCCGCCGAGATTAATACCCATATAAAAAATGCTGAAAGCAGCGTCGCGGCGGTTATCTTGTTCGCTGTAAATTTCACCTACAATACTTGATACATTAGGCTTAAGAAGTCCGGTTCCAAGCACGATCATAATCATCGAAGCAAAGAATAGTGTGGCATTGCCCGGTATGGCCAGTAAAATATGCCCGAACATAATTAATACGCCACCGTAAAATACAGCCTTTGAAGTCCCGAAAATCCGATCCGCAAGCCATCCACCTATAATTCCAGACATATATACGAGTGATCCGTAGATAGACATAATCGAAAGGGCCATATCTTCTGGAAATCCAAGCCCCCCTTTGCTTACTTCATAATACATGTAGTAAACAAGGATCGCTCTCATGCCATAATAGGAAAAGCGTTCCCAAAATTCAGTGAAGAAGAGTGTGAATAGTCCCTTTGGATGGCCGAAAAATCCGGTTTGAGGGACACTATCTACAATTTTTTGCCTGTCTGTTGCTGACATGAATCAAATCCTCCTAGATGCTAGTTGCTCTTTTCATGAAGTTAATACAACACTAGATTACCTTAATATTTATAATACCCTCATGAGGAAAATCACAACCTTTTGACGAGAAGGTTCTGAATAATGTCATATTTTTTAGTAATATTTCCAGTGGAAATAGGGAAATAACTTTTACTGTATTTTCTGTACGGATGAAAGTTGTTAAAAATTATAGTTGATTTTAAGTTGCATTATTTAGGAGATGAGCATATACTCTAATCAAGAAAGTGATTGATCAATAACCTAATGGATTAGGTTGCGTAAGGAGATTATGATGACAACAGAATCTAGTTCCGGTCGCAAGAAAGCGGATGAATCGGTTTCCGTAAACCGCCGAGAACAAATCTTGGAGGCAGCGGTTGTTGTATTCGCCGAGAATGGCTACTACCGAGCTACGACAGCACAGGTTGCGGAAAAGGTAGGTATTTCTCAGCCCTATGTGTTTAAGGTGTTCAAGAATAAAGAAGAATTGTTTGTTGCTTCCTTAGAGCGGGCTTTTGAACGGATTATTCGTTCGTTTCAAGGAGTAGAGGGCACAGCAGATCAAGTGTTAAAGGAAAGCATTAAAGTATACGAGTTGTTGATGGAGACACATCCGAATGAGATTATTTTGCAAGTTCAGGGGTTAGGGATTCGCGATGAAGTCATCCGTGAAACGATGCAAAAAGGAATGCTTGAGATCACCAACCTTGTGCACGAGAAGTTTGTCGCCGCTGGGATCGAGCAGCCTGAAGTAGAGGTAAGTACCTTTATGGCCAATGGTATGCTCTGTAATATTTCTTTGGCTCTTGGAATGCCAGAGTTGAAGCCGAAACACCGGAAAGAGTAGTAGACATGAAATTCATTCTAACATCTAAGAGCTCAGGCTCTTAGATTTATGATCGTTAGTTAGTGATTAATCAATAACAATAATAGGAGGAATGATTTATGTTAACAAAAGCGCTTGTGCTTGGTGCAACCGGGGGAACAGGGACGGTAATTATCGCTGAATTATTAAAAAGAGGGATAGAAACGGTGGCCTTTGGGCGATCGATTCCAAAGTTGGAGAAGCTTGCAACGAAGCTGGGTAATCCCGCCGCTCTTAAGCTAATAGCAGGGGACGTATTTAATGCGAAGGACGTATTATCAGCTGCACAGGATGTGGATGTTATTTTTCATAGTGCATCTGTTCCGTATAATGAAATGAGCACACGACTGTTACCTATGGGAGAGGCGGTCATGGAGGCGGCTAATAAGCTGGGGATAAAGGTTGTCGCAGTGGATGGCATTTATCCTTATGGAAGAAGACAGAATGACAAGCCAATCGACGAGGAATATCCGAAGAATCCGCATACAAAAAAAGGTAAAGTGAAACTTGAGTTTGAACAAATGTTTTTTAGCCAGCGTTGGAGTAAAGCACAGCGGCTCATTGTCCGTTTACCGGATTATTATGGACCTACTGCCAATGAGGCTTCCTATTTAGGATCGACTCTGGAGTCCATCGCTGCAGGTAAACCTGCAGTGTTCATCGGAAATATGACCGTTGCCCGTGAGTATGTGTATTTGCCGGATGCTGCTATCATGATTATTGAGCTCGCTAGTAGAGATGAAGCTTATGGTCAGAATTGGAACATTCCCGGGGCAGGCACAATCTCAGGACGAGATATCGTTAGAATAGCGCAAGCAGCAAGCGGCTCCAAGAAGCCTGTTATCTCATTAGGAAAGACTGGACTATCGCTGCTCGGTATATTCGTTCCAGTCATGAAAGAGATTGTTGAGATGCTGTATTTAACCAAAGAGCCTGTGGTCCTAAGCGGTGGTAAATACGAGCGTGTTGTGGGTCCAATTCCCGCTACTCCTTTTGAGCAAGGGATAACAGAGACTGTTCAAGTTCTAATGAGTCGTCAGTCCAAGGCAGAATAAAGAGCCAGGCTCATTGTGAAAGATAGAATAAAAGGCTAACTTATGATACTATTTACTCCTATATAGAAAGAGGACGTGAGCTAAATGATCAACATAACTATGCCCAATGTGGATGTTAGTATTACTAAACAAATCAACCCGCAGTTAAGCAATATCTACGGATTCACTGATTTCCATCTGATTCCTAGAGATTACGGCGGTATCTTTATGTTCTACAATGACCAAGATGAGTTGTTGTTTGTAGGTAAAGCGAGAAAGCTAAGACCCAGAATCAAAAAACATTTT
Source organism: Paenibacillus sp. NPDC101420 (assembly GCF_050277435.1). NCBI lineage: Bacteria > Bacillati > Bacillota > Bacilli > Caryophanales > Paenibacillaceae > Paenibacillus > Paenibacillus sp. NPDC101420. The sequence continues at coordinate 221,948 of NZ_JBNNSE010000003.1, forward strand.
GAAGATACCGTATCTGATATTAAGCTGCATCGGGACGAGGTCACCAGAATTGATGTAAGTTTAATCGAGAGCCCCGTTCATAGAGAGATCTACGAAACGTATATCATTAATGAATTGAAGTCTAAATACAATGTAGATAAAGTGATGTTCAGATAAGTTTAAGGAAGAGGCGCCGTCTAATGACGGTGCTTTTTTTTATGTAAAAGAAGATAGGAATGAAATAAGAGCATCGGTACACACTATACAAGATTGTTAATAGATGCTTAAAAGGAGATAGGTCATATTGAAGCCTAAGTTTTTGATTGCGAAGTTAGTTTTTGTGTGTATGTTCCTTGTTGTTAGTGTAATGCCTGTAACTGCCGATGCTGCAGCCAAAGAGAAAAAGAGTTCACAAAAGCAATGCTTTACGCCCTCTGTAATAGAGCTTAAGGATAATCTCAGGAAACTATGGAGCGACCATGTGATATGGACGAAAAACTACATAGTTAGCGCCTTTGCGAATTCCGAGGACAAAGAGAAGGTACTGGCAAGGTTGCTACAGAATCAGCAGGAGATAGGGAATGTTTATAAGCCGTATTACGGTGAGGCAGTAGGTGATAAGCTAGCTCAATTATTGCGGGAGCATATCCTTATTGCCGGAAAGGTAGTTGCTGCTGCACTAGCAGGTAATCAGGCGGATTTGGAAAAATACAATAAAGAGTGGTACGACAACGCTGACGACATTGCTAAGTTCCTTAGCGCACAGAATCCCAAATATTCGTATGAACAATTGAAAGAGATGCTTCATGAACATTTGGAGCTAATAACGGATGATGTGACAGCTAGAGCTAAAAAGGATTGGGATGCCGAGATCGTCGCTTTCGATAAAGGGCTCGAGCATATGATTATGTTTGGAGATATACTAACCGAAGGTATTGTTAAACAATTCCCCGATAAATTTAATTAAAACCAGAGCACCCGCAAGGGTGCTTTTTTCTTGTTATTGGCAAGAATTTAGGTCTTTTGATCCAATTCAAAAAGTTAGATATAAAGGCTCACTTACAGACAAGACAAGTAAACTATAATAGACTCGTGGGCACTCGACATTTTTTGACATTTTTTTATAATTGAGGTGATAAGATCAATGATTTCTCCCTTTTTTAAAAAGAAAGATTCAGTGGATAAGCAGTCCAAACCGGGTATGGTTCAAAAGGTGCAATTATCAGAAGAGCAGGGCGAGGAAGTAGAGGAACAGATTGCTGGCGAGACTTTAGCAGGAGTGGTTACTACAGGGAAAGCGCCGCTTGATAAAAAATCACTCGATTTGATCTTCTCCGTGGAGCAGATCATTCAGGCCAGACAGCATGCTGAGACGAATATTAATGAACTTCAGGATCGGTTGACTCATTCCAGCAGCCATGTTGAACGTTTGAACCGGGACATGAAGAATCTCAATAAAGTGATTGAGGAAAGAGAGAAGAACGTTCGAGAGCTTGAGCATAAATTGATTGAGAAGAATCTGAAAGTCGATCAAGTGCTGGAAGATTATCGGGAGCTTCAGACTACCCTCACTGCAGAGATTGAAGAATTAAAGAGTACGATTGATCTGGAGCATCAAAAGTATGTAAATCTGATCCAAAAGCATAACGAAGCTCATGCAGAGAAGCTCAAGAAGATGAATGATCTGGAAGAGAAGCTTGGACGGATTGAAACTGAGAACGCGCATTTAAGACAGAAATACGATACGATCCGCCAAGAAAAAGCATATCTCTCCGGTATGATCAGCGATTTTACCAATCGTATGACCGTTCCTTTTGGGAATGGAAGCACACTGGCGGGACGAAATGACGAAAACGGAGATACATAAGATTCATGGCAATGAATGAACCGAGCACTGTTCTAATGATTGAGTTGCTGTCGCTTGAGCATGAACAGGCCGGTTACCAGATTGAAGTAGGTTTAACCCGTGATATTGGGTATGCCAGACGCATGCTAAACATAGACGAATTTACATATGAACAACTAAACGCGCTGGCTCCCTTTTTCGGGGAAAGAATGAGATTGTCATTGTATCCGAAGTGGGATCCATTTCGCAACAGTTATTACAGCACACTGATTATTATGAACCAAACCTTCAGCGAAACCATGTATTTTGCCTGCTCTGAATATTATGTGTCTCAGCTTCTTCAATTAAAGCAAGTGAACGATCCCCATGTACAGGAAGAGATTACTGTTGAAACTACGCCACCCTCTATACCTCCAGCACGCAGGCTAAGAAAGAAGAGCAAAAAACGGGTTGGAAGACTTAGACTGCAGAGTATCATGTTCGCTTGTTTAGTCGTTATATTGTTGTCTCTTCGAATGGGTGGTCAAGATATGGATCGTGCAGAAGGATTGGAAGGTCCCTCACTAGGCGCCAGCGCTGAGGGGATCGAGAAAATAGTCTCTCTACCATTCATTCCTCCTATTGGTAAGATAGAAGCGAGCCCTAGCCAGCAAGAGGAGTCTGAGCCTACGCCAGAACCTTCTAAACCTACACCAGAACCTACAGAGCCTCCTCAAGAACAAACACAGCGGTATGAGGAGATTAAATTAACCGGGAATAAATACACCTATAGCCTGCCGAAGGGTTACGTGGCCTTGTCATTTGATGATGGTCCGTCGAAGTATACGAAAGAAATCGTAGATATTCTAGTAGAACATGAGGTGGCAGCCACCTTTTTATTTGTTGGGAATAAGGTCGCTCATAATGTGGAAGCGGTTAAGTATGCGAATGAACATCAGATGTCGATTGGAAGTCATTCGTGGGATCATAGCAAGATGACCGACAATGGGGCTAACCAGAATCAGAATAATTTGGCGAAGGCTAACCGGGCATTGGAGCAAATCATTCAATCGCCGATTACTGTTTTTCGGCCGCCATATGGTGCGATTAATGATAAGTTAGCAGCCAAAGTGACAGAACAGCAGATGAAAGTATTGTTATGGAATCGTGATTCCGAGGATTGGAGACGCAAGACCTCAGAAGACGTCATTCAATTTGTTCATCATACTGATCCGTCCGGTGCTGTATATCTTTTTCACGAAAAGAAAATTACCGTAGAGGCATTGCCTGCCATCATTCAGTATCTAAAAGGGAAAAACATGAAATTCGTCATTTTTAAATAACATCAATGGTCCATGATTGGGTCTTATCTTAGAATAAGAGTAGCTGTTACAGGGTTATGATCGCTGTGTTCAAAAGATAGGTCATGGCCCTGTACGCCACTTATTGTGATATTCGGTGAAACTAGGAAGCCATCAATTACAGCCCGGAAATTCACACCTTCTGAATAAGCTACATCAAGTGTCCGGACGGACGGCACTTTAGCATCGACAGCCCATTGAAAGCCCTCCGGTTTGAAATCTTCAGGGAACTGCTGCAGCCATTCTGGCCAAGCTTGTGTAGTCTCAAAGGCCTCAGGGGTTGTGCCCGGTAAAGAATGATTCCAGTCTCCGCCTAAGATGAGGTAATTGCCTTTATCATTCTCTCTCTGAATATAAGTAGAAAGATATTCTAATTGCTGCTTGCGAATCGTTCCCCCTTGGTCAAAGGCTGATAAATGAAGGTTGATCAGGATCAGTTCTTTCCCGTTATCGACGGGGAATCTGCTCTCCAAAAAGGCGCGGTCAAGTTCAAACAGTTGACGAGGCCAGCTTTCTTTTCCCGGAAGATCATATCTAACGTTACTTGTGCTACTGAATTTAGATAAGGTTAATAAACCGCTATTTACTGAGCCCATCGGATCAAGAACGGGAATCGGTACCCAAGGCACCTTGTAGTTCGTTGCGAATACGTTGCTGTAATCAGAGAAGGTATTCGATAAAAAGGAGACCTCATCTATATGGTTGCTACGAGAAGAATCGAGATCTACCTCCTGCAACATAAATAAATCTGAGCCTGAAGTGGTCATTAGAGAGGCTATTGCCTCAAGATTTGTCTTCGTTTGTTCCTCGCTGCTTGAACGTGATTTGGTCCCGCCATCCATAAAGAAATCCTGATCCTTATCCAGCCCAGCATAGCCAATATTAAAGGTTGTTATTGCAAAAGGTTCTCCCTGCTTCATCATTTGTTCCTGATTATGGTTTACCGTTAGTGGAGTAGTCTCCTTCGGCTTATAATCGGTAATGGTAATATACAGTAAAAAGCCACCAAAGATTAGAACGGCAGCTAGAAGGGCAAAACCGATGATTTTTATTGTGGTTGAGCTCATTTGATTCGATCTCTCCTCAGATGTAATTTCATGGAACGGACTTCTAATGGTGTAAACTTCGACGCTTCGCTACAACTCCCCTTGTTTAAATAAAAAAAATTTGAGACAATGAGTAGTGATGGACTGAACTTTAATGTTTTGAAAAGAGGATAACGAATGAATATGGAATCCATTTATGGATTAACTTTTGATCAACTGGCGGCATGGCTGTTAGAACGTGGACATAAAAAATTTCGAGCTACGCAGGTCTGGGATTGGCTTTATCGGAAGCGGATTACAGAATTCTCAGAAATGCTCGATGTAAATAAAGATTGTGTAGAATTATTGGAGCAGCACTATGTGATCCATACGTTGGAAGAACATGTGAAGCAGGAGTCTGCGGATGGGACGATCAAGTTCCTGTTCCGTTTGAAGGATGGCAACCTGATCGAGACGGTGCTTATGAGACAGAAATACGGTTTGTCCGTATGTGTCACGACTCAGGTTGGATGTAATATCGGCTGCAGCTTTTGCGCTAGTGGACTGTTAGCGAAGAGTCGTGATCTTTCCAGCGGTGAAATTGTAGAGCAGATTATGAAGGTTCAGCAGCATTTGGATGCAGCAAACCTCGAACAAAAGGTTAGTCACGTTGTAGTCATGGGAATTGGCGAACCGTTCGACAACTTCAAGAACCTGCTCAATTTCTTATCGATTATTAAGGACCACAAAGGATTAGCCATCGCAGGAAGAGGTATTACTGTATCGACGAGTGGGCTTGCTAACAAAATCGTTGAATTTGCCGATGCGAATACACAGGTGAACTTGGCAGTATCGCTTCACGCGCCTAATAATGAGCTGCGGACGAAGATTATGAAGATTAACAAGGCCATTCCAATTGAGAAGCTAATGGAGTCCATAGATTATTATTTGGAAAAAACAAATCGCAGAATTACGTTAGAATACATTCTGATGAAGGATGTAAATGACGGCAAGGAGCATGCGCTTGAGCTGACCGAGCTAATCGGCGACCGGCGCCAGCTCGTCAATGTGAACTTGATTCCTTATAATCCAGTCGATGAGCACAGTCAATATCAAAGAAGCGAGCGGGAGACCGTACGAGCCTTTTTTGATACCTTGAAGAAGCAGGGCGTCAGCGTAAGCACTCGTCTGGAGCATGGTGTAGATATTGATGCTGCTTGCGGACAATTGCGAAGCAAGCAGATCAAGAAGTCGAAAGCTATGGCTTGAGGGACGGGCGACCCCTTCATGCAGCTTTTTGTGATACAATGACGTGGCAGGTATTAGGAAAAGAGGTTGATTGAGCAATGTTGACATTTACAAGCTACAACGTGGAGAATGTTAAAGATCCTTTTGGTATACTAACCGGTAAACGGTATGAATTCGTGGTTCAACTGGATGTTCCAGAAGATGATGAGCTCTATGTAGAGAACGGAGTATCCGCTAGAGCGATTATTAAAGTGGATGAAGATCAAGTTAGCATCGTGAGTTATGATCTACAGGAGACAACAACAGGTCAGTTGCTTGACTTTGATATGGAAGAGGACGAGGAAGCAGCATTACTCCTTTTCTGTAAAGAGCATTTGCCAGAATAATGATGCAGCATTGACATCCTTGCCCAATGTTCAATTGTGGCAGGGATTTTTATTTAAATATAAGAAAGTATAGGTTTTGCACCTATACTTTAATTTTTATATTTCTCGCTTAAACGCTTACCGTCCTTACAAGGACGCCGAAGGCGTTTATGCTTGTCGCATGAATGTGAAATATAGGTTAAAATATTAAAAAGCATCCAAAATAGGAGTTGTATACATGTCTAATGAAGAAGTGTTCTTGACCAAAGAAGGATTGGCTCAATTAGAGGAAGAACTGAAGGAATTGAAGGGCCCAGGGCGCAAGGAATTGGCAGCACGGCTCAAATTGGCGATCAGCTATGGAGACTTGAAGGAAAATAGCGAGTACCATTCGGCCAAGGACGACCAATCGTTCATGGAGACTCGTATTATGATTTTGGAGAAAATGCTGACCAAAGCCAAGATCGTAGATGAGAGTCAGATGGATCTGTCAAAGGTTAGTATGGGTTGTATCGTTACCCTGAACGATATCGAATACTCCGAGAAGATTGAATATAGAATTGTAGGGGCTGCTGAAGCAGATGTCCTAAACAACAAGATTTCCTATGAAAGTCCGCTGGGCAAGGAATTGCTGGGTAAAAAAGTCGGGGATATCGTTAGTGTAAACGCACCAATGGGTATCATCAAATATGAATTGCTTGAAATCAAAATGATGTAACACATGATAAAAAGGTCTCAAACCCGTTATAGGGGTTGAGACCTTTTTTAATTATAGGTAATGGCTATTGTGTATATTGATTTCATATCTTAGACGTCTTGCTCTGTTGCGCTTATAGTTTAGAGTAACTTAGAGCAGAGGAGTACTGTTCATGATCCAGAGCGTGTTATCAACGTTGTATCAAGTCATCGTGCCATTATCCATTCCGGTGATCGTCGGTGCACTGCTTGGACGGTTTAAGAATTTGGATACCAAGCCGTTATTGACGCTCTATTTATACTTTTTAACGCCGGCTATTATTCTTAATACACTGGCTACGGCCGAGATTTCTATGGATGATATTTACAAGACGCTCGCTTTTTCGCTGCTAAATCTGTGCTTTTTATGGGCGATTGCAAATATCATCGGAAAGTTATTGAAGATCGGCCCCTCTGAAATATCGGGATTGACTCTGGTCTCGACATTTACGAATAGTGTGAATTATGGACTTCCCTTGGTGTTGCTGGCTTTCGGACAGCTTGGGCTCGATAAGGCTTCTGTGTATGTGATTGGGCAGATGATTATCGTGAATACTGTGGGCGTTTATTTTGCGGCTAGATCGCAGTTCTCGGTGAAAAATGCGGTAAAGTCCGTGTTCTCTCTCCCTGCCATCTATGCAGCTATGCTATCACTTTTTCTTAGAATATTTGACCTGCATTTACCTTTTGAGCTTGCTACAGGGGTCTCCATGGTTGCCGGAGGTTATTCACCAGTCGTACTGGCGATTCTGGGTGCACAGATGGTCAAAGTACGAACCATGTCATCTGAACGTAAGGGTCAGTCTACTTTTTGGACAGGGATGATCATTCGATTAATCTTAGCTCCACTAGTGGCATACCTCGGATTATCTATTCTGCATATTGATGGTATTTTATTCTCTGTGCTGCTGATTCTGGCCTCCATGCCAGTTGCCGTCAACGCGGTGGTATTAGCGGAACGATTTGACGCCTCTCCAGAGCTGGTATCCAAATGTATTTTATGGACGACACTTGCTTCCTTTCTTGTGTTGCCGATCCTTATTGTGCTAGTGCAAGGGGCGTAAAGACAAAAAGGACCCCTCTTTCATTTCTGAAAGATAGGGTCTTTTTTTACTGTTACTTAACCTAGTGGTTAATCTCTTAGAAGTCGAAATTATCAGGGTCAGGACCTACCCGTTGATCTTGGTTCAGAGCGTTGATTAGATTCATATCCTCTTCTGTTAACAGAAAATCAAACACATCTACGTTTTCGATGATCCGGTGCTCTTTAGTAGACTTTGGAATGGTAATAATTCCACGCTGCAGGTCCCAACGGATAATCACTTGAGCTACGGATTTACTGTGTTTAGCTGCAATTTGTTTCAGTACAGGCTGATCCAACAATTGCCCTTGCATTAATGGAGACCAAGCCTCCAGTTGAATTCCTTGTTCCTGGCAGAAGCTAAGCAGCGCTTGCTGACTCAAATAAGGATGGAGCTCCACTTGGTTTACCATCGGCTTAATTTCCGCATCCTTCATCACATCTTCAAGATGATGGATCTGGAAATTGCTGACCCCAATTGCTTTTACGCGTCCCTCTTTATACAAGGTTTCAAGTGCTCTCCAAGTCTCTTTATATTTTCCTTTTACAGGCCAGTGGATAAGATATAGATCAAGGTATTCAAGTCCAAGCTTAGCTAGGCTAGCTTCGTAGGCGGCAATGGTTTCTTCGTAGCCCATATCTGCAGTCCAGACCTTTGAAGTTACGAAGAGCTCTTCTCTGGACAGGTTGTTGTCCTGCAAAGCTTCTTTGATCGCTTGACCTACGCCAGTCTCATTCTGATAGATCGCTGCTGTATCGATGCTGCGGTAGCCGTGTGCAATAGCAGATTTAACCGCTTGGATCAGCTCAGAGCCTTCTTCGACTTGAAATACACCAAGTCCAAGCCAAGGCATGTTTACCCCGTTGTGTAATGCAGTTGTATCCTGTAGATGTTGAGCCATAATAAAATTACCTCCTGAGATATTTAAAAGTTTATTGGTATGTTAAGGCAAGGCTGATTAAGCAGCCTCAGACTGGAGAAGAGTCTCATCTTTCTTCTCCAGCGCACGACTCCAAGCGGTTAGGAATACAGCGGATAGAACCATTATAGCACCCACCCAAGTGGTATGAATCAGTCCCATATGATCCGTGACGATACCGCCAAGATAAGCCCCGATGGCAATGCCAGCATTAAAAGCAGCAATATTCAGCGCAGATGCCACATCTCGCGCACTCGGAGCATATCGATCTGCAAGTGTAACTACGTGTACTTGTAGACCAGGTACGTTCATGAAGGCTAACAATCCCATAAAGAAGATCGTAAGTAGTGCGGCCACTTTAAAGGGTGCGGTAAAGGTTAAGACGAACAGTACAACAGCTTGTATAGCAAACATGTAGAACAGGGCATTCATAGGGTTACGGTTGGCTAATTTTCCTCCAATGACATTGCCGATGGCGATCGCTATGCCATAAACAAGAAGGATGATGGCAACGGTACTCTCTTTGAAACCGCTGATTTCATGAAGAAGTGGAGATAAATAAGTAAAGACTACAAAGGTACCTCCATACCCTAAAGCAGTGACTGCGAAGGCAAGCAGTAACCGTCCGTTCTTCACGAGTTTGACTTGTTCGCGAAGCGGTGTTCGGGTTCCTTTGCGCAGCCCTGTGGCAGGGACCAAGATCAGATTGCCGATAAGCGCTATAAGCCCGATGGCAATAATGGCGATGAATGCAGCTCTCCAGCCTAACTGTTGCCCTAGAAAGGTACCCAGTGGCACACCGGTAACAGTAGCTACGGTTAGCCCTGTGAACATGATCGCAATAGCGCTGGCTTTACGATTCTCAGGCACAAGGTCGGCGGCAATGGTCGAAGCAATCGACATGAACAGACCATGCGAAAGGGCAGATATTACTCTAGCTATTAGCAGAATTGTAATACTGTCCGCAGCCGCGGCAAGGCTATTGCCGATAATAAATACAATCATAATGATAAGCAATAATGTTTTGCGCGATATCGCCGTGGTCAGCGACGTTAAGATTGGGGCGCCAAAGGTTACCCCTAAAGCGTACAAAGTAACAGTTAATCCAGCTGTGGTCAGCGGTATATTCAGGTCATCAGCGATTAAAGGCAGCAGCCCTACACTGATAAACTCGGTGGTTCCGATCGCAAAGGCGCTTATGGCTAAAGCCAAGAGGGCCAGGGTACTTCTTTTTTGATCTAGCAACATGTCGTTCACTCCTACACTTTGTTAATCACCGGCCGGTAAGTGCAATTATGAAGGCATGAGTCATTTAAGTATAGTACGTACTTTAAAGTGCTATAGGTACTAAAAAGTACCTATAAGATATGGCCTAAGGATATTGTCAGTCATTTCTAGAATATTATCCGCGATAAAAAACGTTGGTTCTCCTTCAGTTGAAGGGAATGCCAACGCTTTGATGATTGATCGATTGTGTTCGAATATGTTATTCGAAGCTGTATTTGATTCCCCATTGTTCTCTAACATTACTCATAATGTCCATGACGTCTAAGGAGAGCTTGAGGGTTTCCTGGTTGCCGTTTGCCGCGATATAGCGCTGCATATCCTCGATTTCGTATTGCAGCGCTTTGGAAGTATCGCCGGCTTCGATCGTTTCTAGGGTGCCATCTAAATATTGAATTGTAGCTGTAGAGGCCCGTGGGAAATTGTCTACAGTAATAAAGCCAAGTTCTCCAGCAACGACGCCGCGTTTAGGCATTTTGGAGCGCATGGTCAGGGAGATGACCGCCATTTCATCCGCATCGTTGTTCAGAATGATTCCGGATTGTTCATCGACGCCTGTCTCAAAACGTTTCACCGTCGTTAGAATTTCATACGGCTGTTTGGACAGGAAGAATCTTGTGAAGGACAAGGCATACGTCCCAATATCCAGCAGTGCTCCGCCCGCCAAATCTTTGCTGAAGAAACGGTTGTTCACATCATATTCTTTATGGCTGCCAAAGGAGACCTGCACCATTTTGAGGCGTCCGATCTTACCTTCATCCACGATTTTCCGTAGCTTTTTGTACAGTGGCATATGGTAGATGGTCATAGCCTCTGCGACGACTAAGCTTTTTTGTTTAGCGAGCTCGACGACTTCCTGCAGTTGTTTGCTATTTACGGTGATCGCCTTTTCACAGAGGACATGTTTGTTATTCTGCAAGCTTTCTATGATGTATTCGTAGTGGTTACTATGTGGTGTTGAGATGTAGACGACATCAATTTCTGGATCTTGCAGCATTTCGCTGTAATTGCCATAAGCCTTCTCCGCTCCATATTGGCTCGCGAACGCCTGGGCTTTCTCTAAGGTTCGTGATCCTACCGCATATAAAGTTCCGCCGATGTCATTTAGAGCAGCCGCAAATTCAGTAGCGATACTTCCCGGGCCGATGATTGCCCACTTCAGATTGTTCATGGTTAGCACCTCGCCTGTTTTGATTGTTTGAGCTTACTTAGAGATTACCTTGATTCCATTTGAACCAGCCACAAGTGCTGAGGTAACTTCTTTCGTGAATAGGGAGGTCTCAATGACCCCGTTAATGGCTTTGAGTTCAGTTTGGAGAGCAGTGCTATCCTCTACCTACCAGCAATATATAATGATCCGCCATACTAGCAATCAGTTTTTCTTTCGTATGAATGCCGCCACCACTCTTAAGCGCATGCAGTTGCTCATCCACCTCATCACAGCCGTCAAAAGCAACAGCTATTCGGTCAACGGACCAAGTGGGTACAACCTGCAATCCATTTTGGACACAGAGTGAAGCTGTAGTGAAGGAGGGGGTCACTACCTTTACCCGAAGATCTGCTTCTTTAATATTCCCGATTAAATAGGAAACCGTACTACCCCCACCAAGACCAATGGTTGTGTCGTTCTCAATATATTTTAGAGCTTCTGCGGCGCAAATTTTCTTTCTAAAGTCCATATTCAAAGCCGGTCATCTCCATTAGAAAATTGATAATTTGCACATTTGTGCAATATAATAAAAAATGTGCAAAATAATCGTCTACAGTATAGCTAGGGGTTATGGATTCGTCAAATCCTTGAAAAAAGCGAGGAGTTCTATCATGGATCGAAAAGAAGACAAGAAGCTGCTCATTAAGATTGCACAAATGTACTATGAGCAGAATTTAACGCAAAGTGAAATTTCTAATGAACTTGGCATATATCGCACCACCATAAGTAGGATGCTGAAGAGAGTCCGTGAAGAGGGCATCGTTACAATCACCATCAATTACGATATTGGAGATCATTGTACACTGGAGCAGGAATTGAAAGAACGGTTCAGGCTGAAGGAAGCCATTGTTGTAGAGGTAGACCCAGCCCAGTCCGGGGTGATCAAGCGTAAAGCCATTGGACAGGCTTGTGCAAGATGGCTGGAGCAAGTGATTCAGCCGAAAGATACGATAGGATTCTCTTGGGGAAGCAGCTTAGCTGCCGTTGTAGACAATCTGACCCTCGGACAGAGACCTTTTGTAACCTGTGTTCCTACGGTGGGTGGTCCATCCGGAAAGATGGAGAGCGGGTATCATGTCAATAATATCTGCTACCAAGCTGCCTTAAAGTGGGGTGCGCGCTCATTAATGATTGACGTGCCAGCGATCACAGAGCAAAAGGAAACCAGAGATCAACTGATGCGTTCGCAGTATTACCAGACCATTGCCAAGGCATGGGATCGGCTGGATATCGCTATATTCGGCATTGGATCACCGGAAATTAAAGGTGAAGAGGCATGGCGTGGATTTTATGGCGATGCTGTGATTGATGAGCTGGAGGACGGGAAAGTAGCTGGTGATATTTGCTCGCGTTTTTATGACGGCAATGGATTGCCTGTACGCACAGCAATATCGGACCGAACGTTGACCATTGAGCTGGAGCAGATCAGGCGAGCGAGGTACGCTATTGGTGTAGCGGAATCGCTGGAGAAGGTTTCGGGGATCTTGGGCGCTCTAAATGGCGGGTATATGAATGTGCTCGTAACGACCGAAGAAACGGCGCAGAAGATCTTGGAGTAACCCCTACTAAATGTAAACAATTGAATTTCGTGAAAATAACCTGAAAATGGTATGCAAAACACTAAAAATTTTGCTTGTAAGCACCAGACAGAGCGTGTAAGATATACAAGGTATTCATATCGAACATTAATAAAACTCATATAATCTTGGGGATATGGCCCATAAGTTTCTACCGGATAACCATCGTAATTATCCGACTATGAGTGAAATAGCGCATCTAGGGTTCCGCTTTCTTCTTTGGAGGAAAGGTCTGGACCGAGCGATGCGGACACTATGTAGTGTTACACCACTAAGGGACAAAAGCCCAGAAGGACAGATTCACTTGAGAGAAACGACTCAAGGGATTTGTCCTTTTTTTGTTTTTTTAATGAAGAGGAGAGATTAGTTCACGATGAAAGTACTTCAAGAGCGCATTAGACAAGAGGGTCTTATTTTATCAGATACGGTATTGAAGGTAGATTCATTTCTGAATCATCAGGTCGATACGGAGCTAGCGCTGCAAATCGGTCAGGAGTTCAAAAAGTTGTTCGGTCATCAACCGATCACGAAAGTAATTACTATTGAAGCTAGTGGGATTCAGTTTGCCATGGCTACTGCGATTGCATTAGGTGTACCGTTTGTTTATGCGAAGAAAAAGAAAGCAGTAACGCTCTCAGAGGCTGTCTACTCAGCACCTGTTCATTCCTTTACTCGCCAAGAGGATTACCTGGTCAGCGTCTCCCAGAAATATCTTGGAGCGAATGACAAAGTGCTTATTGTGGATGATTTCCTCGCTACTGGTGCTGCACTTGTGGGATTGGTTGATATCGTAAAAGAGGCGGGAGCAGAGCTCCTTGGCGTCGGTTGTGTCATTGAAAAGAGCTTCCAGGAAGGCCGAAGCCTTCTGGAGAACAGAGGCATAGAAGTCCATGCCTTGGCCCGTATTGCATCTATGTCACCAGGTGAAATTCACTTCATTGATAATGAAAGCTCATTAGAGAAAATCAAGGAGAGTGCGGGATGTTAAGCAAGCAAAAGGTATTTACGTTAGGTCTTCAGCATGTCCTAGCCATGTATGCAGGAGCAGTAATTGTACCGCTGATTGTTGGGGGTGCCTTGAAGCTAAATGGGACTCAAATGGCTTACCTCATTGCAGCCGATTTGTTCACTTGCGGATTGGCTACACTGCTGCAAATAATGGGCACCAAGTATTTTGGTAGCAGGCTCCCAGTTATTCTTGGATGTACCTTTACAGCCGTTGGCCCGATTATTGCGATTGCCTCGACACATAATCTGGCGACTGCGTACGGTGCGATCATTATTTCCGGTTTGTTCGTTGTTCTTGCGGCCCCGCTTTATGGGAAGCTGCTGAAGTTCTTCCCGACCATTGTAACGGGTTCTGTCGTGACCATTATCGGGTTATCTCTTATTCCAGTAGCCATGAATAACGTTGCTGGCGGAGAAGGCAGCGCTGATTTTGGACAACCCCGCAATTTGCTGCTTGCACTAATTACATTACTTGTCATTTTAGCAGTTAATCGTTTCGCAACTGGATTCCTGCGCTCGATCTCAGTTCTGGTAGGTCTTGTGGTGGGTACAGCGATTGCTTATGGAATGGGTATCGTTAACTTTTCTACGGTAGGTGACGCTTCTTGGGTAAGCATCGCACAACCGTTCTACTTCGGATGGCCTGAGTTCAGTCTTACTGCAATCTTCACTATGATCATCGTTAATATTGTTAGTATGGTGGAGTCTACTGGGGTTTATTTTGCAGTTGGTAAAGTAATTGATCAGAAAGTTGAACAGAAGCAGATCGTAAACGGACTGCGTTCCGAGGGAGTAGCAATTATGCTGGGCGGAATCTTTAATGCTTTCCCATACACTGCTTTTTCTCAAAATGTGGGTTTGATTTCGCTGTCTCGCATTAAGACCCGTAATGTTATTTTTGCCGCTGGCGGGATCATGATTGTACTAGGACTCCTGCCTAAGCTGGCTGCCTTGACGACGATTGTACCGAATGCCGTACTTGGTGGAGCCATGATTGTCATGTTCGGATCGGTTGCCGTTTCCGGGATATCCATTCTATCCGATGTGGATCTCCGTAAGGATGGTAATTTACTGATTGCTGCTTGCAGTATTGCTGTTGGCTTAGGTTCAGCAACACTTCCTGCAATGTTCGCAGAGCTGCCTGAATTTGCGCGGATGCTGCTACAGAACGGTATCGTATCCGGTTCGCTTACAGCGATTGTGCTGAACATTGTCCTCTCCAAGACAAAGGATGATGTGCAGGTAGAGGATAACACCGTACCTGTTCTTGCTAAGGAATCTCAAGTCTCCTAAACTTTATTGGATTGATGAAAAGGCTCAGACTAGGTGAAGTACAAACCTAGACTACCTGCAAAGACGAAATAAAAGATCTGACTCGGCTTCATGCACGGGTCAGATCTTTTTTTAAATATAATAATATATTATTCCACGCTTTAAAAAATCCTTATATTTTCTCTAGAAACGATTAACGTCTTTCATGGACGACAACTTCGTTTCTTCTTATGATTAACGTTTACTATGTTTGATTAATGTACCTATATTGCGCGCGGTGCGCTCCATGTTGAAGGAAGCATCGGTGAGCGCTTTATCTAACGTACATACTCCAGGCACGATGGAGAAGAACATATCGATACCATGCTCGTACACGGCTTCTACGCCAGTACCGAGGGAACCCGCTAAGGCAATAACAGGTACACCGGCGGCTTGTGCTACTTTGGCAACACCAATCGGTGTTTTGCCATAGACGGTTTGGCTATCCATACCCCCTTCGCCTGTGATGACATAATCGGCATCTTTCACTTTATCCGCAAGCTTCATGGCATCGACGACGATGTTCACGCCTCGCTTCAATTTGGCTCCTAGGAAGGCCATCACGCCAGCACCTAGTCCACCTGCTGCACCTGCACCTGCTGTATCATTCACTTCTTTGCCGAGATCGCGCTCAATGATGTTTGCTAAACGTGCAAGATTTGCATCCAATTGCTTCACCATGTCGGGTGTTGCACCTTTTTGCGGACCGAAGATGGCGGATGCCCCGCGCTCACCAGTTAACGGATTGTCTACGTCACATGCGGCTACCACTTGTACACCGTGGAGTCTCGGATCTACATGATCACTATCAATACGGGTAACTTCAATTAGGGATCCTCCACCGTATCCAATCTCCGTTCCATCTTCTCGCAGGAAGCGGAATCCAAGCGCTTGTGCCATGCCTACACCGCCATCGTTGGTTGCACTGCCACCAAGACCCATAATAATAGAACGTACGCCTGCATTCAGCGCATGAACGATAAGCTCTCCTGTACCCTTTGTCGTGGTGATCAACGGATTACGCTCTTCCTTCGGCACAAGCCCAAGTCCAGAAGCAGCTGCCATCTCAATAATCGCGGTCTTTCCATCTCCCATAATGCCATAAAATGCATTCACAGGGTGACCGAGCGGCCCTGTTACGTCACAATGTACAATTCGTCCGCCTGTCGCATCGACGAGTGACTGAACCGTACCTTCGCCGCCATCTGCCATCGGAACTTTAATATATTCTGCATCGGGAAAAGAGGAACGAAGTCCTCGTTCTATGGCCTCACAGGCTTCCATTGCTGTCATACTTTCTTTGAATGAATCTGGTGCCAAAACAAACTTCATGCTCTTCACATCCTTTTGTGTTGTTTATGCTTCGACAGTTGTTATAGGAACCATTGGAATACACCGAATACTAATGTCGAAACGATCGCTAGTGTTAGACCAATTGCGGTTTCATAAGGAATCAATTTCAGACGCTCTTTCATCTGCATGTTCACACTGCCACCAGTTGCGTGGAAGAAGCTGCCGTGAGGCATGTGGTCTAATACAGTCGCACCAGAGTGAATCATTGCCCCTGCTCCAAGCGAAGCTACGCCAAGTCCCATGATGGTGGAGCCGAACACAGAGCTTGCTACGGCTGTGCCTGCTGTTGTCGATGCTGTTGCAAGAGACATTAACGCACCACTGATTGGAGCAAGCAAGTATGCCGGTAGGCCAGATGCAGTAAGGCCGTCGATAATAACATCCTTTAATTGCGAATTTGCAATGATACCAGCTAGTGTACCTGTCCCGATTAACATGACGGCTACACCCGTCATTTTACCAAGACCAAATACAGCGAACTCATTTAACTTCTTAAATCTTCCCATTGCAATGGCGCCTACGATACCTCCTACTGGAAGCGCGATAACTGGATCGATTACGATGCCTGCAATTGGACGAAGGGACAACAAGATAATGGCTACAAGTGGAGCTAGAAAGGCTGTAAAGAAGCTTGGAAGCTGCTCATTCGGATTATTCGTTACCTCAGAAGCTTCTACTTTACTGCCTTTATTGTTTAAGCGCTTTGCGATGAAGTACGTTACGATAATCCCGAATACAGCTGGGATTATACCTGCTGCCATCAACGAAGTTAATGGAATGTGAAATGCATCTGATGCGGCAATCGCATTCGGGTTTGGTGACATGATGTTACCGGCTTTACCGCCGCCGATCATAGCGATCAGGATTGCCAATTTCGATAGATTCGCACGTTGTGCAATAGCTAATGCAATGGGTGCTACAGTAATAACAGCTACATCCACGAATACACCGACCGCTGTAAGAACCATTGTTGCTAAGGCTAATGCGAGTAATGCCCGTGTCTCGCCGGCCTTCTGAACCAACGTCTCTGCAATCTTTTTCGCCGCGCCTGATTCAATCAATACACCTGCTAACACACCTGCTGCCAAGATGCGAAGCACGGCAGGAATCATCCCTTTGGCACCATCCATCATCAGCGTAATGGTATCCACCATACTCACGCCGCCGATTAAACCACCTACTAACGCACCGATCATCATGCCGTAGGCTGGCGGTACTTTTTTCAATATTAGAACGATTGCCACAACCAATGCAGCTAAAGCACCTAAAACGCTTACACTCACTGTCATGAGTTATTCCTCCCCAGTTTTACACAGAGTTGTATATATCGATATGTGGTTTGAGCTCATACCTATACTTTAGCGAATATTTGTAAGCGTTTCATTAGGCGGAGAAATAAACATTTCGCATCGATTGATGTCTTTTTTTGTGCATATGCACATATATCCTCTTATTCATCACAAGACATAGCAGAATGCTCCAACAAATATAACCAACGCGCACTCATGAGTAGGAACAGCTCCTGATAATTTCTTGGATCCTTCCCTGTGAGCTCGGTTATACGCTGGAGTCGGTAGCGTAACGTATTCCGATGAATGCGCAGTCGTTCAGCGATATGCTGTTGCTCCCCACTTTCGAAGTAAAATAGATCTAATGTCTGCTGAAGCTCACCACTACGATCCTCCTCCACAAAATGCGCCCATAGCTGCAGCAACTCCTCCGACATCCAATTATGTACACTCGGAACGACCATCGTCTCCAGTTGCAGATCCGTTGCATAATAAACCGGCTCATCCGGATATATTGCATAGCCTGCACGCATCGTATCTTCTGCGGATTGAATGGACTTCATCATCCCTTGAATCCCTGTAAAAGGTTTGCCTACCGCGATACGTAGTGGAGAAATCTCCTTTTCATCTAACCAACGTCTTATCTGGTGAATTCCTTCACATATATCCGTATGCGGCTTCCGCTCATGGAGATGCTCCTTGACCAGAACAACTTGTCTGGCATTACGAATGGTAATCAATTGAACAGCCGGGCGTCCTTCTAATACATCAGTTACCCGCTTCATTGTTGCCATTAGATCCTCTTCATTACGATTAATTAATTCAATGATGCATGCGATATGAGGCTTATCCACCTGAAAATGAATCTGCTGTGCTTGATGTCGCAATGTTTGTACGTTCCCCTCATCGCCATTCATCACCGCGAGCAGGAAATTCTCCTTCATTCGTTTGTCCCATTGAGCCTGCTCTAACAGCTTCATATGCTCAAGATACATTTCCGCTGTCATCTTCACCAATTCACCATACTTCGTCACTTCCTTGGGATCACCAGTAATCCCAATAACACCAACAATCTCATTCTCAAACTCAATAACAAGGTTCGTGCCGGGCAATACCCCCTGCAATCTAGCGGCGCTCTCCTGATCAATCTCGAATCTGCCACGACGCTCTATCGCGAGTAATGCACCCTCATGTGATTGCCCTAACCGCTTACCATCTCCAGACCCAATAATTCGTCCTCGCTTGTCCATAACATTGACGTTGTACCCAATCACATGCATCGTACGTCGAACAATTTCCATCGCAACTTCTTTTGTCAAACCCCTCATGGCTACTACCTCCTATTTAGAAATTCTCTATGCGAACTCTTGTGAACACTCTTTTCCTAGTTCATGCGCGATATAATATACCTCTAAGATCTTATCATTATCACAAGCCGGGTCTGATTGAAACACTACAAGTATATATTGCGGAGAATGGAGATCATAATCGAACGGGAGTGTGGATTGATGTGGCGCAAGTAATTCCCTCTTCTAATTGCCAACCTCTTTTTATAGGCATAAAATTAGTTGAGCATGTATAGATAAATTAGGACAGGGATGGAGTAGGAATGAATGAGAAAGTAGGAATGAATGATAAAATTGTCATGCCATTATGGACGATGTGCCTCTTTATTGTAGTGATGAACACAACGATGTTTAATGTATCGCTTCCAACCATTATTCAGGATCTCCAACTTTCTGCTGACCTAGGCTCATGGGTCATTTCCAGCTATTCGATTGGATATGCGTTGTCGACGGTTATTTATAGCCGGTTATCCGACTTGGTGCCGATTCGCAAGCTCTTGACCATTGGCTTAATTACGCTTGGGACAGCATCAGTGTTTGGATTGTTCGCACATGACTTTAATATGCTATTGATTACAAGAATCCTACAATCTGCGGGCGCCGGATCTATGGCTGGATTGGGGCTTGTACTCGCCAGTCGCTATGTTCCGATTGAAAGACGCGGCGCTGCTATTGCGATGATCTCGGCGGGTAGTGCAATGGCCTTTGGTTTGGGCCCTATTGTCGGAGGTGTCATCAGCCAGTACTTTGGCTGGAACGGATTGTTCGGCATAACTTGCCTTGTGCTTATTGTGCTGCCGGTACTACTGCGGTTATTGCCTAAGGAACAGCCACAGCCTGCAAGCTTTGACATCCTGGGGGCGGCGCTGACCGTGGTAAATGCAGCAAGTCTGCTGGTAGCTGTAACTACCCAGTCGCTTGTATGGCTAGCGGTGGGTGTAGTGTCTATTATCGTGCATACCGTACATCTGAAGAAGGCCAAGGAATCATTCATTAATCCACAGCTGCTTACCATGCCGGGTTACTTGAAACTGGTTGCCATAGGCTTTTGTATTCTGGTGCTGAACCTAGGGAACTTGTTCCTGATGCCGCTTGCGCTCGCTAATCTGTTTGATAAATCAGCGCTGATGATTGGTTTGTATATCGCACCGGGAGCGCTATTATCTGCATTTCTGACCCGTTATGTGGGACGTTTTATTGATCGGTACGGTAATATACGCTTCTTAGTGATTGGACATTGTATACTTGCAGCCGTTATGGCTGTGTTTGCCCTGAATCTTTCTGTATCACCTGTAGTACTGCTGCTAGGTTATCTATGCTTCTCTCCCGCTTTCTCAGCTACGATGGCATCCTTAAACAATGAAACTTCTATAGTTCTTCCAAGGACTTGGATTGGTTCTGGTATGGGGCTTTTACAGCTGGTTCAATTCTTCGGAGGCTCTGTATCTGTTGCAGTCTGCGGGCTTTTGCTGCATGCTCAGCGTGATATCTCCCCTGCAAAAGCATATCAGCATGTATACGGCGTGTTGCTCCTCGTTTGCTTATGCTCGTTAGGAATTCTTCTTATATATAGACGTTCTAACGCCAAGAGTAAGGTTGGGCAGTCTATGCACACCTAGAACTGAAACGAAAAGGTAATAAAGACGTATCAGATGCTATAGCAGAACTAAGGAAGGAATGGTAATAATGGACAATGGGATGAATGTAATCTTATTTGAAAAAATGCCGGAAGGCGGGCTGCGAGTCATTGAGGAACGCACGTGGAGCATGAATATGATCGCAGCGCTAGAGCATGTCAATTATATTGTGGTTGGCAGTGTTGAATATGAAACGGTTGAAGGACGGCTGAATGTAGATGAAGGCAAGCTGGAGCTTTTACTTGTTCCGATGCACAACGAATGATTGAGATAAGGGAAGGAGAACCTTACGATGTCTAAAGATGAAAAGGATAAGGAATTAGCGGTATCCAAATTATTCACTTCTGATGGTAAGCCCATTCGAGTATTATCTACTTCGCTAGGCATAGCTTTGTTAGCGAATGCTATGTTTATTCCTGGCGGCGCAGGGGCTAGTGCAAATACTTCTGGAGATGAACCACAGCTAGTGTCCTGGTCTACCGAAGAGGTTAAAGCCTATTTTGACAAAAATGTGGATTGGAATATTCCATATCCGGAAGGTGCACAAGAGGTAGAACAGGAAGGCCAAGGTGTTGTAACCAATAATGGAACGACGGTAGTGAATAACTATGGTGGATATCATTCAGGTTTTGGTTGGGATGACTTGCTGCTATATCACATGCTGTTTAACAGTGGTGGCAATTACTCTTCCAGAGGATGGTCTAAGGACCGTCCAACTTATTATGGAGGCACGAGAACAACTTATAAGCCGCCTACCTATAGCAGTGAGAAATTCCAGAATAAGAAGGTTCCCGGTTCTGTTGTAAAGCCCAAAACATCGACTTCCTCCACAGGCTCCATTACGAGAAGAGGTTCTTCCTCAAAAAATGGAATCGGTGGCACTTCCAGCGGATTAAACTCTTCGAAGAACTCTAAATCTAGCTCAGGCTCGAAGTCCTCTTCGAGATCAGGCTCAAGTAAGAGTGGTTTTGGCGGATGAGTGAGCAGCAGAGTGTATTTGAAATTCTAGATCAGTCTGAGCTTGAAAGAGGTCCACGGGTCAAAGCGTTATATGAACTCGGGTTCACTTGGGCTGATCTTGAGGATGAAGAGTACTGGTTGGATGCAATTGCTCTAATGCAAAGGGACACTTATAAGGAGCTTGAAGAAGCCTCATCAAAACTCTGGGCCATTCTCGATAAAGCGGTTCGCTATGTTCATCTAAAGCGCGATTTGTATGAACTGCTTGGGATTCCCCCTGTACTTTGGGAGATGCTTGACGGATGTCCTATGCCAGAAGAAGGATTCATTAGTCGGTATGCCAGATTTGACTTTGCCATAGCCCATGATGGGACGATTAAGCTGCTCGAACTGAATGCGGATACCCCAACAGGTTATGTGGAAGCCTCGATAGCTACACCATGGATCTGTGAGCAAGCTGGAATGCAGAGTCCAAATCAAGGGATGAAGGCACAAGTTGCGGCAGCTTGGCAGGTAGAACGTCCGGATACCGCAGCTTGTGTGGCTTATGGATCTCATCTTGAAGATTCAGGTACGATAGAAGCATTAGTGAAGCACAGTGGTCTCGATATCCAGCGTGTGGATTGTCTTGATCTGTGGGTCGACAACGGAATTCTCAAGGATGGGGAGGACCGTGTGATCGAGCGGATGTTCGCTCTATATCCTAAAGAGTGGATGGCTGTGGATGAAGGCGGTGATGCCCTCGCCTATGCGGTAGAGCAAGGGAATCTTCAGCTCTTTAATGGTCCTCACAGTATATTGCTCCAATCCAAGGGGCTGGTTGCAGCGGTGTGGGGAATGTATGAGCTGGGCCTGCTATTCGACAAGGAAGAGCGAGAGACGATCTCGCGCTATATTTTGCCTACTTATAATAAGCCTGTATTCTCAGGGAACTTTGTGTCCAAATCTGTTTTTGGCCGTGAAGGGGGTTCGGTGCGCATGTTTGATGATAGCGGTGCGCTAGAGCTTGAAGATGAAGACGGTTATGACAGTAGTCAGCTCTTCCCCACTGTGTATCAAAAAAGAGCTGATTTAGCACGGATAACGACATCAGAGGGTGAATTTCATCTACTGACAGGCATGTTCGTGATTAACGGGAAGCCTTGTGGTATGCTCGGCCGAGCGGGCGGATTGATTACAGGCAATGCCAGTCATTTTATTGCGTTGGGAGTGAGATAATTGGATAAGAGCAAGAAAGCCCGAATCGGAGTCTTATGTATGATGCTTTTGACGGTACTGTTGCTAAGCGCATGTTCCAGTAATCAGGGCAGTGTATTTGATTCAGGAACAGCTCAAACTTCAGATAGTGTAGCACGGGTACCGTGGGACTACCGGGTGGTAGAGAGTACCGTAGGGGATTTAATTGGGAGTGACATGACGGTTTTGCCGGATAATGAACTGCTCCCGAATGATGGGAATTATGCTACTGGCGATAAAATTTGGACACTTCAGTTCATGGACGCCGAGTTAATCACGGATGCTGATCAGAAGAATGAAGTTCGCCTGTCTTCATGGAGCACGATTAAGTCTTATGCAGATGAAAAAACGGCAGCAGAGGATCTTACCAATCTTAAAGTATCGGTAACCACTGATGTTGATCTTGTAGGAGTATACAAGACTAAGTATAAGGATAAGACAAGAAACTTTGCGGTGCTTGAGCTCCCTTCAGGAAATCGGATTAAGCAGCCGATTGATGATGAACGCTATACCGCATTAGAGAAAAAGAAAACCGCTTCCGTAGTCCTTGAGGAAGTACATGATTTTGCCGACTATGATTCGGCTTATGCGAAATTTCGGGGGTGGGCGAAGTGACGATGGTGGTTAATTTGGTAGTGAGTGTGTTTGTGATTATTCTTTTGCAAGTGTTAGGCATGGTGATCTTTGGTTTAATGACTCCGTTTAAAGATATGGAGGAGCTGAAGAAAGGCAATGTGGCTGTAGCTTTGGCTTTAGGCGGCAAGTTTCTGGCAACGGCTATTATTATTGGCGTAGCGGCGTATACGAATACCTCCATTTTGCACATGATCATTTGGTTTGCGGTAGGTTATGTGTGCTTGATAGCGGCTTATTGGATCTTTGAATTGGCAACCCCAACCTTTAAGATTTCAGAGCATCTGGAGAAAGGGAATGTGGCTGTAGGCACTATGCTTTGCTTGGTGTTTATTGGGACTGCATTTGCGATTAGCAGTTTGATTGTTTAGTTTCAACTTGAAATAGGATAAAGACAAAGGTTGCCCCGATCCATCCGTCGAGTGGCAGCCTATATTTCTCGCATAAACGCTTACTGTCCTTAAAGGACGCCGGAGTCGTTTTGCTTGATGTGAAGAAGGGGTGGGCAGATGCATCTGTTTCTGAGAATTTCCACCAAGATGATGCGGTTACGTAAACGGACGATAGGGCTAATCATTCTGATCTTTATAGTTCTTAGTGCGTCGATTGCTTACCTGATCGAGCCGGGTACGTTTCACAGTTGGTTTAATGCATTTTATTGGGTCATGACAACGATGGCGACCGTAGGGTATGGGGATTATTTTGCAGAGACCGTAGTTGGAAAGCTGTTTACCATGTTTCTATATATCTTTGGTATCGGCCTCCTCAGCTTGGTTATCGGTAAGGTTATTGACTCCATTGCGGAGGTGCAGAGAAGGAGAGGAGCGGGAACGTTGAGCTTTCGGGGAAAGGATCATGTGATTCTGATTAATTGGAGTAAGAAAGCACAAGCTGCCGTAGAGGAGATTCTATGCTATTCGCCGAAATGCCACATTGTCATCATTGATGAGACAGGAAGTCATCCTCTGGAGCATATGGATCAAGTTCACTTTATAAGTGGCGATGCCTCCGGTGATGAGATTCTTCTTAAGGCTAACATCCATGAAGCAAGAGCAGCCATTGTGTTCGGGGACACAAGGATTGATGAAGCATCGCTGATCGACGGCAAATCTTTGTTAATTGCCTCTAGCATTGAGCGCATTGCACCACAAGTACATACGACTGTAGAAATAATGCAAGAGAAGAATATTCAGAATTTCAGGCATGTCCAAGTAAACGAGTTCGTTCTTTCGCATGATGCCATCTCCAGACTGGCTGTTCGTTCTGCACTGCAAGAGGGCAACTCTGAGGTGATAACGCAGCTGCTGAGCCGTAAATATGGTGATGATATTTATGAGATTCCAGTGAATACTACGTGGAAGACTTATGGGGACGCGTTTCAGAGCCTGCTTCTGCAAGGTGCAACCTTATTGGCGGATCGTAGCGATCTAAGTATCAATCGAAAGCTGGATCAGGCTATTCCTAAGGATGCTAGATTGTATGTTGTTTCCGATGAAGCGACGTATCGTAGGATCAAGGGTTAGGTCAGAATTAGATGGAATAGGCGGATTTTCGGGAGCTATGGCTTCGCGGAATTCC
Organism: Paenibacillus sp. NPDC101420; assembly: GCF_050277435.1. Taxonomy (NCBI): domain Bacteria; kingdom Bacillati; phylum Bacillota; class Bacilli; order Caryophanales; family Paenibacillaceae; genus Paenibacillus; species Paenibacillus sp. NPDC101420. The sequence continues at coordinate 246,909 of NZ_JBNNSE010000003.1, forward strand.
GCCTTTTTTTGTTTGCCAAACTTTCCTAAAGGGTAAGAGATACATGATAATATTTACTTTACCTTTGGAAGGAGCCATTGTTAATGAGTGAACATCAAAAAGTGAACGGAAAAAGCAAGAATGAGCAACTGGAACAGTTTCGCAGTAAGGATGAAGGTCACACCTTAACAACGAACCAGGGTTTAAAAGTATCAGAGGACGAGTTCTCCTTAAAAGCGGGTGATCGGGGCCCAACCTTACTGGAAGATTTTCATTTCCGGGAAAAAATGACGCATTTCGATCATGAGCGAATCCCTGAGCGAATCGTGCATGCACGTGGATTTGCTGCTCATGGTGAGTTTGAAGTATATAAATCACTGAAAGAATATACAAAGGCGAAATTCCTTCAAGATCCCTCTGTGAAGACACCGGTATTTGTCCGATTCTCGACGGTAGCCGGATCACGGGGATCAGCCGAGACGGTGCGGGATGCCCGCGGATTCTCTACCAAATTCTATACAGAGGAAGGGAATTACGATTTAGTCGGAAATAATATGCCCGTCTTTTTTATTCAGGATGCGATCAAGTTCCCAGATTTAGTACATGCGCTTAAGCCTGAGCCGCACAATGAAATGCCTCAGGCCGCATCGGCTCACGATACCTTTTGGGATTTCATAGCCAATAACCAAGAATCGGCCCATATGGCAATGTGGCTGATGTCGGACCGCGCTATTCCACGTAGCTTCAGAATGATGGAAGGGTTTGGGGTGCATACTTTCAGGTTGATTAATGAGCAAGGAAAAGCCCATTTTGTTAAATTCCACTGGAAACCAGTGCTCGGTGTACACTCTTTAGTGTGGGACGAAGCTCAGAAAATATCAGGAGCGGACCCTGACTTTCATCGTCGTGATTTATGGGAATCGATTGAAGCCGGCAACTTTCCGGAATACGAATTGGGCATTCAGCTTCTAAGTGAAGAAGATGAATTTAAGTTTGATTTTGACGTGCTGGATCCTACAAAGCTCTGGCCAGAGGAAGATGTACCTGTACAGATTGTTGGGAAAATGACCTTGAACCGCAACGTGGATAATGTCTTCGCCGAAACGGAGCAGGTAGCTTTCCACCCTGGACATGTGGTTCCAGGCATCGATTTCACCAATGATCCACTGCTTCAGGGCAGATTGTTCTCATATACGGATACTCAGCTAATTCGGCTTGGCGGTCCTAACTTCCATGAGTTGCCGATCAATAGACCGGTATGTCCTTTCCACAACAATCAACGTGACGGGTATGGACGGCAGACGATTAATCAGGGTTCAGTGAGCTATCACAATAATTCGCTTGCTAACAATACGCCTGCACCTGCAACAGAGGATGCAGGTGGTTATGTACATTATCAGGAGAAGGTTGAGGGCCGTAAGGTGCGTAGCCGGAGCAAAAGCTTTGAAGACCATTTTTCACAAGCCAAGCTGTTCTGGAACAGCATGAGTGCTCCAGAAAAAGCGCATATTATTGAAGCCTATTCATTCGAGCTCGGGAAGGTAAAGAGTAAGTCTGTCCGGCAGCAGGTTGTAGATATGCTCGCGAACGTTACGTTAGAGCTTGCTGTGCCTGTAGCAGAAGCTATTGGAGCGACTTCACCGAAAACAGGGGGTTCCGAGGTAGCTCAAATCTCCCCGGCACTAAGTCAGGCAAATACGAAGAAGCACCCAAACACACGTAAAATAGGTGTGATTATAGGCGACAGATTTGATGAAGACTTGGTGATGCCTGTTCTGGATACGCTTATGAGAGCCGGGATCCAACCAGAAATAATCAGTGATAAGCTTGGATTTATTAAAGGCTCGAAGGGGACAGAGCTTGAAGTCATTCATACCTTATCCACGACAGATTCGGTGCTCTTTGATGCAATTTATGCAGCTGGTGGAAATTCGGAACATAAGAAATTCCATAAAGATACAGCGCAATTCCTGAACCAAGCCTATTCTCACTTTAAGCCCATAGCGGTGACTACTGAAAATGCTAAACTACTTGAAACGGCCGAGCATAGAAGCAGTCCGGGTGTAATCATTGGAGATGGCGGAGAGGTGTTCGCTGCCAGCCTTGTCGCGGCAATTACTGCCCATCGTTTTTGGGAACGTATGAATGAATAAATAACTGATACAGAGGGGATATCCCGCTCGCCAAAGGCGTAAGGATATCTCTTTTTTGTCCAAGGATAGATACATAACACTCACAGTTTGATTTAACATTTTGTTGTATATTACCGTTATAGATAATACTAGGCAGTAAGCAGAATAGGAGAATATTAAAAGGAGGTGATCACTTGAGGAAAATAATTATTGCTGCACTAGCGATATTTGCAGGCATTATAGGGTTAACGGCATGCGAAAAAACGGCAGTACCGAATCCGTCCAATAGTGTTCATACTAATTCTCCAGCTCCAGTAGATTCGGAAAATGATACTAAGGTAATCCAGACGCAGGAAGTAACTAACTTAGAGCAGTTTATTACCTCGAAACTCACAGGTGAGTACGGTGTATATACTAATTTTATTGAAACAGATCAGTCGGCGGAAGCGGCGAGTGGACACGAAGTTCTGAGTGAATCGGCATCTCTCCGGATGCTGGCAGCTGTGCGTAGCGGCCAACAAGAGAGATTTGCAGAACAATGGCAACTGGCTAAGCAAACTTTTGATATCAACAGTGGTTTCAGCTACCGTTACAGTCCTAAACAGCAGAAGCTATACCCCTTGAATGCTGCCGTTGATGATTTGCGTATGATTCAAGCTCTTTATGAGGCGGGGGAGAAGTTCGGCGATAAACGTTATACAGCTGAAGCGGATAAATATGGCGAAAGATTATATGATTATAATGTAAAAGACGGAAAACTTTATGATTTCTACGATATGGAATATTCTTCAACAAACACATTCGTCACTTTGTGTTATATTAATTTGGGCACTTTGCGAAAAATGTCGATTCCTAGCCAATTTAGTAAGAAACTGACGAATGATTTGAACGTAATATTGGAAAACGGATATTTATCGGATGAATTCCCCTTTTATGAGACACGGTTTAATTATGAGAGCGGAAAATATAGTTCGGAAAACATCAATACAGTAGAGTCGCTTTTATCCATTCTAGCCTTAGCTGAGGTGGGCCAGCAGAAAGCCACCAGCATTGATTTTATCAAGCAACAGGTCGAAGCTGGAACGTTGTATGGGCAATATTCGAGAGAAGGTAAGCCGCTGAACGATATCCGCTCCACAGCCATTTATGCCATTACGGCTATGATCGGCTCAGAAATCGGCGATGAATCTCTCCACCATAAAAGCATTGAAAGAATGAACGAGTTCAGAGTAACAGATGTTGATAGCCCACTGTACGGAGGATTCGGTGATGTCGCTAGCGGCCAAGCTTATTCTTTTGACAACCTGATGGCATTACTGGCCTATGTCTATTAACTTAAACTTATTGTATTGAAGGTGAACCTGCATGATGGACAACACGGTGAAAACACCTCTAAGGCAGGGGATAGCACTTGCTAATTTATCGGTTTCTCCGGCATTTCTTGCTGCATTTGGAGTGCTGCTTATAACCATCATTGCGCTGTTCACAGCTCCGTATGTCGGAGTGGCGGATAACGGTGACTTTTTCCGTAGCATTTATAGTAATGGACTCTATTTCAATCTGCCGGATTATGATAGTCAGTACTTTGGTTATTTTGTGAAGCAATATGGGATCTTTCAATATTTTAATGAGAATGGTGCAATGTTATTTTCCTCTCAGTCCTTATTTATCAAGCTGGCTATAGGACTTAACAAGTTGTTCTTCAGTAGTGAGGTATTCGACATCCGCTTTCAAGCGGCGATTTATACGATTCTTTATGTAATCGCAATTTACTTATTAATAGAGGCTATTACATGGAGGATGTCCCGAAAAAAGGGATTCATTATTGCAGGTATTGCTATTTTTATATTCGGAGATACCGGGTATACGGCTTATTTTAACTCCTTTTACGGCGAGAGTGTTGTGATGATCACGATGATCTTCATGTTCGCTTCATGGCTGATGTTATATCGAAAAAGATTCAATGACTACGCGATGCTGGCCTTGTTCGTAATTAGCACGCTGATCCTGACTACTTCTAAGCAGCAGAATGCGCCAGTGGGTATGATCATTGCTGTTCTGGCATGTTCACTGCTGTGGATTCGTAGAGACAAGATATTTCGGATCCTGACAATGGCGTCTCTTGCTCTGATGCTGTTTGCAGGTGTGTTCACGTATTTGAATATCTCAAATGAGTTCGTAAACATTAACCAGTTCCATGCCATGACCCGAGGGGTGCTGAAGGAATCACCTGATCCAGAAGCCGCTTTAAAAGCGTTAGGGATGGACGAGCAATTCGCCATTCTGAAGAACAGCATTCACTATGAGAAATACGTGACCATAGACGTGAATTCACCACTTCTCGAGGAGAATTTCTACAGTCGTTATGGATTTGTATCCATCCTTAAATATTATTTAACGAACCCTGACCAGCTTAATTCGATTCTTAATGTAGCTGCTCAAAGTGCATTCTCGATTAAGCCTGCGGCTATGGGAAATTTCGAGCATTCTGTTGGTAAGGAGTTTCGAGCACAGAGTCACTTTTTCACCGGATACAGCCAACTGAAACAAACGCTGGCCCCGCGAACATTCGGGTTCATCTTCCTCTGGATGGTGCTTGTCATCGGTCTCTATATGCCTTCCTTTGTAAAAGCGATTAAGTCCCGTGACTTCAGAGGTATGCAGCGAATGGTATTGATTGTCGCTTCGATTGGCATTGGGATTTCAGGTATTTTTGTATCGATTATCGGGGCAGGCGATGCCGATATTTCCAAGCATGAGTTCTTATTTACATTATCCTTTGATTTAGTCACTTTTCTGACCCTATCCAGTGTGATTGGGCGTAGAGTTTCTAAAAACAGCAATCGGGTTAAGCAGGTTAGCAAGAGCACCCCTTCTAGCCTGTATACAAAGCCTCAAAAGGATGTGAGTGTGTGAGCATCAGAGGAGTTTTAAACGGAATATTGCTACTGACGTTGACTCTAACAGCCCTTCTGATTCCCGTCACACCTGTCCAATCTGCTGCTTCGCCACAGCAGGTCCTACTACTCTACGACAGCCTCGCTAAGGGGACAACGAAGGAAGGCAACGTGACTGAACTCCAGCGACTGCTGGCGGCCTATTCCATGAAGGTCACACTTAGGAGTCTGGATCAATATGAACAAGGGATGCTGAATCATTACTCTAAAGTGATTATGGTCCGTAATGCAGCGGATATTTTGATTACTAATAAATTTTATGTAGAGGATTGGGAGCATTATCAGGGACAGTATTTGCACATCGGGTACAGTCCTCCAGCCTCGCTGACAAAGAAACTTCAGTTAACCATAGATGTCATGTATGACGCGAATCCAGATCTCAAGATCGGACAGTTCTCGGGAATTTCACTTCAGGTACAGGATATGCTCTATATAGCCGGAAGTCAGGGAACCCAGTCCCTTGGAAAGCTGATCTTCCAGGATGATAGCCTGCAAGCACCTTATGCTGTGAGTAAAGAGGATGCTGCTTATGTTCCGTATTTTGAACAAGGGAATGTCAGTGCACTGGCGATGGGGTATGTTCTGAAGGATTGGCTTCATATCAACGCAACGCCTAAAGTGTATCTTGCGATCAAAGAGATCTATCCCTTCTCTGATCTGGGACTGCTGACAGAGACTGCGGAGCGGCTGTATCAAGTGGGGATTCCTTTTCTCGCAAGTGTGCGGCCAGTGTTCAGCAATACCGATTATCCGGCAATGCAGCGTTATTTGGTAGCCATCAAAAGAGTGCAATCGAATAATGGCAGCATTCTGGTCAATGCCCCTATTGCGATGCATTCAACGAGTACTAGTAATATGGATCATTCACTTCAGGTAAAGATGAACGCGTTCATTAATCTGCTGGTGCACAACAAGATTGGGCCGCTTGGAATCGGAGCACAAATGCACTGGGCGTATGACAAGGAATACTCGGAGGCGGGGATGGGGTTTTTCGATTCTGTGATACTGTATCCGGATGAAAACGTTGATTATATGGAGCAGAGCGACACCTCCAAGTCCTTTCCATCCTCTTTATATAGTGTGCCGATTGATTTTTTGCAGGATCTGCAAACATCCAATAATGTGATGCCAGAACTGCCGATGGACACGGTAATCACTGTGGATATGCCTAAGGATAAGGAAGAACTTGAGGAAATGCTGAAGATGCTGGAACAATACTGGGTTTCTTTTGCAGATTATAAACAAGAAAGGCATGAGGTTGTTACAGACGTCAATACGATCACTTCATCAGAAGGAGTGATTTCTATTAATGGACAACCCCTGAGTCTGAATTATACGCCAGAAACAGTGAATAGCGATTATCGGTATACAGAAGAGCAGAAGAAGAGCTTTACGACGCTTTTTAATATACAGAATCAGTTCTTTATAGTTGCAATAATGATTTCTCTGTTGCTATTTGGCGGATTAATGATCATCGGATACCGATTGTATAGGAAAAAGTATTTGAAATGAGACAACTAATCGTGATTTGGAGGATCCTATGACGATTTCAGACATACTGATGGTAATTGCAGTGATCTGTATCTGGTCTCTATTACTGGTGAATGTGACCCTCATTATCGCAGGCTATTTATATTACATTAAATCTGAAAATGAGGACATACCAGAGATAGAGGGCGAATATCCTTTGGTTTCAATTATGGTTCCTGCTCACAATGAGGGGGTAGTAATCTGTAAGACGGTAGAGTCTCTGCTAGCGCTTGATTATCCGGAAGATCGATATGAGATTATTGTGATTAATGATAATTCCTCTGATAACAGTGCTGAACTGCTGGCCGGTATCCAAAACCGAAATCCGGGGCGGCAGCTGATCGTCATTAATACGGATGCGATTACGGGTGGCAAGGGGAAATCGAATGCGCTGAATATAGGCTTCACCCATTGCAAAGGGCAGTTAATTGCGATTTATGATGCAGACAACACTCCTGAAAAAACGGCTTTACGTTATCTGGTCGCTGAGATCATGAATGACTCTAGCCTAGGCGCAGTAATCGGTAAGTTTAGAACCCGTAACCGTAACGCAAGCCTACTTACCCGGTTTATTAATATTGAGACGTTGTCCTTTCAATGGATGGCGCAAGCGGGACGCTGGAAGCTGTTCAAGTTATGCACCATTCCCGGCACTAATTTTATTATGCGCAGGTCTATCGTAGAAAGTATCGGTGGCTGGGATGTTAAAGCGATAGCCGAAGATACAGAAATCAGCTTCAGAATATATATGATGGGTTATCGGATCAAGTTCCAGCCGAAATCGGTCACATGGGAGCAAGAGCCACAGACTTTAAAAGTCTGGTTCAAGCAGCGAACGCGCTGGGCTAAGGGCAACATTTATGTCATTGTCAAAAATATCCCCCTGCTGTTCGATAAATCCGCCGCAAAAGTCCGATTCGATATTCTTTATTTTCTAGCCATTTACTTCTTATTGCTGATGTCGTTAATCACCTCGGATGTGCTGCTCATCCTGCATGCTTTGGGCTATGTACATACTACCATTGCTGGGCTTAGCAATTTCCTCTGGCTGCTCGCCATCATTCTGTTCGTTGTAGGTACTTTCATAACGTTGACGACAGAGAAGGGCGAGATGAGCTTCTCCAATTTATGGATCGTAATGTTGATGTACGTCTCTTATTGTCAGCTGTGGATGGTTGTCGCCGCCTACGGACTATATCTTTATGTCAAAGACCTCATCTTCAAAAGAGAAGCAAAGTGGTATAAGACTGAACGCTATTAATAAAGAACAAAGAAGTAATGTGAGAAATATGTGATCACAGGAGAAACAGAACATGATGATGAAAAAACAAATGGTTATACTGTTAACCTGCCTCTCTCTTTTTCTAATTCAATTGAATGTTGCAGCCGCCGAGGCTCCGCCTCAGGATACTAGATTAACCTACACAACCTCTTTTACAGGAACAGATACTGCGTTAAAAGGTTCGAGTGCCCAGCAGCAATATTTTGAGGTCATGGATTATTGGAATGTGGATGAGATCAGAATTAACCTGCACTTTCAAATTTCGCAAATTACCAAGGAGCAGATTTCTAGCGTTACCTTAACACTAAATGGCAGCCCATTCTATACATTTAGACCCTCTCTAAAAGATAATGGCGAACAACAGCTGGTCCTTCAGGCACCTAAAGGGTTTCTAAAAAAAGGAACCAATACGCTTGGAATTCAGGGCTATTTGCAGTCGAACTATACAGATGAACAATCTTGTTCTGTCGATTATGATTTTGATAATTGGCTGCATCTGTTTAATACATCCAGTATTGGCGTGATGTATACGCCAAAGCCCTTGACTGGAGGGATTAGTGACTTTAGCGAGCGCTTCTCTGGCGTTGATACCTTAACGAAGAATTATAGTGTTCTGACCGTACCGGATAAAAGCACAGGGGCAGAACTGGAGTCGGCTACTTATGCGCTCTCCGGACTTGTGAAGGGGAATACATTGGACAATAGAACGATTCCAATGCTTCCCTACCGGTCAGATACGGTGAAGAATAAAGCTGCGGTTGTACTGGTAGCTATGTATGACCGAGTACCAACTGGGCTTAAGGCTCAGTTAAGCACCTCTGAAGATTTAAGTACACATGCACTGCTGCAGTTAGTGAATAAGGATACTCAGCCCACACTAGTCGTAACCTCGAAGGATGAGAACTTACTGATTAAAGCAGGCCGTTTTGTTGCGAATGAAGAGTTATTGGGTCAAATCAGCAGTGATTTAAAGGTGGTCGATGATGCTACAGAAGTATCTGCACCCCCCCTTTCGATTAGCTCCAATATTACGCTTACAGAAACGGGTGATAAACTCACTGGGGCACGTCATCAGGAGCAGACATACTTTGTTGCATTGCCCTCTAACCGCTCGATTGCAGATTCAGGCAGAATCAGATTGGATTTCCGTTATGCACAGAATTTAGATTTCGACCGTTCATTAGTGACTGTCAGCATCAACAACACACCCATTGGCAGCAAGAAGCTGACCAAAGAGCTGGCGAATGGCGATAAGCTGGATCTTCCAGTTCCCCAAAGCTTGAATATTTCGGGTAATTTCACGGTAAATGTAGCCTTTGATTTGGAGCTGAAGGGAGCCGAATGTACTTTAGATAAGCAACAAATGCCTTGGGCGTATATCAGCAAAGATTCTGTAATGCGTCTTAATACTAAGGATCGTACGGATCTTTTGTTTAATAACTATCCGTATCCGTTCATACGCGACGGACTTTACAATCAAGTAGCAGTCGTTCTACCACAAGAAATGGATGATTATTCATATTTGAGTTTAGCTAATGTATTTAATCTACTGGGAAAATACGCTAGCGGAAATATAGGCAACATTCAGTTCTACACGGATAACATTAGCGCTGATCATTTGAAGAATAATAATGTTATCGCCATAGGTACGTATAAGAATAATAAGATCATCCGTGATCATAATGATAAGCTCTATTTTCAATATAACGGGAACGGAACAGCGATTCGCTCCAATGAGAAGATGAGTATTGAAGATCATTACGGTGCTCAAATCGGTACACTGCAGCTGATTGAATCGCCATTTGAAGCGGGACGGGGGTTGCTTGCTGTTACGGGAGCCCACTCTGAAGAGTACTATTTGGCGTCGAAGTTGATCGCAACAGAGCGGGATAAATGGAAGGTGTTTGGCGATGGGGTAATCGTTGATAAGGACGGTAATGTCAATGCGCACCGTTTCAAGATCATTACTGGAGCAGCAGAGGATTCCGTGGTTAAAAAAATAGCGGAACGAACGGACGTGCTGAGTTTCATTATCGTAATTGTGCTGGTGCTGACACTGGTGATTCTATCGCTGATCCTGCTGCTTCGTAAACATATGAAGAAACGTGGTGATAAGCGTGAGACGTAATCGCAGCGGTTTAGTTTCGGATATCGCTCTCTTATCGTTCCTGGTGCTTCTTTTTATTTGTATTGTCTTCATTTCAGGGGCACCCGATGATTATATCCAGAATATTATTATTTTAAATGTGGCTTTTATTCTGGCGATTGTTACTTATTTTACAACGGTGACTGCAGGGTTGGTCTTGAACCTGGTGTTTATATTTGCTTATGGCTTCTACACGATGTATCAGACGATATCTTTGGGAGAGACAATTGGACTGAATACTTACTTCTGGCTAATTATGACCCCATTGTTAACAGTGGTACTGTGGATATTTACACTAAGCAATCGTGAGCTGCAGGCTGAGAATCAGCGTTTGGAGAATAAGACTGCCAATATGGCCATCATCGATGAGAACACAGATCTGCGTAACAGTATTTCTTTTCAGAAGGATGCCGCTTTATTTACAGGCATTTCTACTCGATATCAGATTCCACTCACACTGCTTGTAGTGAAAGTGAAATACTGGAATGAGATTAGACGTATTATTCCCGAAGATAAGCTGGCTGAGGCCATTCATGACGTGTCTCAGCTCAGTCAGGCCAGCATTCGTACCAATGATGCACTGTATCTGCTGGACAAAGATGACGCAACATGGGGCCTTCTGCTGTTCACCGACAACGATGGAGCAAAAATCGTGATCGAGCGGATTAAATTGAAGCTTCAAGAGCTTAATGACACTGAATTTGTCAAAAAGTATAAAGTTAGCCTCGGTCTCAAAATAGGTGCTGTAGAATATCAATCCAGCACTATTGAGAACCCGTTAGATTTTATTGTTCAGGCTAAAAAACAACTGGAGTATGATGTATAAGTCAGTTGAACGTAAGGGAATATAAGGAATATCGGATAGTAGTTGACTTTACATGTCGATTTCACGTATGATGGAGTGGTGGTCTAAATCGTAAGATTTACGAATTTTCCTACGTTTATTAGGTTATACTTATAGATAAACCTACAGATCATTTGGTTAATTTACCATAAAGGCTCCACTAATTTGTTCAGAAGGAGGACGATCAGAATGAGAGAAGGCATACATCCAAAGTACAACAAGGTTATTTTCATGGATGCAAGCGTAGGCTTCAAATTCTTGAGTGCATCTACAAAATCATCCAATGAAACTATGGAATGGGAAGATGGTAACACTTATCCTGTTATCCGCGTGGACGCAAGTTCCGCATCCCACCCATTTTACACTGGTAAACAAAGAGATACAGAACAAGGCGGCCGTGTTGACAAGTTCAAACAACGTCTTGCACAAAAGAAATAAGCATTCATACGGTTTAAAAAGGGACAACCCATTTAGAAGCGATCGCTTCAGGGATGTCCCTTTTTTGTGTTCAGACATGTTAGAATGAAATGGAATTGACAAATTTCGATAGTGGCAGGGGAGCGATTAGTAGTGGAAAATGAAATAAAAGTAGATACCGTCCTTAAGAGTGAGGACGTTCAGGAGTTTAACCTATGGTTCAGCTTGAATAGCCGTATTATACTTAGCTCTTTCAGTGTGGTTGCTTATTTTGTGATTTTGCTGTTAATTACTAAGGATTACAGTATTAAAAATATTTCAATCCTTGCTGTGACTGCTGTGATTCTTGCCGCTGTTTTATGGTATATGACCAAATCAAGTTTGACCAAAAAATCTAAAAAAGCCTTCGCAACAGACAGTTTAGCCCAGCAACCTCAGAGCTATTCCGTATCAGATGAGGGTATAAAGTACGTATCTGAGGCAGGTTCCGGGCAAGTGAAATGGGAAGAGATACATAAAATAGGTGAAACGATGAACCTGTTCGTGTTTTTTGTGTCTTCTAATCGAGCGCTGATTATTCCTAAACGGTACTTTCAGTCGGTACAAGATAAAGATGCATTTAAGGACTTGGCCAGAAAGTATATGTTCTCCCATCGAGTAAAGTTCAAATCGTAAGATGTACAGATGTGCTGGTATTTGTTGATTCATTTGTAGGATTGATTAGGATATAATGATAGGAGCGACTTGAAAAATAGGAGAAATATGGCATGCCGTGGATTCAAGGATATCCGTATTACTTATTAATGGGCAGTGTTCTAAGCTTTTACATGGGCATCAGCTCCTATCGACATCGAAAGTCGGCAGGGAGACGCTATTTATGGATCTTAATGCTGCTGGTCAGCCTCATATTTATTGCAACGGCGGGAGAGATCATGTCATCCTCTTTTCAGGTTAAGCTGTGGTGGAAGAATATGCAGCAGGCTCCGCTTTTTTTAAGTGCGTTATTTACTTATGCTGTCGTTAAAGAATATGTGTCTCCTTCCGCGGAACGCCTACCTGTAAAACTTGCTATTTTCTCGATTCCAATTGCTTTGGACGTACTGCTTATTTTTACGGATACCTATCATCATCTAATGCGTAGTGAAGTGGGCATGGCCACTGTTGCGGGTGTTAGTGGAATTACTGTAAAGCCTACGCTTCTTAGCATGGCTTTTATTGCTTATGATCAGCTATTTGGTCTATATGCGGTCTGCTTGCTAGCTGTTTCCTTAATGAATAGACCGAGAGCTTTTTTGCGACGTGCGTTCTTACTATTTGCCGGGCTACTGGTTCCGGTCGTTTCTGTTTTTTTACTTCCCTTGTTGAAGATCACGCTTACAGGCTTTACGGCCTTCACTTATCTACCCGCAATTATAGCGGCTTATTTGTGTTTATTCATTGACTCCAAATCTACGATCTATCCTTTAACTAAAATTAAAATCCTGGAGCATATGAAAGACGGCGTAGTTTTGACAGACCGGAATGATAGTATCATTGGTATAAATGAGGCTGCAACCTCCATTTTGTTTGAGATTACCGGGATATCGAATGAGACCTGGATGGGGAAAAATATTGATCTTTTTATGAGGCATCACAAGGACATTGGCGCTCATTATAGTCAAAGGACCGAAGGACAGTTTGAGATTGTATGTACTGGAATAAGAGAGGTTTGTTATGGGGTTTCCTTGATAGCGACTGAACATCAGGCAACAGAGAACAAGGGGATGCTAATTGTTTTTAGTGACCATAGTGAAAAGAAGCAGTATGAACGTGAATTGGTCTATCAAGCAACGGTAGATGATTTGACAGGACTTTATAATCGCAGGCACTTTATGCAAATGGTGCAAAATCAAACGATTCCGGACGGGCTAGGACTGGCGCTGTTGTTATTTGATATCGATGATTTTAAGTTAATTAATGATACCTATGGTCATTTAGCAGGAGATCAGGCATTAGTTGATTTCTCGAATAAAATACTTCAGGTGTACCAAAACAAAGGCATTGCCGGAAGAGTCGGGGGCGAGGAGTTTGCTGTATGCTTTTTTGCTGAGGATAAACGTGCAGCCTTGATGGAAGCAGAGGATTTTCGCACTACGATGAGTGATTATAAAATAATTTTGAACGAACACGATAGCATTCAGCTTACCGCTAGCATCGGAATTTCTTTTACAGAGCGCAGAGAGGTGACTTTCGAAGATTTGTATCGGGAAGCGGATGAAGCGTTATATCGTTCCAAGAATTCGGGCAAGAATAGAGTAACACTGGGTCGTGAACCCATTTTAAGAGAAGCGATGAAGGGATAAGAGGTGTTCTAATGAATCTGACAATTAATGAAGTGATGAGTAAGCTTGAGGAAATGGGGACAGAGCAAACGAAGCGTACTTTCGTACGACATGGTGCTAAGGAGCCTTTATTCGGAGTAAAGGTAGGCGATTTGAAGAAGCTGGTTAAGAATGTGAAGAAGGACCAGAGTCTAGTTCGGGCTTTGTATCAGACAGGTAATTATGATGCGATGTATTTGGCAGGACTCACGGTTGATCCTAAGAGTCTTACGAAAGAAGAGCTTCAGGGCTGGGTGTCAGAGGCTTACTGTTATGCTTTAGCGGAATATACGGTAGCGTCTGTCGCTGCAGAGAGCCCTTATGCACTAGAACTTGCAAGAGAATGGATTTCTTCATCGGATGAAATGGTAGCCACCTGTGGGTGGAGTACTTATGGGAATTACATTTCAGTTACGCCGGATGATCTGCTAGACATCGCTGAGATCAGAATGTTACTACAGCAAATACAATCTACCATTCATCAGGAACAGAATCGAGTCCGTTACACGATGAATATGTTTGTAATTATTGCTGGCAGCAGCGTAGCCCAGTTGCTTGGTGAGGCAACGGAAATTGCTGCAAGCATCGGAAAGGTCCAAGTTCATATGGGGCAAACCGCATGTAAAGTACCGTTGGCTGTAGATTATATTGCCAAGGTGGAGCAGGCAGGAAAGCTTGGTGTGAAGAAGAAGACCTGTATTTGTTAATGGAGACAGTATAACATCGCCTTCAAGTTAGTCACTCTATTTCCCCCTCATATTCTATTGAGGAGTGAGTAAACTTGGAGCTTTTTTATGGTCAAATACACAGGTGTTTCAACGGTGCTCAAAAATGTTTAAGTTACCAGCAGTAAAAATTCACATAGAAAACTTAGTGGAGCAGTGAAGAAGGAACAAAGAGCCATTATTATAAGGAATTAGGTAAGGAGTTAGGCTTAGAAGACAGGACGGAGGCACTTTGTGAAAAAACATCGATTTACTTTGCAGTATAAAATACTATCTATAACAATTTTTATCGTGATCTGTCTATTAGGATTCGTGATGGTTATGCATGATAGAATCAATGCGCTGCAGCGGGAAAGTAGCTTTATTTCCCATCAGGATCGAGAGATAACTAGTTTGGCTAATCAGATCGAGAAGAACATTCTAGATATGGAAACGGGACAACGAGGTTATATTATCACCGGCGATGATAAGTATCTGGAGCCCTATAATTTGGGGAAAACTCAATGGAAGGCGAATTATGATGAGCTCTCCGTGCTTACTGCTAATGATTCCATGCAACTTCAGCGTCTGATGGGCATTGAAAATAATATCCAGCAGTGGATCAAGCAGTCCGGGGATTATGTGATAGAGTTGAAAAAAGAGGGACAGGAAGCTGAAATCTTACGATATTTCCATTCGGATGATGGCAAAGATCAAATGGACCGAATTCGTAGCCAGATCAGTACTTACCGCGAGACGATGAATAAGAATACTAATGATTTGATAGCTGGACAGGCAGATCAGAATAAATTGCTGCTGGAGCTCCTTTATATTGTTTGGGCGATTATTGCTGTTACCTCAGTGATCGCCTCGTGGATCATTTCACATGCCATCGTTAGTACGATTCGTAAGGTTACTCATACGATTACTGGATTAGATTCCGCTGATGATACGAAGAGAAGAGTGGAGATTACCACGAATGATGAAATCAGGGATCTCAGTGTCGCTACGAATCATCTGATAGACACGCAACAAGAGCGAATATGGATTCAGGATCATGCTAATGATTTGCTGTCAAGGTATCAGGGCATCACACGAGTCTCACAACTGGGGGATATCTTTTTAGGTAAAACTGCAGAAGTTATTGATTATCCATATGGTGCCTTATATATACGGACGCAAGATCATGATCGAGACATGTTAAATAGAACTTCTACTTTTGCTGGAAACAGCGACATAACAGATCATGGGACATTCCAAATTGCAGAAGGTTTGGTTGGTCAATGTGCTAAAGAGGCACGTTTGATTCACATACAGGATCTTCCAGATGAGTATATCAACATTCAGTCCGGGCTGGGCATTTCCGCACCGAAATTCCTTATATTACTTCCAGTTTGTTTTTCGGGTGAGGTAGTTGCTGTGGTGGAAATTGCCTCCTTTTCTCCACTTACTGAGCCGCAGATTAAATTCTTGGAGTCTATTTCAAATGCATTTGGTGCTGCAATTAACAGTACCATCAGCAGTATGAGAATTGATCAACTTTTGGAGCAATCCCAACGCTTAAACGAAGAACTTCAAGTGTATACTGAAGAACTACAAACCCAGTCTGAGGAGCTGCAAATCCAGACAGAGTCGCTACATGCGACGAATAGAAAGCTGGAAGATAAGAATCTCTTAGCTGAACAAAAGTCATTTGAGGCTGAAAAAGCTCGAATAGAGCTTGCTCAATCTGCAGAATTATTGCGGCAAAGCTCGCAGTATAAATCGGAGTTCTTGGCGAATATGTCTCATGAACTCCGAACTCCGCTTAACGGCATATTGTTACTCTCCGAATTTCTCATGGAGAATCAGTCAGGGTCCTTAAGTGAGGAGGATATTGAATTCTCCCAAGCCATTCATTCTTCTGGGCAAGATCTGCTGGCGCTGATTAACGATATTTTAGATTTGTCCAAGGTTGAGGCAGGGAAGCTGAATATTGAAGTTGAAGCGATAAATCTAACGGAGATCCCGGAGGCAATGCTTCAGAGCTTCAGTCACCTGTCTCGAAAAAAAGAGATTCCTTTGCATATACAACTGGGGGAGGACTTACCTCCGCTATTTTATTCGGATGCTCAAAGGGTACGGCAAATTATTATAAATCTGCTGTCCAATGCGTTTAAGTTTACAGCTAATGGTTCAGTAACTCTTGAAATACGTTTGGCGACTACAGACGAACTACGGAGTTTGGCACATTTGGAACCAGGGTTATTTATTGCTTTCGCCATCAAAGATACTGGAATTGGGATTCCTTTTGAGAAGCAGGCTATTATTTTCGAAGCTTTTCAACAGGCGAATGGAAATACAGAACGTCAATACGGTGGAACTGGGCTTGGGTTATCCATATCCAGAGAACTGGCAACACTGCTCGGCGGTAAGATTACAGTGGAGAGTCAAGAAGGAATAGGTAGTGTCTTTACGGTGTATTTGCCAATGAAGCTTCAGGACCCTAGCCTTGAAGAAACCGCTGGGATAGCAGATCTTAATCATGAGGAAGAAAGTTCGGTTGCTCTTCCCGCAGCAACCAGTGAGAACATAAGCAGCGACTTCACCTCTTTAAATCATAAGCATGTTCTAATTGTGGATGATGATGAGCGGAATCTGTTCGCGTTATCTAACACGCTAAGGAAGCGTGGACTGCAAGTAACTACAGCTGCGGATGGAGAGAGAGGCATACATGCGCTGGAGCAATCTGCATCCATAGACTTCGTTCTTATGGATATTATGATGCCGGTAATGAACGGATTTGAAGCTATCGCTCGAATCAGAGAAATGCCGGCAGGGAATAAAATTCCAATTATAGCGCTGACCGCGAAGGCGATGAAGGAAGATAAGGCGAAAATCTTACAAGCGGGTGCAACAGATTATCTTAGTAAGCCAATTAACTTAGAACGTTTATTAGCATTGATGCAATTAATCCTAAATAGTGATTCATAAGGTGATAGATTCTAGAAAAATCAAACAGCGCGCGCCAATGGAGTACTGGCGCGCGCTGTTTAGTTTGTACGAGCTGTCGATTGGACAGCTCTAGGGTTGTTAATAATGTTATTGTTGAACGGAATCTACTACGACTTTAGCAGCTGTGCCGATTGGTGGCAGGCTCTTAGTCAGCATAGGGCTGTAGAATCCTATAACTTTTGCGCCCTTTACAAGCTCGCTGCTGTTTACAGCTTTGCCATCGGTATTAATTAGCGCGGTATCTTTGCTAATGCGAAGTACTACTTCTTGTTGTGACTGTTCGTTCAGGCCGCTGCCTTTAACGGTGATGCTGATGTTTCCTTCATCGTCTTTTTGAACTTCTTCAATGATACCTGCAGTACCCAAAAGATCATTTTGTTTCTGCTCATCTAGAACAGTGATCTTGTAAGTTGGAGTTTGCGGTGGCAGGCTCATGGTCATGATCATGGAATGCTCTGCTTTTACGGTCATACCGATATGAAGATCTTTTAGAGCAAGCTTAGTACCGTCTGCCATTTCGATAGTCGTATCTTCACCTACATTCAGTACGATGCCATCTGTGCCTACACCCTGGATCTGAACGGATTGGTATTTGCCCTCATTATTGACAGCTGTAATCACGCCAGTCTTGGTCATATGCTCTTCCTGATTAGCAGCAGTGATCACGATGGAATCTCCCTTCACTGTCATGTTGTGGTGGATGATTTCACTTACAAAGGAAGCTGGAACGTACAAAATGGAGTCAACCAATTGTGGTGCAGTTCCAAGCGTAGTATTCATTTTATTAATGCTATAGCGATCTTCTCCGGCTTTCACTGTAGTGAACACAGCACCATTGATAAGATCAACGGATTTAGTTTGTCCATTCCAAGTTAATTCAAAGCCAAGTGCTTCAGTAACCGAACGAAGTGGCACCATAGGCTCTTTGCCATTTGCAGTTTGAAAGCCTGTTTCTTTCAGAGCGGAACCGTTGATTTCAATCGCAAATGTTTTTTGGTTAGCGCTAACGGTAGTTTGAGCAGCATCATTTTTCGCAGAAGTTGTTGTTGGTGCGGCATAGGCTGCTCCTGTTGAAAGTGCTAGGGACAAAGTTAAAAGAACTGTACTTGTTTTTAAAATGTTGTTCATAGTTGTGAGCTCCTTTTTAAGTTCATTTGTTAGTGTTGTTATTATCTAGACGGGACATCCCTCAAATATGTTGCAGTTTTTTGCATAAAAAAGAGTAAGAGACCCTTCCGTTTGTAGTAAAATGGAAATATTAACAATCGCTCACATTAGGAGGCGCTATGGAGTCATTCAAAGATCGACTTAGATTCATGAAGGTCCAGCAGGACGGGCTTATTAAGGAATATGAAGCTCTGATCGCGGAATATGAAAGTCACGATCTGGTCAACGAGAATGAACACTTAAAGAAGCAATATGAGAAACATAAGCTTGCTTTAGTGGAGTTAAAGACTCAGGTAGGGAAGCTTCAAGAAGAGAATACAGAGCTAAAAGTTACGCTAACGGAACAAATTTTAGATGAGAAGCTTGGCATTCTTAGTCTATCGAGACAGAAGCTGCAGACTTATTTTGCCTCTAAAAGCCTTGCCCATACGGACCGGCTGACGGCTTTTGAGATGGACACAAAGCGTCATATTCAGCAGCTGTACCAAACAGCCGCGAGGCAGCTCGGTGAGGATAAAGCGGAGTTATCCAGTCGACTTGGAGCGTTGTCGGCGGAGTTAAATGAGCGTGTACTAGCGCAGCGACAAAAACTGAGGGAATCCGAAATTGCTCTGAACTCCAGAATGGATAACGGATTACATGATTTTGCCTCAGAAGAGATCAGTGAAGAAGTATTGGAGCGTCGAAGAAAACAAAATCAGATCGAAATGAAAATTGGACTAGGCTGGATTAACAAGCTTGGGATCTTGTTGCTGATCTTGGCCGTGGGAGCGGCATTCAGATACTCCTATTCCAATTGGTTCACCGGTTATATGAAGGGAGGCGCCTTTTTCCTACTGGGTTTACTGATGTTAGGGGGCGGGGAGTGGCTATACCGGAAAGGAAAAGGGACGTTCGCTTTAGGGCTACTTGGCGGCGGGATTTCAGTGCTGTACGGCTCTATTTTCTATAGCTATTTTTTACTGGATATTATCAGTATTTATGTAGGGCTGTCCTTATCCGTGCTCGTCACTTTGACTGCGGTGCTCCTGTCTTTAAGGTATGAATCACGAAGTATTTGTGCTTTGGGCTTAATCGGAGGGTACCTGCCACTATATTCTTATCTTGGGGCTTTCGGGCTTTCAGGCAACGCAGTTTATGTGGCAATGGGCTACTTATTTCTTCTGAATTTATTCATTCTACTAATCTCCTTCCGCAAACGCTGGAACGTGGTCAATTACATCAGCTACTTATTTAATACACCCTCCATGCTGATATTAATAGCGTTATCGGATAGCAACGGAATGAATATGATTTATGCGGTGCTGACTTTTGCGATGTATTTGGGTATTACGTTATGGTACCCGTTCAAGTATCGCTCCAAGTTGTCTTGGTGGGATTTCTCTCTACTGGGATGCAACACGTTTATTAGCTGTCTTACCTTGTATCTTCTATTTCTGGATGCAGGGCTCAAGGATTACAATGGTGCGCTGGCGCTGCTCTTCTGTCTGCTGTATCTAGGGCTTGGACGAGGGCTTGAAAAACTGATGCCACAAGAAAAAGAAAGCATGCTGCTGTTCTACGCTACTTCGCTGACCTTTGGTATTCTGATGATTCCGTTCCAATTCGGAGCGGCTTGGTGGTCCATTGGCTGGTTGGTTGAAGGCGTTGTGCTTACCTTGTTTGGTAATCTGAATCGGTTTAAAGGGATGGAAAGGGCAGGCTGGGGGATTTTAACGCTTTGCCTTGCGGTGTTCTTCGGATTAAATGTACCAATGCAGCTCAGTATAGCCAATGAATGGTTGAATTCCGCAGACTTCTATTTTCCGCTAAAATATGTCTTCATTACTGCAGGCATGCTGATCATTGCCGTATGGTACGCTGTTCAGCATAATCGAAAGGATGTCCTACAGCGCAGTGAGCCTTACGAAATCACCTTAGCCCTGTGGTTTAAATACGCGGCATTATTGAATTTCTGGATCTATGGTTTGTATGAATCGAGAAGACTGTATCGTCTGGCTGTACCGGAGGATTTCTCGCATAGAACCTTCTATAATTTGCTGCTGTCCGCTCTGTTAACTATTATTCTGGCCTATGTATTGCCAAAGGTGAAGGTGCTTTATGACACGATTGTTAAGTATTTTGTGAGACTTCTCTTTGGGATCGGCTACGCTATTTGTTTGGTGATTACAGTAGGCTTGCCAAGCCTGCAGAATGAGCTTGCACGTAATACCGGGGCTGATTATATCGCACTGGGTGTGCTTATTATCTTCAATATTTTCGTGTGGTTTAGTGGACGTGATCTGCTGATCACCTTGCTTAAACGTGAGTATAAAAGTATGGAAATCTATCCTGTCTTCATGGGAGTGTATCTACTCGGAATCGTCACCGCTTTTCTAGGGGTACAGCTGCAATTAAGCGATGCGGGATTAATATTTAGTCTTGTGTATCTGTTGATAGCAGTTCTGTTCATCATGTACGGCTTCCGCAAAAGATATGTGTATATCCGGCGCTTCGGCCTTGGATTAACGCTTCTGGCGACAGGTAAGCTGCTGCTATACGATTTGGGACTACTGAATACCGGAAGTAAAATTATCGCTTATGCCAGCTTTGGGATTTGCCTGCTCGGGATCTCCTATCTCTATCAAAAGGTGTCAAACAAAATGGAGGAGGGGCAGGCTGCGACGGAGAATGTGACTAAGGGGTAACTTACAATGTGAATCATGGGAAGGAAGACGGGGATGTATCAGACTTATATTTTCGATCTGTACGGTACACTGATTGATATTGAGACAGATGAGGAGCAATCTGAGGTATGGGAAAGGTTAGCTCTCCATTTCGGATATCAGGGACTCTCTATATCAGGTAGTGAACTGCAAGAACGGTTTTTGCGGGAGCGGGATCTTCAACTTGGTGAAGCCGCACGGAGCTGCGAGTATCCGGATTTCGTAATGGAGGAAGTGTTTCGGTCTGTGGCCCGTCAATTAGGTGGAGAACCGGATCAAGCGTGGTTATATGAAACCGTGAGGTGGCTACGGACGTTATCGATGGTCCATATCTCTCTATATGAGGGTGTGACTGAAATTCTACAAACGTTAAGAGAACGTGGCAGAAAAGTATTCTTGCTCTCCAACGGGCAGAAGACATTTATTGAGGCAGAGTTAACTATGCTCGGAATCATACATCTATTTGATGGCATTGCGATCTCTTCGGAAGCAGGGGTGAGCAAGCCTGATCCGCTATTTTATCGCTATTTAGTTGAAAGGTATGGAGCGGATTTGAGCTCAGCCATTATGATTGGAAATGATCCTCGTACGGATATTGAGGGGGCTCTGAAGGCAGGGATTGATTCCTGTTACATTCACACGGCTTCTTCACCGTCCGATATGGTTGTGAAGAGTACGTATTCTATATGGGATGGTGGTTTGCGGCAAATCCCAGGTTGGAACTCATAGTTGAATTAAAAAGTCCCCGTCCCCGGCTTCTTACTCACCGGTTACGGGGACTTCGTATGATCACAACGCCGTTTGTTTATGCTTGATTAGATTACGCCTTCAGCCAACATAGCATCGGCTACTTTCTTGAATCCAGCGATGTTCGCTCCTGCAACGAGGTTGCCGGACTGTCCATACTGCTCGGATGCATCTACAGACTGTTGATAGATGGAAACCATGATCTCATGCAGCTTCGTATCAACTTCTTCAAAGCTCCAGGACATACGCATGCTGTTTTGGGCCATTTCAAGCGCAGATACAGCTACGCCGCCAGCATTAGCAGCTTTGGCAGGCGCGAATAGCACGCCAGCTTGTTGGAACTGGTGAATAGCTTCAAGGGTGGATGGCATGTTGGCGCCTTCGCCTACTGCTTTAACACCATTCTCAATCAGTTTCAAAGCCATAGCTTCATCAATCTCATTCTGAGTAGCACTCGGAAGGGCGATATCACAAGGAATAGTCCAAATTTGCGTGGAATCTTCGGTATACACAGCGTTAGGGTGTTCATTCACATATTCACTAATCCGTTTTCTTTCGACTTCTTTCAGGCGGCGGACAGTTTCGAGGTTAATGCCGTTTTCGTCATAGATATATCCAGCGGAGTCACTACAAGCTACGACTGTTGCACCTAGCTGTACAGCTTTTTCAATCGCATAGATCGCTACGTTACCAGAACCGGAAACAACAACGCGACTTCCTTCAAAGGAAAGGCCTTTTGCTTTCAGCATCTCGTTTACGAAATAAACTGTACCGTAACCAGTAGCTTCTGTCCGAGCCTGACTTCCACCGTAACCAATACCTTTACCAGTCAATACGCCAGCCGGATATCCTCCGCGGATCCGCTTGTATTGTCCGTACATGTAACCAATCTCACGACCACCTACACCGATATCTCCTGCAGGAACGTCTTGGTCAGGACCGATGTAATTTTGCAATTCAGTCATGAAGCTTTGTGCAAAACGCATGATTTCGCCTTCGGATTTTCCTTTAGGATCAAAGTCGGATCCGCCTTTACCTCCGCCGATGTGTTGGCCGGTAAGAGCGTTTTTGAAGATTTGCTCGAAGCCGAGGAATTTGATAATACTAGCATTAACGGAAGGGTGAAAGCGAAGTCCACCTTTGTAAGGTCCAATGGCACTGCTGAACTGTACACGATATCCACGGTTAACTCTGACCTTGCCTTGATCATCTGTCCAAGGAACACGGAACATAATCAAACGTTCTGGCTCAACCAATCTTTCCAGAATGGCATTTTCCTGATACTTAGGTTCAGCAGCCAGGATTGGAAGCAAAGATTCAAGGATTTCCTTTACAGCCTGATGGAATTCGGGCTCGAAAGGATTACGCGCAACAACCTGTGCGTATACGTCTTCGATATAACGATGTGCCTTGTTGCTGTTTGTGTCTAATTGCTGGGAAGATACAGAGCTCATGAATTCAACCGCCTTTTCTAGTATTCAATTTGGTCCAACACTTTTTTTATATTTTGGCACAAGTCAATGTTCCTCACAACTGTTTTTATTAAATAACTTACCTGAAGTGGAATGTTGCAGAGCCTGTGATAGCAAGAAAAGTGTGAACAAACCGCGGTATACTTCGCGTAATGACGCGTTAAAGCGTGAAATATGCTACAATGGAGATGTAATAATTGTAGGGAGATGAAATTTGAAAAATGAGTGACAAATTAAACGAGCAGGAATTAGTAACCGTATTATCTGCCAAAACCAAAGTAGATCCTAAATTAATTCGTTTAGTATTGAAGCATGAACAGACCTTTATCAATAACGCCAAGGCCAATGCCAAAGGCGAGGTAGACATCGACAATGATGATCTGGTTGATTATGTTGTTGGCCAGCGTGATGTGAAGCTGGATGAAATCACAGTGGAGACGATTCTTGATGCGGAGATGGATTACTTAATGGATAAAGGGCTGGCAGGATACATCGATTAACCCGTGCACATTTCCGGCTCTAAAGCCTTTAATATAGAGGATATTGAGCCGGAATGAAAAAAGTAGGCATTTACATTGCATTCAATGATTTAGTGTGGTACAATGAAGTTAATCATAAATTTAACCCTTAATTCACATATTGTAAAAGGTTATCATTTGTGCGTATGAGTCCTTTTCCAATGTGTGAATTTTTATTTGTTCGTACACTACGTAGGAATAAAAGGACATGTGTTAAATAAAATATTGGAGGTAATATCATGCAAACAGGTACAGTTAAATGGTTTAATGCAGACAAAGGATTTGGTTTTATCGAGGTTGAAGGTGGAAGCGACGTATTCGTACACTTCTCCGCAATCACAGGCGACGGATTTAAATCTTTGGACGAAGGCCAACGCGTTGAGTTCAACGTAACTCAAGGCGCTCGTGGACCACAAGCCGAAAACGTTGTAAAACTGTAATTCGAAAATTAGGCTGCCCTTAACACAAGTTGAGGGCAGCTTTTTTATTTTTCATCTTATGAATCTGCCCCTAATAGGGTGGCGAAATCGTCTCGATTCGATCCAAGGAGGGGTACTTATGTATTTTCGTAAAAAAGCACTGGAGGATCTTCCGCAGGAAGACACAGCCATTTGGTCTTGTACCAAGGAAGGTTGCACCGGTTGGATGCGCGATAACTTTGCATTTCAGTACGTACCTACCTGCTGGCAATGTAACTCTCCCATGACGAGAAGTATGAAGATACTGCCAATGCTTGTGAACACGAATTCAGATATGAAGGCTATGAAGAAAGGCATCACGATTAAGTAACAGCCTTTACTAAAACCATGCAAGAGATGGTTAAATAGAAGCAGCTAACATACTCAAACAGCTGGACCCTTGATGGTGGGCAGCTGTTTTTTGTTTGAGTATTTTTATTTATGGTCGAGCAATTTCTCCCACTCGGTTAAGATGATATTCTCTGAGAGATGCTTCAAATGTTCAGGAACCTCTACATGGCACATCAATTCCAGGCTGTTGCCGTCCGGGTCGTTGAAGTACACAGAAGCATTCCCTTGATAAGCTCGAATAAAAGGCTCAACGGAAGTTCGATTACGGAACGGAACAGCCTCTACCCCAATGGATTCCAGCCATTGCAGTGATTGCTTCAGATCCTCATAAGTTACGCGGAAGGCAATATGCCGTAAAGATGGGTGGTATGGCGTTGCTACTTCCTTTCCTTCCCAAATGCCGATCCAACTCCGACCTTCCTCCATCCAGAAGAATGCAGTTTCCTCATCCCGCCAGGCCATTTTTAATCCCAATTTCTCATAAAATTCGATAGATACCTCAAGATTACTTACTGGTAAATGTGCTTCGTATAGTCCTTTTATCATATTCTCGTCTCCTCGTGCAGGCTTAGCCTGAATTTTATCAATAACTACCAATTTCTTTCATGTATTAGTTCCCATTCTTTCCAGGGTACCATTCCTAGCTCAGGTCTGGGTGAATCAGGCAGTATAGATAGGAACTCTAAGGAATGACCATCTGGATCACTGAAATACACGGATACGGCTGGCATCCAGCCAAATACATACAATTGTCCCTTATCATCATCGAGGAAGTTGGAGGCTTCAATCCCCTTGGCCTTCAGGTAGGATACTGACTGCTTCAAATCCTCAAGCGTTACTTGAAAAGCAAAGTGCTGACGCACAACCTCGGAAGGTGCCTTCTCCCAAATCCCCAGCATGGCCTGATTACGATCTTCTCCAATCCAGTAAAATCGCCGCTTGCGACCTTCAGTATTCTCCGAATGTGCTAAGGGTAGTCCCAGAACATGTTCATAGAAATGAGCAGATTGTTCAAGGTTAGTCACGTTCAGATGGGTTTCAAACAGTCCTTTGATCATAGGGCGGCACCTGTCGGGCTATTGATTTTGCGAGCTAAATTTAGGAATGATTCTAAGACTAGGCGAATGCGATCTTCAATTTCTTGACCGCCCTCGTACCCGTCGTATTCAACCTCGAACCGCTTGCGCTGCATCCCGCCGATGGAGATCCAGTCTGGCGTATTAATCCCATGTAGATTGCGTACAACCGCCTGCAATTGAAGCAATGAGCTTACACCTACAGCTCCACCTGCAGAGCTAGCGCACAATACCACTTTGCCGTTGAAGTGCGTCTGGCCTAGATGGTCGAGAGCATTTTTCATCACGCCGCTCATGGAACCGTGGTATTCCGGGGTAATCAGGATGATTGCGTTCGCAGTTAGCATCTCTTGATGGAGGGCGCTTAGATGCTCATGCTCCGCGTAAGACTCATCTGGTGAATAAAAGGGCAGTGGGCGTTTATGGAGATTAAACAGGGTGACTTGTTCGCCTTGCTGATTAATAAAATGTGCGGCATGCTCTGCCAACTTCGTGCTGGTCGCTTCTTTTCGATTGCTGCCTGTCAGGATCATGACTTTCATCTGTATCCACTCCTATAAGGTTGATTGCTATAGACCAATGATAGCTGAATCGACATTTGTTGACGTCAGCACATGGAATGAACCTGCATAATAAAAACGCTCAGCCATTGTGCTGAGCGTCTAAGACTATAGTTGTAGATGGGCTGTGGCGCTATGAGTTGTAGCCGCTTTTCAATGCAAAAATGGCAGCTTGAGTCCGATCTGATAAGTTCAGCTTTCCCAGTACATGACTGACATGTGTCTTAACAGTCTTCTCGGTGATGACCAGCTTACTGGCAATCTCTTTGTTGCTCATACCTAGTGCAATGAGGTCTAACACTTCCTGCTCTCGTGGAGTAAGAAGCTCAGATCCGGTGATTGTAACCGATGTAGTACTGGATCCATTCAGATCTGAGTTGCTAACATTCAGTTGTTCTGGTGTAGAAGCTGCCATTAGATTCATCAGTTGACTGGCAGCTGCGGAATGCAGCTCAACTTGACCACTGTGTACCTTGCGGATGGCGACTACCAGCGCTTCTGGTTCTATGTCTTTTAGCAAATACCCTTTGATCCCTACGCGGATAGCAGGGAGTACATGGTCCTGATCTGAAAAGGAGGTCAACACAATGATTTTGACCTGTGGATGGGAGACCCGCAGTTGTTTAGCCGTCTCGATGCCGTCCATAACGGGCATGTGCAAATCCATTAATATGATATCCGGCTGGAGCTCAGCCGTTCTCTCTAGTGCCTCGCGGCCGTTCGACGCTTCTCCGATAACCTTGATGTCCGGTTGTGTCGAGAGAAACACTTGTAGCCCTCGACGAACCATTGCATGATCGTCAACCAGTAATAAACCTATTGTCATTTGTGATCACCCGACTTCATGTGGATTGGAGGGGCAAAGGGATGGTTACCTCAACCGTTGTGCCTTGGTGCTCCTCACTGTGGATCTGAATATGGCCGTAGAGCGCCTCGGCTCTTTCCTTCATAATATGCAGGCCGAGGGATTCATTGGTGTCTGTGTTACAGCGCCGTTTAGCACCACCCTTGCCCTGATCGGCAATGCTCAGTATCACCTCGGTAGCGTTCAAAAATAGAGATACTTCAGCTTTAGAAGCACCGGAGTGCTTTCGTACATTATTAAGTGCTTCTTGACCAATGCGCAGCAGTCCTTCTTCCACATTGCGGGGAAGTTCGAGTACACCGCTGCGTTGAGTCTGTATCAACAGCCCTAGTTGCTGACCATGAGTCTGCAGCGCGGTCAATAACCCGGCTTCCAGTCCTGCAGGACGAAGCTGCATAATTAAAGCACGCATTTCTTTGAGTGCAGATTGAGAGAGCTCTTGAATATCGCGGACAGCCTCAGCTGCCGGATGGGAGGTATGCTCTTGCTGCAGCATGCTTTCTACACCTTTAGCCGTCATCGAGAGGGAGAACAGAATCTGGTTCACCGAGTCGTGGAGGTCACGGGCCAGTCGATTCCGCTCGTCCAGACGCGCGATTTCGCGGCGCTTCTCTCCGAGCTGTACACTTTCCAGTGTAGCTGAAATGTGCTCGGCAATCGCTTCGAGTACTTCTCCATCTGCGGTTGCGGAGGCGAGTGCTTTAGGCGAGGTGATGAGTAGAATGGCTGAACCATGTGCAGTAATCTGCCGAAAGGGGACGGCAAGCATTACAACTCGCTCTGTAACAGGCTGTTCGGAACAGCATGAGTTCGTAATTTCCTGTTCTTCGTCAGAGGTTAATGTTGCGAAGCGCTGTCCTTTCGCAATATCCCTTAGACGATTCTTAAAGGAATCCGAGAGCTCAAAAGGAGCTAATTCAGGTGTTATATTAGCTGCGTGAGCGGCTGCATGTACTTCGAATTTGCCCGCGTGTTGTCCAATGATCGCTGCAAAAGGCCAATCGAAATATTGACCAATCAGGGCGGTGGTTTTCTCCACCAGAATGCTTGGGGAGATGCATTCACTAGCCGTTATATTCAAAGCAGCGCTGAACTCCCCTAATTTGGCGTACAGATTGGCACGGCGCTGCTCGGTGCTATATAACTGCATGCGTTCAATGGCACTGCCAATTTGCAGGGCCACGGATTGTAGCAGAGCCAGCTCACTGTCGGGGTAATGTGCTTTGCCTGGTGCAGCTACATTCATAAGCCCTAAATAGCGTTCGCCTGAATGCAATGGGATAGTGGCGTGGTGGGTGATCCCCAACGTATCGCCCCAGTTATATTGCCTGGCATTACTCAGCCGCTTGCAGTTTAGAATGTTAACGGCATGCTCTAGCCGTCCGTCCCATAGGCGGTCTAAGCACCAGCAGCTTCCACACTGCATCGGCTGTTTATTGTTCCGTTGCAGCGCTGGCGGTAAACCTTGATCTGCGGCGAATTCATACTCCATATTCTCTTCGCTCAGGAAGATCCAGCCTGCCGTATTTCCTGTTAGATCTAACAGCTTACCCATAACTGTATCGAGCATCGGTTTGAGCTCATTGGAACTGTTTAAGGTCTCCGCAATCGTCTTGAGCGTCAATAACTCGTGGATTCCGGTTTCTTCCGGCATGAGGTTCTCCCCTTTAGATTAATTACGTTCTATCTATTGTAACGTAGAATCCTTCATTCATTCTAATATTTATGTAATCATGAAGCGACAAAAAAGGTGGACCCTTAAGATCTGGTATGACCTTAGAGAACCACCTAAATAAATTCGTTAATTTACAGCTGCAGGGGTAGTGGAAGGCACGCTGTGTTCTACATCATCGTGCTGAATCAGTCCATGTTTCTCCCAAGCTCGACTCTTCCAGCGGAAATACATAATGATAGCTCTTGTCCACTCATCAGCCGCAGTGGCAATCCACACACCAGCTAATCCTAGGTTAAGCTGGAATACCAGAAAATAGCCAAGGGGTAAGCTCATGCAGACCATGGAGATCAGTCCCATATATACTGGGAACTTCGCATCGCCCGAGGCGCGTAGTGAGTTAATGATGACCAAATTAGTTGTGCGCCCGGTCTCTAGGAAGAAACTAAGCAGTATAACCTGAGCCCCCATCAGAATAATGTTCTCGTTGTCTGTGAAGAGGCCGAATAGCGGTACCCGGAAGACGATCACAAGCACATCTATTACTACTGTGACCAGAAGTGCCCACTTCACACTGGTGAATACGCGCGTATAGGCCTCCTTGGGGCGCCTAGCTCCCACCAGATGTCCTACGATAATGGAGGTTCCCATGGAGACGGCTACACTGAATAAATAAATATAATTGGAAATGTTGAGCGCGTATTGACGAGTGGCCATAGCCTCGGCGCCCAGGTAGGTAATATACAGCGTGAATACGAGCTGACAAGATTGATAGATAATCGATTCAAACGCGGACGGGATGCCGATTTTGAGAATTTGCTGCACATATTTTTTGGAAAGATGAATGTAGTAGGTTAACTTCACCCGTACCTCCATCACTCTGTAGAGCAGTAAGAAGAAAATAATAAGACAGATAAACCGACTGACAACCGTTGAGATAGCTGCACCTTCGACACCTAACGCTGGAAGTCCAAAATGACCATAGATGAGTAAGTAGTTACCCACCACGTGTATGATGTTCATCAGCAAGGATACGACCATCGTCTGTTTAGTGAAACCGTGCGTACGGATTGTGGTCGCCAGAGCATTGATTAATGCTTGGAGAAAAATACCGCCGCCGACAATATGAATATAGGATTTAGCGTAAACGAGAATGTCCCCTTTTACATTCAGGGCAGTTAGTAGAGTTCCTCCGAATATCAGTAAAAACGTACTTAGGAGAATTCCTACTAACAGGTTTAGAGTAATGGCATTGCCGGTCACTTGAGCGGCTTCCAGAGGTTTTTTGGAACCGAGGTATTGGGAGACCACAATCGCTGCGCCGTTACCAATTACACTGAGAACTAAAATAGCCATCGCGATAATCTGATTCGCTGCGCCAACACCCGATACGGCATCGTCCGATACGGAGCTGATCATAAAAGTATCCACACTGCCCATGAGCATAAATAGGAACAGTTCCAGGAATATCGGCCAAGTTAGTTTTACAAGGTTAAATTCTTGGTGAGTATTGTGCTTCATTGTACACCTTCTTACATCATGATTAAATTGCTGTTATTCCATAAACAAACTGTAATGTTAGCACAGCTTTCATGAAAATGCAGTACTTTTACAAAAATATGACAAAAGGTTGTTAATGTCTGCAAAGATAAAGCTGGCAGCAGCACATTAGTATCCTCCAGGTAACTACATCACAATAAAGTGCCTACTTCCCTTAAAGGATGTAAGGATCTACAATTTGTACATGACTTACTAAAATATATTAACAAGGAGTGCAAATAAATATGAAATTGCAATTAGCATTGGATCTAGTGGATATTGCGGGAGCGAAAGAGATTGTCTCAGAGGTTGCTGAATATATAGATATCGTTGAAATTGGAACACCTATCGTTATTAATGAAGGCTTGCATGCGGTGAAAGCAATAAAGGAAGCTTTTCCTGCTTTGACAGTATTGGCTGATTTGAAAATCATGGATGCTGGTGGATATGAAGTGATGAAGGCGGCAGAAGCTGGTGCTGATATCGTTACTGTGCTTGGTGTATCTGATGATGCTACCATTCGGGGTGCGGTGGAGGAAGCTAAGAAGACGAATAGACAGATTCTGGTTGACCTGATCAATGTAAAAGATATTAAGTCAAGAGCGGCTGAAGTAGACGCACTTGGCGTAGACTATGTCTGCGTACACTCTGGATATGACCATCAGGCGGAAGGGAAAAATTCTTTTGCAGATTTGAATGCAATTAAAAGTGTGGTTAAACAGGCTAAAACCGCTATCGCTGGGGGTATCAAGCTAAGTACGCTTCCGGAAGTTATTGCAGCGAATCCTGATCTTGTTATCGTTGGCGGAGGCATTACGGGTGAGGCTGATCAAAAGGCCGCAGCGGCAGAGATGAAACGTCTAGTTAACCAGGCTTAAGATTACAATGGACACATTGAAATATGCGCAGCAGATTATAGAGGAGCTTCAGCGCTCCATTTCTCAGCTTGATCAGCAAGAGGCTGAACGAATGGCTGAACTGCTTCTTCAGTCGAATAAGATATTTGTGGCCGGGGCTGGTAGATCAGGATTGATGGGACGTGCTTTTGCAATGCGACTCATGCATGTCGGTAAAGAAGCGTACGTCGTGGGAGAAACGGTAACCCCGGGTATTGAGCCTGGTGATGTGCTTGTGCTCGGTTCCGGTTCGGGAGAGACGAAGGGGCTGATCTCTATGGCAGAGAAGGCCAAAGGAGTAGGTGCAGAGGTTATTGCCGTTACGATTGCGCCAGACTCGACCGTCGGACGTTTAGCGAGCTATGTAGTGAAGCTGCCGGGATCTACAAAAGATCAGACCAGCGGAGGCTACAGCACGATTCAGCCAATGGCTTCTTTATTCGAACAGACGATGTTAGTCTTTTACGATGCAGTGATTCTGCGGATGATGGAGAAGACGGGGCAGACGACTAAGCAGATGTTCGGCAAGCATGCTAATTTAGAGTGAGAGTACAGAAACGAATGCCTTCCTAGTAAGGAGGTTATTCGTTTTTGTGTTAGTATGACAACAGGAGAGAGGAGGCGCTTTAGTTATGGCAACCGAGATTAAAGATCGCATCAACTTGAAGGAAATTAACTGCGAGAAGGAACTGACGCTTGCGGTGATTGGAGGCAAATGGAAGCTGATAATCCTGTGGCATCTTGGGCTTGAAGGGACAAAGCGGTTCAGTGAGCTGAAGAAGTTAATTCCTCATATCACGCAAAAAATGTTGACCAATCAGCTTCGAGAGCTTGAAGAAGATCAGTTGGTTCTTCGGAAAGTGTATGCCGAGGTTCCTCCAAAAGTAGAGTATTCTCTGACTTCATATGGACAGAGTCTGCTTCCCGTCCTTCGATTGATGTATGATTGGGGTAAGAATTACGGGGAAAATGTGATCTGGAAAGACACGCCGCCGGAAGAAAGATGCTAATCGAATAGACTTTGAACATTAATAATCCCTGAGAGGTCTGAATCGACCTTTTCAGGGATTTTTTTGTGTTCAATATGGAGTGACGTGAATTACGATTTAGGCTTTTTGTTCGAACAGCTTGGCGATCTCGACGATTACGTTTACCGCTTTTTCCATGTTGTCAGCAGAGGCGTATTCGAATTTGCCGTGGAAATTTTCGCCCCCCGTGAAAATATTAGGTGTAGGTAAACCCATGTAGGAAAGCTGTGAGCCATCTGTTCCCCCGCGAATCGGGCGGATGATCGGTGTGATGTTCAGATTCTCCATCGCCTCATGGGCAATATCGACAATATGACGCACCGGTTCGATTTTTTCGCGCATGTTGTAATATTGGTCTTTCATTTCAAGCACGATGTTCTCTTCACCATGGATGCTCTTGAATTCATCTACGATGGCAGAAAGAAAGGCTTTACGTGCCTCGAATTTCTCGCGGTCGAAGTCACGAATGATATATTGAAGCTTGCTGAATTCCGGTGAGCCCTCTATGGAGCTAAGGTGGTAGAAGCCATCATAACCGTCTGTGAATTCTGGAGCTTCCTCAGAAGGGAGTCTAAGATGGAGCGCCATAGCGATTTTTGCGGAATGAATCATTTTTCCTTTGGCAGTACCAGGATGTACATTGACGCCGTAAACCGAGATTTTGGCTGATGCAGCATTAAAGCTTTCATACTCTAGTTCACCGAGTGGGCCTCCGTCCACAGTGTAAGCATAGGAAGCATTAAAAGCAGCTACGTCAAATTTATGAGGTCCGCGGCCAATTTCTTCATCCGGTGTGAAGGCGACTCTAATCTTGCCATGCTTGATTTCAGGATGCTGAAGAAGGTGATTCATAGCTGTCATAATCTCGGCAATACCGGCTTTATTGTCTGAGCCAAGCAGGGTGGTACCATCGGTTGTAATTAATGTATGACCTTTATATTCTGCCAGCTCTGGGAAGCTCGCTTTAGACAATACAACATTTAATTCTTTGTTCAGAAGAATATCTTTGCCATCGTAGTTCTCCACGATTTGTGGCTTTACATTCGTTCCTGTGAAATCAGTTGCTGTATCGAGATGCGCTAAAAAACCAATGGTCGGAACATCCTTCTCCGTATTGGCTGGGAGTGTAGCCATGACATATCCATGCTCGTCCACTTGCACTTCATCCATGCCGATCTCCTTGAGCTCTTCGACCAGCTTGTGGGCCAGCACCATCTGCCCCGGAGTGGACGGACAAGTTTCATTATCCTCGTTCGATTGGGTATCCATTTGAGCATACGAAATAAACCGTTCTATAACCTCTTTTTTCACTGTGGGTCATCTCCTCATTACTGTTGTATCTATATAGTATCACTTTCCATATCCGGTCTCATCCCTGAGGAGGAAGATTAAGAGTTAAGATTAGCTTTAATGAGGCGATATTTCTTGCTTCACTAGCTTCGCTGAAAGTAAATACCGGTCCGGTGCTGACCCCACGTATGAAAAAGGATAACAGGTGATCAAAGTAAGAATAGCCTTATCGCTTGGTTTTATTGCGCCGCGTTCAGTCCCGTCTACAATCGTGCTGCCTGTCACTTCATAGGTGAACGTACCGTCCATGCTTTCCAGTTCGATCAGATCTCCTGCGACAAGTTCTCCTAGATTGCGGAATACGGTATCACGGTGTCCAGCAAGCACGCTATTACCGATGGCGCCGATGGCTGCGCTACCTATATAGTGTCCAGCTCCTTTTTTTAATTCAGGGCTTTCCGTACCCTCCAGAATAGCCACCTTCTTATTTAAGGTGGGGAAGCGGATTTCTCCAATCACTTCACCCACTTTATAGGAGGGAGAAGAAGATGGTTGTTCTTTTGGAGAACTGACCATTCCCTTGGGGAGAGGGTTCTCTTCATTTGGAAGGGGGCGGGCGATAGCTTCCTCCCTCTTTTTTGCCCAATCATTTAGGGCCTGCTTGGCCTCGATGGGTGCTTTGACGACTTGGACGATCGAATAAATCAGCACAACTAAAGAGAGTATGAAGATTAGCTTCACGGTTAATAAGACACCATTACGCTTCTTCATACTCTCTCCTCCAGACTTATATTACTAAATGTTATTCTTTCTTCGATTTCAATCTGCGCATGATGATCACGCTGAGTACCGCAATAGCTAAGCTGGCCAGAATTAAGTTATACCAAGGCTCGGCGGTATTTGGAAGCTCGTTGCCTGCCTCTGGTGCTCCCAAAGGAATGTCGCCGTCAGGTAAGGCTACCTCATCGCTTGGCTGAGGTGTTGCACTGGTGGTTTGACTACCAGCACCTGGTGACGCTGCAGGTGTAGGCTCATTACTGCTTCCGCCCATTGGAATCGGTTCTTCAGTAACGCTTATTTCATCGACTGCAGGCGGTGAAGCCGTAGGTGAAAGCGATGGTGTTGCTGTTGGTGGCACTGACTGACCTGGTGTTACGACAGCTGTAGGTGAAGCAGTAGTCGTTGGTGAATCCGTAGGTGTTGTGGTTGGTGCAACCGTAGGTGACGGTGAGGCTTCAGGTGTAGCTGTTGGTGTTTCAGTAGGTGTTGTAGTAGGTTCAGTTGTTGCTGTTGCAGTTGCTGTAGGTGATGGATCAGGTGTAGGTGAAACCGTCGCTGTTGGCGTTGAAGTAGGCTCGGTGGTTGGACCTGGTTCTCCGGAAGCGGAGAATTCAAAAGCTACGGTTGTGGCCTTCCCTTGATATTCGTTGCCGGCTTCCCATGGGAAGGTTACATCCATTTGAATTACACTCTTCTCTCCTCCAGCAAGTGAACCGATGGTTACTCTGCCAGCAGCCTCACTCATCACTCCCGAATAGATGATTACTCCCTCTTTTTCGAGTGTCATTTGGAGAATATTGTACAACTCTACGTCTCCAGAGATGAATTTAAAGTCCACAAAGTAATCAAAGCCTTCTGTGCCATCATTAATAATCGTGTACTCTGAGCTCATTTCGTCACCGGGCTTCATATTGTTCATGGTGGCTGTGCTCGTGGTATGAGAATTCACAGTAAGCTTAATGGTATCCTGAGCGCTTACCCCTCCAGCGTGCCATATTACTCCTACCAGAATAATCAGAACGTAAGCAGCTATGAAGACTGAATGGTATTTCTTCTTCACTTTCTTTGCTCCTTTCTCCTGAGCCCATTGTAGCTGTTGAAAAACAAAATCTGCGGGCTTCCGGCAAAATCCTCCGTTTTAAACGATTATTCCATTCTACATTGTCGAAATAAGTGGTATTGTAAAGCACCACTCTTTCATTTGTGGGCGGAATCTTTCTGAATGAACGGAGAAAGAGGGCATAGCCAAAATACAAATCGTTCGTTATAGCGAATATATAAAGTATAATCAAAATGATATCCAAAGAAAAATGATGTATTACAACTAATTAGATCATATTTGCTTAAATAATAAGTATATGGTCTATTTATCTGTTGATTTCTCTCTATATCTCTTTATTTTTATGTTTTTTAATATCTTGGTAGTGTTTTATTAAGAACGGTTTCGAAAACAAAACAAAAAAGGCAAGACGCATATCTGAAACGGGAGAATTCCCGATACTCAGATAACGTCCTGCCTTGTTAAGACTGCAATCTTACAGTTCTTTCATAGCCTCAGCTACAATTTCATAGGAACGAAGACGAGCTTCATGATCATAAATCCCTGCGGAGATAATCAATTCATCTGCTTGTGTCTCTTTCAGAATGTCTTGAAGTCGTTCTTTAATTGCTGCTTTATCGCCAGAGAAAGAATAGCGCTGCTTATCGAGCATGATTGCTTTTTCTTGTACCGTCCATAGCCCATCCATACTCTCAACGGGTGGTTGTAACTTGCCTGTACGCCCGCGGATGATATTGAGGAACTGCTGCTGCTGCGAGGTAGCTAGCTTTCTTGCCTCATCTACAGTATCGGCTGCTGTAACCCCTAGTCCGACCATAACATAAGGTTTGTCTAGTACTTCTGATGGACGGAAATTACTGTGGTATATGTGCAGCGCCTGAAGTAAATACTCAGGTGCAAAATGGCTGGCAAAGGCAAAAGGCAACCCTAGCTTGGCTGCTAGCTCAGCACTAAAGCCGCTGGAGCCTAAGAGCCAGATGGGAACATTTAAGCCTTCCCCAGGAACCGCGCGTACTCCAGCTGGGCGCGATCCTGCTCCTGCAGGGTCGAAGTAAGCTCTTAGCTCACTTAGCTGCTCAGGGAATTCACTGCCATCGCTTCCGAGCCCGCGACGCAGCGCACGGGAAGCTGGTTGATCAGATCCGGGTGCTCTGCCCAGTCCAAGATCGATCCGTCCCGGATATAGAGATTCGAGAGTCCCGAACTGTTCGGCAATAACAAGTGGTGCGTGGTTGGATAGCATAATGCCACCAGAGCCAACACGTATGCTTTGGGTGCCACCAGCAATATGTCCGATCAAGAGTGAGGTAGCAGAGCTGGCAACTCCGATCATATTATGATGTTCAGCGAACCAATACCGATGATAGCCCCACTTCTCAGCGTTCCGAGCTAAATCTAGAGAGTTATGAAAAGAGTCTGCCGCGGTCCCTCCTTCCACAATAGAAGCCAGGTCCAGTACGGAGAATCGAATGTCACGAGGTTGTTTCAATGTTATCCCTCCTATAATAAATGCTCTATGCTCATAGAGCAGTATTTGTAGCTACGAATATCGCTACTCGGATAGTATACCATGTAATAAAACTATATACACACTTTAAGTAAGTTGTTTATCTTCCGAGTGAAGAAAGAGGAGGAGAAGATGAATTTTTTAAAATAATGTAAGCGCTTCAAAAATTATATTGTTATTTCCAATCGGGCTTGCTATAATCACATCGAAAAGTTCCCTAAAAAAGGAAGTTATCATTATGAAGCCAACCATAAGAGATGTTGCCAGAATGGCCGAGGTGTCGATTAGCACAGTGTCACGTGTTATGAATGCACCGAATTCGGTAGTGGAGAGCAAACGGAATCGAGTGATGGAGGCTGTAGAACGATTGCGGTATCAACCTAATTCATTTGCACGTGGTCTGATTTACAAGAAGTCCTTTACACTGGGCCTGCTTATTCCGGATATTGAGAACCTGTATTTCGCAGGGGTGATTCGGGGGATGCAGGATGCTTGCATCAAGCTTGGGTATAGTCTAATGATCTGCAATACGGACCGCGACAAAGAACGACTACTGTCCTATATTGATAACTTCCATGAGAAACAGGTGGATGGAATTGTATTCGCCAGTGATTTTCTTTACCCTGAGTATCATGACAAATTGGTCGGTTGTAGAATTCCATTTGTGCTAGTGTCGTCACATTCCGATGAGTTCGACATTCCAAGTGTGGAGGTGGATGATGAAGCGGCTGCCTATGATGCGGTAAAGTTCCTGATTGATTTAGGTCATAAAGACATTGGTATGATTGGTTTTAACCATGATAATTCGGTATCAGGACCACCACGCTATGAAGGGTTTGTAAGAGCACTAACAGAGTCAGAATTACAGCAGAATATTGTGAAGAGTAAATATGCCAGTCACCGGTTTGAACATGCTTATCAAGCTGCGCATGAACTATTTACAGATTACCCTGAACTAACTGCTGTTTTCTGTGTGGCTGATGAATTCGCGATGGGGACGATTTCTTATCTGAAGGATCGTAATATTCTTGTTCCGGGTCAGGTATCCGTGATTGGGTTTGATAATCTAAGGATGTCGGGTATGTTCATCCCGAAGCTAACTACGATTGCACAGCCAATTTACGAGTTAGGGTATCGCGCGGCTGAGAAGCTGCATGAATTGCTTACAACAGGTGAAGTGCAGGTATTGAATGAGAAGATGGAGCATAAGCTGATTGTGCGGGAATCTACACGAGAAAAATAGGGGTAGTTCACTTTTGTACCACCCTCTGAAAAGCTTTTCAAAATTCAGTGCTCGTCTTAAGCAACATTTGAATATTTGCTTAGACAATAAAAATAATTTTTACCAAAAACATTTCAAATACAGATTGGAAACGCTTACTTTATGTGATACTATAACAAATGTAAGCGCTACAATTAATTGGAATTTGTGATTCGATTCTTTTTTAGTATAGATCCTTAGATTCTGAAAAGCTTTGCAAGGAGGTGATCTGCTACAAGCTGCTTATACATGCCAGGGTACCGGATGATTGAGTCAGAAGCAATCTCTAAAACCATTAAAGGGGATGTACAAAAGATGAAGAAAACCTCAGGACGTAAAAAGTCATTGGCTTTAGTACTGTGTTTATCCTTCACTATGATGCTGAGCGCATGCGGCGGAGGCAATAACAACAATGCAGCGCCTACAGATCCACCTGCAGCGACTACCAGCCCAACAGCAGATAACACTGAGAAAGCTACAACTGCTCCTAGCACCGAGCCATCGGGATCTCCGCTAGAGCTAGCCATGAAGGGCGACTATAAAGGAACTAAAGTAACGATGTTCGGCCCCTTCGTAGATGCTGACCAAGTGAAATTTGAAAATAGTATTAAAGAGTTTGAAGAGAAGACAGGAATTGATATTCAATACGAGGGCTCAAAAGAGTTCGAAGCTACGATAAACATTCGAGTAGACGGTGGAAATGCTCCGGATATCGCTGATTTCCCGCAGCCGGGACTGCTAGCCTCGATTGCTAAGACTGGCAAGGTTATCGATTTAACTAACGTGCTGGATCAAGCCAAATTGACGGCTAATTACAACAAGAGCTGGCTTGATATGTCTAATATGGACGGGAAAGACGGCAAGATCATGGCGGGGATCTGGAACCGCAGTAACGTAAAGAGCTTGGTCTGGTATCCAAAAAAGCAATTTGATGAAGCAGGCTACAAGGTTCCTGAGACATGGGATGAGATGATGGCTCTGACGGAACAAATTGCGAAAGATGGTGATCCTGCTTGGGCTATTGGAATCGAGAGTGGTGCTGCAACAGGCTGGCCGGCAACAGACTGGGTAGAAAATATAATGCTGCGCACAACTACACCTGAGAACTACGATAAATGGGTAAAAGGTGAGCTGCCATTTACCTCTCCAGAAGTGAAGAATGCAGTTGAAACCATGTCGAAAATTTGGCTCAACAAGGATTATGTCTATGGTGGTGCAAAATCCATCGTGACGACATCGTTCGGGGATGCCCCAGCGCCAATGTTCAATAATCCTCCTAAAGCATGGTTTAATATGCTCGGCAACTTTATTACAAGCTTCTTCCCTGAAACCGCAAAGGTTGATGTAGATTATGATTGGTTCTACCTGCCGCCTATTGATCCTCAATATGGTAAACCAGTGCTAGTTGCTGGCGATATTTACGCGATGTTCAACGATCGTCCTGAAGTTCGTGCAGTTATGGAATTC
Organism: Paenibacillus sp. NPDC101420; assembly: GCF_050277435.1. Classification (NCBI taxonomy): domain Bacteria; kingdom Bacillati; phylum Bacillota; class Bacilli; order Caryophanales; family Paenibacillaceae; genus Paenibacillus; species Paenibacillus sp. NPDC101420. The sequence goes on from NZ_JBNNSE010000003.1 coordinate 286,673, forward strand.
TTTACTACAGGAGAATCCATTAAGAGCTGGGTGCAATCGGGCGGCGTAATTGCTCCAATGAATGATGCTTCCCTGGATTGGTATACCTCAGAATCCGATCGCCGGATGGCAAAGCTGGTTCAGGATGCTTCCACGCTGCGCTTTGATGGCTCTGACCTGATGCCGGGCAAAGTGGGCGCAGGTACCTTCTGGAAGGGTATGACCGACTACGTAAGTGGTACTGCGACGCTGGATCAGGCGTTGGAACAAATCCAGTCTGGCTGGAACAACTAACCTAATATTGAAAGCACACAGTTAAAAGAGGGGCAGCGAGATTTGAAGGTTCTCTGCCCCTCTTTTTGTTTTCCAAAGCGCGAGTATAGGAGGAGCTGGAGCTAATATGGGTGGACAATCACAACCACAACCACAACCACAAATGAAGCCACAATTGAAAGCCAAGCAGACGGTAAGCCTTAGGGCGGTATTGCTGTCTCTTTTAGTATTAATAGCCAATGTTGTTGTTAATGGCTCGATCTTTTTATTCTTTCGGGATTCCACGCTAAACCCGCTACTAACGGCGGTTCTGGCTGTTCTATGGGGGGTTCTGGGTGTTTATCTGATCTATTACACACTTACCTGGGCAGTCGAGCAATATCCTGATTACGTACGCCGAAAGGTATTGCCTTATATTTTTATTGGTCCGGCAGTGATTATATTGGGGTGGCTATTGGTGCTGCCTGCGCTGCGGACGCTGTATTTAAGCTTTTTCAATGCTTCTTCAGAGAAATTTGTGGGTCTCAGCAACTATGCAGCGATCTTTAGCGACCATCTAATGGCGACGGCACTGCGTAACAACTTACTTTGGGTATTCGTTGGTACACTGGCATGTGTAGCTTTTGGGCTCTTGATTGCAATTCTTGCCGACAGAAGCAGCTATGAGAAGCTAGCTAAATCGATCATTTTTATGCCGATGGCTATTTCTTTTGTAGCCGCAGGCGTTATTTGGAAGTTTGTATATTACTATCAACCCGGCGATGAACAAATTGGACTTTTGAACGCCATCGTTACTTATTTTGGGGGAGAACCACAGGCATGGACGAGTATGCTTCAGCCGTGGAATAACTTTTTCCTCATCATCATTCTGATCTGGATGCAGACCGGATTTGCGATGGTGATATTCTCGGCAGCTATTAAGGGAGTTCCTGACGACATATTGGAAGCTGCACGAGTAGATGGTGCTAATGAGGTGAAGATCTTCTTTGGAATCATGATCCCCTACATTTCAGCAACCATTCTGACTGTGACAACGACCATTATCGTCTTTACATTGAAAATATTTGACGTCGTCATGGTGATGACAGGAGGTCAATACGATACAGAGGTAGTGGCTACACAGTTTTACCGCCAATTCTTTATGTACCGGAATTTCGGTTACGGCTCCACGCTGGCTATTGTTCTGCTGATCGCGGTGTTGCCTGTGATCATAATCAATCTACGTCAGTTCCGTAAGCAAGGGGGATTCTAATGGCCGGGAAAAAGAAGAGAAAAGGCAGCAAGACGATTGTTAATATCGTGCTGGGTGTGATTTGTTTCATTTGGTTGCTTCCGACCCTTGGGCTGTTCATTTCCTCCTTCCGTCCGGCTGCCGATATTTTGCAGACTGGATGGTGGAAAGCTTTTCCTCATCAGGAGTGGAAGGCTGGAGAGACCCTTCAGCTATCTAAAGATGTGGATCTGCGGGAGCCGATCGAGGTGAATGGCAAAACCTATACAGATGAGCAGCTGAAGGCAGGCGTGAAGGCCGATGGCAGTCGTTTGATGTGGGAGAACCGCAGAGCGCGTACCATAAATCAACAGGAACAAGGCTGGAAAATGACACCGGATCTCACATTGGATAACTACAATAATGTGCTCTCGGGCAAGGAATACAAGCTCAAGCAAGCTGATGGCAGTGAAACGGTGCAAAAAGGCACCGGATTGTCGCAAGCCTTCTGGAATACACTGACGATTGCAGTTCCAGCAACGGTTATTCCGGTGTTGATTGCTTCTTTTGCCGCCTATGCTTTTGCTTGGCTGCGTTTTCCTGGGCGCCGAACACTCTTTGTCATCATTATCGCTATGCTCGTTATTCCAATACAAGTGGCACTTATTCCAGTGCTTAAAGATTATACGGCTCTTGGACTGAACGGAAGCTACTTGGGCATTTGGCTGGCGCATACGGCCTTTGGATTACCGCTGGTTACCTACTTTATGTATAACTTTATCAGTCAGCTTCCTAAGGATTTGTTTGAGTCAGCTTTTATGGATGGGGCGAGCCATTTCACTATTTTCAGTAGGCTGATTCTACCGTTATCTGTGCCCGCACTGGCTTCTATCGGAATCTTTCAATTCCTATGGGTGTGGAATGACTATTTAGTCTCGCTGATTTTTATCGGCAATCAACCGTCAGTGCAGGTCATGTCGATGAAGATCGCCGACTTAGTAGGCTCACGAGGCAACGACTGGCATTTACTCACCTCGGCTGCATTTATCTCCATGCTGATGCCGCTCGCGATTTTTTTCCTGCTGCAAAAGTATTTCGTCAGAGGGCTTATGGGTGGATCAATAAAAGGTTGATTTGAACATTGCAGGAATTATAAGGATAAAGTATAGCTAATTGAACAAAACTGTGTCAGGAGGAGCATAGAGAGATGAAGATGAAACCATACGTACATCCGGCTGCGGTGTATCCTTACCGGGAGTGGAGTCTTGATGAGGAGACTTATGATGAAGAGAACAATCAAAGAAGCGAAAGTGTATTTGCTCTGGGTAATGGATACATTGGCATGCGCGGTAATTTCGAGGAAGGCTACCATGGCCACTCGGGCTCATCTGTAATAGGGAACTACTTGAATGGATTTTTTGATTCCGAGCCTATTGTGTATCCAGAGGGAGCTTATGGGTATCCCTCCCGCAACCAAGCTATGCTGAACGTGACGGACGCCAAGAATATTGAACTCAGCATTGAGGGTCATACCTTTCAGTTGAACAGTGGGCAAGTGCACCGTTATGAACGGAAGCTGGATATGCGAAATGGGATCTTGCATCGGCAGGTAGAATGGGAATCTCCTGCCGGACACAGGGTACAGCTGAACATTCGTCGGATGGTGGCCATGCAGCATAAACATTTAGCGGCCATAGATTACGAGGTCAAGGCATTGAATTTTGAGGGAACCCTAACGTTCACTTCATCGATCGATGGTGAGATCCAAAGGCCGGAGGTCACGGATGACCCCAGGCTGGGATCAGGGAGTAAGGAACCCAATTTGCTGCTAGTCGAAACCGGTCATGAGCTCGAGCAGTCCTTTTTGTGGATGAAGCAGAGAACGCGGCATACCGGGTTTGCTCTTTTAACAGGGATAAGTCACAGTCTGAATTGTAGCGCTGGTTATGAAAGGCCCGTGCAGCTAGAAGATCAGCGATTGTCCATGCAATGGGTTGTTCCAGTGATAATGGGGGAAAGGATCTCCCTGACCAAGTACATTTCGTATCACACTTCTAAGGATTATGCAGAAGACGAGCTGTTAGGCAGGTGCTTAGAAGTGCAACACTTGGCGGAGAACTGTGGGTTTGAAGCGCTAGTTCATGAACAACGGGCTTTTCTGGATCAATTCTGGGCACATACCGATGTGGAGATTCAGGGCGATCTTGCGCTTCAACAGGGTATCCGTTTTAATGCTTTTCAATTGCTGCAATCCGTAGGACGTGACGGGGTTACGAACATCGGGGCCAAGGGCCTGACGGGTGAAGGATACGAAGGTCACTATTTCTGGGATACTGAGATGTATATGATACCCTTCTTTACATTTACACAGCCGGAGATTAGCCGGAAGCTACTTGAGTTTCGTTATGCTACGTTAGATAAGGCACGGGAACGGGCAGCAGTGATGTCTCAGAAGGGAGCACTGTATCCTTGGCGCACCATAGACGGGGCTGAGAACTCTTCCTATTTTCCGGCAGGAACAGCACAAATGCATATTAACGCGGATATTGCCTATGCCATTAAACAGTATGTGCGGGCAACTGGCGATTATGAGTTTCTGGTCCTGGAGGGGGCGGAAATGATATTCGAGACCTCCCGCTTTTGGGTGGATCTGGGTCATTTTAATCCGGCTAGGGAGGGTGCGTTCTGTATTGACGCAGTAACGGGTCCCGATGAGTATACAGCTATCGTTAACAATAATGCATACACTAATCTTATGGTGCGGGATCAACTCTATTATGCATATGAGATAGCCAGACTGTTAGGAAAGCAGTATCCGGAGCATTTTGAACGTCTGAAGGGCAAGATTGGTCTGACTGAGGAAGAGCCTGATGATTGGCTGGTCGCCGCAGAAAAAATGTATGTCCCTTTTGATGAGGAGCTTGGCATCTATGCTCAGGATGATACGTTTCTGACTAAGAAAAAGTGGGACTTTGAACATACGCCACCGGATAAATATCCACTTCTGCTTCATTACCATCCGTTGGTGATTTACCGTCATCAGGTGCTCAAACAGGCAGATCTGGTGATGGCCATGTTTCTGTTAGGTGATCATTTCAACTTGGCGGACAAGATCCGCAATTACAATTACTATGAGCCGCTAACGACACATGATTCTTCTTTGTCACCGTGCATTCACAGTATTATTTCTGCTGAGATTGGTGATTTAACGGGGGCGTACGCCTATTTTGACCGCACGGTACGGATGGATTTAGATGATATTAACCGCAATGTGAAGGACGGGCTGCATACTGCTGCTATGGCAGGATCTTGGCTGTCGATTGTGAATGGGTTTGGTGGGATGCGCTTATGTGGCGGTATGCTATCCTTTAATCCTGCCTTGCCAGCACAATGGGACAGCTATCGGTTTAAAATAACAAGCGGTGGGCATTTATTGGATATTTATGTTGATAGTAAGGTAGTGATCTATACACTACTGACAGGTGAAGTGGTTGAAATTCTACATAAAGGGAGCCTTGTGCAGTTAACTGTAAAGAAGCCGGTGTCTCTTTCAAATGTGAAGCAGCTTGAAGCTGTTATTTTCGAGCTGGACGGGATTATTACCGATTCTAGTGAGTATCATTATCTGGCCTGGAAAGCCTTAGCCGATGAGCTGGCGATTTCTTTTGATAGAGAGAAGCATGTACGTCTGAAGGGCCATAGTCGAATGGAATGTTTAGAGATTCTACTGGAGGGAAGCGGTCTGAATTTACCCCAACCGGTAAAAGGAATGCTCTGCAACAAAAAGAACGAAAAGTATAAACAGCTGATTCAACAAATGACACCGGATGATTTGCACCCGGGTATCCATAGTCTTCTGACCGATTTGAAGAAAAAGCGAATCCCTGTCGGACTGGCTTCCGTTAATGAGAATGCAATGCTGATTCTTGAACGATTGAAGATCGGGCGCTTGTTTCAGGCGATTGCTGACCCTAAAAACATCCGTATGGGCAAGCCAGATCCGGAAATTTATTTACAGGTTACCGAGATGCTGGGCATATCACCTGACTGCTGCGTAGCTATCGAAGATACAGCGGAGGGGATAGCTGCCATCAAAGCCGCTGGTATGAGGTCCGTTGGAGCCGGAAGTCCATCCTTGAAAGAGAGTGCTGAGCTCTGGTTTCCTTCTACCGCGGAGTTACATGTAGAGGAATTGGTGCAGCTGTTCAAATAATGAAAAGTGGTTCCTCTGAAAAGTATCAAGCCTCCCGGTCATGGGAGGCTTGTTGTTTTGTCTACTTCAATACTTTACGCACTAGCTTGATCTTATTCCCATAGGGTGGGTACACAATCCCAAGGTCGATTCGTGTGCCTCTCTTAACGATGCTTTTGCGGTGGGAAAAGACTTCAAAGCTGTGCTTCCCGTGATAACCGCCGATTCCAGAGTTGCCTACCCCACCAAACGGCAAGCTAGCGTTCGCCACATGCGAGATCGTATCATTGATGCAGCCTCCTCCGAAAGAGACTCGGGAAAGCACCTCTTGTTCAACATTTTTATCCTCTGTGAATAGATAAAGTGCAAGTGGTTTTGGGTGCTCGTTAATACTCCGGATAGCTTCATCCAATTGATGATATTCCAATATGGGTAGGATCGGACCGAAGATCTCATCTTCCATAGAAGCGTCAGTCCAAGCCGCAGGATAGATTAGTGTAGGTTCAATATAACGTTCTTCTGAAATGACGGTTCCGCCCAAAACCACCTTTTCCCGATCCCGTTCAATGAGACTGGCGAGTCTTTGCAGCTGGCGCTCATTTACGATCCGGCCATAATCTGTATTCAGCTGCGCATTTTGACCGTAGAATTCAGTAATCTGATGTTTGATTTTGGTGATCAATTCATTAGCAATGTCCTTATGAACGAGCAAATAATCGGGGGCGATACAGGTTTGACCGGCATTTAATAATTTTCCCCATACGATTCGCTTCGCTGCAACATCAAGATTGGCTGATGTGTCGACAATGACCGGACTTTTCCCGCCAAGCTCCAAGGTTACAGGCACTAGATTCTTCGCAGCGGCTTCCATCACGATTTTACCGACCGGAACACTGCCCGTGAAGAAAATATAATCAAACTTGGCATGGATCAGCAGATTGGTGGTCTCTTTCTCCCCCTGAACTACGCGAATATACTGGGGTTCGAAGGTCTCCTGAATGAGCTGCTCTATAACAGCCGTAATGGCTGGTGTGCTCTCCGATGGCTTGAGGACAGCGCAGTTTCCAGCGGCAATGGCGCCTATAAGCGGTTCGATCAGCAACTGAAATGGATAATTAAAAGGACCTATAATGAGCGCGGTACCGTAAGGTTCACTTAAGATATAACTCTTCGCAGGAAATAAGTGCAGTGGTGATCTAACCTTTACGGGCTTCGCCCAACGTCTGAGATGTTTCATCATGTAACCTAGGCTGTCCAAGGTGAAGCCGATTTCTGTGGCATAAGCCTCGAACTCACTTTTTCCTAAATCCTGTTGTAAGGCAGTGATAATACGACTCTCGTATCGTTTAATACTGTCTTTAAGTTTCTGAATCTGACTAAGCCGAAAGGCAACCTCTTTAGTTGCGCCACGATTAAAAAAGTCCTTATGCTCTTCAAGCATCGCTTGAATGCTAGCCGTTGTATGTGTTGTCATAATACTCCCCTCCTTCATTGTAATAGCTAGATTATGGGAGCCGATAAAAAGCGAAAGGCTCGCCAAAGCGGAAGGAATCACTTGCCTCATCCAGCTTGCTCACTGTTTCTTCGTTAAGCTGAATGGAGGTGCTATGCAAATTCTGTTCCAGCTGCTCCACGCGTGTAGCCCCCACAATAACTGTCGAGACGGCAGGACGATTCATGAGCCAAGCTAAGGAAAGTGCAGTAGAAGAGGTTCCCAGTTCTTCAGCGATCTGCCCCACTTTGTTCCCCAGTTCGATCCGTTCATGATTCAGGAATCTTTTGAAATTAGGATCGGTATCTGCTCTGGACCCTGAAGGTGCGGAACCGTTTGAATTATATTTGCCTGTGAGAATCCCGCCCGCCAGTGGAAAATAAGGAATAATCCCTACACCTTGATCAAGACAAAGGGAGAGAAGCTCATTCTCCGGGGTCCGATCTGCTAAGGAATAGCTACACTGAATTGAAATATATTTGGCGAAGCTCCGTGCCTCACTAATTCCAATCGCCTTCATTAATTGCCATGCTGTATAGTTGGAAGCCCCGATATAGCGTACTTTGCCCGAAGATACCATATCGTCCAAGGTCCGTAACGTCTCTTCAAGTGGCGTATTGGGATCGAAGGTGTGAATCTGGTATAGATCGACATAGTCCGTTTTTAGGCGGCGAAGACTATCTTCTAATTCCTGCATCAAATGGTGCCTCGAGGAGCCGCTTCCGTTAGGTCCGTCATGCTTAACTAAGCCTGCTTTAGTGGCGAGAACGGCCTCATGTCTTCTACTTTCCAAGGCCAAACCGATGATTCGCTCAGATTCGGAGCCGGCGTAAATATTAGCGGTATCGATAAAGTTAATGCCATGATCCAGCGCAGTATGTACGATCTGAATGGAGGTCTCTTGATCTGCCCTTTTACCAAAAGCGTTTGTGCCCAGTCCCAATGCGGATACTTGTAGTCCGCTATTTCCAAGTCTTTTAAAGTTCATCTTCAGCACTCCTCATCATCCATTTTTTTAGGCTTAGTAAAAAGATCCAGAGCTGTCTCCATGAACATCTTTACAGCTATGGAAGTATCGGTAAGCGAGCTGACTGCGATATGTATATCTCTGTAGGCGTCAGGCTGCAGTTCACGGGTTACTACATTTGGAGGTAAAGATAACAAAGATAGCTCAGACATCACACCTACAGCCAGCCCCTCTTGAACCATATTAAGAGCTGTTGCATAGTTATTAACCACATATTTTACATTCAGATAGCTGCTGCTTCTGCGGAATAAATCTACCACCGGTGGTTCATAACCAGCTTTACAGATCAGCATAGGCTCACCCGCTAATTCTCTCACACCTATGACAGATCGTTTATGCAAGGGATGGTCATCTCTGATTACAGCGTACAGCTTTTCTCTATATAGTGGGATGGTTTCGAACGCCTCGCAAGGAGCGAGCAATAAGCCAACATCAATTTCTTTGGATTCCAGCCATTCTCTGACTTCGGCGATAGAGCCCTCCTGCAGGCTAATCGTAATATTCGGATATCTTTCAGTGATAGAGCTAATAATCTTCGGTAAAAAATAGGCAGAAGCCACTGGAAAAGCCCCAATTCGAATGCTTCCCTTCTCAAGCCCCCTCTCGGCGGAAATCTCCTGATTGACCTTATCAAAGCCCATTAGAATTTCACGAAAAATAACAAGGATACGCTTGCCGATGTCAGTAAGCATTAGACCGTTCCGTCGATCTCGGAGTAATAGCTTTACATCCAGTTCGGCTTCTAAAGAGGAAATTGCTCGACTGACAGCAGGTTGGGTCATATTCAGTTCTACACCAGCTTTGGTAAAACTACCGCTTTCCGCGATTTTGACGAACAAACGAATTTGATTATTGTTCATAACAAATATGATATGCCCCTTATGAGTATTATTCATTTCATTTATATTCTTAATTATTGTATCATTTGTGATGAATCTACACCAAGGAGTGAATACATGAATCAGCAGAAGAAAAGCATCATCCTTCTTATATTTTTGGTGATTGTATGGGGCATAAATTGGCCTATATCCAAAATCGCCTTAGACTACGCTCCGCCCTTATTATTTGCAGGTATCCGAACCGTCATCGGCGGATTCATTCTGATTCTAATTGCACTTCCTAAGATGAAGGAGCTTCGCTTCAAGCAGCTATGGCCGATCTATCTGACTTCGGCTATATTAAGTATCGTGTTTTATTATGGATTTCAGACGATTGGCTTGCAGTATGTACCCGCAGGATTATTCTCGTCCATTGTATTTCTGCAGCCGGTATTGCTGGGCATTTTTTCATGGCTGTGGTTAGGAGAGAGTATGTACGGGCTCAAAATGGCAGGTCTGTTGCTAGGGTTCATCGGAGTAGGCTCCCTCAGTATTGGAGGACTTAACGGAAGCATCTCTATATGGGGAATTGTGCTTGCTTTAGCCAGTGCTTTGAGCTGGGCATTAGGAACGGTATATATGAAACGAAATGCTGTGCGCGTGGATATGCTATGGATGACCGCTATGCAAATAACGATCGGTGGTATCATTTTGCTGCTTTCGGGATCTGCTACAGAGAAGTGGTCGGATATCACCTGGAGTGGAACGTTTATAGCCGATACACTGTTTATTGCAGTCTTTGTGATTGCTTTAGGCTGGTTGATCTATTTCAAGCTGATTAACGAGGGAGAGGCAGGGAAGGTCGGATCATTCACTTTTTTGATTCCACTGATCTCGATAGGTACTAGCGTAGTCTTTTTAAATGAGCAGATTACTTTGAATCTTGTGATTGGCCTACTGCTTATTGTTAGTAGCATTGTTCTGGTGAACGTGAGGATCGGGCGTGCCGCGAAGCAGTCGGCTTAGTTAATTTATGTGGTGATTGTAGTAATCAGGGGCGTATGAGGGCATATTGATGAATAGGCAAGCATAAACGCCTTCGGCATCCTTATATTTGAACAAAAGGGACACTCCCGAAGCTTATAGCTTCTGGGAGAGTCCCTTTTTAATAAAACGTAAAGCGCGTGCGACTTCAGCCGTTGAGGGCCGAGTGGCTACAACATAAGTAGCAGATTTAGCCCGCTCTACTTCCTCCAACACCCGGTTTAAGTGACTGAAGACCGCACCAAGATCACGAATGCTTGATAGCGAACAATTGCCTTGTAGTTCAGAGAAACTTGCCAGTTGCAGGTCTCGAGCGCGTTGTATGCAATCGGCAAGAGAACGTTGGCATTCCGCGTCTGATAACGTTCTGGTTCCATAAAGAGCAATGCAATCTGCGGTTGATTCCAGCACATCCTTCATCCAGTCCGAAGAGGCGTGATGCGCTGGCAGAAGACGAATATCGTCGGCGATTTCTTTGACGTAGGAATGAATGCTTTTTAGATGTGAGGTAGCCTGTATGAGTCCCTTCAGTTCACCACGGCACTGATAATGTGTGAGGGTATAGAACATTTCTTTTTGTTCCCGGCTGCTATTCGACAGGAGTTTACCTGCTTCCTCCAGCAAATCGTCTTTCGGAGAATCACGTCTTACGCCTACGAGATCTTTTAAAGCATCCACAAGTAGAAGACTTCCTTCGAATGCCAATGCTTTTACCTTGACGAACCTGTTCGGCGGCACGATAATCATATTGATGGCCAGAGCGATCAGCACACCAATGAACGTTTCCCCTATTCTCCAAAGCACGTAGTCATTCTGGTAAAAGGTAAGAGCTAGAACGGAAGTAACACCCACCTGTGAGACAGCTTGAATGTTCATCTTACAGGCCGTAGCGATGCCAATCCCGATGAGTAGAATGAGCAGGATAGAAAGCCCACCTACATCAAAAAACTGGCCAACAATTAGGCTAACGATCCCGCCAAGAATAATGCCGATCAGGCGGTAGATTCCTTTTTCTAGCGATGCTTTAACACTGGCTTGGGTGATGAGGATAGCCGCAAGGGGTGCAAAGTATAAATATTGGCTACCATATATGCTGTGTACGGCGACCCATGAAAGTGAAGCGGCCAGCGTAATTCGTATCATGTAAAGTGAGAAACCATATTTTTCAAGGCGGTCTTGTAACCCCTCGTTCATTATCATTCATCTTCTTTCGGAAAAAAATGAAAAAAACTGTCTGGTCTTTCAGTTCGTTTTCATTATAACACCTTAAAAAAGGCTTGGAGGACTGGATATTTTACAAAGTTGTTAAGTTTACGCATTCCTTATCCATGTAAGCTATCGCATATAATGGTACAATCTAATATGCTATATCTATTGGAGTGTCGAATGAGAGGAGGAATTGTCGCTTATTAGCGCTGAGCATGCCCATTCGATTGTTCTCCGCGAGATGCGGGTAAAATAGTATTGTGATACTTTAGGCAGGGAGGTTGTTAGCTATAGCTATTCAGGAAGGCACCATTATTTCATTTGAAGAGGTTACCAAGCAATATGACGACGAAGATCCGGTGTTAAAAGGAGTCAGCTTTGAGATAGAGCGCGGCAAATTCTATACACTACTTGGTCCATCAGGCTGTGGTAAAACGACTATTCTACGATTGATCGCTGGGTTCGCAGAGCCAACAAGCGGTTCTATCTATTTAAACGGTAAAGTGATCAACCACATTCCAGCCAATGAGCGGCAGGTCAATACGGTATTTCAGGATTACGCATTGTTTCCACACCTGAACGTATTCGAGAATGTGGCTTTCGGACTGCGCATTAAGAAGCTTAAGAAAGATGTCATCACGAAGAAGGTGCAGGAAGCGCTAAGTTTCGTTAACCTTGTGGGTTACGAGCAGCGTGCCATTAACGAAATGTCTGGTGGTCAACGTCAGCGCGTGGCCATTGCTCGTGCGATTGTGAATGAGCCGCAGGTTCTTTTGCTGGACGAGCCGCTATCTGCGCTCGATCTGAAGCTGCGAACAGAGATGCAGTACATACTGCGTGAAATGCAGCAACGACTTGGCATTACCTTTATTTTTGTTACACATGACCAGGAAGAGGCACTCGCAATGTCCGACTGGATTTTTGTCATGAACAAAGGAAAAATCGAACAAAGCGGAACACCTAATGATATCTATGATGAGCCAATTAACCGTTTCGTGGCTGATTTTATTGGCGAGTCCAACATTGTTCCGGGTGTTATGATTGAAGACTATCTGGTGGAGTTTAACGGGCGCCGCTTTGAATGTTTTGATGCTGGTCTTAAACCAAACGAATCTGTGGAGATTGTTATACGCCCCGAGGATTTGGAAATTTCAACACTGGAACAGGGTAAGCTACGTGTGCGAGTGGATTCCCAGTTGTTCCGGGGTGTCCACTATGAAATCAGTTGTTATGATGAATCCGGACATGAATGGCTTGTGCATTCTACACGTAAGGCGACGGTAGGTAGTGAAATTGGCCTTTATTTTGATCCGGAAGCGATTCATGTTATGCGTTTTGGTGAAACGGAGGAAGAGTTCGACAAACGTCTGGAAGCTTACGGCGAGGTGGAGAGTCATGAAGAATAAGGGCAGATCGTATTATCTCATCCCTTATTACCTGTGGATCGCCTTGTTTGTAATCGCACCAGTGCTGCTTGTCATCTATTATTCTCTATTTGATCTGGATGGGCATCTTACGCTAGATAACTACGTGAACTTCTTTACACCTGTGTACTTAAAAATGACGCTGACCTCATTCTGGTATGCGTTTTTGATTACAGCATTCTCTTTGCTGGTCGCCTATCCGGCGGCATATCTGTTGACGAGAACGAAGCATAAGCAGCTATGGTTATTGCTGATTATTTTACCAACATGGATTAATTTGCTGCTAAAAACTTACGCTTTTATCGGCATATTTGGTACGTTCGGACCAATCAACAATTTCTTTGATCTGCTTGGAATCGGAGAACAGCAAATTTTGTTTACGGGCTTCAGTTTTGTATTTGTATCTGTGTATATCTTTATCCCATTCATGATCTTGCCGATCTACAGCGCTTTGGAGGATCTTAATTTATCCTTGCTGGATGCGGCACGTGATCTGGGTGCTTCAGGCTGGACGACGTTCCGGCGCGTTATTTTTCCATTGACCATTTCGGGTGTACGTTCCGGTTGTATGGCGGTATTCATACCAGCGCTGTCCCTGTTTATGATTACTCGTCTGATTGCAGGCAACAGGGTCATTACACTCGGTACTGCGATTGAGCAGCATTTTCTGGTCACACAGGACTGGGGCATGGGCTCCACGGTCGCAGTGTTTCTGATTGCTATTATGGCGCTGTTCATGATTATTACTGGCGGATCGCGGAAAGGGGTGCGGAATGAGAAATAAAAACGGGTTCTCTAATCTGTACCTAGTGCTAGTGTTCGCTGTTCTGTATGCGCCAATCTTCTATCTGATGTACTATTCGTTCAACAGCGGGGGGACGATGCACAAGTTCGAGGGCTTTACGCTGGATTACTACCGTGAGGTCCTTCAGGATACACGTCTGATTATCATCATGATTAACACGCTTGTAATCGCGCTTTTGTCCTCGGCTATCGCCACGCTTATCGCTATTATTGGTGCATTGGCCATTAAGAGTGTACAGAACCGCCGTGCTAAAAACACCTTGTTATCTCTGAACAACGTGTTGATCGTTAGTCCGGATGTCATTATCGGTGCATCGTTCCTGATCCTGTTCACCATTGCAGGCATCAAGCTTGGCTTCGTGTCCGTCCTGCTTTCGCATGTCGCGTTCAGTGTGCCGATTGCCGTGTTGATGATTCTACCGCATTTACAGGATATGAGTCCTTCACTGACGGATGCCGCACGTGACCTCGGCGCAAGCCGCAAGGATGTTCTGACTAAGGTTATTCTGCCGATTATCAAACCGGGGATCTTTAGTGGATTCTTCATGGCACTTACGTATTCACTGGATGACTTTGCAGTTACGTTCTTCGTAACGGGTAATGGTTATTCGACGCTATCGGTTGAGATTTATTCCAGAGCTCGGCAAGGGGTGTCGTTATCCATTAATGCGCTATCGACATTGATCTTCCTGTTCACGATACTGCTCGTTGTGGGTTATTACTTCCTGACCCTTAAGAAGAACCGTCAGAATACCTCGGAAGCTGTGGCGGAGCCAGTGGCGGAAGCGGGGGTGCCTAGATGAAACAGCTGGTAAATGCTTTTCTGGCGATCATGATCACGGCATTTGCTCTAATGTACTTGGGCTCCTGGATGAACTCGAGAGAGGGCTATTCCGGTGGGAATACACTGACTATCTATAACTGGGGCGACTATGTCGATCCTGATCTGTTGAAGGAATTTGAAAAAGAGACCGGATTAACGGTCATTTACCAAACTTTTGACTCTAATGAAGCTATGCTAACTAAAGTGGAGCAGGGTGGAACTACTTTTGATGTCGTAATTCCTTCGGATTACGCCATTGCCAAGATGAAAGAAGAAAATTTGCTCATACCGCTGGATCATAGCAAGGTTCCGAATCTAAAGAATATTGATCCGCGGTTTATGGACCTTTCCTTCGATCCTGGCAACAAGTATTCCGTGCCTTACTTCTGGGGAACCGTCGGAATTATCTTCAATCCGGAGATGACCAAAGGGATGGATTTCACCAGCTGGGATTCCCTCTGGGACAGCAGGCTGAAGAACAACATTTTCTTGGTGGATGGAGCACGTGAAGTGATGGGTATGGCTTTGAACAGCCTGCACTATTCCGTTAATGACCGGGATGAGGCTCACCTGCAAGAAGCGCTGACCAAGCTGAATAGGCTGTCTCCTAACGTTAAGGCGATTGTCGGAGATGAGATCAAGATGCTGCTTGCCAATGAAGAGGCTGCTGTTGGGATTGTGTGGTCCGGTGATGCTTCTGAGATCATGGATGAGAATGATAAACTGGATTATGTAGTGCCTGAGGAAGGCTCGAACAAGTGGTTTGATAACATGGTCATTCCACGAACTGCGGATAATGTGGATGGAGCTCATAAGTTCATTAACTTCATGCTTCGCCCAGATGTAGCGGCTAAGAATGCAGAATACGTAGGTTATTCCACACCTAACATCCCTGCGCTGGAGCTACTTCCGAAGGAAACTTCCGAGGATACCCGTTTCTACCCGCCTGCTGAGATTACGGATCGGCTTGAGGTGTATGATAATCTTGGAAAACGGATGCTTGCTCATTACAATGAGCTCTTCCTGAAGTTTAAGATGAATAAAAAGTAAGTCGTTTGGAGGTAAAGTCAAACGACTTCAAGAGCGTCTACATGCGGATTACCGTGTTAGACGCTCTTTTTTGAAAGATAAGAAAGTATAAGTTTTGCGCTTTCGTGAAACGATCATCACCCTTTAAATGATGCCGAAGGCGTTCCTTCTTGGCTGGAAGTATATTGTAGTATAATGGCTAGGATGGATAACAGGAAAAGAGGGTACGAATGCCTACTATACTAGTTGCTGACGACGACGCGAACATTCGCGAACTCGTCTGTTTATTTCTACGTAACGACGGATTTGATACAGCCGAAGCTGCAGACGGCAAAGAAGCGTTAGCCGTTTACGCCTCAAAGCAGGTTGATCTTGTTGTACTCGATATCATGATGCCGATTATGGATGGGTGGACGTTATGTAAAGAGCTCCGAAAAGCCAATCCGGATCTTCCCTTACTTATGCTAACTGCGAGAGGTGAAACCTGGGAAAAGGTGAAGGGCTTCGAACTGGGGACAGACGATTATTTGACGAAGCCATTCGATCCGCTGGAGTTGACGGTTCGTGTTAGATCCTTATTGAAGCGATACAAGATTGGTTCCACTCAGACGATCCAGTTCGGCAACGTCGTCCTTGATCGGCAAACCTATAAGGTGATGAGAGGAACAGAGTCATTCACGTTGCCACTCAAGGAGTTCGAATTGCTGTATAAGCTCGCTGGAACACCCGGACAAGTCTATACGCGCGAGCAGTTAATCGATCAGATTTGGGGGATTGATTACGCTGGAGACGATCGAACGATAGATGTGCATATCAAACGTCTGCGCGAACGGTTCGCGTCTACACCTGATTTTCGCATTGAGACGGTCCGTGGACTTGGCTACCGGCTTGAGGTATATGAATGATCAAATCGTTATATACACGTGTTGTTCTGACCTTTCTAGTCTCCGTGATCGGAGGCACACTGATTTCTCTATTTGTGACAACCTGGGTATTTCAAGATAAATTAAACGAAAACCTGCGAATTCCCTTACTTCGCTTTGGTCAGGACATCGCCCGGATATACGAAACCTTACCATCACGTGAAGCGGATGTTCTTATAAGTGGAATGAAGCAGCTTGATTCCTACCATATTCGAATTTACGATGAGAACGGTCAGTTTGAGTCTTACGGAGTGCTTAATGGAGAGAGCCCTGTTACCGTGACTAGGGAGCAACTGAAGAAAGTATTGGCTGGTGAAGCTGTTCAAGTTAAACCGAGTATAGGTTCTTCCAACCTCTTAGGACTACCTTTGAAAACTGAAATGGGAACGAAGGCGATGTTTGTGGAGCCGATTGTGCCTCCTACTTTGTCTTCTACGAGGAATCTGCTATTTAATTTTTTGGCGTATTCGTTAATAACGGGAAGCGTATTGATACTGGTCGCTTCTATGTTCTTAGTGAGACCGATCAAAAGGCTTACAAAGGCAACTAGGCGTATAGCAACTGGGGATTTTAATGTCGAATTGAATATTAAGCAGATGGGTGAGCTAGGTACCTTGGCTAATAGCTTCGAGGAAATGATGCACGATCTGCAGCACCTTGAGCAAATGCGCAGGGAGTTCGTAACGAATGTGTCGCATGAGGTTCAGTCTCCGCTTACCTCGATATCTGGTTATGCTATTGCGCTCAAGAAAGTAGCCCTCACAGAGGATGAACGGAATCGTTATCTCGACATTATTATTGCTGAAGCGGAGCGGATGTCCAAGATGAGCGATAGTTTGTTAAAGCTGAGCTTGCTTGAATCGCAATCCCAACAACTGCGGCTTATCACGTTCAGTCTTGACGAACAGATCAGACGTGTAATCGTGGCGATACAGCCCCAATGGTCGGCACGCAACATTAGTTTTGAACTTGATTTGAAATCAGTAATCGTATGGGCAGACCATGATCTGTTAAGTCAGGTGTGGACGAATCTCCTTGGAAATAGCATCAAGTTCTCCAAGGATGACAGTGTGATTAACGTCAGCATCAAACAAGATTTGGACAATGTAATCGTCCGAATATCCGACACTGGCATTGGTATTTCTCCCGAGGACCAAGAACGCATATTTGAACGCTTCTTTAAAGCTGATCGTTCTCACAGTCGCAAGTATGGCGGTAGCGGGATGGGACTAGCCATTGTTAAACAGATCGTATCGCTTCATAAAGGGGATATCCGAGTGGAAAGCGAACCTAGCCAAGGAACGACCTTCATCGTCACCTTACCAATTATAGTGCCGACAGAATAATTATCGTTCAAGGATATTTTGCGAGGGGTTGAACGCGCGCCTCATTGTTCATACTACGGTAGCACAGGTAAGATTTCTTGCTTGCGCTGCCGTAGTATTTTTTTTTGCCTATTCATATTTAGTTCATATTGTGGTCATGAGGAGTACATCATCGTTGGTTAAGATCTCATTAGCGAAACGTTAAGGCGACATAATAAATAGATTAGGACAGGAGAAGATGAGGGTGACACAAACAGAGGTAATAAAAACGGGGAATGAAAAGAAAAAGCATAAAGTACGTAACTTGTTGCTTAAAATATTAGGAGCAATAGTGATTTTGATCGTGCTTTTTCTAGCTGTTGTTTATACAGTTAATGTGATTAGCAACAAATCTGATCAGAAAAAAATACATCAATATGGTCAGTTAGTTCCTGTTGACGGAAAAAGTATGAATGTTTTGATCCAAGGACAAGGGAAGCAGACTATTGTACTTATCCCGGGCTTTGGAACTGGAGCGCCAGCACTTGATTTTAAGCCGTTGATTGATGAGTTATCACCATTTTACAAAGTGGTCGCGGTTGAGCCGTTTGGGTATGGATTAAGTGATGAGACCGATAAGGAACGAACTACAGCGAATATCATAAGTGAGGTTCATGAAGCCGTACAGAATCTAAACATTGACCAATATATTCTAATGGGTCACTCCATTGGAGGTATTTACGGATTGGAATATGCGAAGAAATATCCAAACGAAGTGAGTGCATTTGTGGGGGTTGATAGTAGTGTTCCTGAGCAAGGCGGTATGGATGTTAAATTCCCGATAAAAAAATTAAAGCTGCTCAAAGATTCAGGTATCATTAGATTGGGATTGCAATTAAGCGGTGACCCTTATGATGGACTGCCATTTGATGATGAGACCAAAAAACAAATGAAATTGATATCGCTCAAAAATATGAATAATTCCACTACCTTAAATGAAATGGAACATATATATCCTAACTTTGTCGCAGCCAGAGGGTTGAAATTCGACAAGAACCTTCCCATTATATTCTTTATACAAGCGAATAATACAACCGTGAAAGATTGGATTCCTCTGCATGAAGGGCAAGTTAAGGAATCTGTGCATGGAAAAGTGATGACATTCGAAGGCGGACATTATTTACACCATTCCAGATCTAAGGAAATCGTTGAGAACCTAAATTTGTTCATGGAAGAAGTCAAATAAAATAAGAAAACGCTCCGACTTTCCTCCTATAAGGAAAATCGGGGCGTTCTTTGCGCTTAAGGGCGTAAATTATTTGATGCCAATTCTCATTCGGTAGCTGATCAGTACCTCTAAGGTGCGTCCTTGAAAATGGTCTTCAACTGCAGCGCTGAAATCTGCAATGTCCTGATTGAGTAGGGTAGCGTCTTGCTTCAGAACGGTTCTTATACCCCCTTGGCTTAGAGCGAGTCCAACATAGCGCTGTGTATCGCAGGACTCAAGATTATGAAATACGATCTCTCTTGCAAAAGAGAAAGCTCCACTAGCCTGAATCCGTGACAAATGCCCTTCTTTGTCCCATTTATGTGCTCTCTCAGCATCAGGTAAGAGTGAGGCGAGCAGTTCCTCGGATTTGGAGATCAGTTGGTTGTAACGTTCTTCTACCTTCTGTTGAAGGGGGAGAGGCCAGTCGCAATCGTAGGCAGCGAAGACACCACCTGTTCTCAAGACCCGGGAGATTTCTCGAAGTGTGCTTTCAGGATCCATCCAGTGGAATGACTGTGAGCAGGTCACTATGTCTACGCTGTCCACTGCAAGAGGAAGCTGGTTAGAATAACCTTGTACAAAAGTGATGGATTGAGGATCCTCTATCCGGCTTAATTTATCGATTGCTTTTCCCAGCATATCTGGATTCGGTTCAATACCAATTACGTTGTCCGCGACATCCTTCCACAGAAAAGTAGACAAGCCCGTGCCGCAGCCTATATCTGCGACGACTGAAGGTGTGCTGCCTAAGTAGTCGGTCAGCAGCTTGATGATCATGCCAGGAGCTTCAGGACGGTAACGGTCATAGTCCTCTTGAAAGCCGAGAAATCGATCGATGTTTTGTTTGCTATTGTTTTCAGGTATCATGTGATCCTCCTTCTTAGAACCTATTTATAGGTCTATTGTATAGCCATCGCTTCGCCATGCCAAATAATGGATCGAAGCAATCGCGGGGAATGTTAATCAGAACAAGCATAAATGCCTTCGGCGTCCTTATAAGGACGGCAAGTGTTTAAGCGAGAAATATAAGACATAAAGTATGGTGTGAAACTTATACTTTCTTATATTTCAAACAAAAATCCCCGGAGAACACCTTATGGTGTACCGGGGATTGTGGGTTATGTCTAGTTTTAAAGTGCGCTAAGAACGTCTAGCAAATGCTACCGAAGTAATGCAGGATCGATGGCAGGTACAAGTCCTTCTGCTGCAGCACGATTTAGTAAGGAGGTGATTGCAGCGTAGCCGTCATCGCCTAGATTCATCGAGAAGTCGTTCACATAGAGATCAATGTGTGATTTAGCCACTTCTGGAGCCAGCTCTTGAGCGTGGCTAAGCACATAGTCTCTAGAATCGGTAGGATGATCCCACGCATATTGTAGAGAGCTGCGAATCCAGCCAGTGATGGCATCGGCATCCAGATCGCGGCGAGCAATGATCGCGCCAAGTGGAATCGGCAGTCCAGTATCGCTTTCCCACCAGCTGCCCAGGTCAGTCAGCATATTAAGACCATAAGATGCGTAAGTAAAACGGGCTTCGTGAATTACCAGTCCAGCGTCGATATGTCCATCGCGTACGGCAGGCATGATCTCATCGAAAGGCATGACGACGATTTCGCCAATCCCTCCCGTTATATGCTGTGCTGCCCATAATCTGAAGAGCAGATAAGCTGTAGAACGTTCGCTAGGTACGGCAATTCTTCGTCCAGCGAGCTTCTCGGGACGTTTAATCGCGGTTGGGCCACTTGCTGTAAGAAGCAACGGCCCGCAGCCACGACCCAGTGCGCCGCCGCATGGCAGCAATTTGTAGCGCTCAAGAACCCAAGGTAGAGCGGCATAGGAGATTTTAAGGACTTCAGGTCCCTCTCCATTAGCAGCAAGCGTGTTGGTAATATCAATGTCGGCATAGGTTACATTAAGCTGTGGTGCATTCGGGACAAGCCCGTGTGCCCAGGCATGGAATACAAAGGTATCGTTAGGGCAAGGGGAAAAAGCGATATTAAGCTCAGTTGTCATTACAGCACCTCCAATAGTATAGCGGCTGCCGCCGTTAATGCTTCCATTGCATCGCCGATCTTCCAGGCGGCCCGGTCGCGGGGACCGACCGGGTTCGAGATGGCGCGGAGCTCCAGTACCGGGAGCCCCAGCGCCTCAGCGGCCACGGCAACTCCGTGGCCTTCCATCGCTTCCGCGACGGCACCGGGATGCCGTGCGATGAGGGCGGCGGCCGTCTCCGCGGTGCCGGTCGCCGTCGAGACCGTAAGCACGGTCCCCGTGCTTACGGTCAGTCCGGCCGCTGCCAGCGCGGCCGAAACTGCCTGTACCGTGCCGTGGTCAGCCGGCACGGACACGCTGCCGAAGCCAAGCTCGGCAGCGCTGCGAAAGCCCTCCGGCGTCTCGGCCCCGAGGTCGGCGGCAATCATCTCGCTGGCAACGACCAGCGAGCCTAAAGGTGCCACCCCCGGGAATCCGCCGCCGATCCCGGCGCTGATTACGCAGCCGTAAGATCCGGCTGCGAGTGCCGCGGCGGTTCCCGCCGCCGCTGCTGCCGTACCTGCGCCGGCAGCAATCACATGGAACCTGTCGCTGCCTTGTAGGCCGCGCAGGACCGCGTCTCGCTCTGCGGCTACGGCTGTTACGATCAGCATGCGCCGCGCACCAGCTTGTTCCTCCACCATCAGGTTGCCTCCTTTGAGAGAAGTGAAATCGCTTACTAAATAGTCATTCGTAAAGACAAGAATACGCCGTTTTAAGGGTCAGGTCAAACTTAGAGTGATTTTCATCACGCTCCTAAAAAGTCGTAGAAAGAACATTAACAGCTCGTTAAGCACCTTATGTTATCTTTTTGGAGTGGCGAGGTTGACAAAGGTAGCGTGAGGAAGTATAGTTATCTTAACTTAAAGATATTTAATGTAAAGACATTTACTTTATATTGAACAACATCGCTGTCAAACTGGAGGTGGGAATGATGAGTAATACCGAAGAGAATGTTCGTAATACAGAGAATACTACGGAGATGGATCAGGCGTCTTCTTTAAAGTTATTTGTTGTATTATCTAAGGCTTACAGAAGCTTGATGGATCAAGCTGTGAAGGATATGAAGAGTTATGGGCTGGCATCTGCCGAGTTCATGGTGCTTGAGGTGCTGTATCACCGGACCCGTATTCCACTACAACAGATCGGGGAGAAGATTCTCGTTACGAGTGGAAGCATCACCTATAATATCGACAAGCTGGAGAAGAAAGGTCTGCTGAAACGTGTGCCGTGTAGTGAGGACAGACGCGTGACCTATGCGGAGATTACGGATGCAGGGCGTGAGCTATTCGATAAGATTTTCCCGCGTCATGTGGCTTCGATTCATGATTTGATGCGTGGACTGGATAAGGATGAGAAGGGTCAGGCGATTGAATTACTGAAGAAGCTAGGCAAAGGTGTGTAGGAGCGCTGAAATATCGCATCAAGGACATTTTATATGGTCGGAAGCAGTTCGCTGCTTCTAACCACTGAAAGATAAAAATTTTTATCATATATCTTAATGTTAAGATAATTAAATCAAAGAAAATTGGAGTGGATTAACAATGATAAGTGTAGGAATATTATTGATGAGATTAGTGATCGGGATTGCGTTTATAGGGCATGGTGCCCAAAAGTTGTTTGGATGGTTTGGTGGTTACGGCCCGAAGGGTACAGGTGGCTGGATGGAATCCATCGGCATTAAACCGGGGGTTACTATGGCGGTATTAGCAGGACTAATGGAGCTGGTAGGCGGATTCATGTTCGCGGCAGGCCTTCTGACGCCTGTTGCAGCGGTGTTGATTGTTGCCACTATGTTGGGGGCTATCATTAAGGTTCACGCTCCAAATGGCTTCTGGTCTACTTCGAACGGAATTGAGTTTCCGCTTACGGTACTGGTAGTCGCTGCAGGTATAGCACTTACAGGGCCAGGTTCGATTTCTCTGGATGCATTGATTTTTAACTAAGAAGGGGGTTTATCATTATGACACTTCAAACTGCAGGAATCCATCATATTACCGCTTTTGTTGGAGATGCTCAGCGTAACGTTGACTTCTACGCCGGTATTCTAGGACTACGGCTTGTGAAGAAGACGATTAATTTTGACGCTCCGGAAGTTTATCATTTATATTTTGGGAATGAAGTAGGTGCTCCGGGAACGATTATTACCTTTTTTCCTTCACCTACCGGGCGTAAAGGCAGAATTGGCAGTGGGCAAGTTGGCGTAACGACTTACGCAGTACCAGTGGGCTCTCTGACATTCTGGGAACAGCGTCTTGCGGCATATCAAATTCCGGTTACTCTTAAGCATAGAATCTCGGAATCTTATCTCTCCTTTGCTGATTATGACGGTTTGCGCATTGAACTCGTGGAACGTGAGGAAGGACCGCTTAGCAAGTGGTCTTTCGGGGGAGTTCCCACGGGGCATGCTATCAAAGGGTTCGGCGGCGCTGTGCTCTACAGCAACAATCCGTCGCAAACTGCAGAAACGCTTGTCGATACAATGGGAATGAAGCATATCGCTGATGGAGACGGGTATAGTCGATATAGAACTACTGGCGATTTGGGTAATATTATTGATCTGAAGACAACACCGGTTCCGCAAGGAGCAGGAGGTACAGGCACCGTTCACCATATCGCTTGGCGTGCACAAGATGACGCTGAGCAGCAGGAATGGGGGCTTCAAGTGCAGAATCATGGGCATCATCCGACACCGGTTCAAGACCGCCAATACTTTAATGCGATTTATTTCCGTGAAAGAGGTGGAATCCTGTTCGAGATTGCTACGGACCCTCCGGGCTTTGCTCGTGATGAAGCGGTGGATGCGCTGGGTGAAAAGCTGATGCTGCCATCTTGGTATGAACCGCATCGTGCGGCTATCGAAGAAAATTTAAGTCCTTTTCAAATAAGAGAAATTGAGGTGAAGCAGGGATGATTCATGTATTCCATAAAGGTAAAGATGTAACGAAACCCACGCTTGTATTATTTCACGGTACTGGAGGCAATGAGCAGGACTTGCTGCCGCTTGCCGGGTTGTTATCTTCTGATTCATCGGTGCTAGGCATCAGAGGGAATGTACTGGAGAATGGTATGCCGCGGTTCTTCCGACGGTTAGCCGAAGGGGTATTCGATGAAGCAGATCTAATCTTCCGTACTCACGAGATCAAGCAGTTTCTGGATGAAGCCGCAGCGCAATACGGATTCGATGCCAACAATCTGGTAGCCGTGGGTTACTCTAATGGTGCGAACATTGCGGGTAGCCTGCTGTTCCATTATAAGGATGTTTTCCGCGCTGCAATTCTACTGCATCCGATGGTACCGCTTCGAAGTATTACGCTTCCTTCGATGGAAGGAGTATCTATCTTCATTGGTGCAGGCACAAATGATCCACTTATCGCTTCTTCGGAGACTGAGGATTTGGACATTATTTTACAGAAGGCAGGCGCAGAGGTTACAACACACTGGGGCAACCAAGGTCATCGCCTGAGTGTTGCTGAGGCTGAAGCCGCTAGAGATTGGTTGCAAATGCGCAGCACATCTACAAATGCATAAAACAATCAGAATAACCGCCGAATGGCGGTTATTCTTGTTATACAGGCACCTATAACCCTCCATAAAAGGATTGATCAATCCACTTCCTTTACGTTAGTATGAAGAATACAAAAAAAGGCCCAAGGGTTGCTTTAGAAAGGTTGAAGTAAGGATTATGATTGGAATTCAAAATGGTAATAAGCTTGCCGCAGATGGACCCTCACGGAAGCAGAGATTACAGCTGGCTGTGATTCTCGGCTCCATTACAACAATCGGCCCGTTGTCGATTGATATGTATTTGCCGGCACTGCCTACGCTTGTCGCGGATTTCGGTACGACCGCTGCTTTAGTGCAGCTTAGTCTGACCTTCTTTTTGCTGGGGCTTGCTTCAGGTCAGTTGGTCGCTGGACCTCTGAGTGATGTATATGGCCGCCGTCGCCCGCTGCTTATAGGTATGTTCATCTACGCCGTTTCCTCAGTGCTATGTGCTTTTAGTCCTTCGATTGGACTGCTGATCGTTTTGCGGTTTATTCAAGGTCTTGCTGGTTCAGTGGGGGTGGTTGTCTCTAGAGCGGCTGTTCGTGATTTATATAGTGGCTCTGAACTCACGAAGTTCTTCTCACTATTGATGATTGTGAATGGTCTCGGACCGATATTAGCTCCAGTTATTGGGGGCCAGCTGTTAAGGGTGACTACATGGCAAGGGATATTCCTCGTATTATTTGCTGCCGGAATTATTTTTTGTTTAACTATTCTATTGCGCTTGCCGGAAACGCTGCCGAAGGAGCGACGCTCTAAGAGTGGACTGAAGGGTACACTGCTTACCTTCCGGGTATTGCTGGGCAATCGTAAGTTTATGGGTTATGCCTTGTCTCAAGGTTTCGTTACGGCATCAATGTTCGCGTATATCTCAGGTTCTTCTTTTGTATTACAAAATATTTTTGCGGTTACCCCGCAAGTTTATAGTCTGATCTTTGCAGTGAATGGGATCGGGATTATTATTACTGGCCAAATAGCCGGTAGACTTGCTGGAAAGGTAAGTGAGACTAAGTTGTTACTTAGTGGACTATTGCTATGTACGATGGGGGGCATCTTGCTACTGCTGACGGTTCTGGTAGGAGGAGGACTGATCCCTATTCTGATCTGTCTATTTGCGGTTGTCTCCAGTGTAGGGATTGTCGGAGCGACCAGCTTCTCACTGGCGATGCAAGATCAAGGTGAAACTGCAGGCAGTGCCTCGGCATTAATCGGATTAATCCCCCTATTGCTGGGTAGCTGTGTAGCGCCACTTGTGGGTCTTGGGGGCGTTGAGTCTGCACTTCCGATGGCGATTGTGATGGCATGTACAGGAATTCTCTCGATTCTATCTTATGTGCTGCTTGTTAGACGAGGAAAAGCAAGCTCCTAGCAGTCTATCATTGTAACCTGGCAAGTAGTACTTTCAGCAAACTTTCAGCGGGTCTTAACGTTCCTTACTTGCAAAAGGATTATATTGGAGGTAAGGAAGGGAGGGATAACCATGAGTATATCGGCAGTCTCAGGTTCCACATCGTATACTACCTCGACATCTAGCACTACAGATACCAGTACGCTTGAGAAACAAAAAGCGAAACTGGAAGCAGAACTGGACAAGATTAATGCCAGCTCAGACGATGACAAGACCAAGGAAACGAAAACGAAGCAAATTGAGCAACAGATTAAGACTATCGAGGCACAAATCTCACAGAAGTCTCAGAGCAGTGCTTCCTCCGCTAGCAGTGTTGTAGAGGCACCTGCCAAACCTGCGAACAATACGCTTGCTGCAGCAAGTCCGCAAGAGATAGCTACCGCAACAACGGATAGTAAAGGCAGATTTGATATTCGAGTATAAACGCTAGTTAAACCCGTGCTACATAACAGAGAGGACATCCTTTGCCGTGAGGGATGTCCTTTTTGTTGTGCAATTTTATGTGTAAACTACAGTCTCAATGTTCTTTAGCTAAATAGAATTTCATTAACATTCTTTAACTATTGCAGGGATTAGGGCTGTGCTGGCAGTCTAATGTAGTAGGTGTTGATTATCATGGGTTTTTTATTCCAATAATTGTTATAATGAAATGGTTGTAAAAATTGTCTAGCACAACGTGTGTCGGCGGTAAGGGTAGGTGGCCTAATGCAATCAAAACAACAAACATTAGAAAGATTCAAAATTGTAAGGCTGTTCTTATCCATCTATCGGATTCGGGCGGTGAGAGCTCTCTTTCCAGTAGCTATCATAGCGCTGGTGTATTGGGAGGGGCAGCATGAGCTGAAGCAGGTTCATTTAGGACTTATTATGCGTGAGCTAAGAAGAGTGCCTACATCTGCCGTTTTGCAAATGATCGGATTTGCACTTCTCGCAGTAGCTGTAATGAGTGCTTATGATTATTTGATACGAGCACATTTTCGTTTAAAAGTAGGGCTGTGGGACACCTTCCGTTATGCTTGGATAGCTAATACATTTAATAATTTAATTGGTTTTGCAGGTCTGGCTGGAGTGGGTTTAAGGACGTTGATGTACAAAAAAAGCGGAGTGTCAACTTCCGTCCTAACGCCGGCAATCGTATTTTTATCACCACTCATGATTACCGGGTTATCTTTACTTTCTTGGGCAAATATTTTTGGTTTACTCCCGGCAACGGCATTGCTGGAAGAGCATCATTGGTTAGTATTTGCGGTATGGGGGATGGCGCTTTATTTGCCGTTTTTTGTGTTTGTACAGCGCTCTGCTCTTTATGCAAAGTGGATTAATCGGGGACAAGGCAGAACACCCTGGCTTACAGTAGTTTCCTCTGTGGGTGCCTCCTTTCTGGAATGGAGTTTTGCTGGCGTAACGTTTTGGACAATCAGTAGTCATCTTTTGCACGAGGTACACTTTCCAGTCATATTCGGCATCTTTACGATTGCTGCCATCGCAGGCATCTTGAGTATGGCGCCTGGTGGTATCGGTGCTTTTGATCTTATTGCATTGCTGGGTCTTACGCAGCTTGGATTTAAAAGTGATCAGGCCATGGCAGTGCTTGTTATTTTTAGATTGTTCTATTATCTCATTCCATGGCTGATCGGATTGGTGCTGGCGGCACTGGAATTTGGTCTGCAGGGAAAAAAGGGACAAGATCGTTCAGCTCCAGGGTTCGAACCGGCTCTTAACATTTGGCAGAGGATTTGGGGTTGGCCGGGTCAGTATACCTTTCTGAGCGATCTTGGTGTGTGGGCTCTAGGCAAGCTTGTACTAGCTAGCGGGCTTATTCTCTTACTATCAACAGCTACGCCCGGATTGTTGTACAGACTGAAGATTACAGAGGAAATATTGTCATTCTCGATCATGCAGCTCTCACATCATTTATCTGTACTTATTGGCTTTATGCTCATTTTGTTGTCGAGAGGCATTACATTACGGGTTCGTAGCGCGTACATCTGGACCAGCATTTTATTATTTTCCGGGTCTGTGTTTGCGGTGGCTAAAGGCTTTGATTATGAAGAGGCGCTGTTTCTGCTCCTCGTTGCACTCATTCTGTGGATCTCCAGGTCTCGGTTCTACCGGATCAGTGCTCCCGTAAGCAGACAGAGTACGATTTGGTGGCTTGCGCTTACTTCAGTAATTGCCCTAAGCTACTATTTATTGGGCAGCCATGTCCATCGTGGATTTCTAAAGCATCTCCCGCCTGGTGTAGAGCCAGAGTGGCTACAGCGGCACAGTCATGTTGCTTTTACAGCCGTAGGGGGACTAGCTTTCTCTTGGATCATTCTTACTTTGCTGATCACCCTTAGACCCCATCGTAAACCGGAGGAGTTATTCGGAAATTTTGATATGGCAAGGCTGAAAAACTTCCTAAGTGAAGTTCAAGGCAATGCCTTAACTCATATGTTGTTTTTGGGTGATAAAAGCTTCTTCTGGGCGCAAGAAGGCAAGGTGTTGCTCGCTTTCGCTAGGGTTAGGGATAAGCTCGTAGTCCTT
The DNA here is from genome assembly GCF_050277435.1 of Paenibacillus sp. NPDC101420. NCBI lineage: Bacteria > Bacillati > Bacillota > Bacilli > Caryophanales > Paenibacillaceae > Paenibacillus > Paenibacillus sp. NPDC101420. The sequence continues at coordinate 315,007 of NZ_JBNNSE010000003.1, forward strand.
GGTGATCCATTGGGAGAGAGAAGTCTCATGAATGAGGCAATCAGTGAATTTAGACAAGCTGCAGATAAGTACGGTCTGGTCGTAGTTTTTTATCAGGCCACACCTGATTTCTTATCGATCTATCATGAGCAGGGATATCGCTTTTTTAAGCTGGGGGAAGAGGCGTTGGTAACGCTTGATACCTTTACGCTCAGTGGCAAGAAGAACAGTGATCTGCGAAGCGTATGCAACCGATTTGAGCGGGAAGGATATGCGTTCGAAGTTGTAGAGACGCCGCACGCTGAAGATTTGCTAAGGGAGCTGCGATCTGTTTCAGACGAATGGTTGAACGGACGTACCGAAAAAGGGTATTCGTTGGGCTGGTTTAATGAAGCCTATCTGCAACTGGCTCCGATCGTGCTGCTTCGGAATGCCAAAGGGACGATCCTGGCATTTGCATCTATTGCATACGGGTATGATCAGGGCATGACCCTATCGATTGATTTAATGCGACATCGAAAGAATGTACCGAACGGAACGATGGATTATTTATTTGTCCGTTTGCTAGAATGGGCGAAATCTAAGGGATATCATCGATTTAATCTAGGTAATGCTCCGCTGTCCAGTGTAGGTGAGAATGTGGGTGCCTTGAAAGAGGAGAAGCTGGCTCATCTCGTATTTAAAAGAGGGGGGCATTGGTACGGCTTTGTCGGATTGCGCCGGTATAAAGAAAAGTTCAGTCCGGAGTGGGAACCACGTTACTTGGCTTATCCGGCTTCCATAGCGTTGCCGATCTTGACGCTGGATCTGGTGAGGTTAGTATCCCGCCATCCTAAGGCGGAGGAATAGAGGGAGATGAACGCGAAGTCTGCGTACATTGGAGCTAAGGAAAAGGGGACCGTATCAAAGTAGTTTTAGCTACTTGGGTACGCCCCTTTTTTTCGTTGAAGGTTAATTGAAGTTTGAAATGATGGTTTGAGTGAAACACCAATACAACAAGTAGGGAATTTCTCCCTGAAATTCTAAGATTACTGGTCATTAGATTTATAATTAGGGGAAATATCCCTAAAATTCATCTGATTTGGTCGGAAATCAAGGCATTACCCTAATTTTCAGGGAGCTTTTCCCTAATTACTGTTAAACTCACTCCGTCCACCGCACATCCCCGCTGCATATTCTCATCATCGTCTGCCATCATTACCCAATCTGAAAAGGTTTAATGGTTAAGTGAGATCTTTACTTGGACTATTTCATAAAATAGATGAAGCTGCCCCGTAAGCAGCATTCACTACTTTCGAGAGCAGCCTCATCTATTTTGAGTAACACAACCTTTATTTTTCGTCGGCTTTTTCATCAGGCAGAGCCCAGACAGATACGCTGCCACCGTTGACCGGGAAGGTCGCCCAGCCATCTTTTTCAATCGTTATAGTCGCCTTGTGATTATGAGTGAAATCTACCCATGCTTCACCCGCGCGTTGTTCCCCTACGAACATTCTTTTCTGACCGTTCTCACCGTTACTAATCACAACCGCACAGCCGGAGCGTTCGATGTCTTTCACGCCGAGTCGTGTCCAGCCAATCGTGTTGGGATGATCGAAATAATCCTTCTGCTCACCATAGGCTTTGTGATAGCGGGTATATAGCAGCGGGTCAATCGCCTCTTTTTTGCCTGCGACAGGTGTAGGTCCCTCGATCCCATAATAATCTCCATAAAAGACCACAGGATATCCGTCGCGTCGCAGTAGGATAAGTGCATAAGCACTTTGCTTAAACCAATCATCTACCCAAGATTCCAGAGCTTCATGGGGTTGAGAATCATGATTGTCAACGAACGTTACAGCATTGGTAGGATGGGTCTGCACCAGTGTGTCGTCGAGGATTTTGGTTAAATCAAAGTTTCTACCCCCCAAGGAAGCTGAATGCAGCTTGTAGTGAAGGGAGACATCGAAGAGATCGATCTTATAGTCGACGGTATTTAGAAATTGTCGGCAGGATTCTAAATCCGAATTCCAGAACTCACCCACGATATAGAAATCCTTCTCACATTTATTAAACATTTCTACCGCGAATTGTTTCACAAACTCATGGTTGATATGCTTGATGGCATCTAAGCGAAAGCCGCTGCAGTGGAGCGTGTCCACCAGCCATTTTCCCCATTGGATCATTTCCTTTTTGACTTCTGGATGACTGTAATCAATATTTGCGAACATTAGATAATCGTAGTTGCCGAACTCGTCGTCAACATTCTGGTTCCATGTTTTATTCTCGCCTGTGATACGGAATACACCTGTTCGCCCCGATTTGGCGTCAAAGTCAGTGCCGTTAAAATGATTGTGATTCCATTTAAAGGAAGAGTGTTCATCACCGCGGCCGGGGAAGGTGAATTTCGTCCAGCCCTCAATCTCGAAAGGCTTGGAAATTTCTTTCATCCGGTCATTAGGGTCGACCTCGATCACCTGGAAGACTTCCTTTTCATCCGCTCCTGCCTTGTGATTCATGACCAAATCAACGTACACGGCAATGCCGTTTTTTTGACATTCCGAAATGGCTTCAATCAGTGCTTGTTTGGTGCCATATTTGGTGCGTACCGTACCTTTTTGGTCATATTCGCCCAGATCGTATAGATCATACACGCCATAGCCTGTATCGTCGGCGGAGACGGCCTTTGTCACAGGAGGTACCCAAACAGAATCAATGCCTACGGCTTTTAGTGCGGAAGCTGTTTCTTTTAGGCGATCCCAGTGTTTCCCATCCGCAGCGACATGCCATTCAAAAAATTGCATCATTGTATGGTTCCTCATTATTTCTTGCGCCTCCATATCCATAAAGCGAATTTTTTCTACACTCTGATTAGATTTTCAGATAACTCTTATTAAACGTAAAAACAGACTATGAAAAATAAGGCAGGCTAATGAATGCGCTGGGAGGGACAAAGATGCGAATTATATAGGCTTGAAAAGTGTGATTTCTGATCTCTGGGAGAGGTGGACAGCATTGCGTCCGTTTCGTTTGGAACTGTACAGAGCATGGTCAGCCTCTGACAGTAGCTCTTCTAGAGTGGCTTTAGGACTTAGGGCTTCTACTACTCCGAAGCTGGCAGTCACGTTAATGGACCCGATGAGCGTATATAAGACACTTTGTTCAATATCTGCGCGGATAGTTTCACAGAGTTGTGCGGCTTGCTTCAGCGACGTATCTGGCAAACAGATCACAAATTCCTCACCGCCATAACGTCCGAAGATGTCACCCTCCCGGATATGTCTGTTGCATACCTCGACAATGTGCTGAAGGGCTTGATCTCCATATTGATGTCCGAATCGATCATTAATGCTTTTGAAGAAGTCTACATCCAGCAAAATAATCGATAGTGAACTCCGATTGCTCGCGGCCTGAACAAGAAGCCCTCGGCTCAGCTCCAAAAAATAGGTGCGGTTATAAATCCCCGTCAGACTATCCATCGTAGCCAATTGACGCAGCTTATCTTGAAGCAGTATTCGTTCAGTTACGTCAATCAGCATGATCATTTGTCCTGCTAAGTATCCCCCTTGTTTCTGTACGGGAGAGGACCGAATTTGGTAGTAACAAATCTCGTCTCCTTTGATCCAAGCAACTTCCCGTTCTTCGCGTAGCAGTGGCTCTGTATCCATAACATAGGACAAGGCATCTTTGCCGGCATTAAGAAACAGTTGAGCCAGCGGTTTACCAATCGCCGAGGAATTAAGTCCTTCTATCATATCCGCGGCTGCGCGATTGTAATCGACGAGCATGTCCGAACGATCGGTGACAAGCACCCCATCTCGCATGCTTTCGAACAGATTCTCACGGGCGATAGGCGCAGCTGTTAGCATACCTCTTGATAGGATAGCCCAGATATATAGGGTGGAAGTGATACTCATAATGATGGGAACGGGATCCATCCCGTAGGGAGTCAGGCCCATTAAATATAAAAAAGAGCCTAACGTTGGAAGGCTTAGTCCAATTAGAATGGTAACGATTTGTCTCCGGTATACCCGTTTCATCCGGTTCCACTGCCATAACATAAGGCAGATAGCTGCCAGTAGACAGCCAAAAGTAAAGCTGCCGTGAACGATATACCAAGGTCCCATCACTACATCAACGAGTGGGGAGGGCGTATTGTCTCGCAAATAAATGGATTTATAGAAGAGGTGGTGGTAATCATTGGTCCACACCATCAGTGTTGTGATGAACGGTATTATATACAGCGCTGCCCGCATGCCCTTTTTAATTAGACTCTCCAGCCCTACGAAATGCATCACCATAATAAGGCTGGCGGGCGCTATAAAAGGCATCCCCAGGTACTCTACTTTAATCCAAAAACTCATTTCCTCCAGTGTTTTGCCTGACAGTTCTAGTGCGAAGCCAAAGGTATAAATCGCGGAAGTGAAGGAGCTTATAACAAAGGCTCTAATTCCTAAGAAATCCGTTTTTTTATAGTAGGCGAAAAGGGCTAGTAAAACGCTCAGGACACCAGATATAGCCACAATAACAATATAATTCGAAATTACAGATCCCATGGGTCTATTGTCTCCTACTGAGGAAAGATATGGATAAATATTACCACAAATCTACAAATATTTAAAAATCACTTCATTTGAAACTCGAATAAATGTCCCCTAGACAAAATGACGTGATTTAGCGGGAGCTATTTTACTAATTGTCTAATGAGAGTCCAGTGAGCAGCGTGTAACATGTTAGTTAATACTACACAACAGAAGACTTTAACTCGACACACTTTCTAGTGAGTCAGATTAATTAACATTAATTGCATAGCTTATTTTGATAAGGGGGGGCTGAGGATGTCATTACTCGCGACAAATATTCCTGAAATTCAGCTGGAAAATGTTGAAATGCGCTATAGGGCAGAAGCTGCGGAAGTGCTTGCACTGCATCAAGTGAGTCTTGATATTGCAAAGGGGGAGTTCGTCTCACTGCTCGGACCTTCAGGATGTGGCAAAACAACGCTTTTGAGACTGATGGCCGATCTCATCGCGCCAACGGGCGGGAACATTGTAGTCGCTGGAAAAAGTGCTAAAGAGGCAAGGCTGGCGCAGAAATATGGCATTGTTTTTCAAAGTCCTGTGCTGTATGACTGGCGGAAGGTGAAGCATAACATCACATTGCCGCTGGAACTGATGGGAGTTAAAAAGTCGATCCGTGAAGAGAGGGCGCTGGAGCTTCTTGATCTAGTGGGCTTGCAGAGCTTCGCGGATAAATACCCTTGGCAGCTTAGTGGGGGGATGCAGCAAAGAGTAGCGATTGCCAGAGCGCTATCGATGGAGCCGGAAATTCTACTGATGGATGAACCGTTCTCTGCACTGGATGAGTTTACACGTGAGCGTCTGAACGAAGAGCTGTTATCTGTCTGGAGCAAGGTGCAGAACACGATTGTCTTCGTAACACATAGTATTCCTGAGTCGATATTCCTCTCTGACCGGGTGTTTGTTCTTTCCCCACATCCAGGTCGCTTATCCGCTGTGGTTGAAATTCCTCTGCCACGTCCGCGAACGGCGGAAATGAGAAACAGCCCAGAGTTTTTCAAGCTGATCGCAAGTATTCGCGACAGCTTTGAAGGGGTGTAGGGATGAAAGGGGGCAGTATCTTTGTACGGGGTCGCCTGCTGCCGTTGTTTGTCTGGATATTTGGTTTGCTGCTAGTTTGGGAAGGAGCCTCCTGGATGCTGCTCCATGTAGTGGGGACACCGTTAGCTCAGTCCAAGTTGCCTTACGTTCATGAGGTGCTATCCACGCTGTGGAAGTATAGTGGCACGCTTCTGAAGGAGGGGGCTGCCACCTTTGGCAATGCTGGTGTTGGCTTCCTGATTGGTGCGGCGGCTGGTGCTTCACTGGCGGTGTTAATGAGCTTGTCGAAGACGATAGAGCAGTTAACTTTCCCCTACGCTATCGCCTCGCAGATGATTCCGATCCTGGGGCTGGCGCCGATCATTTATGGGATTGTGAGAGATGAGCAGACTTCACGGATTATTATTTCGGGTTATATTACATTCTTCCCAGTGGCTCTCAATATGCTGCGTGGCTTGCGAAGTGTAGATCCTTCCGCGCTGGAATTAATGCATTCTTACGCTGCGAAGCCGTGGGCAGTCTATTGGAAACTCAGATTTCCGGCGGCCCTGCCGGGTTTGTTCGGAGGGCTTAAGATTGCTGCTCCGCTCGCAGTGACTGGTGCTATCCTGGTAGAGCTCATGGGTGCGCAGCATGGGATTGGCGTAATCATGCTGCGTAATCTCTACTACGGCAGCTCTCATACCTACATGTTCTGGTCTACGGTGATTGTCGGCGCTTTGTTGGGGATTGTAAGTTACTGGTTGATCAGTCTGATAGAACGTTTGGTGGCACCGTGGCAGCCTGAATTTCGACCGAAAGGAGGTAGCCGCTAATGGAAACCAACTCCGTTCGGGAGGCTTCATTTATAGGCTCTACTAGTAAAGAGGTGGCCCAGCCGGTATTAACGGGTACGCAGAAGAATGCTGTAGCCGTTCCGAAACCTGCGGAAGGTAGGGCGAGTCGAGGCGGCTCACGAATGCTGAAGAGGATATTTAGCACAGGGGTGCTGCTGCCTGTACTGGCAGGTCTGTTATTTCTTGCACTATGGGAATTTCAATTCTTTCATAAGATCTTTGATCTGAAAAAGTATCAACTCCCGTTGCCCACAGCAATTGCCACGACCATGAGGGATAATTTCAGCATGTTGCTATCCTATACCGGATACACCCTTACTGAGGCTGTGCTGGGAATGTTGGTTGGTTCTGCTATCGGATTTCTGATCGCTTTAGCTGCTACAGCTTGGCCGCGCTGGGGAAGTGGAAGTTTAACTTTGGTTGCTGCTCTAAATGCTGTGCCCATCGTCGCCCTCGCGCCCATTATGAATCTGTGGTTCGGGGATGGGATAGGCTCGCGGATTGCCATAGTAATGGCAACTACAATGGCGGCGATGGCGATTAACGCCTATAAAGGCATGGCGGCGATAGATCCATTGGCGCTGGATCTGATGCATTCCTATGCGGCAGGTAAACCGGCAGTGTTTCGTTATCTGCGGATTCGTAATAGCTTACCCTATGTATTTACAGCACTGAAGATCAACGCGACGGCGAGTATGATTGGCGCCATTGTTGGGGAATTCTTTTTCTCCTCAAAAGGGCTTGGGTACCTGCTCTCCAATTCCATTAAAGTTGCCAAAATGCCACTGGGCTGGTCCTGTATTGTGCTGGCTGCAATTGCCGGCGTGCTCTTCTACCTAGTGGTTGAGCGGCTTGAGAAAGTGTTCATCAAGTGGCATCCTTCGCAACGTAAATGAGCTCTATAACATCATTACATCCGGTCCTAGTGGGAAGGGAAAAGAGAAACCGCCCACGGCTGTATGCATACAACGCACCACGATGATTGTCCATACTGTGCTGCTTGTTACAAACAAAATTACGATAGGGGGAGTTCGATTGATGAACGGGAAAAAACGCAAATTTCGTGGTGGTTTGTTGGCGATCGTGATGATGTTAAGTGTTTCTTTAATGGCGGGTTGCGGGGGCAACAATAATAACTCGGCAGCCGAAGCTACGACTGCCCCTGAAGCTTCTACAGCTCCTGAGGCAAGTGCTACGGCTGAACCGGCGGCTGATCCAGTTACAGTGAAGCTGCAATTAAAATGGGTGCCACAGGCACAATTTGCTGGATATTTTGTGGCGCAGGATAAAGGATATTACAAGGAAGAAGGATTGAATGTAGAGATTTTGCCGGGAGGTCCGGATATTGTTCCGGAACAGCAAGTAGCAGGTGGCTCCGCAGATATCGGTGTGGGTTGGGTAGCCAGCTTGCTGCCGAGTCTTGAAGAGGGAATGCCGCTGGTGCAGATCGCGCAAATCTATCAAAAGAGCGGATTGGTCCTGGTCTCCAAAAAAACTGCTGGCATTAATTCAGCCGCTGATCTTAAGGGTAAAAAAGTCGGCAACTGGATGGGTGGCAACGAATTTGAACTATTAGCGTTATTCGATAAATATAAGTTCGATCCGAATAAGGACCTAAGCTTTACGAAGCAAGGGTTCACGATGGATCAGTTCTTGGGCGATCAGATCGATGCGGCCTCAGCGATGACTTATAACGAGTACCAAGTGGTGTTGGAGTCAGGTATTAAGGCTGAGGATCTGAACGTCATCGACATGAATACAGAAGGCGTTGCAATGCTTGAGGATAACTTGTTCGCGAATAAGGAATGGCTTGCGGAGAATAAAGAGACTGCAGCAAAGTTTGTACGTGCCTCCCTGAAGGGCTGGAAAGATGCAATTGCTGATCCTGCAGCTGCCGTGGACAGTGTGATGAAGCAAGCGGAAGACGGCAGTACGACGAAGGAACATCAGCTGACAATGATGACTGAGGTTGCCAAGCTGATTCTGCCTGAAGGCTTTGACAGTGCCAAGATGGGATATACCGATGCGGCGGCGTTCCAGCAAACCGCTGATATTTCGCTTAAATTTGGTGTCATTAAAGAACCGGTTAAGGTAGATGAGGCTTATACGAACGAAATCGTAGAAATGGCGGCAAAATAACCAATTGAGCTTAATGTTATAGTGGATGGCCGCCTGATCTGGCGGTCATCTATTATAATCAGCAGTCCATCAGTGCATCTGAAACAGAGAAAGAGGTGCGAGCTATGTCTCTCCTAGTAACGCAGGCTGAAAGAGTTAAGAATTATGTGAATGGAGCTTGGGTAGAATCGTCGTCCGGGCGAGATGAAGAGGTTTATAATCCGGCGACAGGTGAAGTGATTGCTTATGTGCCCATTTCTAGTAAGGAAGAGCTGGGTGCGGCGGTAGAAGCGGCTGCGGCGGCATTTCAAGCGTGGAAAAGGGTCGCTGTGCCGCGTCGCGCCCGCTACTTTTTTCAATATCAACAGCTGCTGGTAAAGCATTGGCATGAGCTGGCTCTGCTGATTACGCTGGAGAATGGCAAAAGTCTGGAAGAGGCGCAAGGTGAGGTGCAGCGTGGAATTGAGTGTGTGGAATTTGCCGCAGGCATCCCCACGTTGATGATGGGCAGCCAGCTTCCGGATATTGCTACCGGAATTGAATCCGGGATGTACCGCTATCCATTGGGGGTTATCGGGGGGATTGCCCCGTTTAATTTTCCGATGATGGTTCCTTGCTGGATGTTTCCGCTCGCCATTGCTTGCGGGAATACCTTTGTGCTGAAGCCTTCTGAGCGTACGCCTCTGCTGGTCAATCGGTTAGCTGAATTATTTGCTGAAGCGGGCTTTCCGCCAGGTGTGCTGAATGTGGTTCATGGAGCGCATGAGGTGGTGAACGGGCTGCTGGAGCATGATGAAGTGAAGGCGATTTCGTTCGTCGGTTCGCAGCCGGTTGCGGAATATGTATATAAGGCGGGGACGGCGCAGGGGAAGCGGGTTCAGGCATTGGCAGGCGCTAAGAATCACTCGATTGTGTTACCTGATGCGGAGCTGGATAATGCGGTGAAGAATATAATTGCCGCTGCGTTTGGCTCAGCGGGTGAGCGGTGTATGGCTTGCTCGGTTGTAGTGGTTCATGAGGATATTGCTGACGAGCTAGTGAGTCGTCTGGCTGCGGCTGCAGATGAACTTAAGATTGGTAATGGTGCTGATGACGGGGTGTTTTTGGGTCCAGTAATTCGCCAGTCGAATAAGGATCGGACTCTTTATTACATTGAGACTGGTGAAGCTGAACAAGCCGAGTTAGTGAGAGATGGGCGGAAAGATGCTGCTGTGGGCGGTGTGGGTTATTTTATCGGACCGACGATATTTGATCATGTACAGCCGGGAATGACCCTCTGGAAGGATGAGATTTTTGCACCGGTGTTGTCTGTGATCCGTGTGAAGAGTTTAAGTGAAGCGATTGCGGTAACGAATCAGTCCCCATTCGCGAATGGGGCGTGCATTTATACAGATAGCGCAAAGGCGATCCGCGAGTTCCGGGAAGAGATTGATGCAGGGATGTTGGGTGTGAATCTGGGTGTGCCTGCGCCCATGGCCTTTTTCCCCTTCTCAGGTTATAAGAAATCATTCTATGGAGATCTGCATGCCAATGGGCGTGATGGGGTGGAGTTCTATACGCGTAAAAAGATGATCACTGCCCGTTATTAGAGAAGATGAGCTACTGAGAGGAGAAAATGTTATGCAGAGTCTGGGGAACGATAGTGAGCTTGCGGTAAACAAGGATCGGAAATATTTATGGCACAACATTACACCTTATAGTGAAAAGAATCCGCCTATGATTGCCGCCTCGGCGAGTGGGTCGTGGATTACGGATATACAGGGCAATCGATTTTTGGATGGGATGTCTGGCTTGTGGTGTGTAAATGTGGGATACGGGCGCAAGGAGCTGGCGGAAGCTGCTTACAATCAGTTGCTGACCCTGCCTTATTTTCCTCTGACACAAAGTCATCTCCCGGCGATTGCGCTGGCGGAGAAGCTGAATGAATGGCTCGGAGACGAGTACGTGATCTTCTTTTCCAATAGTGGATCGGAAGCCAATGAGGCTGCTTTCAAAATGGCCCGCCAGTACCAGCAGCAAATCGGCCAGCATTATCGCCATAAATTCATTGCCCGTTATCGTGGGTACCATGGCAGTTCACTTGGGGCATTATCTGCAACAGGCCAGGCCCAGCGCAAATATAAATATGAACCGTTGGCGGGTGGTTTTCTGCATGTGGCTCCCCCGGACAGCTATCGCCGCCCGGCCGGGAAGACTGTAGAAGAATTCAACCTCCAGTGTGCACAGTCCATAGAGGATATGATCATCTGGGAAGGCGTGGAGACGGTAGCTGCGGTGATTATGGAGCCTGTAATTACGGGTGGTGGGGTCATTGTACCGCATCAGGTTTATTTGGATCGGGTGCAGGAAATCTGCCGTAAGCACGGTGTGTTGCTCATTATGGATGAGGTGATTTGTGGATTCGGACGTTCTGGACGTAAGTTTGGTCATCACAACTTTAATGTGAAGCCTGACATCGTAACGATGGCTAAGGGACTGACTAGCGCTTATCTTCCTTTATCCGCGACTGCTGTTCGTAAGGATATCTATGAGGTATTTAAGGACAATAGCGATGACTATGGGCATTTTCGCCATGTGAATACTTTTGGTGGCAATCCGGCTTCGTGTGCACTAGCGTTAAGCAATCTGGAAATTATCGAGCAGGAGAAGCTGGTGGAGCGTGCAGAGCTTTTGGGCAAAAGACTGAACACTGCATTCACCGAGTTACTGGATCACAAGCTTGTGGGTGATGTCCGCAGCTTTGGTTTGGTGACAGGGGTTGAGCTGGTTGAAGACAAGGTCAGTAAGAAGCCGGTTGATCTGAATATTGTGAAAGGGATTATTGCCGAATGTAAGTCCAAGGGGCTTATCATCGGTAAAAATGGCGATACCGTAGCTGGGTTCAACAATGTGCTTACCCTCGCCCCGCCGTTATCCTCCACGGATGAAGATATAGAATTTATTATCGATACCTTTAAATCTGTGCTGAACGGGGACTAGGCAAAGTGATTTTGTCTGGATATAGAAATTGGTAGGCGCGCAGGGCGACTTGAATGGAGATGCGATTCTCTGGCTGCATGAAGTCTTCACCCAGTAGCTCTGTTATTTTGTCCAGGCGATAATAAAGGGACTGTCTGACAATGAATAAGTTTCGAGCGGCAATTTGTTTGGAACCATCATGATCCAGATAAACACGAAGGGTAAGCAGCAGCTCGCTGCCTTTGGTTTGGTCGTGGTCAATTAGCGGGCCGAGATAACTGCGAATGAAGTTCTGCAACGTTTTCCCATCATTTAGGCTAAGTAGTAATTGGAATACGCCAAGCTCATCGTAAAAGAGCAGTGACTTCTGATAACAAGAGTATAGAGACAAAGCTTGCAAAGCTTCTTGATAACCGGAATAGGCCTGTTTTAGGCGCTTATGCGATTTACTGACTCCGATGACCAGCTGCAAATCTTTGAGCTTCTCGTCGGAGCGAATATGTTGAAGGGCCTCAAGTGCTTGCTGAAGCCGCATTTTTCCAGGCATTTTCGATTGAATGTCGAGGGCGATGACGGTGAGGCGATTGTTCTTGAGTGTGATCAGCGGACGTAGGGAATATTTTTCGAAAATGGAACGCAAGATGAGCGAAAGGTGGAAGGTAATTGATTCCCATTCGTTCTCTGAGCTGTTCCATTTTACGTCTCTAGGGTTCTTGATTTCGATAAGGCATACACGGTAAGGGAGTTCGTTGACCATGTTGAAATTGGAACCGATCAAGCCTTTTAAGCGATTGTCATCCTCTATACGACCATTGATCAGCTCGTCGACCCATAGATTTTCTGAAAAAAGCTTACGCTCCTCCATATACCGCGTCCGCAGCAGCTCTTGTGCAATGGACAAAGAGGCGGAATCCAACAGCAGACAGTCGAACTCCTGTGGTTTGTGATTGCATACCATCAGAATGTAAGCCCAGGTCTGATCCAGCGCACCTACAGGCTTGAGCGCGATGGTCTTCTGTCCATATTCCCGGATATAGGGGGCGGCGTCAGGTTGAATTCCTTCCAGCTCGTCGCCGAAGGCGGTGAAAAAATTCAGCAATGGAGCCTGCTCTTCCGGCGGAAGTGCCGGAAAAAATAAGGGTTTGCCTTGCAGCTGCATATAGACAATTTGTGTGCGGGTACTTTTGCACAATAATTGCAGCACTTTCAGCGTTCCTTGTGAAGTTAAGGTCAGGCGGTGGAATTCACGTGAGATTTTTTCAAGTTCTTGGAGCATCCGGTGATGCCGGTTGATGATAATCGAGTGAAGATCCAACGTGATATCTACGAAACGAACCGTGCGGGTGAAGATGATTAGCGGAAAGTCATGCCTGTCGGCTAAGTCGATCATCTCTTGCGGGATGGTACTGAAATACGTACCTAACTCAATACATAGGCAAGCTGCATTTTTGTCGATCAGGTTCTGCATAAACTCCAAGGAGGAAGGGAGATCGACACTTGCACCAATCCCCGTAGTCAAAATCATTTCTTCGCCATGAATCAGAGTCTCGAAGTTGGCACTTTCCAGCACATGCACCCAGCGAATGGCACGGCTTAGACCGCTTTTCCCGCCGATCACCTCGACTTCTGCGAATAGTGGTCTTTTTAAAGCGTCACGAATGGTTAATACAAGCTCCCAGTCCATAGTTACTCCCCCTCGATCTTCTGTGCTCTGGCCTTCGGCTAATGCCCTGTTATTCTCAGCCTATTCTCATACGTAAAAAATACAGTTTTGAAATTAGACAAAGTGTCTAATGCAACGAAAATTCGAAATGACTATAGTTTGATTAACGAATGTTAGTATATATAACCTAATCAGGAAGAATATTGAGAGATAATTTCTGTTAATGCTTATATTACTACAATAATTCAATGATGTAAGCAAAATATTCAGAAAAAACTTGAAATAATGTTATATTATATAACACTAATATGAAAAATTACCCATAAGGAGGGACTAGTGATGGAGCATTCATCTCCGTTAACAGCATTTACACCTGATATGTTCAGGCGCAATTTCGCCGAGGCTGAGCCGCCTCTGACCCATAAGGGTGCCATGGATGAGTCCAATCGCTGTCTATATTGCTACGATGCCCCATGTATAAAAGCGTGTCCGACCAGCATTAATATTCCCTCCTTTATCAAACGGATCGCTACTGACAATTTGAAAGGCTCGGCACAGACGATTATGGATTCCAATCCAGTGGGTGCCAGCTGTGCTCGTGTTTGTCCTACAGATGAGCTGTGTGAAGGAGCCTGTGTGTTAAATGATGCCTCGGCGCCGATCCAAATCGGACTGCTGCAGCGTTATGCAACAGATTGGGCGATGAACAGCGGAGTTCAATTATTTAAGGCTGGCATTCCTAATGGGAAAAAGGTAGCCGTAATCGGTGGAGGTCCTGCGGGATTGTCTGCGGCTAGGGAACTCGCCCGTGAAGGTTTCGCTGTTGTGATCTACGAAGCGAAGGCGTTAGCGGGTGGGCTGGATACGCATGGGATTGTGTCGTTTCGGCTTCCGCAGTCTGTATCTCTTTGGGAAGTGGAGCAGATAGAGAAGCTGGGTGTGGAAATACGTACAGGTGTAAAAGTCGGAGTAGATGTCTCTGTAGATGAGCTGAAGTCGAACTATGATGCTATCGTTTTGGCGGCGGGTATGGGATATGTGCCTCCAATAGGGATTGAAGGTGAAAAAATGGCTGGAGTTTATGACGCTATTGCGCTTGTAGAATCTACTAAGACGGGCATTCCTCTGCTAGAGCTGATGGGTCAGCGGGTCGCTGTCATTGGTGCAGGGAATACGGCTATTGATGCAGCGACTTGCTCAGTGCGGCTGGGAGCCACCAATGTGAAAATGGTCTACCGCCGGACCCGCGAAGAGATGACGGCATATGACTTTGAATATGAATTCGCGAAGCAGGAAGGTGTGGAGTTCAGCTGGCTTACCTTACCGAAACGTATCGTGGGTGATGAGCTTGGGAATGTAACCGCACTGGAGTGTATGCAGATGAAGCTGACGAAGGAGCTGGGCAAAGATGGGCGTCCAATACCTATGCCGATCGAGGGTTCTGAGTTCTTGATTCCTGTAGATGCGGTTGTAATAGCTATTGGTCAAAAGCGTCGTCTAGATCTAATAGATTCCTTAGGTCTTATGCATGACCGTGGGGTTGTTAAGGTGGATGAGGTCACCTGCCAAACCTCCGATCCGCAGATTTATGCCGCTGGGGACATTATTTTTGGTTCAGGTAAGGGTGAGGCCATGGTTGTGTCAGCAGCACAGCAGGGAAAAGATGCAGCCCATGCGATTGTTAAACAATTCTTAGGCCAGCAGGAGGTCGTTGTTAGATCAGCGGGCTGAGCGTAGAAATCAAATTGGATTTTTCATGACAGGGAGGGAACAACAATGGCAGATTTAAGTATTAATCTCGCAGGAATCCAATCGCCGAATCCGTTCTGGCTGGCCTCCGCGCCGCCTACGAATACAGGTTATCAAGTGCAGCGGGCCTTTGAAGCAGGTTGGGGCGGGGCGGTGTGGAAGACGCTCGGCGATCCGATCATTAATACCTCATCGCGTTTTGCGGCAGTAAATTTCAATGGGCAACGGGTTGCGGGCTTTAATAATATTGAACTGATCACCGACCGTCCGCTTGAAGTTAATCTGAAGGAAATCTATGAAACGAAGAAAAGATTTCCGAATCATGCGATTATAGCCTCCCTGATGGTAGAACCATCGCAGCATAAATGGCATGAGATTGTTAAGCGGGTAGAGGATGTGGGTGTAGACGGTCTGGAGCTTAACTTTGGCTGTCCGCACGGAATGGCTGAGCGTGGAATGGGCGCTGCTTCGGGGCAGCAGCCTGATCTGGTGCAGGCACAGACCACCTGGGTAAAAGAAGTTGCAACGACCCCGGTGATTGTGAAGCTGACGCCTAATATTACGGATATCACCGTCGTTGCCCGCCATGCGGTTAAGGGTGGAGCGGACGCGATTAGTATGATCAACACGATCAACAGTCTTGCTGGTGTAGATATTCATAGCTGGAACACAATTCCGAATGTTGGGGGGCAGGGTGCGCATGGCGGTTACTGCGGGCCGGCCGTGAAACCAATTGCGCTTAGTATGGTGGCCGAGTGTGCCCGTGACCGGGGAGTAGGCATTCCTATCTCCGGTATTGGAGGGATTTCGACCTGGCAGGATGTTGTTGAATTCATGCTGATGGGTGCTACGGGCATTCAAGTATGTACAGCGGTCATGCATCATGGCTTCCGGATTGTGGAGGAAATGATCGATGGCCTGAACAACTATTTGGATGACAAAGGTTTGGCTTCCGTAACAGAGTTAATCGGTAAATCGGTATCCCGTTACTCCAACTGGGGTGATCTGGATCTCAACTATAAGGTCGTTGCCCGTATTAATGAGAACAACTGCATTAACTGTAATAAATGCCATATTGCCTGCGAAGATGCTTCACATCAGTGTATTGATATGTTAACTAATGCAGATGGGAAAGCTATTCTACAGGTCCGCGAGGAAGATTGTGTAGGTTGTAATCTTTGTTCAATTGTCTGTCCAGCAGACGGCGCGATCGATATGGTTCCAGTGGACACCGGGGCAGCCCCTCTGACCTGGAATGAAAGGCAGAAGGTGATCAGTAGCTTGAATGGCTCCTATTCGGAAGTGGAGGTGGTATAAGGATGAAGAAAATTATTAAAAATGGCATCATCGTTACCGCAGCAGATACTTATACAGGCGATGTGGAGATTGAAAACGGGGTTATTACGGAGATTGGCCTTCATTTGGATGTCCCTGGTGCGGAAATTATAGATGCCTCGGGGTGTTATGTTTTTCCTGGAGGCATTGATCCTCATACGCATCTGGATATGCCTTTTGGCGGCACGGTTACAGCCGATGATTTCGAGACGGGAACCATTGCGGCTGCATATGGCGGAACGACCACAGTCATTGATTTTTGCTTAACCACCAAAGGACAACCGCTACAGCAAGCCGTAGATACATGGCATCATAAGTCGCAGGATAAAGCGGTGATTGATTACAGCTTCCACCTTATGGTCTCAGAACTAAACGATAAAGTACTGGGTGAGCTTCCGGAGATAATTGAGAATGAAGGCATTACCTCGCTCAAAGTATTTATGGCTTATAAGAATACTTTTCAGGCGGATGACGGCACACTTTTTAAGACCCTCCAAGCTGCGAAAAAAGAAGGTGCACTCGTTATGGTGCATGCGGAGAATGGAGATGTCATTGAATATCTTGTAGAGCAGGCTTTGGCCGCAGGCAATACCGACCCGATCTTTCATGCGCTGACCCGCCCGCCGGAGCTGGAGGGTGAAGCTACGGGACGCGCAGCTTATCTAACCGAACTGACAGATTCTCAGCTGTATGTTGTACACGTGACCTGTGCGGAAGCTGCTTGGAAGATTGCTGAAGCGCGTAAAAAGGGACTGCGCGTCTACGGCGAGACTTGTCCACAGTATTTAGTGCTGGATCAGACGGCGCTGGAAAAGCCTAATTTCGAAGGTGCTAAATACGTGTGGTCTCCGCCCCTGCGTGAGCAGTGGAATCAGGATGTTTTGTGGGATGCGCTATGGAGCGGCAGCTTGCAGACGATTGGCTCTGACCAGTGCTCGTTTGATTTCAAAGGACAAAAGGATCTGGGGCTAGGCGATTTCTCCAAAATCCCGAACGGTGGGCCGACCATTGAGGACCGGTTTACGATTCTATATTCGGAAGGTGTGCAGAAAGGCCGGATCTCATTGAACAAATTCGTAGACATTATTGCTACCTCTAGCGCCAAGCTGTTTGGCTTGTATCCGCAAAAAGGCACGGTCGCGGTAGGCAGTGACGCTGACTTGGTTATTTTTGATCCGGCTGTAGAAAGAATACTCTCCGCAGAAACACATCATATGAACGTCGATTATAATGCGTTTGAGGGTTTTGAAGTAAAGGGAGAGCCTGTTTCCGTCCTCAGTCGAGGCGAGTTTGTGATTCGAGACAAGCAATTTGTTGGTAAACCCGGGTCGGGAAAATATTTAAAGCGCAAGCGTTTTGCAGCGGAGGCTCCTCTTCCTTCCAAGGCGGAAATAAGCGGAGGTGTTGTCTGATGTCTGCTTTTGCGGAATATGCCAAAGAACAGCAGGAGATTGATGGGCTGCTTTTTAAAGGATATACGATTGCCAGCATCCAAGAGGATTTGGACGGTGCCCGAATAAAGTTTGTCAGAGGGGAACCGGCTAAGGGCTCGATGGAGTTATTATTGCTGACAGCAGATGCTCGTAAGTATGTGACAACCCTTGTGGTTTCGGGGCTGAGGGCGGAAGGTGAGCAGGCGGGTTGTTACAGTGCAGAGGTTTGAAGTGAATGAATTGAAAGCCGAGTAGTAAGCTTCTAGATCGGGAGGCTTGGTGCTCGGCTTTTTGTTGTGTCATTGTAAAGCAGGTGCTGAAAATCTGACGTTATTTTGCGTAATTGTTCTGGGAGGACAATTATAGGGAAAACCTCCGTATATTTAGCCGATTACGGTTATGAAATAGACATTAAAGGGAATACCTCCCTATAAATCACTATGATATCCCTGATTTTGAACGATTCCGGTAAATTAAAGGGAGCTTTTCCCTTTATATTGGTTTTTATCTCCTGTAACACCTAGATATAGGGAGACTTTCCCTATATCTAGTCCTCTATCTGATTTACAGCTTCTGTTCACGCTCCATATACTCATGCCGTAATATGGACATGATATGCAGAGATTCAAAGTGTTCTCCTACTTTTATACAGTCACGTAGAGTACCTTCCAGTGTAAAGCCACAGCTTTCATAGACATGGCGTGCCCTGTGGTTATGGTCTCTAACATCTAACCATAGGCGATGTGATTCAGTGTGGCGAAAGATCCAGTCGGTCACGAGACAAAGCGACAGCTTACCATACCCAAACCCCTTGGAATGGATGACGATTCTTTTAATACAAACGGTAAGATGAGTGTCTTGAAGTCCTGTAATGATGATATAACCGACTCTTTTTCCTGAACTATCCCAAATTATAAGATGTAGAATATCTGGGTCTTGGAGGGCTGCAGCGTGTTCCGCTTTAGTCCATTGACCAATATAGATGCGGTTTAGTTCACTTTGTTCGATGGCTAGAACGAACGCTAAATCCTGCACGGTGGTACGTTGTAAATCCAAGGCTTCTGAATGGATGATCATAACCATGCGCCCCTGTCTCATATGTATTTTCTATCTATGGTAACTGACGGTCTGCTCGATGTCATTCATGTAGTTCTAGCTTGTTTTCTTTATATTGGAACAGCTGTAGGAATGCTCGCAACTTCGTGTATAATTGAGACCAGGTGTTAAGAATTCCAATCGGATGAGGAGATCAGCTGGTTATGTACTTTCTTGATATTATGTCTTGGCTGACAGAGGATAATCTGCGGCATCTGCTTGAACAATATCGTTCGTTTGGGCCCTTTCCGGGCATTGCGTTAACGTTTTTGAAATCATTTATACCACCACTACCAACTATTGCGATCGTCGGATTAAACGGGGCTGTATATGGTTTATGGTTAGGTTTTTTGTATTCTTGGATCGGCTTGGTTGCGGGCTGTGTGACAACATTTTGGATTATTCGCAAAGTAGCTTCGCATCGGTATCTGCGAAAATGGGCAGAACGGCCAAAGGTAGCCAAAAGTATGACATGGGTGCGGCAAAGCGGATTCAGTTATGTATTTCTGCTTAGTATATTCCCGGTAGGCCCCTTCGTTGTAATTAATATGGCTGCTGGTCTTGCTGGTATGAGGTTTCGTTCATACCTCCTTGCGCTCACTGTGGGCAAAGCGATCATGGTATTTGCAGTTTCATATATTGGAAATGATCTGGAACGATTTATCCGCCAGCCGTGGGAGATCATCTATGTCTTGGTGTTTATTGGATTGTCACTATGGGGAGTTAAAGCCATCGAGGCGCGGTTCGCTAGAACAGTGGAAGATGGAAACAAGGCCGCTTAGTACTGTGAATGGACTATTTTAATAAAACAAAGGAGGAAATGATGATGAAATATCGTAAACTTGGCAGTACAGGGATGAATGTATCGGTGATCGGATTGGGTACTTGGCAGTTCGGTGGAGAGTGGGGCAAGGATTTCACTCAAGCAGAAGTCGATGCCATGTTAGATAAGGCTGGAGAGCTCGGTATTAACCTGATTGATACGGCAGAATGTTATGGAGATCACTTGTCAGAGAAGTTCATCGGGGGTTATCTGGCTCGCCGGAAACGTGAGGACTGGATTGTAGCTACGAAATTCGGTCATCATTTTCAGGGACATTTGCAGCGGGAACAGTTATGGCGTGCTGAGGATGTGCTGAAGCAGCTGGATGATTCCCTGCGTGCACTTCAGACCGAGTACATCGACCTCTATCAATTCCATTCCGGAACGGATGAGCAATTCGATAATGACAAGTTGTGGAGCATGCTCGACAGACAGAAGCAGGCAGGGAAAATCCGTCATTTAGGCGTCTCGATAAGTGCATCAGTCTCGGGTGTACATCAGACCTCTGCAGCAGCGGATGTGCAAGCAGAGGCCATACAAGTAGTATATAATCGGCTGGATCGTCAACCTGAGGAAGAGATTCTTCGACTCTGCATCGAGCATAAATTAGGTGTGTTGGCGCGTGTTCCGTTAGCGAGTGGTTATTTAAGCGGCAAGTACAAGCCGGATGCGGTATTTGGTCAGGGTGATGTGCGTGCTAACCATAAAGAGGATGTAAGGCAAAAACAGCTGCGCGCTGTAGCTGAAATTGCAGCCAATGAAGTCCCTTCTGGACTCGATATGGCGCAGTGGGCTTT
This sequence comes from Paenibacillus sp. NPDC101420, assembly GCF_050277435.1. NCBI lineage: Bacteria > Bacillati > Bacillota > Bacilli > Caryophanales > Paenibacillaceae > Paenibacillus > Paenibacillus sp. NPDC101420. Next base: position 335,393 of record NZ_JBNNSE010000003.1, read on the forward strand.
GGCGTGGTGCCTTCAGCATCCCGCAGTAACCAGTGTAATTCCAGGTTGTAAAAATGTAGAACAAGTTATCTCCAACGCTAGTGCTGCCGATCTGGACATGGTGAAGGACATTACACAATAAGCTGGGAACTAAACCGAAAAAAGCGCTTTGACCTTCGCCTCTGCGGGATCCTCATTGTAGATATGAGTCCAACTGTTTGTAGAAGCATCATAAAAATAGTCCTGTTTCCATAGTTGGAAATGGATCACGATAGTTCGTACAGCGGATACAATTCTCTCTACCTCCTGATTTGTCATAATGGGGTGTAGAGAGATGCGGATCCAACCCGGTCTAAGCGACTGGTCTCCTATAGTAATTGCCTCAGCGATCTGAGCAGATTGCGCCCACCCTAATTCAAGTAAGTAATGCCCATAAGGACCTGCACAAGAGCAACCACCCCGGGCTTGTATACCAAAGCGATCATTCAGTAGTTGAACTGCAAGATTATAATGAATATCACGTAGTGTAAAAGAGACAATGCCATGACGTTCTGTATGATGTCCAGCTAGCAGCGAGCATTCGGGTATGCTACGGAGTCCGTTCATTAATTGCTGGCATAGCTCGTGCTCTCTAATCACCATATATTGACCGTTTCCATTCATCTGTTCCTTCAGCTTCACACAAAGTGCCGTCCGAAAAGCTTGCAGAAACCCCGGTGTTCCCCCGTCTTCCCGCATCTCTATTTCGTTGGTGTAGCGGCGTCCTCCCCAAGGATTGACCCAAGCCACTGTACCTCCACCCGGTTCGTCAGGAATACGTCCATTACTTAGAGCCTCATCAAAAATTAGAACGCCATTCGTGCCCGGTCCACCCAGAAATTTATGCGGAGAAAAAAAGATTGCATCCAGCTTCTCCAGCGGTGAGACAGGATGCATATCGATAGGCTCATAGGGTGCGCTGGCGGCAAAATCTACAAAACATAGGCCTCCGTGACGGTGCATAATCGCGGCAAGCTTCTGGTAGGGAGTCTGAATTCCGGTCACATTGGAGCAAGCCGTAAATGAACCGATTTTCCAGCGGCGATGCTGATACAATTTCAACTGGGCTTCAAGCTGCTGAAGATCTATATTTCCGTTTTCTCCGGGAGGAACAGTCACAACATCACCAATCCCCTCCTGCCAGGGAAGGATATTGGAATGATGCTCCATATGGCTGGTGAAGATCACAGGACGTTCCTCCATCGAATGGGCGCTATAGTCCTGAATCCACTCAGGGAGTCTTAAGCCCATGATACGCTGCAGCTTGTTTACGGCTCCCGTTGTTCCATTTCCGCAGAAGAGCAGGATGTCCTGAGGGCCAGCATTTACATGCTTTTTAATAATTTGTCGCGCTTCATTATAAGCCAGTGTCATGGTTAAACCGGTCGTGTTGGAGTCTGTATGTGGATTACTAACATATGGACCGAAGGCTTCCTGCAGCTTCCGTTCAATCGGTTCATATAAGCGTCCGCTTGCGGTCCAATCGGCATACAGCAGGGGCTGTCTACCATAGGGTGTGGTGATCTGATGCCGAATTCCAATGGTGTGCTCACGAAAAATCTCGAAATGGTTTTGTAGTGAAGCGGGCGTCTCTGCAGAAGAGGCGTGGATGATGTTTAGCACGGATTTCCCTCCAGCCCGTACGCCGATAGTGGTAAGGTCATAGTTTATTTTCGGCGTGCCAGTAGTTTCTATGGCATTAGTATATGCTTGCTTGGAGAATTGGGTTAAAGCCTAGGTGGAGTTTATAGGAATAACAAATAAAGGAGATAGAGGTGAATGGTGTAATTAATATACAACATTGTTTTTTATTTACTTATAATGAAACTTTTTGAGATCTACTGCGTCAAATAATACGATTTGAAATAATGAATGTACCATGAAGTAAAAGCACTGTCTCGTTATATAAGAGGAAGGTAAAGTTAGGGGCCACTTATATTCATAAATGGAGCAGAGGAGTCAAATCATGCATTTAAAAAAACTATCATTAGTTGTACTATTGGCCGTATCTCAGACTGCTGCGGCAGTGCCCGTTTTTGCTGAAGCTGGAAATATTACCTCCAGTAACACCAGTGGAGTAAGAGTGGCTACTACATCTGTTGCGGAAGTAATTCCAGAAGCTACTGATCCATTGCCATTATTGACACGTCCGGTAGCAGAAGGGGCAACAGCAACAGCAACACCAACACCAACAGCGACAGTAACGCCTATTACAGGGGTAACAACCGATTCTACTTTAACAACGTTACCATCCCCCACACCGAGTCCAAGTCTTACACTTATACCTGCGACCACCACACCACCGATTACAACTGATATAGTTAATGCAGGGGCTAGCAATCAGCTTGTACTTATGATGAATAGTAACAAAATGTATCAGAATGGCATTGAATATTTGGCTAATCAGCCAATGGCAGTGAAGAATGGCGTTTCCTACGTTTCGATTAGAGCTATGGTTGAACGTGTAGGTGTGAAATACATTTACGATTATAAGACGAAAGAGACTATTGTTACTAAAGGCAGCGACGTTATGCGGTTCAAGACAGACAGTAAGATTTATTCCGTAAATGGTAAGAATGTGACAATGAAAGGTCCAGCATATCAATTCAAAGGAACCTTTATGATTCCATTGACGTCCATTACTGGGGCGCTGGGCATTCCGTATACCGTGGATAATGTGCAAAAACGAGTCATTCTTTCGCTAAATTTGAAGCCTAAAGCTTCTTTTACAGTACCGGCTATAATTTATGCTGGTGATCCAGTGAATTTCCTGACTTCTAGCTCTTCACCGATTGGTTCAGCCATAGTTGAAGAGAAGTGGGAAGGGAAGCAGGATATCTATGATACACCTGGGCAATATGTAGTATCCTACTCTGTTAGGGATGCTAATGGACAATGGAGTGATCCTTACTCAACGACGATCACGATTCTAAAACCGAATACACCGCCGGTTGCAAATTTTACGACCGATAAGAATTCCTACAAAATGGGTGAGATGATCACTTATACGGATATGAGCACCGACCCAGACGGAGATACACTTAAAACAACGACCTGGACGAATAAAGCGGAAGCTTTCTTCACGCCTGGTCCTGCAACAGTTTCTATTCAAGTAGAAGATTCACATGGCGCAATCAGCACTTTTGAAAAAGTCATTAATATTACGGGTGAAGTCTTGTACAGTAAAGAAGATTTCTATAGATTGTTCGCTTCTCCGGGTAGTGTATTTGATATTGACGGATCTAATGTTCCAAACTGGCAGAAGGTAGCTTATACGCTCACTTCTGAGCCTTATAATCTTATTCGCGCTAACAGTCCAGAAACCGTAAATATGGAAGGGATTACTTATCGTGAAACATCGTTCGGTGGAACCCGCTTTTTGATTCACCACAAGAATAATATGAATACTAAAATGAAGGTATATGTGATAGCTAAGAACAACAATCTATCCCCTACGACGATCACAACAGAATATTTAGGCGTTGGAGGCCCACATCCCTTTCCGGAAGCTACGGGTAAACTCTCAGTGCAACGTTATTGGGAATCCATGCAAACGAAAAAAGATTACAAGACAACGGTCCTGCAACCTGGTGAAAGCGTCTCTATCCTGTCTGATCTGAATAATATTGCAATAAAACCGAGCGAAATCGTTTCACTCCAAGCGGACTTATATAGTGATTATCCTATTGAATACAATGTTATGATGATTGATGCGAATAAAGATCCGTTAACCACACTTCCTACGCTTCCAATACTGGATCGTGATGGCGTGCATAACCGAGGGACTTATGCTGATTCTACACGTATCATGACTGTTACGGATGAAGTAGGAAGAACACCTGCGAGACTTCTCATCGGTGATAATTCAAGTGATTTGAATTTGATGGGCACCGACCCTATGTCAGGAACTGTGGCATCCAATGCAGGCAACTTCGGAGTACTATACAAAATCAAATTTGAACATGTTGCTCCCAATTCATTAATTACCTTTAACCCGCGTGGTGGTAATTATATGGGACCTGTTATGGTGAATGGTCAAATTGTTCAAATGCCAAGTACCGGCAGTATTACAAATGCAAACTTGAATAGTGTGGTTTATCGTACAGGTGATGAAGGGGGCTCTGTTGAGATATTGTTCACTGCAGCGTCTGGTAGTAATTTGCCGGTTAACTTCCTGATTACACCGCAACCACCGAAGAGATAGTTATGCAAAGTAATCATTAGGGGGACCAAAAGGCGAGATTCCATTCGGCTATGAATGAGAATTCGCCTTTTTGCTTTTCATTTCATGTGATCTTTTCGATACTCCCTTGCGGTCATGCCTAGATGCGTCTTGCAGTAGGTAGAGAAGTAGGCAGAGGAAGCGAAGCCAAAGATATCACTAATATCCTGAAGCGCCATATTTGTATGGATCAGGAAGTTCTTGATCGCATCCATTCTTTCTTTATGGATGAAGTTGAGGACAGTGCTCCCTGTTTCTTGTTTGAATAGCGTTGCGAGGTAATTCGGATGCAACTGCACGATTTCCGCAACCCGCTCTAGCGTAGGCTTCTCTTCAATGTGCTTTTTAATATAGGCGATCGTCTTATTAATGATGGGACCATACGAATACGAACGATGGGTTGAGATGACACTAATAAAGCTATTTAGCATGAGGTATTCAATCTCAACGGTCTTCACGATCGAGTCGCTCTCATCAATTAAGTTGATGTAATGGTCACTGAGAATGAACGCGGACTCGGAATCGACTCCCGCCTCAATGATCGCACGCGTAAAAATGGTGCAGCTAGCGACTAGAGAATATTTCAACGACTGCAAAGGCTTCGGTGACAGGTTGGCTCGTTCCAGCAGGTTGATTTCATTCAATATTTTAACGGCACCTTCACGATCAATGCGTTGGATTGCATAGACGAGCTTCTTTTCGTGCTCATAGGAAGGGTGCATATAGTTCTGATAGCGATTCTTCGCCATATTGCGTTCGAGGACGGCAGTAATGTCTAGCATGGATAATCTCCTTTAGGCTACCTGTTTAAGGGAGGATTTTACAATATAATCCGTATTTATAAATCGAAACTAATGTTAAGAATTTATAATTAAGTGTTATATTATCGTGTAATATCAGTTTTGTAAAGGCTTTCAATTTTAGAAATACAAATAAAAATTATGAAATCTTCAGAAGAGGGGTATTGCAGATGAAGAAAAAAGTAGGGGCAGCATTATTATCTGTAGCTATGTTATCCACGTTAGTCGCTTGTGGAGCAAAAAGTGATGATGGGGCAAACAAGGCAAATAGCGCAGACACAACGTCTAAAGGAACTGGTAAAAAAGCGGTTATTACAATCATTCAGAATAAAGTAGAAATCCAAAGTGCACTAGAGGATGCAGTGAAAGAATTCAATAAAACTCAAGATAAATATGAAGTACAAGCATTAGGAGCAGCAGGTGACAACCTGATGACGGTGCTCCAGACACAATTCAGCTCCGCACCAGAAAAAGCACCAACCATTTTCACAACAGCATCTGGCTCAGAGTTTCAAAAATATCTTCCATATATGGCACCCTTGGATGATATGAAAGCGGCTAGCAAAATTGTTGAAGGACAAGATACAGCAGCGCGTAATGATGGTAAATTATATGGCTTGCCAGTTGCGCTTGAAGGCTTCGGACTTATCTACAATAAGGATATGTTCAAGGAAGCAGGCGTGAATGCGGATGATATTAAGACATGGGATGACCTTGTAGCAGCAAGCACGAAGCTAGAGCAAGTGAAGGGCGTGAAGAAGGCAATCGCGTATGCACAAGAGTCTTACTTCCGGTTCATGCATCCATTTAACTGGCCATTTGCATTAATGAAAGATACATCGGGTACGATTGCTAAGATTAATGCTGGCGAATTGAAGCTTCAAGATATTCCTGAATTGAAAGAGTACGTTGCTGATCTGGACAAGATCAAAGACCATACGAACTTGAGTAAAGATACGTATGATGAACAAGTTGCAGGCTTCGCGGCAGGACAATATGCGATGATTCACCAAGGAAACTGGGCACAAGGTCTCTTGAACGATTATGATGTGAAATTTGAATACGGTTTCTTGCCAGTACCGTTCGAAGGTAATCAAGGTATTGCGGTAGGTAACAGTAACTTCTTCCGCGTGAACAAGCATGCATCGGAAGATCAACAAGCGGGTGCGAAGGCGTTCTTGGATTGGTTGCTAACAGATCCAGCGGGTCAGCACTATGTAACGGATGAGTTTAACTTTATCCCTGTGTACTCCGGTTTTGATACTAGCAAAATGGATCCGTTATCCCAAGAAGTGAACCGTTATGCAAGTGAAGGCAAGACAGTGAAATGGGTATTCGATCAATTCCCAGCGGGAGCAGATCAAGAGTTTGCGAACCAAATGGAAAAATACTATGCAGGAAAATTAACGGGCGAGGGCTTGTTAGAAGCACTTCAGAATGTTTGGATGACTGCGGTTAAAAAATAATCGTATGGCTATGGAGGCTGCTTCTCGAATATTCGTTAAGCGGCCTCTTCCTGTTTTGTAGAAATGGATAAGAGGTGAAACCATTGAAGAAAAGTGTAAAAAGAAATTTAATAGCCGCAGCTTTTATTGTTCCATCATTATTCATCTTTATAAATGTAGTCATCATTCCATTCGTTATGGGGATTGTGTACTCTTTTACAGATTGGGATGGGTTTAAATTTGCAGGTTCTAACTTTGTAGGCTTCGGTAATTATGTACGGGTGTTTCAAGATTCAGATTTTCTTACATCCTTCGGCCTGACATTTAAATATGCCGTATGCATGATTATTCTCGTTAACGTTATCGGACTTTCACTCGCGATGCTGGTGACTTCCAAAATTAAGTCGCGTAATCTTTTACGCTCAATATACTTCCTGCCGAACTTGATCGGTGGTCTGATCCTAGGTTTCATCTGGAAGTTCGTATTCACGAAATTCTTCGTACAGGTTGGAGAAGTAATGGGGAATAGCTCGATCTTCTTCAATTGGTTGGATGATCCGACGGCTTCCTTCTGGGCGCTGGTCTTCGTAGGAACATGGCAAATGGCCGGCTACGTCATGATCATCTACATCGCAGCTATTCAAGGTGTTTCGGATGAGGTGCTGGAGGCAGCTGATATGGATGGCGCAGGCGGATGGATGCGATTCCGCAAAATTATGTTCCCACTCATTATGCCAGCCTTCACGATCAGCTTGTTCTTGACGCTGTCGAACGCATTCAAACAATATGATACCAATATCTCACTAACGAACGGTGGTCCTTACGGTACAACCGAGCTTGTTGCAATGAATATCTTTAAAACCGCGTTTAGTATGAATCAATATGCGCTCGCGCAATCCAAGGCGATTATTTTCTTCCTCGTCATCTTAGTTGTGACGGTTACGCAGGTCGTTATCTCGAAGAAAAGGGAGGTTGAACAATAATGAAACGTCGCAATAAATCAACTTCAATATTGCTTGAAGTTATAGCTTGGGTTAGTGGACTTCTTATGCTGTTGCCTATGTATATTATGTTTGTGAATTCGTTCAAAGGACGTGCCGAGATATTCACCGATACGTTCGGCCTGCCGAAATCCTTTTCCTTCGAGTACTATGCTGCGGCAATGGACAAAATGAACTTTTTGTCAGCATTTAAAAACTCGCTCTTAGTGAGTGTCATTAGTATTGGGCTTATTATTATCTTCTCAGCGATGACATCTTGGATGCTTGTTCGCATGAAGAATAAATTGTCCAATGGCATTCTCCTCTTATTCGTAGGTACGATGCTCATCCCGTTTCAATCAGTGATGATTCCGCTAATGCAATATTTAAACAAATGGGATATCCCATCACTTAATTTCTCTATGATTAATACACATTATGGCTTAATTTTCATGTATATCGGATTTGGGCTAAGTATGTCGGTCTTCCTTTATCATGGTTTTATTAAAGGGGTACCGATTGCTCTTGAAGAAGCGGCGATGATAGAGGGCTGTAATACGTGGCAGACATTCTGGAAGGTTGTATTCCCAATGCTTACGCCAATTACGATGACTGTAGGAATCTTGAATCTATTGTGGATTTGGAATGACTATTTACTTCCATCCTTGACCTTAACAAGCCCAGCGCTTCGTACCATTCCATTGTCAACCTTCTTCTTCTTCGGAGAATTTACAATTCAGTGGAACCTTGCAATGGCAGGACTTGTCGTATCGATTATTCCGGTTATTATCTTTTATCTGTTCGCACAGAAATACATTATTAAAGGCGTTATGGCAGGTGCTGTGAAATAAAATTGGATGAGGGGGCCTTCATATGAAGTCGGGCTGGATTATTGAGAATCATAGGGATATGCAAGACCTCGGCGTTAGTGAGAGTATTTTTAATGTGGCTAATGGTTATGTAGGTGTTCGAGGTAATTTTGAAGAAGGTTATGAAGGTGACGAGCCAACGGTTCGTGGAACATATATAAATGCATTTTATGATATTACACCGATGCTATATGGGGAGAGCGCGTATGGCTTTCCCGATACACAACAGAAACTTGTGAATGTGATGGATGTACAGGATGTGACCATTCATATCGGGGAGGAGAAGTTCAGTCTTTTCACAGGAACGGTCGTATCTGGGCGGCGTTATCTCGATATGCGCGAAGGTAAGTACGTACGGCTCGTGCACTGGATTTCACCACAAGGTAAAGAGGTCGAAATTTCATTCACACGCATGGCGTCATTGACAACACTCGAATTGTTCACGATAGATATTGAGGTAGCTCGTATCAATTGTCAGGATGAAGTGACGATTACCTCTGGCGTGAATGGCAATGTAAGTAACTATACGAATGCGAAGGACCCTCGTGTTGCATCGGGTCATGCCAAGCTATTGGATATGAAGAATATCGAGGTGTTCGACGAGACCTCCTTACAAATCGTGCTTGAGACAAATACGTCGAAGCTACAAGTGGCGGCAACAACAGTTCATCAGACAACGCCTGCGGTGAACGGTGAACTGATCAAGGGTGAGAAAAGTGTAATGGTGCGGTATGCGTTCCCAGCAGGGAAGGATATTGTTCAATTCACAAAATTCAACGTATTTACAGATACACGTCGACACGAAGATCCAGCTGCTCGCGGACGTGAGTTGATGGCTTTGGTATTAACGCAAGGGATTCAAGCGGCTTACATGGCACAAGAAGTATATTTACAACATTTTTGGGAAATTGCAAATATCGAGATCCAAGGTGATGAGGTACTTGAGCAAGGTCTTCGATATAACGTATATCAGTTGCTGCAATCTGTGGGCAAAGATAAATACAGTAACATCGCAGCCAAAGGCTTAAGCGGTGAGGGCTACGAGGGACATTATTTCTGGGATACCGAAATCTATATCCTGCCGTTCTTCATCCTCTGTCAGCCAGAGCTGGCGAAGCAGTTGCTTCGTTACCGTTATACGATTCTAGGCGAAGCGAAGAAGCGTGCGCTAGAGCTAGGCCACAAGAAGGGGGCCGCTTACGCATGGCGTACCATTACAGGGGAAGAGTGCTCGGGGTACTTCCCAGCTGGTACGGCACAGTATCATATTAATGGTGATATTGCTTATACATATGTTCAATATTATCTCGCGACAGGCGATAAAGATTTCATTGCGGAATTCGGTGCGGAAGTCGTATTTGAAACTGCAAGAACTTGGATGGAGCTAGGTCATTATCATGAAGGTCTATTCAAGATTGATGATGTAACAGGTCCGGATGAGTATACGGCCATCGTAAACAATAACTATTACACGAATGTACTTGCAAAATATAATCTAGAGTGGGCTGCATCGTGGTATAAGCAGCTGGCAGAAACTCATCCTGCGGCATGGGAAGCTTTGTGTAGTCGCATTGGCTTAACAACAGATGAGATTACAGCATTTGAAGAAGCGGCTGCGAAGATGTATCTGCCTTTCGATGAGAAGTTGAACATTCATGCACAAGATGATTCTTTCTTAGCGAAGAAGGTGTGGGATTTCGAGAACACACCGGAAGAAAAACACCCACTGTTGCTTCACTATCACCCGCTACACATCTATCGTCATCAGGTGTTGAAACAGGCCGATACGGTGCTGGCGCATTTCTTGCTCGAGGATGGCATTTCAACCGATGTCTTGCGGAACTCCTACGATTATTACGAGAAGCTGACAACTCATGATTCGTCCTTATCCTGCGCGATCTATAGCATCATGGCTTCGAAGTTAGGTTACTCGGACAAGGCGTACGATTATTTCATTGAAACGGCACGAATGGATTTGGATAACACTCATGGCAACACGAAAGACGGATTGCATATGGCGAACATGGGTGGTACATGGATGTCGATCGTCTATGGCTTCTCGGGTGTAAGGATCAAGGATGATCATTTGGCATTGAACCCGACATTGCCGAAGCAATGGAAGGGATACACTTTCACGATGCGTTACCGTCAAGCGACGATTACCGTGGAAGTGAACCATTTGAAGACGCAATTAATCGTGGATGCACAAGAGCTGATTCATATCAAAGTAATGGAGAAGCACTTCAAGATTCCAATGGGCAAGACAATCATCACGGTATAATTTATATCCTTACAATCGAAATCCGAAGCGGCATGGGAAATTCCCCATGTCGCTTTATGTTTTCTTATATTAATTAATTTCAACCGCTAAATGAACAGCTGAACATCACTCTCCAAAGCATCTTTTAAATACGCCGCAGCATCGATAATCTCGACCTCTGGCAGCAGTTCTTCTGTTTTAAAGCCCATGATCTCGACAGAGAGCTTGCAGGCATAGAACTTGATGTTTTTTTTACGAGCTCCTTTAAGAAAATGAATCAGCTTCGGCGCGCCTTGCTCCTCCATCATCTCCTCTAGCATCATCCGGCCCAGCCCGCTGAAATTCAAATGGGAGAGTGGCAGCTGCCCAGGGCCTTTTGGCGTAATGACATCCATCAGCTTCTCATAAATACTTTTATCCTCTAGCGTCATCTTCTCCGGATCACGCACCAGAAACAAACCCCAGAAAGAGAAAAACATCGTAACCTCTACATCAATATCTCTCGCAGCATTCGCTAGGATCAATCCCGCCATGGCTTTGTCGTATTCTCCGCTGAACATCAGAAGATTTATTTTTTTACTCACCTGCATAGTCCTCCCGTTACTTATATTGAATTATAAGAAAGTATAAGTTTCACGGTATACGTTATCCTTATAATTCTCGCATAAACGCTTAAACGTCCTTAAGAGGACGCCGAAGGCGTTTTAGCCTGGAATGTCATTAGTATGGTTATGGAGGGGAGAAGTATGCGAAGGGACCTTCCGAATTCACAAAAAAAAGCCCCCTTACGGGAGCTTCATCACCTTTATTTTGTTACCTAGCTTCTACTAATGTACTTCAGAATCTTTGGATTCTGGATCTAAGGTGCTGCGGATGTCATGGTAACGGGCGGAAAGCCAAATGCTTCCGGTAAATAATACGATGAGTCCAAGAACGATAGAAAATCGCCAGTCGCCTGCTTTGAAGTTCAGCTGAAGTACCGTTAGTACAAGCGAAACCTGGGTCCAGACCAGTGTTCTTTTGCGAAAAGCCGCAATATCTCCAGACATCTTTGGGATATTCCGAATGATCCAATAGGCAATAACTGCGAGAATAAGCGCAAATATAGCGGTTACGGCTAATTCAGAAGAGGATAGGACATGCATGGTCTCAGGCATCCTTTCGGCTTGCAAAAGTTAGGATTCAAAAAAGGTGAATTACTATTTCTTGAAAATACCTAGCGGAGCTCCGATCGGTAAGAAAGTGCGTCCGAAATGAGCGTTTAGCACAGAAGCGCCACATCCGTATAAGGATACGATACCAATTCCAAGTTCGGCACAAGCAGCAAGCTTATGGAAGAATTCTGGAGCGATACCAAAGGAATCGAAGGTTAGTCCAATAAAAAGGAAATCTATCAATACAAAAATGATAAGCAAAACTCTATTAGCCTCAACCGCGCCAATGGTCATAAAGATTGTAAAGATCAAGTAACCCAGAAATACAAATCCGAGCTGCTTAGGATCTACAGCCTCTGCAAGCGTTGGGCCGAATACGCCGAGCTTGATCAGCCAGCTGCTAGCCATGCCGAACCAAAAGAAAGCGTAGGCGCCAAAGGCGGTCATACCAAAGGTGTTGTTGTGCTTAGCATCTTGAATTGCGGCGAATAGTTGAGCAAATGCTCCGAGGAAGATAGCCCAAGGAATGACGTAGCTAAGTCCTGTTGTAAACTCAAGCTTCTGTGAAGAAGCAACCAATGTGACAATAGCCAGTCCGAATAGCCCGATGGCGCTAGGGTCTGCGGTGACGATTTTGACAGATTGGGTGTTAGGGGATTGCGCTGACATGACAGTAAAAGCCTCCATTATTATATATAGTTGTACGCTCTTAAAAACAGCACTCAAGGAGCGCTGTTCATAGGCTTGCCTATCATATCATATTGGTATGTGCTTGCCTATAAAACAGCGCTCATTTTTTGTTGTAAAAGGGTGGCCTTATGTCCAATAAGAGGTTATTTACATTTTTAGCTTCAACGAAGAAACCTTTTAGCCAAACAAACCGAGGTATTATGTCAAGATTAGACATTATATGCAGTGATAATCTTCACAATCTGTTGAAAATTGATGTATAATAGTCAGTGATAATTATTATCAAGTCATAATGAAAAGGCGGTAAGCTTGAAGTGAGCAAATGGACATTATTTACGAAGGCGACCCGGTTTTGGAGTTTTTCAGTTATGCTTATCCCGATTGTTTTAGGTACAGTTGGGGCATATGTATGGGAAAGGGCATTCCATCCGGTCTTATTTATTCTAACCTTAATAGGAGCGATTTCAGCGCATCTGTTTTCCAATATGGTGAATGATCTGTGGGATTATCGCAACGGAACAGATACAGAGGCGAAGAATTCCGCTGGTGAAATCAGCACAAACTCCGGGCTACTGACAGGTGGAATCCTCTCGGAGTCTTTTTATGCAAAGATGACCTGGAGTATGTTGGCGATTGCCCTCATCTGTGGTGGAGTCCTAAGTATATATAGCGGTTGGAATATCCTCTGGTTTGTACTTGCAGGTGCTTTAATCGCTTATTTCTATGTAGCCCCACCCCTGCGGTATGGCTATCGCGGCAAAGGTTACAGTGAGATGGCTATCTTTATAGCTTTTGGGATCATGCCTGTGTTAGGTTCCTTTTTCGTACAAACCGGTCATTTTAGCATGAAGCCTGTCATCCTTTCATTGCCGGTTGGATTCTTGACTACATTGCTATTGTTTAATCATCATTTCTTACATTGGAAAGCGGACGAGCAGGCTGGAAAACTTACGCTTGTTGTAGTGTGGGGTGAACAGAAGGCACTTGTCTTCTCGCGTGTGCTTCTCTTCACCGGTTATGCTTCTGTGGTGATCTGTGTGCTAATGGGCGTACTTCCAGTTTATGCACTATTGGCATTGGTTACAGCCTTCTGGCCGATTCGTATTTATCGTGGACTGAAGCCACATAATGCTTCACCAGCCTATATCCCGCTCATGGGTGCTTCACAAAAAGCCTCCGTTCGTTGCGGAGTAGTGATGGCAGCAACCTTACTAATTCAAGGATTATTCTGAAGATATAAGAATATATAGGTTTCACGCTATACATTATCCTTATATTTCTCGCATAAACGCTTACCGTCCATTAGGGATGCTGAAGGCGTTTTTGCTTGTACTAATAATTACCATACAGAAGGAGTGAGCTTTCATGGAAAAGAAGGACAAGGAACTGTTGAAGGAAGAACAAAATGTTAAAGGCAATCAAATGGTGCTTGGAGATTTCCACTCCATTTTAGAAGAAGGAAAGGTCTGGAAGACAGGTGGATTTACACTGCCTGATGGATCCTTTTGGGCTTATCGTGAACCGGAAGCAGTAGTTATCGTTCGTAATGATACGCTGTATGTGCGTGCGAAATTGTCCCGCGAGAACCATCAAGTACAAATTCTAGACAATGCTAAGCATATGTATTACTCCGCGGAGCCAGTGGTAATTCCTGAGGCCGGAGAGATTAGCTTTGAGCTGCAAATTCGTAGCCGTACACAAGGAACAGCACCTGGAGATTTGTACGATGGTTATGTATCGCTGAACTTGCTTGATTTTACGACAGGTGCGGCGCTAGACTTTTTTGCGGGAAATGATAAATATGCTAGTGTATATGGTATTTTGCCGTTCCCGGGGGTACAAGTACCAGAGAGCAAAGGAACGAAATATTTCTGCATCTTTAAAGAAGATACGGATTTCAAACCACGTGAATTTAATACCTACCGCATAACGTACCACCGTGGCAACGATGAGGCTGTATTCTATTTGAATGGCAAAGAAGTACGCCGTGAGAAAAATATTCCGATCAAATTCAACAACTTTACAGTCGCGCTTGGAATTATGACAGAGAAGGATCTGAGTCCTGAAGGCAGCGTGTCTGTGCATGGACAAACAGTTATTGCAGAATGGTCCCCAGTGAAGATTACAACGACTGAACAGTAATACCTTGCAGGCTCAATTGATAAATAAGGGTGTATGGTGTGAATATTAAAAGCTTTCTAAGATTTGTGGAGCTGCCGACAAAAGTAGCCAGTATGATCCCCTTTCTGATGGGAACGCTGTATGCCCTGTATCGGTTTGAGGATTTTTATGTGTTGCGTTTTGGTCTGATGTTCGTTTCCCTGCTTAGCTTTGATATGGCAACGACGGCTATTAACAACTATTACGATTTCAAAAAAGCTTCCAAAACTCACGGCTATGGCTATGAGACGCATAATGCGATTGTGCATTTTAAGCTAAAAGAGAGCACCGTCGTGGCGACGATTGTTATTTTGCTAGCTCTGGCTGCAGGGGGCGGGATTGCGCTTGTTACGCAGACGGGTTTACTGGTCTTTTTGCTGGGTGGGCTGTCGTTCTTGATAGGGATCCTTTATTCGTTCGGGCCGATCCCGATTTCGCGGATGCCGTTAGGTGAGTTGTTCTCGGGTTTGTTTATGGGCTTTGTCATTATTTTTATTTCTGCCTATATTCATACGGACGAGCATGTGGTATCGCTGTTGCTTCAGAACGGTTGGGTCAGCTTGAATATCAATATTATGGAAGTGCTGTACCTGTTCTGGTTCTCTGTTCCTGCCATTTTGGGGATTGCAGGGATTATGCTCGCAAATAATATTTGTGATATTGATGAAGATGTGGAGAACCGCAGGTACACACTTCCGGTCTACATTGGCCGACGTAATGCGCTTGTGCTGTTTAAATATCTATACTATGTCTCTTATCTGGATCTTGTAGTGCTGCTGATCTTGGGGATAAACCCTATTCTTGTCTTGGCGATTCTACTTACACTGATCCCATTGCACCGAAATATCGATTTGTTCAAACAGAAGCAGGAGAAGGCGAGTACCTTTATTCTTGCCGTCAAAAATTTCGTGTTGATGAATGCGGCCCGTATTGCTGTGCTTGGTGCGGCTGTGCTGTTAAACATGATAATGTAATTTTTCCACTGGATTAAAAAGCAGTATCTATCGGAGTCGAATCTCCTATGGGTGCTGCTTTTTTGCGCTCTGACTGTACTTTTCTATTAGTGATGAGTTTCATTCTATGATAAGGTGTCTTAAAGTATAGTAACTAATCCAAGGGAAGAGGTGTAGCCATTATGGTACAAAAACTTCGGTGGGGAATCATAGGCTGTGCGCAGATTGCGACTGGCTCAGTGATGCCAGCTATCATGAATTCAGATTCGGGAGTGATTACAGCGGTAGCGAGTCGTGGCTTGGAAAAAAGCAGCGCTGTAGCCGCAGAGTTCGGAATAGAGAAAGCATATGGCAGTTACGAAGAGTTACTTGCGGATAAAGAAATCGATGCGGTGTATGTTCCGCTCCCTAATCATCTTCATCGAGAATGGGTGATCCGTGCGGCAGAAGCAGGTAAGCATGTGTTGTGTGAGAAACCGATCGCACTGAACAGTGCAGAGGCTGCAGAGATGGTGAAAGCATGTAACGATGCAGGCGTCCACTTAGCAGAAGCATACATGTATCGGCATCATCCACGGATTGCTGAACTCCAGGACATTATCGCTAGCGGTGAAATCGGAGAATTACGCTCGATTCGAGGTACATTTACTTACAATGATGCTACAGACACTTCAAATATTCGTTTTAAATCGGCTTGGGGTGGCGGCTCGCTTTATGATGTTGGCTGCTATCCGTTAAGTGCGGCACGACTGTTGTTTGGGACGGAGCCGGAAGCTGTGACCGTGCATGCGAAGTTCTCCCCTGAGCATGATAATGTAGATATGATGGCTTCAGGGCTGGTAGAGTTTCCAGATGGTTTAAGCTTGATCTTTGATTGCGGAATGTGGGCATATAACCGCCAGCTCTTAGAGATTCTTGGGACCGAGGGACGAATTGAGGTGCCTATGCCTTTCAACGCTAGAGACGAGGATGCGGAATTCTTTGTGTACACTGGTGATGAGGTGAGACGGGTCGATGCCACAGGGGCTAATCCATACATACGGCAGGTGGATGATTTTGCAGCCGCTGTGTTCACAGGTAAGAGACTCATTGCACCGGAGGATCCGGTGCTAAGTATGCGTCTGGTTGAAACCTGCCTTGCTTCAGCTAAACAACGGCAAAGAATTAGCATGGTGTAACAGCGAATCTAATATGGATCTACGTTAAAAAACCTCCGGCTTGCTGCTATAAGCAGCTGCCGGAGGTTTTTTTGTTTGCATGTTCGGATTTTAAACTGTGCTCAAGAGAATATCATCTTCGTCATCATTGCTATTAAAGGCTTCGCGGTCAAATTCACCTTCTGAATTCGCGACCAACAACGCGGTTACAGCTGTTCCTGTTGCATTTACAGCGGTACGACCCATATCGATGAGCGCTTCTACACCTGCAACGATAGCGATTCCTTCAAGCGGCAGGCCAAGAGCGGTTAAGACCACCGTAGTGGAGATTACGGCTGGTCCAGGTACGCCAGCTACACCAATTGAAGAGATGATACTTACTAAGACCAGTGTAATATAGTCAGTCCAGTTCAGATCAATACCGAATACTTGGGCGGTGAACACAGCCACAATCGCCGGCCAAATGCCACCGCACGCATTAAAGTTGACCGATGCTCCTAACGGCGCAATAAAGCTCGCGATCCGCGGGGAGACATGAAGGCGCTTCGTAATCACTTCAAGATTGACAGGAAGTGTTGCGTAGCTGCTTCTAGTCGTGAAGGCAACGGTAATGGTTGGATAGATTTTGCGGAAGAAACGAATTGGATTCACCTTCGCTACTAATAGAACCAACCCGCCAAAGATAAGAACAAAATGAATAATCATTGCGACATATGAGGTAATGATTACGCTGCCCAGTTCCTGCAACGTTTCCCAGCCATAACGTGCGGTAATTCCTGCTATCAGTGCGAAGACACCGTAAGGCGTCAAGCGAATAATGAATTTCACGACCTGATGCAGTATCAGTGTCAGGGATTCAATAAGATCACGTACAGGTTTCACGGCTTCCGGTTTCTTGGAGCCAATTTTGATTATAGCTACTGCTAGGAAGATAGCGAAAATGAGCAGAGGCACAACCTTACCCGTAGCTGCTTCATTCACAGGGTTAGACGGCACAAGATCCAGAATAACCTGTGAGAAGGTCGGGATTTCCCGGGCGGCAAAATCTGCAGGAACATCCTGTTGTATCCCTTGACCAGGATTGAACAGCAACGCAACCGATAGGCCGATAATAGAAGCGATACCCGTCGTTCCGAGGAACCAGGCGAAGGTTTTGATCCCTATTTTGCGCAGATACTCCAGATTAGTTAAGGAAGAAATACTGTTTAATACGAGTATGAATACTAAAGGGATGACGAGCATGCGAATCAAGCTGACATAAATGCTGCCGAATGTACTGATAGCTTTGGTCTCTAAATCGAAGTATTGAAAGAATATTCCGGCAATAAGTCCGATGCCAAGTCCGATGAGTACCCGAGTACCAAATCCAATGCGTTTACGTGCCAGTAGAAACAAAATTGCAAAAACAAATATGGAAGCTACAAATCCATACCAGTTCGTTTCGATGGCGGATAACAAGTTGTTATCTATGTTCACTACTAATACCCCCTTAAACCTAGTTTTTTAATGTGATTAATCCTATTGAGATCAATCTATATAGAATTTATAGTAAAGTCAATGTAATAATATGTTAAAAATAATCAATCCCGATAAAAACCATGTGAAAAATAAAAATTGATTGACAAGGCGCATCGTCATGAATAATATGGAACTTAATCACAAGCCAATTGGAATCGACTGGACAGCCGGAGATTCAACGAAAGACGCGTGTTTTGCGTCTCGTTGAGTCTCTTTTTTTTATTTTAGAGAAAGGAGAATTTAGGGGTTAAAGGTACAACGATGAAGTTAAGAAGCATGGATCTACTGGACAGCCAGAGATTCAACAGGTACGTAATACGTGCTGTGTTGGGTCTTATTTTATTTGAAAAGGATGGTACACATTATGAAAAAACTTACGATATCTTTGGTTGCTGCAACTGTTGTCTTTTCCGCACTGACATATGCCGCAGTATCCGCTAATAAAAAGACAGCAGAGGCAGCATCCATTGAAGCAAGCAGTAATACAGCAGTATCGGTTTCAGCAGCAGCGGCACCTGTAGCTACTTCTGCAGCCGTAGTCGTTGTTCAGGCAGAAGCCTCTTCGGCTCCTGTTACAGAAACGGTTCAGCCGGAATCTTCAGCTCCAGCAGTGGAGACTGTCTCCGCAAAAGCGACTGCTGCCCCAGAAGCAACCGTTGATTCTGCGGAGAAGGCTGTTGCCTCAGCAGCTCCAGCGGTGGGTGAAACTCAGCCTAAGGCGACCGCAGCTCCAGCCGCGGAGACCGCTAAGGTAGCTACAACTACAACCACGGTAGCTGCGACTGTCAAAACGCAAACTCAAACAGCTACACCGGTTCCAACGGCTGCGCCTACGGCAGCTCCCAAAGCAATCGTAACTGCCAAAGCAGCTCAACCGACATCTGCTCCTGTCGTATCGGCTCAGCCTAAGGCCACTGCGGCACCTGTAGTAACGGCAACGGAAGCACCTTCGAAATCGAAATCCATTACTTTCTCCACAACTGAGGTGGTTAAAGCGACAGCCGCTCCGGTCGTTGAGTCTGCCCAACCGAAGACATCGTCTTCTGCACCTGCATCATCCACGGTCAGCGCACCAGCAGCTGCTCCAGCGGAAACGGTTCAGGCACCCGCACCGGCACCAGCCGCTGAGGAAGAGGTTTGTCCTTGATGAGCGGCAGGCTCATTCAGGATTCCTTTCAGCCCATACATCACATAAACCTATTTAAGGCGAGGTGCACATAATGATACGACCATTAACCTTTAAAAAAATTCTAACGCTGCTGTTGGCAGCCTCCCTGCTAATTCTGCCTACTCAGGCAGGAAGAGCTTATGCTAATCCGGATAACGCAGAGGCGCTAACTTCTTTTGGCTCAAGTAGTGGTGTAAGCCACTTTGATTATTTCAGTCATGTCTATGACCGTCTGAATGATCCTGACCATGTATTTAAAACGGCAACCTATGAGGATATCGTTCATCTTTTTGAGAGTGAAGGCACTTACGCTGTTCTGGTTGGCGGCGCTTGGAGCGAGAATACACAGGCCGACATCGGCTTTATCAATGAAGTAGCTAAAGAATATGGCATCTCTACGATTTATAACTTTGATACTAAGCTGGACGGTGACACGCTCCAGATTGCAGACAGCAATAATAAATTTGCTTACAAATACGTTGACCTGGTAAACAAATATTTAAAGAATTTGGATCTGTCCTCGAAGGATGTTCCAGAACGCAATGTTAGCTATACCAATAAAAACGGGGATGTCGTAACTGCTAATAAGATCGAATCTCCATTCCTGTTGGTCTACAACAAGGATCACAAGGATGCACAAGGAAATATCGCTCCTGTTGTATCCTATCTGGATAAAAGCTACTCGTGGAATGAGTTCCTGACGAACGGAACACTTGATGCTGCGAAGGTTAATGCGTATAAAGCATCAGTAAGAGAGGTACTTAGTGCCGCTTCTGGATATAACACGATCGATGAATCTGCTTATATCAAGGCGGCGTTTAACAAGAACTACGAGGGCGAAAATGAGGGCAAACCTACGATCTTCAACGAATCGGACGGTACGCTCGTGTATGAACATGTGACCTATCATCAGCTGAAGCAAATTTTGGCGAGTGATGGCAACTATGCGATTTTGTTAGGTGGATCATGGTGCCCTAACACGCAAGCGGTTATCAAATATATTAATGAGTATGCCAAAAAGCATAACATCGATAAGGTCTACTTCTTCGATACGAAGCTCGACTCTGGGGTGACGGTTGCTGAACCAAGCAATAACAGCGGCACCAAGGGCAATGCCAATCCGCACAATAATAATGAGCTTCAGATTAGAACAACCAATCACCCATATGCGAATTTATATGTTGATCTGGTTCGTACTTATCTGACCAATATCAAGACCGAGAACAATACAGCAGCCAAGCCATCTGTGATTAGTTATGTGAATGAGCTTGGAGACACCGTGATTGGAGATAGACTTCAGGTTCCATATCTGTTCACGTACAACAAGGGTAACAAAGATACAGACGGCACTAATGCACCTATTCTAGGGCATATTGAGCTTATGTACAGCTGGACGAACATCCAACCGGATTACGTGCAGGCGAATTACCCAGTCGGAGCCAGATACACTAACACTACAACAGCTCTGGATAAGCTATTCTCTAAACTGGAAGCTGTGCCCGCTGGACTTACAGGTGTAGCACCAACCGCAGCAGACAGTAAAGATGGGCAAATCTTGGGCACAAGTTCGGCCTTGGAATATAAGCTGGCTGGAGATACGGCATATACGCCAGTATCAGGATCCGCAATTACAGGGCTTGCGCCTGGTGTTTATAAAGTAAGATATGCGGCTACATCAGGATATCAAGGACCAACGAACGCAGCGGGACCGACGATCATTCCTTATAATGCTGGAGAAGATGTAAGTGTGGAGGTGCCTGCTTATATCCATCAACAAGCAGCTCCAACAGGTCTATTAGGGGTAGCTCCTACTTCTGAAGCTAACGATGATGGGCAAATTACGGGCTCAGCTGAAGGGCAGGAGTATAAGGGTATTGGAGAAGCTGATTATAAGCCTGTAACAGGCGTAGCCATCACAGGTCTTACTCCGGGCTTTTATAATGTAAGATTTGCGGCAAAAGAAGGATACAGCGTAGGTAAAGATGCTACTGTTGAAGTTCCGGCCTATGGCGAGCAAGCAGCTCCTGTAGGGCTAGTAGGGGTGGCACCGACTACTGCAGCCAATAATGATGGCAAAATCACAGGGACTACGAAAGCGTTGGAGTATAAGCTATCAACAGTTACCGATTATGTCTACGCAACAGATGTAGAGATCGTTGGACTGGTACCGGGGACGTATCAGGTAAGATACGCAGCCAAAGAAGGATTTAATGCAGGCAGAGTAGCAGAAGTGATTGTTCCAGTATTCACTGCAGAGCAAGCAGCGCCATCCGGTTTACAGGGGGTAGCACCTACCTCTACTGCGAACAATGATGGGAAAATTACAGGAACCACAACAGCCTTAGAATATAAGCTGTCCAGTGTGACTAATTATGTGTATGCACCAGATAAAGAGATTACAGGTCTAATACCAGGTACGTATCAAGTTCGATACGCAGCGAAAGAAGGTTATAAGGCGAGTCCAGTAACTAATATTATTGTCCCTGCTTATGTATCTATTTCAGACCCAGGAACAAGTGGGCCTGGCGGCAGCAATCCTGCGCCGAGCACGACCACACCAACACCAACAGCAAGCCCTCAACTGGTTGCTACAACAACAACCGGTAACACTGTGAATTTATCATCAACAGCAGCAACCAAAACGGATAAAACCACAGGAGTAACCACAGCAACAATCACGAAGGAAGCGGCTACCGAGCTTGTGAATCTTGCTAAAAAGGCAGAAGCGGATGGGAAGAAAGCCGTACTTGAAATTAAAGTAGCAGCTACTTCTGAAACCCAAACAGCCGAGCTTACGCTACCGAGAAGCATAATTAACGAGTTGGTCTCTGGTACAAAGGCCGAGATTACCATTCATTATGAGAATGTCGGTACGATTACGCTTGATGCTAAATCTTTGGCAAGTATCAGCTCAGCCTCGGATGCAGGGGATATTGTCATAACCATTGCTAAGGTTTCGTTAACGGCAGAAGGTAAGGCCGTTCTCGGGGACAGACCGGTTTATGATTTGTCGGTAAAAGCAGGTCAGAGTACCATTTCCACCTTTGGTGGGGGCATTATCCATATCAGTGTGCCGTATACATTGCAAGCAGGAGAACAGAAAGATGCGGTCATCGTATACCATATCAATACCAACGGAAGCTTGGAGAATGTACGCGGGAATTATAACGCTGCCAAGGGAACCGTAGATTTTGTTACCACACATTTCTCCCAATATATTATTGGATATAACAAGGTGAGCTTTGCGGATGTTTCAGAGACTTCGTGGTATAGCAGTGCAGTAGGTTATCTTGCGGCACGCAGTATCACATCCGGCACGGATGCAGAGCATTACAGTCCGAATGCTGCAATAACTAGAGGGCAATTCATAGTCTTGCTCTTGAATGCTTATGGCATCACACCCGACGCTACCGCAACTGATAATTTTGCGGATGCGGGCAATACGTATTACACGAACTATCTCGCGACTGCTAAGCGCCTTGGGGTAGCCACAGGTTCTGGAGATAATCAATTCCATCCAGAGGTTCAGATCACTAGACAGGAGCTATTTACACTCCTGTATCGCTCACTTGTATCGCTAGGTGAACTGCCATCCGAGAAGAAGGCTGTAGCTCTTTCTGATTTTGGTGATGCATGGGATATTGCTGGCTATGCACAGGAAGCCCTTCAGGCGCTGGTGGAAAGAGGTGTAGTAACCGGAGCGAATAGCAAGCTGAGTCCTAAAGAAGTTACTACAAGAGCGCAAGCGGCACAGGTCATTTATAATCTATTATCGAAATGATTGGCGGTAGCTGAATATAACAGTAGAACCCCCCTGCTTTTTTACAGGGGGGTTCTACTGTTAAAACTTAATGCAGATTTTTCCGAAGTGTGTACCCTTAGCCAAGTATTGCAATGCTTCAACAGATTGTTCAAATGGAAATACAGCGTCAATGATAGGGCGAAGTCCATTTTGTTCAACCGCACGGTTCATCGTCTCAAACATGTCACGGCTTCCGACATTGATGGCTTGAAGGCGTGCTTTTCTCAGAATTGCAGGGATGATTTCAAAGCCCTCGACTTGGAAGCCCGACAGACCGCCTACCAGGCTGATCCTTCCACCCACCCGCAGCGCCCCGATTGACTTATTTAATGTGGATGATCCACCGAGATCAACAATATGGTCTGCCCCGCGTCCCCCTGTCAGCTCAAGAACAGCCTTATCCCATTCAGGGGTCTTTAAATAATTGATACCGAAATCCGCTCCCAATCCCTTTGCACGCTTAAGCTTCTCATCGCTGCTTGATGTGATGATCACTTGTGCACCGTGAAGCTTGGCAAATTGAAGCGCGAATAGTGAAACTCCACCCGTTCCTTGTATCACTACAGTCTCTCCAGCCTTCACCTTTCCTTCTTCAACAATAGCATGCCAGGCTGTAACACCAGCACAAGGAAGTGTTGCCGCTTCTTCATCAGTTAATAGATCTGGAACACGAACCAATCCCTCCCCGGGAAGCACAACATATTCTGCAAGCAACCCATTAAGCGGACTTCCAAGTGAGCTCACCCAATTTTCTTGTGTAGGTTCTCCCGAAATCCAGCTTTGAGTAAAAATACCGCTTACCCGGTCACCAATCTTGAATCTGGACGTATGCTCACCTAAAGCGACAACTTCACCAACACCGTCCGATACTGGAATTAAAGGAGCGTTCAAAATCGGGTTATAAAAACCATCAATGACACCTAAATCTCTAGCGTTAAGGGAAACTGCCCGCATTTTTATACGAACTTCACCAGAACGAGGATTAGGAATTGGATTTTCGGCTACCTTCAGTTGATCGAGCCCAAATTCACTTTGAATTTCGTATACTTTCATGAGCAATCTCTCCTTCTTGAAGTGCATAGACATACAATAATCCATAAATTACACTTAAGTAAGGAGGCACTTTATAGTATCCAGGGAACCAAAAAGTGCACGGGAGGACTTTATATGAACAATCCATTTTCGACGAATGCCGTAGAGCCTGATATCTCGTTATCGATTTGTGGGTACAGTAAGGTCCTTGATATTATCTCTAATAAATGGACAGCTTTGGTCATCTATGCCATGGAAGATGGAATCATTCGTTACAGTGATATCAGAAGACGAATCGAAGGCATCTCTAAAAAAATGCTAACTCAAACTTTGCGGCAACTGGAACGAGATGGGTTGGTAAAGCGTGAGATTACACCTTCCGTTCCACCCATCGTAGAGTATTCTCTAACACCCCTAGGGGTATCTTTACTTGAGCCTATGAGAGCGTTAAATCAGTGGACGAGTCAAAATTATGTATGGGTTGAAAAGGCCAGAGCTTCATATGATCAAGTGGATCAAACAGAATAATTTGCGTGGGATAGATCTCTACACTCTAAGGGGGAACCAATGGTTCTCCCTTTTGTGCTGAAAAGGGCATTAGCATTCATAGATATAAGATTAGTGAGTTAAATTATGGAGTGGGATTCAGTTGAATGATACAATTATTGTAATTTTATGAAATAGTAATTTTTAACATCGTCAATTAGTCGCTAGAGAGGGGATTAGGATATGGGCCTTGCTGATGATCCAGTCATTGCGATTTCTGGTTTATGGATGAACTACACGGACCGAATGGTGCTAAAGGGCATTGACCTTAAGGTATACAGAGGACAAATTATTGGCTATATCGGGCCTAACGGGGCAGGAAAGAGTACAACTGTTAAGATTATGCTCGGTCTGGTAGAAGGCTACAACGGCAAAGTAGAGATTTTCGGTAGGGATATTGCTGATGGAGATGTATCTTACAAAAAAAGAATCGGTTATGTGCCGGAGGTAGCCGAATTATATGATAGCCTCACCGCTAGGGAGTATCTAACTTTTGTAGGTGAGTTGTATGGCATGAAGCGTAGTGATGTGGATTCCAAAGCTGGAAAATTGATGGCCTTGCTAGGTCTTGAGAAAGCTTATGATTCGCGGATCGCAACCTTCTCCAAAGGGATGAAACAAAAGGTACTGCTGATCTCCAGCATGCTTCATGATCCCGATATTCTGTTCCTAGACGAACCGTTGAGCGGTCTGGATGCCAATAGTGTAATGGTGGTAAAGGAGATTTTTGCATCTTTGGCGGCAAGGGGCAAGACCATTTTCTATTCTTCACACATCATGGATGTAGTTGAGAAGATCAGTAGCCGGATCGTTTTGATCGATGGTGGAGATATCGTGGCGGATGGGAGCTTTGCTGAGCTAAGAGAGAAGGGCCGCGAAGGGTCGCTTGAGGATATTTTTAATCAATTAACTGGATTTGATAAATACCGTGATATTGCTGGGGAATTTGTTGCGGTCATGCAAGAGGTATCTTCTCATGACTGATTTCTATGTGCTGAAGCTTCTGGATAAGCTGCGAGGTGGGTTTAGCCGAATCGGAGTTGATTATGATGTGATGCGGAGTATTCTGCAGGTCAAACTGACGATGGACGGAAGAAGAACACCGACAGTGCTCGCTGGAATGCAGAAGAAGGAGGAGAAGAAAGAGGGCTCGCCGCTGCGGGTGCAATGGATTTATTTACTTTTTGGCGTCATGTTAATTCCTCTTATGATGTTAACGGGGAACTATATGCTGCAGATGAGTCTAGTGTTTGGTGTAGTGATGTTTATGATTACGACCACACTGATCTCTGATTTCTCTTCCGTGATGCTTGATCTTCGGGACAAAAACATACTGGCTTCAAAGCCAGTGAACCGCCGTACCTTGATCATGGCGAAGAGCATCCACATTCTCATTTATTTATTTTCAGTGACGCTGACCTTGACCGGACCTTCGCTGATTTTGTGCCTGTTCAAACAGGGAGTACTATTTTTTCTAATATATGCTGTTGAGATCATTCTGATGGACTGCTTTATTCTCGTCATTACGGCGCTGCTTTATTTACTGATCATGAAGTTTTTCGACGGGGAGAAGCTCAAAGATATTATTAATTATGTACAGATCATTTTGACTATAGGGATTACAGTAGGGTATCAGCTCGTTGTTAGACTGTTCGATATTGCTGAATTGAGCCTCTCTTTTAAGCCGGCATGGTGGCAGTATTTGATTTCTCCGATTTGGTTTGCGGCTCCATTTGAGATGTTGATTGGCGGGGCGAGAGATACACACTTCGTGGTGCTTTCAGTGCTAGCTTTAGTAATTCCGGTTCTGCTGATTGTGGCTTATATTAAGCTGATGCCTTTATTCGAAAAGAGCTTACAGAAGCTTTCAGAGCAAGGGAACGTTGGCAAAAGTAACGCCCGAATGGTGGACTGGTTGTCGAAAATAACTTGTAAGAACCCGGTAGAGGGCATGTTCTTTCGTTTTAGCTGGTCGATGATGAAGAATGAGCGTGACTTCAAGTTAAAGGTATATCCGGCAATCGGTTATTCCATTGTCTTCCCGTTCATTTTTATATTTGGCATCTTTTGGGATGGAAATGCATCGTCTATCAAGGATTCGAACACATACCTGATGATTTATTTCGGTGCGACGTTACTTCAGACGGTTGTTCTAATGCTAAGGTACTCTGCGGGTTATAAAGGCTCTTGGATTTATAAGCTGATTCCTCTGCCAAACACCGCACCCATCTATCGTGGAATGCTTAAGGCAGCGATAGTTCGCCTGCTATTACCTTTATTCGCTATAGAAGCGATAGTGTATCTTTGGTTGTTTGGGCTGCGGATTGTGCCAGACTTGGTAGTCGTGCTGTTTGCAATGCTGATCTATGCGGTCATTTGTTTCCGTTCTTATCCTCCGGTACTACCTTTCTCAGAACGATATGAGGCAGCTAAACAGAAGGATTACACCGCAAACTCCTTTGGGTTATTATTTTTGCTGATGGGGATGGCAGGTATTCATTATGTCTTCACTTTGTTTCTGGGTGGAGTTTATATCTACCTGTTGGTTCTGGTAGTTTTGAATCTATGGATATGGCGAATTACCTTTCCAAA
This sequence comes from Paenibacillus sp. NPDC101420, assembly GCF_050277435.1. Lineage (NCBI taxonomy): Bacteria > Bacillati > Bacillota > Bacilli > Caryophanales > Paenibacillaceae > Paenibacillus > Paenibacillus sp. NPDC101420. The sequence goes on from NZ_JBNNSE010000003.1 coordinate 362,759, forward strand.
AAATGTATCATCAACAGGTCGTGGTTCAAGTTTTCCGGGTTGAGTGATTGTGTCAAGTATGGACATTTTTCGCGTAATAAAAAAGGGTATAAATTCCAGTATTTACTTAGACAATCTTCTGAATACAGAGTAGAATACATCTAAAGTTTATTTTTATGGATAACCTATAATCTTTACGCACTCTTCCATATCTGATATTCGTGTACTGAAATTTTACTTGAGAAATACGCTGAGCGATTACGGGATTCAAAACCGGTGAAGAGGTTAACTAATGGATAAAATGGGAATCCACTATAATGTTTGGATTGTTTTACTATCATTTGTGCTAGCGGTGACAGTTACTTATTCTGCACTGAATCTGATTTCGCAAGTTTCGCGTTCTACTGGCAAAATCCGACGTCTGTGGTTGATCTCGGGAGCTTGTGTGTTAGGCTGCGGTATATGGGCAATACATTATGTTGGGATAATGGCGAATCGCTTTCCGGCGGAGGTCAATTATTATCCAGGCAGATCTATAATATCACTATTAGTTGGTGTGTTATTCTGCTATTTGGCATTCCGGATCACTTCTGTTCCTCGGTTAAGGATATGGAATTTAGTAATAGGTGGTATTCTCTTGGGAAGCGGCTTTTCGGCTATGCATTATATCGGAATGTCTTCTATGAAGATTGTGACGAGGATTCATTATGATATATGGATTCAAGCCGTTGCTGTAATTCTGGTTTTGGTTTCCTCTTATATCGGATTATTGATGTTCCACAAGTTTAAAGAATACGCAGGGTTTCAGCGATGGAAGCTATACTCGGCGTTGTTTATCGGATTTTCAGTTACCGGATTGCATTACACAAGTGTAAAGGCTTGTCATTTTGAATATAACAACTTACCTGTAAGCAAACCTTTTTTTGTAGAGAATGATGTTATACTGTTAATGGCATTTTCGCTGGCAGCGCTACTTATGCTCGCAGTTTCTGCTGGCGCCGTATTTCTGGATCGCCATGTGCTTGAACGAATGGCTTATCAAGATCCGCTAACAGAGCTGCCGAATCGACATGGACTAGAACGCTATTTTAAAGATGAATTTTTTGAAAGTAGATCTGGTGCTGTTTTTATTGTAGATCTAGATCGCTTTAAGTCGATTAATGATACGCTGGGACATGATATAGGTGATATGTTATTACAGGAGGTCGCTGTTAGATTAATTCGTTCTGTAGGGGATAAAGGAAAAATATTCCGTTTAGGCGGTGATGAATTCTTGATTGCTCTTCCAGATTGCACGCTGGAGGGTGCGCAGGAAGAAGCAGGGCATATTATGCATGAACTTAAGGAATTCTATCGTATTCAGGGCAATGAGCTATATGTTACCGCAAGTGTTGGAATCAGCATGACTCCTATGCATGGGACTGATCGCTCAGCGCTAATGAAGGCTGCGGATACGGCTCTTTATACCTCTAAGGATTCAGGTAAGAATAAATGCAGTGTGTTCGACCAGGAAGTAAATCGCCATCAGTTGCGGCGGATGTCGCTAGAGAAGGATCTTCGAAAAGCTTTGGCTCGTTCTGAGTTTATGGTTGTGTATCAGCCGAAATGGGATTCTTATATGAATGTTACGGTGGGTCTTGAAGCGCTGCTGCGCTGGAGACACCCAGAGCATGGGATCATTTCGCCAGCGGAATTCATTCCTATTGCAGAAGAGACCGGACTGATCGTTCCGATTACCTATTGGATGCTACATGATGTGTGTAGCCAGAACAGGTTCTGGCATAAGGAAGAGATAGCTAACGTACCAGTCTCAATTAATATGTCCGCACGGATGTTTGAGGATGGGAGTCTATACGATGTTGTAGCGGAAGCACTCACATGTGCAGAATTAGAGCCACACTTTCTCGAACTGGAGATTACAGAGTCCATTGCGATGCATAACATGAAAGAGACGGTTGCACAGCTGTCTAGACTTCGAATGCTTGGGGTAAGAGTATCGCTGGATGACTTTGGGACAGGCTTCTCCTCCCTTGGTAATTTGGATGAAATCCCAGTGAACACACTCAAGATTGACCAAGTATTTATTCGTAACAGCAAGATGCACTCCAAGAAAGCTATTATCAGCAATATTATTGCGATGGCGACTCATCTTAATATGGAAGTTGTGGCGGAAGGTGTGGAGACACCAGAGCAGATTGAATTGCTGAAATCACTGGGTTGTAGAGTCATGCAGGGTTATTATTACGGTCGGCCGATGCCTGTACATGAGCTGGGTGAGTGGTTTATAGCGAATACGGCAGCGTCGTGATCTCAATACATAGAAGAGGGGCTAGCGACCAAGCAGAATTTCTCTGCTTGGTCGCTAGCCCCTTTAAGTTTAAGAACTTACATGAATAAGAAGAATTATACTTTGAAACGTTCAATTAGAATCTGTAGCTTCTCGGCTAGCGAGGACAGGAAACCTGCAGCTGACTCCACTTCTTCCATGGCTGCAAGCTGCTCTTGTGAGGAGGCGGATAATGTTTCCGCACCGCTTGCTGTCTGATTAGCGACGTCTACAATATTCTGTAGAGTAGTAACGAGACCATCGGAGATGGAGGCTAGCTCGCGGACTGTTCCGGAAATCTGCTGACTTTGTGAAGCCATCCCAGAGACGGACATCTCAATCTCGGAGAAGGATTGACCTGCCGTTACGATTAATTCCCGGCCTTGATCCATCTCTTCTGTAGAGCGCTTCATGGTTTCTCCTGCTTGGTCCATCTGATTTACGATGATGCTTACGAGTTGTCCGATTTGAGCAGCAGATTGGGCGGATCGCTCGGCAAGTTTGCGTACGGATTGTGCAACTACCGCAAAGCCTCTTCCCTCTTCTCCGGCTCTTGCAGCTTCAATGGCTGCGTTCAGCGACAGCAAATTGGTTTCTTCTGCGATGCTCGCAATCGAACCCACAATATTCTCAATTTCCTTGGAGTAGCCACCCAAGGTTTCAATAATGACAGCTAAATCAGTGATGCTGTCACTGACGATGCTCATCTGTTGTGTAGTAGAGTCCATTGCTTCTCGACCTGTACGAGCCTTTTCGGCGTTACTGGTAGCATTATTCATTGCATTATCAGCATTTCCTGCAATCTCTGTAATGAAGTGTGACAAGTCTTGTACAGACTTATATCCACCCTCCAAATTTTGCAATTGTGTATTAGCTCCATCGGCAAGTTCAATCGAAACGTTGACACTGTACTCACCAGCACGGTTAGTTTCCTGTGCGCTGGCAGAGAGCTCTTCGGATGAAGACGCCACCTGCATGGAGGTTTCATTAACTTCGGTAATGAGCATGCGCAAGCTCTGCGTCATGCCATTGAAATTTCGAGCTAGTGTACCAATCTCATCCTTGCTGTTGAATGAAATAGGATCATGAGTAAGATCACCCTGTGCAACAAGATTTACGCCTCTGGATAGCTTCGTTAGTGGACTTACCATTCGGCGGATTAAGAGATATGCTGCCACAATAGCAATAACTAGAATGGAAGTCCCGATAATAAAAGGCTGAACAATGATGTCTCGGGTCCGTTCTTGAATTAATGGGCCATCGAAGTTAATAGCCATTAGAGCAACTATAGGCTTGGACGGATCATGATCCTGATAGATGGGGCCGTAACCCGTCTTAAGTGAGGTACCTTCGTATGTATAAACCTTGGAGTAAGCGGAATGCTTAGATTTAGTGATCATTTCTTTCTCTTCATCTGAGAAATAAAAAGTGTCGCCTGCTTTATAACCTCTTGCTTTGAAGCTTGAATCTGCGGCGAGGATCTTTCCGTCTAGCGATAAAATGAACGCCTCTTTAAAAATAGCCTTATGTGCCACAATCCAACCGATCCGGTCTTCGACAGCCTCCAATTTGCTTTGATCTCCTGCAATTAACGCGGTAATATCTGATGGGTCAATCAGCCCGGTTGTAATATTGGCGCATCCTACCAATTCGATACCTGCTGCCTCATCTACTTGCTTATACGCAGTACGGTATCCGAAGAACCCGATGGATGATCCAACAAGAAGTAACACGATGAACATCATCCAAGTTAATTTAGTTGCCAATTTCATTCTTTGCACCAACCTTGACAAAATATGTTTTCGGAGACAATCGCTCTCACTGCTACGATTATAGCGTATCGTTAAGCCTATGACCTTACATAGAATATAGTATTTTTGTGTCGGATATTGTGAATTTATGGAAAAATTATGGAAATAAACGTGATTATGAAATCTTTAGTAGACAAAAGCATTGAATCCTGACCAGTTCTAGTGGTACGCTTGTGTTATTAAAAAACGGATTGGGAGTTGAAACAAGGATGCCACATCAATTAGATCCGTTAATAGAGCGTCTTGGATTATCCATGTGGAGAGTACAGCGTAAGATCATGTCTCAAAGGACTTTGCATAAAGAACTCGGACTTACCGTACCTCAGATGGGTCTGTTAAATATAGTAGCGAAAGAGAAAAAGTCGCGGGTGGTACAACTGGCGGAGTCTATGGAGGTCAAATCAAGTGCCATTACCGTGATGCTCGATCGCCTGGAAGCGCTGGGTTTTATTAAGCGTGAGACGGATGGATCGGACCGGAGAGCGGTTGTGGTGACCATCACCGAGGAAGGTCAGCAAATACTTGAAGAAGGACATTTCCGTTCAAAACAGCTGCTTGCTGAGCATTTATCTATACTGAAGCCGGAAGAGCTGCAAAAGTTTGCGGAGTACTACCGTATGATCGAGGATCAGGAACGGTAAATCTCTAGCTTTAGCTTATAGATACAGAAAGAAGGCCACCTTCTCCGGAGAGAAGGTGGCCTTCTTTGAAATATAATAATGATAAGTTCTAAGGTTTAATTGGTTTGTCTGGCAGCTGCGTAATGTAACTATGGGAAAGCTGTAGAAGTCTCAATGCTCGGTTGTATTCATCCTCAGTAGCAGCCGGTGCTTTTCCATTATAAATAGGGTATTGGGTATTATCTTCAAAGCTGTTACCCGGAATAAGCAGTCCTGAGCTGGAAATGAAAGATCCAGAAGGTAAATAATATCTTTCTGGCAGTAAATTATAAGTCTGACTGAGTAGATCTTGACCGAAAACTAGGTTATTCTCTAATGAAATTCCAAGAAGACCAGCAGCAGTTGGCATAATATCCACTTCGCCACCGACTTGCTCTAAGGTCTGTGGTGCTGTGCTGTCTCCTGCATGAATGAGCAGAGGAATGTTTAACATATCCGCATAGGAATATTCATGACCATAAATTTCAGTCATTAATTGCTTATCATCATGATCGAGAGAATAAATAGGCAGTCCCATATGGTCTCCATAAATCATGATCACGCTGTTATCCCATACGCCATTCGCTTTAAGCTCTTCTACGAAATGTCCGAAGGCATCATCCGCATAGTTCTGGGAACGGATATAGTCACCCACAAAAGTACCTTCGTAACGCTCTGGTAGCTTCATGCGGTATTTTTCCTCAGGAATTGTGAATGGATGATGCGCTGACATCGAAATGATCTGAGCGTAGAAGGGTTGACCCTCGTTGCTCATTTCTTTCAGTTTGTCAGCAGTTTTACTATAGAGCGTATCATCAGAAGCACCGAAGAAGAAAACATCATCTTCACCAAAGAATGAGCGATCATAATAATGATCGAAGCCCAGTGAGTCATACAGCTCACCACGGTTCCAGAACTCTACGACATTGGTGTGGAAGGTTGCGGTCTGATACCCATTGTCTTTAAGCAAGCGTGGCAGACTTGGTAGCACCTTATCTACATAGGACATCGTTGCCGCACCACGCGGAGGGATGTAGGCGGATGTGTTCACTACGAATTCTGCATCTGACGTATTCCCTTGGCCTACCATTTGATAGAAATTAGGGAAGTAAAGACTATCCTTCATTACCTTGTTCAGGTTCGGTGTAATCTCTTGCCCGTCTAGCTCAAGACCCAGCAAGAAGTTCTGGAAGGATTCCAATTGAATGATAATAAGATTTTTGCCTTTAGCCGTGCCATGAAGTGGAGAACTAACCGCAGTATTAATCCCCTTCACTTTGTTGATGGCATCTTGTGTAATGTCACTTGATTGCACAAGCTCTGGTTCTTCTTTTGCAAAGATCGTATAGGCTTCGTAGTTAAGAATACCCATCTCCTGAGCTTTCTTAATTTCGTTCATACTAGCCTTATTAGGCAAAATGTTGAACAAGCATAAACCAAGTGAGACTGCGAATAGAACACTATATTTTATTTTTCCGTTACGACGGTTGATATTCTCTTTTTTATAGACACGGCCTTTCTTATTAAAGAAGAAATAGCCTCCTAGGACAATTATATCTGTAAAGATTAACAGGTAGTAAGGATCCATCAGTGAGAATACGCTGTTGCTGACGGCTGTGACTTGATTCACCTGTTCCGCGGCATGGTAAGTTACAATGACACCATAATATTTAAAATACATAATGGCTGCGAAAAAGATGGCTGTTACTAATAAATTGACTGTCATGTAATATCCAAGCTTTCGTTTGGAGGCGAACCGCTCAATAATACAGAAGAGCGCCCAGGCAAAAGGGATTTCTGTCAGTAATGATTTCCAAGGCAGCACATCATCAAAAATGACGCCCCAAGCCAGAAATGCTTTTAGGATAAAAAGTATTGTGAAAAACACAAAAGGTTTAATAATCCAACGTTTAATATTAAAGGATGACACAGCTTCCCCCTCTTTCTACATGATAAAACGCCATTTCTCAAACAGGACGAAACAGCACCAAGACAAAATGACTCCATAGTAATAAAATTTATTATGCAGGGCTAGCAGAAGAAAGTCAAAAACCGAAAGCGTAAGTATAAGCTTTGTGGAGTGCGTAAAGTTAAACACGCATGGGTGAAAGATAATGTTTATGCTATCCCATGGGGTTATACAGCGATTAAAGGACCGAAATAGACATTGGGAACAAAAAGGATATATGGCTAATTAAGGGAGGTGAGAATAGTTGGATTATACTGTAACCCTATCCGTTAGAACTCTCGTCGAGTATGTTTTTCGCAGCGGTAGTATTGAGCCTGGATTTCATGGTACTTCCTCTATGGTTGAAGGAACACGAATTCATCAGAAAATCCAAAAGCAATATAAGGAAGGTGACCGCAAGGAAGTCTATCTGAAAACAGAGATCCCTTATGGTAGCTTACTCTATATTGTAGATGGGCGCTGTGATGGACTGCTTGTTTCGGAGGATGGGAGCCTAACGGTCGAAGAAATCAAATCAACCTCCGGACTGCTGGACATGCTGGAAGAGGGACATGAGGTTCATTGGGCTCAGGCGCTGATGTACGCATATATGGTATCGCTGGAGCAGGAGCTTTCTTCTATTCAAGTAAAGCTTACCTATGTCCACCGGGCTACTGATGAGCAAAAAAGCTTGTACCGAACGTTGTCTTTAGATGAACTGATCTCATTTGCTAATGATACCATAGCCAGATATGCTCCGTACGCTGAGATGATGGTTCGTCATGATGCTAAGAAAGAGCAGAGCCTTCGAGAGTTACAATTCCCGTTTCCTTCTTATCGAAAGGGACAACGGCATTTTGCCGGAGCGGTGTACAAATCCATCGTAGAAAAGGTCAGTCTGTTCGCTCAGGCGCCCACAGGTATTGGGAAAACAATGTCAACGCTGTTCCCGGTCCTTAAAGCAATGGGCGAAGGACAAGCTAAAGGATTGTTCTATTTAACGGCTAAGACGGTTACCCGTTTTGCCGCACAAGAAGCAATCTCGCTACTGCTGACGCAGGGACTCCAGCTGCATGTCATCACACTTACTGCTAAAGAGAAGACCTGTTTTCATGATGAAGGGATTTGCGGTAAGGATTCCTGTCCCTATGCGGAAGGCTATTATGATCGGATTAATGATGCGGTAATGGATCTGTTAGAGCATGAAACGCTGGTGAGCAGAGACACCCTAGCACTGTATGCTCACAAACATAAAGTGTGCCCGTTTGAGTTCTCGCTGGATGCAGCCTATGCCTGTGATGCGGTGATCTGCGATTACAATTATATATATGATCCCCGGATCAGCCTGAAACGGCTAACAGAGGAGAGAAAGAGAGAAACGGTGCTTCTGGTAGATGAAGCACATAATCTGGTAGACCGGGGACGAGAGATGTTCTCTGCCTCTTTGCTGAAGGCCCCCTTTCTAGAAATCCAGCGTCAGTACAAGGAATTAAACCGTAATTTGAGTGCTGCAGCTAAATCGGTGAATGCTTTTTTTATCTCCCTTCGCAAAATTTGTAATGAAGAGGGGCAAGGGCAGTGGGCTTCGTTCCCGGAGGAGCTGCCAGCCTTGCTTGAGATATTTTCTTTGGAGGCGGAACAGGAACTTATTCACCCGAGCGCCAGCATTGTTCCTCAGAATGGAGAAGGAGAGAATGTTCTCCTGGATACCTATTTTGCAGTTCAGGGGATGCTTCGCACCTTTAAGACCTATGATGAACGCTACATAACTTATGCTGAGGTTCGGCGCGGCGATGTGTACTTGAAGTTATTTAATTTGGATCCATCGCATTTGCTCCGACAAATGTCCAAGAGCTTTCGAAGTCAGATTCTGTTCTCTGCTACGCTTTCTCCATTATCGTATTATCGGGATATGATTGGTGCGGTGGAGGAAGATTACAGTTTAACGGTCTCATCTCCTTTTCAGAAGGAGCAATGGGAAGTGACCGTGCTGCCTGTCTCCACACGTTATCATGACCGGGAAGCTTCCCTAATCCCGTTAACTCAGGCATTGAATCAAATGGTTTCAAAGAAGGGCAATTATCTGGTGTTTTTTCCTTCATATCTCTATTTACAAAACGTATATCAGGCCTTTACGGAGAATTACCCCGAAGTACGGACTTTGATGCAGGATACAGGCATGAGTGAGCAGGCTAGAGAAAGTTTTTTAGCAGCATTTAGTCCAGATAATGACGAGACGCTGTTAGGGTTTGCTGTACTCGGAGGGATCTTTTCGGAAGGTGTAGATCTGCCAGGAGACCGTCTCAACGGGGTAATGGTTGTTGGAGTTGGCCTACCACAGCTTGGTCTTGAGCGTAATCTGCTGCGTCAGTATTTTAATGCCAGAGGTAAAAATGGCTTTGATTATGCTTATGTCTACCCAGGAATGTGCAAGGTATTGCAAGCTGGAGGCAGACTGATTCGAAGTGAGACAGATACAGGCATTATTGTGCTTGCGGATGATCGCTTTTTGCAGAGTCCTTACATGCATTTGCTTCCCGAAGAATGGAGAGATTATCTTATCCGCTCATAAGAGGGTATAATCTATGAAAAGGTATTCATAATCAATCGGCAGGAGGAAAAAGAATGTCATTAAAAGTGGGTATTGTGGGTACGGGTTGGTTCTCTAAGGTACATGCTGATTTACTAGCAGAGATGGATAATGTCCGTTTGCAGGCGGTCTGCGGAAGCAGTAAGGCTAAAGGCGAAGATATGGCACGTCCATACGATGCTGCTGGATATGGTGATATTACGGAAATGCTGGATGCTGAGAAGCTCGATGCTGTTTATATTTGTGTGCCTCCACAATCTCATGGTGCGATTGAACGATCATTAATCAAGAGGGATATTCCCTTTTTTATAGAAAAACCGCTTAGTATGACTACTGAAATTCCCGCAAGCCTACTTCAGGATATCAAAGAACATAATTTGTTAACCTCGGTAGGATATCATTTCCGCTATCAGGAGAACATTAAACGTCTGAAAGAAACTTTGCGTGGTGACAAAGTCGGTATGATTATGGGGCAATGGATGGGCGGCATGCCAGGCGTAGCTTGGTGGCGTGATCAGAAGCAATCCGGAGGACAATTCACAGAGCAGACTACACATATCGTTGATTTGGTGCGCTATCTAGCCGGAGAAGTAAAGGAAGTTTACGGCATGTTCGGAAACCGGATTATGCATGAGCAGCATGAAGGTGTGAGCGTGGCAGATGTAGGCACCGTATCCCTGAAGCTTGAAAATGGAATTATTGCTAATATTTCAAATACATGCGTTTTACCTGATGAGGTGGGAAGTGTAGGTCTTAGCTTCTATAATGATCGGGGACTTTTGGACTGGAACCCGGATCGTCTCTTGGAAGTGCGAAGTGGCGATAGCACCGAATTTGCGAATACAGGAAACCCATATTTAGTAGAAAGTGAAGCCTTCATACATGCTGTACGGACGGGGGATCGCTCGCGCATTTTATGCGATTATGAGGATGGGTACAAAACTCTTAAAGTCACCTGTGCGGCCTACGATTCAGCGCAAAGCGGATTGCCTGTTAAGTTCTAAGGTTCAATTCATAGAAAAAGGACATGCTACTTTAGATGTACTAAAGAGACATGCCCTTGGCCCAAGCTGGGTTAGCCTAGTGGAGGAATATCGCGAGCAAAGCTGGCGCCACACCTATAGATAACAGCGCGGACAGAATCATCGCAATACTGGAGATGGTTCCGGTCAGTGAACTAAGCTCGAAGGCTTTGGATGTTCCTGTACCATGTGCAGCGGTTCCCAGCGATACACCGCGCGCAATTTCATTCTCAATGCGGAAGATGCGAAGTACAGTAGGTCCCATCATTGTACCAAGTATCCCGGTAATAATGACGAAGACTGCCGTAATACTCGGTACACCGCCGATACTTTGCGAGATGCTCATAGCGATCGGTGTAGTTACCGAACGCGGGACCAGACTAGCTGCCAGATCGCCGCTAACATGCAGCCATTTGGCGAGAAGTATGGAAGAGATCACCGCAACTATCGTCCCTGATAGCACGCCTGCCGCAATTTCGGCGGCGTGCTTTTTGAGTACCTTGAAGTTCTTATGCAAAGGGATGGCAAAGGCCATGGTTGCTGGTTGCAGCAAATCCGTCAGCCATTTTCCTCCCGCATTGTATGAGTCATAAGTAATGCCTGTTATAAGCAGAAAGATGATCATAATCACTGGTGTGATGATTAATGGAGAGGTGTAGACTTTACCGGTAGAAGCATAGATACGTTTCGCGAGTAAATACACCGCGACCGTGAGGCCAAAAAATAGCAGAGCGTTTAACATGATTCTTTCCGCTCCTTCGCTTTATAAATTCTACTGGTAAGTAATCCGGAACTAGCCATCACAACAAATGTGCCTAAGACGACAACGGCAAGAATGCGTAATCCATCCGTTTCCAGAATATTAGCGTATTTCATTACACCTATAGCAGATGGAATGAAGAACAGTAGGAGCTCAGCGAGTAGCCAAGAAGCACCAACCTCTACCCAATTCAGACGAATGACACCGAACTCAAGCAGGAGAAACAATATAATCATTCCGAGTATGCTTCCGGGAATAGGGATATGCAATAATGGGGTCACAGCATTGATAAGTAAAGAGAATAACATAAGTCCCGCCACCTGCAGCAAGCCTATAACAATCTTTTTCATAAGGCTTCGCTCCTTTCATAATAATGAAAGTTTACATCAATTGTTTTCATAGGTAAAATGAATAGATTGAATAAATGACATTCCTTTTGTCTATGGATTAGGGGGCACATAAATGGATATCCGACAATTAGAATATTTCGTTCAAGCGGCACGAATGAAAAGCTTTACCAGAGCTGCTGAATCATTATATATAACACAGCCCACGATCAGTAAAATGATTCGGAATATGGAGGTCGAACTGGAGGCAGACTTGTTCTACCGTGAAGGGAAGAGTGTAAGGCTTACAGACGCAGGGGAAATTTTGTTCACCAAAGCGCAAAATATCGTGGAGTCTTTCGCTAGCTTGTCTTCCGAACTGGATAACTTACGGAATCTGGAGCAGGGCCACATCCGCATCGGCCTGCCTCCAATGGTAGGAGCGAGCTTTTTTCCATCGGTGATTGGTCAATTTCATAAACGTTATCCGCAGGTTACGATTCGTCTTCATGAGGATGGGGCCAAAAAAGTGGAGGAAGATGTAGAAACGGGACTGCTGGACATTGGAATGGTCGTATTGCCTGTAGATACATCCAAACTTCATTGTTTTACCTTTGTTGAAGAGAAGTTGAATCTTATTTTGCCTATGGGGCATCGGCTGGCCGAGGCAGAGTTAGTTCCACTAAGTGAACTGGCTGAAGAGGAGTTCGTGTTATTCCGGGAGGATTTCACGCTGCACGATCGGATTATTACGGAATGTGTAAAAGCTGGATTTCAGCCGAAGGTTATATATGAGAGTTCACAATGGGACTTGATCAGCAAGATGGTAGCTGCGGGAATGGGGATCGCATTATTGCCGGAAACCATTTGCCGTGACATGGATCGCTCGCGATTGGTAGTCATTCCTTTGACAGATCCGGTGATTCCTTGGCAGATCGCTATGGCATGGCGTAGAGACCGTTATTTATCTTTTGCAGCACGTGAATGGATTTCTTTTGCAAAGGGACTATTGAGAACAGTACCCAAATGAGCTTCCCCACAAGCCTATAGAACCCGAATAAATAGCTATTTTATTTTTTGTGGATGTTCTGCAAATTTTTCTTTTTTTTTGAAAATATGTTTTTTGGTATCATGGATTATGATAGGAAGAGATGTTGATAGAGAGAAGGAGAGAGTTGTGACACTATATCAAGGTTCTTCCGAGAAAGCTTATAGAAGAGACTACAGAGAAGATGAGCTGTTTGTGACTATAGAGAGCCTTAGATGCGAATTGCTGGAAGTCGCGGAGCAACGGAGTCTTAGTGACCATGCTGTCCTAGAGCTAAGCGAGCGATTGGACGGTTATATTTTGCTGGCACAACATAAGATGATGGAGAACTTGCGCAGTCGCAAGGCAAGTGCAACAGCTTACTGCTGAAGCTCAAAAGCCGCTATTACAATAAATTAAACTCGATACATCCATAGAATTACACTATTACAAAGATCCAACCGATAAAGAGGAGAGAAATACGCTCCTCTTTTTGTCGTACAATCTATAAGTTGTACAATCCATAACTTTCACCTATAATGTCAATTAATAGGATCTTTTCAAGTCAAACTTTGGGGGTGCCGAGTGGAGGGAAAGTTAACAACTATACGCTCAGAAATTGAGAAAAATCTGTCCCGCTCCGGCCATAATCTCGCCTCATTTTCAAAAATATGTGGCCTGAATCGTGGAAGTCTCAGTGCAATTTTGCACGGGAATCCGCCGAAGCCTATGTCCCTGGGACAAATAGATGCAATCATTAAAGCCTTTGGATTTCCTGACGGTTGGTTGTATCCTTTATATATTGATGAATGCTTTAATGAGGAGAAGGTCTCACGCCGCAGGGTGGAGCCTTTTTTAATACGTTGCGCTGAACTAGGCAAGCAGCAATGTATTGATGAAACATTAAGCAAGTTATTGGAATATCCTAAATCGCTAGATATCGTTTATTCGATAGCTGAAAAATTGTTTAATAAAGGTAAAATAGATGAATCCATGTTTTTCTATAAAATTGTAGCAGAGAATGAGTCCGACAGTTACTCAGAGAGATTGGCTATCAGTCATTATCGTATTTTTAGAGCAATCTTATCAATTGTCGATTCAGATGAGAAGTTGCATGCAGTTATTACATTTGAACCTTTCAGGAATCGACTGCCAGAAAATATGCAGTTAGATGGTCTACTTACTCTAACGCAGTTGAGCTTTGATCTTCGTCGATGGATTAAAATGGAGTCGTTCGCTGATGAACTAAGAACGTTGGCCAATGCTGTTTATCGTGACCAATTACGAAAAAGTCAGGATAGAAGAAAGGAAGTTCTTCATACTGAACGTCCGCTTGTTGTTTATTATGGACATGGATATCTACTTAAAGCAATCTCACTTACCAAGCAGGGTAAATATGAGGAAGCTAAGAAGTATACTGCAGGCTATGCAGACCTTAGCTGGTTTGAAATGATTAACGAAGAAGGTCGTCAGGCTGTAGAGCAATTCCGGTTATTCGCAATTGGTAATGGATTCACGATAGAGATGTTGATGGGCAATGTGGATGTCTTGCCTAACTATACGGATTTTTTGGCAGATCACCCGGGCGAAATCTTGGCAGGACTTATTACCATTATGGATGCGGCTAATCGATATGGGTTCTCTGCTGATAATATACTTACACGATTCTCACGAGAAATGTTGAGATTTGAAGGGTTTCAGGAGCCGAATAACGTGGACCGTGTATTCCGTTTGTACTATCAAGTAGCGATCTATCAAATAAATAGGAAACGTTATGTTACAGGCGTGGATTATCTTGTGAAATCTCTCGAGTTATCTATTAAGCAGAATAATGGAAAAGACTTTATTAATTGTATAACTTTATTTGAAATGAGTAGAGATTATGCTAATACTGCTCAACAGGAGAAATATAGAGAATTAGTAAAGGGGGTGAGAAAAAATGAAAAAATCACTATTGATGATGGTAAGCGTGTTAGCATTGTTTAGCTTCATCATTATCGGACCTGTAGGCTCTGGAAGCAATGGAGGCATTACAACGTACGAGCATGGAGCTTGGTTCTAAGAATACAGAAATCTATTCAGTATTTTTATAATACAGAGTAATACATATACGAAATTGGACTCCCTTGCCATTGTGCTGGGGAGTTTTCTTTTTCGTAATAATTGATACCGTATTCAAAATTTGACAAAGCGTTGCACCGAAAATATAATTAGGTAGCCTAAATAATACAGTGTTTAATAATTAGCTGACCTAACTAAATTAGAGGTGAAAGAAATTGGGATAAACGGAGGAAATACAGAAAATACTGAAAATTCAGTCGCACACGAGCTTTTTGCGGCGATGAAACGGCTGCATAAAGGCCAATGGCAAAAGGGTGTTGAAGGCCATAAGCCGAGTGAGATGACTTTAATGATATGCATTGAAAAATGGAATCATTCTGATGATGAGGGTCTAAAGATATCTGAAATCAGCCGACTTCTCGGATTCACACCTCCAACTATTACGCAGTTGATTAATAGTCTTGAGGCGAAACAGATGGTGGAAAGACACGCAGATCCTTCGGACCGAAGAGTCGTACGCGTGAAATTGACGGAGAGTGGAAAAAAACTCACACGAAGAGCAGAGCAATACAGAGACGCAATGCTGGATGAGCTCGTACGTTACTTAGGTGAAAAAGAGACTAAGCAGCTCACAGAACTGTTGCTGAAAGTACATGCATTCGTTGAGGATAATCCACCACCTAATTGGGATAGGCTACAAATGAACGGAGATGAGAAGCTTGATTAAATTATTTAAACAACTGAAGCCATTTCGAGTAGCTATTGGTGCTGTATTAATTCTTGTGTTCTTGCAGTCCATGGGCGACTTATACCTCCCTACGCTGATGTCCGACATTGTCGACAAAGGTATTGTTCAGGGAGACCGTACTTATATTTGGAAAATAGGTAGCTTCATGCTTTTAGTAGCAGGGGGCGGGGCCTTATGTTCAGTCATTGCCAGCTATTTATCAGCAAAAGTGGCAGCAGGATTCGGTAAACTTACCCGTGCTCGTGTATTTAATCATGTAGAGAATTTTACACTGCATGAATTCGATAAGCTCGGTACCGCATCTTTAATTACCCGTACAACGAATGATATTACGCAGGTACAGACCGTACTTACTATGATGCTGCGTATGATGATCGGTGCACCGATGATGATGATTGGTGGTATCATCATGGCGGTATCTGAAGATGCGAAATTATCATTGATCTTTGTAGTAGTTATTCCGGTACTCGTTGGCGCAATTTTCTTTATCGGGATGAAGGGATTACCACTGTTTAAAGCGATACAGATCAAGCTGGATAAATTAAATCTGGTTCTACGTGAACATTTGACGGGTATCCGTGTTATCCGTTCATTTAACCGGATTGATCATGAGAATAAACGCTTCTCCGAGGCTAACCGTGATCTGACAGACACAGCGATCAAAGTAAATAAAATCATGGCCGGTTTGATGCCGCTTATGATGATTGTTATGAACTTTTCCATGATCGCAATTCTTTACTTTGGTGGGATTCGAATCGGCGATGGAGATTTGCAAGTCGGCTCACTGATGGCATTTATTCAATATGCGATGCAAATCATGTTCTCCCTGATTATGGTGTCGATGATGTTCGTGCTGATTCCTCGTGCTTCAGCTTCAGCCTTGCGTATCAATGAAGTGCTTGATATGCGGCCGGAATTCACAGATCCATCAGAGAGTGAATTACAAACAACGGCTCAAGCAACTAAAAAAGACGGCCGTGATCATATGCGTGGTTTTGTTGAATTCGATAATGTCTCCTTTTCTTATCCTGGCGCGGAACAACCTGCACTTTCGAAAATTAGCTTCAGTGCTCGCCCAGGTGAAGTTACTGCGATTATCGGGGGTACTGGTTCAGGTAAATCTACGCTGCTTAGCTTGATTCCAAGGTTCTATGATGTTAACGAAGGTGCTGTACGTGTTAACGGAGTAGATGTGCGTGAGATGACTCAGGAAGAGCTACGGAGCAAAATTGGTTACATCCCTCAAAAAGCGGTATTGTTCTCAGGTACGATTAACGAAAACATTCGCTACGGTAAAGAGGATGCTACCGATGAAGAAATCATTCATGCAGCCAAGGTAGCTCAGGCCTACGATTTCGTGTCAGCAATGAAAGATGGATTTGATTCGGAAATTGCTCAAGGCGGCAGTAATGTCTCTGGTGGTCAGAAACAGCGGCTGTCCATTACACGTGCGCTTGTGAGAAAACCTCAAGTTTATCTGTTCGACGACAGCTTCTCTGCACTTGATTTCAAAACAGATGCTAAGCTTCGTGCGGCACTCAAAGATGAAACCACGGAATCCACTGTTCTAATCGTAGCTCAACGGGTTAGTACCGTTATGGATGCCGACCGGATTATTGTTATTGATGAGGGTGAAATCGCCGGAATGGGCACTCACCGTGAACTGCTCGCGAGCAGTGATGTGTACCGCGAGATCGTATCCTCGCAGCTGTCAGAGGAGGAAATAGCATGAGCGAACAAAACAATAAACCTGCTGCTCCGCGCGCCCATAAAGGTCCTGGACCTGGTGGCGGCCCTGGCATGCGGATGCCTGCAGAAAAGGCTAAAGACTTCAAGGGTACACTTCGTCGTCTGATTAAGTATTTAAGACCTCGTATGGTTCAATTGATTATTGTTCTTGTAATGGCAATTGCCAGTACTGTATTCAGTATCTTCAGTCCTAAGGTTATGGGTAAAGCAACAACTAAACTATTCGAAGGTGCTTACGGTAAATTAATGGGTGTTGAGGGAGCTTCCATTGATTTTGGATACATTAATGATATCCTGATCATACTTGCGGGACTGTATTTGCTTAGTGCTCTATTTAGCTATATTCAGCAGTACGTAATGGCTGGCGTAGCTCAGAAGGTCGTCTACGACATGCGTGAGCAGATCAACAGCAAGCTGGAACGTTTGCCTTTGAAATATTTTGATTCCCGTACCCATGGGGAAATTCTAAGCCGTGCTACGAATGATGTGGATAACATCAGTACTACACTGCAGCAGAGCTTAACTCAATTGATTACTTCTATTGTCACCATTATCGGTGTCATCGTAATGATGCTTACCATCAGCCCATGGCTGACGTTGATTACAATTGTTACATTGCCACTCAGCTTCGTTGTAATTATGGCTATCTCCAAGCGCTCGCAGACTTATTTTGTCGGACAGCAGAAGTCACTCGGTCAGTTGAACGGTCATGTAGAAGAAATGTATACAGGTCACCGGATTATTAAAGCTTTTGGTCGTGAACCGCAGTCCCTTAAGGATTTCGATGAAATTAACGATAAGCTTTACGACTCTGGCTGGCGTGCCCAATTCATGTCCGGTATGATTATGCCGCTCATGATGTTTATCGGTAACTTGGGTTATGTAATGATTTGTGTAGTCGGCGGTATCTTTGTTACTAAAAAAATGATCGATGTTGGGGATATTCAAGCTTTTATTCAGTATTCCCGTCAGTTCACCCAGCCGATTGCACAAACGGCTAATATTGCGAATATTATTCAATCCACTATTGCTTCCGCAGAACGTGTATTTGAACTTCTGGATGAAGAAGAGGAAGTTAAGGAAGTTAATACTACACTTGCGAAGCTTGATGAAGGTACTCCGGAAGGTTCCGTTGAGTTCCGCCATGTGAAATTCGGATATAAAGAAGATGCGATTCTGATTGAGGACATGAATATTGAGGTTAGTCCAGGTCAGACCATAGCGATTGTCGGTCCTACTGGTGCTGGTAAAACCACTCTGATTAACCTGTTGATGCGCTTCTACGAGCTTAATGATGGGGAAATTATCATTGATGGCGTCAATATTACCAATATGAGACGGAGTGACCTGCGCAGCAAATTTGGTATGGTGCTTCAGGATACCTGGCTGTTCAATGGTACGATCCGCGATAACATTGCTTATGGACGTGAAGGTGCCTCAGAAGCTGATGTGGTGCGTGCTGCCAAGGCTGCTCATGCCGATCACTTTATCCGCACACTTCCGCTTGGCTATGATACGGTGTTAAATGAAGAGGCTTCTAATATTTCTCAAGGACAGAAGCAGCTGATTACGATTGCGCGTGCGATTCTGGCTGATCCATCGATCCTCATTCTTGATGAAGCAACGAGCAGTGTCGATACACGGACAGAATTGTTGATTCAGAAAGCAATGAAAGCATTGATGCAAAACAGAACCAGCTTCGTAATTGCTCACCGTCTTTCGACGATTCGAGATGCCGACCTTATCCTTGTTATGAATCAAGGTAGTGTAATCGAGAAGGGAAATCACGAGGAACTGCTTGCACAAGGCGGATTCTATGCTGATCTTTACAACAGTCAGTTCTCCGAAGGAGATTTGGACGCAGGCTAAGTTGAAGTGAAAGAAAAAGTATAGCAAACCATAAACCCCTCTTTTCACATGTTGCTGATTTTATATGTGAAGAGAGGGGTATTTTATATGTGATGAGGTGTTTTGATTTTTCAGAAAAATAAAAAAAGTTTGATTAAAAATTAAAGCATATATATGATAGAATTAAAAATGACCCGCGGCTCATTTTTAAGGCGGGAAGGTAAAGGAGAGGATGAAGGGAATGTCAGGCTACGGTAAATGGGTGGCAGGAAAAAAGACGAAATGGATTACTCTTCTCGTATGGATAGTGCTAGTAGGTGCACTTACCCTATTATGGCCTGCAGTGAATTCTCAAGTTGCTAATAATGCGCCCAATCTCCCAGATGATGCACAATCAATACAGGCAACAGCAATTGCAGAACAAGAGTTTCCAAGTGGAAGCGGAGTACCTGCATTGCTCGTATGGCATAGAGAAGGCGGGCTTTCACAAGACGATTTAGTACATATCACTGCTGTATACAACAAGTTGGAGCAGCTACCGTTACCCCATCAGAACTTTGTTCCCCCACTAGGGAAGCTGCCGCCGCAGGCACTGCAAGCCTCATTATCTGAGGATCTTAGTACACTGGTAACCCCGGTGCTTTTTGATAAAACGGCAGATAGTGATCAGCTCGGTGAAGCTGTGACAGAAATGAAGAAGATCATAAACACAGAGACGGGTGGAGACCCCTCCGCGGCTAAGGTAGATGGAAAAGACCTGAGTTTACGTGTTACGGGTCCAGTGGGCATCTCTATAGATGCTTCAGGCCTGTTTCAGAACGCTGACGTCTCCTTGTTAATTGCTACGGTCATGCTTGTGCTGGTGTTCTTATTAGTGATTTATCGTTCGCCGATCTTGGCGTTTATTCCACTTATTGCAGTTGGATTCGCTTATGGTGTAACTAGTCCGATTCTTGGGAAAATGGCGCAAGAAGGCTGGATCACCGTGGATTCACAGGCAGTATCCATCATGACAGTTCTGTTGTTCGGTGCGGGTACGGACTATTGTTTGTTCCTGATCTCACGGTTCCGGCAGTTGTTGAAGGTAGAAGAGAGTAAGAGTCGTGCGCTTCTTCGCTCCATTACCGAATCTTCAGGCGCCATCGCTATGAGTGGCTTCACCGTCGTGCTCGCGCTGTTTGCGTTATTGCTGGCTAAGTATGGAGCTTATCATCGTTTTGCAATACCGTTCAGCGTGTCGATTTTCATTATGGGAATTGCTAGCTTAACGCTTGTACCTGCACTTTTGGCGATCTTCGGACGGACCTCGTTCTTCCCATTCATTCCGCGCACGCCGCAAATGGAGGTTGAACGGGCTAAGGCTAAAGGAAAACCAGCTCCAGAACCCAAAGTCTCCCATAAAAAAGGGATTGGCGGATTTGTAGTTTCCAGACCTTGGGCTATCGTAGGAGTGACTGTCATCGGACTGGGGATTCTGGCTTCATTCTCTAGTGGAATCAAGTTTACGTATGATATCCTCTCTTCTTTTCCTAAAAATATGGAGTCCCGCGAAGGGTTCGACCTCATTGGTAAGCAGTTTTCTCCGGGAGAACTAGCACCCGCTAAACTGATTATTGATACTAAGGGGCAAGCGAGTGGAGAGGATCTTAAAGTCATTCTCGGAGGGCTCACGTATGTGGACACGGTTTCCGATCCGCAGCAGGGCGCTGTGAATAAGGATATTCTGGGTTATGATATCGAATTTAAGAACAATCCTTATTCACTTGAAGCGATGGGGCATATTCCAGCCCTTCTAGCAACAGCAGAGCAAGCGCTGATTGATGTAGGGGTAGAGAATCCTTCAGATCATGTGTGGGTAAGTGGTCAGACAGCAACGCAGTATGATACCAAAAAAATCGGAGATCGTGACACCGATCTGATTATCCCTGTTGTTATCGGGTTGATCACTTTGCTGTTGTTGATATATCTGCGTTCGATAGTGGCGACTATTTATTTGGTCGGAACGGTCATTCTCTCCTTCTTCTCTGCACTTGGCTTAGGCTGGATTATCATTCATTATGTGATGGGCGCAGATGCCATTCAGGGAGCGATCCCGCTCTATTCCTTTGTATTCCTGGTGGCACTTGGAGAAGATTACAACATCTTTATGATCTCTAATATTTGGAAAAAGCGTAAGAGCATGCCGCTTAAGCAGGCCATCGCGGAAGGCGTGAATGAGACCAGCTCGGTAATTACCTCTGCGGGCCTCATTCTGGCAGGTACTTTTGCTGTATTAGCTAGCTTACCGATTCAGGTGCTTGTGCAATTTGGTATCATCACCGCTCTAGGTATTCTACTTGATACCTTCGTAGTACGTCCGTTCCTTGTGCCCGCTATTACGACACTTTTTGGTCGATGGGCATTCTGGCCGGGGAAACATCAAGAGGTGGAGCAAGCTCTGCCTCGTAGTAATGAGCAATAAGCGACACACTGTAAAAATAAACAGGGATGTCTCAAAGCCATATTGGCTTAGGGCATCCCTGTTGTTATTGTCATGGTCGAAACCCAATGCTTAATTGCTGGTGCCGGGTGTTCGGCTGATCATCAGCTTATATTTGTCGATCGAAGCACCAAGAATGGCTTCATTCCCACCAGCACCGCGGTGTGATTGACGAAAGGATTCACTGGAGGTCCAGCCTTTAAATGCCTCCTCATTCTCCCACATGGTACAGATCTTTAATTCCTCAACACCTTCTTTGGCACTTCCTTGCCACACCTCCATACGGACGAATCCTGGCATATCCTGTACACCATTATTTCCTCCGAAACGTTGAGCAATGGCTTCACCATGACCTTCTTTAACCTTAATTGTATTAGTTACTACTAGCATATTAGGTAAACCTCCGTTCAGTAGTGTGATATCCATACATAAACAATAGGTTGAATATATAATTGCACTTTATACACTTAAAAGTTCTGTTTCGTTAAAAACGAAGCGATAAGTGTATTCTCTGCAACTAAATTCCATGAATTTGGCGAATGGTTGAAAATTGCCTGCTTTTAGTTGCACAGAGTGCAATTAAATTGTGAAGGATCCTCTAATTACGCTGAATAGATGTACAAAGTGCAACTATTGCTACTCGAACGCCTAGTAGTGACTAGAGCTCGATGTAACGGCCCTTAACTACAATTACTTATCGTAACTATAAGTACCAATCACAACTATAAGAAGAATATAAGCACCACAATATTATTATTACTAACAATTAAATAAGTACCTAAACCCCAGTTGCTTACTCTGGTGATGAAAGTGAAGTTTGATTGCAAAATGTGCAACAGAATAGCCAGGAACTAGTCTACAAAAGGTATTCTGTTGCACTCTGTACAATTGAATTAAGGTTAAATCGCCTAAAGTAGTGTTTTTCCCCAGTTTGATTGCACAAAGTGCAATCAAACCAAGTTTTAGCCGCCACCAGAGACATTCTATTGCACAAAGTGCAATCAGAGCATCGAGAGGAGTTAGAGCCTGAGGGATTATCGATCACAAATTGCAACAAAACAATCCAAGCTTCTTCCTCCTACATCCAGCCGCATTCTCCTGAACAAGTGCAATCAGAGCATGGCGTAGAACCAGCTGCTCCCTTTTATTGCGGATTAGTGGTCCAGAGTCCTGCTGTTTTTAGGAAGACACGATCCGGCAGCTTCAAGGCTGTTAAAGCCAATTCAGCTACATCCTCAGGCTGCATCATGCGGTCTTCGTCACCGATTTTAAGTCCAGCGTTGGAAGCTAATCCGGTGTTAACAGTGCTTGGAGTCAAGGCTACGACGCGGATGTTGTGCTTACGCACCTCTTGTGCGAGGGCTTCGGTCATGCCCATCAGTGCGAACTTAGATGCGCAGTAAGCCGAGCCTGTAGCAAAGCCGCGTTCTCCGGCAGTGGAAGAGATATTGATGATGTTTCCACCGTTCTTCTCAATCATAGCTGGCAGCGCAGCGCGAGTTACATAATAGGTACCGTAAAGATTGACTTGGATATGACTTTCCCAATCGGCAGGGTCCATTTCTACCAAAGTGCCGAATTTTGCAATTCCGGCATTGTTGATTAATGCGTCAAATGTTCCAAGCTCATTTTGCAAGAAAGCAACCGCACGTTCAGCTTCTTCGCGTACAGCGATATCCGCAACGGCAATGCTGACTTTAACGTCGTATACTTCCGTTAAGGCTGATTTTAACGCTTCGAGATCGCCTGAAGTTCTGGAGATCAGGCCCAAATTAGCACCTTCCTTAGCTAGTGCCATGGCTAAGGCTTTGCCGATCCCTTTGCCTGCACCAGTAATCACAACACTCTTTCCTCTTAAATCCATCTCTAACGTCACGCTCCTTTAAACATTTTTGAAGCTAATGCTTCGTTCATGTCCTATTATACCTGAATGCTATAGAGCATTCACAATCGCCGAAGGAAACGATTTGAAAATTTCCATGTATAGCGATGTTATTTTCCATGAATCCATCATTTGTTTCCACGAATGAAATGATTTATTCGTAAAGCTTCGTCAGCGGCACGGATGCAGGTCCCTCTAAGACTTCTCCATCATAGGAGAAACGGGAGCCGTGGCAAGGGCAATCCCAAGAACGGTCGCCATCGTTCCATTCGCATTCACAGCCCATATGTGTACAGGTTCTGTCTACCAGATGAAGCGTCCCTTCCGGATCCTTATAAGCTCCCACACGTTTACCGTCATGGAAGACAACAGCCCCTTCATCTGCCTTCAAATCACTTGTCTTTTTATGGACGATTTCTACTTTGCCCGCTACAAGCTCTTTTGCCACATTGGCATTTTGAACGAAGAAGCTTTTTAGGCTGGCGCCAGCTTTGAAGCGGGATGGATCGTATAGCTCTGTGTATGGATTATCCTTACGCTGAATCTGATCGGAGATAATTTGAGCGGACAAGGTACCGCTTGTCATGCCCCATTTTCCGAATCCGGTAGCGATATAAATCTCTTCGCTGTTCGAAATCTTGCCGATGTAGGGGACCTTGTCCAGCGTAATTAAATCCTGTGCTGACCAGCGGTAAGGGATCGATTTGATGCCCAGCAAGTGGCCTGCGAACAGCTCCAGATTCTCATAATGACCTATCGTGCAAATGCCTTGGCCCGTCTTATGATTCTCACCCCCGACGATAATCAGATTCTGGCCTTCCCACTCCACTGCACGCAGAGAACGGGTTGGTTCGCTGGCACTTAAATACATTCCACCCTCAAAATCCGTTTCGGGCTGGATCGCCAGACAGTAGGAACGTTCAGCATGCAGTCGCGAGAAATATAACGCACCTCCGTCGTAGAAGGGGAAATGAGAAGCTGACACAGCGTAACGGCAGGTGATACGGAAGTCATTCTTTTCCGTAAAAAGCGTAAGCGTATCGTTCTTCTCCACCTTGTCCGCCATCATCGTATGCTCATAGATCACGCCACCTTTTTCCACGATAACCTTCAATAAGGCCTTCAGATATTGCAGGGGGTGAAAGCGAGCTTGTCCTGGCAGTTTAATCGCACCGCTCACCATCAGAGGGATAGAGACGTTATCCAGCCATTCACCGGGCAGGCCTAATTGTTCATAGGCTTTATACTCTTCTTCCAACTGTTTAAGCGTTTTATGATCTTCAGCATCAGCGTACAAATAGGCCGCTTCACGTTTCATGTCACAAGACACTTCAAGTTCTTCAGCCGTTTTTAAGATCCAATTCATAGCCTCATTGTTCGATTGATAATAGCGCCGGGCATTCTCCGCCCCGAAATGTTTCAGCAAATGATGATAGATTAATCCGTGCTGAGTGGAGATCTTGGCGCTTGTAAAACCCGTAGTACCGCTGAGGATTTCCCCTGCCTCCAAGAGTGCGACTTTGTATCCGGCTTTGCTTAAGAGATAGGCTGTTGTAATCCCTGTAATACCGCCGCCCACCACAGCGACATCTGTAGAAATATCTTCAGTCAGCTTTGGAAAGGTCGGTAAATCTGTAGTGTCACGCCATATTGATTCTGGAAATTGCGGAAGACCTTGCGTTATTTTACGGTGTGGATCCATCTTATTATCCCTCCATCTGTACAATGCTCATTTCATTTATTACCACAGTCCCGTTAAAAGAAACTCTGTATTCATATGTGCAGTGCATGAATTCAGAGAAATAGTGCCAAAATAAGGTGGCATCCGGGAAGCGCAGGATAAATAGGAGGGATGATCCATGTCAGTTCAACAGGATAAGCACAATGTTTCTCTGGAATGGATCAAGGGTGAGTTGGACGGATTTGCCGATTTAATTGATAGAACGCTCGTTGCACCTTTTGGGCAGATCAACTTACTTTATATTAAAAGCGTTACAGATTCGCAGACGCTCAGTCGCCATGTGATTACGCCGTTTTATGAGATGGGGGATACTAACGCTTATCTTGATTACATTACGACGTATCCGGGCACGGAAGAGGAGACTACGCAGGAAATAGCGATCGATCTTTTGCTTAGTGGCTACGTTCTTCTTAGCATAAATGATGTGATTTGTTTTTTTGACGCGATGAGTACAGAGAGCAGTGGTGTTAGTGAAACGTCTGCAGAAAGCATTTCACAGGGACCTTCAGATGCACTAACGGAGGATATTGCGGTTAATCTGAACATGATTCGCCGTCGCTATCAATCCACTAATCTCAAAATGGAAACCATGATCATCGGCGATGTCTCCAAAACAAAAGTGGCCATCCTATACGACATCAGTCGTGTTGATCATAATGTATTAGCGGAATTAAGGGAGAAGATGAATACCCTAAAGGTTGATATTTTACAGGCTACGGGAGAACTTGAGAAGTTTATAAGCAGTGATAAATTGAGAATACTCCCTAAGTCTATTATTACTGAAAGACCTGATAGAGTTGTGTTTAATTTGTCTGAAGGAAAAGTAGCGATACTCCTGGATACAACGGGATATGCGATAGTGTTGCCCTCCATATTTAATGATTTTTTTACATCCATGGATGATAAGATCCAATTTCCTATTGTGGGCCGTTTCTTAAAGCTACTCCGAATTATCGGTGTGTGCATGACGTTATGGCTGCCTGCGATCTATGTAACACTTACCTCTTATAACCCAGAGATTATTCGTGTGCAGGTTGCACTACTCATTTCGGGTAGTCGCGCGACCGTGCCTTATCCATCTTTTGTGGAAGTACTCTTAATGCTTATGATGATGGAATTTCTGACCGAGGCCAGTTTACGGCTGCCCAAAGCGATTGGTCCTACGGCCACGACAGTCGGAGGTCTAATCTTAGGTCAGGCAGCTACCGCGGCAGGGCTTGTAGGTAATATTATGATTATATTAGTCTCTGCCGTTGCGATATCCAATTTTCTGATTCCTCTGAATATGATGAGCTTGTCGATACGCGTGCTGAAGTACATTTTTCTTATAGCTGCCGCTGTTCTAGGAATGGTTGGTGTAGTGGTCTGTGTTGTAGGATTCGCGATGTATTTATGCAATCAGCGTAGCTTTGGACAACCTTATTTCAGATTGTTTTTTCTTGATAACCTTGGTAAGAAGAAGGGCGGGGAACATTGATGGCCAAAAGCCGTTATTTCTACTGTCTTTTTCTGATGAACAGCTTGATCAACATCATTAATTTTGTTCCTAGGGAACTAATAGACAGACGCTTTGACGGTGCTTTGTTCTCCATACTGATTGCAACGGTCCTTGGCACTTTGTTTGTCTATATATTTACTGTATTGATTGCTAAATTTCCTGGAAAGGGGTTTCCGGAAATATTTACCCCTCTTCTTCCTAAGCTGCTAGTCAAACCCTTACTAGTGTTTTTTGCGGGGTTATGGTGTGTGGCTGGTGGGGTTACCTTGCTTTCCTTTGTAGATATTACACTGCGGTATGTCAGTCCGAATTCAAGCCCATATACTGTCGTGATCGGCTTTCTGATATTGGTCTGCATCTGCTGTCGCTTTGATTCACTATCACTTTTGTATGGTCTTGAAATCATTCTTTTCGTTACATTACCGTTAATTGTCTATGGCATCGTAAAGGCGCTGACCAATCCGGACTTCAATTGGGATTCTGTTCTGCAGATCACTACATACATCTGGCATAAGCCGGATTTGATGAGTCTTTCGGCAGCTACCTTTTCTTTTAGTGGTTATATTAATCTAGCCATCTTTAATCGGGTATTTCATGGGTTAAAGCTAAAGCATGTCTGGATTTTAGGGGTGGAAGGACTTCTCGTACTTCTCGTAACCTTTTTAGTCCCTATCGGTTATTTCGGTACTGTTGCGATTGAGAGACATGTATATACGTGGTTCTCGACGGCAGACAGTATCCGGATAGAATCCTTTATTATTGAACGGATGTTGTTTATTTTTTATTTTGCCTACATGACTTTATCTCTGGTGAGTGTAATTGTTCATTGGCATGTAGGGTTAGGGTTATTCAAAGGTGCTATTTCATCTACGAAAAAAAAATCGCAGAAGGCAGAGCAGTGGAAAGAGTGGCTCATCCTGTGCTTGTTTAGCGGACTGGTCCTCTCCTTAATATGGATGGATCAATATCAGCTCAACGTGTTGGGTATTTGGTTTCTACAGATCCGCTGGTTTGGTGAGATGTTCTTAATCGCTCTGCTGTTTTATTGTTATCGCAAAGTAAGGAGGCAGAGGTTGTGAGAAAAGCACTTAGTGCAATAGGAATTGTATTACTGCTACTCCTTGCCGGCTGTGACTTCAAAGAAATTGATTTAAGGATATTCGTACTGGCGATCGGTGTTGACCCTGGTGAAGAAGAAGGGACTTTCAAGATCAGCTTGAAACTGGCCATCCCACAGGGGGAAGTTACTAAGATTGATGAGAAGATGCAGATATTAACCGAAGAGTCCCCTAGTATTTCGGAAGCGCTCCGCAGAATGAAGTCAAAAGTGGAGAAGGAGCTTGATTATTCCCATTGTAAATCGATTATTTTGGGAGAAGGGATCGCACGTAAAGATATTCAGCATGTTATGGATTGGGCCGTGCGGCGCAGAGATGTCCAGCTTATTGTTAATTTTGCAGTCGGGCGTCCGGAGGCACTTCAAGTGCTGCAGGTACGACCCGAATCGGAGCGTATCCCATCGAATTCTCTTATTCTGGCGATGAGTGGTCAGGGAACGGAATCTCCATTTATTGCTAGTGTGTATTCCTTTCAGCTGATGAGAAATATTTATGAGAAGGGTATTGATCCGATCTTGCCGATTATCGAGGCCAAAGGGAAGAGCGAGTTCTTAATTGATAAAATCGCTCTACTGGATAGCGAGAAAATCAAGATGGTGCTTACACCGAACGAAACCCGGCTATACAATCTGCTGTCGCGCTCCAACTTACGGACCAATTTGCCAGCCCATATTGAGGGGGTCATGTATCAGTATTACACAGAGAGATCATCCTCGGACTACAAGATACTAAATACGGAGAGCGGAAAAGCTACTATTCGATACCATATTAAGATTAAAGGGATCCTCGAAGAGAGTAGCAGCCCGGATTTGGTGACACATAGCAAGTTGAAAAAAATTCAGGCAGCTGGCGAGAAAGAATTGGAAGATGATATCTTAGCATTACTGAAAAAAATTCATACGAGCGGTTTGGATCCTTTTGGGTGGGGGCTGCACTATGGAGCTAG
This sequence comes from Paenibacillus sp. NPDC101420, assembly GCF_050277435.1. Taxonomy (NCBI): domain Bacteria; kingdom Bacillati; phylum Bacillota; class Bacilli; order Caryophanales; family Paenibacillaceae; genus Paenibacillus; species Paenibacillus sp. NPDC101420. The sequence goes on from NZ_JBNNSE010000003.1 coordinate 391,277, forward strand.
ACATTTTAATAATGATACCGAAATGGAAGTGTGGAAGAGGCTCTATGCCGGGCTCGATTTTCAGGTCAAAGCTGATGTTAACATCAAATATTCAGGATTGATTAAGTAACTGAGAAAGTAATGAGTGGATAAAAGTGGGATTGACGTTCTTACATTCACGATTTATACTTGATCTAAAAACAAGTTAGAGGATGATAGCAATGAAAAGTCTAAATTTGACTTCCCAACGTCAAGCCGTTTACGATATCGTCCTTAATTCACATGACCATCCCACTGCTGCGGAAGTAATGAACCGGCTAGTAGAACAAGGTCATAGCTTAGCATACGGTACTGTATATAACTCTCTTCGTTATCTTTCAGATAAACAAATGATTCGTGAGCTTAAGCTTGGTGAGGCTGCCAGCAGATATGATGCCCGCATGGATGATCACCAGCATATCATTTGCGAGGTTTGCGGTGCGGTTGATGAGGTAATGAATCAAGTTCCACGAGACTGGATGAACACAGTGGCCAAGGATACAGGTTATACCATTGGTCATGCTCATGTGGTATTCGGAGGCGTCTGCCCGAACTGCAAGAATAAGAACGTGAACTAGGATGAAAGAACCGGAGCCTTTTGCTACGGTAATGATAAGAAATAGGCTTATTTGAGTAGATCGCTCTCTTTGAGGCGGTCTTTTTGTTGCGTTTATATGACAATTTTTAAGAATGATGAGAAAAATGAAGAAAGATAGGAGGAAAATCGGTTCCAAAGGAGGATATATAATTATATAGTAAGTCTGGTAAATAAGTCCTTCTTTAAGACTCGAAGAGAGAGAGTGTGATGACATCTATGAACAAAAAAGCGGGTATGAGTATCCGAACCAAATTAATTCTGACATACCTATTAGTTCTACTGTTGCCCAGTATCATTATCGGTTGGCGAACCTATCAATCTGCTAGCCATGAAGTGGAAGATCAACTGGTGAACAATGCTACCGAAAGTGTTGAGGCAGTAGATGCAATCATCAACTCGAATATTCAATCGAAAATAGATGCTATTTCTTATTTTGCTGCTGAGTTCACCGCTGAGGGGACCAACAGTGAGGCAAATGGAGAGACGGTAGCTTCTATGAAGGACAGATTAAAGGAATATGCTGTGCTACATCCTGATGTGCTAGATATTTATGTTAGTACAAGCAGAGGGCAATCGATCCATGCTTCGGAAGCCAAGCTGCCCGAAGGCTATGATCCCAGGCAGGAAAGTGCCTATATTAATTCTCTGAAGCACGGGAAAGGTGTTGTGATTTCTCCGGCCTTTCAAACTGTGAATCAGGAAACGGCGATCGCGATATCAACGGTCCTGAAGAGCGGTGACGGGGTAATAACCCTGAATCTCAATCTATCTGCATTAGGAGAATTGACCGCGACCAAGGTGGGCAAGGAAGGATATATTATTATCCTGGATAACAGCAAGAAATATCTTGTTCATCCAACAGAGGCTATTGGGCTGGAGTCATCCGATGACTTTATAAAGAAAATGTTTGAGGAAGATCAAGGTACTTTTGATTATGTCTACAAGGGTACGCATAAAAAGATGACGTTTATGGTAAATGAGCTTACGGGCTGGAGAATCGGAGGCACGATAAGCATAGATGAAGTGACTTCAGTAACGAGTGGAATCCGCAATACAGCGCTGCTTGTAATTGTAGTTTCCGTTCTGCTTGCACTGATCGTAATCTATTTTAATATTCAATCTATCTTGAAGCCTCTGATCCGTTTGCGGAAAGCAACTGCCGTGATAGCCAAAGGGGATCTGTCCGAAGACATGGGAGCTTTCCGCAAAGATGAAATTGGCATGCTAGCCGAGAACTTTCAATTAATGGTGCTCAGCCTGCGCGAGATGATCATAGGTGTGCAGGAGATGACGAGTAATGTCTCCTCTTCAGCCGAAGAGCTGACTGCCAGTGCGGAGCAGAATGCCCAAACAATCGAACAAATGACGATAGCGATTCAGGAGGTAGCGGCAGGGACGGAACGGCAGGTGATCGGTGTACGCAAAGGAATGGAAAGTACAGCGGCGACGACAAGCGAAGTGGATCATATTTCCGTATATATGGAGCAGGTGTCTGCGATGATGGACAAGACTTCACTCTCTGCTTCGGAAGGAAATGATTCCGTCATCAGCGTGGTGGATAAGATCAATGGTATCGATAGAACGGTGGGAGAGCTTGGCAGTGTAATCGACAAGCTAAATGAAAGGACCGGTCAAATTGAGGGCATTGTCGGCGTCATCACAGGGATTGCCCGTCAGACCAATCTGTTAGCTCTCAATGCTTCTATTGAGGCGGCCAGAGCTGGAGAGCATGGCCGTGGATTTGCCGTTGTTGCTGCTGAAGTGCGTAAGCTGGCAGAGGAATCAGAGAGATCAGCGCATTTGATTGCAGAGCAGATTACCGCCATTAATAGTGAGATGACGCTGGTGACTCATACGATGGAAGACACAAAGCAGCGCGTAACCGAAGGGATAGAGGCCGTGGATACTTCCGGACGTTCTTTCTCCCGTATACGTAGAGCGGTCAAGAGTGCCGCAGAGAAGATCGAGGCAATGGGTGGGGCTGTACAGACCTTATTGGTGGAATCAGATCACATGGAGAAGGCTATAGGAGAGATTCGCGGCATCTCTGAAGAAGCGGCTGTGAATACAGAGACCATCGCGACGGCAGCGCAAGAGCAGCTCGCTTCTGTTGAAGAGATGGCGTCTTCGTCTACCGACCTTAGCCGTCTTGCGGAGGAACTGCAAAAGCTTGTGAGTAGCTTTAAAATACACTCCTCCTAGTAATAATATATATTTCATATAGGAAAACGATGCTTTTATCTTCCCTTTTGCAGCCCTTTGCAAGTATACTGATAAACAATAATGTTGGGTTAGGCAACGGAGAGAGGAGAGATAATAGTACATGGCAGAGCAACTGAAGGGGTTCACGGTCGCCTTGGCGGGTCCGCGCAAATCGGAAGAGATGGCCAAGCTGGTGCAAAATATGGGGGGGACGGCGTTATGTCGACCTGCTCAAGGTACTGTCTTTCTTGATGATGAGGCATTGGAGGAAGGATTGAATTCATGGATCAGCCATCCACCTTATTTGGTGATCGTTACCACAGGCATGGGACTGGATGCTCTCTTCCAAACGGCTGAACGCCTTAATATCGCTGAGCGTTTCTTAGAGGTCCTTTCTGGTTCTATTATTGCTGCACGGGGTTATAAGACAGTGAATGCTTTGAAAAAAAGAGGACTTACGCCGGAGGTTCGTGACGACGACGGAAGTACGATCGGATTGATTCGTGGGCTTCAATCTTTGGATTTGAAGGGCAAGGAGGTCGTACTGCAGCTGCACGGCGATCCAGCTCCTCGTATGCTCGCATGGCTGCAGGAGGCTGGGGCGAATACCCGCCAAGTGCTGCCGTATCGTCATACTCTACCAGAACCGGGTGAGCTTGAAAGATTGCTTACAGAAATCATAGAAGGTAAGATTGATGCCGTGGCTTTTACAAGTGCGCCACAATTTCGTTTCCTCTCTCAGTTTGCTCGGGAACAGGGCAAGCTGGAGGAGATGCTAAGGTCTTTCGAGGATAAAGTGCTTGCTGTTTCTGTAGGGCGTATTACCTCTGAGGCTCTAAAAGAAGAGGGCCTACAACGTATCATCATGCCTGAGCATGAACGGATGGGAAGCATGATTGTAGAGTTGGGCAAATATGTGGCGGCGAATCGCTAGACCACAGTGTGCGGAAGCTTTACAAGATTTACGTTACTATTCAGAAGCATTCCCGCCGGATTCAATGGGTGGGGATGCTTTTTTACCCGGAAGAGGATGCCTTACGAGTAGTAAACCTGCCATCTGCATGGACATTCGCAGCAGTTTTCCTTAGAATATAGGCAACATGTGATGAATAATAACAATGAATAAGGAGGAGGATCCCCATGGACAAAAGAAAATGTCTGTTACTTGGTGATTATACCCATCCCCGTTTCCATCCACTTCAAGGAGTGGACCAACAAATTAGCGAGATCTTAAATGATTTATTAACCGTTCAGTGTTCAGAAAATAAAAAAATGATGCGTATTGAGCATTTGGGAAGTTATGACTTATGCATTGCCTACAACGAATTATGGAATGAAACTGTATCTCCTCAGCAAACCGCTGGCCTACTCAGCTATGTGAGCGGTGGTGGAGGACTGATTGTTCTTCATACAGGTGCTTCATTGACGAAGCGTAACGAACTAGCTCAGCTGATCGGTGGACGCTTTAATGGTCACACTGCTTACGAGCCAATGAATTTTAAGGTGCTAGAGCATGACATTACTGAGGGCGTTGAAGACTTCCAGCTGGATGAAGAGCCTTATCATTTCGAATTTGATCCGTTCACAGATCGGACTATTCTTCTTCAGTATGAATCGGAGGGTCAATGGCTTCCAGCTGCATGGTGCCACAGCTATGGTTTAGGACGAGTAGTGTTCCTTATGCCTGGGCATCATGAGCCATCCTTCCGCCATCCAGCACTACGTAAACTGATCTTGCAGGCAGCTACTTGGGCTGCACGTATTCCGGTAAGTAACTAAGGGATTTTGCGTTTTTTTGAAATACGCACACAGTGAGGTATACTTTAATCATCAACTCCGTTTGTAACGAAACGGAATCTTTGGGAGGAAGTACTATGAGTGATTTGTTTAAAAAAGCGATCTCTTTAGGAGTGGGCCTCACCATTGTTAGTAAGGAAAAAGTAGAAAAGGTTGTTGAGGAACTAGTGAAGCGTGGGGAGCTTGCTCCTTCGGAGTCTAAGGCCCTTGTTGACCGTCTGATTGAACGCGGTGAGGAAGAGCGAGGTATGCTCAAGTCTGTTGTACAAGAACAAGTACAACGCGTGTTGAAGGAAATGAAGGTTCCTGTACAAAGTGATATTGACGAGCTGGAAGGCCGAATTGCTGTATTGGAGCGTCGATTGGCCGAGCTGGAGGGCATTTCCCATCTAGAAGGAACATCGGCGGAAACGCGTACGGACTAAATGGCAGTACGTATCAGACATGCCGGACGATACCGGTCCATTGCCATGGCGCTTATGCACCATGGTTTTGGCTATATGGTGGAGGAGCTGGGGCTCTATCATTTATTATCCCTTCCACGCCGTCTTGTAACGCAAGAAGCTCATACAAGTCTTACACTCGGGGAGCGGATTCGTCTCGTATTGGAGGATTTGGGCCCAACCTTTATTAAGCTTGGACAACTCGCCAGTACCCGTTCGGATCTGCTGCCTGATTCTATTATTCAAGAATTGGTAAAACTACAGGATAATGTGCCCCCGTTCCCTGTGGAGCGCGTGCGCACGATTGTGGAGCATGAACTCGATCAACGGATGGATGAGATCTTTAATTCTTTTGAGGATACTCCCCTTGCGGCTGCGTCGATCGGTCAAGTGCATAGAGCTGTTCTTCACAGTGGGCAGGTCGTGGCTGTTAAAGTTCAGCGCCCTGGTATACTGCGAACGATGAGTAGGGATTTGGAAATTCTCAAAGATCTAAGCGCCCTTGCTGAGAAGCAGCTAGGCTGGGCGAGGCAATATCAGTTGTCCCGTATGGTAGAGGAATTCTCGAAATCTCTGCTTGGCGAGCTGGATTACGGCCAAGAAGGACGCAATGCAGAGAAAATTGCTCAACAGATGGATTATGACGGAGTATACATACCGGATATTCATTGGGACTATACGTCAGAACGGGTGCTGACGATGGAATATGTGGTAGGGATTACGCTGAGTCGTCGCGATGAGTTATTGAGTAACGGAGTTAAACTTAAGGTTATCGCTCAGCAGCTCGTGGAAATGATGCTAAGGCAAATCTTCATTCATGGCTTTTTTCATGCGGATCCGCATCCAGGGAATGTTATACGAATGGCTGATGGGAAGCTGGCTTTGATTGATTTTGGCATGATGGGGCGGCTGAACGAAGAGATGAAAGAGCAGCTGTCTGCGCTTGTCATCGCACTAATGCGTAAGAATACGGATGCGATGGTCCGGGCAATTTTGCGTCTCGGCGTCATCCCTGAGGATGCTGATCGAGCAGCGTTGCATAATGATATGGATCGACTTCGCGAAGAGTATTATGATGTTCCGTTCAGTAAGATGAGCATAGGCAAAGCGCTAAATGATCTGTTTGGCATTGCTCGGAAGCATCGATTAGTTCTTCCCCCGGATCTAACGATGCTTGGTAAGACGATGCTGACGCTTGAGGGTGTTATTAGCAATTTGGATCCAACGATTAGCATTTTAGAGATGGCAGAGCCTTTTGGACGTGAACTTGTGAAGCAGCGATTTAGTGGTCCCCGATTGCAGCGCAAGTTCCTTGGAGGCGTAGCCGATTTAACGGAGAGTCTTTTAGAGCTTCCTGGGCAGGCAAGGCAGTTATCTGCGCTAATTACTAAGGGAAAGCTAAAGGTAGAGATTGCGGCACCTGAGCTCGAGCATCTGGAGCGAAAGCTGGACCGGGTTGGGAACCGCTTAGCATTTAGTATTGTGATGCTTGCGTTCAGTATCATCATGGTTGGACTCATTATAGGCACTGCGATGCGCGGTCAGCCTTCAGTGTTATGGAATTTTCCTACAGTGGAGATTGGCGGCGTAATAGCGCTTCTGATGTTCCTATGGTTGATCTATGCGATTTTTAAATCGGGAAGGTTCTAACCTGCAGGATAGAATAATTATTATTCTGCAGGTTCACACAAATGCCGTTCTATCAAGTACAATATAAAAGATAACTTTCTAAGCTTAACTTTACTTCTATTGTATAAAGTGGAATGGAACGCAAATGGAGTGCCGTCTAAACGTCCGGTGGATCGCTGCTGCCCAGAAACCGAACTTTGACCGCACTCTTTTAACGGGTCAAGGGATACATGGGACGGAAGAATGCCGGTGACGGGGTTCTTCCGCTTTTGTTTGAATATAGCTGAATCTGTAGCATACGCCCCCAAAAGGACAGTCGGGTAAGGGCTGCCTGAATAGGGCTTTGGAAGACGGAAGTTAAGTAAGAGATGTAATCAAATTTATCTGAGAAAATAGTGAGGTGGAGAATTTGCCGGGATTTAAAGAATTAGGTGTTTCAGAATTACTGTGTACATTGCTTCAAGGTCAAGGCATCGTTAAGCCTACACCAGTGCAACAGGAAGCAATACCGCCATTGGTGCAGGGTCTGGACGTAATTGCAAGAGCGAAGACAGGTACAGGGAAGACATTAGCTTTCTTGCTGCCAATTATGGACAAGATCCACACGGAGCGAGCTTATCCGCAGGCGCTGATTATGGCCCCAACACGTGAGTTGGCTTTGCAGATTACAGAAGAGGCACGTAAGCTGGCGCGTCATACGGATATTAAAATCTTGGCCGTTTATGGTGGTCAGGATGTTGAGAAGCAACTGCGTAAGCTGGAAGGTGGCAGACATCTTATTATCGGTACACCGGGCAGACTGCTAGATCATATGCGCCGCGAGACGCTCGATCTTAGTGGCGTTAAGATGCTCGTTCTGGACGAAGCGGATCAAATGCTGCATATGGGATTCTTGGAGGATGTAGAGACCATTATTACGGCTGTTCCTTATCGCCGTCAAACGATGTTGTTCTCTGCGACGATGCCAGATCCGATTAAACGTCTCGCAGCTAATTACATGAAAGAGCCTCTGGATATCATTATTAAGAGTGGTTCTCCGATTCCGCTGGATAATATCAAACAGCAAGTCGTGGAAGTCTCGGATCGTAATAAAGAAGAGGCACTCAAAACATTGATTGAACGGGATCGTCCTTACTTGGCTATTATTTTCTGCCGGACCAAACGTCGGGTGTCCAAGCTGAACGAAGCACTCCAAGCAGCAGGTTATGATTGTGATGAGCTGCACGGTGATTTGTCTCAAGGTAAACGTGAAGGTGTAATGAAGAGATTCCGTGATGCGAAGCTGCAGCTTCTTGTAGCCACAGATGTAGCGGCTCGGGGGCTGGATGTCGAAGGTATCACTCATATCTTTAACTACGATATGCCACTTGATGTGGATAGCTATATTCACCGGATCGGCCGGACAGGCCGTGCCGGAGGTAAAGGGCTTGCAATTACGTTCACTTCTCCACGTGAGCAAGATGGACTAGACTTGATTGAGCACGGCATTTCGCAGCGCCTGGATCGCCGCCGTTACGACAAAGATGAATTCGGCGTTGGCGAATTCGTTGCAGTACAAGGCGGCGGACGCCACGGCGGTCGTCAAAGCGGCGGCGCTGAGGCAGCGCGCACGGGCCGCGGACCGAAGACCGGCGGCTCTGGCCGCGGCGGTGCTCCGCGCGGCGAAGGCGGAGCGCGGCAAGGTGGCCGCGGCCGCGGTAAGGAAGCAGGCGGCTGGGGTGCGCCTGCAGAAGGTCGCCGCGGTGGTCGTTCCGATGCGGCGGCTGGCAAGCGCGGCGGCAGCGGCTTTGACGCTGCCGCACCTAAGGGCGGCGGCAAGGCTGCCGGCGTAGTACGAGTAGGCGGCGGCTATGGCGCCTTCGCCTCCAGAGGCGATGCGCCAGCTAGCGGCAACGCAGCAGCGCCTAGCAGTGCCGGTTCGCGCGGTGCGAACCGGAAGGGCGGCCCAAGCACTGGCTACAGCGAGAACGTAGCCAGAGGTGCAGACGGCGGCGCTTACGTTGGTGGCACACCACGAGGCGGCTTAGGCAGCGGCTACGGTACGGGCCCGTCTAGAGGCGGCGGCAAAGGTGGTAAAGGTAGCAAAGGCGGCTATAGCGGTGCCAAGGGTGGCGCTGGTAAAGGCGGCCGCAACAGCGGAAATACGGGTTCCTCACGGGGTGGACGTGGTAGCTCCGGCGGCTTTAAAAGTGGCGGCAGAGGCACATCCAGATAATGTGAGTGGAATTTCATAACTAAAACTTGTTACCATAGGGAAGTTAGCGGACAAGCTAACTCCCTATGGTAACTTTATTTTGTAGGCACAATTATCCGAGCGATATTTGTCTAAAAAAGGATCTTAGTGTAACATTTTTGAAGGAAAGCTTGTCTAATAGATAAATAGAGTGTTTCGACTTCGAGGAGGAAGATCTTGCAGATGTCTAAAAAATTGAAAATAATAATCTTGTTAATTGTCGTTATTGCTGTTGGGTGGGGGATTGGGAAATATACGACGCCTTCTCCTTCTGCTTCAGATAGTAGCGGTTCCAATATAAATGTGCAGGATGATCTTCAAGCTGAGCCTGGTGAAGATGGAAACAGCACCGAAGAGGGCATAACAGACCCAGTGGTAGCTAACCCGTCTAATACAACGGATCCCTCTGATCCGTCCGAACCGGATAGTAACGGCAAGGGAAATAGCACTGATGATTCTTTTAAAGAGCCTGACAGCATAGCTGTGATGGTGAATAAGGAGTATGGACTGCCGGACAACTATAAGCCAACGGATCTAGTCTACCCGGAAGTGCGGTTTACATTTAAAGAGAAAATCGAGAAGCGTATGATGCGTAAGGAAGCTGCCGAAGCATTAGAGAAACTGTTCGCAGGCGCAGAGGAAGACGGGATTTACTTGGCTGGCGTTTCGGCCTACCGTTCTAAGGAAACCCAAACAAGGCTGTTCAATCGTTATGTTGAGAAAGACGGAGAAGAACTGGCTCGTACTTACAGTGCCGTGCCTGGCTATAGCGAGCATCAGACAGGGCTTGCTATCGATGTCTCAGGAAGTGACGGGAAATGTGCTGCGGAGAGCTGTTTTGGTGGAACGAAGGAAGCGGAGTGGCTAGCGCAGCATGCAACCGAATATGGTTATATCATCCGCTTTCCAGAAGGAAAGCAGGACATTACAGGATATAAGTATGAGCCTTGGCATATCCGTTATGTGGGCAAGGATATAGCTACTTATATTGCGGATAAAGGGATTACGCTGGAAGAATATTATGATGTCGTACCCGTATCCAAATAACAGAGTGATAGAGAGCAGTCCTAAGAAATACATAGGGCTGCTTTTTTTTATCTTAGTGTTTACAGAAAGTGTCGATAAGTTGCATTCTGTTACAATTCGGGTAAGATACGTAGTGTAGTCTAAGTACATGGAAGGAAGGGGAATTAGGATGTCGATCTACAATTTTTCCGGCGTTACGCCTTCGGGTAAAGAAGTGTCATTTACAGAGTATGAAGGTAAGGTAGTGCTGATTGCCAATACGGCTAGTAAATGCGGACTTACACCGCAGTATGGGGATCTCCAGAAGCTATACGAGCAGTATGGGGATCAGGGACTTGTAGTATTAGGATTCCCCTGCAACCAATTTGCGGGTCAGGAGCCGGGTACAAGTGAAGAGGCAGAAGAATTCTGTCAGATTAATTATGGCGTTACATTTCCTGTGTTTGCCAAAGTGGATGTGAATGGACCGGATGCCAGCCCTCTTTTCAATTATTTAAAAGAGCAGCAGCCGGGTACTGGCGACAGCAGTGATATCAGCTGGAATTTCACGAAGTTTCTTATTGATCGTGGCGGTAATGTAGTAGCTCGTGTGGAGCCAAAGGAATCGCCAGAAACGATGTCAGAACAGATTGAGTCCTTACTGTAGATCATTCTAGGGACTGATGAATTGTTATTTTACAAGTATCCTTTCGACCTCGGTCTTTGGCCGAGCCTCGACGGGATTTTCTTTTTATACATAGGAATATAGAATAGGCGCCTTAAATTTTGTTGTGATAAATTATACTTGACGCTTTACAGAGACCATGTATTCTTTGAAGAGAATGTAATGCCCATGCAAAATATGCATAAAGCGTGGAATACAGCAGGATAATAACGGCAGGAGGGTTCAATACAAGCATGAAGTTAATTACAGAGGTAGCAGCACAAGCGGGAATTGGCGAAGAGCATCTGGAACTATACGGCAAATATAAAAGTAAACTTTCACCGTCCTTATGGGAAGACATGAAGAACAAACCAGATGGCAAGCTGGTATTGGTCACTGCGGTGAATCCAACCCCTGCTGGCGAAGGGAAGACCTTAACAACCATTGGGCTGGCACAGGCACTGAACGCAGCAGGAGTAAAGACCGTGGCTGCCTTGCGCGAACCATCCCTCGGACCATGCTTAGGCATGAAAGGCGGTGCCACGGGCGGCGGCAAGTCACAGATCATTCCGGCAGATGAGATTAATTTGCACTTTACGGGTGATATTCATGCGGTGACTTCTGCACATAATTTATTGTCTGCGATGATTGACAATCATATCTTCCAAGGTAATGAGCTGGGTCTTGATCCGCAGCGTATCGTTTGGAAACGCGTGATGGATATGAATGATCGCAGTCTGCGGAATATAGTGACAGGGCTCGGAGATGGAAATGGAGCCGTGCGGGAAAGTGGATTTCAGATTACAACAGCTTCTGAGATTATGGCTGTATTATGCCTATGCGATAATCTGAATGATCTCAAAAAGCGTCTGAACCGTATTTTGATTGGGTATGACCAAGAGGGACAGCCTGTAACGGCCGAGCAAATAGGGGCAGTTGAAGCGATGACAGCGCTGCTGAAGGAAGCAGTTAAGCCTAATCTGGTGCAGACCTTGGAGGGCACTCCTGTTATTGTACACGGTGGTCCATTTGCGAATATCGCACATGGCTGCAGTAGTGTTATTGGTACTCGTTATGCACTCAAGCTGGGAGATGTTGTGGTTACGGAAGCAGGCTTCGGAGCGGATCTTGGTGCAGAGAAATTCATGGATATCAAATGCCGGCAAGCGGGTCTAACCCCTTCAGCGGCAGTGCTTGTCGTGACGGTGAAATCCTTGAAATATAACGGTGGTGTACCTAAGAATGAGCTCCAAACGGAGAACCGGTTGGCGCTGCGCTCTGGATTGTCTAATTTGGAGCGTCATGTAGAGAATCTCGGCAAATTTGGGGTGCCTGTTCTTGTTGCCATTAATCATTTTGAAGGCGATAGCCCAGAAGAGATTAATGACGTTGTGGAGGCTTGTCGCCGATTGAACGTTCCTGCGGCAATATCCAAGGTATGGGCAGAAGGTAGTGCGGGCGGACAAGAGTTGGCTTCGGAATTAAAGAAACTTCTGGATCATAGCGACACTGAACGTTTTGCTCCTTTGTATGAGAATGAACTCGACATCTCTTCCAAAATCACCAAGATTGTTCGCGAAATTTACCGTGGTGCGGAGGTTAACTTTTCCCCTGCGGCCAAACGCAGCCTAGCGGTGATTGAGCGTCTTGGGTTAAATGATCTTCAAGTATGTATGGCGAAGACCCCTTATTCCTTCTCAGATCAGCCTAGATTGCTTGGCGCTCCAGAAGGTTTCACGGTAGGTATCCGTGATATTACCCTTTCGCTCGGTGCAGGGTTTGCTGTAGTGATTACGGGCAATATCGTTACGATGCCAGGTCTACCGGCTAAGCCAGCTGCTGAGGCACTATGGATGGATGAGGATGGCGTGATTCACGGTTTGGTGTAGATTCAGTTTATGATCAGGCTTTTCCCTGTTGGTTTAGGGGGAAGCCTTTTTTTGCGCGTTATAAGAAAGTATATCCTGAGGGGGCAGAACATAATGTCTTACGCCCAGGGCAAAGCTAACGAGGTCGCAATCGGCAGCAGTGACGGAAAATGCTTAAAATTGTGAACAATCTGAGAATATAGGCGAAAAGACTTGTAATGTGATAAATATCACAATATAATCAGTTTATAAAGTGAAATAAATCACAATTAACTTATCGGTGATCAGATATCTAATTTGGTCAGTCAAGCAATTCGAATATATAACCAGGTTGTCCATTTGAAGGAGGAAGAAAATAATGAAAGTAGCTGTCATTGGATGTACCCATGCCGGAACTGCCGCAATTGTAAATACTGCCAAGCTTCACCCGGAAGCCGAGATTACGGTGTATGAGCGTAATGATAATATTTCTTTCTTATCTTGTGGAATTGCTTTATACGTAGGTGGAGTGGTCAAGGACCCGCACGGGCTGTTCTATTCTTCCCCTGAGAAGCTTGCTGAGCTTGGTGTAAAGACCAACATGCGTCATGAAGTGACCGTTGTGGATACGAAGTCCAAAACATTGCGTGTTCGCAATTTGGTAACCGGACAGGAGTTTGACGATACCTACGATAAGCTGATTATGACTACGGGATCATGGCCGATTGTACCGAAGCTCGAAGGGATTGAGCTGGAAGGCGTCTTGCTTTGCAAGAACTATGATCATTCCAATACCATTATAGAAAAAGCTAAACAAGCGAATAAAATCACAGTCGTAGGCGCTGGATATATCGGCGTTGAGTTGGTGGAAGCCTTCCAAATGAACGGAAAGCAAGTTACGCTGATTGATGGTGAAGATCGTATTTTGAATAAATATTTGGACCCAGAGTTTACTGCGCCGATCGAACAATCCTTTAAGGATCATGGTATTAAATTAGCGCTGAATGAGAAGGTAAGTTCTTTTGCTGGTGAAGGTGGTAAAGTTACCAAGGTTATCACAAGCGAAGGGGAGCATGAGGCGGATCTTGTAATTCTCTGCATCGGCTTCCGTCCGAATACTGAGCTGTTAAAAGGTCAAGTGGATATGCTGCCAAATGGCGCAATTCTGGTCAATGATTATATGCAGACTAGTTGCCCAGATGTGTATGCCGCTGGTGACAGCTGCGCGATTCATTACAACCCTACAGGTAAGCACGCTTATATTCCACTGGCAACCAATGCCGTACGGATGGGCACTTTGGTCGCACGTAACTTAGTGAAAGAGACGATTCCTTATATGGGTACTCAAGGGACTTCGGGCATTAAGATTTATGAAGATAATATCGCTGCTACCGGTCTTACTGAAGAAGGGGCTAAGGCTGAAGGAATGGACGTAGAAACTACCATGATTATTGACAATTACCGTCCAGAATTTATGCCAACCTTCGAGCAGGTGCAATTAAAAGTGGTATTTGATCGCGCCACACGCCGCATTCTCGGAGCGCAAATCTTGTCCAAAACGGATTTGACGCAATCGATCAACACAGTATCTGTATGTATTCAAAATAAAATGACAATCGATCAGCTTGCCTTTATCGATTTCTTCTTCCAACCTCATTACAACAAGCCTTGGAACTTCCTGAATACAGTAGGCCTCGAATCGCTACCGGCATCAGTACCAAGCAAAGAGGCAGTAACCGTATAATTTAATTGCCTGTGAACAATAAAGTTGGGTAAACCGGAGCCATATATGGCTCCGGTTTTTTGTGATTGATGATGGTACTATTTACCTTTAAAATAATATGGAGCCTGTTCTTACAAATGTAATTATGGATGCGCTTCGTTAAATTTGACATGTCAGTGAAAAGTTTCACTTAGTTTTTCGTTAAGTGATAATTATCACGTTAATGTGTTTTATGACACGCTACAATGGTCGTAAAGGAACAAATTTTAAGTAAATAGATGAAGGGGATAGGAATCATGGCTTATAATAAACCGCAGCAGATTGCCGCAGTCACGGTCGAGAACGGCATAAAAAAGGCGCACAATCCTTTAAGCACCGTACTAATTCTGGGCTTTCTGGGAGGAGCGTTTATCGCGCTCGGATTTTTACTGGATATTCGCGTCATTGCTGGCGCACCACATGAATGGGGATCCATCGCTAACTTTATTGGGGCAGCTGTCTTCCCTGTAGGATTGATTCTAGTACTGCTTGCAGGGGGAGAATTGCTGACAGGCAATATGATGGCTGTGCCACTCGCCTTTATGGCGAAGAAGATATCCTTCTGGGAAGTTATTAAGAATCTCGTATTGATTACCCTGAGCAATCTAGCGGGAGCTTTGTTTGTAGCTTACTTTTTCGGTCACGTGGTTGGTTTAACCTCTGACGGTGTGTATTTAGAAAAATTAGTGGAGATGGCAGGACATAAGCTTGAGGCAGACTTCTTGCCGGCATTTGTTTCCGGTATCGGTTGTAACTGGCTCGTAGCTTTGGCGGTATGGCTCTCCTATGGAGCAGATAACTTCAGTGGCAAAATCCTCGGTATCTGGTTCCCAACGATGGCTTTTGTAGCTATCGGCTTCCAGCACGTTGTAGCCAACATGTTCTTAATTCCGGCAGCTATTTTTGAAGGTTATTTTTCATGGGGAGAGTACTTCAACAATTTTGTTCCGGTATGGCTAGGAAACTTGACGGGCGGTGCGATCTTTGTTGCGGCAGCTTATTGGATGGCTTACCTGCGCAAAGAGCCTGCATCTATTCAGTCCGTAGACAGCATGTCTGGCAGCGGTGTAAAAAAACACGCCTAAACCTATCTTATAGAGCACTCCTTAGAATAGTCGAGGGGTGCTTTTTGCTGTATAGACAAATAAAATCCGCCGTGATGTATCCGAGCTCGGGGGAACGAATTCGGATGCACAGCGAATTTTAAAAGGGGGAGTGTTTCTAGGCTCTATTACCCCGACTTTGTAATAACGAAACACTTCATTATGGTTTAGTCTACTTTACGGAAGACAGCGGCAACTATAAAATATAAATAGATAGTAGAAATAGGGAGGACTGCGGACGTGAAAGGTGCTACTTTTTTCTCAGCTACGTTAGAAGTTAGTCCTAAATAAGAGGTGAAGTATACTGAGACTTTATCACGATAGCACGTCAATGCGTCTGCTTGCCCTGAACCCTGTTTTGGGATAATACTGGATGGAATAATGACACATATATTACAGGGGATGTACACTACTTATGAAGTTTTTACAGAATTATCCTAAAGAAGTTAAGATATTTTTAATTGCTAGTCTTATTAATGCAACGGGTAGTGCACTGATGTGGCCATTGGTTACAATGTATGTTTTTGATGAGCTTGGACGCAGCATGTCGGATGCCGGATTAGTGATTCTTATTCAATCAGTTGGAGGAATTGTGGGTCAACTACTCGGGGGCTCACTCTATCATAAGGTAGGCGTTAACCGGCTGATTGTTGGAGCGCTGGGCATGAATGCACTTGCTCTGTTCACTTTGCCGGCAGCAAGTAACAACTGGACGTTATTTATGGTCGCGATGGGACTGGTAGGGCTCTTTAATTCACTGTCCTTACCTGCGATTCAGGCATTTATCGGCTTTCGTTTTACGAAGCAGCGCGGAGAGCTGTTTAATGTTATTTATGTCGCTAATAATATTGGTGTAGCACTGGGAACGGCGTTAAGTGGTTTTTTGGCCGATATTTCTTATATGCTCAGCTTTGTGATGAACGGCGTAACTTCAGCGGTATTTGCGGTATTCTTTTTTGTATATCTCAAGAAAGTCGGAGGAGATTCTCCACAGGAGGTCGCAGAACACCAGAAGGCTGGTCCTGACAAACAATCTACCTGGAAGCTAATGGGGCATACACGAATCTATCTTTATATGGGTATTGCCTCGATGTTCCTACTATTAGGGAACTCTATCTGGAATACAGGGGTATCTCCGTTCATTATTTCTGAGGGCTGGCCTAAGAAGACTTATGGTTTTCTCTGGACGCTTAACGGAATTCTCATTTTTGCGGCTCAACCGCTCGTAACAGTAATTAAACGCTGGTTCGCATCTACCTCAACGGCGCAAATGACAGTAAGTGCTCTATTTTATTTGGTTGGGTATGCTGTTCTTTTATGGATGCCGACTTATTCAGGTCTAGTGCTTGGGATGGTACTCGCTACGCTTGGGGAAATGCTGATATCTCCGGCCATGCCTTCCTTTATTTCGGATCATGCAGGTCGCAGTGCTCCTTTTTATTTAGGGCTAAGTGGAGGCATGGGGGCAGTCGGTAGGGTGATTGGACCATACTTAATGGGTAGGTTATACGATAGTGGAGGCTTAGCGCCTACCGCATGGTTGGCATGTGCGATGGCACTGCTGTCCGTAGGATTCTTTATCGTTCATGCGTATATCAACCGCCGAGGAAATTCATTGGAGCGGTCAATGGGATAGTTGAGAGTTGAGCATAGTGGATTCAAATGATCTACTGTGAATTCTATAGAGGTGCAAGGCAAGGGGTGTACATCTTTATGAAACTTAGCAACAAGGATAGGTTTATAATAAGGTTCTCAGAGATTAAAGACGTGCGGGAACTGATTCATCTGGATCATATGATCTGGACGGAGAACACTAGCCCGGGGCCATTAATGTGGCGTTCCCAAGAGGATTATCTACTGAATGCTCCCCCGGGTTCGCAGCTAGTAGCACTAAAGGATGACAAGCTATGCGGATATGTTGGGTTTGGCTGCCCTAGTCGAATGGAGAGTAACAGGCATGTGTGCGAGGTCAATATTGCTGTTCATCCGGATTATCAACGTTTAGGTATTGGCCGGCAGCTCATAGAGGCTATTAAGGAACATGCCGCAGATAACGCCATTCGCAAGCTGCGTCTACGCGTATTATCCTGTAATGAATCAGCGCTTTCTTTTTATCGTAAATGCGGGTTTGTGGAAGAGGGACGTCTGCGGGAGGAGTTTTATCTTGGCGGTCGATATGTGGATGAAATCTTTATGTGCTGCATGCTGACAGGAGGAGAAGGATATGGAGATCATCTCGCTTAATGTGGGGCGGCCGGTAACAGTGGATTATCGGGGGAAACCTTTGGAGACTGGGATTTATAAAATGCCTGTAGAAGGATCAGTTCAGCTACATATGAGCGGATTTGATGGAGACGGGCAAGCAGACCTTAAACATCACGGAGGACCTGACAAGGCAGTTTGTGCCTACCCCATCGAGCATTATCCCTACTGGGAGCAGCAGCTTGGGAAGAAACTGGAATACTCTGCCTTCGGGGAAAATATAACAACTACCGGCTTATTAGAGACAGATGTGTGCATTGGCGATGTGTACGAAATAGGTACCACTGTGCTGCAGGTCAGCCAGCCACGTTATCCTTGCTTCAAAATCTCACAAAAGCATGGCCCGGCAGATCTCCCGGCTCAAGTGCTGGACACTAGATATAGCGGATTTTACTTGCGTGTGCTTCGTGAAGGAAAGATCTCAACCGGAGATGCGATTGTCAAAAAAGAAAGTGGAGCTGGCGATGCGTCCGTGGCACATGTACTACATTTAATGCAAGTGGGGTTGCAAGAGGAAGCTGCACTGGCAGCTCTTGCGGAGCTAGGAACTCTCTCCGCCGTAGTGCGGAACAAGTTTCGAAAACAGCTGGGTCTGCCGGAGAGTTAAACACTATCTACAAACCAAAATAAGCCTGGAGGCGTGTGCCTTCCAGGCTTATTTCTATTTATGAGCTTATATGTGCTGCTTGCTTAGCCTAACTTAGCCGAGCAGCTGCCATTCACTACGCAATAAACCGTATACGGCATGGTTGACGTAGCCGTCAGGCAGTTTCTCTGACTGTCTAATCACACCCTCAAGGACAAAACCAAGCCGTTCCGGGATCGCCCGGCTGGAAACATTTCCGGTCGCGCAGCGAATTTCTACACGCTGCAGCTCCATTTCCAGTAGTGCATAGTCTACTAGCACCCGACAGGCACTGGTCATATACCCTTTACCTTCATATCCTTCACCCAGCCAGTAGCCGATCCCAACAGATCGGTTATGCCAGTCAATCTGGTGATACCCAATAACACCGGCGAGCTCACCGCGAACCCATAGTCCAGCGGTAAAAGCACCATTGTCAGTGCTTTGTTTAACCGCATTTTTGATGAAATTTAGAGTGTGGGCCTGTTCCGTAACGGCATCCACCCAAGGGAGCCATTGTCGTAGTCGTTCCCGTGAGTGCTCTACTAACGCGAACATGTGCCGAGCGTGCTCTGGCAGTAGCGGCTTTAACATCAGCTCTTCATCGATGACATAATTAAACAAGCGGTTGCCTCCTTTTTGGCACAAGGCCTTATGTATGATTATGGATTATTTCTTATGATTATCATGCTACTCTATCGCCCTGACAGAAGTCAAAAGGTCTAAAGACACTAAAAAATGATCCGTGCCTTGTGCCCCCTTTTATTGAACAATCTACGGTTAACGGGTATATTAGTAGGAAACATGTTTATACAAGAAGTAGTGTAACACTACAGAATGAAAGGTTGATAGCTGTGGAGAACCGTAGCACCCCCTCCAATTTTATTAAGAATGTTATTACCGAAGACCTCCGTACCGGTAAAGTAAAGGAAGTTATCACACGCTTTCCGCCGGAGCCGAACGGTTATTTACATATCGGACATGCCAAGGCGATCTGGATTAACTTTACACTGGCGGACGAGTTCGGTGGCAAGACTAACCTAAGATTTGACGACACGAATCCGGCTAAAGAGGATACGGAATATGTAAACTCGATTCAGGAAGATGTAAAGTGGCTCGGTTATGAATGGGAAGAGCTGCGTTTTGCATCTGATTATTTTGAGGAAATGTACAAACGTGCCGAATTATTAATTACAAAGGGCAAAGCCTATGTCGATGACCTCAGTGCGGATGAAATTCGTCAATTGCGTGGAACGCTGACGGAACCAGGAAAGAACAGTCCGCATCGTGATCGTAGTATCGAAGAGAATTTGGATCTGTTCCGGCGTATGCGTGCAGGCGAATTCAAGGACGGTGAGAAGGTTCTTCGCGCCAAGATTGACATGGCGTCACCGAACATTAACCTCCGTGATCCTGTAATTTATCGGATTACACATGCACATCACCATAACACAGGCGATAAATGGTGTATCTACCCAATGTATACCTTCGCTCATCCGTTAGAAGATGCTATTGAGGGGATTACTCACTCCCTTTGCTCGCTCGAATTTGAAGATCAACGTCCATTCTACGATTGGGTTGTAGCGGAGTGTGAGATGCCAGCTGTCCCTCATCAATATGAATTTGGTCGTCTGAATCTGGCTCAAACGATGACTAGTAAGCGTAAGCTGAAGCTGCTTGTAGACGAAGGACATGTGGATGGTTGGGATGATCCACGGATGCCTACGATCTCTGGTCTACGCCGTAGAGGATATACGCCGGAAGCGATTCGTAAATTCGTGTATGAAGCGGGTATCTCTAAGAGTCAGGGTCTGGTGGACCTGCAAATGCTGGAGCACTTTATCCGTGAGGATCTTAAGCTAACTGTACCGCGTACTATGGCTGTGTTACGACCGCTTAAGGTTGTTATCACCAATTATCCAGAAGGTCAAACAGAATGGCTTGAAGCGGAGAATAATACAGAGAATGAGGAAATGGGCGTACGTCAAATTCCGTTCTCGCGTGAAATTTATGTTGAGCGTGATGACTTTATGGAGAATCCGCCGAACAAATATTTCCGGTTGTTCCCTGGTAATGAAGTACGTCTGAAGCATGCCTATTTCATCAAATGTAATGATGTTATTAAGGATGAGAATGGCGAGGTAGTGGAGCTGCATTGTACGTATGATCCAGAAACGAAGAGCGGAAGTGGATTTACAGGCCGCAAGGTAAAAGGTACGTTGCACTGGGTAGAAGCTAGTCAAGCAGTTCCTGCGGAATTCCGTCTATACGAGCCTCTGATTTCTGCTGAAGAAGCGGATGAGGCTGTGGAGGTTGAAGGTTTGGATTCCTCGGTAGAGAAATCGGAGCCTAGCTTCTTAGATCAGCTTAATCCTAAGTCCATAGAAATCCTGCAAGGGTTTGTTGAACCTGCGCTTAAGGATAGCGTGGCTCAGGATAAATTCCAGTTCTTCCGTCATGGCTATTTTAATGTGGATAGCAAATATTCGGCGCCTGGACATCTCGTATTCAATCTTATCGTTTCACTGAAGAGTTCATTTCAGCCTCCTAAACAAGGCTAAACAGATAAATTAATCAAGGTAACAACAAAAAGCAGGCTCAAACGTCCCAAAAAGGTACGTTAGAGCCTGCTTTTTGTTGAATTATAATGCTTCGATGTCGAAGATCTCTTCATCTTCCTCTGAAGGGGGACGATACCCACCACGGCTAACAAAGAGCCACATGAAACCAAAGCCAAGCGTTCCAATAAGCGTCAAGAATACACCCGTCTGATACATGCTTTGTGCACCCAGATACTGATACATCCAACCTCCGAGAATACCTCCAATGAAACCGGATATCCCACTCCAGCTTAGGGTGTAGAGCGCTTGTCCGGAAGAGCGATAAGGCCGTGGAATCAGGAGCATCGTCAATTGGGTACCTACATAGAAAAAGCCGCCGAACGTTATGCAGTGTAAAATTTGAATGAACACCACTTGAAGGGCAGTAGTCGCATCAGCCATAAACCACCAACGCAGAACGAACAAACCACTGACCAATGCAAGCCAGCCGAGCAGAACAGAAATTTTACGTTTCAGGAACCGGTCACAGAGAACAAATACGCCTACCTCCAAAATGGAGGAGAGGAATACGGCAAGACCAATCATTTTTTTAGAGCCGCCCAGATCCGTAATATACAAGGATATAAATGTGGTGTTCATAGTGTTTGGAATGGATACCAGAATACCAAACAATAAAAAGCACAAGAAAAAAGGATTGAAAATCAACTTACTTAAGCCCTTATACGGCATCGGAGCTCTCATAATGGTATGGTTAATTTTAGGCAATACAAGAACGGATAGGATTGATGCACCTAGTAACGCTGTAAGCAGATAGGTCAAGACGGATACATCAGCCCAATCCAGGATAAAGCCGGCGACAATCGCAATCACTGCCCACCCTATTGAACCCCAAAGCCGGAAAGAACGGAAGCGCTGATTAGTTCCGTCAATATAGCTGAGAATCATCGTGTTGCTTTGAGCAAATAGTGGTCCTTGGAAGAAATAGAACAAAATAATGGCGTTGTAGATCGTTTCATATGTATTTGCTCGAAACATAAACTGTGAGAACACTAGCGTTCCGAATAACATTAGCAAAACGATACGCCGTATATTCTGAGAACGGTCTGTTAAGAACGCCCAAAATGGATTTGCAAATATGGATACTAGCGCTCCCATAGAGAATAAGACACCAATCTCTAATTTGTTCATCCCTACATCCAGCAGGTATAGTTGAAAGAAGCTGGTGAAGAGGACCATGGTTCCATATACAAAAAAATTGAACCATTTTAAAGACGTGATAGAAGATGGAATAACGCCTTTTCGCAAATGGTTCACTCCTTTCTCACTAAATATCTTGCATGGAGTAGAGTGGCCAATAGTAGGCCCTTCTATCACTGTAACACGTGTTGAAAAGGGATACAAACACCCTTTTTTACTTTTTTACATTATTTTGGGTTTTATTTATGTTTGAGACGATAAGCGACAAAAAATGCGTGAACGCGTGCGTAGAAGGTACAAACGCTAAGTGTAACGGGCGTTATTTTGGCCTATGACTATTCCCGCAGGATGGGAAATGATAAGGCAGTATTGTCTGATCGGCGCGTTTAACTTCAGTTTACAATCTGCAGATAGGATGGGTGTAAGGCGAGAAAGATATTACTATGCTTTTCTTGTAGAGCTATTTAGAAAAGGGGAGTCATTGTCATGAAGAAATCCGAATCCAAGCGAAAGATGGCGCTGAAGCCGTTCTTAACGCTACTAAGAGAAACCAAGCCTTCATACGGCTTATTGGCTATAGCCATTGCGTTAAGCATGATATCGACATTGGTCAGTCTGGTCATCCCGATGTTCACTAAGAACTTGGTGGATGGCTTCTCTCTGGCCTCCGTGAGCAAGCTGCAGATTGCGGGTATAGCAGCTGCGTTTATTGCGCAGACCATTGCGGGAGGGATCTCTATCTATCTGCTCAATTATGCAGGTCAGAAGATGGTTGCAGGTCTGCGGGACCGACTGTGGCGTAAATTTCTAGTTCTGCCTGTGGCTTATTATAATGACAACCGAACGGGAGAAAGTGTCAGCCGCATGACGAATGATACAGGGATCATCAAAACGCTGATTTCTGAACATCTAGCCAGCTTATTTACCGGAGTGATCTCCATTGTAGGTTCGATCTCAGTTCTGCTATTTTTAAATTGGAAAATGACACTTGTTCTATTCACTGTTCTTCCACTTTCGGCGCTGATACTAGTACCACTTGGGCGGCAGATGTACAAAATTTCCAAGGGAATGCAAGATGAGACAGCTTCTTTTACTGCTACACTTAGTGGTGTTTTATCTGAGATCCGTCTGGTCAAATCCTCAGGCGCAGAGAAAAAAGAGTACGAGGCAGGCAAGACTGGAATTATGAACCTGCTTTCCTTTGGTATTCGTGAAGGCAAGATTAGCGCGATGATCAGTCCACTCGTCTCCTTTGTTTTTATGATGCTTCTTGTGGTCATTATCGGTTATGGTGGGATGCAGGTATCTTCCGGCGTCTTGACGGCTGGAGAACTGGTCGCCTTTATTCTTTATCTTATTCAGATTATTATGCCACTTACTCAACTGACTACGTTCTTCACACAGATTCAGAAAGCTAAGGGTGCCTCAGAGCGTATTATTGAGACCTTGGCAGCAGAAGAGGAAGTATATGAGGGACAGGAAGAGGCAAATGGCACAGAAGGTCCGATCTCAGTAGAGGGATTAAGCTTTGGTTATAAAAATGGTGAGAAGGTATTGAATGATGTGAGCTTCCAGATGCTTCCTGGTCAGGTGACGGCTATTGTCGGACCGAGCGGGGGCGGTAAGACCACGTTGTTCTCGTTGCTAGAACGTTTTTACGAGCCTCAGTCAGGTCTGATTAAGCTGGGTGACAAGCCAGTGTCTACATTCTCATTGCGTTCGTGGCGGAAGCTTATAGGGTATGTCTCACAGGAAAGTCCACTGTTGGCCGGTACGATTGCTGAGAATTTAACCTATGGATTGGATCGTGACGTTAGCAGGGAGGAGATGCACGCAGCAGCAGCAATGGCTTATGCAGATGGCTTTATTGATGCACTTCCTGAAGGATATAATACGGATGTCGGCGAAAGAGGTGTGAAGCTGTCTGGTGGACAGCGGCAACGGATTGCTATTGCTAGAGCACTGCTGCGGAACCCGAAGATTCTTATGCTTGATGAAGCCACTTCCAGTTTGGATAGCCAATCAGAAGCCGTGGTGCAGAAGGCACTGTCCAATCTGATGAAGGGTCGAACTACGATTGTAATTGCGCACCGTTTGGCTACTGTTGTAAATGCAGAGCAGATTATTTTTATGGAAAAAGGTCAAATTACCGGAATGGGAAGTCATGAGGAACTACTGGAAAACCATGAGCTGTATCGTGAATTTGCCACCCAGCAGCTACAGATGAATAACCCCGAGGTTCAGGACATTGAAGAGGAGGCTCCAGTGATACATGACAAAAATACTAGTAGTGGACGACGATCCGCACATCCGCGAATTGGTAGAAGTATTTCTGAGAGCTGAAGGAATGGATGAGATCTATGGAGCTTCCGATGGACTGGAGGCTCTTCAGATTCTGGAAGGTAATAACATAGATTTAGCTATTATTGATGTGATGATGCCCAACATGGACGGCTGGGAGCTATGCCGGCGGATGCGCCAGAACTATGATTTCCCGATTTTAATGCTGACAGCCAAAGGGGAAACCTCACAAATTGTAAAAGGCTTTGAGTTGGGTAGTGATGATTATTTGGTCAAGCCATTTGAGCCGGTTGTACTTATTGCGAGAGTAAAGGCGCTGCTTAAACGATATCAGATTTCTGCCGCGCAAAGTGTGACCGTAGGCCGATTGCGTATGAATCGCAAAACCTACGAGGTCTCTTCAGAGTATGGGGAAATTACCTTGCCGCTTAAGGAATTTGAGCTGTTGTTTAAGCTGGGCAGCTATCCGGGGCAAACATTGACAAGAGACAGGCTGATCGAAGAAATTTGGGGTTATGATTTTGAAGGGAATGAGCGGACACTCGATGTGCATATCAACCGTTTGCGTGAACGGTTCAATCAGGATGACTATGGATTCGTTATTCGTACGATCCGTGGTCTAGGTTACCGGTTGGAGGCTGAGGCATGAATCGATTTAAGGAGATCATTAAGCGGATTGGGATGTCCTTTGTTTATTTCGGTGGCGTTGGGATTAGCTGGACTGCAGCTTATTTCCTAATGAACTGGATATATAGCAGGGCTGGGCGCCCCTCCTCGGATTATTTGGTCCAATTAATCAGCGTGATGGTCGGTATTGTGATCTTGTTCATGATGGCATTGGTAGTCTCCAAGCTATTTCGTGGCTGGGAACGTGTCTTTTATAGATCAATCATTGAAGGGTTAGGACGAATTGCTAAGGGTGATTTTAATGTAGTATTGGATAATAATAGGGAATACGGTGAATTTGGAGAAATTGTTGAGAGTATCAATGTAATGGCAAGTGAGCTGAGTCAGATGGAGACCATGCGCCAGGATTTTATCTCCAACGTATCGCATGAAATTCAATCTCCACTAACCTCGATTCGGGGGTTTGCTCTTGCGCTGCAGGATGAGACTCTGAATGTGGAGAGTAGGAGGCACTACCTTAATATTATCGTGGCTGAGAGTACCCGCGTATCTGGACTCAGTGATAATTTATTGAAGCTGTCCGCGCTTGAATCAGGCAATTTTCCGTTTGAAAATCAGGTTTATCGTCTGGATAAGCAGCTTAGAGATACAATTTTGGCTTCTGAGCCACAGTGGCTGGAGAAAAATATAGAGGTAGAGGCTGAATTGGAGGAAGTGAATGTAACTGCGGTAAAAGATTTAATGACCCAGGTCTGGACCAATCTTCTTCATAACAGTATTAAATTCACTCCCCGGAATGGATGTATTCATATCAAGCTTCGAACGATAGATGAGCGGGTAGAGGTGGAGATTCAAGATAGTGGAATTGGTATCTCTGAAGAAGACTTACCTCGCATCTTTGATCGCTTCTATAAGGCAGACAAAGCTAGAACAGCGAGCGGGGGAGGTAGTGGCCTGGGCCTATCACTGGTTAAGAAGATCGTTGAGCTGCATAACGGTAAAGTAACCGTGGCCAGCCGACCGGGTGAAGGAACGGCTTTTGTAGTGAGTTTGCCAATGCCAAAGAAATAAATCGGCATTGTTTATGTAAATATGAATATTTACATAAACATGCAACAAAATCCGACATGTCTTTACAATTTTCTACTATTCTAAATATAGAATCTACGAAAATCCAAAAGACATCGGAGGATTAATCATTTTGAAGAAGAGCAAAGTTCGCGTTTTTCTAACTAGTTCGCTTGCCGTATTATTGTTAGCACCCAACTTTTCATTACAGACAGTTTATGGTGCTTCAGGAGAATCAGCGCCTGATATCACGTCTACTGCTTCTGAACATTCAGGGAAATGGATGACAGGTGAATACCATGCACATACGTATGAATCGAACGATGCTCAGGAGTCATTGAAAAGTGTGCTCGATGCTGCATTTGAACAAAATGGTTTTGACTGGATGGCACTGGCTGATCACCTTCGGGTATCTGACCGGGATGACGAAGGGGTGAATCTCCCTGGCGGCTCCATTCCGATGTCACAAGGTATTGTGGATTATCAGAATGAGAAAATTAAGAAGTTACAGGCAGAAGGCAAATATGCTGGAAAAATCATTTTTTCAGGCTTTGAGTGGGATATGCCCCAATACGATCATGCTGCAGTTGGGATTGTTACAGATCATCCAGGGTCCGCAGAAGCTTTGAAGGCTATTAATCAATTTGAATATTTATTTACTAATCGTGATGTAAGTATGTTCGATCCGGCAGATGTGGCTAAGTGGAGTGCGGCGGATACCAGAGCTTTTTCTACAAAAGAAGATACTCGCACAGCTATGAAATGGCTCAGTAGTCATTATCCAGATAGCTATGTACTGATCAATCACCCCTCCAGAAAAAATGGTACAAGCTCGGAGCTTAAAATAGAGGATATCCGTGACTTTAACAATATCAATCCGAATCTTGTCTTCGGCTTTGAAGGTATGCTGGGCAATCAGATGGCGAGTGACCGGGGAGAGACGCCTGAGACTTACGGAGGTACAGACGTCAAGGTTGCACAGCTTGGAGGAATGTGGGACGCACTGCTGGGTGAGGGCCGCAGATTTTGGAATTTTGCTAACTCAGATTTTCATTTCAAAACAAAAAATGATCAATTTTCCAGCGGTTACTGGCCTGGTGAGTATTCCAAGAACTATACCTGGGTGGATGGCTCCGATATTAACGCTGTCGTAGATGGCATGCGGTCAGGGAAATCATTCTCTGTTTTTGGGGATCTCATCAACGCATTAGAGTTTAACGTGTCTGGAGATGGACAAGAGGAAGAAATGGGTGGAGAACTGGACGTAAAACAAGGGGACGACCTAGAGCTTACGATCCGTTTCAAAAGTCCACAGCAAAATAATAATGGCGACGCTGTTAAGGTAGATCATGTAGATTTGATCTCCGGTGAAGTCCATGGCAAGGTTGATCCAGGTACACCTGATTACACCAAAGCGACTAACGATACAACAAAAGTTTTGAAACGCTTCACAAGCGAGGACTGGACTACAGATTCCGAAGGCTACAATGTTATTAAGTATAAGGTAGAGGCAGCGGACAAGGATCGTTATTTCCGGTTAAGAGGGACTAACCTTGGAACTGATGTTGCGGGAGAAACGGTTAACGGTGAACCGCAGATTGATCCAAAAAATAATACCGTCGATAACCTGACTCGTTTCGAAGAAATCAACGCCCGTAATTATAGTGATATGTGGTTTTATTCCAATCCGATTTTTGTGGATGTGGAGTCGTACAGCGATCAGCAGGCAGTTAACGATACTATGACTGCATTAGATCTAGGAGACACAAGCGCATTAACTTCTGATCTAACGTTGCCTACCGAAGGCAAACACGGGACGAGTATTGTGTGGAAAAGCTCCAATCCGGTTCTAATGACGAATGAAGGTAAAATCATCCACCAACCTAAGAAGGATACGAAGCTGACCTTAACAGCTACAATTCAGCGGGGATTGGCTACGGAAACGAAGTCTTTTGAAGTAACGCTAAGCGGAGATGATAGTATCACCCCATTGGCGCTTCATAGCACATTAAAGACTGAGAACGGACAAGCTTATTTAAGTGGTGACTGGACGAATCAGAGTGTTTCGGTAAGCGTGTATGCTAGCGTATATATTCCTGGTGCGGATGTATCCATTCAATTAGCGACTGATGTAAACGGGAATTTCCTGCCCTATGAAAGTGGGAAAGTGGTTGAGATTTCGGAAGAAGGCCAACATCAACTGCAATTCAAGGCAACGGATTCTTTAGAAAATAAGACAACATTGCCGCTTGCTGTGAATATCGATCGTACAGCACCTGTGATTACCCTGAAGGGGGATAGCCGTCTTAGTCTGACCCAAGGGGATGACTTCAAGGACCCGGGCGCAGACGTTACTGACAAGATTGGGATTGCAGGCTCTATCCTGGTGACGGGAACAGTGGATGTTCAGACTCCAGGAACCTATACACTGAAGTACAGTGCGACAGATTTGGCTGGCAATGCAGCTACTGAGATTGTACGCACAGTAGTTGTAACTGCGGGCACTAGCAGTGGAGGGGGGAATAATAACGGAGGAGGCAACGGACCAGTTGCAACTCCAGCTCCTACCGCGACGCCATCTCCTACAGAGCAGCCTTCTACAACTCCGCGTGTGGAATTGGAGGTAAAAGCACAGCAGGGAGGAACGGGCACACTTAAAGATGTGGGCAGCTTTACGATTCCGGCTGGAGCGTTGTCTGGTAACAGCGAAATTGCCTTTTCGGTTATTGCTGCTGATGAGACGCCAGCAATGGGCGCTCTTCAGGCTGTGAGTGCAGCAGTAGAGCTTACTAGTGACAAGGCAGGCATGCTCAATAAGCCTGTGGAACTGTCCCTCAATTACGATGTGACCAAGATTTCATCGGGGCATAAAGCAGCTATCTACTATTACAATGAGCAGCTTAAAAAGTGGATTTATGTTGGTGGTCAGAGTCAAACAGGTGGAACTATAACTGCAAGCTTAAATCAGCTTGCCAAATATGCTGTGTTTAATTATCAGGCCCCATCGATTACTGATTTGAATACACATTGGTCCACGGCGTTTACAGACCGTCTTATCGGTATGGGCGTCATGAAAGGGTACGAGGATCATACCTTCCGTCCGAATGAGGATGTTACTCGGACACAGTTCGCTTCTATGATTGTACGGGCGCTTGGTTTGCAATCAACAGGTAGCACAGTGAAATTCGCGGATCAAAGTGCAATTCCAGCTTGGGCTGCAGATGATGTAGCTGCGGCGGTAAATGCCGGAATCCTTCGTGGATATGATGTGAACGGCAAAATGTTCTTCGAGCCTTCAGAAAAGATTACCCGTGCCGAAATGTCAGTTATGCTCGCGAATGCTTTGAAGGCTAATGCCCATAAGCAAACGGATAAAGAGGGGGACTTCGCGGATCTTACCTCCATTCCACAATGGGCACAGGCATCTGTAAAAGCGGGTGTTGAAGCGGGTATTTTGGGTGGATTCGAGGATAACACATTCAGACCTGAGAACAATGCTACAAGAGCGGAGGCAGCAACGACGCTTTACAAGCTGCTCGAGGCTCTATATCTATAATAGTGGATGGTGAAGGCTATCCTTTAATCTCTAAATGAAACGCCGCTTTTCCCAGATGGCTTGGGGAAAGCGGCATTTTTAATGAGACGGACTAGCCTCCAATTTGAGACATACGCCGAGCCGTCGGCGTGTGGCTTTGTGCTTTTTTCTCCAAGGCTAATGCCATTTCGTGGTTATGTGGCTTGTTACCCAGAGCTTTGCGGAATAAGGCCTGCACTGCTGCGGGATCGCTTATTAGGGGGCGGACATTGTACTCATCTTCCCAATACAGACAAGCTTTGATATGGCCATCTGCTGTTAGTCTTAGTCGATTGCAGTTATCGCAAAAGTGATCGCTTACGGGATGGATTAATCCGAACGTTCCTTGCGCTCCAATAACCCGCCGATTCTGGGAAGGGCCATTACCAGATGGCATCTCAGCTTCCTCGGTTTCCCAACCAGCTGAAGTACAAGCTTCTATTACAGTTTCCAGCGGCAGATAGGATTGGCGCCAAGAATCAGTAGCACTTCCGATGGGCATATATTCAATAAAACGTACATTTAGTGGACTGTTCAACGTAAGGGAGATGAAGTCTTTGATCTCGTCATCATTAATCCCTTTCATCAATACAACGTTAAGCTTGATCGGCTCCAGCCCGGCAGCTTGTGCTGCCTCGATCCCCTTTAGTACCTTGGAGACCTCACCGCCGCGTGTAATCATAGAGAAGCGATCTTGCCGTAAAGAGTCCAGACTGATATTCACCCGTGACAACCCGGCTTCTTTTAGCAGTGCTGCTTTAGCTGGAAGCATTAATCCGTTCGTAGTCAGTGAAATATCATCGATCCCCGGAATGGCGGATATCATAGTTACTAGCTTCTCCAGGTCTTTACGTACAAGAGGTTCTCCACCTGTTAGCCGTACCTTGCGTAATCCAAGTGGTGCTAGCGATTCCACAACTGCGGTGATTTCCTCATAGCTCAGAATCTCGTCCTGCGGCTGGAATTCCATCCCTTCCGCTGGCATACAATAAATGCAACGCAGGTTGCAGCGGTCGGTAACCGAAATGCGGATGTAGTCATGTAAACGTCCAAAAGGGTCCATCAGCGGCTCCATAGCGTTGCTCCCTTCATTTGTTGGTGTTTTGAATGCTTCCCGTCTTAAGAGGAGGCGAAGGTGTTTATACTTGTTTAGAATTTTAAAGATCACTCGCGGGTACGTCAATGAGCAAACTATTGAACGGGTTAAACTCCCCCTATTTGAATAAGGAGGGTTGTGATTTAATTGCATAATAATGGACAAACTAAATAGAATGACAAAGCCGAAATAGACTTGCGAAAATGTGACAAAAGTACGACAAATGAAGTGATTAGTCATAGAATGCTCACGGAAAGCGTTTTTAATATCCGATATAATCTAGGTGCGGATTACTTTTACGTTCACTTTTGCGAAAACAGAAAGGATACCGGAAATTGCACGTCGATCATGTGACGGTGTGTGACCGGGAAACCCAATGAGGAGGATTTGCAAAATGACTATGCAAACTGTTCCATCGCTCGCCGTGCCGGAGGCATTTAGCCATTGGTTGGAAAGTCGGGGATTAATATATCAGCTTTTAGTGGATTTTTTGGGCAGAAAACCATCACTCTCACTTGTGGCTCAGTGGAGCCGCAATCGCAAGATGAGTGTTGCTGCAGAGATGACGGAAGGCGGACGGGAACTGAAGCGCTATCTGAGTCAGGAACCGAATAAGCTACCCCATATATGTGAGAAAGAGACCCAAGAATATAAACGGCTTATGCACGAACAGACAGTAAGCTCTTTTAAATTACGTGAAGCTGCTATTCTGGGTCGTTCTGAAGATTTCTGCAACGTGCTTGCTGATGTGTATACTTCCGCAGGAATTGTATTTAACAAATGTAATGGTGAAGCTGATGATCATATTGCTATTGAGCTGGAATTTATGGCAGTAATGCATGAGCGGATGTTGTACAATAGCTTCTCAATTAGAAGTGCTATGGATCTACTTGATATTCAGGTAGCCTTTTTGGAAGATCATTTACTGCAATGGACTCCACAGTTCTGTGAGAAGTTAAATGCAGCAACGAATAGTACGTTGTATTTGGGGCTTTCCCATATGCTCGCTGAGTTTCTACCCCTTGATCTGCAGATGCTGCGTTCCTGGAGAGCTTCGCTGGAGAGCAGTGCAACAGCAATGGTATAACAACACTATAATACAGAGCCCGGCCTATAAATTAGGTCGGGTTTTTCTTGCTGTGGAAGTGTAAATAGTGATTTAAATGGAGGTCCAAGTGGAGCAAGTAAATGAAAATCTGAGTGAAGTCCCAAATGACGATCCAATTGATGGTCTAGAAGAATAGTTAGGGAATTTCTCCCTGAAATTCTGAGTTTATTGATCACAAACCTTGTTATTAGGGAAAACCTCCCTATAATTCACCTGATTTGGCGCTAAATCAGGTGAATTAGCTAAATTACAGGGAGAAATTCCCTGATTCCATTAATTTAGAGCGATTATCGAAAATTTAGAGGGAGTTTTTCCCTAATTAGTTTTAGACCCACTATCCACCGCACAACTATCCATCGCAAATCGCCTATCGCACAACTACCCATCGCACAACCGCCTATCGTCAATCCCCCGCCCGTCCAACCACTCATCACCCACCTACAAAAGTCTAATGGGTTACTTTGCCCATTCCAAAAAAAAGAAGCTGCTCCATAAGTAGTATTCACTACTTTGGAGACAGCTTCTTCATTTAGCATGTTTACTTGATTCGTATCAAGTGTTCTAGTCAATTACCTTTTTACTGCGGAATTTCATTAGGAATTCATACACGACTGGCACTACTACAAGTGTCAGCAGTGTGGAGCTGATCAAGCCGCCGATAACGGTAACACCTAGCCCCTTGGAGATGATCCCTGCACTGTTTTCAAGTCCTGTAACCAGTGGCAGCAATGCACCAATCGTTGCAAGTGCAGTCATCAGGATTGGACGTAAACGTGTGCCGCCTGCTTCAAGCAAGGCTTGACGTGTGGTCATTCCTTCTTTTTCCTTATGAATAACGCGGTCGATGAGGACAATCGCATTCGTGACTACGATACCAATCAACATCAGTGCACCCATGAGGGAGGAGACGTTTAAGGTTTCTCCAGCGATCAGAAGGGCTACGAGTACCCCAATAATGGTGAAAGGAAGTGAGAACAGGATAGCAAATGGAGCTAATCCACCGCCAAACGTAACCACAAGCACGAAGTATACGATGGCAATAGCAGCCGCCATAGCAATACCTAATTGACCAAATGTGTCATTGATCTGCTCGGTTACACCACCGAAGCTAACCGTCACGCCATCAGGTAATTCCATAGCATCTATTTTTTCCTTCACGAGGTTTGAAGCACTATTGACGTCACTTGAAATAATCTCGGCAGTGACATCCACCTTCATTTTACCGTCCATCCGAGTAATCGAGTCAGGGGAAGAGCCGTTTTCAATTTTAGCGACTTGCCCGATTGGCACGGAAATGCCTAGTGGCGAAGTCAATGTAGCCTCTTCCATTTCTTTAATACTCTTATACGTTTCTTTATCAGTTTCGATATAGACTTTGTAGTTCTTGCCATCCATTTCTACTTCTGTGAGTACTGGACGTGTACCTGCAGGAGCAAGCTTCATCGCAATTTGTCCCGCTGTAAGTCCAAGGGAGCTAAGCTTTTCTTGATCCGCTACAATCGTATATTGATCGTAAGCTTCTTTGAGACTTGTTTCGCCATCCTTGAAATTAGTGGTGTCAGCCTGTACGATCTTGGCGATCTCATCCGCTACCGGCTTAATTTGATCTAGTTCGTCTCCGAATACATTCACGGTTAACGTGCTTCCACCCATACCTCCGCTCATCATCGCGGACATATCGCCCCACACACCATCTGGGACTTCTGCGGTTAAGCCTTCGATCAACTTCTCTTTTACATTTTCGAAATCAGGAGTATTACTATCATAAACGATGAAAAAGAGTCCTGAGTTGCTGGATCCGCCCATACCCATCGGGCCGCCGCCACCAATGGAATATTGCATTTTATCTACATGCTGTTGCGCTAAAATATATTTCTCAGCTTTCAGGCCTTGTTCTTGAACTTCTTCAGTTCTTTGTCCAGCCTTCGGTGAGTAGGTTAGCATAACCGTTTTATCCTCTTGGGAAGGCATAAAGCTAACGCCGATAGGCTTGATCAGGAACAAGCTGCCCGCAAGGAGCAGAACCGCTACTCCGAACGTAACGAGTTTATGGGAAAGACACCAGTTCAGAATTTTTTGGTAACCAGCAGACATTCTGTCTGGTTTCTCACTATGTGTCTTCTTACCTTTCAATCCGTTGCGGAACAGGGAGTGTGCCATTGCAGGAACCAGCGTAATCGCAACTACCAACGAAGCGAGCAGGGCGAAGACCATGGTTAAAGCGAAAGGCAAGAACAGCTCTCCAACCATACCACTTACTAGAGCAAGCGGTAAGAATACCGCGATGGTTACAATCGTAGAGGACATGATTGGTACGAACATTTCACGAGTGGCTGCACTGATTAATTCCCGGCCTTTTAGCTTCTCGCCAGATAACGAGAGTCGCCGGTATATGTTCTCTATGACGACAATCGAGTCATCGACTACCCGTCCGATGGCAACGGTCATCGCACCAAGGGTCATCATATTAAGCGTAATGTCCATTTGACGCAGACATAATACTGCGATCAGCAATGATAAAGGAATAGAGATGATAGAAATGATCGTCGAACGAATATTCCGCAGGAAGACCAAAATGATAATTACTGCGAAAAGGGCGCCAAATACAGCTTTGGACAACATTGTATTTACGGAGTCCTCAATCGGCTTACCTTGGTCAAGCAGAACTGTAAGGTCAATGCCTTTATATTGTGCTTTTAATTCTTCAGTTTTGTCCTTAACACCATTTACGACATCAACAGTGTTGGCATCATTGGCTTTGACAATCTGGATACCAATCGATTCTTTACCATTCGTACGGGAGATCGATTCAGAATTCCCAACAACCTCAATTGTAGCAAGCTCTCCCAGCTTCACGGTTGGCAATCCCATATTTGCAGCTCCGCCAACAGCGCCTGCACCAGCAGCACTTCCAGCACCTGCACCGGCAGCGAAAGCTCCAGGAGCCCCAGCGCCAGCAGCGCTCGCTGCACCAGTTGGCATAACTGGAATGGTCACATTTTTAAGATCTTCAACGGTGGTGATGTCGCCATCCACGACAACTGCCTTTTGAGCTTTGTCCATCTCGAACAGTCCTAGTGGAACACGGAGGGAAGAGCCTTGAATGATCCCTTTAACCGTATCTTCGGTCAGTCCGTATTGCTTGAGCTTCTCTTGATTGAACTTAAGCGAAACTTCTTTGACGTATTGTCCAGAGATTTGAATAGAAGCAGCACCCTCAACATCTTCAAGGGCAGGGCGAATATCGTTCTCGGCAATACGGGTTAGTTCCTCGAGATCTTCTGAATCTCCATTCGATAAACTAAGGGAGACGACAGGCATTGAGCTAAGGCTAAAACGGGAAATGGAAGGCTTTTGCACATTGTCTGGCAATGAGACCTCATTCAGCGCTTCGCGAACAGCTGCTGTAGCATTATCCAGATTCGTTCCATAATCAAACTCGATTTGGATACTGGAGGCATTCTCCAGAGAAGTGGAGGTGATTGTCTTTACACCATCCACATTGCGCAGCTTTTGCTCCAACGGTTTACTGACATCATTAACGACGCCTTCTGGTGCAGCCCCCGGATAAATAGTTGTTACGCTAAGATAGGGTATACTAATATTAGGTAAGGTTTCTTGCTTCATTGTCAGTCCGCTATACAAACCGGCAAATACAATAATTATCGTCAGAAGCCAAATGGCAAATTTGTTCCTGAGCGAGAAATTAATTAAGCTTTTCATAAGTGTTGTTTCTGCTCCTCTCGGGCCTTTTCTTTACGAAATAGGGCGCCATTTTGAAAATTTATAATACTCGCTATCCATGTTCTTCTCTCTCATGAACTCTTTATAGAGCAATTAACGAAATACGCATGAATGATTTGAAAAAGAGGTAACCAGCTTCCTCAATTCTTCCAATGATGTAGTGAGCTCTGAGCAGGATTGGAGGTTGGACAACATCCCCTGTATGATTGCTTTGCGTGGGTGTGGTAAGAGAACTTCGCCTTCTAGAATGTTGAGTGATTCCAGCAAATCGGCTGACTCTTCGGGTTCTATACTATCTAATTTACTGACCGCAGTCTTCATGTCCTTAATGATCTGCAGTGGATTCTTGCGCTTACTCTCCTCATTCTCCTCCATCCAGCTTGCAAGAATGGTAGAGTTGATGAGAGGAGCCTGCTTACTTTTAAGAAGACCAGCTACAATAATATCTAGTAGATTCATTAGATGATCAGCCATAACGGCAAGGGACAAGTGGGTATCCTGACGAAAAATAACCGCAATATATGACTTGATTAGTCCATGACCTACAATACATAAATCTCCGGTATAGGGAATGATGTCTTTTCCATAAAGGGTCTCCATCTTCACCTGAAACCAGCGCAAGAAGGAAGCGTTGTTTCTACGCAGCCATTCCGGTACTTCAGTATCAAATCCTTTTCCGGCAACTTCCTGAATTTGGCGCTGTAAGAACTCACGTAATTCGTACACATGACTCAGTAGAATTTCTATTTGATTCCTAAGCTTCTCACGCGGTGTTCTTTGGGTTTCTTGTTCTTCACGTAATAAGGGATCACGAATCATTCGGTAACAATAGAGAAAAATACTGCGTTCCAGTTCTTCTTTGGATTTGAATACTAGATACAAGCTTCCCTTCGAAATTCCGCATAATTCGGCGATCTCTTGCATGGACGTGGAAGAGGAGCCTTTCACAGCGAATAATTGCATGGCGATCTTAATAATCTGTTCCTGCTTGTCCACAGTTTTATCGCTCATTGGGGGGATAACCTCCTTTCTGACTACCCAGTTCTATAATTGACTAATCGGTCAAAATAATTATATTCGATCCATCTTGTCATTACAAATTTCAGAACAGAAGGGTTACAGTTTTGTTGTAAATAGATTTTTACACAGTAATTGTCTAGGAAGATATAGGTTCTTCATGTAATATATAAAATGTGTCATTTTGGTGTTGCTTTTATGAATAAGAAGGTAGGTACAATATGAGAAGAGGACTTCAATCTATAATTATTATTGGGGCTTTCATAGCATTTTATTATTTTGGTTTTGGTATTTTTGGGAGTACTGCTGGAACAATTATTAGTATTTTCTCCACACTGACAGTCGTTTCAATTAGCTTAGCTATTTTTATGGAGAATCGTAATCCTTCTACTACGATGTCATGGATTCTTTTGCTTGCGTTGATCCCGGTGCTCGGTTTGGTCTTTTATTTTCTATTTGGACAGAATGTATTTAAACGTCGTAAATATGATAAAAAAGCACAAAGAGATCTTATGGCCTATGAGCGGATTGAGAATGACGCTTTGCGTACGCATCAAGATTGGTCGGTCTTTGACCCCTCGCGTCAAAAACTACTATTATTATCCAAGACTCTAGCGCGTACTCCTATTTCCTTTGCTTCAGAGACGCGCATCCTTACCAATGGTGAAGAGACGTTTGGAACATTACTGCTAGAGCTGCGACAAGCGAAGCACCATATACATATGGAGTATTACATCTTCCGTGCAGATCACATTGGAACGCGTATTCAACAGATTCTGATCGCAAAGGCGCGTGCGGGTGTATCTGTCCGATTTATGTATGATGCTGTGGGTAGTTTTCAGCTTTCTAAAGCTTTTTTGAAAGAGTTGGTTGATGCTGGAGTACAAGTGGCTTCGTACGGTAATTCCACCTCCTTTTTCTCTAGCCGGGTTAATTACCGGAATCACCGAAAAATCGTCGTCATCGACGGTGATGTCGGGTTCATGGGTGGACTGAATGTGGGGGATGAATATTTAAGCCGCAGCAAAACTTATGGATTCTGGCGTGACACCCATATGTTAGTTAGAGGTGAAGCGGTACGGACGATGCAAATCATCTTCTTGCAAGATTGGATGCATACTACAGGTGAAAAAATACTGGAGCAGGATTATCTAACACCACAGCTACACTTTATGACAGGGGACGGAGCAGTACAGATCATAGCGAGTGGGCCGGACAATGAACGCCGTGCACTCAAAAATATATTTTTCTCCATGATCACCTCAGCTGAGAAATCAGTTTGGATTGCCAGCCCTTATTTCATTCCGGACGAGGATATCCTGACTGCGATACGTGTAGCGGCTATATCTGGTCTAGATGTTCGCTTGTTATTCCCTGCTAAGCCGGATAAATGGATTCCGTTTCTGGCTTCGCATTCTTATTTCCCGGCATTGCTGGAGGCTGGAGTGAAGATTTATGAATACGAGAAGGGCTTTATACACTCTAAGCTGTTAATCGTGGATGGTGAAATAGCGACTATTGGAACGGCAAACATGGACATGCGGAGCTTCCATCTTAACTTTGAGGTAAACGCATTGCTTCTTCAGACAGAGAGTGTTACACGAATCGTTGCTGATTTTGAACGGGATTTATTGTCCACCACTCAGATTGTGCATGAGACCTTTATGAATAAACGCATGGTGGTACGTATACTGGAATCAGCTGCCAGATTAATGTCCCCACTGTTATAACCTCATTACAGATTAAACCACCGCGGAGGGTGCTGCCTTCTCTGCGGTGGTTTTTGTTTAAAAAGTAGTAAAGCCCAGGTTAGTCTGCAGCCGGAACAGGATGTACTTGAACCAGGTCACATCGCTCTGATAGGCCTCAAAAGGTAAAGTGAACGTATGCCCCTCGTTATTCCATAGCCGATTAAAGTAGGCTTCCATATCTTTGAACAGCGGCTGATCTCGCTTCATAGAAATCCACAGATCATTCTCGAGATTGTAGTCATCCAGATTGCGTGTGGTGAAATTGGTGGAACCGCCAAGAACGATGGAGCTGCCGGTTTGTTTGGCGATAAAGAGCAGCTTTGGATGATATTGCTCTTTGGTTGTATTGTACCAACGAATAGAGATTTCACCGTTCGTGCGTTTGTTCAGATCCATGGCAACTGGACGGTTGGGGATCCCGATTTTATCGCGCCCGAAGGCGTTCTGATTTGGATCCAGGATTAGGTTTACCTTAGCCCCGCGTGATGTAGCCTCTACCAACGCATCCAGAATGGCATCATCAGCAAGATAAAACATCCCCATCCATACGGTATCCCCCTTCCGGGCGGACCTAATGCCTTGCAGCCCATATTTGTATACCTTTCCTTCTGTTAAATAGCGAACTTCTAGAGCTTCCGCTGATGGTAGGTTCTTTTCTTGGGTGAAATTGGGCTTATGAAGTAGCAATGGACCTGCATCTGAAAGATTGGCTGCCGCCTGCTCGGTCTGGAGAATATCGGCAATAATTGGACCTTGTACCTCCAAAGCAATATTGGAGTGGTAGGCGCTGGCATCGTGAACATTTCCAGAGGAAATTAGTGCAGTGTTCTCACTGACAATTACTTTGCGATGGTTCGCCTTCACATTCAGCAGCTTCAGATAAGATCGAGCGGTAATATCCGGTCCACCACTGGCCATAAGATTGGGGATAAAGCCCTTACCGGATTGTCCGAACCATTGAATGAAGGTGCGCCAGACGGCTGAATAGGCAGGTGTAGAATCTCGCAGGTCATTAACATCGGTCATGATGACTCGGATCCCCACCGCCTTCATTTCTTCCAGAAGATGATTGGGCGCTGAGTTGTAATTGGTATTGACCTCATCGGTGATGAAGACAATCTCCATTTCGGGATAGGTTTGCTTTTGTGAGATTAATTTATCTGTCAGCATTCGACTGACTGGAGGGAATGACTGATCTTTATGGGTATAATCATTGAACAGGAACAGGTCGATGACTAAGAACTCCCTTGACTCCTCGATGATATGTAGCATTCTCGGAAGAATTTCACTCTCCTGCTTACCTGTGTCCGTACCGTCTGGATAGGTTAGGTCATGCCAGAAGGATACATTATTCACTTTGTATATGGGACTTTCATAGGAAATCCCAACGGGTAGAGGTTTATGTGTCTGGTATATCATGACGCCGATTAACCAGAGAATTAGAATGACGCAAGCCCATATCACTCGTTTGCGGCGTCGTGAAGAGGCGCGTTTCTTTGGAGCAAAAGCATGGGTTCTATCTTGTATCGCTTGGGGCTGAACGGGTTGTTCACGATCTGATCTCATCGGAAGTTCCTCCTGAAAGTATTGCAGAGCACTTCCTTTATAATTATTGTGCTCCAGCGTGTACCAACCTATTAACACCTAGTGGGTAGAAATGAAGCATCTCTCGTATTTCACTCACTTCATATTGTAAATTCATCTGGAGGGATATGTTATAATAAGTACAGTTTAGGAATAGGAGGAACGGAGCATGAATCATACGCCAGAAGAGGCCGTACCATATGATGCGAATAGGCAGTCTGGCGCGGATCATGGCAATGGCCTACCAATTGTAGAGGTTTCGGACAAGAATTCTTTATTGCCTGCATCAAGGACAGGTGAACGCAAAATAGAGCATGTACGCCTTTGTCTAAATGAAGAAGTCGGTGGCGTCGGTGTGACTACGGGGTTTGAACATTACCGATTTCGGCATAATGCTCTTCCAGAGCTGAATTTCGATGATATATCATTGCAGACCACGTTCCTGGAACGTGAACTGCGTACACCGCTGCTGATCAGCTCGATGACAGGCGGCAGTGCAGCTACAGGAGCCATCAATGCCCGACTAGCAGAGGCAGCACAGCGTCGTGGATGGGCGCTGGGGGTTGGTTCTGTGCGAGCGGCGGTGGAGCGCTCTGAGCTAACCGAAACCTTTTATGTACGGGACAAAGCACCTGATATACCGGTTATCGCTAATATTGGCGCCGTACAGCTGTCCTATGGTTTCGGGATTGAGGAGTGTCGCCGGGCTGTGGATATTGCTGGTGCGGATTTTCTTGTGCTGCATCTCAATGGTCTTCAAGAGGTCTTCCAACCGGAAGGGAATACTGGCTTTGCTTCCTTACTATCGCAGATAGCAAAAGTATGCCGTGCACTTGAGGTTCCTGTAGGTGTAAAAGAAGTCGGCTG
Source organism: Paenibacillus sp. NPDC101420 (assembly GCF_050277435.1). Lineage (NCBI taxonomy): Bacteria > Bacillati > Bacillota > Bacilli > Caryophanales > Paenibacillaceae > Paenibacillus > Paenibacillus sp. NPDC101420. The sequence continues at coordinate 431,960 of NZ_JBNNSE010000003.1, forward strand.
GGGCATTGACGGTGATACAGCAGCACATCTTTATAATGCAGGGGTAGCTTTTGTTGATGTAGCGGGTGCAGGTGGAACATCCTGGAGTCAGGTCGAGAAGTTTCGGAGTAGAGACCCTATACGGCGTGCAGCGGCTGAAGCTTTCGCAGACTGGGGTACTCCAACCGCAGATTGCATTGCGGAGGTACGTGCTGTCTCCCCGAAGGGGGCATTGATTGGCAGCGGCGGCTTGAAGCATGGTGTGGATGCGGCGAAGGCATTGGCCCTCGGTGCTGATTTAGCAGGATTTGGACGCAATCTTTTAGGACCGGCAGTAGATTCTGAAGAGGCGCTAGATGCTGCACTGGCTCAGGTAGAGCTGGAGCTTAAGATAGCAATGTTCGGCATCGGAGCTCCCGATTTAGCAACTTTACGTGGGACTTCCCGTTTAATACGTAAATAAAAGTATATGGTAAATATAGAAGTGAGGAAGTGAAAAAAGATGATGATTAAATTGGTTCATATGGATGAGTCTGCTTTTCAATTTTTCTTAGGTCAAGCTACTCGTGATTACGCTGAAGATAAGATTAAAGCCGGCGCTTGGGACCCTGAAATCGCGATGAAGCTGTCTGAGGAAGCTATAACACAGTCTTTACCTAAAGGGTTGAGCACAGATGGCGCTTATTTATATTCTATAGTAGAAATAAGTAGTGATATCCAGGTAGGATACATCTGGTTTAATGTAAGTGAAGGCCGCAGCGGCCGAGAAGCTTTCATTTATGATTTCTATGTTTTTGAACCGTATCAGAGTAAAGGTTATGGCAAGCAGGCTATGGTCGCACTCGATGAAGAAGCTCGTGAGATGAACGTCACCAAAATCGGGTTACATGTCTTCGGTCAGAACAATCGTGCATTTGAGCTCTACAAAAAAATGGGATATACCGTAACTGACATTACGATGTCTAAAGATTTGTAATACTAAACGTGGAGACCTCGAAGGAGGTCTTTTTTGTGTTGTTCTAAGAAAACTAATGTAAATAATTGTGATAAATATATTTGAAATAGGAGGAATAGAAAAATATGATTATTAAATAAATTCCTGAAAATGGATTCAGCTATATGGAATATTGGAAGGGGGATTAAGGTGAGACCAAGGTTTGTATTACCAGCGGCTTTATCTGTAGCTGCAATACTGTTACTGGTTAGTTGCAACCGTGGGGATTTGCCAGGGAAAAAGCAATCTGAGTCGGGGCAAGTTCAGGCAAGTCCGGTTGCGCCGGTAGCCTCTTCAAAGGTAGCGGGAAAACAGCTAGAAGCGGCGTTGTCTCCATTGACAGTGGAACAAAGATTAGAGGATTTTGATTATATGTGGAAGATTATTGAGGAGAACTACCCTTTCCTAGAGGTAAATAAGCGTCTAAATGGAGAGGATTGGCTTGCGAACAAAGAGGCGTACCGTAATGAAATTGCAGCAGTGAAGACAGATGATGAGTTTTTTAGACGAATGAAATTCGTACTTAGCAGGTTAAATAATGGGCATACGAATTTTTTATCTAAGGAAGAATATCCATGGTTTCTAAACGCCTATGTTCAGGCAGGTTTTGGTTATGAGCCTTGGATCAACGTGTTTCAACAGCCAAATGTGTTGGCTCGTTACAACCAGAAACCTTTAGCGGAGCAGCAAAGCTCTGATGGCATCGTTAACGATATGAATAGTGGTGAGGCAGGGAGTCAGACAGGAAAGACTTCCGGGAATGTAAAAAAGGTTATTATAGAGCCAGAGCAAATAGCGTATCTAGGCATGCGAAGCTTTGCCGGAAGTCTCATGGAGATGGATAGTTCGGAGATTCATGATTTTTTAATAGAAGTTAAAGATTATAAGACACTAATTCTAGATATCCGCGGAAATGGCGGAGGAAACAGCGATTACTGGAGAGCTCATATTGCTCCTCTGCTAATTAATAAACCTATCGAATACAATACATACTTACTTTATACAAGAGGCAACTATGCTGAGACCTTTATGCAGGCACGTCAGATCACAAGGGGGCAGCAGCCTATTACCAGCATCAAAGACGAACAGTTGCCTAATTTACCATCCGAAGCATTAAAAATGTTCAAGACATATAGTAAAAATACAGATGTAGTAATCCCTCAAGAATCCGTTGGTTTTAAAGGAAAGATCTATTTGCTGGTTGATAGCTCTGTTTATTCATCAGCGGAAGGTCTTGCAGCCTTTGCAAAAGGCACCGGGTTTGCGACGGTTGTTGGTGGCAGAACAGGTGGGGATGGACTAGGGATGGATCCACTTGTCGTTGCATTGCCTAATAGCGGTTATGTATTCAGATTTTCCTTTGAGATGGGACTTAACTCTGATGGAAGCTGCAACGAGGAAGTGAAGACAGTCCCTGATGTGGAGGCTGATCCAGATACTTCTAAGCCCCTATTGGATCAGCCGGCGGTGCAAAAAGTATTGGAACTTGCCAAATCCTATTGAAATGGGTTCGCTTGGATAAGGCTGGATTGACACAACTGTAAGACATCCGGTGTTGCTGGAGAATATGTTCTAATATATAATGGTTTAGATCGTATTACTTATTCGGATGATCAATTTAGCTGAAAATAGGAGTTGTCATATAAATGGCTTTGAAAGCGGGAATCGTCGGTCTTCCTAACGTAGGAAAATCCACATTGTTTAATGCAATAACGCAAGCGGGAGCAGAATCCGCAAACTACCCTTTTTGCACGATTGACCCTAACGTTGGTGTCGTTGAAGTTCCGGACGAACGTCTTGATAAACTGACTGAGCTGGTACAACCTAACAAGACTGTACCTACTGCTTTTGAATTTGTTGATATCGCTGGTCTTGTGCGCGGTGCGAGTAAAGGTGAGGGACTAGGCAACAAGTTCCTAGCTCATATTCGCGAAGTAGACGCTATCGTTCATGTCGTTCGTTGTTTTGAAGATGAGAACGTTACCCACGTGGATGGAAAAGTAAATCCGATCAGCGATATTCAGACCATTAATTTGGAACTGATTCTTGCTGACATTGAGAGCATTGAGAAGCGGATTGAACGTTCCCGTAAGAACATCAAAGGCGGCGACAAGAAATACGCTCAAGAAGTTGAACTGCTTGAACGTGTCAAAGAAGTGCTCTACGAAGATAAACCTGCACGTAGTATAGAATTGTCCGATGACGAGAAGCTTATTATCCGTGATCTTCATTTGTTAACATTGAAGCCAGTGCTGTATGCAGCGAATGTAAGTGAAGAAGAAGTAGCAAGTGCTGAGAATAATCCTTATGTGCAGCAAGTGCGTGAATTTGCAGCAACTGAAGGTGCTGAAGTTGTTCCGATCAGTGCTAAAGTAGAAGCTGAAATTGCCGAGCTTGAGGGCGAAGATAAAGCGATGTTCCTAGAAGAACTTGGGTTAGAAGAATCTGGCCTGAACCGTTTGATCAAAGCGGCTTACAAGCTTCTAGGCTTGTATACGTATTTCACGGCAGGCGTTCAGGAAGTTCGTGCGTGGACCATTCGTAAAGGAACTAAAGCACCCGGCGCTGCTGGTGTAATTCACACAGATTTTGAACGTGGATTTATCCGTGCTGAGGTAGTGGCTTACGCAGATCTTTTGGCAGCAGGCTCAATGAATGGTGCCAAAGAACGTGGTCAACTGCGTCTAGAAGGTAAAGAGTATTTGGTGCAGGACGGCGACGTTATGCATTTCCGTTTCAACGTTTAAGAGGACTGAAGCATACTAATGATAAGAGGGTCATCTCAGTCGGTAGAGGGTATCTACTGCTGGGATGATCCTTTTTTAAAATATAAGACATTTATTAAGGGATTTACGCGTACAGAACTGTAGCCATTTCACAATATCTTTGGTATAATATAAAGTCGTATATCTAATTTTATGACATATGTTTTAATCGCTTTATTTGCGAATTTGAAATTGAACTAGGAGAGGTGAATTCCCTTGTTGGACCGATTGCAATCCCTGGCGGACCGCTATGAGAAGCTCAGTGAACTGCTTTGTGATCCGGATGTTGCAAACGACAGTAAGAAACTGAGGGATTATTCCAAAGAACAATCAGACCTACAGCCTGCATTTGAGGCGTATACTGAATATAAGAGTGTAATGGAAGAGCTTGAAGCTGCTAAGCAGATGCAAGGTGAAAAGCTTGATGATGAGATGAAGGAAATGGTCAAGATGGAAATTGACGACCTTTCCAAACGTCAGGTAGAGCTGGAAGAGCAAATCCGTGTATTGCTACTGCCTAAAGACCCGAATGATGATAAGAACGTAATCGTCGAAATTCGTGGTGCAGCGGGTGGAGATGAAGCGGCATTGTTCGCTTCCGACCTTTATCGGATGTACACTCGGTTTGCAGATTCACAAGGCTGGCGCGTAGAGCTAATGGATGTCAACGCGAGTGATCTTGGTGGATTTAAAGAGGTAATCTTCCTTATTAACGGCCGCGGTGCATACAGTAAGCTGAAATACGAAAGTGGTGCGCATCGCGTACAACGTATCCCAGCGACTGAATCCGGTGGACGTATTCATACCTCTACTTCTACAGTATCGGTGATGCCGGAAGCTGAAGCATTTGAGATTGAAATCCATGATAAAGATATTCGTGTGGATACCTTCTGTTCAAGTGGTGCAGGCGGACAGTCTGTAAATACGACCAAGTCTGCAGTACGTGTAACCCATGTACCTACGGGCATCGTTGCTACCTGTCAGGACGGTAAGTCACAGAACTCCAATAAGGAAAAGGCGCTTCAAGTGCTTCGTGCCCGTATATCTGATATGAAACGGCAGGAAGAAGAAGCGAAGTATGCTGGTGAACGGAAGAGCAAAGTAGGTACGGGTGATCGTAGTGAGCGTATCCGGACGTATAACTTCCCGCAGAGCCGGGTTACAGATCATCGTATTGGCTTGACACTGCACCGTCTGGAGCAGGTTATGAACGGAGAAATCACTGAAATTATTTCGGCTCTTTCAATTGCTGAACAAGCTGATTTGATGGATAGTATGGACAATGGATAATAATGCTTTGAACGATGGCGTATTTGTCATGTCGGAAGTGAAAAGCATCCGGGAAGCCTTTGTGGAGGCTTCTTCTTTTTTGAGCCAGAGCGGTTGTAATGAACCGCAGCGTAGTGCGCAATTACTGCTGGAGCATGCGCTTGGCTTATCCGGGGCAGCGTATTATATGGCGCTGGCGGATTCTTTTCCGGCTGCGGTCAAGGAACAGTGGGAGGCGGGAGTTACCCGCCGGAGTAAGGGTGAGCCGGTGCAGTATATCATCGGCGAGCAAGAGTTCTACGGGCGTCCTTTTGAAGTGACGCCTGATGTGCTTATTCCACGGCCGGAGACGGAGCTGCTCGTCGAGGCGATTTTACGGTACGGCGCGGAGCTTTGGCCGGACGGCACGGTTGCGCCGAGTGAAGCGGCGCAGGAAGAAGGCGCTGCTTCGTTAGCAGCAGCGCAAGATCGTGCGGGCAGCGCGGAAGGTGGACGCGCCGTACGGCCGCTGACCGCCGTCGATATCGGCGCCGGCAGCGGAGCGATTTCTGTCACGCTGGCGGCGGAAGCGCCGGCGTGGCGGGTCTGCGCCGGCGATATTTCGCCGGCGGCCCTAGCTGTGGCGAAGCGCAATGCGATGCGCTCCGGCACAGCTGTGGACTTTCGGCTCGGCGATCTGCTCGAGCCGTTCGCGGGGATGGAGACGGATATTCTCGTCTCCAACCCGCCGTACATTCCCGGCGAGGATATCGCCGGGCTGCAGCGTGAGGTGCGCGACCATGAGCCGCGCACTGCGCTGGATGGCGGAGCGGACGGGCTGGACCCGTACCGCCGCATGATGGAGCAGCTGGCGCTGCTCCCGGCACCGCCGCGCCTGATCGGCTTTGAACTCGGCTTCGGACAAGCCGAGCAGGTAGCCTCGCTACTTGAAGCGGCGGGTCATTGGAAAGAGATCATCACCATTAATGATCTAGCTGGAATTCCACGTCATGTGCTAGGTATAGCACGATAATACTGCATACTGTGCAGGGGACTCCTGTTGATCGGGGAGTGAAATTGTATTTTCAACCCGACTTCCTTTACAATAGAATTTAACCGGACTTCTTGGTGAACCATAAAAGAAAGCCCAGATTTAGAGTAGGGAGGCAGAACGTGCTTCAGAAGATTAAAAAAATTGATGGTGCTATCGTAGTCGTTCTGTTATTGCTCATGACTGTCAGCATCTTCGCCATATATAGTGTGACTCATGGAAGAGAAAAGCTGGACGGACATCATATCCGTATGATGATGTATTATGCAATTGGCTTTATTGCTTTTATTGGAATGACCTTTTTAGATTACAGAATTTTAGTGAAATACGCGTTATATATTTATTTGTTTGGGATAGGTATCCTGGTCCTCGTCAGCTTTTTGGGCGAGACCAAGAATAATGCCCAAGGCTGGTTGTCCCTCCCTGGAGGACTGAGCCTTCAGCCTGCCGAGCTATTCAAGCTAATATTGATTCTATTTCTGGCAGCGATGCTTGTTCGTAAGAATAAGAGTAAACTCTTGTTTTGGCGGGATGTTGTGCCGCTCGGCCTCTTAACCTTATTTCCGTTTCTTATTGTCCTTACACAGAATGACCTTGGGAATGCCTTGTCTTACATCGTGATTCTTGCAGGTCTGTTGTGGATTGGAAATATTAAGTACACTCACGCATTAATCGCGCTGGTGATTGTAGCAAGCTCTGCGATTGCCGGAATTATGAGTTATATCCATTATCATGACGAAATTAAAACGTTTCTTAACGATATTGGCCGTTCGCACTGGATTGAACGTTTCGACCCATGGCTTGTTCCGGATAAAGCGACAGCGAAAGCTCTTTATCATACCAAAAACGCCAAGCTCGCGATTGCCTCAGGTGGGATGAGTGGAGAAGGCTATATGAACGGTAGCTCTGTTCAGACGGATCGGGTGCCTTATACGTATTCAGACTCTATCTTTGTGCAGATTGCTGAGGAATTTGGCTTTGTAGGTTCTGCATTTGTGCTGCTACTGTATTTTATCCTTATTCACCGAATGATTCTGATTGCGCTGGAAGCCAGAGATCGAGCAGGTCCGTTTCTGATCGTCGGCATTGTCGCGATGATGCTGTATCAGATTTTTGAGAATATCGGCGCGTTTATTGGTCTGATGCCTTTGACAGGTATCACATTGCCATTCATCAGCTTCGGAGGTACCTCCCTGCTTATTAACATGGCCAGCATTGGGCTGGTAATGAGTGTGCGTCTGCATGGTCAAGATGTAGAGGAAGATTTGCCTAAGCCTACTCCTTATGCAGCCGCCAAACAGGTTTAATCACTAAATCAAAAGACAACCGTCAGAAACTCATCTTTTAAGGATGGGAACTGGCGGTTTTTTATTTTGGGAATTGAATCTCTGATATCGGGTGTATTACATAAATTTGGAATTGTGGCCTTGAATGCTCTACAATAGAAAGGAGAGACTTTCCTCAGGTGAGGGTGGTTGGAACCTTAATAGAGTAAGGGGTTTGCGTATGCTTAAAAAGCTCAAGAAGATCGATAGCGTGATTCTTATTGTTCTAGTTATGCTGATGGTGATTAGTATTCTTTCGATATACAGCGTGACTAATGGTAGATTAGTGCAGAAACTAGATGGGTTCCATCTACAAATGCTTAAATACTACATTGTAGGGTTTGTAGCGTTTTTTGTGCTTACCTTCGTGGACTATAGGATATTTGTTAAATATGCTCTTTATATTTACATCTTGGGTATTGGTCTGCTAGTGTCGGTTAGTTTTTTTGGTAAGGTAAAGAACGGTGCGCAATTAGGGCTAGAGATAGGTGGACTTAGCTTTCAACCTGCGGAGCTTTTTAAGTTGATATTGATTCTTTTACTCGCGTCCATACTGGTCCGTAAACAAGGAGCCACGCTAACCTTCTGGAAGGGAGTCGTTCCGCTGGCGCTTCTTACATTGCTCCCTTTTGCCATAGTTATTGTACAGAATGATCTCGGAAATGCGCTAAGCTACATCGTAATATTAATCGGTCTTCTATGGATCGGGAATATCAAAATTTCACATGCACTCATCGGATTACTAATCGTTGGCGGATTGGGTCTTGCAGGAATTCTGAGCTATATTCACTATCATGATGAAGCGGTATATTTTTTTGAGGAGACCCTTGGCAGGAAGCATTTAGTGGATCGTTTTGATCCTTGGCTCGTACCTGATTTGGCGTCAGATGATGCAAGCTATCACACGAAAAATGCTAAAGTGGCTATTGCCTCCGGAGGGATGAGCGGCGAGGGGTACATGCAAGGAAGCTCTGTGCAGAGTAACCGTGTTCCATATACCTATTCGGATGCCATATTCGTACAGGTTGCGGAGGAGTTTGGGTTTGTGGGTTCAGCACTGCTGCTGTTGCTCTTTTTCATTCTTCTTCATCGGATGATACTGATTGCTCTAGAGAGTAGGGAGCGTAGTGGCCCGTTTTTGATTATTGGAATTACGGCAATGCTGCTATATCAAATCTTAGAGAATATTGGAGCTTTTATCGGCCTAATGCCGCTTACGGGAATTACACTTCCGTTCATCAGTTATGGAGGCACATCTCTTTTAATTAATATGGCCTGCATGGGGATTGTAATGAGTGTGCATCTTTATGGTCGGGATGTTGAGGATGATTTGCAGTTGCCTAAGGCGCTTGCTGTAAAATTATAGATTTAATAGATTCATAGGTTTGCAGTCTCTCATCTCTGGACATACTACTAGCATGAGAGTTAAGAGGAGAGGGGCTGCGACAAATGAACGATAATCATATGGATAAAAGAGATTCCTTACGTGTAACTTTTAAGTATACTGCCATTTTAATTTGTTTTTTTATGATCGTTATCATGGCCTGGGAAGGTCAAAAAACCGATGCAGCAGTAGCCGAAGTATCGATTCCACAGGATTCTATCCGGCTGCGTATTCTGGCGAATTCGGACGGAACACAAGATCAACTAGTGAAGCGGCAAATCCGCGATACAATCGTAGAGCAAATGAACCAGTGGGTAACTGCACTTGAGGACCCACAGAGTTTAGAGCAGGCACGCGCTTTAATTAGAACTCATCTACCAGAGCTTAATGCACTGGTTGGATCGGAGCTAGAGAAACGTGGCATTCAATATTCTTATAACGTTGAGCTGGGTGTAGTTCCTTTTCCGACCAAATTATACGGTGGAACAGTCTATCCGGCCGGAGAATACGAGGCTGTGCGGGTTACGTTGGGCGAGGGAAAGGGTCAGAACTGGTGGTGTGTACTGTTTCCGCCGCTGTGCTTTATCGATGCGGGCTCCGGAGATGCAGCAGCGCCTGCTGCTAATAAAGGGGCGAAGACCGTCTCGGCTGCCGGGGCAGATAGCGGAGTTAAGGCGCAACCAGCAGTAGGAACAGCTGTACAAGCAGATTCTTCGGCGAAGGATGTTGCGGCAGCGGATTCCGCAGAGCCAGAGGTACGGTTCTTCGTTTGGGAACTGCTGCAAAACCTTTGGAACTGGATTAGCGGATTATGGTCGTAATGCTGGTGTTAGCCCTTTGGTTTTGTGGAAATGGTCTATAGTTTTGAATCTAGATATGTTACTATTTCATAAGCAGATCGACTGCGGCGCCTTCATTGGGGCCGCTTTTTGGTAAGATTAGAGTTAATGAACCTCCAGAGTATTTATCCTAAGATTGCAAGAAAAGCTATTGTTCAATATATATCCTGTAGAAAGCCTGTGATGAGAATGAATGAACCACACGACCCTTTATTCGCCGTTCAGCGGCGGAGTGGAAATAGAAATGAGACTGTATATTGGGTACTGGATTTGCTGGAAGATGCAGAATCGGATTCCGATGTGCTTCAGCCAAGTGAGGAGAATAAGTTAGCCATCGTGGAGGCGGCAGCCATGCTTCGTGAAGGTGGAACGGTCGCTTTTCCAACCGAAACGGTCTATGGACTTGGTGCGGATGCAAGGAATACTGCGGCAGTTGAGGCTGTTTTTGCGGCAAAAGGGCGACCGTCTGACAATCCCCTAATCGTGCATATTGCTGATCCAAGTGCTTTAGACGAGCTGGTTACAGAAGTGCATCCTACGGCTGCGGTATTGATGGATGCTTATTGGCCTGGACCGCTGACAGTTGTGCTTCCTGTTCGTGAGGGTGTTTTGTCACCCTGTGTAACGGCAGGACTGGACACGGTAGGTGTTCGTATGCCTGATCATCCGGTAGCTTTGGCGCTGATCAGTGCAGCGGGCTGTCCCGTTGCGGCACCTAGTGCTAACCGTTCCGGTCGTCCGAGTCCGACCTTAGCTTCACATGTGATGGAAGACTTGGCCGGATACATTGGCGGTGTACTTGATGGCGGCGCCGCCGGAGTTGGACTGGAGTCAACTGTGGTGCAGGTGCAGCCTGATGGAAAGGTTGCCGTGCTTCGCCCTGGTGGGATTACTTTGGAGCAGTTAGCTGCTGTAGTGGGAGCAGAAGCTATTGCTGCTGAGCCAGCTGTGGTTAAAGAATTTGGAACTTCCGCAGCAGCGGAAGCTCCAGTAGCCACTGCACCGAAGGAGCGCCACGGTGCAGAAGCTGTTTCCGACAGCTCGGCGCCACGCGCGCCGGGCATGAAATACACGCACTACGCGCCGCGCGGCTGGCTCGGTGTGGTGAGCGGATCTTCTCCGCAACGTGTTGCGGATGAAGCCGCGAGTCTACTTCAGGCGGCACAGCTGAACGGCGAAGTGACGGGCTTACTCCTCTTTGAGGAGCATAAGCCCCTCTATCCCGCCGATCCTGCCGCCTGCGTTCTTTCCCTCGGCTCGTTATCCTCGCCGGAGGAAGGGGCACGCTCCCTATATGCCGCACTGCGGCGCTTCGATGAAGCAGGAGCGACTTACATCTTGGCCGAGGCTTGTCCGCATACGGGCCTCGGCGTAGCTATTATGAACCGGCTTATGAAGGCAGCCGGTGGTTCCGTCATTGACGCCGGATAGCTACGGCGACCTTTCTATCCGGCTATAGTGCAGGTTCTTCGAATCTGAAATCTCTTATGAAGTCATGATTACCCCCTTGTCCGCATATCGTTGTTGTACAAGATATTTCGGACTTGGGGGGTTAAGCATGGGCATAGGAGATGTATATGCCGGTTGGGGGCAGACAGTTACTATTGCTATAATGGCGATTGCATTAGGGATGGATGCCTTTTCGCTCGGAGTAGGGATCGGGATGAAGGGGATTCGTCTGCTGCATATTCTGCAAATGAGTGTGCTCATTGCTTTTTTTCATATGCTGATGCCTCTTCTAGGTTTATTAACTGGAAGTTATGTCGGACATTTGCTAGGTCAAGTAACAACTTATGCCGCAGGAGGGCTACTTGTGCTGTTAGGCGGACACATGGTGTATAACTCCTTTCGTCCGGAAGTGGTAGGTACGCGAGCTATGAATCACCGAACCTTATGGGGAATGCTGCTTCTATCACTCAGTGTAAGTGTGGATTCTTTTTCCGTTGGGGTATCCTTAGGGATGTTTGTGAATGGTGTGCTTCTGACTATACTAGCTTTTGGTGCCTGTGGAGGTCTGATGTCAATTATCGGCTTGCTTCTTGGGCGGCATGTCAGTCGTGGACTCGGAGAATATGGGGAAGCATTGGGCGGGGCTATTTTATTGGGGTTTGGCTTGCTATTCATCTTTTGATACAATAACGGCATTACAATATTTTAATTTCATGGGGGTGCAAAAGCATGCTGCATATTTTATTCGTCTGCACCGGTAATACATGCCGTAGTCCTATGGCTGAGGGGCTTTTGCGAAAGCTTGCGAAGGAACGTGGAATCGACCTGGAAGTGCGGTCTGCAGGTGTATCTGCCATTTCTGGTACTTCTATATCGAGACATGCTGCAGCTATTTTGCAGGAAGAAGGCATTCATGATCATTTAGAGTCGTCGCAATTAACGGGGCAATCCGTCGCTTGGGCCGATCTTGTGCTTACCTTAACCAGTGGACATAAGCAGCATTTGTTACAGTATTTTCCGGATGCCGTAACAAAAACATATACATTGAAGGAATACGTGCATAATGAAGAAGCTGTGACTGAGGATATTAAAGAATTGGACAGCCTTTATGCAGATGCTGAGTTAAGCATAGCTCTAGGTGGTGAACCCAACGCAACGGATCTACAACGAATGATTGAAATCCGCCAGCGTATCCCAAGCTTTGATATTTCTGATCCATTCGGGGGTACGCGTGAAGATTATGAGCTTACTGCTGCTGAGATTCGCACTTCGTTGTTTAGTTTATTAGATAAACTGGAATCCTTACGCCATTTGTAAATGGTTGATTTTCAGTCCGCTTTGCTTTAAGATAAAAGTACAACTAATCGGTTCCGATGTAACTGGCGACAAATGTGGATCAAACCACGATGGAGCATCGGAATAAACGGCCGGTCGCCTGGGCAAAAGAGCAAATCCGCAGCTACCTGCGGACTGCTCTTTTTTGTTTAAATGAAGCTTGTTGGAAGCTTGAGGAGGTAGGGTGATGGACAAAGTTGTGGAGTTATCTTTAACTGAAGCTACTGTCACTGTGTTAAGGGAGTTGGCGGAAGCTGGTAACCTTGGATCTGGTAAAATTGTTGTCCTAGGAGTTAGCACAAGTGAGGTCGCTGGTGTCCGTATTGGAACCGGTGGTGCGCTTGAAGTCGCACAGCAACTGCTTGAAGGGGCTCGTTTGGTCGCAGCGGAAAAAGGATTTCATCTCGTTTATCAGTGCTGTGAGCATCTGAATCGTGCGCTTGTAATGGAACGCTCATTGCTAGAGTCGCTTGGGCTAAGTGAAGTTTCAGCTGTACCTATACCGGGTGCTGGCGGTTCGATGGCTGCGGCTGCCTATCGCTCTATGAAAGATCCTGTTCTGGCGGAAACGATAGAAGCACATGCTGGCTTAGACATTGGTGAGACTCTTATAGGTATGCATTTGCGCCGCGTGGCAGTTCCTTTTCGACCGACCTTACGGTACATTGGAGCAGCTAGAGTGAACGCGGCATGGACCAGACCTCCGCTTATTGGCGGCGAACGTGCGGTTTACCGTACTCTTGAACAGAGTGGTTCACAGGTTTGTGATTGATGAACTTAGATTTATGTTTTTGCAGAAACGTAGACCTAAAGCTTTTTCGTGGCGGGCAAATCGTTTCTATTTAAATACAACATATCTACACACACTAGGGAGGAAATAAGAACATGGAACAATTACGTAAGAGTGACCCGGCAGTACTGGAAGCAATGGAACTGGAACTGAAACGTCAGCGTGCCAACATTGAGCTTATTGCCTCAGAGAATATCGTTAGCGAAGCCGTAATGGAAGCCATGGGCTCAGTGCTTACGAACAAATATGCAGAAGGCTATCCAGGCAAACGGTATTATGGTGGCTGTGAAGATGTGGATATCGTTGAGAATCTGGCTCGTGATCGTGCAAAAGAATTGTTCGGTGCGGAACATGTCAACGTACAGCCTCACTCTGGAGCACAAGCGAATATGGCTGTATATCTCGCTGCACTTAACCCGGGCGACACGGTTCTTGGCATGAACTTGGCGCATGGCGGACATTTAACGCATGGTAGTCCAGTAAATGCTTCTGGATTACTCTATAACTTCGTAGCTTATGGTGTACAAGAAGATACTTTCCTAATTGATTATGACGAAGTGCGCAAAGCAGCCTTCAAGCACCGTCCTAAGTTGATTGTTGCTGGTGCAAGTGCGTATCCGCGCATTATTGATTTCGAAAAACTTGGTGCTATCGCCAATGATGTCGGCGCGTTGTTTATGGTAGATATGGCCCATATCGCAGGGCTTGTTGCTGCTGGTCTTCACCCGAGCCCGGTTCCTCATGCTCATTTCGTTACAACTACAACACATAAGACTTTACGCGGTCCCCGCGGAGGTATGATTATGTGCAGACAGCCATGGGCAGCTGCTATCGATAAAGCCGTATTCCCGGGTTCCCAAGGTGGACCGCTGATGCATGTCATTGCTTCAAAAGCAGTCGCATTCGGCGAAGCTTTGCTGCCATCCTTTAAGACTTATGCTGAGAATGTAGTGAAGAATGCAAATGTTCTCGCAGAAACACTGATTAGCGAAGGGGTTAACATTGTATCCGGTGGTACAGATAACCACTTGATGTTGCTTGATACACGTAACCTGAACATTACCGGAAAAGATGCGGAAAAAGTACTAGATTCCATCGGAATCACTGTGAATAAAAACGCAATTCCATTTGATCCTACAAGTCCTTTCGTAACAAGTGGAATTCGTATTGGTACACCTGCGGTTACTTCCCGTGGTATGGACGAGCAAGCTATGGTGGTTATTGGCCGCATTATAGCTAATGTTCTGAAGAATCCGAAGGATGAAGTGAAATTAGCTGAGGCAGCTCGTCAAGTTGCTGATTTGACGGATCAGTACCCACTTTATCCAGAACTGAAGTACTAGTTCTTACTCGTATTCATTAATAAATTCACCTCCACCGAGTCCTGATTTTAGGGTTTGGTGGAGGTTTTTTGTTGTTTATTGTTCACAATATTACATGGGTGAATTGATGGAAAAACATGAAATCAATCATGAAAGTTCATGGAACTTTCATAAACAATAGTGAAAAAAATGTGAATAGTATGAAAAGTGCAAATTTGCACAACCTAATCTAGGTTTTATTCCTGAAAAGGCAACGGAATTACCAATCCTTACCTTTATAAGCTAAGGAAAACACAAGGGTAGGGGTTCAATATGGGTACATGTGCCTTTCTAGGTGAAATGCGGCGATGGGAATGCTATAATAGACAGGATTTAGCCATAGAGAAGCAAAAGCGCTTTCTAGGGTTATAGACACGACTTACAATTACCGGAGGGACAGGAAATGGGAAAATTGGTGATTTGCGATCATCCTTTAATTCAACACAAACTAACATTTATTCGCGACGTAAGAACAAACACGAAGGATTTCAGAGAGCATGTTGACGAAGTTGCCACATTGATGGCTTATGAGATAACACGTGATATTCCTCTAGAAACCATTACAGTACAAACACCGGTCACTGAAACGGAAAGTAAAGTGATTTCTGGAAGAATGCTTGGGCTTATCCCTATTCTTCGTGCTGGTCTGGGTATGCTTGAGGGCGTTCTGAAGCTTCTTCCAGCTGCTAAAGTAGGACATGTTGGCTTATTCCGTGATCCGGACACGCTTCAACCGGTTGAGTATTACATCAAGCTTCCTACAGATGTACAGGAACGTGAGCTGATCGTAATTGATCCAATGCTAGCTACGGGGGGATCTGCGATTGCTGCTATTACCTCGCTGAAGAAGCGTGGCTGTACACAAATTAAAATGATGAACCTGATTGCAGCTCCAGAAGGTGTTGCTGCGGTTCAAGAGGCTCACCCAGATGTTGATATTTATGTGGCTGCGCTTGACGATCATTTGAATGAGCATGGATATATCGTTCCGGGACTTGGCGATGCTGGAGATCGTTTGTACGGAACTAAGTAAATAGTAATTCGTAATAGGATATAAGAAATTTGTTTATTTTTTGATGAGAGGGTAGGGGTTATGTCCAAAATTAAAGTGATGACTATTTTCGGAGTGCGCCCCGAGGCGATCAAGATGGCTCCTCTAGTTCTTGAACTGAAGAAGCATCCTGAGCACATCGAGTCAATTGTATGTGTAACAGCACAGCACAGGGAGTTGCTCGATCAAGTGTTGGAAGTGTTCAATATCACTCCTGATTACGATCTGGATGTGATGAAGGACCGTCAGACGCTTAATGAGATTACTATTCGAGTGCTTGAAGGCCTGGAGCCTGTACTCAGAGAGGTTAAACCTGATCTCGTATTGGTGCACGGGGACACATTAACGACGTTCCTTGCAAGCTATGCCTCTTTCCTGCAGCAAATTCAGGTTGGGCACGTAGAAGCAGGACTTCGGACATGGAACAAATTGTCTCCGTATCCTGAAGAAATGAACCGTCAGCTTACAGGTGTATTAGCAGACCTGCATTTCGCTCCAACGGATTGGTCAGCTAGTAATCTGAGACATGAGAACAAAAAAGAATCAAGTATTTATATCACAGGCAACACTGTAACCGATGTGTTTCAATATACCGTACAGCCTGATTACCGGCATCCTGTTTTGGATTTTGCTTCAGGAAAAAAACTTATTTTGATGACTGCTCACCGTAGAGAATCGCAAGGTGAACCGCATCGGAATATCTTCCGGGCTGTCAAAAGAATCGCTGATGAATTCGAAGATGTAGCCATTGTTTATCCTGTGCATCCGAGTCCTGCCGTTAAGGAACCTGCACATGAAATTTTGGGTGGACATCCAAGAATTAAGCTGATTGATCCGCTGGATGTCGTGGATTTGCATAATTTTTATCCGCATACCCACTTGATATTGACCGATTCTGGCGGTTTACAAGAGGAAGCTCCTTCATACGGAGTACCAGTACTTGTGCTTCGTGATACGACGGAGCGTCCTGAAGGGATAGACGCTGGAACGCTAGAACTTGTGGGCACGGACGAGGAGAAGGTGTATGCACGGACACATGCTCTTTTGACTGATAATGAGCTCTATCAGTCGATGAGTCGGGCCGCCAACCCGTACGGAGATGGCAAAGCCTCCCAACGAATTGTCAATGCGATTTTGCACCATTTTGGTGTAAATAAGGAGCGTCCTGAAGAGTTTCACAGAATGTTCACAAAAAATAAATAATTTCATTTAAAGTAATATCTGATCTGATTAAAATCAACATACAGTGAAACTGTACGGTTTATATGGTTTTGGAACATTTTGCTGTGATTATTTTCATGTTTTCAAGGGTTTTTGGGCAATGTTCAATGAATTGACAAAGACTCCAGAAATTCAGTAAAATTAGTTGGGATTGTAGCCATGAAAGAACAAAATAGCAGGGACAGCTTGTTACAGACCGCGCTTATCATTGGAAGTGCAGGCACTATACTCGCCGCTTACATTGTTATTGGTTTTTTTGCGGCAAGGTGGCTGAAAGACTTGATGGAGGGGCCAAAATATTGGCTCGCTATTGGCACTATAACCGGAATGATTCTGGGAATTGTGAACGTCGTCCTGTTAATTAAAAAATTTTTGGGGGAGCAGAATGGATAATATGACTCCCATGATCAATACCGTCACTAGAGTTACGCTCGTCCTTATGGCAGGACTCTTAATGGGCTGGGCGCTTCATCATGAGACCAGGGATTTTACACTGGGCATGACTCTGGGTCTGGTGGCGGGATTGGTAAACTTTCGTTATCTGGCCGTCAAGGTTCGACGGGTAACGCAGTCGATTGCGAGCAACGAAGGGAATGCCTTCAGCCTCGGTTTTGTTACACGGATTAGCTTCGCAATTTTGGTCACCATGTTCGCGGTCAAGATTGAGCATTTCTCCCTGGTAGCAACTGTTTCAGGCGTATTCATTCCTCAGCTTCTCGCCATTCCTGCGGGGATATATCTGAGTGTGAAGAACAAACTTTAACCAGATTAAAGAGAAAGGGGGATGATACTATGCATGAGATGCCGAAAATCTTTGTCGGGGGAATACCGATAGATATATCAGCCGTATTGATGCTTCTGATCAGTTGTACAGTAGTATTTGTGCTGGTGATGCTGTCGGTTCGTAAGCTTTCGGTTGAGAATCCATCTAAGCTTCAGAATTTTATGGAATGGGTTGTTGAATTTGTAGAGGGTGTCATAAGCAGTGCCATGGACCTGAAGAAAGGAAAACC
The DNA here is from genome assembly GCF_050277435.1 of Paenibacillus sp. NPDC101420. NCBI lineage: Bacteria > Bacillati > Bacillota > Bacilli > Caryophanales > Paenibacillaceae > Paenibacillus > Paenibacillus sp. NPDC101420. The sequence continues at coordinate 449,765 of NZ_JBNNSE010000003.1, forward strand.
TTACATATCTTTGGGGCTAACGTTGATTCTGTTTATCTTTGTTTCCAACCTTCTTGGATTGCCTTTCTCAGTTGTAACTGAAGCACATGGACCTGTAACTGTGTTTGGCCATGTGATTGAAGCAACCAGGAACTTGGCGCATGGTGATCATGTTGAGATCTTATGGTACAAGTCGCCGACTGCTGACATTAATATCACTGCAGGATTGGCAATTATTGTGTTTATACTGATGAACTTCCTGGGCATTAAGCTCAACGGCAAGCATTATTTCAAACACTATATTGAGCCGTTTCCAATCTTTTTGCCACTGAACATTATCGAGAACCTGGCAAAACCAGTAGCGCTGGCTATTCGTCTATTTGCTAACATTTTTGCCGGAGAAGTACTGATTACAGTCATTTTGAAGCTGGGGATTCTCAGTATTCCGTTCCTGGCTGTATGGCAAGGCTTCAGTATTTTCGTCGGGGCACTACAAGCGTTTATCTTTACGATTCTGACGATGGTTTATATCGCACAGATGACGATTCACGAAGAAGAAGCACATTAATGAACTGCTGCGAAGGGAACGGTTATTGTCTAATTTTCTTTCGCGGGAGATATCTTATATCATTAAACACATTATGAACCGAAATTAAAGGAGGATATTTACAAATGGAATTTTTAGCAGCAGCAATAGCGGTTGGATTGGGTGCACTTGGCGCAGGTCTTGGTAACGGTATGATCGTTAGTAGAACAGTTGAGTCCATCGCTCGTCAACCAGAAGCTCGTAACGCGCTTCAAACAACAATGTTTATCGGTGTAGGTATCGTCGAAGTTATTCCGTTGGCAGCAACAGTTATCGCATTCCTGATCATGTTTTCTTAATAAACCGTATTTACGGTTTGGCGGGGACGGCCGATGCCATCCGCGCCTTACTTTTGTATACGTCCGCATGACGCGGTAACGGAAGGGAGTGACCTCAGTGGAAATTGTTTGGACAAACATCGTATTTTCAATTGTAGCCTTTGGGATTCTATATTTCTTGCTCAGTAAGTATGCGTTCAGCAAACTGTTCGCAGTTATGGAGAAACGCCGTGAGCTGGTAATGCAGCAAATGGATGAAGCTGCGAAGACTAGAGAGCAAGCGGTCGCGTATGTGGAAGAGCAGAAGCAGGCGCTGAACAGTGCACGCCAGGAAGCTCAACAGATTATTCAACAATCGCAAATTACTAGTAATCAACAGGTAGAACAAGCTTTGGCGCAAGCTAAAGTTGAAGCTGCACGCGTCAAAGAAGAGGCCGTGCGCGATATCGAGAACGAGAAGAATAAAGCAGTGGAAGAGTTGCGCAGCGAAATTGGAACGGCATCTGTTCGTATTGCTTCTAAACTTCTTAAGAAAGAAGTTAGTGCTAGCAGTGAGCAGGAGCAGCTTGTGAACCAATACCTCAATGAGGTAGGAGGCCGATCATGAGCCGCGATACGGTAGTTGCCAAGCGCTACGCTAAAGCATTGTACAGTGCAGCGGTAGAGAAGGGGATTACCCTTGAAGTAGAAGAACAGCTCAAGGCAGTGGTCGAAGTATTACATTTAGACCAAGAGGTACAGCGGTTTATTCTTGCACCACGTATCTCGGAGTCCGACAAGCTGAAAGTGCTGCGCACAGCACTTCAAGATAAGCTCTCTCCTATTGTAATGAACATTGTAGAACTGTTAGTAGAGCGAGGCAGAACCGATATTTTTGCCGAACTGCTGGATACGTATATCAAGATTGAAGGAGACGCTCTTGGCATTGGTGATGCTAAGGTATACTCCGTTTATTCTTTAAGTGAAGAAGAACAAGCGGCTGTAGCTGCAGAATTCGGCCAGCTCGTAAACCGTAAAATTCGGGTTACGAATGTGGTCGATCCAAGCCTGCTGGGAGGACTGAAGGTTTATATCGGCGATACGCTGTATGACGGAAGTCTTTCTAGTAAATTGGAACGTCTCGAGAAATCCTTTAATGATAAGCATAGAAGATAGGGGTGAGGATATTGGGCATCAGACCTGAAGAGATCAGCACTTTGATCAAAAGTCAAATTGAGCAATATAAAGCCGATATCGAAGTTGCCGAAGTGGGCACCGTCATTCAAGTCGGAGACGGTATCGCTCGTGTCTACGGTCTGGAAAACGCAATGGCAGGCGAGTTGCTAGAGTTCTCCAACGGTGTAGTGGGCATGGCGCTCAATCTGGAAGAAAGCAACGTCGGTGTTGTTATTCTGGGTGAGTACAAGGAAATTCGTGAAGGCGATCAAGTAAAACGTACTGGACAAATCATGCAAGTTCCAGTTGGAGAGGCCCTTCTGGGTCGTGTTGTTAACGCACTCGGTATGCCGCTTGACGGTAAAGGCCCAATCCAAACGACGGAGTTCCGTCCGGTTGAGAATAACGCTCCTGGTGTTATCGACCGTAAATCGGTTCATGAGCCAATGCAAACTGGCCTTAAAGCGATTGATGCGATGGTACCAATTGGTCGTGGACAACGCGAACTTATCATTGGTGACCGGCAAACAGGTAAGACTGCAATCGCAATCGATGCGATTATCAACCAAAAAGGCAACGGAATGAAATGTATTTATGTTGCCATTGGACAAAAACAATCCACAGTAGCACAGGTTGTAGAAACTCTCCGCCGTCATGGCGCGTTGGAATATACAATCGTTGTAACTGCTTCGGCTTCAGAGCCATCCCCGCTGTTGTATATTGCTCCATACGCAGGTTGCGCAATGGGCGAGTACTTTATGTACAAGGGCGAACACGTACTGATCATTTATGATGACCTTTCAAAACAAGCTTCGGCTTATCGCGAATTGTCCTTGCTGCTTCGTCGTCCACCGGGTCGTGAAGCGTTCCCTGGTGACGTGTTCTACTTGCACTCCCGTCTTTTGGAACGTGCGGCTAAGCTTAGTGATGAGCTTGGTGGTGGTTCATTAACCGCGCTTCCGTTCATCGAAACACAAGCATCTGACGTATCGGCTTATATTCCTACGAACGTAATCTCGATTACAGATGGTCAAATCTTCCTTGAATCCGATCTGTTCTACTCTGGTCAACGTCCGGCGATCAACGTCGGTATCTCCGTTTCCCGTGTAGGGGGCTCCGCTCAGATTAAAGCGATGAAGAAGGTAGCTGGCTCGCTCCGTTTGGATCTTGCTCAATATCGTGAACTTCAAGCTTTCTCACAGTTTGGCTCAGATCTTGATAAATCTACGCTTGCTCGTCTGAATCGCGGAGCACGTATGATGGAAGTTCTGAAACAAGGTGTAAATCAGCCGTTGTCTGTTGAGCACCAAGTGCTTAGCTTGTACACAGCTGTAAAGGGATACTTGGATGATATTCCTGTTAAAGACGTAAAACGTTTTGAAAAGGAATTCCTTGCTTACATGGACAGCAGTGCTGCTGAAGTTGCTCAATCCATCAGAGATACCAAGGATTTGACAGCAGATAACGAAGCCGCTCTTAAATCAGCGATTGATAAATTTAAAAGAGGCTTTGCTACTAGCTAATCGTACTTAAACGAATCTTACTAAGTGAGCTTTGGCTCTGCCGAAGCTCAGGCTATTACTTATAAAGTAGGCTTTGAATTCGTCAAAGCTAAGAAGATGCTTACGAAGTTAGCTTTGACTTCGTCAAAGCTTTAAGGTGGTGAAATCATGGCAAGAAGCATGCGTGATATTAAACGTCAAATTAAGAGTGTTCAAAACACAAGACAGATCACAAAAGCGATGGAAATGGTAGCCGCCTCCAAGCTGAGAAAAGCCCAGGAGAAGGCAATTGCCGCCCGTCCTTATGCTGAGAAGCTGAAAGAGGTTGTATCGAGCATTGCTGCCGGTACAGAAGGCGTTCAGCATCCCATGCTGGTCAGTCGCCCTGTGAAAAAAACTGGTTATCTTATCGTGACCTCTGATAGAGGGCTTGCGGGAGGATACAACGCTAATATTTTACGTAAGGTGACGATGCTCATCGCGGAACGACATAAATCCAAAGATGAGTACGCCTTGTTCGTTATCGGTCGTAAAGGCCGTGACTTCTTACGCCGCCGTGAATATCCGATTGTACAGGAAGTTACTGAGCTATCGGATGCGCCGAAATTTGCTGACATTAAGTCTATTGCTAATTCGGCAGTACAACAGTTTGTAGATGGTACGTATGATGAGTTGTACGTTTGCTACAACCAATTCGTCAATGCGATTACCCAGATCCCAACCGTTGATCGACTGTTGCCTATGGAAGGCGTAGGAAATCATGAGCATCATGAAGCGACTGCAAATTACGAATATGAACCTTCACCAGAAGGCGTACTCGAAGTACTACTTCCGAAATACGCCGAAACTTTGATTTATAGCGCAATTCTGGATGGCAAGGCCAGTGAGCTGGGTGCGAAAATGACAGCGATGGGCAGTGCAACAAAGAACGCGTCGAAAATGATCGGAGAACTTACCCTTACGTACAACCGTGCCCGTCAGGCGGCAATTACGCAGGAAATTACCGAGATCGTGGCCGGAGCGAACGCTCAGTCTTAAAAATACAAGAACAGTTAAGCAACGTGCTTGACTTGCCTTGTATTTTACGAGAAACAGTGCCGCATGGAGCGATACATAGTATCGCCCGCTTCTGGAGTATGGCTCCTTAAGAACGGCACTGCAGTTCTTCTTAAAATATAAGAAAGTATAGGTTTTACACTATACAAAATGCTTATATTTCTACGAGAAACGGTTGTCATCTTTATAAGACGACAGCGTCGTTTCTTCTTGATGTAACAGCTTTCGAGGAGGGAAATGAAGATGAACAAAGGACGCGTTGTAAGCATTATGGGTCCGGTTGTCGATATTGAATTTGAACGCGGCCAATTGCCCGAGATATTCAACGCTATCAAAATTGAAACCGTCTTGGACAATGGTCGCCAGATTAACCTAACACTTGAGGTTTCCAATCACTTGGGAGACAATTTGGTACGTTGTATCGCGATGTCTTCTACAGATGGTCTGGTTCGCGGACTGGATGCGATTGACCAAGGTGGTCCTATTTCGGTTCCTGTAGGGGAAGCGACATTAGGCCGGGTATTTAACGTACTTGGAAATCCAATTGATAACGCTGGTGAAGTTGTTGCTGAAATAAAGAACCCGATTCACCGTTTGGCTCCGACATTTGATGAATTGTCGACACAAGCCGAAATTTTGGAAACGGGTATTAAAGTTATCGACTTGCTTGCACCTTACGCTAAAGGCGGTAAAGTTGGTCTGTTCGGCGGTGCCGGTGTAGGTAAAACAGTAACGATTCAAGAATTGATTAATAACATTGCCCAAGAACACGGCGGTATTTCCGTATTCGCGGGTGTGGGTGAACGTACTCGTGAAGGTAATGACCTTTATCACGAAATGACGGACTCCGGCGTTATTAAGAAAACAGCAATGGTGTTCGGACAAATGAATGAGCCCCCAGGCGCGCGTCTGCGCGTAGCTTTGACCGGTCTTACTATGGCGGAATATTTCCGTGATGTAGAAGGTCGCGATACGCTGCTCTTTATCGATAATATATTCCGCTTTACCCAAGCGGGTTCCGAAGTATCCGCTCTTCTCGGACGTATGCCGTCCGCGGTAGGTTACCAACCAACCCTGGCTACTGAAATGGGTCAGTTGCAAGAGCGTATCACTTCTACCAAAAAAGGCTCCGTTACTTCCATTCAAGCAATCTACGTACCAGCGGATGACTACACTGACCCTGCTCCGGCAACGGCGTTTGCTCACTTGGATGCAACAACTAACCTTGAGCGTAAGATTTCCGAGAAGGGGATTTTTCCAGCGGTTGATCCACTGGCTTCCAGCTCGCGTCTGCTAGCTCCTGAAATTGTTGGTGAAGAGCATTACAATGTGGCACAAGGTGTTAAACAATTGCTGCAACGTTATACCGAACTTCAAGACATCATTGCCATCTTGGGTATGGATGAATTGAGTGAGGATGATAAGGTTATCGTAGCTCGTGCTCGTAAAGTTGAGCGGTTCCTGTCACAGCCTTTCCACGTAGCTGAACAGTTTACCGGCTTCAAGGGTAAATACGTGCCAATCAAAGAAACTGTACGTAGCTTTAAGGAAATCCTGGATGGTAAGCATGATGATCTTCCAGAAGCAGCGTTCCTTTTTGTGGGTACAATCGAAGAAGCGGTTGAAAAAGCGAAATCGATGTAACACTGAGCTTAGTGAATGCTTTCGAAGCGGGCTTTACTTCGTAAAGCTAAGTGTATGCTTTCGATGAGAGCTTTACTTCGTAAAGCTTTAAGGAGGAATGGAAGTGAATACCTTTTTGTTGGAAATTGTCACGCCGGAGCATCTCGTCTATTCTAAACAAGTGAATAGCTTGACAGTACGGGGAGTCGAAGGCGAGTTGGGTATTTTGCCGGGACACATTCCGCTTGTGACTCCACTTCAGGTTGCTCCGTTATCCGTCAAATCGGACGGTGTTACGATCTCCATCGCCGTTCATGGCGGTTTCGTTGAAGTGCATAAGGACAAAGTAACAGTGCTGGCCGAAAGTGCTGAGCTGCCAACGGATATTGATGTTGAACGCGCCGAGGCTGCTAGAGAACGCGCTCAGCGCCGTCTCCAGACTCGTAGCAAACAAGATGATATCGATCACCGCCGTGCGGAGTTGGCGCTGCAACGCGCTGTTACACGGATTAAAGTGTCCACTGGTAAAGGACAACAGTAGGATATAAGCGGTCAAGCTCTAAGCTTGACTGCTTTTTTTGTTATAGTAATCTATGTAGTAAAGGTTAAGATTTCTTCATTTTTTTGGATATTGGCATTGAATTGTTTAAAAATTTGTAAAAGTACTGGATTCTTTTGCCCTGCGCAAGTATGATATAAGAGTCGATTTCCGAGTAATACGAACACGGAGGGTTAGCATGGGGGATATATTGTCCAATGGATGGTCTAGTGCCGCTGGAACCAGCAGCATGATCTCAATGATTGTTTCTTTGCTCAGTGTTGTATTATCTTGGTGGGCATTGCAGAACCTTAAGCTGGATTTGGTCATAAGATATCCCAAGAGTCCTCAAGGAAGGCTGCTGCACTTGCTTTTGGCTATTGTACTTGGTCGTTTAGTTGCAGGATTCTTTTTGGATTACCTTAGCTGGAGTGGGATGATCCGCTATATGTTTTAGGAATATGTAGTTTGGTTATAAGTGTCATAGGTCGCAATGGTCAAAAAGTGTCGAATAATAAGGTTTTATTATGTCAACACTGAACTTTAAGGAACATGCCCGGCTGAATGGGCGTATTGATGGAGTATGCGAATTTTTTTGCAATTACTTTTAATCTAAAAAAATAATTTAAGAAATAATGGACGCGGAGGGAAACCGAAAATGAGCAAATTTATCGTCCGCGGTGGCAACAGATTGACCGGGAGCGTGAAAGTTAGCGGCGCAAAAAATTCCGTATTACCGATCATAGCCGCCTCTCTATTGGCAGAAGAAGGAGTAAGCGTCATTGTGGACGCACCTCCGCTTGATGATGTAATGACGATTTCAAAAATGTTGGAATCTCTGGGTGCAGGGGTTACATATCAAAACGATATTATCCAGGTGGATGCTACAAACATCACTTCCTGTGAAGCACCTTATGAATGGGTACGGAAAATGCGGGCATCTTTTTTAGTCATGGGTCCTCTGTTATCACGGCTTGGTCATACAAGAATTTCTTTGCCTGGTGGCTGCGCCATTGGCACACGACCGATTGATCAGCATTTGAAAGGATTTGAAGCGCTTGGTGCAGAGATTAGTCTCGGCCAGGGCTACATTGAAGCGAAAAGTAACGGTCGGCTGCGCGGAGCCAAAGTGTATTTGGATGTAGCTAGCGTGGGTGCGACCGAAAATATAATGATGGCAGCGGCACTCGCCGAAGGCGTGACCGTGATTGAGAATGCGGCTAAGGAGCCTGAAATTGTCGACCTGGCCAATTATTTGAATGGTATGGGCGGAATCGTTCGCGGTGCGGGTACAGGTGTTATCCGTATTGAAGGCGTAGAACGTCTGCATGGCGTTAAACATCATGTGATTCCTGACCGTATTGAAGCCGGTACCTATATGGCTGCCGCAGCAATCACAGGTGGGGACGTATATGTGGAAGGCGCAATCGCTGATCACTTGGGACCTGTTATTGCTAAGATGGAAGAGATGGGTGTGACCATTATTCCTGATGAGAATGGGGTTCGTGTAATTAGTGACAAACCTCTTAAAGCTGTTGATTTGAAGACTTTGCCGTATCCAGGCTTTCCGACGGATATGCAGTCACAGATGATGGCATTATTGCTGCGTTCTGAAGGAACTAGTGTCGTTACAGAAACTGTATTCGAGAACCGGTTCATGCATGTGGATGAATTCCACAACATGAATGCTGAGATTAAGATCGAAGGTCGCTCAGCAATCGTTACAGGTAATGCGCAATTGGTCGGAGCCAAGGTTTGTGCTACGGATTTACGTGCGGGAGCTGCGCTTATTTTGGCAGGTCTTGTTGCTGAAGGCACTACTGAGGTAAGCGGAACTCATCATATCGACCGTGGATATGTACATTTGGCTGAGAAGCTGTCTGGACTAGGTGCGGAAATATGGCGTATCTCCATGGAAGACACAGCCGCGCAAACGGTGAAGGACGAAACTCTTAAACCAGAAGTAGCCAAGAGCGAATCAAGCAAAAGCGATGAGGTTAAACCTCGCTTTCAGGTTCAAGCAACTTGGGTATAATATCAGTGATTAGGTGAGAACAGGCTGCAGTGATGCGGCCTGTTCTTTTTTTAAATATAAGAGTTTATATGTTTTACACTATAAATTATTCTTATATTTCTCGCATAAACGCTACCGTCCTTATAGGGACACCGAAGACGTTTTTGCTTGTATTATTAGAAAGTAAATTTGAATCCTCATCTAATGAGGATTTTTTCGGTTGTAATTTTTTAACACGGGGTATAGTGATAGATGCGAGAAAGCTACTCTCTTTCTCTCAAATATTGTTCTAGTAGTTACTGTAAATTCATATCTATAAGAATCAACAGCGACTCACGGAAGGAGCCATAGAGATGAAAGATTTCCGCTACTTGCGACGTAACAAGTCAACGCGCTGGCACACGCGTTCCCTTGCTCCCCGGCTCAGGCGCCTCGGTCCCGCCGCCTGGCTCGCAGCGCCTATCCTGGCGGCGCTGCTGATTCCACTGGCGGTTGTACCGCTGCACCGGGGACAACCGGCGCCTCCGGCCTTGCCGACGGTAACGGCCTCACCAGCCGCACCAGCGGGGCCGGAGGCGGCTGCGCAGGAAGCGCCGCAGCCGAAGGTCTCCGTCTATTTGTCGCGTAGCGGACAAATAGAGACGTTGCCGCTGGAGGAATACGTCAGCGGCGTGCTTGCGGCCGAGATGCCGGCCAGCTTTGAGCTTGAAGCGCTCAAAGCGCAGGCCGTAGCGGCCCGCACCTTTATCCTTCGCCGCCTGCTGGCTGGCGACAGAAGCGGCGTGCCCGTTCCGGGGGCGGATGTAACAGATACGGTAAGCCATCAGGCTTACGTATCTAAGGACACGCTGGAACGGAAGTGGAAGCTCGGCGGAAGAAGCGCCGACCTCGCAAAGCTTCAGCGCGCGGTCCTTGAGACGCGCGGTATCATTATGACCTATAAAGGACAGCCGATTACGGCCTCCTTTTTCGCCTCCAGTGGAGGATATACCGAGAACTCGGAAGAATACTGGAATGCAGCGATTCCCTATCTGCGCAGTGTAACTAGTCCTTGGGAGAAAGAGATCACCCCAAACTATGCGGTGACATCTACATTCACCATCTCGGAAATACTTACTAGACTTGGGCTAAACGACAGAGTAATCCCTGCTTCAAAAAATACTACCCAATCAGGCATGACAAAAAATATCTCTACTTCCTCTGAATTGCCGGTAGAAGTGTTGTCTCTCACCACCGGACATCGGGTTAAGGAAATCTCTATTGGAGGTACTGTTTTTACTGGAAGAGAAGTGCGAGAAAAGCTAGGGTTACGTTCCAGCCAATTCAGTTGGGGGCGAAAGGGGAATAAAATCTATATAACTACCTTCGGAAATGGGCATGGTGTGGGAATGAGTCAGTGGGGAGCTAATGGGATGGCGAAGGAAGGCGGAACGGCTACTCAAATTCTCAAACACTATTACAGTGGTATCTCTTTTACGCAAATCTCAACTCTTCTGAAAAAATAACTTGAAAGATACGTATAAAAGATAGAAGCCCGGTAACACTGGTTACTGAGGTGATAACCATATGAATGAACAAGACAAAAACAAAACAAACCATGATGAATCTCTCAAAAAATCGCAGGGAGATTCAGGTGCTAAACCTTCTTCATGGAGCAAGATGTTATCTAAACGTTGGGTGTTCCCAGCAGTCTACACGGCGGCAGCGGCAATTATACTAACTTTGGTGTGGGTCTATCAGGATGCCGGCCAAAAACCGCTGGACACCGCCGCCACATCACAGCAAGTAGGAGCTTCGACTAACGAAGCTGGTACTGCAAACAGTAATCCAGATGCCCTTGAAGTTCTTGCTTCAGCGGAAAGCTTGGTTTGGCCAGTAGCCAATCCAGGTGAAGTAGAAGTGGTCAAACCGTATTATGATGAGAATGGTACAGAAGACAATCACGTTGCCGCAATGGTGCAGTATAACGACAAATTTATTCCTAATGTCGGTATCGATCTTGCCCGTGAAGACAACAATACGTTCGACGTCAAAGCAGCGCTTAGCGGTGAAGTTACTAGAGTGGACGATGTTGCAGTGTTAGGTAAGGTCATTGAGATTACCCATCAAGGTAATATGAAGACCGTCTACCAAAGTCTTGGCGAAACGAAAGTGAAACAAGGCGATGTTGTGAAGCAAGGAGATACGCTTGCAACCGCAGGTCGCAGTGAAATCGAGAAGGACCTTGGCAATCATGTACACTTTGAAGTGTATAAGGACGGCAAAGTAGTTAATCCATCAGAGTTACTGCCAGGGCGATAAGAATATTTACTGCAGGGGGCTAATGCCCCCTGTTTTTATGTGAAAAAGGCTTTTCGTAAGCAGCATGCTTATAAAGAGCCTTATTTTTCTATGAGAAACGGTTATTGTCTTTGATGAACCAACGACGTTCCGTCTTGCTAATAACAAGGCTTCTTGGGTTGTCCATTAAATAAAATGAGCCCTCCCAGGCTTGTCATGTCTTGAAAGCGCGAATATATAAGCCCGCCCCTCATATAATGTACCAAACTATCCACAGTTGGGAGGCGGGAGCGTGCACGATTACATCAAGGAACGTACGATCAAAATCGGACGCTGCATCGTGGAAACCAGGCATACGGTCCGGACCATAGCCAAGGAATTTGGCGTTTCAAAAAGCACGGTGCACAAAGACTTGACGGAGCGTCTGCCAGAGATCAACCCTGATCTGGCCGATCAGGTGAAGCACATTCTTGAATATCACAAATCCATCCGACATCTTCGGGGGGGAGAAGCCACAAAAATTAAATATAAAAAAACGACGGGGAAAAAACGTGAGGTTGCTGTAGCATCAAAGCCATAAGATTTTCGGAAATTTAAGGAAATATTCAGCTTTAAAACATTGTGTAGTTCCCCTAAAGTATGTTATTTTTAAATTTAGTACTAACTGCTGTTTTTTCAATTAAAATAACACTTTGGGGGCTCTTTCATTATGTTTAGCAAGGATATCGGAATCGACCTCGGCACGGCCAATGTGCTCATACATGTTAAGGGAAGGGGAGTCGTTCTGGATGAACCTTCCGTGGTCACACTTGAAAGTGATACGAAGAGAGTCCTTGCGGTGGGAGAACAGGCACGTCGCATGGTTGGACGTACACCCGGAAATATAACAACTATCCGTCCTTTACGGGATGGTGTCATTGCAGATTTTGAAGTCACGGAAATGATGCTGAAGTATTTTATCGACCGTGTTGGCGGTCGCACCTGGTATTCACGGCCTCGCATTCTGATATGCGCCCCTACAAATATTACATCTGTGGAACAAAAGTCCATTCGGGAAGCGGCAGAACGCAGCGGGGCTAAGGAAGTATTTATGGAAGAAGAGCCAAAGGCCGCTGCGATTGGAGCGGGAATGGACATTTATCAGCCAAGTGGAAACATGGTCGTCGATATCGGTGGCGGAACGACGGATGTAGCCGTACTTTCTATGGGCGACGTCGTTACCGCTTCTTCGATTAAAGTCGCTGGAGACAAGTTCGATGAGGCCATTTTAAGATATATTAAACAAAAGTATAAATTGTTGATCGGTGAACGGACAGCAGAGGATATTAAGGTTACTATTGGTACGGTTCGACCTGGTTTGATGAAGTCCGAAATGGATATTCGTGGCCGGGACATGGTAAGCGGACTTCCCCAAACGCTCACTATTACGGCGGCTGAGGTAAAGGAAGCATTATGGGATCCGGTTTCTTCCATTGTGGCTGCAGCTAAATCGGTACTGGAGCGTACACCACCAGAATTGTCTGCGGACATCATTGACCGGGGTGTGGTTCTTACTGGTGGAGGTGCTTTGCTTAACGGATTGGACGAGCTACTCTCAGAAGAATTACATGTACCTGTTTGGGTAGCGGAAGACCCTATGCACTGTGTGGTAAAAGGAACAGGAATTATGCTGGACAATTTGGACAAGGTCGTTAAGAAAAAGTTCTAAGCAGCCGATATAAAAGGTAGCATTAGATTCGGAAGGAGACTACCTTCATGATAAGAGGTTTATATACGGCCGCTGCAGGTATGGTTGCGCAGCAACGTAGACACGATACGGCAACACAGAACATCGCTAACTTAAATACTACGGGATATAAGCAGGTTGACAGTGTTAATCATGCTTTTCCGGATGTCTTGATCTCTGCTATGATTAATGGCAATACCACGCCGGTGGGGCGCCTTAACACGGGAGTTTTTGCAGAACAGTCAATATCCCAATATTTACAGGGTGATTTAAGGGAGAGCGGCAAGTCTATGGATTTTGCTTTATCTACAGATTTGCAAGTCGCCGACCCTGTGACGGGTCAAAATATAGCCTTTGATGGTTCAGGGAAATATGTAAGTCCTGAGGGTGAGGTTATTTACCGTCCACAGGCTTTCTTTACCGTTCAGGATGCTGAGGGCAATAACTTATTTACCCGAAATGGAAGCTTCACAGTAAATGCGGCTACGGGAGAAGTGTTGAGCAGTGGAGGCTTCAAGGTTCTGGATTCCACTGGCAAGCCACTTGTCTTGACAGGAAATCAGGACACCCTTAAAGTGGACGGGCAGGGTAATGTACTAAATCCAGTAACAGGACTTCCGACAGGGACCAAGATTGGTGTGAGTGTAGTTACAAAGCCGCAGGAGCTTGTGCGTGATGGTAAAGGTGTGTTTCACGCTGATGATATAGCGGCGGCGGACATTCGTTACTCCAATGCAACTGATAACTTACAGGTGCGTCAAGGGTATTTAGAGGGCTCCAATGTTGACCCTACTCAGGTTACTGTTGATTTGAATGCCGCATACCGGGCATATGAAGCGAACCAAAAGATCGTCCAATACTATGATAGCAGCTTGCAGAAGGCTGTAACTGAAGTCGGCAGGGTATAAGTGCTGCTTATGAAATGGGTTTTACAGGTACAGCTTATAGGAGGTTTGATCTATGAACAACTCAACGATTAGTGCAGCAGTCTCCATGTCCAGCCTTCAGCAGCGGCTTGATATTATAGCGGATAATCTAGCCAATATGGATACAAATGGTTATAAGAGCAAGAAAGGCTCCTTTGAGGATGTGCTGACTCGTGTGCAGCAGCAATCGGATGACTATGATCAGCCGGGCCGCGCTACACCTCTAGGTTTTAATATCGGTTTCGGGACTTATGTGCCTTCGATTACGACTAATTGGGAAGAAGGTCCCCTTAAAGAAACAGGTAATCCAACCGACTTGGCGCTTCAGGGTAATGGGCTGTTTGGAGTTCAGGTCAATGGAACTACAGCTTATACAAGACAAGGTGACTTTCACTTTACGCCTGACACCACCGATACAACCAAGATGGTCCTTGTAGATAATACGGGGAATCCGGTACTGAATACAGCAGGTAATCCTTTAACGGTCCCTGTGGGTGTGAATGCAGCTATCGATGAATCCGGTCGTGTATTAACGAAACAGTCAGAGAATGGACCTGTTCGGGTAGCAGGTACTATAATGATTGTAGAACCTAAGACACAGAATGCTTTAAAGGCAGTGGACGGGAATTTCTATATGCTTGCCGATGGAGTTACAGCACAGCAGGCTTTTGTACAAAGAGCGGCAGGTGAGGCGTCTGGAATTGGAGTACGCTCAGGGTGGCTGGAGCAGTCAAATGTCGATATGACCACAGAAATGACAGAAATGATGCAGATTCAACGTACGTATCAACTCGCAGCTCGGGCGCTTTCTTCCAGTGATCAGATGCTAGGTCTGGCCAATAACATGCGCGGGTAGAGGTGAAGGAATGGAACGTCAGAAAAAGGTGAAGTCGGAAGACAAACCAGAAGACAAGAAAGAGCCGAAGCGGCGAGGATTATCAAAATGGACACTTATCCAGTGGATTCTTATTCCTTTGCTTCTCATAGCTGCACTTGGAGGCGGACTGGTTGTCGGTTACGTTGTCCTTGGCAAAAAAGAGTTTAGCGATGTTCTACAATGGAGCACATGGAAACATGTCTATGATTTGGTTTTTGCTCCATAATTTAAGATGATAACGACTCCCTTCTTGCTTAAGGGAGTTTTCTTTTTTATACGGATAAATGTATAATGGTGGGGGGCCTCGGGCAGCAAAAAGGGCCCTCTCCGCCATGCTATCGCATCCGGTGGAGAAAGCCCCTTATCTCAACCTCCACTTCTGCAGGTGGTGAAGGATATATATAGTTTTTACCGAAGCTGCCTAAATTTATGCAGTTCGGCGAAGAATAAATGAAGTAACATCCGAAAGGAGTTTTGTTAATAATGCTGGATATCAACCAAATTCAAGAAATCATCCCCCATCGGCCTCCATTTCTGCTGGTGGACAAGATCACTGAGATTGAAATGGGTAAACGGGCTGTTGGCATTAAAAATGTAACGATCAACGAACCTTTCTTCGCAGGTCATTTTCCAGGTTATCCGGTAATGCCGGGCGTACTGATTACAGAAGCTCTTGCACAAGTTGGTGCGGTTGCTATTTTAGGGGTAGAAGCGAATCGCGGTCGGATTGGCTTTTTAGCCGGGCTCGATGGATTCCGTTTCCGTGGTCAAGTCGTACCAGGAGATACGCTCACTCTTGAAGTGGAGATTACTCGCCTTAAGGGCAGTATTGGAAAAGGACAAGCTACTGCGTCGGTTGAGGGGAAAGTTGTTGCCTCTGGGGAAATTATGTTTGCGCTCAGCTAATATTAATTAGCGAATATATATTATACATGGAGAAGGAGAGATTCTAAATGACTCAATTAAGCCCAAAAGCGGCAGAAACCTTATCTCGCTGGCTGGAGAACGCATCTGTTGATGAGTCTACGAAGGCGGAGCTGCGCGCTCTGGAGAACGAGCCACAGGAGCTCGAGGAACGATTTTATAGAGATCTGGAATTCGGTACAGGTGGTCTACGCGGTGTAATTGGTGCAGGTAGTAATCGTATCAATCGTTATACGGTAGGTAGAGCTACACAAGGTTTCGCTAAATATATTCTGGAGACGCATACTGGAGAGGGAAGACCTTCTGTTGTTATCGCTCATGACTCCCGTCGTTTCTCGCCTGAATTCACACTTGAGGCTGCTCTTGTATTGGCTGCTAATGGCATTGAGGCTCATTTATTTACTTCTCTGCGCTCAACACCCCAATTGTCGTTCAGCGTGCGCCATTTGAAGGCAACGGGCGGTATTGTTATTACTGCAAGTCATAATCCGCCTGAATATAACGGGTATAAGGTTTATAATTCTGAAGGTGGACAGCTTGTCCCTGACGAAGCCGAAAAGGTCATTTCTTACATATTAGGGGTTGACACTTTTGATGGTGTGAAGCGGATTTCCCAAGAAGAAGCGGAGCGTCAAGGTCTGCTGCACTGGCTTGGTGAGAAGGATGACGAAGCGTTTACCGATACTGTCGCTGCGGTTAGTCTTGCAAGTGAAGAGATCGCCTCTACGCTTGGAAAAGACTTCAAAATCGTATACACCCCGCTACATGGTACTGGTAACCTGCCAGTCCGCCATGTGCTTGAGAAAATAGGTTTCACACATGTGCATGTTGTACCTGAGCAAGAACAACCAGATTCCGAATTTTCCACTGTAAAATCACCGAACCCAGAAGAACGCGAAGCCTTTACACTGGCTATGAAGCTGGGCGAAGAGTTGAATGCAGACCTCTTAATTGGCACGGATCCCGATGCAGACCGTATGGGGGCAGTGGTTCGCGATAATGAAGGTAAATTTGTTGTTTTGTCGGGCAATCAATCTGGAGCTTTGATGATTCATTATTATTTGAGCCGTTTACAGGAACAAGGTAAGTTGCCTAGCAATGGTGCAGTTGTGAAGACTATCGTGACGAGCGAGATGGGGGCAGCTGTAGCCTCTCATTATGGTGCAACTGTATTTAATACGCTAACGGGATTCAAATATATTGGGGAAAAAATGACTCAATTCGAACAATCCGGAGATTACACATATCTTTTCGGTTATGAAGAAAGCTATGGTTATCTTGCAGGTAACTATGCTCGTGATAAGGACGCCGTTCTTGCGGCTATGTTGATCGCTGAAGCAGGTGCTTATTACAAAGCTCAAGGCAAAACATTATATGATGTTCTTCAGGAATTGTATGAGCAGTTCGGATACTTCTTGGAAAGCCTGGAGTCCCGTACATTGAAGGGTAAGGATGGCGTTGCGCAAATTCAAGGTATCATGAATGATTGGCGTACGAATGCACCACAAGAAATTGCGGGATCTGCCGTTACAGAGGTGCTGGATTATTCGCTAGGCTTGAATGGTCTGCCGAAGGAAAATGTACTGAAGTATTTGCTGGCTGACGGTTCATGGTTCTGCCTGCGTCCTTCCGGTACCGAACCAAAGATTAAAGTTTATTTTGCGGTTGTGGGTGAATCCTTGCAGAATGCTAAGGATAAGGTAACTACACTATCCAAGCAGGTTATGGCTCGTGTTGACGGGGAACAATAAAATAAGAATATAGATTGCGCTCTATATTGTGAAATTATATTTTTTACGTAGAAACGGGTACCGTCTCTAAAAGGATGACGATCCGTTTCTACTTTTGTAAAAAGAGTTTTGAAATGAAAGAGGAGGTACTTTTGGTGCAGCAAAAATGGCAACGTTGGAATATTTCTTCCCGAAAGTGGCTGTGGATCATAGTTGTGGTTGGCGTTTTAGCTGCCTTGCCAGTTGTCTATGACCGTCTGCAGACGGAGAAGTCTTCCAAGACAGTGGAATTTGTATTTGATTACCGTGATTTAGTTGAAGTAGCAAGCTATCGTGCAAATCCGCAGGATTATATTTCCGAACAATTAGATCGTCTAAAAGATGCTGGTGTTCAGAGTATGGCGATTTACGAAAGCACGCTGGAAGATTATCGGAAGGCGCGTCGTCTAATGATGTGGGGTGCGGCTGATATCGCTAATCTTACGGATACAATCATTCCGGTGAATGAGAACTATACTTATGTTCTTTTTACTAATCCTGATTACTACCAGGCCCTGGCGCCTGTCATTAAAGAGGCATTCGGTAATCTTGGGATTACTTCGAAGGAATGGAGTTTCCGCGGACAACAAGGTCTTATTATTGAGACTCCAATAGAAGATGCTACACTGAAGCCACTTCAGCCGGATCCATTTACACTGGAGATGCTGCATGACAAAGGGTTCACCATTGTACCGCGTCTTGTGGATTCTTTGACTTATAATAAAGCAACAGTTAAGAAGCTGTTAGATCGTTATGAAGAATTGGGTGTAAAACGAATCCTATTCGAGGGAGAGTCCGTTAAAGGGTTTAATGATGATGCGGATACGGCTAGTATCACTGACTTTGCAAATCTCCTTAAGGAACGTGGAATCGGAATTGCAGCAATTGAAAATATTAAGAAGCAGCAGAAGGGCTTTAACAAGCTTGCTTATTTGCTGGACTATAACGTAACACGGTTATACTCCCTTAGCGAAGGGGACTCTGCCTTAGATCCAAAAGTGATCTCAGATCGTTTCGCGCTGGCAACAAAGGATCGCAATATCCGCATGATTTATTTAAATACGATTCCTTCACGGAATACAGCTAAGGCACAGATTACAGATACGCTAGACAACCTTGTCACGAGTCTGAGTGATCCTGGTGGTGCCGTTGAGCAGATCAAAGACAATGGGTTTAAGTTAGGACAAGCTACGGCTTTTGAGGTTGTAGATTCGTCTTATCAGCGTTACTTCAAGCTAGTTGCGGTAGTTGGCGCAGTCTCATTAGTAGCGCTGCTGATTTCTTACTTTATTCCATGGCTTACGATCCCAGCATGGGTGCTAGGATTACTGGGAAGTGCAGGCCTGCTGGTCTTGAAACCAGAGCTGTTTGAGCAGGCACTGGCGCTAGCGGCTGCGATAAGTGCACCAACCCTGGCGGTTGTACTTGCCATTCGTAAGGTCAATGAAATGGGACCTCCGCTACGGAACAATACCCTTACCTATAAGGCTATGAGCCCGCAACGTCGGTTTACGCATAGTCTGGTGCTTTATTTGAAGACTTCATTAATTTCTTTGAGCGCTGTACCTTTCGTGATCGCACTGCTCAACAATATAACCTACAGCCTAGTGCTGGACCAGTTCCGTGGTGTTAGTCTGCTCCATATGGCGCCTATCGGCCTTGTAGCACTTTATGTACTCCTCTATCGTGGAGAGTTTGTCTTTAACAAGACAGGTAAGCTGCTGCGTACACCAATCACATTAGCTATGGTTCTTGCCGCTATGGTTCTTGGGGTCGTAGGTATGTATTATTTAAGCCGTACTGGAAATGGTGGTAACGTAACACCTCTAGAAATGGCCTTCCGTACATTCCTAGAGAATACGGTTGGTGTCCGGCCGCGTAATAAAGAGTTTTTGCTCGCACATCCGTTATTAATTCTTGGTGCATTCCTGGCCTTTAGATATCGGAATGCAGCATTTATCATGATCATTGCCGTAATTGGTCAGCTATCCATGGTGGATACCTTTGCACATATTCATTCACCTGTTCTAATCTCGCTGGTTCGTGGGTTGCTCGGTCTTGGACTCGGACTGATCATTGGTATAATTGCCGTAATCGTATGGCAGATTGCAGAAGGGTGTTGGAAACGATGGTCGCCACTCCTAAAAAGATAGTTATCTCTGGTTACTATGGTTTCCGTAACAGTGGAGATGAGGCGGTGTTGCAGTCCATTCTAAATGCACTGCAGAAACAGTCTCAAGCTTTGGGTATATCCATTGAACCTATAGTGTTATCCATTGATCCTGAGTGGACCAGCGCCACATACGGAGTGAAATCCGTGCACCGGATGAAGCTTGTTGAAGTCCGTCAAGCGATTTATGAGAGCGCTGGTCTGATCAGCGGTGGGGGTAGCTTGCTGCAGGATGTAACAGGTAGCAAGACTATTCCTTACTATTTAGGTATTATCAAACTTGCGCAGTGGATGGGTAGACCAACCTTTATCTATGCTCAAGGCATTGGGCCAGTGAATCGTAAACTTTTTCACCCTTTAATCAAATCCGTGTTTCGTAAATGTACCTATATATCTGTGCGGGATGAACAATCCCGCGAGCTTCTTCTATCTATGGGGCTAGAACAGAAGAACGTAGAAGTTGTTCCCGATCCGGTAATGGGCTTGTCTTTGCCAGAGGACACGGATGTTGCTACACAATCTTCAGAGTTATCTGATTCACTTCCGGTGATTGGGATATCGGTACGTTTTTGGGAGCAAGACCGCAGAGAACTGGAGGCTCTTGCACAAGGCTTGATTAAGGCCAACCGTGAGGTTCCGTTACATTTGCGATTCCTCCCTTTTCACACCCCTTCGGACAATGAGGCTTCACGTTATCTGATGGATAAGCTGAAGGGAAGTATAACCGAGCATGGTGGGCAGGTCAGTATTTGTGAGGATGCCATTCACCCGCAGCATATGCTACGGGAAGTGGGACAATGCGATGTTCTGATTGGTATGCGACTTCATAGCTTGATCTACGCGGCTGGAAGACGTGTTCCACTGATTGGTATTTCTTATGATCCGAAGATCGATCATTTTCTGGACAGAATTCAGACCCATCCTGTTGGAGCAACGAACACACTTGATGCTGAACATGTTGCTGCCGAGATTGTTCATCTTTTGAACACAGGACAGGAATGGAGAGCGGCACGGGAAGATGTCATTTCCAAGTTGATTCAAGAAGCAGAGGCACCAGCTCGGCAAATCGTAGAATATTTTCACCATAAAGGATGATCTAAAGTGAAAGCAGAAAGCGCGGTACCTACAGTTCCTATTTTTGGAATTAGAGTCTCGAAAGTTGATATGGCAGCAACAGTTGCCTATTTGACGGAGGCTGTTCATACCCGTATCCCGCATCAAGTGATTACAGCTAATCCAATTATGGTTATGGCTGCACTGGAAGATCCAGCTTATATGGATATTATGAAATCGGCTGAATTGGTTGTCCCCGATGGGACAGGCGTTGTATGGGCTGCTAATTATTGTAATGAGCCGGTATCAGAACGGGTAGCAGGTTATGATCTGTTACATGAATTGATGCGGCAGGGTGAAAGATATAGTTGGAAGGTATATCTCCTAGGTTCTACGCCTGAAGTGATTCGGGAAACCGCTGAAAGGTTACAATTGCAATATCCGGGTGTTATCATTGCAGGATATCACGACGGTTATTTTGGCCCGGATGCAGATGAAGAAATTGTTGCTGGAATTGTTAAAGCTAATCCTGACTTATTATTTGTTGCCAGAGGTGCAGATAGTCAGGAACCTTGGATTGCTAAATATAAGTCCAAACTGGGCGTTCCGATCATGATGGGGGTCGGCGGCAGCTTTGACGTGATCTCTGGGAAGAGCAAAAGAGCGCCAATAGCCTTCCAAAAAATGAGAATTGAATGGTTGTACCGTCTCCTAAAAGAACCTACACGGTACAAACGAATGCTTGCACTGCCGAAATTCGCATTAAAAGTGGTGCGTGAGAAAGATAAAGTAACAAAAGTCTAGCAAAATGCCGATATTCACCTAGAAAATGAGATAAATAGCCTAAATAAAGGATTGGAATTTGTTTTTGTAACAGCGTATAATTCAATGCGGTAGAGAAATGGGGGTCGACTGATCAAATGTTAATCATATACATCGCTGGATTTATCGTATGCATGGGACTCGCACTTGGCCTCACACCTTTGGTGAAGAAATTCGCCATTAAGATTGGTGCAACAGATGTGCCGAATGCTCGTAAAGTGCACACGAAAATTATGCCCCGCCTTGGCGGATTAGCTATTTTTCTAGCGTTTGTGTTAGGCCTGCTTGCCGTATTGCCGATTATTCCATACGAGTTCACTCCGCGGGAGGTCAACTTCATCAAAGCGCTGCTGTGTGGTGGCGGACTGATTGTACTTATCGGTGCACTTGATGACCGATTCGAATTATCAGCAAAAGTGAAGCTACTGGGCCAAATTATCGCAGCCTGTATCGTTGTTTTCGGCTTTGGTATTACTGTAGATTTTGTGAATATTCCATTTAACAATACGTATTCCTCACTGGAGAGCTGGATTGCTATCCCGCTTACGATTTTCTGGATTGTCGGTGTTACCAATGCCGTTAATCTGATCGACGGACTGGACGGGCTTGCGGCTGGTGTATCAGGAATTGCAATTGCTACGATTGCGGCAATGGCTTTCGTGATGGGAAACACCATGGTGGCAATGCTGTGTCTGTTGCTTCTGGGTAGCATCATCGGATTCCTGTTCTTTAACTTCCATCCTGCTAAGATTTTCATGGGTGATACAGGTTCGCTGTTCTTAGGCTTTTGCTTGGCATTACTTGCTTTGCTAGGATTTAAACAGATTGCAGTGGTTTCGTTTATTACACCTTTGCTTATTATCGGTGTACCATTGTCGGACACGTTCTTTGCGATCGTGCGCCGTAAGCTGCAAAAGAAACCAATCTTCGCACCAGATAAAGGTCACTTGCATCACTGTTTACGCGAGCTTGGCTTTAGCCACCGCCAGACTGTACTCATTATTTATGGTATTGCTGCATTTTTCGGTATTCTAGCTGTCATTCAATCATCCGCAGCTCTTTATGAAGCGAACTGGGTTACGTTCGTGGTTATCTGTATCATGCTATTCTTCCTGCAAATCGGTGCTGAAATCACTGGTTTGATCGGTAAGACTAAACGGCCGCTGATTGATTTCTTTTTAAGAATGCGTATGAAGGCTAATCCGGAAAGAGGCTCTAAGTCTTAAGCGACTAAGCAATTATTCTAAAATTTTCTAAACTTAACAAAACTCATCCGATTTCGGATGAGTTTTTTGTTGTTTTCCCTAAAAATATCACTACTTATGACCGATAAAGAACAAAGTGAAGGTTTACGAGAACTTATACTCAAAGGAGAGATATAACACATGCAACGCTTTAAGAGACCGTTCGTTTGGCTGATGCTGGCGGCTTTGATCGTTTCTATGTTCCCAGGTAAATACACGCCGATAGCGGCAGCGGCTACCACGAGCTCCACGACTTTCTTCAGTCCGGATGATCTCACATTACGAAATACCGTTCTGTTGAAGCAAGATGTTGTGCCAACAACAGCAACTCCAAATCCAGAGGGGTTAATTAGCCGTTCTAGTGTCTACAAAATAAGTAATCCTACCTTTTCGATTACAGGGACTTACTCACAAGTAACCTCATCTACAATGAAGGTTACTGTTGAGCAGCTTACTCAGGATACAACTAAAAAATGGGTAACGGATTCGACTCGCTTAACTACTGGAACAGTTACGACAGATAACAACAGTCCAGACAATCGCTTCGTAGCGTCTGGTCTTGTTCTGTATACAGGCTTTAATAAGATTACTTTCTCTGGTATGCAAGGTAATCTCCAACGTTCTGAATCTTTCTATGTGCTTTATGATCAAGTACCTTACGTAACGGAATTAAAAGTATTGGGTGGACCTTCTGCACTGAACTTAAATGAAGGAACACAGGTAGTTGTGCCGGTATCTACAGTTACTCTCCAAGGTAAAGTAGCGAATGCAACTAAAGTTAGTGTCTCCGTGAATGGTGGAACAGCTCTGCAAACCTCCTTATTGGAAGACGGAACATTTTTTACACCTGCTTTGAATTTGAATCCGGGATTAAGTACTCTTAAAATCGTAATTCAAAATGCTTCGGATTCTATAACCATTGACAGATCGGTTTATTTCTTTGATAAGGATCAACCGTTTGCTTCTTTGAACATCAATCATAATTCAGTCGACTATAATATTCTAAATGACAAAGTACCGACATTAACTGCTGACCTGACACCTAGTGTTGCCGGCTTTACAGGGCAGGTATTGGTGCCTTATAACGTAGCTCCATTCGAAACAAATGCTAAACTAACCCTCAATAAAGGTACTGGTAATGAGAAAGTTGTTACAATAAAAAAAGTGGAAGAGGAATTAACTATTCCTGGTCCTGATGGCGTTACTCCAACGTACAAGTTGGTTAAATTTACGACTAACACAAATCTGGATATTCTCCCTGGTGTAAATGACTTTAAGTTAAGTTTGGATTATGGCACTCACAGTAGTTCTCATCTCTATTCTTATAAATTCTTGAAAGATGAGACTGTTATAACAGAAATGTATTTTCTTCCTGGATATACGGGTTCAGGAGATCTTACTAATATCTCAAAACTGCCATTAAATGGACAACAGGTGGAGACAGATACTTTCTACATTATGGCAAAAACAAATAAATCAACTTCAGCTGTTTTAACTGCTAACTATTTACCTCTGAGTAATAAACCTTTACTCATAACTTCAGTTACTGTTCCAAGTCTCGGTACAAACGAATACGTATATAAAATAACGGGTTTCTCGAATGGTCAACAGAAAGTACAGTTCCGATACACAGGATCGGAGTCTTATTATAATGCTGATATTTCATATGTATCTAAAAACTATATTTACGTAAGCAATCTGCAGGACGGACAAACCTACGAATTCGATTCTAGTGCCGAAAATACTTTAACGGTAGCCGGCGAATATATTGGATTTGAAAATATCGCTGGTGCACAAGTACAAATTAATGGTATTGATAGTAATTCATTAACGGATAAACCATTTAAGCTTGAGGTAGAAAAAAATTCAACAGTAAACAAAACCACTTTCAATTTTGACTTGAAAATTAGTCAGACAGGGCCTCTTGTGTATGGTGAGAACAAAATCGTATTTACAGGAGTCTCAATTGATAATGCAGGCAATCAACGGATTATCAAAAAGGAACTGAAACTCTATATCATTGATACTAATATTTCTGGTGTAAAACAATTCCACCCTACTTTGGGAGATAATCGCTTACCTTTTACAAAAACAACACTTTCTAATGAAGTTGAGCGCAATGCCATTTTGGCATTGCCAGCAGAAATTGTATACAAGGATGAAAAGTATACAACGAGCAAAGATAAATTCGATTTGGTGCTACAAGGTAGTGGTGCTACGACCCTGAATCTGTATCAAGGTTCTACGTTGGTCTTTTCTTCGACAGGACAAGATAAGCTGCTCACGGACATCGAACAGGAACCTATTGGACCAAAACGTTATCCAGATGAGTTGACTGCAAATGGCTTGTACTATGAGTACATCGGAAGTGCTAAGAACTTTATCTTGCGTTTACGTGATATCAGGTTTGATACCCCAGGAAGTCAAGTTTATACGCTTGAGCTTATTAACAAAACAGGAGCAAGAACTACACAACGTCTTGAGGTAGTACGAGAATTAGCGCCATATCGTCTTCTTTCACCTGTACCGACAGTAGGTAAACAAATCGTCGTTAACAAAAACTTTGTTCGTTTTGATATTGAGGCCGAGGGCGCGTCTAAAGTAATAATTGGTAAAGATGAAGCTAAGAAACGTACAGATATTCCAAATTCAGATCGTTTTACCTATGATTATGTAGGTTTGAAGGCAGACAAATCCACGCCAATTAAGATTCAAATTGTTCGTGCTAACTCTACAATTAGCGATACTATAGATGTCTATTATGCCAGTGCAGTACAGATCGACACGCAGTATATGGCAGAAAAGGTAGCTACGAAGTATAGTGTTTTCAATAAAGCTCTAGAATTGAATTTCCCTAAAGGAACAATTATGAAGGGATTTACTAGCTCTGGTGCTGCGAAATATTATCCTAATACAAAATTATTGTTTGGTATTGCGGATCCCACTGATGGAGTCGTTGAACGTAAGAATGATTACGGAAATATTATTAACGTCACTGGTAGCGATGACAGAACTGAAGGCGGCGGAGGTCAACTTGTGATCCCGCAGGATCTCGCATTGCGTTTCACATCAACCGTTTCCACGAATAACTTTTCAAGAGTATCCGATATCTACTGGCTCAGCGGTGGCTTAGGAGAAGACGGTGTTAACATTGAAACCAATGGCGTTACTCCGCATTTTGTGGACGCTAGCGGGAAGACGGGGTATTTTACGCAGTACAGTCAAACTCGTAAAATTGTACCTTCTCAACGCGGTGAATTGACGCTTACGTTTAATTCTAGCATCGTAGATGAAGTGGGTTCGACAATTACAGTATTCCGGTATACCGATTCAGGAAAATGGGAAAACGTAGGTGGTGTAGTAGATACGAAGAAACATACCATTACAGTTCCATTTGATGAGTTTGGTTATTATACTGTTATGAAGCTACGTCGTGGTTTTGTTGATATTACGAATCATCCATGGGGCAGAAATATTATGAATGGATTGTACTCCAAAGGGTTCATGACTAATCTTCGCGCAGATGCATTCGGCGCAGATGATTTAACAACACGTGGTGAATTCGCGACCTTGCTGGTGAAATCATTGAGTATTCCTTTGAATTATGATGCCAACAAGCAAACATTCTTCGATATTGTGCCACAAGCGGTTTCGGCTACCTGGGATTTCAAACATATTGAGACTGCTGCTAGGGCGGGGATTGTTACAGGACTAAGTGACGGCTTCTTTGGACCTGACCAAGCTTTAACACGTGAACAAGCGGCAGTGATGATCGCTAGGGCGCTGAAGCTGAAGATGTCTTTGAATGACAGTAAACTCTTGGCAACCTTAAGTAAATCGTTTGTTGATACGAGTAATATGGATTTCTATTCACGCCCTGCCATTGAGGCTGTGTCCAAAGCTAAGATTATGGAAGGAAGCGCCGTGACGGTTACAGGACAGAAGAAACCCGTATATAACTTTAATCCAAAGGGTAAATTGACTAGAGCTGAGGCTGGAAAGATTACAGTCGCACTCTTGCAAAAGAGTACAAGCATCTTCCCTAAGAACTTTAACTAGAGCAAAAAAATGTTCACCGGCCTGCGAAAAAATATTCGCAGACCGGTGTTTTAATGTAATGAGAGCAATTACCAAGGACATATATTTTGTATTCTGCTTCAATTTACGATACAATAACGTAGAAAATATTATTTTCTGAAAGGTGAAAGCCAACCATGAAACCGATTTTAGCAAAAGCACAGTTGGATTACATGAAAGCCAAGAATATGTTTGAGAATAGAGCAAAAGTGTTAGAAAAGGAAATTGCGGCTAAGCGGGCACTACAGGAGATTACACAGGAGGTTATGGAGGAGCTTGTGCAGGCTACAGGATTCCATGATTCTTACAATGAGCTTGTCGTTGCTGAGAACGCTCTGATCGAATGGTCTCATACTACAATTAAGCATGAGAAGAGCTACCGCGAGAATCGCGCAGCTATTGATGCAATGTATGACAATGTAAACTCAAGTCCTGAAAAGCGTCAGGAATTGATCCAGTTATCTATGAAGATTCGTTAGAACATACTGTAATAGAAGCAAGCGCCGGCAACGGCGCTTTTTTGTTGCGTTCAACAAGCTCTGAATGGTGAAGGTAAGTAGTAGCCATTAGCATACGAATCATCGATGCAAGAATGAAATAGGAACGAACCAAGAAAGAGCATGTTAGCTATAACCTAGAAGCGAAAGCTTCTAGGTTATAGTTATAGCTTTAATGCGGACTAAGATCGAACCCCAGGAGGGCAAACCACCATAAGATCGGCTTACTGTGTTGTGAGAAATAAGGGCTTTTCGCCCCCTGTATACTCAAATTTTGTAGGAATGTTTAAATAAATGGTACTAGTGTTAATGATACTTAGTAAATATTGCATAATGACGTTTAGAAAACGATTATGGTATACTATTTTCCGTAGCGACCCAAGATTAACAATAGTTAGTAGAACATACATATGTATCTTCTATTGGGATTGTACCGGAAAACAAAAAAAGAAAAGAATTTTTTTGAGAAACCGCAACTTTTCCAAATCTTCTGCGTTTAAGGTGTAGAGTCATTTACACAGGCAGTTGAAATTAACCGGTGGTAAAGCGAATTTAACAAATTGGAAAAATTAGCTTTACGTGACTTGAGGCACATTGTATAATACTTAGGTATAATTAGGAATCTAGTATTGTCATGTCCTGATCATTGTTTACCAGTTTCTGTGATACCCGTCACAGACATTATTTATACTTAATTTGCTCAACTCTGGAAAGGGGGTGCATCGGCTAATGAGTGACACGAGCTACTCAACTAAAGAAAAATCTCAGTTTATGAACGTCCAAGGAGGAGAAAAAAAGGTTATGAAGAAAATTTTATCCGTAGCATTATCTACAGCAATGGCATTCTCGATGTTTGCCTCTGTAGCGTTTGGTGACGCAGCAACAACTCCGCAACAAAAATTTGATGCTTTGGCAGCGAAAGGTATTCTCAACGGATACCCAGATGGTCAAGCTCACCTTGAAAAAGATCTTACTCGCGCTGAATTCGCGAAGATTGTTACTAAATTGTTCGATCTTACTGAAGTAACTAACAAATTGTCTTACAAAGACAAAGGTTACAACGCTAAGAACTGGGCAGTTCCTTACATCGAAGCTGTTACTGCAGCTAACTTGATGCAAGGTAAAGATACTGTTAAAGGTATCTTCGACTACAACGGTAAAGTAACAGTTGAAGAAGTAGCGGCTGTATTGTTCCGCGCTTTGAAACTTGAAACACCAGCTACAACTGACAACACTGCATCTGCATGGGCTAAAGGTTATGCTCAAGCGGTAATCAATGCTGGTCTGATTGCTAAAGACACAAACTTTAAAGCTAACGCTAGCCGTTCTTTGGTAGTTGAAACAGCTTATGCAGTTGATCAATTGAAAGCAGCTCCTACTGTAGCTTCTGCTGAAGCAGTAAGCCCAACTAAAGTAGTTGTTACTTTCTCTGACAAAACTACTACAACTGTTGAATTGACTACTGCTCTTGTAGCAGGCGTTGAAACTACAATCAACTTCAAACACAACGATCACGACTACACTACTAAAGTAACTTTGCAAGCTCCTAAAGTTGTTTCCGTAGAAGCTCCAAACGCTAAGCAATTGGTTGTTAAATTCAACCGCGCTGTTGATGGCGATACTGTTGCTGAAGACGGTAAATTGATCAAAGATGTAGTTCAAGTAACTGCATTGAGCAGCGCTCCTGCTGTAACTACAACTGGCGCTGAAGTAACTTTGAATGCAGATGGTACACAAGCTACAATCACTGTTCCTGGTCTTGAGTACCTGAAAGGTCAATACACAGTTGTTGTTAACGACGCTGTTAAGACAACTGCAGGCGAAAAAATCTCTGCTTTCACTACTTTGTTGACTGTTGCTGATACAACTGCTCCTACAGTAGCTACTGTGAATGCTGTTGCAAAAACAACTACAAACAAAGTTTATGTGAAATTCAGCGAACCTGTTAAACCAGCTGGTATCATTGCTTATGTAAATGGTCAAGCTGCAACAGTACAAAAAGATACTTATGATACATTTGTATTGACTACTGGCAACTTGACTAGTGGTACTACTTATGATGTATCCTTGACCAACGTATCTGACTTCGCAGGTAACGTTGCTAACCCTAACCCAATCAAAACTTCTGTAACAGTTGTTTCCGATGTTGCTGCACCTGTAATAAAGAGTGTAACACCAATTGGTGACCGTTATGTTGAAGTTAAGTTTGATAAGAAAATCAACAAAGATTCCCTAGTGGGTAATGTTCGTTTGTTGGATGCTAACGGTGATAGCAAAGGTGTATTCACAGTAGTGACCACATCCGATAGCGACACTATCAAATTGAGATCTCCACTGGGTAGTCTTCCAACAAGTGGAACTTTCACTGGTTCCATTGTGTTTGGTCAATCCGTACGTGATACTCTTGGTAACACTTTGAGTGCTGCTGCTACTCAAGCTATCACATTCACTAAGGATACAACTGCTCCTGGAGTAGTAAGTGCTACTTACTCTGCTAAAGGCTTGGTTATCAAGTTCAGCAAAGAGGTAATTCATGATACTACTAGCACTAACACTAAAACAATCACTATCGTTAATGATGCAACAGGTCAAATTGCTGCTACACTTAATGTGAAAGCTGGTACCTTGTCTTCTGACAAGAAAACTTTGACTTTCGCAACTACCCTTAGTGGTGCTGACTACACAGTACGCTTGCCACAAGGCTTGGTAACTGATGATTCCTTCGCAAACAATGCTTTTGCTGCTACAACAGTTGCATTGACAGTAGGATCTACTGCTACTAACGATACTGAAAGACCTGTAGTTGTAGGCATCGTTGCTCATAACAACTTCGCTATCGAGAAGGGTGCTGTAGTAACTGGAGATGTATACTATGATGTTACAGTTACTGATAATGATGGATTGAATGTTCAATCGCTTAGAGATGTTAACAGCTATACTCTAGACGATAAAGCACTCCCTGTTGGAACTCTTGTGACTATTCAAGATGTACCTTCTGGTGATGATGCAAAAGCTCCAAAACGTGCTACTGCAAGAGTTTCAATCCCAGCAAGCACATTTGACAAAACTCAAGAATACAAATTCACAGCATTCGGTATCGCCGATAAAGCTGGAAATGGAATTCTGGTTGCTGAGAACAAATCCACTCTGACTAACCGCGTTAAGCCAGTTCTGAATACTGCTGCTGTCTCCGCTGGAGATAACACTGTATTGGTTCTTGGATTCAATGGAAAAGTGGATGCAAACACAATTAGTGCAGCTGACTTTGATTTCATCATCAATGGTAAGAGCACTGCTAAAAAAGAAATATTTGCTAACGAAATTACTCCTGGTGCAGGAACTGACGCTGGTAAATTCTATGTAACATTCAAGAAACTTGATGGATCTGCTGGTAACCAAAATCTTAACGCTAACGATGTTAATAGTATCGAAGTTAAGGTTCTGTCTACTTCCGGCATCAAGGACGTTGAAGGTAACAAAGCAGTTGTTGACACTACAGTACAAGCTAAGTAATCTCCGATTACCGAAGCACAGAATAGCCTCTTCGGAGGCTATTCTTTTTTTATAGGCATTTATCCCCACTCATGAGGAGGTACTTCATTGAAATCGGTATGGAAAATAACAACAGCTGCTGTATTGCTGGCTGGTGGTGTATGGGCTGGATCACTGTTGAATGTTACTGCTGAAGGTGCAGGTGTGGGTTCACAGCCTGGAACAGCAGATGACCCTGTGGTTACCAAAAGCTATGTTGATCAGCAAATTCAGAAAGCACTTACAGGTGGTACAGGTACAGCTCCAGTAGCTACGGCTACTCCGAGTCCTAGCTCAGCTCCAACAGCTACAACAAACCCGACTACTAGCAGTAATGAATCCGTAATTGTCGATGTGAAACCAGGACAAACCTTAATTGCTTCCGCAGGCGCTGAATTTATCGTTCGTGCGGGTAAAGCGGTTATCTATTCTCAGGATGCAAATGGTGTTGCTGATTTAACGGATGGTAAAGACCTTGCCAATGGAGTAGCTGCACCGACTAACCATTTATTATCTTTCCCTCGTGATGGTCGTGGTATTACTGTGCAATCAGGACAAACTCTTGGCCTTGTTGTCATGGTTCGTGGTGGATATACACTAAAATAATTTGTAATAGTATATATTCATAATGCCCGTAAAAGTACTTAATCATACCTTCAAACTGATTTCCAAAGTTACAAATCATTGGCGCGATTGAAGAGTAGATGTTGGACGCACAATATTCCTGTAATCTTACAAATTCACAGGAGGTGCTGAAACATGGCACGTAACAATCGTACAGTGGTACCGGAAAGTCGGGCAATGCTGAAGCAAATGCAATATGAAATTGCAGCTGAATTTGGTTTATATGGAGCGCATTATGGAGGCGGAGCAGACACAGAGTTTGCTTCTGAATTAGGAGCAATCGGAGGTAGTGGTTCTGGCCGTCGCCAGTATCTTGGACATCTTAGCTCAAGAGATAATGGCTCTGTTGGCGGAGAAATCACGAAGAGACTCATTAAGCAAGCCGAACAGTCTCTTCTTTAATAATATCAGGGGTGAAAGAATTCTTATTAATCCTATCTGATATTACTATTTAATACTGCGGAATCAATATTTATACTGTGATGGAGGGGCTTCGGAGTAATTGACACCACCTCCCAAATAAGATAATATGACTTTTGAGGAAAGCCTTAGACCTTTTCCATATGGGAAAGGTTCATTTTTTTGAAGAGTTTAGTGAATATAAACATGAAATACTGCAATCATCCTTCATAAAAAGAACAGGCCCCTGAGTTTCTTTGTTTATAGTTTTTATTAATTTGGCCTGTGATTATTAAGGAACTCCTTATACAGTGTCAGACTAACCATAAGGGAGGTTGTTATACTTGTCTATTAAAGGGCGTCATTTGTTTACTTCCGAGTCCGTGACGGAAGGGCATCCGGATAAAATCTGTGACCAGATTTCCGATGCGGTACTCGATGCATTTTTAGCTAATGATCCAAATGCTCGTGTAGCCTGCGAAGTAGCAGTAGCAACTGGTCTTGTTTTGGTGATCGGGGAAATCAGTACAAAATCTGAGTATGTAGATATTCCTGCCATCGTACGCAATACCATTAAAGAAATTGGCTACACACGTGCAAAATATGGTTTCGATTATAATACCTGTGCAGTGTTGAGCTCACTTAATGAACAGTCAGCTGATATTGCTCAAGGTGTAAACTCTGCTCTCGAGCACCGTGATCCAGCACAATTGGCTGAAGAAACGGCAAATATTGGCGCGGGTGATCAAGGCTTAATGTTCGGTTTTGCTACGAATGAGACACCAGAACTGATGCCGTTACCGATCGCTTTATCTCACCGTATTGCTCGTCGCTTATCTGAAGTTCGTAAGAACGGAACCTTGGAATATTTGCGTCCTGACGGGAAGACACAAGTTACGATCGAATATCAAGATGAGAAGCCTGTACGCGTGGATGCTATCGTAGTATCTACACAGCATGCGGAAGAAATTTCTCTTGAACAAATTCAGGCAGATATTAAAGAGCATGTAATTATGCCGGTTGTTCCTGCGGAACTGCTCGATGCTGAAACTAAGTATTTTATTAACCCAACAGGACGATTTGTGATTGGTGGTCCTCAAGGGGATGCCGGTCTAACTGGACGGAAGATTATCGTTGATACGTATGGCGGATATGCTCGTCATGGCGGCGGCGCATTCTCTGGTAAGGATCCAACTAAAGTGGACCGTTCTGCGGCTTATGCTGCTCGTTATGTGGCGAAGAATCTTGTTGCTGCGGGTCTAGCTGATAAATGTGAGATCCAGCTTGCTTATGCCATTGGTGTGGCTACTCCTGTCTCGATTAATGTGGATACATACGGAACAGGTAAGATCAGTGAGGAAAAGATGGTTCAACTGATCAGCAACAACTTTGATCTTCGCCCTGCGGGTATTATCTCCATGCTTGATTTGCGTAAACCGATCTATAGACAGACTGCAGCATACGGCCATTTTGGACGGACTGATGTTGATCTTCCTTGGGAACGCGTAGATAAAGCGGAATTACTCAGAGGTCAGGCAGGATTGTAGTTAATTATATGTTCTTATAATACGTTAAGCCCGCAAGTTGGCACTTAGTGTCAGCTCTGCGGGCTATTTTTATGTAATGGGCAGAATTAGAATTGATTCTAATCATAGAGAAGTAGACTACTAAACTTTGTAAGCCCTTTAACCGAAATATAAGAATATACATAAAGACGTTAGTATGGTTTGAGAGGAGTCTATCACGGCATGAAAAGAAAAATTTCAATATGGACGGCAATTTTTCTAGCAGGAGAACTGGTACTTGGAGCAGGGTATCCTTCTATCGGAATTGGAATATCGGCAGTACATGCTGCAGCGGAATTTGGCATTAGTGTGTCGCCAGCACCTGGAGCAACCTATGTAAATATCGGGTCATCTCTGAAATTAAGCTTTGATCGTCAAGTAAACCCACAGGCTGGAGAAATTACCATCACGGGTCAGGGTGATAGTACACCTTTTGTGACGATTCCTATTGGTAGTTATGGTTTAATTGGTAGTTCAAAAGATTACGAGCTTAAATTAGGGCCAAACCAACAATTCACTCCGAATAAGGCATACACGGTCACAATTCCCAAAGGATTGTTCAAAGATAACGAGGGTAATGAATCAGGACTTACTTCATGGGCATTTACCACCGCTCCTGAGAGTAATACGGCTATCACGGCAGGCAACTTTTCACCGGCTAGTAATGCAAGAGTAGATGCCGGGAGTTTAAAGGAACTTAGTCTGACACTAAATAAGCAGCTGTTAAAAGGTGGGGGCTCTATCCGAATCTTGTCCTCAGCAGATAATACAACAGTGCAAGAGTTCAGAATAAAGGATGATGACACTAGAGTTAACGTTCAAACTGATGCAAACTCTACCACAGTTAAATTAACGTTGGAGAAAGCATTGGCGGCCGGAGGGAATTACTATGTTCTTATTGATGCGTACGCTTTTAAGGATGTTGATAATAGAACGTTCTCTGGTATTTCTAGCGGCAATGTATGGAGTTTCTCTACAAAAGGTGTAGCTGAAATACCAATGACTCCATCCCCGGCTAACGGTGCAGGCGGTATATCTACCACAGGAGCGCTACAGCTCACTTTTGACCGTCCTATGATGCCTGCATCAGGTGTAATTACGGTGTCCCCAGGGGCAGCTAACGATGCTAGAACAAGATGGCTTGATGTGAACTCCCCAGCCGTTACTGGAGGAAGCAGCAGAACCATAACATTGAATCCAGCGTCATCAGCCTCACCTCTGCTAAACGGCACACAATATACAGTTACGATCCCCCAGGGTGCTTTTTATGATCAAGATGGAAATGTATTTCCTGCCTCGGGCCCGTACACTTGGACCTTCACAACGGTATCTTTGACTGGACTTGGCGTAAGTGCTTTGAATCCATCTGATCGAAGTGAATCTATTGCTAACAACAGATCCTTTTCGATCGCTTTTAATCGGGATGTGAATTACAACAGTGCAGTGGCCAATGGTGTGGCTCTATATAAAAGCGGAGGATCTCAGGTGCCGGTTAACGTTACTCGGAGTACCACTACAGCTAAAGAATTTATAATCACACCTTCTGTAGCGTTAGATAGTGATTCAACTTATTACATTGATATCGCCAAAGGGGCTTTTGTAGATGCAAGTGATGCTAACGTTCTATATGACGGATTAAGTGGTAAAAATTCATGGAGCTTCAAGACCTTGTCTCTGGACAAAACAGCTCCACAGCTCACATCAGCACAGCTTGAGAATAACCGAACCATTCGTCTGAAATATAATGAATCTCTCAATTCATCCATAGCGCTGTTAACCTCAAGCTTTGGAGTTACGGTGAACGACGAGAATCGAGCGATTGAAAGTGTTTATATTCAGGGAGACAGTGCCTACTTGGTGCTGAGTACAGGAGTAGCAGTTGGGCAGATTGTAAAGGTCAGCTATAATGGCGGACTGCGGACGATTCAGGATCCAAGCGGAAATGCAGCGAGCACTTTTAGCTCTAAACAGATCACGAACTCCATTGAGTCCTCCATGCCGACACCTAAAGACGGGCGAATCACGGGGAGATCTGTAGTATTAAATTTTAACGACACACTTAAATCGGTTTCCTATTACGCTCATAACCAGTTCTCAGTGACTGCAGATGGAAGCTCACTTGGGGTCAACTCGATCAGTTCCAGTGGCAATACAGTATATTTAACATTGGGCAGTGAAGCATCAAATGGACAGAACGTTCGGGTGTCCTACTATGCAGGTTCGTATCCTTTGCTGAATTCTTATGGACAAAATATTGCGGACTTTACTGATTTCAATATCCGTAACAGTAACGATACGATTGCGCCAGTGTTTCAAAGTGCAACCGGAGGCGGCACTAAAATCATTTTGAATTATAATGAAGGCTTGTCTACAACCAATCTCCCACTGAATAGCCAATTCTCTGTGTTAGTGGGCAGCACGCCTAATTATGTAACTAATGTATCGGTCAGCGGCACTCAGGTCACTTTGACGCTTCAGACAGCGCTGACGGTGAATCAGAATGTGACTATATCTTATGTGCCGGGTTCTGCCGGGGTGAGCGATTTGAATGGAAACCGAGCGGCGTATATTAACCTGCAGCCTGTATCCATCTCAGAAAACAGCGGCACTACTATACCTGAGATTAATTCAGCGACCGTTTCAGGTGACGAGTTAACCGTTACTTTTGCAAAGAATATGCAGGCATCCGGTTCCCTCTACGCGAATCAGTTTGGAGTTCGAGCAGATGGCAGCAGCTTGGGGGTGCAATCCTACTATATCTCAGGCAATATTCTGAAAATAACGTTATCCTCGGTTGTGAAGACCGGTCAAACAGTGGACCTGTCCTATATGTCTGGTACCGGAACGATTAAGGATTTGAGTGGGAATACACTATCCTCATTCTCAGCTTTATCAGTTCAGAATCTAACTGGCGTGACCACTGGATCTGGAAATCGTCCATCCTACCTAGGAACACTTGCAACGAGTGAGTTTGGAAAAGAGTATGCACTATTAAAGAGCGATTCCTCGCAAATTGTGGATGACCGTTCTGTATATAATCAATCGGTAAAAAGATATACTTTAAACGCAGATCGAATAGCTGCCAGTTATGAATATCTGTATAAGATGAATAATGATGTATTGGCTTTTGAGGTTCCTTCCACGGAGCAAGCAGCTTTTGTAACTGCTCCGCTAAAACCATTACTAGACGCGGTGAACCGTAATAAAAATACTAAGTTCATGATTCGTCATGGAGACAACCTATTTAGCGTAGGGCTTGATGATATTGATATGAATGGGCTGGCGAGCAGCCTAATCTCGGACAGTAAAAATATCTCGCTCGTGTTCCGCTTGGATAAAGTTCCAGCAGGTACATTTACACCTTTTGAGCAAAAGCTACAGACGATGGGTATGCGAACTATTACTAGTCTTATGGATGTCCGGGTGACGGCGATCGTTAGTGGTAATTATTCGAATGCCAAGGCACTGACTGTACCAGGAGAATATACCGTACGTACTACTTCTTCATTAAATAGTGCGCAGACATCTGCGGCCAGATTGGACCTTTCCTACTACGATGCGGCTTATCTACCTACAAAGGTCAGTACGGTCGGTAACTATACGGTTATCCGTGCTCGTACCGCTGGTAATCAGATTTTAGGGACTTTCTTGTCCACCAGAGCCTTCACGGATATGGGTAAGCATTGGAGTAATGCAATCGTAGCTGAGCTTAACGCAAAGAATATTATTGATAGCAGCTACGGTAGTGCGTTTAATCCGGAGAAAAAAATTACCCGTGCTGAGTTTGCTATAATGCT
This sequence comes from Paenibacillus sp. NPDC101420, assembly GCF_050277435.1. Taxonomy (NCBI): domain Bacteria; kingdom Bacillati; phylum Bacillota; class Bacilli; order Caryophanales; family Paenibacillaceae; genus Paenibacillus; species Paenibacillus sp. NPDC101420. The sequence goes on from NZ_JBNNSE010000003.1 coordinate 486,777, forward strand.
CAGTCGAGGTCTAGGCTTGCTAGGAGATCGTGAGACCGCACAACGTTTCCGGGATGTGCAGCCTTCTACACAAACTGGAGACTACATTGGCGCAGCGGCTAAAGCTGGAATTATTACAGGGAACACGGATGGTACTTTCCGTCCGAATGATAATATAACACGCGAGCAGATGGCGATCATGATGATCCGTGCGATGGAATATACCAATCATCCTATTACACTAAGCGGTACTTCTGCCTCAACGCTTGCAAAATTCAAGGATAAGTCGAAGATTCAGAATCAAAGTGCTGAGTTCGTCGCCAAGGCAGTGCAATCAGGGATAATTTTGGGCATGACAGCAAGTGAGTTCCAGCCTCAGGGCAATGCCACCCGTGCTCAAGCTGCCGTGATGCTGCAGCGGATGTTGAAACAGGCAGATTACCTGTAAACAACTCTTGTAAACAAAGAATTAATTGGTAAAGTCCGGTAATTATGCCGGGCTTTTTTTTGTCGTCTAATTATGACAATTTCGACTCTATAAAGCTTGAAATCTCTCAATTTCGCAACTTTTTGGCTTATTTTCAGTCTATTAAAAGAGTACTAGAAAAATAGGAACCAGTTTCCAGACATTGATATGGACTGATAGAGTACAAAAGAGATGGGAGAGTTACGTTGAAATGAATGAAGTTTTCATGGAGAAGAAGAGTAGCGAGGTTGTACGGGGAATAAGATTATCTTCCACTAAAAAGTGGATTGCTGCTTCATTGGCTGGTGTGTTATGGATTATGCCGGTAATCGGCAGTGAAGGTATGATGCTTTTGGGTCAGGGATCTGCACCAATTGCGGCAGCAGCTACAGCTCCTTTTAAGGTAAGTAAGCTGGGAGAAGAAGTAATTACTTCGGGCGCCATTATGATGAAATATAAATATACTACTACACGTTCTGGGGCGAGTGCTTCTGGTCTAGCGGATGTTATTCGAGTAGATCTTAACAATCCATATGTTTCTTTAGATGTAATGACTGGTAAAGGTGGAAACCTGACTACGCGGCAAAGTACTGGCGGGATGGCCAAGGAAACGGGAGCCGTGGCCGCAGTAAATGGCGATTATTTTAATACAGGTGGAGAAGGTGCTCCGATCGGTGGACAAGTATCAGGTGGAGTACTGGTGTCTACACCTTCACAATTGGATGGAATGTATGCCTTTGCAGTGACAAAAGATCGCAAACCTATTATTGACGAGTACAGCTTTGAGGGGATGGTAACCGCACCAGATGGCGCACAGTTTGAGATCTCCGGTATCAATAAAGGCGCTTATAGCCCTGAAGGCGGAAGCTCGACTTATAGTCATGCTAATGCTATGTATATTTACACAGATGTATGGACTGCACTTGATCGTCCTAAAAATAGCTCCACCACTCCAACTGAGGTACTTGTTGAGAATGGTATAGTTACTCAAATCTCTGAAAATGCTGCACTTCCTATGGCGGTTCCAAAGGGAGCTTATATTTTGCGGGCACATGGCTTAGCCGCACGATATGTTACTGCCCATTTGACGGTAGGACAACCTGTAACAAGTGTGTATTCCCTGAAATCTAAGACTACACAGCAATCGTTAGATCCTGCGAATCTGGAAACAATGATTGGCGGACATACGATTCTAGTAAATAACGGAAAAGCAGCAACGTTCTCTCGTTCTACTAGCAGCATTGGAGGCTATCGTGCACGCACGGCTTTAGGATATTCCCAAGACGGACGTTATGTATATATAATTGCTGCTGAGAAAAATGGTAATAGTTCAGGGATGTCTCTAACCGAACTGCAATCATTTATGACGAATATTGGAGTCTGGAAAGGTCTTAATCTCGATGGAGGCGGCTCTACAACGATGGTAGACCGGCCCCTCGGTGAAACCGCTACTACACTCACTTTTAATACAGAGTATGGCACAGAGCAACGTAGCATCGTTAACGGGCTTGGTGTCTACACTAACGCACCGCAAGGTGAAGTGAAAGGAATCAAAATTAGCGGAAGTTCCGCACTGCTGGTTGGACAAAAGGCAACGTATTCTTTAAAAGGTTATGACACTTACTACAACCCTATTGATGTAGCAGCGGGTAATCCTACTTGGGTATCAAGCGGCGGAAGCGCAACGGTAAGTGCAGGTGAAGTGACGGCAGTGAAGCCAGGTACCGTTACCTTAACGGCTAAAAGCGGTTCTGCAAGCGCCTCTACAACTGTTACAGTTTTGGGTGGTAATGATCTTTCCAGTATGAGTGTAGGTACAGCTACAGCGCCACTGACAGCCGGAACTACTGTGTCTGTCCCTGTTACAGCGGCAACGAAAAGTGGAACGACTATCAATGTTCCGGATTCCGCACTGAAGTGGGAGTTTGTAGGTTTTAAGGGAGCCGTGAAAGATGGCAAGCTTACTGTAAACACCGTTGATGCAGGGGTTACTACGGGTTATGCTATTGCCCGTTATGATGGATTTAGTGCAGTGGTTGTATTATCAACAGCAGCAGCTACAACATGGGAAGATTTCGAGAAAGTAAGCTATCCAATCGACTTTACTACTAATGTTCCAGCGGTACAGGGTACTGCAACGATAGTGGATGGAACGGCTGAAAGAGTAGGCTCCAAGGTTCTGTCACTCAGTTATGATATGACAGCTGGTAGCGGCAAAATGTATGCTTATGCTCAGCTTAATGGTACAAGCGGTAAAACAGTTCCAGCGCTTGCAACTTCGATGTCGGTTGATGTGATGGGCGATATGAGCTTGAATTGGCTGCGTGCTGAATTTGTAGACAACAGTGGAGCTACAGCTTATGTGGATCTTGCGAAGATCATCGATTGGAATGGTTGGAAGAACATTAACATTGACTTGTCAGGCTCAGGCATTAAATTCCCAGCAACACTGAAGAGACTCTATGTTGTTAACGTAGAGGAAGGCCAAGATGAACGGGCGAAGACGGGTACAGTTGCCGTTGATAATATCAAGTTTACAATGCCATCGCTTTCTAGTGATGCAGGCTTACCGAAAGGTACGGCTTCCATGAGCATTGGTTCGAAAGCAATGACTGTAAACGGAACAAAGAAAGCTATTGATGTAGCTCCAATTGTAAAAGACGGCAGTACTTATGTGCCAATTCGGTATGTCCTTGATGCTTTCGGAGGCAGCGCTACTTGGGATCAGGTGAATAAGAAGATCATGGTATTACGCGGAGCCAAGGCACTGGATCTTACTGTAAATAAAAAAGAATATCTGCTGAACGGTAAACGTCAGAGTGCTGAAGTAGCACCAATCATTTTACAAGGTAGGACTTTAGTACCGTTAAGACTAGTTTCTGAACAGCTAGGATTAACTGTAAAATGGGAACAGAAAACGAAGACCGTAACTATCGAATCGTGATATGTTAATATAAAGGAAAACCTTTAAAACGATTCGATAGAAAAGGGGCAAGCATCCGTGGAATTTCAAACCGATGCGATTGATCGCGTCATTAAAAATACCATCGACGTGATGGAGAGCAGCAAGTATCAGATTTTTGAAATATTGCAGGTTGCGCGTGATGAACTTGCTGCACTCAACAAAGAACTGCAGCGGGTCATGGACGAAACGGATGAGACATTGAAAAAAGTAGACAAGCTGGAGCTGCAGTATCATCGCTCCAGAATCCGGCTGACAGAGGTCAGCCGGGACTTTGTCCGCTACTCGGAGAAGGATATCCGTATTGCCTATGAGAAGGCTACGGAGCTACAGCTCGAACTCATGATGACGCGTGAGCGAGAGGTCTATCTTCGATCAAGACGTGATGAATTACAAATGCGAGTGCGCAGTGTCGAAAATTCTGTAGAGCGCGCAGAGTCAATTGGTTCGCAAATGAGCGTAGTGCTCGAATATTTGTCGGGAGAACTAGGTCAGGTGACGAGAATTGTCGAATCTGCGAAGAACAGACAGATGATAGGACTCAAGATAATCCTGGCTCAAGAGGAAGAACGGAAGAGAATTGCCCGGGAAATTCATGATGGTCCTGCTCAAATGCTGGCGAATCTAGTCCTTAGGACGGAAATTGTAGAAAGAATGCTGGTAAAGCAGGAATTTGGGTTGGTGCAGGACGAAGTAATAGATTTGAAAGGACAGGTTCGATACAGCCTGGAAGAAATGCGTAAGGTCATCTTTAATTTACGACCGATGGCTCTCGATGATTTGGGATTAATTCCGACTTTGCGGAAATATGTGCATGATTTTGAGGAGAAGACGAAGCTGAGGACGACCTTGGAAACCAGAGGTCAGGAACATCGACTATCTTCAGCCATGGAGGCAGCGGTATACCGATTGGTCCAGGAAGCTTTGTCTAATGCAGCTAAACATGCCTACCCGAGTTTCGTATTGGTAGAGATTACTTACCAAGCGCAGTTAATTAAGATTGTGATCAAGGATAATGGATTAGGTTTTAATGTGCAGAAATTAAAAAATCCGCAGGGCAATCGTGAAAGCTTCGGGCTAGTAGGTATGCGGGAACGTGTAGAGCTGCTTGAAGGCAGAATGGAAATCATATCAGCCGAGAATCAGGGGACAACAATCGTGATCCACATTCCGACGAACGTGGAGAAAGGGAAGGAGTAATGTGATGGAGAACTTAAACTCTACTAAAACGCCCATTAAAGTTCTTTTGGCGGATGATCATCAGCTTTTTCGTGAAGGGCTGAAACGTATTTTGAATATGGAGGAGGATATCGAAGTCATTGGTGAATGTGGTGACGGTATCCAGGTATTAGAGTTCTGTAACGGAACTAAACCAGACATCGTACTGATGGATATTAATATGCCTATTGAGAATGGCGTGGAGGCCACTCAAAAACTGCGGGAAATGTTCCCAGAGGTTAAGGTAATTATTTTATCGATTCATGATGATGAGAGTTATGTGTTTGAAACCCTTCGTAAGGGTGCCAATGGTTATTTATTGAAGGATATGGAGGCTGAATCCCTTATTAATGCGATCCGTTCGGTCTGTGAGGGACACGCTTTTATTCATCCAAAGGTTACCGGAAAGCTAATCAATCAATTGCGGCGCATGACTTACCTTAATGAGACTGGAGTAGCTGCTGATACGGTAGTGAAGGAAGCCGGAGTTAAGTTTGTGGCCGGTGATAACAATCCTCTAACACGTCGTGAAGCAGAAGTACTGCGGCTGATGGCGGAAGGTAAGAGTAATAAAATGATCGGTGAGTATTTGTTTATTAGTGAAAAAACGGTCAAAAACCATGTTAGCAGTATTTTGCAAAAAATGGAAGTTGATGATCGTACGCAAGCAGTAATCAACTCCATCAAGTATGGATGGGTAACTTTATAAAAATTTTTACAGATTTACGGTACATATAGGAATGAAATCAAGGAGAGCACAGCTTGTTCCTTTAAAATATAAGAAAGTATAAGTTTCACACTATACTTTATGTCTTATATTTCTCGCTTAAACGCTTACCGTCCTCGCAAGGACGCCGAAGGCGTTTATGCTTGATAGGAACTCTGGGCAGTCACCGACCTTTTAAAGCCGGCATATAGTGTTGGTATACAGAGGAGGTGCATCTCCATGGTAGCCCAGTTGATATGGATTGCGGCTGTTTATGTATCCGCTGCAGTGATTATTCATATGCTGCATAATCGGCAGAAGGTGCGGCAGACACCGCAGTCCGTGAAATGGATTCATTATATTTTGATTACTCGCAATCATGCATCTGTTGTGGAATGGTACATTCGGGCGCTGACATTTCAAGCATTTTTAACCGGAAAACGATTTCGAGTAACGTTCATGGATGATGGCTCGAGCGATGGAACCCTTGGAATTGTTTCCAGGCTGGCTGATAGTGGCTGCTCTATCGATCTTGCAACATCTATGTACACTTTTCAGGTGAGTAAAGAAGAGTTGCAGCAACAAGGGATTGTGGTAGACTTGCGGTTGTCAGGGCAGTCTGTTTCGTTGCCTTTTATGGGGATGGCAGGAAGTAGGGGATGCGAATCAAAGCGCGACAGATTTTAAGTGAATATGTGAGTAACGGGTGAAGCACACTCTCCAAGAAATGGAGGAGTGTGCTTTTTGCGTTAGAGGCTGGGAAAGTGGTGTGGGCAAGAGTGATTAATGGTGAGACTTAAAGGAGGCCGATTTTATGCGAGCTGCTGTATATGCCTTGGAATGTAGGGGGATCTGGAGTGTTTGGATTTCTTTAGATCTTACAGTAGATAGATGGTGGTGGTCTGGCGCTGGGCTGGAGAGTCAAGGTAGAGGCTTAGTAACGGAGGACAAGCTGGTTTTATTATCTCCTGCGCTGCCGCTGGGGTGGGCGGTGAAGTTGCGCGATCGTTTTAAACAAAGAGACGGGATGAGGAACTGGGGGGCTAAGGAGTGGGGTCAATACGTAAGCAGTGTTCTTGAGCCTGAGTTGAAGGAGGAAAGGGAAGCAGGAGGGAAAGGCGAGGAAGAGTTGCTTAGTGAGAGAGTGTCGCTATGGCGACTTTCTGGGCAAAGAGAGATATTTATAGAACAGTCTAGGGAGAACAATGATTGCAGAAGTTACAGTAGAGGAAATGATCTCGATTATGCTTTGCTTGAATCGGAGGTAGAACAACTCGTACATGCGGTGGCCGGCCGCTCTTTACTGCAGCCGGAAATAGAAACGCTGCTGGCAGAGAGGTTGCCAGAGCTGACAGGTCGTTGGCGCCAGGCGGCACAACTGGCGCATTTGCAGGGGCGGCTTACGTTTTCGGCCGCCGTTGGTAGTCACGCCCCGGCTGCGCACGGGGCGTGGGCCCGCCAGCTCCCTGCGGGTGCTGGCGCTCTGGCGTGTGCGGCGGCTAAGCTGCCGCACGTATTGTGGCGCGGCGCTGTCGCCCGCCGCGCGGTTTCGCGCTGCCTGCGCTGCGGCAGCGCTCCCACCGGCCGCACGGCATGCGCCGCGTGCGGCCTTATGGGCTGCGCCTATTGCGAGGCCTGCCTCGCACTTGGGCGCAGCCGGGCTTGCGCGCTGCTGCTGCGCAGCGCAGCGCTTCCGGCCGTGCGGTGCACGGCCGCCCTTGACCCCACCGCGGCCGCAGGCCGGTGGGGACTCAGCTCAGCGCAGGCGGGAGCCGCTGGCGCTGCGCTGGGTTTTCTGGCGGAGCGGCGTGAGCGCTCCGCCAATTCGTGCCCAGAGCGGTTTCTGCTCTGGGCGGTGACGGGAGCCGGGAAGACGGAGATGATCTTCCCGCTCCTAGAGGCCGTGCTCGCCGCCGGTGGGCGGGCGCTCGTAGCGACGCCGCGACGCGACGTCGTACTCGAGCTCGCTCCGCGGCTCGCGAAGGCTTTCCCGGCGGAGATTCTCGCCGTGCTTTACGGCGGCAGCGCAGAACGCTGGGTGAGTGGTCGCTTAACGCTCGCGACCACCCATCAGCTGCTGCGCTTCCATCGAGGCTTTGATCTCGTTATCATAGACGAGCTTGATGCGTACCCCTACCATAATGATCCTATGCTGGCTTATGCCGCAGAACAAGCCTGTAAGGTAGACGGCTTTTTTATCTACTTATCAGCCACACCACCGCAAGAAATGCAGCGGTTGGTACGCTCAGGCAGACTTCCACATGCCAGAGTGCCTGTCCGCTTCCATGGTCATCCTTTGCCTGTGCCGCAGCACCTGAGTATGATATCCATTCAAACATGCCTAAAGCGTGGGAACTTACCTAGATCGATCATACATACGCTTGGTAGGTCGCTCGAGCGCGAGGCGCAAATCTTTTGTTTTGTGTCGCGTATTGCACATATTGAAGGATTACTGGTTCTGCTTCGTCGGAGCTTTCCCGGCGTAGTCATCGAAGGTACCTCCTCCAAAGATCCCTTCCGGGCAGAGAAGGTAACTGCTTTCCGTAGCCGCGCTATCTCCCTATTAGTAACGACTACGATTCTGGAACGAGGAGTTACAGTGCCTCGTAGCGATGTATTTATTTTGGATGCGGACAGCGATCTTTTTGACGAAGCTTCCTTGGTTCAGATGGCGGGTCGTGCCGGGCGATCTAAGGATGATCCTGCTGGGCGTGTTGTATTTGTCTCTCCCCAGTGGACCCGATCACAGCGTGGAGCGATTTCCCAGATCCGTACTATGAACATCATCGCTCGCCGCAAAGGATTTATCAGTAAGGATGTGTCGAGATGAATTCTCTGTTCTCATGGTTAACTAAATCTCAGGCACTCTTGTCCTCTTCCGTAACTCCATGCTTAACTTGCGGCAAGCGCAACCCTGGATCCTCGCAATTTCCTGGAGTTTGCAGGAATTGCGTAGAATCCATTCCTTGGATACGTTCCCCACGCTGCTTGAATTGTGGTCGGCATGTGGGCTGTCCTGACTGTACCCGCAGTAGTGAACCGTCTCCGATTATTTGTAATCGAAGTGCAGTGGCTTACACTAGTGTTATGCGAGAATGGTTGGGTCAGTATAAATATCGCGGGAATGAACGGTATGCCCCTTTACTTGGCCTCATGCTGGATAGAGCCTATCTAACCCTAAAAAAAGAGAAGCAGAGCGCTCTTTTATCCCGAAAACCATCCATCATCCATCGTTCTTGGTCTGCTGATTTGTTAGTGCCAGTGCCTGTCAGTGATTCCCGGCTTATGGAGCGAGGATTTAATCAAGCGGAAAGATTGGCTGATGTACTATCTAGATGTAGGAAGATTCCACAGCTTCCGCTGCTGATCCGTACACACCATACGGGAAAACAGAGCTTTAAGAGCCGAGCGGAACGACTGGCGGATATGAAGCACGCTTTTGCAGAAAATCCGGCAGTAACAACACAATTTGCGGATTGGTTAAATAGGGAGGTACCTCTAAATCGTCCTGTTCGGATTATTATTGTTGATGATATTTATACGACGGGCAGTACCATTCGTGCGTGCGCTGAGATCATACAACAAATGGGTTCAGATTATGGTTATACGGTAGAGGTGTATAGCCTAACTTGGGCACGTTCCTGAGGAGAGCGGAATGCATGATTGTGAACAACCCATTCACTTTTAGAAGAGATCCATGCCCGTAATAGCGTTTCTTCCGTCCCATAGACGAATTCCCTGCAATCATGTAATCTAGGAGCATAAGAATATTATGCATTGTACAGAATGTACGGAGAGGAGCGGCTGCTTGTTATGAATCTAGACAATTGTCCAAGGTGCGGCCGGTTGTTTGTTAAGAATCTTATGGGTTTGTGCCAGCCCTGCATCAAAGAGCTGGAGCATGAATATGAGATCTGCGTGGATTATTTGCGGGAGAACAAAGGAACCAACATTCAAGAGTTGTCCGATGCTACAGGAATTTCGATTAAGGAGATCACCCGCTTTATTCGAGAGGGCCGGATATCTATAGCTAATGCTCCTAATATGATGTATCCCTGCGAGGTGTGTGGAACGCTGATTCGCGATGGGCATATGTGTGATAGCTGCCGTTCTCGGCTAAGGAAGGATCTCTCCAATGCCGCCAAGGAAAGTGCTGCTGAGGATTCTACCAAAAAGACAACAGACGGTGCATATCGTGCCATAGACAAGTTGCGTGACCTATAAAATCTGCAAAAAAACGTTTGCAGCTATAAAGAATGTTTCAGTCTACGCCGATAAACTTAGTAAAGATTATCGGCTTTTTTATATTAGAAGGAAGGTGAAGTTATGAAAATTAACGAGACCGGACGAATTAACGCGATGAATCCGTATCAACGCAGCGCGGATGCGCAAAGGCAGGAACAAATGAAGAAAAGTTCACGCAAGGATGAGGTTTCGATCTCTGATGAAGCAATTCAGCTCTTGCAAGCACAGAATTCTGGTAATGATGCTGAACGTGCACTTAAGATCGACAGTTTGAAGCAACAGGTCTCCGCAGGTACCTATCAAGTAGATGCAGCTAAGCTAGCAGAGAAACTCGCCCCTTACTTTAAGCAATCCTCCGAGAATTAGGTGAAACCATCCATGGCATTGACGACATTAATAGAACTATTGGAGCGGCTGGACGAAGTTCATAACCAAATGCTGGAGCTGGCCGCTGAGAAAAAACAGACGATTATGGACAACAAGGTGGATGCATTAATCGACATCCTGAACCGTGAGTCCAAGTTAATGAAACTGATTGGACAGCTCGAGGAACAGCGAATCGCGGCGGCATATACCGTTCTGCAAGGCGTAGGTATTCGTTCCAACCTGAACCTGAACCTAACTGAGCTGTCCAGACTTATATTTGACCCTGAAGACAAGGCACGACTGCTGCATATTCAGCAGAAGCTTTCTGGCACTTTGCACCGCTTGAAAGAAGCAAATGAGCTTAATCAGAAGCTGATAGAGCAGTCGCTTACTTTTATAGATTATTCTTTGGATCTGCTGGTCGGAAGACCGAATCAGGATATCACGTATCATCGTCCGTCCGATAAGGGGAATGGCGTAAATCGGTCGGGGATTTTTGATGCACGAGGCTAGAATTGTACTGATGAAGTGTTCTGTAAGAGCAGAACATAAGGAGGAGTAAGTAGCATGACATCCACATTTCATTCGATAGAGACGGCGAGACGCAGCCTTTTTACTCAGACCGCAGCTCTTAATACGACTGGACATAATATCGCTAATGCGAATACCGAGGGTTATACTCGTCAACGTGTAAATATGAAGGCTGCTTTACCTATTGAAGCGTACGGATTTAATAAATCTACCGTTCCTGGTCAAATGGGTACAGGGGTGGAATTCTCATCTATCGATCGGATTCGGGAAATGTTTCTGGATGATCAGTACCGTGGTGAGAATTCTGCATTTGGAAACTGGAAGCTTCAAGCAGATACCCTCTCTAAACTAGAAGCGATTGTTAACGAACCATCGGATACAGGTATTCGTACCGTTTTAGATAACTTCTGGAAATCATGGTCTGACCTTAGTAAAAACCCTGAGGATCCTACTGCTCGTAAGATTGTAGTGCAAACTGCACAATCTTTGACTGATGCCATGAATTATATGAGCACGCAATTAGATAATCTTGATCGGGATCTAACTACTAATATTGACGTTAAAGCAAAAGAGGCTCAGGGTTACCTGACCGCTATCGCAGACTTGAATAAATCGATCTATAAGATCGAAGGTATGGGCGATCAAGCGAATGATTTACGCGATCAACGTGATCTGATGGCAGACAAGCTATCCAAGATTGCTAATATTACCGTTGTAGAGACGGAAGCTGGTTATAACGTTTCTCTGGGTGGACAGCCATTGGTAGAGGGTGGAGAAGTTACTGCAACCGTAGATAGTGCATTTCTTAATAATGCTTATGCCGCTGGAACTTTGAAGGGCGGCGAGGCCTACGGAATGATTTTCTCCAAAAATACTTATGTTACTGACTACAAGAAACAACTTAACGATATGGCTAGTACGATCGCTACTGGTGACGTTGAAATTACAATACCGGCAGGTTCTAATCTTCCTGAGGGTACGATGTTGACTAATGATGCTAAGATTACGCAAGCGGATGGCACCGTAGTTACTTTGGCCGCTGGTCAGGCAATGCCTAAGGGAGCAACGATGTATGAGGACGCTAAAACCATTGTCAAAGGCTTGAACGGACTACACAAGTTAGGTTATGCGATGGATGGAAGCGCTGGTCGTGATTTCTTTGTAACCTCTGGTGACGCTGGAACGATCAAGTTAAATCCCGAAATTGCTGCAGATGTTAGCTTATTCGCAACCTCATTGCGCACTACTGTAGATGCAGCTGGGAATACGCAGGTCGTTAAAGGAAATAACACCTTGGCTCTTTTATTGACGAACCTCAAGGATAGTAAATTTACTACGCCGGACGGTAAAGTTAGCAATACAGTGGGTGGGCTTTTAGGCTCTATGGTTGGTCAGTTGGGTATTCAATCACAGGAGGCTGCGCGTCAAACCGATAACTCAGATTATCTGGTAGAGCAGGTTAACTCACGTCGTCAATCTGTCAGCGGAGTATCACTGGATGAAGAAATGTCGAATATGCTCGTATTCCAGCATGCTTATAGTGCCGCTGCGCGTTTTATGACTACTTTTGATGAACTGCTCGACAAATTGATTAATTCCACCGGCACAGTCGGCAGATAAAAGGAGATATAGCGTATGTTGAGAGTAACCTCTAACATGATGAATTCACAGCTTCTGCTTAACCTAAACCGTAATGCACGTACAATGAACGACACACAGCTACAGCTTTCAAGTGGACAAAAAATCAACAAGCCTTCCGATGATCCGGTAGGGATTACATATTCACTACGTTATCGTGCGGAGCTTTCATCTAACGAGCAATATACCAAGAATGTAGATAGTGCTCTTTCATGGCTAGATTATAATGATACAGTCCTAGGACAAGCTGGAGATGTTGTTCAGAAGATTCGTGAACTGTCTGTACAAGCTGCGACAGGGACTAATCCACAGTCAGCACTGGACAGTATTAATGCCGAAGTGATGCAGTTAAAAGACCAACTTGTGGATATTGCAAATAGTACGTTGAATGGTAAATACATTTTTAATGGTGAGCAGTACAACACGAAACCTTATGAGTTCGCTAAAGGTGCAGATGGTACATATGATGTATCTAAGCCGATTACAACAGATACCGGGCAGATTCAGTTTATTGTAGGTGAAGATGTGCGTATGCCTATTAGTACGACTGGTAATGACGTATTCGGTAACACTGGGGATGCGGATAATTTGTTTGCAATCATTAATCAATTATCAGTTGCCTTGAAATCGGGTGATTCCAAAGGAATATCGGCACAACTTGGTTTAATTGATACAAGGATGGAAAAAATTCTGACGGCACGCTCTGAAATAGGGGCCAAAACCAACCGTGTAGAATTAATGCAGGATCGGCTTAGTGATTTGAATATTAACTTAACGGACTTACAGGCTAAGACTGAAGATGCCGATTATGAAGGTTTGATTATGAACTCTAAGATTCAAGAGAATATCTATAATGCATCCTTGTCTGTGGGTGCAAAGATTATTTCCACAACTCTCGTAGACTTTATCAGATAACGGAGGTGGTTCTCGTTGCTACAACCGATATTGCAAATCCGTCAGACGCCTGCTGTGATTGGTATTGATGCTGATCCGGGCACTTATTCGATCACTCAGCCTAAAGCTGAGGTTAATATAACGACTACTGCAGGTGAATTAACTGTTCAATCTACTAGACCGGAGCTTACTATTGATCAATCCCGTGCTTGGGAGGCTTATAACGGTGGGAAAATGCTGGATATGAATAAACGGATTTATTCCGGCATTCAACAGTTATATCTTCAGGGAATTGCCAGAAAGGTCGAGCAAGGGAATCGGATGGCTCAGTTTTTTAGACCTGGTAATACAATTGCAGAAGTTTACGGTATGGATACCGAACCAAATTCTTTTCCTGAGATTCGAGGCCCAGCATCATACGACAATGTGGACATTCACATCGAAACGAGAGCCCCACAAATCGATTTTCGAGCCGCGAGAGTGAACATTCAGGTGGAAAGACGTAATCCAGAAATTGAATATACCCGTGGAAAGTTAAATATATATATGCAGCAATATGCTTCTATTCAGTTTATTCCACCAGAATTGAATGTTCAAACGTAGCTTTTTAAGCTATAGATGTGCCAGAAAGCGCCTCTATAGCTTTTGTGCTATATATAATGTGGTGGGATTTTCATAAGATGTTAGTTTTGCGAAGCGAAACTTTTGAGGAGTGAATAACTTGATTATAGAAACACTATCTTGGGGCAAACTGGAAGTAGATGAAATGCAAATATATCATTTTCCGAAAGGACTACCTGGCTTTGATGAAGAAACCGATTTTGCTTTGATTGCGATGGAGGAGACGCCTTTTTGCTATCTACAATCTGTTAGAAATAGGGGTCTATCCTTTCTGTTAGGAGATCCATTTGTTTTTTATCTGTCCTATGAGTTTGAGTTGCCGGATGATGAAGCTGAAGAATTAAGCATAAATGATGGGATTGTCGTTCGTTGTATTATCACGCTAAAGGAACAAATCGAACATTCGACAATTAATCTTCTGGCTCCTATTGTATTGAATCCTACTGCTCGTTTAGCTAAACAGATCGTTCTTCATAAAGCACCTTATCATACAAAGCATAGCTTGCTGCAGGTGCAGTCGGTTATCGATGGAAAGGATGGTGGATGATATGCTTGTGCTTTCTCGAAAAAAAGGGGAGTCCATCGTCATCCAAGATCAGATAGAGCTGACGATCTTAAGTGTGGAAGGTGATACGGTAAAGGTTGGTATTTCTGCACCGAAGCATGTCGATATTTTTCGCAAAGAAGTATATCTTTCTATACAAGAATCTAACCGCGAATCCGTTGCTCCACAGCAGTCTGATCTGAAGGCACTGATCCATCAACTTCGCAAAGTGAATAATAACGATTAATGGTTATAACGTATATACTGAATTCAGAATCTGGGACTGCACGAATGCAGACTCAGGTTTTTTATTTGATTTAAGAGATTTATTCAAGGAATTTCAAAAAAACTTCAATTTGCTCTAAACACTTGGATACATACCGTCGATATATGTAGTAGACGCTGATCCGGCAGGGCGGCCGACCTTAATGGTTCGGCGTTTACCACATGGATGTGGAACTAACTCAATTTCAGGGAGGAAATATCTAATGATTATCAATCACAACGTAACAGCCTTAAATACTCATCGTCAATTATCCATTAACACTGCTAACACTAGCAAAAACATCGAGAAACTGTCTTCTGGCATGAGAATCAACCGTGCTGGCGATGACGCTGCTGGTCTCGCGATCTCCGAAAAAATGCGTGGGCAAATTCGTGGTCTTGACCAAGCTTCCCGTAACGCTCAAGATGGCATCTCTTTGATTCAAACAGCTGAGGGTGCATTGAATGAGACACACAGCATCCTGCAACGTATGCGTGAACTTGCAAACCAATCGGCAAACGGTACTAACACAGAAACTGACCGTGGAGAAATTCAGAAAGAGATTAACTCACTAACTTCTGAAATCAACCGTATCGGTAACACCACTGAGTTCAATACTCAAAAACTATTGAATGGCGATAAAAACGGAGCTGGTTCTGCCAAGGTAGACGCAGTAGCGGGTGTATTTAAAGCGGGCGTAGTAGATCCGACAGCAGCATTCACAATCGATGGTACAACCATTGCTGCTGGATCTGCTGATCTTGCTGGGCTGATTACATCAATTAATGCAGATGCAACGCTGGGTGCTAAGTACACTGTTACTGCGGGTACAGGTGGGGATGCTGGCAAATTGATCATAACCCAAAAAGCAGGTGCAGAAGCAGATCATACTCCAACTATTGGTGGCGGTACCCTACTTGAAACAGTAACAAAAGGTGTAGCAGCAAAAGCTGCAGTAGTAGCTGACGATGCTAAGAGTATGAAGTTCCAGATTGGTGCAAACCAAAACCAAAGCTTGACTCTTGATGTTGCTGACATGAGAGCATCCGCGTTGGGTATTACTACTGCAGGTACGACTGATAAACTTGCTGTAACTGATGGTACAAACAATACAACTACTGAACAGGCTCTTGATGTAACAACTCATGAGGATGCAGCAAATGCAATTACAAAGATCCAATCAGCTATTGATAAAGTTTCCGGCGAACGTGCGAAATTAGGTGCAAACCAAAACCGTCTGGAACATACAATCAATAACTTGGGAACTTCTTCCGAGAACTTGACTGCTGCTGAATCTCGTATCCGTGACGTAGACATGGCAAAAGAAATGATGTCACAAACTAAGAACAACATCCTTGCTCAAGCTGCTCAAGCTATGTTGGCTCAAGCTAACCAACAACCACAAGGCGTTCTTCAATTGCTTCGTTAATTTAAAAATTAACTTTATAGCTTTACAGAAAGAACCTTGGATTTTTTCCAAGGTTCTTTTTTTTGAATATTTGTGATTATTAATAAAACTTCGCAATTCCCGGGATTTTTTCAGGTTTATCTTTCTTAAGTCCTAAATTATCCCTGAATCTAACCGATATAAAGAGTATAAAATGAGCGTTGGTGGAGGTCGGGCTTTATGAATGTACAGTTTTCTCTTTCTGCTAGTTCTGCTAGTTCTGCTAGTTCTGCTAGTTCCGTAACAAGTGTACAGGGTGTATCTGAAGCAAAGTCCAGTACTGCATCGGTGTCATCCATAAATCAAGAAACGCCTATCCGAAATGCTAAGGATATGAGTTTGAGAGAGAAGCAGGGCGTAAATGTGTCTGTTGCGGAAGAACAACTCATTCGTACCATTGAACGGGCGGTGAAATCTCTACAGGGACCCCAAACTACACTGCAGATCAGCATCCACGAGAAGACGCATGACATTATGGTCAAGGTGCTTAATAAGGATACCGGTGAACTCATTCGCGAAGTTCCCCCAGAGAAAACTCTGGATCTCGTAGCTAAGATGATGGAAATTGCCGGAATACTTGTAGACGAGAAAATTTAGGAGTAGGAGGTGCTGTTTTGGTTACACGTGTAAATGGATTTTCAGGGATGGATATCGATAGCATGGTAAAGAGTATGATGACCGCTAAGCGTGTCCCCTTAGATAAGCTTAATCAACAGAAACAGATCCTTAACTGGACTAGAGACAGTTATCGCGAAATTAATAGTAAGTTGGTTGATTTTCGTACAAATAAACTTACTGACAAATATGGCGTTAACTCAGCCTTGAATGCCAATAAGGCTGTTACAAGCGGTAATACGGAAGCGCTAACCGTTGAAGCTACAGCAACTGCTAACGGAATTGATATGAAAGTAAGTATTACTCAGCTGGCTACCAAGGCTACAATTGAATCAAATGGTGCAGGTTCTGGTTTAACTACAGCTTCTTCACTAGCTAAGGCAAAGACTAACGGTTCAAATGTTGAGATTACGGATGCTGATAAGGCAGAGAAATATAGTTTGAAGATCAATGAGCAAACTTTTTCTTTTACAGGAGCGACAGAGATTTCTACTGTTATTGCAACGATTAATGGTAACACTAAAGCTAACGCTATCGCGAGTTTTGATGAAGTCACTGGGAAGCTGATTATTTCATCTAAGACTTTTGGAAGTAAAGGTGCCTTATCTATTGAATCAGTTGATGGTAGTAATAATTTATTTGAGGCTTTTAAAGGCATTAAACAATACACTGGTAAAGATGTTAAACCTGGCATGGATGCTATTGTATTTGTTAATGATACGATGATAAAAAAAGATAGTAATAGTTTCTTGATTAACGGGGTCCAACTGACATTATTGGCTACAACATCCACCCAGACCGATCCTGAGGTGAATCCATCAACAGGAACGGATAAGCCTATTACAATCAAAACTCAATCAGACCCTCAAAAAGCTGTAGATGCAATAAAAGGATTTGTTGAAGATTACAACAGTTTGTTGAAATTGTTGAACGATAAAATAGCTGAAGAGAAGTACCGCGATTTTGCACCATTGTCTGATGAACAAAAGTCAGCAATGAAAGAGGCAGATATCACGACTTGGACGGAAAAAGCCAAAAGCGGACTTTTGAAAAACGATGATATATTAAGAGAAGCAGTATCCTCTTTGCGTGGGGTTATTTCGAACCAGATCGGTGCCTTGAGCTCTATCGGGGTGACTACCGGATCTTACTTTGAGGGAGGAAAACTGAAGTTAGATGAGACTGCTTTGAAAAAGGCTCTTGCCAACGATGCTCAAGGGGTTATGGATCTACTCCAGGGCCCAGCCAGCGCCTCCACTACAGGGGTATTTGACAAGTTAGCTAGTAAAGTCAATAACACACTGGATGCACTAGTCTCGAGGGTAGGTACTAACAAGTACTCGACTGATCTTACCAGTACCTTCAAAGAAGAAAGTGTTATGGGGAAGAAGCTCAAAAATTATAACACTCGTATAAGCGATATGTTAACCATGCTAAATAATGCCGAAACACGCTATTACAAGCAGTTCTCAGCAATGGAAACGGCAATGAATAAATTACAGGCACAGTCTTCCAGTCTTTTCCCCACATCCAGCTAAGAAATTTATAAAATAGAGGGTGAGATTATTGATTACATCTCCGTATGAGAAATACCGTCAGTCTTCTGTTCAAACCTCAACACCTGCACAACTAGTAATTATGTTGTACGATGGAGCTATTCGCTTCGTGAGAACAGCAATGGATGGACTCAGTAAACAGGACTATGAGAAGACAAGTCTTAATTTTGGTAAAGCACAATCTATAGTTAGTGAGTTAATGAGTACATTGGACTACTCCTATGAAATCTCTAATAATCTTTATTCACTTTACGAATATACAAATCATCTATTAATTGAAGCTAACATCCGCAAAAGCCCAGAAAAAGCGGAAGAGGCTATCGGCTACCTTACTGAACTTCGGGAAACTTGGCTCCAAGCATCCAAAATCGCTGCAGGCCAGGGACAGGCTGAAAGTGCTCATGGATGAGTTAATTCAGCACTTGAAGGAACTAACCTTGGACATTACGGACAGACTCGATGAGACTACCTATGAGGAGTTAGAGCTTTTTGTCGAGGATCGTCAGGAGCTTGTCGACTCCATTGCAGAACAAGCCGAAATTTGTAAGTCGACGTCCGCACAAAAACAAGAAATTAATCGAATTCTGGAATACGATAATGTGATTTTAGATAGAATGAACGCTCTTCGTTTGGAAGCCCAAGACTGGTTGCAGAAGCGCAATCAGGCCAAGGTACAGCGCAGCGCCTACGAGGCCGCTTATACCCCAGATAGTTTTCTAATGGATCGTAGAAAATAATATATTTCGGTGTTTCACTATAGGAGTAGACGGGTATTAAAAACCGTCTGCTCTTTTTTTGATCCTTACGCCGCAGCTATTTCTTGATTATGGTAAATTAAACGTCCTATTTTACGTGGTAAATTATTGCATGTAAACATTTACTTTTCCAATTGACAATGAAGAAGTTACGGTGGTATAGTCGATTTGTGAGCAAGACTCACGTTCATCTGATGACGAAGGGAATGTTTAATCAATGGAAGGTAAAGTAAAATGGTTTAACGCAGAAAAAGGTTATGGTTTTATCGAGACTGCAGACGGTGGCGACGTATTCGTACACTTTTCCGCGATTCAAACAGATGGTTTCAAGACTTTGGATGAAGGCCAATCCGTAGAGTTCGATATCGTTGAAGGCGCACGCGGACCACAAGCAGCTAACGTAATCAAATTATAATCATACGGCTAAGCCGACCTACATATAAGTAGATGGTTAGCAATTTAGACAGCGCTAGCAAGGATCTTGGGAATTCTCCCGAGGTCCTTTTTTTGTGTGCTTGGAGCCCCCGCAAAGTACCTGAGTATGCATCGAAGTAAAGCTCCACTTTGTGGGGATATTTTGTGTGCTCATAAGCCTCTATCAAGGTTGTTAATAGAAAGAAAATAGCGTACTTTGTAAATTTATAATATGGAAAATGTTAGAACTCTTCGAAATGTGGGTAATAGCTTTACGTTGAGCTGTTTATCTTACCTCGACGCACACTATGTTAGCCTAGGCCAATACTTCCAAGAAGAGATTCATATAGCCTACGCTATCAAAACTTTTAGGAGGATGATTAGCAGGATGAAAAAGAAGTTGCGCGGTCTTATGACCGGAGTTTTAGGAGTTAGTATGTTATTAGGATCTCTTGGCAGCGTATCTGCCGCCTCCGTACCTAAGGATATTCAAGGTCACTGGGCCCAAGCTCAGCTACAGGAATGGTTAGATAGTGGATACCTTGGAGGATACCCAGACGGTACAGTTAAACCCAACAAGGCAATTACACGTGGAGAGTATGTGACTCTGGTAAATCGTCTGTTCGGTTTTAAAGAAAAAGCAACTGTAAGCTTTAAAGATATGAAAAGCACAAACTGGAACTACAGTGAAGTGGCTAAAGCCGTGGAAGCTGGCTATATCGGAGGATACGAGGACAATACGTTCCGTCCTAATAGTCCGCTCACAAGACAAGAGGCAGCAGTAATGGCTGCGAAATTACTTAAATTGAGTACTAATAGCACTACTAGCAAATTTAAAGACAATGCACAAATTGCAGCATGGGCAAAAGGTGCAGTAGCCGCTGCAGCGGATAAGAAGATCATTAACGGTTATCCGGACGGAACCTTCGGTCCTAAGAGATCGTTAACACGTGCAGAGGCTGTAGGTATCATCAATACCTCAGTCATCTATTATCCAGGTAGTGGTACAGGTGGTGGAGTAGTTCCTACCCCAACGCCAACGGCTACTCCGACACCAACAGCTACACCAACCCCAACAGCTACCCCTGGTGGTAGTACAGGTGGAGGCAGCGGTGGTGGATCTGGCGGCGATAACGGTGGAGGAAATGAAACAAAACCAACCGTATCTGGGGCAACCTATGGTAACGTTGGTTCGGTAACAGCTGATGTGTACCTAACTCCTTCCGTAACGGGTGCTGTGTACTATGTTGTAGCTCCTTATACTACTAATGTAAGTGTACCAAGTGCCCTGCAAGTAGAAAAAGGACAACTTAGTGACGGAACTGCAGGCGTGTATCATGGTAGCGCTGCTACTGTAGCTAAGACAAAGGTTACATTCTCGGTTTACGGATTGAATCCTGGTACGGAGTATGCGACTTATATTGCGGTAGCTGATGCTTCAGGTAATCTTTCTGATGTAACTACCGTCCGATTAACTACTGCTCAGGCAACAGCAAACTCGATTACGCTTTTTGAACCAGGACAAGTAGGTACAGTTACAGCAGATGTATATGTTAAATATGGCGTGACTGGTGGCGCTCCAACACCGGTAAGATATGTAGTATTGCCGGCAAATGAAAAAGCGCCTAGCGCAGCACAGATTGCTGCGGGGCAGGATAGTACAGGTGCTGCATTGAATGCACCATGGACCGGCACACCTTCCATTACTCCAGGCGTAAAATATACACAAACTTTGACTGGATTGTCAGCTAAAACTGCTTATAAGGTATACCTTATTACAGGATCAGGTACACAATTGTCACCTGTAGAAATCATCCAAATTCATACTAAGTAACTTAATCTTATACTGTCTCAGTTTGGGAATATAAGAATGGAATTCGTACTATAATAACGACAGGTTTACTCTTGGTCCGGTGAGGCGAATAGTTGCTCTTACCGGACTTGTTTTATTTGTGAACACTACGACAATATTTGTTATCTAATTGTAAGGGCTGTAAGGAATTACTTTTTACTTAGCCTTAACAATTTGGTATAATGAAGGTGTAACTAAAGGAGGAGTGGCCATGCAATTCACCATTCGAGGTCAACAAATTGACGTGACCGACGCTTTGAGAGAGTATGTTGATAAGAAGCTCAGCAAACTTGAGAAGTATTTCGAAGCACCCCCTACCTCTGAAGGGTCTGTGACGCTTGGCGTAGTTCGCGGCCTTCATATGGTGGAAGTAACCATTCCGCTTGCTGGCGTGACGCTTCGTGCGGAAGATCGCAGCGATGACATGTATGCTTCCATAGATGCCGTTGTGGACAAGCTGGAACGTCAAATTCGCAAACACAAAACGAAGATCAATCGTAAGTTCCGTCAAGAGGGACTGAAGACGCTGTTTGTGGATGGAGCTAGTACCGCTGTTGCTGTAGAAGAACAAGATTATGATGATTTAGAAGTTGTGCGGAACAAACGCTTTACAATGAAGCCGATGGATGTGGAAGAAGCAATACTTCAAATGAACATGGTGGGACATAATTTCTTTGTGTTTTCCAATATCGACACCTCGGAAGTAAGCGTAGTTTACAAACGTGATGATGGTAAATATGGACTGATTGAACAGGGCTAAGATACAATGATGCCAATTATGCTCTAAGTATAAAGGGCCTCGAGAGTTAGTCAGAACCTAAGAAATTTAAACCGAGCCCCTATTCGCTTGTAGCGAATAG
Source organism: Paenibacillus sp. NPDC101420 (assembly GCF_050277435.1). Lineage (NCBI taxonomy): Bacteria > Bacillati > Bacillota > Bacilli > Caryophanales > Paenibacillaceae > Paenibacillus > Paenibacillus sp. NPDC101420. Next base: position 508,711 of record NZ_JBNNSE010000003.1, read on the forward strand.
GGCTCTTGTGCGTATAAGCGACTATATTTGAAAAATGTGGCTGATACACCTTGTATTGCGGCATCTCTTACAAACTGTTACAATTTATGAAGCAGCGGAATCGAATTTATAAATGGCCCTTTCAATTTTGTGAGGATGGGCTCGGTTCCACCATCTGTGTTGCATGAAAGGGGTTAACCATGCTAGGACTTGTAAAGAAAATATTCGGAGACACCAACGATCGTGACGTTAAACGTCTCATGAAGACAGTCGATGTAATTAATGGATTGGAACCGGAATTTGTAAAGCTATCTGATGAACAGTTACAAGCTAAGACAGCAGAATTCCGTGCCCGTATTGAGAAAGGCGAAACTCTGGAAGAAATTCTTCCTGAGGCATTTGCAACCGTACGTGAAGCTTCCAAGCGGACACTTGGTATGCGGCATTTTGATGTGCAGTTAATTGGTGGTATGGCTCTGCATGAAGGCCGAATCTCCGAGATGAAAACTGGTGAAGGTAAGACACTAGTAGGTACATTGCCAGTGTATTTGAATGCTTTGCTAGGTAAAGGCGTACACGTAGTAACGGTCAATGACTATTTGGCTCAGCGCGACAGCGCACAAATGGCACAAATCTATAACTTCCTGGGCATGACGGTTGGGGTTAACCTGAGCGGTATGGACCATGCTGATAAACAAGCTGCTTATGCCTGCGATATTACGTATGGCACAAACAACGAATTTGGTTTTGATTATTTGCGTGACAACATGGTGCTTTATAAAGAGCAAATGGTTCAGCGCCCTCTGTATTTCTGTATTATTGATGAAGTGGACTCTATTCTTATTGATGAAGCACGTACACCTCTTATTATTTCCGGACAAGCTGAGAAGTCTACAGAATTGTATTTTTCAGCAGACCGTTTCGTGAAAAAGCTTAAGGCTGAAGAAGACTACACAGTTGATATTAAGGTGAAGTCTGTAGCCTTGACTGAAAAAGGTGTGGCTACTGCTGAGCGCGCTTTTGGTATTGAGAACTTGTATGATCACAGTCATGTAACTTTGAATCACCATATCGTCCAAGCCCTAAAAGCAAATGTAATTATGCGTCGTGACGTAGATTACGTTGTAAACGAGGGTGAGGTCGTTATTGTTGATGAATTTACAGGACGTCTAATGTCAGGTCGTCGCTATAGCGATGGGCTGCACCAAGCGATTGAAGCGAAGGAAGAAATCGAAGTACAGAATGAGAGTATGACTCTTGCAACAATCACATTCCAGAACTACTTCCGTATGTATCGTAAACTCGGTGGTATGACAGGTACAGCGAAGACTGAGGAAGAGGAGTTCAAGAAGATTTATGGTCTTGAAGTTCTTCAAGTTCCTACGAACAAACCAAATCAGCGTGTAGATATGCCGGATGTGGTCTACAAGAGTGAGAACGGTAAGTTCAAGGCTGTTGTGGAAGAAATTGTAGAGCGTCACAAAAAGAACCAGCCGGTACTGGTTGGTACAGTGTCGATCGAGAATTCAGAGCTCGTATCTGAAATGCTGAAGCGCAAAGGTGTTAGACACCAAGTGCTTAACGCGAAGCATCACGCTGCGGAAGCAGAAATCATTACCCATGCAGGTCAGCCAGGTACAGTTACGATTGCTACCAACATGGCTGGACGTGGTACGGACATCGTTCTTGGTGAAGGTGTGACAGATCTTGGAGGTCTGCATATCATTGGTACAGAGCGTCATGAATCGCGCCGGATTGATAACCAGCTGCGCGGTCGTGCGGGTCGTCAAGGTGACCCTGGTTCTACACAATTCTACTTGTCGCTTGGCGATGAGCTTATGAAGCGTTTTGGCGCTGACAACGTTCTGACTATGATGGATCGTCTCGGATTCGAGGAAGATCAGCCGATTGAGAGCCGCATGATCACACGTGCGGTTGAATCTGCTCAGAAACGTGTTGAAGGCAATAACTTTGATATCCGTAAAGTCGTATTGCAATATGATGACGTGATGAATCAGCAGCGTGAAATTATTTATAAACAACGCCGTGAGATTCTGGAGTCTGATAATATTAAAGATGTCGTGCTTGAAATGATCAAGCCAGTAATTGAGCGTATCGTTCTAGCACACTGCAGCGATGATATTCCTGAGAACTGGGAACTGCAAGAAGTTGCTGATTACGTAAACAGCAAGCTGCTTGAAGAAGGTGCTTTGACCCGTGATATTCTATGGGGTAAGGAAGCTGAGGAGATCATCGAGTTTATTTTCGAACGTGTGCTTGAGAAATATGCTGCACGTGAAGAACGTCTGGGTTCAGAACTCGTACGTGAATTCGAGAAGGTAATCGTGCTTCGTTCCGTAGATAGCAAATGGATGGATCATATTGATGCAATGGATCAATTACGTCAAGGGATTCACTTGCGTGCTTACGGTGGTACGGATCCACTTCGTGAATATCAATTCGAAGGCTTTGAGATGTTTAATACTATGACTGCTACGATTCAAGAAGAAGTAGCTACTTATATTATGAAGGCTCACATCGAGGCGAATCAGGAACGTCAATCCGTTATTGATGAAGACAAGATCTCTACAAACAGCGAACCTGTTGAGAAACGTCCGGTTCATGTTGAGGCTGTGACTGGCCGTAATGATCTTTGCCCTTGCGGAAGCGGCAAGAAGTACAAGAATTGCCACGGTCAAAACGCATAAGACAAACGTTTAGTAGCGCTCATATTCAGGTGTTGAAGATGTAAGTCTTTAACCCTGATCTCTATGGGTATACTAACCATAAAGAGCGGCTGGGCCCGGGGGTATCCCCCGTTTACGGCCCAGTCGCTTTTTTGGATCTTTAGCACTTGAGTGAATTTGGAATGGAGAGAAGGTTTGGAACTGTAGAAACGGAGTGTTCGCCTTTGTTTCGAGATTCCAACCGCTATGCGGTTATCAATTCAAGGAATCTGGAAACAACAGCGATCGGAAGTCCAATCCTTCTCGGAATGGCTGAACATTCACTCATTACTAACTTTCCAATAGCGAAGACCGTAACAACCCATTTTGAAAGGTGAAGTGACCTATGATAGAACCAAATGTAAAGCAGGATCTGCGTGAAATAGGCAAGAAACTAACTGACCTTAGGGGGTCTCTTTGACTTAGATCTTAAGCAAGAGATGATTTCTAACTTTGAAGAGAAAATGGCGGCTCCAGGATTCTGGGATAATAGTGAGCAAGCGCAGAGTGTAATCGCTGAGATGAACGCTGTGAAATCTTCCGTAGATCAATACGAGAAGCTTCAGCAGGAATACGATGATGCTGCGATGATGGCAGAGCTTGCGGATGAAGAGGGCGATGAGGATCTGGCAACAGAAATCGGAGAGACGATCCGTAGCCTAGGCAGTAAAGTGGATGAATTCGAGCTGCAATTGCTGCTTAACCAACCGTACGACAAGTTAAATGCTATTCTTGAGCTTCATCCGGGTGCAGGCGGAACAGAATCCCAAGACTGGGGACAGATGTTGCTGCGTATGTACACACGTTGGGCTGAGAAACGTGGATTTAAGGTTGAAGTGCTCGATTATTTACCGGGTGATGAAGCAGGAATTAAGAGTGTTACACTGCTTATCAAGGGCTTCAACGTATATGGATATTTAAAAGCTGAGAAGGGTGTCCATCGACTAGTGCGGATTTCTCCGTTTGACTCTTCGGGTAGACGCCATACCTCTTTTGTGTCCTGTGATGTCGTTCCGGAAATTACGGATGATGTAGAAGTTGAGATTCGGACTGAGGATCTTAAGATCGATACGTATCGTGCGAGTGGCGCCGGTGGACAGCATATCAATACCACGGACTCTGCGGTACGGATTACTCACTTGCCGTCGGGCGTAGTGGTAACCTGCCAGAACGAACGTTCACAGATCAAGAACCGGGAACAAGCGATGAAGATGCTGCGTTCCAAGCTTTATGAACGCAAGCTGCAAGAGCAGCAGCAGCAATTGGATGAGATTCGCGGCGAGCAATCCGAAATCGCTTGGGGCAGTCAGATTCGTTCCTATGTATTCCATCCGTATAACATGGTCAAGGATCACCGTACTTCCGTGGAAACAGGTAATGTGGGTGCAGTGATGGACGGAGACCTGGACGCATTCATTGATGGGTACTTGCGTAGCCAGATCAAGGTTGAGGCGGATTAAGGGGTTTTTTCGGGAATATAGGAAAGTATAAGCTTACTCCATACTTTATCTTTATATTTTTTTAGGGGAAACGGATACCATTCTTTAATATGGATGGAATAGCCGTTTCTTCTTACGTAGAGCAAGATGACACTTTAAGGAGCGCCATGAAATGCAAAAAATCAATTCTCGTAATAAACCCCCGCTGATTCCACTGAATGGACCCGTCCGTCATGTGGTGGATACAACGCTTATTCTGATCGGTTCGCTAATCACGGCACTGGGGTTTAATCTTTTTTTTCTGCCTAATCATATAGCTTCTGGTGGTGTATCGGGTCTTTCAGTATTGGCTGAAGCTTGGTTTGGGGCTGAACCGGCATTTACACAGTGGGCGCTTAATATTCCATTGTTTGTACTAGGAGTAATCTTCCTGGGGAAACAATACGGCGTTCGCTCATTGCTCGGAAGCTTTGTGTTGCCGCTATTTATCTTGTTGACAAAAGATTTGCCTGCACCTACAACCAATCCACTTTTAGCCTCCATTTATGGCGGTATCTGTGTGGGGGTGGGACTTGGCGTTGTATTCCGCGGACGGGGCTCAACAGGTGGACTTACGATTTTGGCGCAGATCATTCAAAAGATATCTGGTCTCAGCTTCTCGGTTTCCGTTGTATTGCTGGACGGGACGGTTATTGTGCTGGCTGCATTTATACTCGGCATGGAGCAGGCGCTGTATGCGCTGATCGGATTGTTTGTTACAGGTAAGGCCATTAATGCAATAGAAGTAGGCTTCCGTTATACGAAGGTTGCTTATATTATCTCGGACAAGACAGATGAAATATCTGCGGCGATATTAAATGATCTGGATCGTGGTCTGACAAAGCTGGACGCACATGGCGGGTACACTGGAGATGCACGTACTGTTCTGATGGTTGTGGTAGGTCAGAATGAAGTATCAAGGCTAAAGGCGATTGTTCAATCCGTAGATACAAGTGCATTTGTTATTATTACCGAAGCACATGAAGTGTTAGGCGAAGGATTTAAAAGAGAAGCGTAATCTCTCCTACAGGGGAGGTGACGCTTCTCTTTTTTTCTAAATGAGGTTATATTTAGGATGAATAAAGTTCACATATTATGTTGTATTTATATTAATAGGGATGTATAATAATACATATTTCTAAGACGGTATGCATTATATTAAATAATATATTCATGATAAGCAGGAAGTGGGGATGACAGTGGAAGGCAAGCTGAGGGCGGCGATTGTTGGATCAACGGGTTATGGAGGCGTAGAGCTGATTCGGTTACTACAAAGTCATCCTAAAGTAGAAATTACTTCGGTAATTTCCTCATCTAGTGCAGGGGATGCGATAGAGGAAGGGTTTCCTCATTTGACGGGCATTATTGACCGAAGGCTGGATGGCGTTGATCCGGCGCAGATGGCTGAGCGGGCGGATGTGGTTTTTACGGCTACGCCGTCTGGTGTAAGTGCAAAGCTGGTGCCGCAGCTGCTGGAAGTTGGACTTAAGGTCGTAGATCTATCCGGTGATTTCCGATTGAAGGATGGCGCAGAGTATGAGCACTGGTACAAACATACAGCTCCTGCTGATGAGTACCTAGAACAAGCTGTGTACGGACTTTGCGAGGTGTTCGGAGAGCGTGTGGCCGGGGTTGATTTTATATCTAATCCAGGCTGTTATCCTACGGCTACACTTCTTGGACTAATTCCTGCGATTCAGGCAGGCTGGATTAAGCATGACAGTATTATTATTGATGCCAAATCCGGGGTTACCGGAGCAGGACGCGGAACGAGCCTGATGGTGCATTATGCAGAGATAAACGAGAACTTAAAAACTTATAAAATAAATAAACATCAACATATACCAGAAATCGAGCAGACACTCACGGAGATTGCTGGAGAAAAGGTAACCGTAACGTTCACCACACATCTCGTGCCTATGAGCAGAGGAATTATGAGTACGATGTATGCTGGAATGACGGGCAATTATACGGAGCAGGATTTTGTGAATTTATATCGTGAATATTATGCGGGCAGACCTTATGTGCGGGTGCGCGATGTAGGTGTGATTCCAGCGACAAAAGAAGTTAGCGGCTCTAATTATTGTGATATCGGATTCGCGACAGATGCTCGTACAGGGCGGGTGACCATAGTCTCCGTCATTGATAACGTTGTAAAAGGTGCGGCAGGTCAGGCAATACAGAACCTTAATTTGATGATGGGATGGGAGGAAACCCTTGGCCTCGGCTACACACCTGTGTATCCATAAGGATCAGCGGTACAAATAACATGAGCGAGATTGAATTATTTACTACCTTGGAAGGTGGAAGCATTACTTCACCTAAAGGATTTAAGTCCGGAGGACTGCACTGTGGATTGAAAAAAACAGACCGCAACGATCTCGGAGTGATTCTTTGTGAGGTTCCAGCTACGGCTGCTGCCGTGTATACGACAAATGTTTTTCAGGCGGCTCCTCTGAAGGTGACGCGAGAAAGTCTTGTGAACGGAACGTTGCAGGCGGTAGTCGTGAACAGCGGGAATGCTAATGCCTGCACAGGTGAACAAGGCGAGGCCGATGCTTATGAGATGCGCGCTGCTGCGGCTCAACATTTGGGTGTAGAGGTTAATGATGTTGCTGTCGCCTCGACTGGTGTGATCGGTGAGCTGCTGAAGATGGATTGCGTACGTAGCGGTATTGCTGCAATACCAGAGAAGCTGGACGGTGGGGCTGCTGGAGCGGAAGAATTTTGTCAGGCCATACTTACAACTGATTTAGTTAAAAAAGAGGTTGCCGTGAAGGTGCTTGTTGGCGGTGTAGAAGTTATTATTGCTGGAGCTGCGAAGGGCTCCGGGATGATTCATCCTAACATGGCTACCATGCTCGGTTTTATGACTACAGATGCTGATATTTCAGCGGAAGATTTACACAGTCTACTTCGTTCTGCTACGAACGTTACTTTTAATATGATTACAGTTGATGGAGATACAAGCACGAATGATATGTTAGTGTCGATGGCGAGTGGGCTTGCAGGTAATGAGAAGCTGACCCGACTGCATCCGGATTGGGACGCTTTTGCCGCAGGATTCACGTATGTCTGCCAGACGCTTGCCAAGGCGATTGCACGTGATGGAGAAGGTGCGACCCACCTGATTGAGGTTCAAGTGAATGGTGCTGTTCATGACGAAGCTGCTGCAGCGATTGCCAAGACAGTGGTGGGTTCTAGTCTAGTGAAATCTGCTATTTTTGGAGCGGATGCGAACTGGGGAAGGATCATTGCTGCGGTTGGACGCGCGGGTGTACCAGTATCGCCGGAGCGTGTGAACATTTCGTTAGGTGATATCGAGGTGCTACTGCATTCGAAGCCGGTTGCTTTTGATGAGGAGAAGGCTTTGGCCTATTTGCAAAAAAGTGAAACTGTGCTGATCACTGTAGATTTGCATGATGGAACCGGAAAGGCTACAGCTTGGGGCTGTGACCTAACTTACGATTATGTGCGTATTAACGCTGCATACCGTACCTAATTTGTGGCGGCTTAAGTCCACAAGGGAAGGATACCGAACTTATGACGCTAAATAGCGAGCTTGAACTTATAGATGCATTAGATGGTAGTGGATTGTTTGTGATGAAATGCGGAGGTAGTACGCTGGCTGCTCTTCCTGATTCTTTTTTCGAAGATTTACGAGATTTGCAGCAGGAAGGCATTCAGCCTGTAATTGTTCATGGCGGAGGGCCAGCCATTTCAGAGAATCTAGTAAAGCTGGGCATTGAAAGCAGCTTCGTGAACGGTCTGCGAGTAACCACCGAGGCAGTACTAGATGTCGTAGAGATGACGCTGGCAGGGAGTATCAACAAGGCGATTGTAAGGCGAATTCAAGGAAGTGGCGGTCTAGCTCTAGGGCTATCCGGCATCGATGGAAATATGATTACTGCTAGACCCGTAGCTAATAGCGCTGAAGTAGGTTTGGTAGGCGAAGTAACGGAAGTGAAAGCTGATATCGTAACAGGGATTATAGGTATGGGATATATTCCTGTCATTGCACCTATCGGTGTAGATGCTGCAGGTCAGCGCTACAATATTAACGCAGATACAGCAGCAGGGGCAGTCGCTTCTTATGTAGAGTCTCCCCAAATGATCGTAGTTACAGATGTGCCTGGCATTATGAGTACGGTGGAGGGTCGAAAGGTTGTGCTTCCATCCGTTACCGTACAGGAAATCGAAGCTTTAATTGAAAGTGGAGAAATCTACGGCGGCATGATCCCAAAAGTACGGGCAGCTATCGATTGCATTCAAGGCAGCGTTTCAGAGGTTATTATTGTGGATGGAAAAGAACCGCGGGTGCTTAGCCGAGTACTACAAGGTGAAGCGATAGGCACACGTATTATTCGTTCGTAGAATCATAGATGAATATCAATTAGAGGTGCAGCCTGGTACACAGGAGCACAAGGTGGGAGAGTGACTTAGAATGAGCAAGCTTACACAAGCGGAATTGGATTCGCAAGCAGGGGCACAGCAGACCGATACAGTAGGATCAGGTACACCGGATGTTGCAGCAGGCAAGCTGAGCGCGGTATTCCCTTCTTACGCCAGATATGATCTTAGCTTAGTTAAAGGCAAGGGCACCTGGGTATGGGATGATAAGGGCAATAAGTATCTTGATTTCACAAGTGGATTGGCTGTGACCAGTCTAGGTCATGCTCCTGAAAAAGTCGGTGCTAAGCTGAAGGAACAGATCGATACCCTCTGGCATGTCTCGAACCTGTTCCATATTCCTGGACAGGACAAAGTTGCAAACCTTTTGACAGAGAATAGCTGCGCTGATCAAGTGTTTTTCTGCAATAGTGGGGCAGAAGCGAATGAGGCTGCTATTAAGCTGGCTCGTCGTTACCACCAGAAGATTAAAGGTGTGGATCGTTATGAGGTTATCACATTTGAACAATCCTTCCATGGACGTACATTAGCCACACTAACAGCTACAGGTCAGCAAAAGGTAAAAGAAGGATTCCTTCCGCTTCCAGCAGGCTTCAAGACTGTGCCCTTGCATGATCTCCCGACGTTGGAAGCTGCTATCGGTGATCATACCGCTGCTATCATGCTGGAGATGGTGCTTGCAGAGGGTGGCGTGCTAGAGGTAGAACCAGAGTTCTTGAACGCTGTAGTAGCCTTGTGCAAGAAACATGGATTGCTTCTCATAGTAGATGAAGTACAAACAGGAATGGGACGCACAGGCAAGCTGTTCGCTCATCAGCATTATGGAATTGAACCAGATATTTTCACTTTGGCTAAAGGGATTGCTAGTGGGTTCCCAGCGGGCTTAATGCTTGGCAAAGGGTATTTGCGTGAAGCATTCTCACCTGGCAGCCATGCGTCCACCTTCGGAGGAACACCGCTCGCAACAGCGGTTATGGCAGCGACGATTGAGACGATGCTGGAGGATGAGCTTCCACAGCGCGCCGAGGAAATGGGTAAATACCTGACAGGTCTTTTGAAAGAGAAGCTGGCAGACTGTTCTTTTGTGAAGGATATCCGTGGTAAAGGACTGTTGATCGGGATTGAATGTCAATCACCAGTGGGCGATATTGTTTTGGCTGGACAAAAGAAAGGCCTGTTGTTCGTGACAGCGGGTCCTAATGTCCTTCGCCTGCTGCCTAATTTATATGTAAGTAAAGAGGAGATCGACCAAGCGGTAGACATCGTCTCCGAACTCATTCATACTTATGCTAAACAAGCAAACGGGGAGGTAAGCTCATGAGTCAGGGCGTACAGAGTAACAAGCACACCATTGCACAGCAACTGAAAGGCCGTGATTTACTGGAGCTGAACGATTACAGCCCGGAAGAAATTACGTATCTGATTGATTCAGCGATTGAGCTGAAGAAGAAGCAGAAAAATGGCGAAGAATTTCAGCCGCTGAAGGGAAAGACGATTGGTCTTATTTTTGAAAAATCCTCTACTCGTACGCGCGTGTCGTTTGAAGTTGGAATGTATCAGCTGGGAGGGCATGCCCTTTTCTTGAGCAAAAATGACATTCAGCTTGGACGCGGTGAAACGGTTGGCGATACAGCACAAGTAATGTCACGTTACCTCGACGGAATTATGATCCGTACCTTCGGCCATGACAAAGTAGAGGATCTGGCTCGTTATGCTTCTATTCCAGTAATCAACGGTCTGAGCGACCTGGCACATCCTTGCCAAGTGCTGGCGGATTACCAAACCATTTATGAGCACAAAGGAAAGCTCAAAGGCCTGAAGCTGGCTTACATCGGCGATGGCAACAATATGGCGCATTCTTTGATGATTGGTGGAGCCAAGCTGGGTGTTGATGTATCAATCGCTGGACCAGAAGGTTATGAGCCGGATGCAGCAGTTGTAGCAGAAGCCCGTGAGATCGCTAAAGAAACCGGAGCTACGATTGTGGTTACTAACAGCCCGCAAGATGCTGTACAAGACGTTGACGTCATCTACACCGATGTGTGGGCGAGCATGGGCTTCGAAGAGGAGCAAAAGGCGCGTGAAGCGGCATTCAAGGACTATCAGGTCAATGAGGAGCTTGTAAAAGGCGCGAAGAGCGATTATCTCTTCCTGCACTGCCTGCCAGCCCACCGTGAGGAAGAGGTCAGCACAGGCGTGATTGACGGCCCTAACTCGGTCATCTTTGATCAGGCTGAGAACCGCCTGCATGCGCAAAAGGCTTTAATGGCTGCGCTGATGAGTTAAGGAATCATAGATAATTAGGATTGAACTTATATTGGTCTAAGATTATATAAAATACTATATAAGATGAACTTAATAAGTAGCGTTGGAATTCCGGTGCGGAGCAATGAAGTGAAAGTTTGGAACTGTAGGAGCGTTAGCGTTCGCCTTTATAATCAGATTTCATCTGCGAAGGCAGACTACAATCATAGAAATCTGATTATAACAGCGACCGGAAGTCCAAACATTTCACGTAGTTGCGCTTTATCACCGGAGTTCTATAAGCGCATTTAAGCGAATCTTATACCCCCCACACGAAAGGAAGTTGCCACACCATGGCTAAAGAAAAAATTGTACTCGCCTATTCCGGCGGACTAGATACATCTGTTATTTTGAAATGGCTTAAAGAAACTTATGATGCTGAGATCATCGCCTTCACAGCCGATATCGGCCAAAAAGAAGAGCTCGACGGTTTGGAGGAAAAAGCACTAGCAACCGGCGCATCGAAAGTATACATCGATGATCTGCGCGATGAGTTCGCTAGCGACTTCATCTACCCTATGTTCCAATCCGGCGCGCTTTACGAAGGCCAATACTTGCTCGGAACTAGTATTGCTCGTCCACTGATCGCTAAGCGTATGGTGGATATCGCCATCGCTGAAGGCGCAACGGCTATCGCGCACGGCGCGACAGGTAAAGGTAACGACCAAGTGCGTTTCGAGCTTGGCGTAGCTGCTCTAGCACCAAACATTAAAGTAATCGCACCTTGGCGTCTGGAAGAGTTCCGCAATCAATTCCCGGGTCGTGCGGAAATGATCGCTTATGCGGAAGCTAATGATATTCCGGTACAAGCATCTGCGGCGAAGCCGTATTCGATGGACCGTAACCTGCTGCACATCAGCTATGAGAGCGGCGTATTGGAAGATCCTTGGTTTGATCCAAGTGCACCTGAGAACAAAGGAATGTTCCTACTGAGCAATGCTCCTGAGGATGCTCCGGATGAAGCGGAATATTTGGAACTCGATTTCGTTAAGGGAGACTGCGTAGCGCTGAATGGTGAGTCCTTAAACCCACTTCAAGTGATGGAGAAACTTAATGAGCTAGGCGGTAAACACGGTATCGGACGTGTGGATATGGTTGAGAACCGTTTTGTCGGCATGAAGAGCCGTGGTGTGTATGAGACTCCAGGTGGAACAATCCTATTTGTCGCTCATCGCAAAATGGAGTCCATCACGATGGACCGTGAAGTGATGAACCTGCGTGACAGCCTGATCACTCGTTACAGCACTTTGGTGTATAACGGTTTCTGGTTCGCTCCAGAGCGTATCGCACTGCAAGCTCTTGTAACACAGAGCCAACAAAATGTAACGGGTACTGTTCGTCTTAAACTGTACAAAGGCAACATCATCGGCGCTGGAGTGAAGAGCCCAGTCAGCCTGTACAACCCTGAAATTGCAACGATGGAAGCTGATCCTACACAAGCTTATGATCAAGGGGATGCAACTGGTTTTATCCACTTGAACGCATTGCGCCTTAAAGTTTCTACTGGTGTAAATGGAGCTTCGAAATAGAACGATAACATAAACTTAAACGGGCAACCCGAAGGCCGTTCCTCCCGTCAGGATAGGAGCGGCCCTCTGGCGTCCAAGAGGAGGAAACTACAGGTGAGCAAGCTTTGGGGCGGACGGTTTACTAAAGGAACAAACAAGCTGGTGGAGGAGTATACGGCTTCCATTGGATTTGATAAGGCTTTGGCCAAAGAAGATGTACAAGGCAGTCTGGCGCATGTCACAATGCTGGGCAAATGCGGAATCCTTCCACAAGAAGATGTGGAGACCATTAAGCAAGGTCTGAACAAAGTATTGGACAAGGTTAACGCTGGAGAGGTTGTTTTCTCCGTAGCGGATGAAGACATCCATATGAATATTGAAAAACATCTGATTGAGGAAATCGGTCCAGTCGGAGGTAAGCTGCACACAGGACGCAGCCGTAATGATCAAGTGGCAACGGATATGCACCTTTACCTACGGGGCCGTGTAGTTGAGCTAGTTAGCTTGCTGCATGAATTGCAGGAAGCTTTGATCGAGCAAGCCAAAGACAATGTGGAGACGATCATCCCTGGTTATACGCATTTGCAACGGGCACAACCGATCCTGTTTGCTCACCACTTGTTGGCTTACGTCTCCATGTTCCGCCGCGATGCAGAACGTCTGACGGACAGCTACAAACGGATCAACGTTCTGCCACTCGGAGCAGGAGCGCTTGCGGGAACGACCTTCCCGATCGATCGCCATTTTGTGGCCGAGCAATTGGGCTTTGACAGTGTTTACGAGAACAGTCTGGATGCTGTCAGCGACCGTGACTTCATCGTTGAGTTTCTGGCAAATGCTGCGCTTGTAATGACTCACCTATCCAGACTCAGCGAGGAACTGGTGTTGTGGAGCAGCACGGAGTTCAGCTTTGTGGAACTGGATGATGCTTTCTGCACAGGCAGCAGCATTATGCCGCAGAAGAAGAACCCGGACGTACCAGAACTGGTACGGGGCAAAACAGGCCGCGTTTACGGAAATCTGATTGGCTTGCTGACCGTACTGAAATCACTGCCACTCGCGTACAACAAGGATATGCAGGAAGACAAAGAAGGCATGTTCGATACCGTTACTACACTGACTGGTGCACTGCAATTGTTCGCGCCGATGATCTCCACCATGAAGGTGAACAAGGGACGTATGCGTGAAGCCGTGAACACGGACTTCTCGAATGCAACGGATATCGCCGACTTTTTGGTAGGTAAAGGTCTTCCTTTCCGCCAAGCACATGAAGTAATCGGAAAAACCGTGCTCTACTGCATTAACGAAGGCAAGTTCCTGCTGGATCTGACGTTGGAAGAGTTCATGCAATTCTCACCGCTGTTCGACGAGAATATCTATGCTGTTCTTCAACCGGAAGCTGTAGTTAACGCCCGTAACGTTTATGGCGGCACAGCCACGGTTCAGGTGAAGGCTGCAATCGAACGCGCGGAGCAGGCACTGCACGAAGCTAATGAATGGGTTGTAAAACACGGTGACGCTATATTGTAAACCGTATCAATACCAAATCTCGCCTCAGACTTTTATAGGTCGCAGGCGGGATTTTTTTATCTAAATGGGCTCTACTTATAACATAACTGGATTCACAGTGTTCTTTACGGTTATCCTTATATTAGGGATAGGAGGGCACGTAAGTATGAGTAGAGAGCAAATCCTAGACGAGCTTGGATCGCAATTAGAACTGGGGAATCATATTATTGGAGTAGCCACAGGTGCTGGAATAACGGCAAAGTATGCGAAGCAGGGTGGAGCAGATTTCCTTCTGATGTTAAACTCGGGGAAATTCCGGCAGATGGGGAGGAGCTCTCTCGCTGGGATTTTGCCATTTTGCAATAGTAATGATATGGTGATGGACTTTGCGTCTAGAGAGATCATACCTTTGGTAAGAGATATTCCTATTATTTTTGGACTCAATGCAACCGATCCGACAAAAGATATGGAGAGCTACATCAGTGAAATAAAGAATAAGGGGTTTTCCGGAATTAATAATTACCCCACGGTTGGATTAATAGATGGTCAATTTGGAGAAGCGCTCGAAGATGAGGGGAATGGTTATCTACTCGAAGTAGAAGCTATAAGAATAGCACACGAAAAAGGTTTGTTTACCATTGCTTTTGTATTTGACGAAATCCAAGCCGCTCAGATGATCGAGGCAGGAGCAGATATTATTTGTGCACATTTAGGCTTAACCGAAGGGGGATTATTAGGAGCCAAGAAGGTATTCTCGCTGGAAGCTGCCAAGGCTAAGGCGGACAAGATTTTTAATACATGCAATGAGCTAAAGCCAGATTTAATTAAATTGGTTTATGGTGGTCCGGTGAAAACGCCAATTGATGTGCAGTATATGTACAGTAATAATCAAAACTTGATGGGGTATATTGGGGGCTCTGCTTTTGAAAGAATTCCCTCGGAGAAGTCCATTACGAATATAACCAAAGCTTTTAAAGTGTCGGGGACGTTGGATGAAGATGATTTTATGGTCAAAATGTTAGACGGCATCACAAAGCACTATGATTATGTTGAATTTGTAAAAGAATACGTAGCTCAAAATTATATGAATGAGATCTTGTTTGCAGATTTAGCTAAGGTGGCCCATGTATCCCGAAGTTACTTAAGTAGTTTGTTTACCAAAAAAGTAGGCTGCAGCTTTCAAACGTATCTCGTACAATTTCGGATGGATAAGGCAGCGGAAATATTACATAGAGACCCTATCCAGTTATCTGAGCTAGCACCATTAGTTGGGTACCAAGACTATGCGCAGTTTAGCAAAATGTTTAAGAAGTATAAAGGGTTCTCTCCAAAACAATATAAATCTAACATAAACACAAAAACATAAGACATAAAAGCGTTTTCATTGATAAACCAAAGAAGTATGATTAACTCATAAGTTGATCATGCTTTTTTGTTGTAGATATTTGAAGAGGAGGTTGAAGAAATGAAGACGATTGCCATTGCCGGAACTTTTGACACCAAGGGTGAAGAATATCTCTACATTAAAAATTTGCTGGAAAGCTTGGAGCTAGGTACGTTTACGATTCATACGGGTGTGTTTGAACCCACCTTTACACCGGATATCTCTAACCGAGAAGTAGCAGCAGCCGCGGGTGTAAGTATAGATGAGCTCGTTGCCAAGAAAGATAGGGCACTAGCAACAGAATTATTAGCCAAAGGTATGGAAAAATTAGTACCTGAATTATATAAGCAAGGCAAATTTGATGGAATTATCTCCTTTGGGGGCACTGGAGGGACTTCACTTGTAACCCCTGGTATGCGGGCATTGCCTATTGGTGTACCAAAAGTGATGGTTTCGACCGTAGCTTCAGGGAATACTGCTCCATATGTAGGCACTAGTGATATTGTCATGATGCCATCCGTAGTGGATGTTGCTGGACTGAACTCCATTTCAACAAAGATTTTTACCAATGCAGCTTTCGCCATCGCTGGTATGCTTAAATTTGAGAATAAACAAGTGATAGAGAAAAAACCATTAGTAGCTACAACAATGTTTGGGGTAACAACCCCCTGTGTGACGGTAGCCCGTAACTATCTTGAAGCTAGAGGATATGAAGTGCTTGTATTCCATGCAACAGGTGTAGGTGGCCAGTCCATGGAAGCGCTAATCGAGGCTGGTTTTATTGAAGGCGTATTGGATCTGACCACAACAGAATGGGCGGACGAAATTATTGGTGGTGTGCTAAATGCTGGACCTCATCGGTTAGAAGCTGCTGGAAAACATCATATTCCACAGGTTGTGTCGGTAGGTGCGCTTGATATGTGTAACTTTGGCCCTTATGATACGGTACCCGAGAAATTTGCTGGGCATAAGTTCTATAAGCATAACCCTACAGTTACTTTGATGAGAACCACGGTAGAAGAAAATGAAGCCATCGGCAAAAAACTTGTCGAGAAATTAAATATGGCCAAAGAAAAAACAGTATTAATGTTGCCTCTTAAAGGGATATCCGGCATTGATGTTGCAGGGGAAGCTTTTTATGGCGTAGAGGAAGATCAAATGTTATTTGATACCTTGAGAAATGGTGTGAACAGAAATGTTGTCGAGGTTATCGAGATGGATTGTGCCATTAATGATGTAGAGTTTGCAGAAGCAGCAGCTCAGAAGCTAATAGATCTCATGAGCAAATAAGGCTTTTATAAGATAAATAAATATTTAAATGGAGGCGTTACACATGAACAAAAATACAAGAACCGAAATCATGGCGAAGTTTAGAGAAGAAGTAGCAAATGGAAAGATTCTTTTAGGTGTTGGGGCTGGCACAGGGATTACTGCAAAAAGCAGTGAAGCTGGCGGAGCGGATATGCTGATTGTTTATAATTCAGGAAGATACAGAATGGCAGGCCGAGGATCACTTGCGGGGTTATTATCTTATGGAGATGCCAACCAAATCGTAGTCGAAATGGGCTCTGAGGTATTACCTGTTGTGAAAAATACTCCCGTATTAGCAGGCGTATGCGGAACGGATCCTTTTAGAGTGATGGAGGTTTATTTAAAACAACTTAAGGAACAAGGTTTCAGCGGCGTGCAAAACTTCCCAACCGTTGGTTTGATCGATGGCGTATTCAGACAGAACCTGGAAGAGACAGGGATGGGATATGGTTTAGAAGTAGATATGATTAGAGCGGCGCATGAATTGGATATGCTCACAACGCCTTATGTATTTGATCCTGAACAAGCTAAAGCTATGGCAGAAGCAGGCGCAGATATTTTGGTGGCGCATATGGGCTTGACTACTAAGGGTACAATTGGAGCTAAGACAGCTCTTACTTTAGATGATTGTGTAGAAAGAATTGAAGCGATTATTAAAGCAGGAAAGGCAGTAAATCCCGATATTATGGTTATTTGTCACGGTGGACCGATTGCTGAACCAGAAGATGCTGCGTACGTAATTGAACGGACAGAAGGTATAGACGGATTCTTTGGTGCATCCAGTATTGAAAGATTTGCTGCTGAAAAAGGAATCACAGAACAGACTGGATTATTTAAAAAAATCACCAAATAAGCATAATTGCCTTCGGCATCCTTATAAGGACGGTAAGCAATTAAGCGAGAAATAAAATAACCCTCCGGAGAGGGCAATCTGAGTAGTATAGAATAAGGTGTAGCTTATAGCTGCACCTTTTTGTTGTCTATTAGAAGAAGCTAGTTATTACTCAACGGTAGCCAAGCTAATATATCGCGGATTTTGGCATCCCAATAACCCCATTCATGGTTGCCAGGACCTTCATCGTAGGTGAAATCAAGGGAGGTTGCTCGGCAGGCATCGCGAAATTTCAAGTTATCTGTGTACAGGAAATCTTCTGTGCCACAGCATTGATACAGCGCTGGTTTCGGTCCCGTGGAGCGGTTCACTTCCTCAAGCAGCCATAGCAGGTCTTCGGGTGTTCCGACGATATCTTCTGTTCCGAAGATCATTTCGTATTCTTTGCTTTTGACGGTAGGGTCTTCCGCGTTCATAAAATTATGCGCCATATCAAGTGCTCCTGACAGACTCGCTGCCGCTGCAAAAGACTCCGGTTTACGCAGTCCCAGCTTGATCGCCCCGTAACCACCCATCGACAACCCGGCTACAAAGTTATCCTCGCGTTTATCTGACAATGGGAAGAATGAGCGCGCAAGCATAGGCAACTCCTCACTAATAAAGGTCCAATAACGACCGCCAACAGCCATATCCGTATAGAAACTGCGATGCACATTCGGCATAACTACAGCTATTCCCATCTCTGCTACATATCGTTCTATCGAAGTCCGGCGAAGCCAGATCGAATCATCGTCGGACAAACCATGTAGCAAATACAACGTAGGGTGTAGTTCTCCCCTGGTTACGTTGCTCATACCGATTTGTGTGGTTGTTTTTTGCGGCAAAATTACAGTCATTGAGGTATTCAATCCTAGTACTTCCGAATAAAATTTACACTCTATTAAAGCCATTTCATCCATCCCCTCTCTTTTCAAATGATAGCACAGAGCAAAAGTGAGAGATATTGTAGAAATATCTGAATTATAAGGGTTTTGAGGATTGCTGTAGCTGGATATGAGAGAATATAATGGAAGTAGAAAAATAAGGAAAAAACGTGCAAATATGAAAGCATTCTCGTAGGCGGGAGGAAGAAAGTAGGATGAAATCAGGCCTAAAGCAGGAAAAAGGATTTACATTGATCGAAGTGCTGGCCGCTATTGTGATCTTATCGATAGTTTCACTGGTACTTACGTCTTACTTTACAAACGCCATGAGTTACTCTAAATCGAACCAAAACAAGACGATTATGGTCAATCTGGCGCGAAACGCGCTGTTTTATGTGGAGAAACAGGATTTTAAGGAGATGAAGGATTATTTCATAACGAAGGGGAACGATGCGATAGAAGCTGAAGAGTGTACCCTAGTCAACTGCAGCTATAGTAATTTATTCTCAAACATGACAGCCTTGGCGAATGTATTGAATCCAACAGTTAACGATATCCGTTATAAGATCAATATTATCTATCAACCGGAATTAGTCGATAATCCGTCCACTACTCCAATTGATAAATCAGCTGTAAAGGATTATTTAATACCCGTTAAAGTTGAGGTAAGACGAGTAGAAAATAATGAACAGCCCGCTTATAACGTAATGTTGGAGGGATACATAACTGATGAAAAAATCCGCTAAAAGACTTAGGTCGGAACAAGGTTTTACCTTGGTGGAATTAATTGCGGCACTCACTGTATTTGCAATGATAGTCGGCCTAATATCTGGAGTTACTATGTACGGCTTTCGAAGCTATCATAAAATCTCAATTCAGAATGCTTTACGCGACGAGGCGGATCTGATCATGTCCTCTATTATTACTGAACTCTATACATATAGTCCTGAACGGCTACAAAACATTTCTGGAGGAATTGAATTAATAAAAGACGGGAGTTCTCCGCGTGTAATTCGGGTATCAGGAAATGAAGTCGTTATAAATGGCAAAGAAAGCGGGGCTGAGTCTGGTTCTCCTCTTGCGGTACAATCGAAAATGGCTGGTTCTATCATAACCGCTTCCACATCAGATGGTAGATCATGTAATATAGCCTCGCTTTGCAACTCCGGTCTGATCCAGATTAAGCTGGTATTAAAGTATAAGGGAAATGATGCAGATAAAATGGAATTGGAAAGCCAATTTGGATTTTAGGAGGAGAACAGAGATGTTGAGGCGAGCAAGCCTCCGATCAGAAAGAGGGTCGGCTTTGGTACTTGTAATGTTTATCGTCCTACTGCTCACTATTTTGGGAGTTACAGTGCTTAGTGCTACGATTGGAGGCGCGAGGCGTGCAGAAACTCGTGAGAATGATGTACAGAGCCTTCACTTAGCGCAGAAATCGATTGATGAGGCGATTGCTTATATTACAGCAGATTTAAATCAGAAAATACAAGTTAGTAGTAATACTACTCAGGCACAGTTTGATCAAGAAATTGAGATGTTTTTAAGGGGCCTCAATTCTAATAAAGGAGCTTTTGTTACCAATACAAGTTTACAGGGAGCTAGCAATGAAATCACGGGAATTACTCTCGATGGCAGTTCTACAAGTAGTAAGCATGTAGTTGCGATTAAAGCCAATGCAACAGTGAACGGCGTGTTAAGATCGTTGCAACAAAAGGTTGTGATTACGACATTCCCAGATTTTTTGAATTATTCATTGGGTTCTGAGGGAACGATCTATTTGAATGGCGCTCCATATATTCAGGGGAATATTTATGCTGGAAATCAATTAAAAGTTAGCCAGGTGGCTAAGTATAAACATAACGCAGAGTTGGAAAAACGCAGTCTATTTCCGTTAATCGATGGAGAGGCACATATCCAATCAATGAACGATCTGCTTTATTCCAGAACAGGGGATATATTTGAAAAGGTACCGACAATTGATGATGCCGACTATTCTTCACTAGATAATAGGGTGAAGACGATTATTGAAAAGGCAAAGATCAAAAAGAAAACGACGTTTGTCCAAGTGAACGTGGAAGATTCCTTTCTGGATAAAGTTGCTGAAGCTTCAGGGTCAGCTGGAAATAAGAAGTTATTCAGCGATATATATTATGGAGCGGCTGTATCTAATAGTAGTGAAGAACCCACTGCTAGAGGAACAAGATTAATTACCTCGCTTCAGCAACCCGGGGGCATTTCCACCTTATGGATGCCTATGTTAGATGATTTTGAGGACATTGCAACTGGTGATACAGATGAAGAGAAGGAGCAGGAGAAACATAGACTTTTCGAAGAAGCGAAGCTATCACTGAAGCAAAACCTTGAGCGATTGGAGAGAAGCACGATCTTTATAGGGAATCTAAAGTTGGATGGAGTTATGTTAAATCAGATAAGGGATACTTCTAAGCTTAATCTAAGCACTGGGGCTCATTGGCTTATTGTAAACGGTGATTTAACAATAGATAGTTATTCAACGGCCATTATCCAAAGTAACATTCTGGTGACAGGGAATTTATATATCAGAGGAAAAGCTGAATTTGATTCTACTATGTTTGTGCTTGGAAAAACTGATATTGTGGATGCCACGATATCAGGAATACCGACTGCAGGTAGCGGAAGTAAAGAACTTGTATTGATCTCAAAGGGAGCTATACTTATCAACCGGGTTGAAGAGTTTAAAAATGAGGCTACAAGATTAAGAGCCTTTTTTTATACGGATAGTACGGCAGAGTTGTACGGCGTGGGCTCTATATTTTCACTCGATGGTGGCTTTTTTGCTAAAGGAGATTTGATTATCAATGCGGTTGTTGGCAAAGTCAAGAAGGAGACAGGATCTGCAAACTTTAATTTTGATATCCAGACGGAGGTTGAATCCCCTCGTTTTATTGTTAATTATAATGAACAAGTATTTGAAGACCAAAATGTGGGACTGCCACGTGTGAATCAAATAAACGTTCATGTAGGTCCCATCGAATTGCTAACTCCAGGTAAGTAATGGGCGCACATGAGAAAGCAGCCGATCAGTATCTGATCGGCTGCTTTCTCATTATTTAACAGAATTCAAGGTGCTTTAGTACCGATTCTCAATAGTATCTTGTGATCCAATAATATATATTGTGTAGAATGCTTCAATCATCTCATTACTTAAAGTGAAATAATAGGCTCTAATCGTTGCTTGGCCTTTACTGATTCCACGATAGAGTCCGTTTTGTACTTGTAGAATAGCTGGTTTAGAAGCGTCTTCACCCGATTTGTTGCTAACAATCTCCCAGTGCATTTTGTTTATAAGGCTAGTAGGTAGAGCCCCAAAAGGATCCCGTGTATTTAAGAGTGTTAATAAATTTAGGGATTCACCTTCCATGATTATTCCTGAATCGGGATAGAATACCAACCCTGGTTTAGGCACAATTATGTTGTGGATATTACTGGTGATTCCAGCGGCTTTAACTTGAATCTGTATATCATTTTTCGATTCTAGCCCCTTTACACTAACCCTCTTGCCGTAAGTTATTATTTTGGAAACTGGAATAGGATTATCTAACGTGACGAATCCAGCATATTTAAGATCACTGTCGTTGACCAAACTCCATTCAAACTGTTCATTACTTGCGCTGTCAGGAATGGTACTAACACTTAAGTCAGTGGTACCTTCATATGGCACTTTTTTTGGTCCGGTAATTGTCAAAGAATCAAGACCAACGGTTATTGGTATCGTTTTTCGAATTCCTATTGAATTTAAATTAGAGGTTACAGTAACAGTTAACTTGTACTCTCCTGATTTGTTAGCTGTGAAACTGGTAGTCTCAGGCGTGCTATCAAGAGTATCAAGAGTTACATTATTTGTTGGTAAACCATTTGCATCCACGACACTCCATGAATATTGGATTCCCGATTCGTTTGTATTATTATATTCTGCTTTGAAATCTATTCTCTTATTTACAAGAGCACTATTAGGTCCGTTAATATTTAATTGGGGATCGAGGACATTCACGATAGCCTTACTAATAAGATTACTTCCATCGTTAGTGGTCACTGTAATTTCAGCAGAGCCAACTTTTTTACCAACCACGACGCCTAATGGACTAACACTAACAATATTATCGTTGCTTGATGTCCAGATCAGTTGATTAAATTTCTCCGACGGCTTGATAATTAGAGGAAGCATTTGAATATCTCCTAATAAAAGTTGTGCACCACTTAACTCTAAAATAGTTATTCTGTCGATAGCGGTAATCGTCATCTCAGGAAATTTAATGATCGTTCGCACCAGCGGATTAGAAGTCGGCGACGGCGTTACTGTTGGCGATGGTATTGATGTCGGTGTCGGCGATGGTGTCGAAGTTGGTGTTGGTACAGGAACGGGTCCTCTGTATGGCAGAATATCAATTAAGCATGATGCAGTATTCAGGGAAGCAGCGATTACATTTCCATAAACATTCCCGTTGCTAATACTTAATGCTGCTTTGGGAGCTAGGATCGAACCTCTAATTTCAACTCCTGAGATATTGACCGTTGTTGCATCTGGAAAGTTATAAAGGATGTTGTTTCCTGTTGTATCTTGAGGCAGAGCAAAGGCTTTATGGACATTAACAGTTGATCCGGTAATGGTATAGATCATAGTAGAACCTGAAAGAGCAGTAACATTAGTCCATCCTGTTTGATTAAAATAGTTTGCGGTAAAGTTAAATATGTTAACAGCACGGTTTCCTGTCACATATAAACCACCATCTTTCAGCTCTGTTGTTCCATTTTGCGGAACTGCCGCTAATTGATTAGATAGATTCTCGTAATATTTCTTAGCTGCTGAAAAATCGATTAGTGTATCATTAACCTTCGTGTATGTTCCTGAGATAATGCTACCACTATCAACTCTGTTGAATTCTCCTTGGTGAATGATATTTCCATACACAGTACCATTGGTGAAATTCAGGTTTCCACCAGTAACGATAGCATAAGGTACTTTGTTACCATTAGACATGTTAATGTCCACTCCACTAGTAGTTACATCACCCCCAGCTGCCAAATTACCTTTCAAAGAAGCAGTCACTGTGGCTTTTCCAAATATAAAAGCATTGTAATCACCAGCAATTCCAAGCCCGGATCCGGTTGTAGAAACGGATGGGTTGAAATTAGTAGTACTAGGTGTTGGACTAGCAGTAACAACTGCTGTCGCCGTTGGAGTAGGAGATGCAGAAGGAACAGCATGAATATCTACGAAATCAACTAAGGCGTTATCGAATTTATAAGTTGCGGCTACATTTGCTGATACATTAATTGAAAATTTGATGGGCTCATTGGAATCAGGCAGGAAAGTCTTAATCCCATTCACGTTCTTTAATGTATAAGTAATATTATTAAGTGACTTCTCTAATGCTAGTCCTGTTCCAACACTACCAGAAGGGTTGGTCATCCCATCAGGTAAGCCTGATGCTTCAAGCTTAATGTTCGCTGGAAGAATGTCACGGAATACAATGTTTGAAATTACTTGATGTTCAGATGATTGATTGGTTGTACTTACTTCCTCAAATGGAACAGGTTTGGCTTGGATGATATAAGTAATAGTAAAAGGTTCATTTTTTGCTACTTCGCCGCTAGTACTAACATTGGCTGACAACGCCCGTGATAATTCAAGATTCGATTTAGCTTCTAAAATAGTAATATCAATGATTTTTGGAGCTGCATAAGCGCCTTGTTTATCACGCGCTGTAATTTCTATTGTTAGTTTACCACCTCTAGGGAGAGGGTTTGGGAATACCTGATGAATGGTCTCTCCCGAAAGAATAGCCTTCTCAGCCATCCCTGTATTAGGTAAATAGGTATTCCCGGACTTAAAACGAATAGTTGTAAATAAATCGCGATCTTTTAAATCGGGATCTTCGACTACATAATCTATTAACAGTTCATTCTGATAAGACGGTTTTATTTCATCTTGCTGTGGCGTAGATACCGTGATTTCTGGCGCATGATTAGCACCAATATAAGCTCGGTACATTGTGTTGACGAAGAGCTTTTGCTCCCATACCGGGAACTGAACGCTGGATGTTCCAAATACGTGACCAGTACCAGAGTATGTTACATTTCCTTTAGAGTAGGTGTAGTAGTGGTTCCAGCTATCATCAATATCCCGTGAACTTCCTATAATGTTATACCAAGGGATGACTGAAGGATCCTCTAGATTTAAAGTAAAGTATTGATTATGTGTTGTTGCTATCTGTGGTGTAATAATGTTTCTCTGCTCATTGTTTGCATTAATAGTACTCAAGTAAAAAGGGTATTGCGTTAGTAAGCCATCATTAATTGGTTTGACTGTAGTTGATGGATTAGGAGCGTTTAGACCTAAGTTTGTTTCCGGTTCGATTTGACCTGTAATTTTCTTGAAATTTTTGACCCAATTGCTATTATTCTGATATACCGTATCATGTGTGAACATGACGCTCTGTTTAGTAACCTCTGTAAAATCAATAACAGCCTGGGTAGCAAGTTCACTTAATACAGCTTTGTCATTATAAATATCACGAAATCCGAATATGAGCATATCGTATACGCCGTTAAGTCCATATTTATTATCTTTGGTATACTGAGTCGCAATATCGGTATTAAATTCAGAAATGGTCTTAGTAGTAATCTTTAATTCGTAACTGCTATTACTTAGGAAACTTTGCGTCATATTTTCAGGTCTGAGAAGACTGCTACTTCTTTCACTATTAGGAATAGTAGGCAATACCTGAAGAATGTTAACGATTGTTTTCTTGCCAAGGAATTGAATCGTGCCACTGTCAAAGTCTTTTAATTTGTTCGGATTTAAGTGGTCTACAATTTCTAGCTTCCAGTACAAAAGACCAGAGTATGTATTAGGAAGTTTGTATACGATTTCGCCATTAGGATCTTGATTCAAAGTCTGTACAGCCACGACATCATTTTCGGTCATTTTAATAGACTTATCTACACTGATGTACAGTTTTGCTAGGATGGGGCGTTCGTTAAGACTGTTTACATTTGATACATTGAATTTAAAACTAAGAGTATTTCCAGGTTTATAAACATGCTCCTGGTTCTGGCTGTAATCAATAATGTTAGCTTTATTAGTAATTTGAATACGAGGACGTTGCTTTAAAAGATCCTTCTGAGCGGAAGGATCTTTCTTCAAATTCTCGATCCATGTATTTAACTCATTGTTATCGACGAACTTAACATTTGATTTTGGTGTTAATGTCCGGTAGGTATTAAAGGTGTTGTACAATATTCCACGCTGATTAGTTGTTTGCTTATCAAACGGCTCTTTGTTGATTAATACGTAAAGTCCTTTATTAATAAAATAATCGGTGATTTCTTTCGCTTTTAAATTAGTTATGTCATTCATAACTGCTTTGGTATTATGATCTTTTCCGGAGACCCCACTCGTACTGTAAGTCCCCTTCCCGATATAAACCGCATCATATCGCCCGTCCAGATCATCTCGCAGCGCCACAAAGCGCTTCATACTCATCGTATCAATCGTAAAATTAGCTAAACCAGAGGTTAGAGATGCAAGCTCGCTAGTCCCGTTCTCAGTAACCTCCAGCATCCGAATCTGGTATTCATTTGAACTGGCTTCTACATTCATGAAGTGATTTTTGAGTGGCAGAAAAAGCAGAAGGAGAAGCAAGATCGTTACTGTAAAAAGATAGAACCGTTTGTTACTGGCAAATTTCATGGTCATCTCTCCCTGATTGTTAACTATTGGTAGATATGGTCGAATCGTATGTTATATATGCTAGTTTACGACAGCTTTTTCAGCTGATTTCATTGTAAAATTATCCAATCTATGTTATATACATTCTAGGACATTCAGCATTGATAGACAACATAAATCTATTGAAATATACCTATAAATTTATTACTAAAGTCCCAATTATATTTAAAAATACGCTAGTTTGACAAAATTGATGAATCCGTAATTATGGAAAAAATAATTTTCATATTTTGCAGAAATAGAACTGGTAATTCATCTTTGGTTATTTCTAGTATTATCCATTATTCAGGTCAGTGTAAAAGTATAACCAATAACGGCATACGGAGCTGAACGGACATGGCCATCGCCAAAAAGAGACTTGGAGATTTGCTGGTAGAAAATAATATTATTTCGCAGGAGCAACTGCTTGAAGCACTTGCGGAACAGCGTAAAAGCAAGCGTAAGCTTGGCGATCTGCTAATCTCTCAAGGCTATATCACGGAGCAGCAGCTGATTGAAGTGCTTGAATTCCAGCTCGGCATTCCACATGTCAGTTTATTTAAATACCAGATTGATCCTGCGATCACGCAGATTATTCCCGAAAGTATGGCTAAGCGTTATCAGGTGCTTCCCTTCTTAAAAGAAGGCGGTAAGCTGATGGTTGCGATGGCCGATCCGCTAGATTATTTTGCGATAGAAGATTTACGAATGAGTACAGGGTTCCGGATCGAACCCGCTATTTCCACTAGGGATGAGCTACAGCGGGCGATTGCACGTCATTATGGCATGCGTGATTCTATGAATCAGATGCTAGTAGAGCTCCCGACACAGGAAGAAATAGAAGAAACAGAGATTACAGACGAGGACTCTCCAATTGTTCGTTTGGTCAACCAGATGATTCAGCAGGCTGTTGCTCTGCGGGCGTCTGATATACATATGGATCCAGGTGAGAATAATCTAACGATCCGCTACCGCATTGATGGAGCCTTACGGACAGAGCGGATTATTCCTAAGCAGATGCAGGGCTTTATCACTGCTCGTCTGAAAATAATGGCTCGACTGAATATCGCAGAACGGCGTTTGCCACAAGACGGCCGAATCAAAATGCAGTTTGATTTCAAAATGGTAGATATTCGCGTGTCCTCATTACCTACGATGCACGGGGAGAAGATTGTACTGCGGTTGCTAGATTTAAGCACAGGTGTCAAATCTGTAGATGCTTTGGGATTCAGTGAAGGGAATGCGGAAGCTTTTAAGGAAATGATTGCTCGTCCTTATGGAATTCTGCTAATTACTGGACCTACAGGTAGTGGAAAAACAACGACTTTATATTCAGCGCTGAATCAACTCAATGTAGAAAGTGCAAATATTATTACGGTTGAAGATCCAGTGGAGTATCAGCTTGAAGGGGTTAACCAGGTGCACGTAAACTCGGCTATTGGGCTAACCTTTGCTGCTGGGCTACGTTCGATTCTTCGACAAGATCCGAATATTGTAATGGTCGGTGAGATACGAGATGCGGAAACTGCTGAAATTGCGGTTCGCGCCTCATTAACGGGTCATCTAGTGTTGTCTACTTTACATACAAATGATGCGATTAGCTCGGTCTCTCGATTGCGAGATATGGGGGTAGAGCCTTATCTGATTGCCTCTTCACTAATTGGTGTGGTAGCGCAGCGGCTCGTTCGCAAAATCTGCACCGACTGCAAAGAAACCTACAAACCGTCTGAGCAGGAAGCGATTATGCTACGTAGCTTGGGGTTGCCAGCGGATGAACTACATCGTGGTCGAGGTTGCGGTAGCTGTAGCAGTTCTGGCTATCGTGGCCGAATAGCGATTCATGAGGTACTCAGCATTGACGATCATTTGCGGCAGCTTATTACGAACACTGCTTCGGTAGAAGAACTGCGTGTCGCAGGTAAAGCGCGTGGACTTGTTCAACTGATGGATGATGGCTTACTCAAAGTTAGTCAAGGGATTACAACGCTTCAAGAAGTAATGCGCGAGACGGTCTCACATTAGGGTCTATTAGGTATTTTTCATTTTAAAATAGGGGGAGCAGCGGATGCCAACGTATACGCGGGATATTAGACAGCTTTTGCAGACGGCTTACTCCTCCAAGGCTTCCGACTTACATATCTCTGTAGGCTCGCCTCCGGTGATACGTATGGATGGAACACTTCACCCACTTGAGGGAACACCAGTAACAGTCGATGAAGCTGCAGAAATGGCAGAAGCGCTCCTTGGCAGTGAAAGAAACGAAGTGTTTCGGAATGCAGGCGAGGTGGATTTCTCTTATCCGCTGGATGGCGGTGCAAGATTTCGGGTGAATGTTTTTCGTCAGCGGGGTGAGATTAGTATCGCTGCCCGGGCAATTCCAGCAGAGATTCCGAGTCTAGAACAGCTGTCGATGCCTCCGATTTTGTCCACTTTGTCACTTAAACCACAAGGTTTGATATTAGTTACAGGGCCTACGGGCAGCGGTAAATCCTCTACGTTAGCAGCTATGCTGAATTACATTAACAAGACCGAAAGCAAGCATATTGTGACACTTGAAGATCCTATAGAATTTCTGCATAGTCATGGAACCTGTCTAGTGGATCAACGTGAAGTGGGCAGCGACACAGCTAGTTTTTCGAGCGGACTACGTGCCGCATTACGTCAGGATCCGGATGTTATTCTCGTTGGAGAGATGCGGGATTTGGAGACCATTACAGCAGCAGTTACTGCCGCAGAGACAGGTCATCTTGTGATGGCAACCTTACATACAACAGACGCACCGCAGACGATTGATCGAATTATTGACGCTTTTCCGGGTCATCAGCAGGGACAGATCCGATCCCAGCTAGCCTCAGTATTACTGGCTGTTGTCAGTCAGCGGTTGTTTCCAAGAGCAGGGGGACGTGGGCGGATATGTGCAACAGAGATCTTAGTGAATACACCAGCCGTAGCCAATCTCATTCGTACCGAAAAGACACATCAGATTAAAAATGTGATGCAAACCGGACGCTCGCAAGGCATGCATACGTTGGACATGAGTATCCGTGAGTATTTATCACAGGGGTTCATTGAACCAGTAGTAGCTAAGGCGTTTATGGCGGAGGTGAGTAGCTGATGCCTCTTTTTGAATATCAAGTAAAGACAACCGCAGGCAAGTCCATTAAAGGAAAGCTAACCGCAACAGATAAACCCACGGCAATGGAGGAGTTACGCAAACGGGGCCTTACGGTATTCTCGCTGATCGAACGCAAAACAACGATTCTATCGATGGATATTTATATCGGTAATCCGGTCAAACCGCTTCATTTCATTATTTATTGTAGGCAGTTTGCCACGCTTATGCGTGCTGGAGTGTCGATTGTAGATGCAACGCGTATTTTGGCGGAGCAGACTGAGAGTAAGCCTCTACGCAAAGCGCTAGTAGATGTTAACTCCAGCCTGATGCGTGGGATATCGTTCTCACAAGCCGTTCAGGATCATAAAAAAATCTTCCCGCAGCTATTCGTCAGCATGATCCGTGCCGGTGAAGAATCCGGTGATATTGAGGGGACGCTCGACAGACTGGCGATGTTTTTTGAGAAGCAGCATTCCACGACGGAGAAAATCAAATCTGCTCTCACTTACCCGATTACCGTCGGGGTTATGGCGATTGGAGCGGTTATATACCTCCTCTGGGCGATTGTTCCGCAGTTTGTAACAATGTTTGAATCGATGAATGCGGAGCTTCCGGCGATTACAAAGATGGTATTGGCACTTAGCAAAAGTATTCAAGGTCAATGGTATTTTTGGATACTCGGAGTTCTTCTCCTAGTGATAGCTTTTCAGATTACAAAACGCACGGAAAAGGGAGCCTACGCACTCGATTATGCCAAGCTGAAGATTCCGGTGTTTGGCAAGCTAAATCAAAAAGGCTCGATTGCTCAGTTTACGCGAACTTTTTCATCTCTTTATGCTAGCTCAGTTCCGATTCTGCAATCCTTGGTGATTGTAGAAGAGGTAGCAGGAAATAAGGTCATTGGGGGATTTATCCGTAGTGCGGGAGATTCGCTGAGACAAGGAAATCCACTGTCTGAACCTCTGAAAAAAGCCTGGGTCTTCCCACCGCTAGTTACACAAATGATTGCGATTGGCGAAGAGACGGGGGCGCTCGACACGATGTTGTCTAAGGTAGCTGATTTCTATGAGATGGACGTAGAAAATACCGTTGATCGTCTGAAGTCACTGCTTGAACCATTGCTGATTGCTTTTCTAGCAGGTGTTGTAGGTGTGATTGTGGCCGCTATTATGCTGCCGATGTTCAGTCTCTATGGCAATATGTGAACCTTGCGGTTCCTTGTAAATATTGAAAGGGGTGACGCCGGGGAGGCGGGGCAGGGTTACAGATCCTTTGCTAGCGCTAGACAAGGAAGGACGAGCATTGTAGCGGGATTCACGGAAATAAAAGATATAGGCTATATCATCACACACCACTTAGAGGGGGAAATAAAATGTTAGCACAAGCGATTAAGAGAAGATTGAGCAAAGAGGAAAGCCAAAAGGGGTTTACGCTGATCGAGCTATTGGCGGTTATCGTTATTTTGGGGATTATTGCGGTTATTGCTATACCTTTAATTGGGAATGTAATATCGAATGCTAAAAGTGATTCAGATGTTGCTACTGCTCGGCAAGTTTATGATGCGGCAAGGTTATATGTAATAGGTGAAGAGGGTGGGGATTTTAAAACCGTAGGAAAAGTGAAAGTTGAAGATATCATAGATAAAGGCTATTTAGATAAGATTTATCTTCCTAGTACAAAAGAAGCGATTACTAGCGGGATTGTTAATTTTAATGCAAGTGGTCAATTAGAGGACACTACTGCTACTAATGATGCTGTTACTTTAAATACGACTAAATTTAGCGCTAATAGTGTATTAACCGCTAAGAAATAGATTCTGAATTTGCTGAATATTACTTTTAATGTTGGAATATATCGAAGATGAACTATTCTAATATTATGTTCATAAACCGAATTAATTGGATATTAGGCAAGTATCCTTACAAGGAATCGGACTTCCCGATTCCTTTTTTAAAATCCAGAAGCTAACAGAGGACATCCATGACAATATTCATCGCAAGTTACATCACTTTACTGGGCCTGATTCTAGGCTCCTTCTATAACGTAGTGGCACTGCGGGTGCCAGCTAAGGAATCGTTGCTTAATCCACCGTCACATTGCCCGAACTGCAATACGCGGCTAAAGGCGCGGGATTTGTTTCCGGTGATAAGCTATCTGCTGTCAGGAGGCAAGTGTCGTTATTGCGGCACAAGGGTGTCGCCTTTATACCCGCTAGGAGAAGCGGCAACTGGTTTGCTTTTTCTATGGGTGTACTTACAATTTGGTCTGACGGGGAAGGGGATTCTTGGATTCATTCTGGTGAGTCTGGCGGTTATTGTGACGGTTGCAGATTTGAAGTACATGCTGATTCCGAACAAGGTGTTGCTGTTCTTTTTGCCAATACTGCTCATTCTTGTATTTCTCTTTCCAGAGGGGCCGTTATGGCATCACTTGCTGGGAGCTGTGCTTGGGGGAGGGGTTCTTATCCTCTTTGTTCTGTTAGGAGGGATGGGTGCCGGGGATGTGAAGTTATTTGCGCTACTGGGCTTGGCCATCGGATTTCCTAATGTGATTTTGGCTTTTCTGATGGCTTGTCTGCTTGGAAGTGTGGTCGGAGGACTGCTAATGCTGCTCGGAATCATCAAACGCAAACAACCGGTTCCTTTTGGTCCATGGTTAGCAATAGGGGCTTTAATTAGTTACGGATATGGTTCAGACATCATTGGCGCATATCTCTCGCTCATCGGATAGGAGGACATCGACATATGCTTGGATTAGGCCCTAAAGTGGCCGGGCTTTCAATTGAAGCTACCGGAATCCGTTATATTAGTTTTAAGAATAAACAGTCATGGGAAGTCCGCAAAAAACGATATCTCCCGCTCCTTCCAGGCATGATCATTGAGAATCAGGTGGCAGATAGCGAGGCGCTGTATGATCGGGTTAGGCAGTGGGTGAGGAAGGAAGGGTTAAGGGGCAGTAAGGTTTCCTTATCCATTCCACCTTCACAGATCATCATCCGCAAAATGAGCATCCCAAGTACCAACGACAAGCAGGTAGAGCAGCTCGTAAAGCTCGAAGTGGAGACGGGGCTGCATTTGCCATTTGAAAATCCTGTTTACGACTATGTGACGCTCGAAGTGGATGAGGAGCATAGCCATTTACTTGTATTTGCCGCTCCGCGAAAATCAATTCAGGATTATGTCGAAATTCTAGAACGTGCGGGCTTACGAATAAGCAGTGTTGAAATTTCGGCAACCGCCTTGGCGCGAAGTATAGCAACTGCACATGGGGAAAGCTTTGCGGAAACGATGCTGATTAATCTAGAGCCATCCGTCATGGACGTTTATATGTTTAGAAACGGGAATCCGGTATTCATTCGTACGATTAACTTGCTTGATCTGCATAAAGGTAGAAATGTTGCGGCATTGGAATTTATGGCAGACAGTGAAGTTTTGGCAGAAACAGCAGTTGCTGTGGAAGAGCAATTATCACCGGAACAAATGGTGGAGATCACTGCGGAAATCTCGCGGATGCTCAGCTTCTACCAATATAGCTTGCACGATGGCTCGACTCGTATCAAAAATTTAGTTATAACAGGTGTCCCTTCCATTCGTAAACAGCTAGATCTAGAGCTTCAACAGTCGCTGGCAGAACTCGACATTACACCGATAAGCCTAGACCAGATGGGTAAAGATGCTGTATCTGATCTTGAGTTAAATGATTACCGAGTAGCGGCAGGGACGGCTCTAAAAAGCATCATCAGCGTGGACACGATTGACCTACTGCCAAGAGAAGATCGGGAGACGTTATTATTCCCCTACGTGACCATGGGTCTTGTGGCGATCTGGCTGGTGGGAACGATTGGGACGGGGATTTATTTTTCGGCTAATAAGGGTCAAATCTCTAATGGTAAAGAGGAGCTGCAAGGCTTGCAGGATCGCAGTTTAATGCTGCAGGTAGAGCTTGGGAAGCTTAAAAACAGCGGACCTGGGCAGTTAGATCGGAAGACGGTAATCGCAGAGATTCAGAACAATAAAGTATTTGCTGTTCCCATACTAGATGAATTAGTCAAAGGGTTACCATCGGGTTCTCTGCTCCGTGACATTAACTACACCTACCGGACATCGATTGACCTGACTGTTAATGTACCTACTATGGTAGATGCCTCTAACTATTTAAGACAACTGCGTCAGATGTCCTTTACAGTGGATGCTTCTATTTCGAAGCTGACCGAAGGAACTGTGGATCAGAGTGCGGGGTCAACGAATGCAGCCACTTCCTTAAATATGTATACAGCCATTTATAAAGTAAACTTATTAGCAAATAATCAACAGACAAATGGAACGGATGCAAGCCAAGAGGAGGTGAACAGCGATGGAACAGTTCAATAAGTATCGCTCTCCAATTGTACTGGGTGTATTGATTCTGTTCTTGATGCTGTTTGCCTTTTATATGCTGGGTGTTCAACCGACAAATAAGGAAATATCCGCACAGAACGCAGAGATCAGCCAGCTGGAGAAAGAAGCAGAGATTCTTCAAACTAAAATTAATGAACTAAAAAGCAGCGCTACTTCTTTAGATTCCGAACAACAGGAACTTCTGGCAGCACTCCCGAAAGGCGATGACAGCGAAGGATTGATTGATGATTTACGAGCGGTTGGGATGTCCTCACAAGCACGCTTAAAGGATGTCAGCTTTATTTTGGATGAGGCTAATCCGATTCAGCAAATGACTGGTTCGGCTGAAGTGCTGTTCCCGACGATCAAACAGATCAAAATGACTGCTGTAGTAGAGGGCACCTATACAAGTATACGGCAGTGGATGGAGGAGCTACAAACGCTGGCTCGTATTGTGAATGTAGACTCGTTTAATTTCCAGCAATCCTATGAAGAGCGATCTAAGGATAGTCCTGAAAGTATCTTGACGGCTAACGTAGCTTTCACAGCTTATTATGAGGTTGTTACTCCATCTTCGAATTAGATCTCTAACCGTTGTAATAACACTATTTCACGACTCCACTTTTCCTGTAAATCAGGAGGGTGGATTTTTTTCTTTACTATAAAATATAAATGCGTTTTCATTCCTCTGTTTATTGGGTATTTTAGCTTGCGGGGTGCATAAGCTGGAACAGTGGCTATCGCCTGTATTTTTCAGATCAAAAAGGAGGAATTCCGAATGAACAAAAAGTGGATGATTGGTTCGTTGGCCCTTTCCATAGGCCTGATCTCAGCAAGTGGAGGAGCTATGGCAGCTTCACCGTCAGCAGGAAGTACGGCAATCAAGAAGGTGGCTGTGTCTGCGCCTGGGAAAGAGGGCCCTGCTACCATCAATAATTTGACGGTGAAAAGTATCATACCGCTGGTAGTCCATGCAAGAGCTCTTTATTTCTATAGTAATCGAGGCGGAAACATCTTCCCGATAGAAACCTTCACGTATAAAGCGCAGGAGTACCGTTATCTTTCCAGTGACATTGGCACAAAGACGAAGCTGATGAATTACATAAAAAAAGCCTACACTCACAATGCAGCGGCATATTATGTGCAGACTCAATTTTTGGAGTATAACGGAAGAATGTCGCAGGTTAATGCAGATGTAGGCAATTTATTAATGTATGAAAAAGCCACCGCCCGCATGCTCTCCAAAACTGCGACAACCGCTGAATTTGAACTGACTGTTCCTTATCCAGATGCGCAGCAAAGTAGTGAGTCGGTGTATGTGAAGCTGAAGAAAGTGGAGGGATACTGGAGAATCGACACGTCGCCGGATATTCTTTTTTGAGGAAATGGGTAGGCAGGAGAGGAATGAAAAGGGGAAGGGCTACAACTAACAGCGCTTCAGGTCAGAGATATAAACAACACCTGCGAATTTGCCTTTACGGGTAATAATGACACAGTCATTCTTCATAGGTTCTGGGCGATTCATTGCAGTAGCTAATACGGTCTCAAGTGGAGTGGAGATGTCATAGACCAGTGGTGTCTTGTTCATAAGCTTCATGGCAGGTTCTTTGTAGAACAGATCTACTCCTGATCTTCCCGTGGCTTTTAAAAAGAAACGGTCGCACATTAACAATCCAAGCGGTTCATTCGTGGCGTTACAGACGACGATGCATTTGGATTCTGGGTGCTGGAACATTACGCGAAGGGCTTCTCTGCAAGTACGTGAGGCAAAAATAGCAGGTGCACTGCGGACAATATTAGAGAGATCATTTACAAGAGCTGTTGACATGGTGTTCATCCTTTCTGATTATAGATCTATTTCTAATGTACCCCCGAATCGTAAATTTTAAAGGCGAGAAAGGTCATCTGCAGGTAAAATAGATGCACAAGCAAAAACGGTCAGAACCTCACGAGGTCTGACCGTTTTTTTTGTAGGTAATCTATTCACTTCGAACGCCATCCTCTACCAACTGCTTTCTAGGTGCTTCTGGAATAACAGATTTACTTACGCCTCCACGATTGATGGCGATTAACCGTTTTTGTGCGTAATACACGTCACGGGATAATTTCTTTACCTCAGTGGATTTACCGTCAACAAACCGGGTGCTGTAAGTCTCAACAACATATCCGGTCTTCCCATTTTGTATAACGCGTGAGCCTCCACGGGGGAGGGAAGGGTCGTTTACGTACTTGTCGACTGGAGGCAGCACCTCTACGATTTGTGAATGGACCTTATATGTAACATTTTTCGGAAAAGTACCGAAGAGCTTGATCGTTAGTGATCGGCCTTGCACAGCCGCTTTAATGACTAGATATTTGCCAGTCGTATTGCGAAAACGGAAGTTGATATAGCCTTCTGCGAAGGTGGCATCCTGACCTTTGGGTAGATAGTTGACCGGCAAGGAGTGATTGCGGCGCTCCACAATCTCCAGTCCGGTGCGCAAAGCGGCATTGTACAGCGTACTGGAAACTTGGCAGATTCCGCCGCCGACGCCGGCTTGTAGCTTACCGTTCACAATGACTGGCGCTTCGCGGAAGCCGTATTCTATTTTTGCTTTTTCAATAGCTTTGCCATAGTCAAAAACGGCTCCAGGTGGGAGCACGGTTCCGTTCACAGCTTTGGCTGCTGATTCGACGTTGTAGATTCGTCCAGGTCCACTTGCTCCGAGAGAGGTGCTGAATTGCATGATTTTTCGCTCAATACCTTGCTCCTTTAGAGCGTTTAGAGTGATGTCCGGTTGTAATATGGTTAATGGAACTTCCAAAGTAATCCCCTTCTCTTGCAGCGAGAGTAGACGACTAAAACGAGTGGGGGCAGCGGCCCATAGTGAGGTCACCATTCCTGTCCAGTCTACCTCAAGGGAAGTCTTCTCAGGCGTATACACTACACGATCATCCCCGGTAATTCGCCGCGTAGCATCTACTGGATCACCGAAGGATTCTCTCTCCCAAGCGGGACTTAGAATGGTCTGTAATTGAGCAATATCCAGATGGGCTTCAAGACTCCAATTCTGGGGGAAGCTGTAGCGGGCTTTGACACGATCCCATAGCCGCCCTTCCGTAAGATCTTGTAGACCTTGCTCAAAAGCAGCGGCTTCATAGGTCATTCCAGCTTGTTTAAGCTTGAGGGTAAGCTCAGAATTCCCTTCGACCTGCAACACAAGGGGGATAGATTCAAGTGCCTGTAGCTTTTTCTCCAGTTCGGAACGTACCTCTGAGATATTCAGCCCGCCCACCTCCCATCCGGCAAGGGTTGTACCTTTTGGAAGCGTGTTTTTATGGCCATATAGTTGAAGTCCCCCATAGATTAATGAGCCGATAAGAATGAGTGCAATGACTATTATGAGGGTAAGATGGATTTTTTTCATGAATAATCTCCTTCCTGGATGGCTTCTGCGAGCGGCACAGTAGGTGCTTTTTATATGTATATGTACAGACATTACAAAACTTTCGAATAGTGGGGCAGTTACGGGGTACTCAATCGGTTACAGATTTGTTACAATAGATACATTGCGGAAATATTGAAGTTTATGGAAAC
Organism: Paenibacillus sp. NPDC101420; assembly: GCF_050277435.1. Lineage (NCBI taxonomy): Bacteria > Bacillati > Bacillota > Bacilli > Caryophanales > Paenibacillaceae > Paenibacillus > Paenibacillus sp. NPDC101420. Next base: position 545,896 of record NZ_JBNNSE010000003.1, read on the forward strand.
TTAAGCTGTACCCTGTCGATTCACACAAGTGGAAAATGTCATAATTGGGAAGTGAGAAAATGATTGAAATGCAAGATGTATGGAAGACGTACCCTAACGGAACTCACGCACTGCAAGGAGTTTCAGTAAAAATTGACCGCAATGAATTTGTGTATGTTGTCGGTCCATCCGGCGCGGGTAAATCTACTTTTATGAAATTGATTTATAGAGAAGAAGTGCCAACTAAAGGTCAAATTTCTGTGGGAGGCTTTAACATAGGGAAGCTTAAACAACGTAAAATCCCATATGTGCGCCGTAATATCGGCGTTGTGTTTCAAGACTTTCGATTATTACCAAGGATGACAGCGTATGAGAATATTGCTTTTGCCATGGAAGTTATTGAAGCCCCGAAGAAGGTCATCAAGAAACGTGTGAATGAAGTTCTCGATCTGGTTGGACTCAAAAATAAAGCAAATCGTGAGCCCTCACAGCTCTCAGGTGGAGAACAGCAGCGTATTGCAATTGCTCGGGCTATTGTTAATAACCCATCTGTTATTATTGCGGACGAGCCTACAGGTAACTTGGACCCTGAGACTTCATGGGGCATTATGCAGCTGCTGGACGAAATTAATTTTCGTGGAACAACAATTGTAATGGCTACCCATAATAGAGATATCGTGAATAAAATGCGCAAGCGGGTGCTTGCGATTGAGAACGGAAACATTGTGAGAGACCAGGCGAGAGGGGAATATGGCTATGAGTTTTAAGACCTTCTTGCGACACTTGCGGGAAGGCTTCAAAAGCGTATTCCGTAATGGATGGATGTCGATTGCTTCGATCACTTCCATCGTCGTCTCTCTTTTTGTCCTAGGTGTATTTATTCTTCTTGTTCTTAATGTGAATGCTGTAGCGGATGAGGCAGACAGCCAGGTACAGATTAATGTTCATTTGGCACTAAATGTAGATCAGAAGTTGCGTGAGACTTTGCAGACTGAAATTGGCAATATGCCGGAGGTCAGCAAGATTACGTTCATCTCCAAGGATCAAGGACTTAAAGATCTCCGTGCAGATATGGGTGAGGACGCGGCTGAGCTTCTGGAAGGGTTCGATGAAGACAATAACCCTCTCCCAGATACGCTTAAGGTAGAAGTTGTCGAACCTACTACAGTATCATTTGTGGCTGAGAAGATTGAAGCACTCAACAAGACACATGCTGATCAGCCCATTTACAAAGTGAAATATGGCAAGGGTTCGATAGAAACCTTGTTCAAAATAACACGCGCTGTACGAAACATTGGTTTTATTTTTGTAGCAGGTCTGGGGCTCATGTCTATGTTCCTCATCTCTAATACGATTCGGGTTACGATACTTGCTCGTCGTAAGGAGATTGGCATTATGAAGCTCGTAGGCGCGACAAATTATTTTATTCGCTGGCCTTTCTTTATAGAAGGGGCATTGATCGGTCTGATCGGATCGCTCATTACCTCCGTTGTCTTGTATTTGGGTTACAGCACTTTGGAATCGACCGTAAAGGGAGATCCTATGCTCCAATTGCAGCTAATTCCGTTCGATAATATTTGGATGCTGGTCGTCGGTGTACTAGTTGGACTAGGCGTGCTGATCGGCGTCTGGGGAAGTACGGTTTCTATTCGTAGGTTCTTGAAAGTTTAATATTAAAAAGTGAAGGATGGGGAGTGCAAGTTGAAGAAGATTGCTGCCGGACTAGCCGTAATGTTACTAGCTGTCACTATATTCCAGCCCTCTGATGGATATGCCAAAAAAACAAGTGTTGCCGAAATCGATAAGCAGCTAAAGCAGCTGCAAAAAGAGGTGCAGGAAGCTAAGGCGCAGCAGGAGAAAGCGGCGTCCCAAACGCAGGAAGCACAGCATTATAAGAATAAGACGAATCTCAATCTGCAGTATGTCTTACAGCAAGTGGATCAAGTTAAGGGCAAAATGACCGAAATCTCTACCCAAATTTCCGATACAGAACAATCTCTGAATGTTACGGCAACGGAATTGGATAAAGCAGAAGCACGAGTCGCCTCTAGAGAGGAAGTCTTAGGATCCCGTGTTCGATTAATGTATACCGATGGAGCGGTTTCTTACTTGGATGTTTTGCTCTCCTCGACAAGCTTTGCTGATTTTCTGGATCGCGCGGATTCACTTAAGATGATTGTGGATCAGGATCAGGAGCTGTTAGTTCAACATAAGCTGGACAAGCAGACGGTGATAGAGAAGAAACAAGAGCTTGAAGGGCAATATGCTCAAGCCAAGCAGCTGTATACTTCTTTGGAACAACAGAGAAGTTTGCTGAAGGAGAAAGAAGCTGAGAAACAGGAGCTTATCGCATTCTATGATAAGCAAATTCAAGAAAGTGATGATTTAAGTGAAGAGCAGAATGAAAAGCTAGTCAAACTGGCAAGCGAACGCTCTGCGCTGGAAACGCAAAAGGATAAGATTAAGGCGGAGGAAGCCGCTCGCAGAGCAGCAGCGGCTAAGGCGGAAGCGGCTCGTAGAGCTGCGGCGGCTGCCAAGAAGGCTGCAGCTGCAGCTGCAGCTAGTAAGGGAAGCAGTAGTTCTAGCTCCAGTTCTAGTGATACGGGATATTCAGGTGGAGATGGGCCGTTTCTACTTCCTGTAGGATCCGCAAGAATCTCATCCCCTTATGGACCACGGACACATCCAATCACGGGTGAGAAGGGGAAAGTACACACCGGCGTCGATTTTGCGGTTCCACAAGGAACCAATATTCATGCGGCGGATTCCGGAACGGTTATCTTGGCTGAATGGTGGAGCGGCTATGGATATTGTGTAATTATTGATCATGGAGGCGGAGTTTGGACGCTCTACGGACATATACGTAAAGGCGGTCTTAGAGTTAGTGCCGGGGATAAAGTCAATCGCGGAGATGTGGTTGCTGAATCAGGTTCCACAGGTAATTCAACGGGTCCCCACCTTCACTTCGAAGTACGGATTGACGGTAAGATTGTAAATCCTATGCCTTATCTCTAATTTTTAACGAACTTATAACTCATATTATTTGATTGTACGGCATATACTGGAAGAGATACCGTACCTTTCAGGACGGACTTAGGATGTTGTTTACAAGATGGACAAGAAGGGACGGTGGGAACATCATGTTAAAAAAAAGCACCGCGGCGTTTATGATTATCGCCGCCCTGCTATGCGGTAGTTTAGTAACCTTGGGCGTGACGGGTTATACTCATGTCTTTGGACAAGCTGCAGGACAAGGATTAGCCTCTGCGTTGCAGGTTGCAGGTCTACAGCAGAAGGAATCCCAGAAGCTTGGGACTGCGCTCAGTTTGATTGAGAGCAATTACTACGAGACGGTAGATCGGGAGAAGCTGATAGATGGTGCTGTCAACGGTATGATGGAAGCGCTAGGCGATCCCTATTCCAACTATATGGGTAAAGAAACTGCTGAGAAATTTGAAGAGAGCATTGAGGGTTCCTTTTCAGGTATCGGTGCAGAAGTCTCTTCGGATAACGGTAAAGTAGTCGTGGTCTCCCCAATCAAGGGTTCACCTGCTGAAAAAGCAGGAATTCAGGCTAAAGATGTCATTTTGTCCGTTAACGGAGAATCGCTAGAAGGCATGGATCTAAATGCTGCTGTTGCGAAGATACGCGGACCTAAAGGCAGTAAGGCTACTTTGAAAATACAACGTTCCGGCTCTGTAGAGCCTCTAGAGTTCGCTCTTACTCGGGATGATGTGAAGCTTGAGACGGTATACTCAACTATGGAAAAAGACGGTGTAGGGGTAATCGAGGTCACTCAGTTCTCCCTAAATACTGCAGAACGATTCAAGGAAGAGCTTGGAAAGCTAGAGAAGCAAGGCATGAAGGGATTGGTCATTGATGTCCGTAATGATCCAGGCGGTGTCCTCCCGATTGTTATTGAGATGGCTGAAGAGTTCATTCCAGCTGGTAAAAACATAGTTCAAATAGAATACAAAGATAAAAAACGCGAAGTTAGCACCTCCAAGGGATCTAGCAAGGCTTATCCAGTGGTAGTGCTAATGAATAAAGGTAGCGCGAGCGCCTCGGAAATATTGGCGGGTGCCTTGCAGCAGTCAGCGGGAGCCAAGCTAATAGGTGATAATTCATTTGGTAAAGGCACGGTGCAGACAAGCTTTGACAAACAGCTTGGAGATGGCAGCTTACTGAAGGTTACCATTGCTAAATGGCTTACACCGGACGGCACATGGATCCACGGCAAGGGAATTAAACCGGATATCGCGGTAGCGCAGCCGGATTACTTCTCAGTGGCTCCGATTAACAAGAGCGTGACGCTGCAATATAACATGAACAACGGTGATGTAAAGAGTGCACAGACGATGCTGGATGGCTTAGGCTACAAGCCTGGTCGCAAAGATGGCTATTTCGATACTGGCACTAAGAATGCAGTGAAGAAATTCCAGAGTGAAGCGAAACTTCAAGTCACAGGCATGATTGATGCCAAGACTGCGGAGGCGCTGGAGGTGGCACTGATCAAAGTGATCCAGGACCCTGCCAACGACAACCAACGGAATAGAGGGATTGCTGAGATTCAGAAGGAAATTAAGGCGGCAGCGTCGAAAAAGTAAGAAGGCTGAATTCAGCCTTCTTTTTTTCTGTTAAGATTAGAAAAGGTAAACACTTAGGGCAGAAGGGTACAGTTCAATGCGCAGCAGAATCTTTTGTCGTCTCTAAAGGACGCCGAAGACGTCTCTGCTTGTTATAAACTTATCATTAACCGGAAGAAAAGGAGTGTGACGAACAGTTTGAATGTGATTCAGGAATGGTTAGGAAGCTTGGGCACTGCGTTCTTACACTTATTGATCCAGCCATATTACTATATTGCTATTATATTTATTGCGTTGTATTACCGTCGGCAGGTGGCATTAGAACGTAAGCTAATTCATGTGAAGTTACATAGCTGGGGTCAAGAAACGTGGCGAACGGTGTGGAGCGGGCTGGTGATGGGACTAGTAGTTTCTATTGCAGCCATATTGTTAGGGGTATCCTTATCAGGTACAGCTGTGGCCTGCATTTGGGTAGTTAGTATTCTGTTGTCGCTATTGCGAGTGCGGTATTTGTGCTTCGCTTATTCTATAGGTCTGCTAGGTGTGATTCAATTTATACTGTCTTTCTTTCCGGATGCCTTACATGGCGGAACGGTCGGGAATATTACAACAGCCATACGGGAGATGGATATTCCCGCTTTGCTAGTTCTAGCTGCGCTATTGCACATGGCAGAGGCGCTGCTGGCCCGCTGGCAAGGGGCGAAGCTTGCGACGCCCCTTTTCTTGAAGGGCAAGCGCGGCATGGTTGTCGGCGGCTATCAGCTGCAGGCTTTCTGGCCGCTGCCGCTGTTCCTGCTGATCCCTTCGGGCGCAGGAACGGATCTGCCATGGCAGCCGCTGCTGGGCGGCGGGCTTGGCATTGTCTCTTTGCCCGTCATCATCGGCTTCAGCGAGATGACGCAGGGCATGCTGCCCGGGCGCAAGGCGGCCCGCACTTCAGGACGGCTGCTGATGTACAGCATCGTCCTGCTCGGCTTAAGCCTGCTTGCCGCTTGGTGGAGCCCGCTGACCCTGCTCGCGGCGCTCGCAGCGATGGTGCTGCACGAAGGGTTAAGCTGGTACAGCGCTCTGGAAGAGCGCAGCATCAGCCCCATCTTCGTGCATCCACCGCGCGGCCGCAAGGTGCTGGCCGTGCTGCCGGGCAGTCCCGGACAGGAGCTGGGCATTCTGCCCGGTGAGATTTTACTGAAGGTCAACGGGGTCCTGTTGACCGATGCCGCGCAGCTACATGAGGCGCTGCGCATGAATCCAGCGTTCTGTAAGCTGGAGGTGCAGAACCGTGAAGGGGAGAGCAAATACCTTCAGAGCCCGATCTACGACGGGGACCATCATCAGCTCGGCATCATTCTGGTACCGGAGACAGATGGAGCGGTTACTGCGGAGGCGAAGCCATCCAGCATCTTCAGCATCATCGCAATGAAGACAGGTACTCGCAGCCGGAATCTTCCGAACGGCCGACTCAAACGGAACAAAGCCGCTGAAGCCAACAAGGAATCGGCGGAAGGATAAAAAAAGCCCGGACTCTGGAAATCGAGTCCGGGCTTTTTTGTAGAACTCCTATCCACGCCCACCCTTCAAATAGAAAATAGCGATTTGCGTACGATCTCGCAGCTCTAATTTACTTAGAATATCCGTTATGTAATTTTTGACCGTACCCTCGCTAAGAAATAGCTGTCCGGCGATTTCTTTGTTGGTATGCCCCTCAGCGATAGAAGCGACAACGGCCAATTCCATTTTGGTCAGTCCGAAAGATTCCAGTGGCTGTACCTGTGGAGATTCAGGACGGGCCGCGGGCTGTAGAAAGGTGGTTAGTTTACGCGCGATATCAGGGTGGATTAGCATGTTGCCTTCATTAACTGTTTTGACACCTTGTATGATACGGTCAGGCGGTATGTTTTTGAGCAAATATCCACTGGCTCCGTTCCGCAGCGCCTCAATGATATACTCATCGTCATCGAAGGTAGTTAGCATCAGTATCGAAACCTGAGGAAAAGCCTGCTTAATTTTTTCTGTCCCTTCAACACCACCGCAGCCTGGCATCCGAATATCCATCAGAATCACATCCGCCATATTTCCCGCTTGGAGCAAATTCAAGGCCTCATTTCCGTCACTGGCAGCTCCGATCACTTCAATATCGGGGTCCATCCCTATCAGTACTTGCAGACTTTGACGAATAAAAGGATCGTCATCTACAATCATCACCTTAATCATTAGCGTGGCTCCTTCTTCATAATATAGATTTCTTTTTTGCTTCAAGTCCTACGTTGCCTATACAATCTCTCCCTGCTTATAAATGGGCAACCGCGTAACAATGGTGAATTGAGGCTCCTGCCGCCATTCCAAGGTTCCGCCGATCAGATGTGTTCGTTCGAACATTCCTTTCATCCCGACCCCTCCACTTTCCGGCAGTTTGGTTAGTTTATTGCCTTCGGGAAGCGTCCCGTTGTTGCTGACCTCCATCGTAACTCCAGTATCACTAAAGTCGACTTTAATCGAAATCGCAGTTGCATTTCCGTGACGTAGGGCATTGGTTATGGCTTCTCGGGCGTTCTTATACAAGATCACCTGAATACTAGGATATAGCGGGTAAGGTATCCCATGCACTTGGTATGAGGTCTCAATTCCCGTATCGCGGCCGATCTCTTCTAGCAGACGGTCTAACGCATAAGCTCCCTCTAATTGTGGCGTATAGTTGATACGCTTCACTGCAGAGCGCATATCGTCCATGCTGGCTGACAATTGATCTCGAATGAGCTCCATCATCTGCATTCCGCTTTCAGGGGAGGTGGGTAAGGTGAGTAGCGCGGCTTCCATCATCATTTTAATGCGGATGAGGCGGTGGCCGATATCATCATGGAGCTGGCGGGAGATGCGAACCCGTTCTTTGGACTGGGCTGCATCTTCTATTTGGGCGTTAAACTCCAGCAGTCGGTTGCGGGCTTCATCCAGCTCGAAATGCTTTTTTCGCAGCTCATCGTAAAGATTGAGGGTGTTCTCACGGCCCCGACCCGCCCTCTGTAACAATTCGTTGAGATAGGCGATGAGCAGAAAAGTAATATTGATGAATGTGATTATAAGCTTTGGAGAATCCCAGAGCGCTATGTTCAAGGTAATCAGATGCACAACCGTAAACACGAGAGGTACTGCTTGGGGCTGAAGTCTAGAATAATAAAGTAATGCTGAAATGGCCGGGAAAATCATTATGCTGCCGTACTGGTAACATAACCAGGCAGTGAACAGTATTTCCACAATGCTTATTAAGGCATGAAAGGAACGGGGTAACTTTGGCACCATGACCACAAGGAATAGAAGCATCAGAATATGCAGCGTGAAGATTCCATAGTCGGCATATGGGTAGATGTAAATGCTAATACAAGCAGGAATTATGATGAGTAGGTATCGCAATAGGGTCAGTTCTCTAGTCACACCTAAGACATCCTTTATAGAGTTTCTTCTAATCTTAGCATATTCGCCTACTTCTTCAGGAGATGACTTAAGTCACCTTCAAAAGATGACCTTTCGTACCTCCGTGGTCAATCCCTTTAAGCTAAAATTGTAAATATAGAAGCGCAAAGACAGGAGCGATGAAAAGATGGCAATCGCCGTATTAACCGATGTGGTGAAACGATATGAAGGTAAATTAACAGTAGATCATGTGAACATGACGATAGAAGAAGGAGAAATCTTTGGCTTGCTAGGCCCGAACGGAGCGGGTAAAAGTACAACGATCAGTATGATCTGCGGCTTGCTTAAGATTGACGGGGGAGACATTGTTATCGACGGTCTGCCCGTTTCCTCGAAATCACTTGAGGTGAAGAAAAGAATTGGTTTGGTTCCACAGGAATTAGCCTTATACGACACGATGACAGCGGCGGATAACGTTACCTTTTTCGGAAGATTGTATGGTTTGCGTGGCAAGCTCTTGAAGGAACGGGTAGAAGAGGCTCTTGCGTTCACAGGCCTTAGCGATCGTGCTAAAGAGAAACCCTCAACCTTTTCCGGAGGGATGAAAAGACGTCTGAATATTGCCTGTGCTATTATGCATCGTCCCAAGCTGATTATTATGGATGAACCTACGGTGGGGATTGATCCGCAATCTCGTAATCATATTCTTGAATCGGTTAAGGAGCTCAATCGACTCGGTTCAACGATTATTTATACCAGTCACTATATGGAGGAGGTTGCGGCCATTTGCGATCGGGTAGCCATTATGGATAAAGGGCATATCATTGCTTGCGGCACGGAAAAAGAACTGCGAGAACGCGTTGCCAAGGAAGAAAAAATCGTCATTAAAGCTGCTAATATCACACCGGAGCTTGTTCAGGAGCTGACGCTTCACCCTAGAATTAGACGCGTAGAAGCAAAGGATGAAGTAGTCGAGCTGTATCTGCCTTCTTCACAAGGGGAGCTACAGGACATCCTTTTTATTTTTGCCAAGCATAAGGGGATTATCGGCTCGCTAAATATTGAAGAACCTGATCTGGAGACGTTGTTTCTAAGCTTGACCGGAAGGACCTTAAGAGATTAAAGGGGGGATTATTCTGATGAATACTTGGACGATTATGATCTATGAGCTGCGAAGACTATTTAGCTCACGTTCTATGATATTAAATATGTTTTTGTTGCCCCTGTTATTGATCTTTCTCTTAGGTGCTTCGCTCTCCGGTGTCGTTGGTGACAAAGGCTCCACTACTATTGATGTTGTGCGAGTGGCTGTTGTTAATCTTTCTGGCGAGGGCTATGAGAGCTCGGCGATGATGGATAGCTTTTTGAAGTCAACAGAGCTTAAGGATATCATTACTCCGGTTATGGTGGATAGTCGAGAGGCGGCAGAAAGCGGTCTGCGAACAGGAAAATATGGTTATGCGGTTGTTGTTCCTCCAGGCTTTGATAGTAAGGTACAGAGCGGTGAAGCCGCACAGCTGGAATTTATACTGGGCCAAAAAAGTACAGATAACAGGGTGGCAGGGACGGTCTTCGATAATTTTCTGAGGAATCTTAATTATAAACAGTCTGTGGCGATGACACTGGGTCCAGAAGCTTTGAATGTTATGGCACCTAGTTCCACCAGTAATGAGCCTTCCGTAAAGCTTGGAGAACTGAGCGAGGGAGGATATTCATATACTTCTTCCCAGTTCTATGCGGTATCCATGATGCTGATGTTTTTGCTGTATAGCGGCTTGACGGTATGTACTTCTCTTTTTAATGAAAAAGAAAATCATACCCTTTTCCGGATAAATTCAATGCCAGTCAAAGGCTCAGAATTGTTTATTGGCAAAATGCTTGGTGTGGGTGTTGTAAGTATAGTACAGTGCGCAGCGATTATTATTCTGACGAATGTGCTGTTCGGTGTGAATTGGGGAAATCGCCCGGGCTTGTTACTCCTATTTTGCCTGCTGATGATAGTGGCTTCAATGACCTTATCTATCGTTATTTCTATGTTCAGCAAGACTGGAGCAAGCGCAAGAAGTGTGGTTACGGTACTCACTGTAAGCATGACCTTCATTAGCGGGGGAATGGCACCACTTCCAGAATCGTGGGTGAACTCTATAGGGGCGTTTACGATTAATCATTGGGCAATGCAGGCTATTCTGAAAATGATGTTACATGCCGATGTATCGCAAATCATGCCGAATTTGGGAGTGTTATCGCTGATCTGCCTAGTGTTGTTCAGTGCAGCGGCTATCTCGTACCGGAAGGTGGGTTATCATGGATAAAATCTTAACGATTGCCTGGAACATGGTGAAACGAACCATTGGTACTAGGAAGGGGGTGCTCATCTATATTCTGCTTCCTTGTATTGTACTTGCAGGTATTGTTTCCGTTACTGGAACGATGGGAGAGAACCCAGCTGTTGTGCTGTATTCGAATATGGATAACGGGGCAGCAGGTAAGCATTTGCTCACTGAACTAAAGAATTCCGGAGAATATAAATTTGTAGAAAAGACTGACGAGACTGCTTTAAGAGAAGGCGTAGTCGATCAGAATGGAGAAGCTGGGATTCTAATTCCAGCAGGCTTCACTTCGGCACTACTTGCTGGAGAAGAACCACAAATTAGTGTGTATGAGCTGAAGACGAATGAAACTTCCGTTATGATTAAATTAAAAGCGAGCACAATTGCTGATGAAATGAGGAGTACGGCCGCGATCATAGGGGCAGTTAATAACGGATCTAAGGACGTTGACGCACAGTTTACTACGGTTATGCAAAGAGCGGAACAGCACAGTATTGGCAGCATTCGAACTGATTATAATCTATATCCTCGGGAGGGATTGGGAGTCGTTACGGGCTTAACGCTAATGTTTCTCATGAGCCTGGTCACGAGCTCTGTGTCTCTGATTATGGATGATCGGAAAGGCCGGACGATGATGCGGATGTTCAGTGCTCCGGTTCGTTCTTACGAGATTGCTATTGGTAATTTTCTGGGTAGCTTCATGGTCGGACTGATTCAGATCGTCGTAGTGCTCGCCTTAGGTCGCTGGGTGCTGCACTATGATTATGAAGTTCCAATCTATCTCTATTTCCTTGTTCTTGCGGCATTTATGCTGGTGTCTATGGGGATCGCGAGTACAGTGGCAGGATTAATTCGTAATCCTAATAATGCTGGTATGCTGAATTCCCTTATTATCACACCGACTTGTATGCTTGGCGGCTGCTTTTGGCCTTTATCCATTATGCCGGACTATATGCAGAAGGCGGCTAACTTTGTTCCGCAAAAATGGGCCATCCAAGCGGTCGACATCGCTGCAACCGGTGGGGGCTGGAATGAGTTGTGGTTACCCTTTGCCATCTTAGGTCTTATGGCTGCTGTGCTACTGGCGATTGGTTCTGCCATTCTCCGCCCAAGTGAAGCTGGAATTAATGCTTAGAAAGCATAAGGCTAGATATTCATAGCTTGGGCTGTTACCTTCAGGTACAATAATAGGTATCAAATGTATTTGATTCTTATTATGTACAATAGAGGACATTTCTAGGAGGATGAACAGATGAGCAGCAATAAATTGGCTTGGACATGGCGGGTGAAGGAAGAATGTCTGGAAGAGTATGTAGCGATGCATTTAAATCCTTGGCCAGAAGTTTTGGAGGAGCACAGTAAGGCTGGTATTTCTAACTACTCCATCTTTCAGAATGGTAATCAATTTTTTTATTGCTTTGAATGTGAGGATACAGAAGCGGCTTTCGATTACATTGCTAAAAGTGACGCCTGCAACCGATGGAATGCCATTACTTCAAAGATGGTTGAAGGGTCATTTGATTTCAATGATGAGGTGCCAATGTTGCCTTTACGTGAAGTGTTCTATCTAAAATAGTGAAGCTGATTCTTTATTAACTAAAATTTGCATAAGGTAAAATATCGGCGTATTTTGTTTACAGTCTTTTATATTACGGTTATAATATATTTAATATTGTTTAATTGAATAATTTTTTGTTTTTTGGAGGAGCCTGTCAACAAGGGCTCCTCTTTGTCTTTTTTTGGCTTGGAGATGTCCCTGGTTGGCAGTTCTTATATACAACAAGGGAGTGGATGAAACATGGAGTTTGTTCTATATCTTATGCTGATTATACTATTCACCAAGCTAGCTGGTGATTTATCTGTACGACTGGGACAACCGTCGGTACTGGGTAAGTTAATTGTCGGTATTATACTAGGTCCTGCGGTACTGGGTTGGATTCAAAATGGAGAGTTTATTCATTATTTTTCGGAGATCGGTGTTCTATTGTTAATGTTTATAGCAGGGCTTGAGACTGATCTGGATCAACTGCGCAAGAACTGGAAGTCAGCTTTCGCAGTAGCCGTCGGAGGTATTATTTTACCTTTTCTAGGTGGATTCGCCATCGGAGAAATGTTTGGTTTTGCTTATCATAATGCTATGTTTATGGGTGTCATTCTTAGTGCAACTTCGGTCAGTATATCGGTTCAGGTACTGAAGGATATGAATAAGTTGAATACACGTGAAGGTTCTACCATTCTGGGAGCCGCTGTAGTCGATGATATTCTGGTTGTTATTTTGCTCGCTGTATTAATGAGCTTTTTCGGCACAGGAGAATCAGTGTCCATTGGTCTTTTAATTACGAAAAAAGTGTTGTTCTTCGCTGTAGCGCTTGTTGTGGGTTGGTTCGTTGTGCCGCGGGTTATGAAATGGATGGCTCCGTTAAAGGTGACAGAGGCTGTTATCGCAGCGGCGCTAATGATTTGCTTTGCGTTCGCGTATTTTGCTGAAATTATGGGGATGGCAGGCATCATCGGTGCTTTTGCAGCTGGGATTGCTATTTCACAAACCTCCTTTAAGCACACTGTGGAATCTAAGCTTGAGCCTATCGCCTATTCGATTTTTGTTCCGGTCTTCTTTGTCAGTATCGGACTTAATGTTTCCTTTGAAGGGGTTGGCAGTCAACTAGGATTCGTCCTCTTGTTGACGGTGATTGCCATTCTGACCAAGTTGTTTGGTGGCGGTCTGGGGGCGCGTCTTACAGGATTTAATAACCATTCATCGCTTATTATTGGTTCAGGGATGATTTCGCGGGGTGAGGTTGCATTGATCATCGCGGCAACAGGTCTGCAAAGCGGATTGTTGCAGCAGCAGTATTTTACTTCCGTAATTATTGTTGTCATTGTAACTACACTTGTAACACCACCACTCTTAAAATATATGTTCCGCGATCCAGTGCGCGCTAAACAAAAATAATAATCATAGCAAAAGGGTGTCTCGAAAGCCATTTTACATGGCTTTTGGGGTGCTCTTTTTTTGTTTGCTCTAATTCCCTATCCTTCGGAAGGAGAAAGCCCCCCGTCTTAAGACTGAGTATAAAACCAGCCGTAGGGCTGTTTTGACTTCGACCAAAAATGTCTAAACTAAATCTCGGGATGGAAAATAATACATAATGGGGCAGTCATAAGAGGAGTACCAGAAATATACGGGGTGGAAGGGGAAACGATAATGAAATGGTTAACCAAATGGTCGTTCGGTAACAAGGCGGCGGTAGGGCTTTTAGTAGTAATGGCGCTTGTAGTGGGAGGGCTGAGCTACACTTCGCTACCAATGGAATTTATGCCAGAGGCAGATAATCCGCAAGTGACTGTAACGGTGCTCGGTCCGGGTCAGGATGCCCATGCGATGGAGACGAAGGTTACGAAGCCGATTGAGGCTGGGGCCGCATTTGTTAAGGGAAAGAAAGAAATACTGTCCACTTCCGGAGACGGATACGCACAGGTGAATATTTTTTATGACTCAAAAACAAATATGAAGGATGCAGCTGGGGAGGTGCAAAAGGTTGTAGATTCGTTGCAGTTCCCTGAAGGTGTGATGGCCCCTTTTGTACTTCAACTGAATACTTCCATGATTCCTGTGTCGCAGGTCACCCTTTCGTTTGACGAAGGTCTGACTAAAGAAAACCTTAAGCTTGCGGAAGAAACGATCATTCCAGAGATGCAACAAGCTGAAGGTGTAGCCAACGTCGCCTTATATGGGAAAGTAACTCCGCAAGTGCGGGTGAAGCTAGATCCAAAATTAATGGCTGAGAAAGGAATTACGACACCTCAAGTACTAGGGTTACTTCAGGGACGTAATGTATCGGCATCCCTTGGAGAGCAGACGATTGGTGGTCAGACAGGTAACGTAAATGTGGTTTCTACAATTGATAGTATCGATACTCTAAAAAAGCTACCCGTATCCTCGGGTGTTAAGCTACAGGATATTGCTGTCATCGAATTGAAGGAAGATCAAGAGAGCGTTAGCCGCTCGAATGGGAAAGATGTTCTTTTCGCCATAGTAACCAAAGAAGCTAATGCGAATGCAGTAAGTGTCGGAGATCATATACAGGATACCGTAGCACATATTAACAAAACCATTCCAAATGCAGAGGCAGCGGTCGTTTTCAGCACATCAGATATGGTGGTTACCTCAGTGAACAGTATGATGCGTGAAGTATTGCTGGGCGCATTGTTCGCGACGATCGTAATTTTACTGTTCCTACGCAACCTGCGGGCAACCCTGATTACGGCGGTTTCTATCCCGCTTTCTCTAGCAGTTACCTTATATCTGCTTGATATATCCGGCATAAGTCTGAATATTATTACGCTCGGTGGTGTGGCCGTTGCGGTCGGTCGCTTGGTTGATGATAGTATCGTAGTGATTGAGAACATTTACCGTAGGCTGCAAAAAGAACCTTTCTCCCGTGAAATGATTATAAGCGCAACTGGGGAAGTGGCTAGAGCGATTACTTCATCTACGATTGCAACGGTAGCGGTATTTCTGCCGATGGGTCTTCTGCGTGGTAGTTTACAGGCGTTTCTACTTCCGTTTGCCTTAACAGTCACGTATTCATTGCTTACTTCACTCGTTGTAGCTTTGACGGTAGTGCCACTGTTAAGCTCATGGCTGCTGAGAAGGACTTCAATGAAAGAACACGAGCCGTCTAAATGGTTCACTCGATTCCTCGATTGGAATCTGCGCCGGAAATGGATAACTTTATCGCTAGGTCTTCTCCTTCTGATTGGCTCCATCGCTGCTTACGTGACTATGCCAAAAGGCGCGCTTGATGCTTCAGATGCCAGCTATGTCTCTGTTCAGTTGAATTATCCGAAGGATGTTCCTGTCAAAGAGATTTTAGAAAAAGGAAAGCAGTTAGAGCAAGATTTGATGAAACAGCCTGAAGCGGAAACGGTGATCATGCAATCAGGGAACAGTGCAGATGCGGCCCAGTGGGGGTCTGTCAGCTCGGAGACCTTAGTGGACTATACCGTTGTGATGAAAAAAGGTGCGGATGCGCAAGGCTTCATCGATCATGTCCGTGATGTGAAGGATTCCTACGCTGGGGCAACACTTGTTGCTAATCAAATGAGTATGATGGGTTCAAGCTCCACTAGCGAATATATTGATATCGTGGGTGATAATCTTACAGATATTACTGCTGTTGCAGCAGAAGTTACGAATAAGTTGAAGACTGTGGAGGGTATTCAGAAGGTCAGTAGCAATATGGAGGATACCAAGCCTGTCTTTACATTTAAGGTAGATCCAGCACAGACGAATGCACAAGAAATTACCATGCAATTGTCAGCTATGCTGAATCCGATCCCTATGGGGCAAATCGAATTGGATGGTACACCTGCAGGAGTAGTGTTAGATCCTATGGCTGAGCCGAAGTCGGAGCAAGATTTAAAAGCAATGACGCTCATGACTGCTGAAGGTCCAAAGCCGTTGTCTCAACTAGCAACCTATGAGGTTCGGAATGAACCAGCACTGTTGTTCCATAAAGATGGGAAGCCATATGCGAGAATTACAGCGGAAGTCGATCCGAAGAAGGTGTCTGAAATCGGAGCGGATATTAAAAAGCAAACCGATAGTCTTACCCTTCCAAAGGGTGTGACTCTATTTGCAGGCGGAGCCTCGGTTGATCAGTCAGAGGATTTCGCTGACCTTGGTATGACAGCGCTGATCTCCATCGGGTTGGTGTATCTGATCATGGTCCTCACCTTCAAAACCCTTCGTGCTCCGCTGGCAATCATGTTCTCCTTGCCTTTGGCTGCGATTGGGGCAATTGTTGGACTGATCGTATCCGGCGTAACACCTGATTTCACTGCCCTGTTCGGGGCTCTGATGCTAATTGGAATCGTCGTTACGAATGCGATTGTGCTTATCGACCGTATTAAGCAGAATGAAACGCATATGGGTATTCGCGAAGCCATTCTGGAAGCGGCCGGAACACGGATGCGCCCGATTCTGATGACGGCTATTGCTACCATTTGTGCCATGACTCCACTGCTGTTCGGCCATGCCGAGATGGGCAGCATCGTCTCGCAAAGCTTGGCGATTGTGGTCATCGGTGGCTTGACCGCGGCAACGCTGCTTACGCTGGTTGTGGTTCCAGCGATTTACGAGCTGTTCTACTTCCGTAAATCGGCTAAGGAGCGCAAAGGCGTGGCGAAAGTAGAAACTCCGACGCATGGTGCGTAATATCAAAAAGTTATAGTGATAAACAACTGAAACAGGCCCTTCTCAGACATTTTTAATGATGCTGGGAAGGGCCTGATGATTTAGAGGATGAGAACTTTTCGTGTAGTTGGACAGTGCGAAAAGCAGGCCGACGATACTTGGTATCGTGGCCTGCTTTTTTAATACTACTCATTAGCTGTTAACCGCAAGAACAATTCAATACCGGCTTACGTGCGGCTTGGGTCTCATCCAAACGGCTAATCTCTGTGGTATGAGGTGCGTTGATTACGATTTCCGGTGTCTCCTGAGCTTCTTTTACGATCTGGATCATCGTATTAATGAAGCCGTCGAGCGTTTCTTTACTTTCCGTTTCCGTCGGCTCGATCATCATACATTCCTCAACAGTCAGAGGGAAGTACACGGTTGGCGGATGGTAGCCGAAGTCGAGTAATCGTTTAGCAACGTCTAAGGTGCGTACACCATACTGCTTGAGGTTTTTGCCGGACATTACGAATTCATGTTTACATACGCCCGGATATGGGATTTCAAAATACGGCGCCAGACGGTGCATCATATAGTTCGCATTCAGCACAGCATTTTCGGATACCTCACGCAGTCCGTCTGGACCATAGGTGCGGATATAGGCGTAGGCACGAACGAGAATACCAAAGTTGCCGTAAAAAGCTTTCACGCGTCCAATTGATTCAGGACCGCCGAAGTCGAGTGAGAAGCTGCTATCTTCGTTTTTCACCACAGTTGGTTGTGGTAGGAACGGAATCAAGATGGATTTTACGCCGACAGGTCCGGCTCCAGGGCCACCTCCGCCGTGCGGGGTGCTCATTGTCTTATGCAAGTTCAGATGCACAACGTCAAAGCCCATGTCGCCAGGGCGGGTAATGCCCATAATGGCATTGGAGTTGGCTCCATCGTAATAGAGTAAGCCGCCTGCTTCATGCACGATCTCAGCAATCTCGACGATTTGGGTCTCGAACAAGCCGAGTGTGCTTGGGTTAGTCAGCATCAGTGCGGCTGTGTCACTGCCAACAGCTGCTTTGAGTGCTTCAAGATCAACCATCCCTTTATCTGTGGAAGGGATCGTGATCGTTTCAAGTCCTGCTGCTGAAGCACTAGCAGGATTGGTGCCGTGTGAGGAATCCGGCACGATAACCTTCGTGCGGGTCTCGCCGCGGCTTTCATGGTAGGCGCGGATCATCATGAGGCCGGTCCATTCACCATGAGCACCTGCGGCAGGCTGTAAAGATACAGCATCCATGCCGGTTAGTGCGGATAAGTCATTTTGCAGGGTATACATTATTTCCAGTGCACCTTGAATGCTTTCTTCTGGCTGGTAAGGGTGGATCTTAGCTAGGCCTACGATGCGGGCAACATCTTCGTTAATCTTCGGATTGTATTTCATCGTGCATGAACCGAGTGGATAGAAGCCGTTATCTACACCAAAGTTGCGGCGTGACAAGGAAGTGTAATGGCGAATGACGTCCACTTCGGATACTTCTGGAAGCACGACGGGTTCGCTACGGAGTAAACCTGATGGAATCAGAGTTTCCAAGGTTTCTTCCTGCGGCACATCGCATATTGGCAAGGAATAGGCCGAACGGCCGGGACGGCTTAATTCAAAAATTAGACTTTGCTCCGGTTTCATAAACAGCCCTCCAGTGCGCTAGCGAATTGGTCGATTTCGTTTTTGCTTCTTTTTTCCGTAACGGCTACCAGCATATGTCCAGCAAGTTCAAGATAATCACGGCCCAGATCATAACCGCCTAGATAGCCTTCCTTCAGCAGCTTCGAATTAATTGCACTTACGCTGCTTCCTTCCGGAAGCTTCACGACAAACTCGTTAAAGAATGGGGAGGAAAAGGTAAGTTCAGCCCCTGTTAGTTCGCTTAGTTTATTAGCGGCGTAATGGCTTTTACGAATGTTCAGCTCGCCTACTTCACGCATCCCTTCTTTACCCATTACGGACAGGTAGACGGATGCGCAGAGTGCGAGCAGCGCCTGATTGGAGCAAATATTCGATGTCGCTTTTTCACGACGGATATGCTGTTCACGAGCTTGGAGTGTCAGAACGAAGCCGCGTTTACCGTTACGGTCAACAGTTTGACCAACGATACGACCTGGCATGCGGCGCATTAAATGCTCTGCTACAGCGAAGAATCCACAGGTTGGACCGCCGAGGGAAGCGGGAATACCGAGTGGCTGAGCGTCACCGACTACGATGTCGGCTCCGAGCTTGCCTGGTGTTTCTAGTACGCCAAGAGCGATCGGATTTGCACTGACGACGAACAACCCTTTAACAGCATGGATCAGCGGCTCAACGGAGCTAAGATCTTCGATGCTGCCAAAGAAGTTAGGCGATTGCATCAGTACTGCAGCCGTATCACCATCAATGGCCTCAGCAAGCTTAGCCTGATCGGTAACACCGTCTCTATAGTCAATCTCCACTACCTCAAGACCCCAAGCATTAGCCGATGTGCGTAACACTTGGCGCGCTTCAGGATGAACGGTGCGGGAGACAATTATTTTTTTGCGTTTGGTAGCACCAGCTGCGAGGACTGCTGCTTCGGATAATGCGGTTGCGCCATCATACATGCTGGCATTGGCTACTTTCATACCGGTTAGTTCGCAAATGTAGGATTGGAATTCGAAGATCGCTTGCAGTTCGCCTTGGCTGATCTCCGGTTGATAAGGGGTGTAAGCAGTGTAGAATTCTGAACGGGAAATGACATGGTTGATCACCACGGGGATGTGATGGTCGTATAATCCGGCGCCGAGGAAGCTGGCGTGCGAATCGAAGTCAGCATTGCGGTCAGCGAGACCTTTCATGTGACGTAGCAGGGCGTACTCATCGAGCGGTTCAGACATCGGCATAGTGCCTTGATAACGGACGGCTTCAGGGATATCGGAGAACAGCTCATCTATGGACTGAATCCCGACGGTTTCCATCATCTCTACGCGGTCCTGTGCTGTCATGGGCAGATAACGGTGCTTCATTAAGGTTTCACTCCTTGGCTTTTTTAAAATATAAGAAAGTATAATTTTCACGTTATACTTTATCCTTTTATTTCTCGCTTAAAAGTTCACCGTCCTAATATGGACGCTAAAGGCGTTTATACTTGTAAAAAGGGGCCTTAATCACGACAGCTTTAAGCTGCTTGCCACGTATCTCTACGAAAACCTCTGTGCCTATTTCACTGTAAGCTGTATCAAGTAAAGCTAATCCCAGGTTTCGTTTCAGCGTTGGAGATTGGGTTCCGGTTGTGACTTCTCCGATTTTGATGCCGTCCGCATAGACTGGGTAATGGGAGCGTGGAATGCCTCGATCAATCATTTCTAGACCGACAAGACGGCGGGGAAGACCGGCTTCTTTTTGCTGTATCAACGCATCGCGTCCGATGAAGTCCGCTTTGTCCAGCTTCACGAAGAACTGTACTCCAGCTTCAAGAGGCGTGATGTCAGCCGACAGCTCCTGACCGTACAATGGCAATTTTGCCTCGAAACGAAGCGTATCCCGTGCGCCCAGTCCAGCAGGTGTTAATCCGTGAGGAGAGCCAGCTGCGAGAAGGCCGTTCCATAACGTTGCTGCCCCATCCAGCGGAGCGTAAATTTCGAAGCCATCTTCACCGGTATAACCCGTACGGGAGATCAGTACTTCTACACCGCAGACGGTTGCGCGTTCGATGAAGTGGAAAGGCTTGAGCGTTGAGATCGGTGCATCAGTAACTTCTGCGAGTATGGTCTCTGCCAGCGGACCTTGCAAGGCGAGCAAAAGCGTCTCGTCAGAGACATTAGTGAGTGTGACTTCACCGAATTCAGAGGTCAGATGTTCTTGCAGCCACTGGAAGTCCTTATCGATGTTGGAGGCATTTACGACAAGCATATAACGGCCTTCACTTAGTCGATACACGAGTAAATCGTCGACCACCCCGCCGTTTGGATAACAGAGCAGCGTATATTGTGCCGCACCATCGGTAAGGCGGCTGACATCGTTGGTCGTCATTTTTTGTAAGAAGGCTTCAGCGCCGCTTCCGATCACCATAAATTCACCCATATGCGATACATCGAACAGTCCAGCCTGCTGGCGAACAGCCTCATGCTCCTTCACGATACCTGTAAACTGTACTGGCAGCTCCCAGCCGCCAAAATCAATGCACCTGGACTCCGCATATGCGGAATAGAGATCATAAAAAGGCGTTCTTTTCAAAGCATCCATGTCGTCACTCCCCTAGTCTGATTACATACGAAAAAAAGGACAGGCAGAAGCAATCATGCATAAATGCACTAATCGCTTTCTGCTCTGTCCTTTGTACCTGAGAGTTACCCTGCGTAACTAACATGCAAGTTTCCCCGTTGGTGACCTGACGCACTCAGCCTCGCGTCTGATGCTCTCCAGAGGTACGTCCGACAAAGGTCCTTTTGCCTGAGAGATTCACCCCTGTTAGGGCTTACTCCTTCGGCGCCGTCTTCAAGTGAGACAGTCTCTCCCTATGCCATCATCCGCAACTGTATTTGTTTCTTATGTCTCCATTAAACGGGTATAGGAGGGCGCTGTCAACAAGAAAAAGTCAAAAAAACGACAAATTTATTTTACTTTTAGTAATATTGACATTATGCTCCGCGATCACTTAGGCTATAACTAAATTTAGAATTCCAATTTGGAAATGAGGCGGCTTGAAATGAGTGAAGTTTTAGATAACCTTCTTTACAGCGAAGAGCATGAGTGGGCACAGCAAGTGGAAGGACGCGTAGTACGTGTTGGGATTACGGATCATGCTCAGCATTTGTTAGGCGATATCGTATTTGTGGAATTTCCAGAAGTGGGTTCGGCCATTTCAGCTGGCGACAGCGTAGGCAGTATCGAATCCGTTAAGACCGTATCGGAACTGTATTCACCCGTCTCAGGGACGGTTACCAAGATTAATGACGGTTTAGAAGCTAGTCCAGAACTGATCAACGATAAGCCTTATGGCGAGGGTTGGATTTTTGAAATTGAAGTGGACGGAGAGTACGCTGATGCTGTAAAAGGACTGCTAGATGCAGCTGGATATCGTGCATTGGTAGGAGAGTAATTGGGATTTTTCACTGTATATTAATTTCACTGCATGTGATATTTGTAGCAGCAAGTTTCCGTTTTTGGGGACTTGCTGTTTGGTGTTTTTATATAGATAGCGGTCGGGATCTTTGAGTTAAATCCTGGGACTGTTTGGAATTATGGGATTTTATTTAAAGCGAATCTACTGATTGTGGAATTAGGGAAAACCTCCCTTATTTTAGACGAGTATAGCGTGACACTAAGGGGTTTAGGGAATTCCTCCCTAAAGTTTCAGTGAAAAGCGCTATTTCTGACTAAATAGGGTATTAATCAGGGAGGAATTCCCTAATTCTGCGCCTGGACAAGGGAATAGGCAGATAATCAGGGAGTATTTCCGTAATAAATAGTGGCGAGCCCATTTTGGTATGTTGATAAGCAGATTCGCTCCCGCACAGGCCTAGCTACTGTAACTAGCTCTGAGTAAAACATTTTTTAGGTACCCTCTTGAAGCTGCCGCAGCACAATGATCTCTACACGGCGGTTCTTTTGCTTACCTGCAGCTGATGTGTTCTCCGCGGTGGGCTGGGTATCAGCATACCCTGCATATTGAAAATTGTCGGGGTTCAACCCTTCATGATCTAAGAAAAAGCGAAGCACTGACAGCGCACGAGCACCAGATAGCTCCCAGTTGTCGTTATAGTGAGAAGCCGAAGATACTGGAGTATTGTCGGTATGTCCTTCAATGCTGATCTTTGCGCCGATATCGCTGAATAAGCCAGATAACTGCTGAAGAGCAGGCAGGGCTGGAGACTTCAGATCTGCCTTACCTATATCGAAGAGAAAACGGTCACTGAGCGTGATTTCTATCCCCTGCGGTTTGTCGGCAACAAAAATTTGTTCTCCGAGATTATTTTCCTCTACATAGTTCGTAATCACACCCATTAATTCAGCAAGTTTAGCCTCTTGTTCTCGAAAAGCAAGTTCACGTGCCGAAGGTGTTTCGTTCTCCGTTTGTTCAGCAGATCCATCATTCGGTCTCGCAGTTGCAGCTGCATTCCCATTCCCGTCTGTACTTTCCGGTTTGTTCTCAGTTGATTTCCCAGCATCTAAAATGCCGTTCCCACCCTCAAGGACAGTGCTGCCAGATTTGAAGGTCTCGGATAACGAGCCTGTCACGATGTTATATTTGTCAGTATCCAGGCTGCTCATCGCATACAATATAACGAAAAAAATAAGTAAAAGTGTAATTAGATCAGCATAAGTAATCATCCAACGGTCGCGGCTTTCCCGAGTCTCTACACGCCGCTTGCGCCGGTCTCTTTGTCTCATAGAAGACCTCTAGTTTCCGCACGGTCATTCGTGTCCGTGTCTGAGATGAATGAGTTCAGTTTTTTACGCACCAGCAAGGGGTGATCCCCGTTCTGCAAAGAAAGAATGCCGACGAGCAGCATTTCCATACTATGTAGCTGGCTTTGACTGCGGGATTTGATTTTGGAAGCGATGGGTAAAAATATTAAATTAGCGATGGCAACACCGTACAGTGTTGCGGTAAATGCCACTGCGATAGATGTGCCCAGATTTGACGGATCTGTAAGGTTGCCAAGTACACGGATGAGCCCCATCACCGTCCCGATAATTCCCATCGTTGGTGCATATCCACCTGCAGCTTCAAAAATCTTAGCATAGTTCTCATGCTTCAATTCTTTAGCATCCATTTCTAATTCAAGGATCTGTCTTACCTGCTCAGGATCAGTGCCGTCGACAATAAGAAGTAGACCTTCACGTGTAAAAGGGTCCGGATGTTCTTCAGCTTGTTTTTCTAACATTAGAACGCCGCCGCGACGAGCCACGGTTGCCATTGCAATGAGTTCTTCTGCTTTTTCTTCATCACGATCAGGGTTGCTACCGAAAGCCATGCGTAATGCTGTTGGAATGGAGCGCAGCTTAGATGCCGGGAAGCTGATCATAACGGCGGCAAATGTACCCCCGAACACAATCAAAGCTGCATTAAGCTGCAGCAGTCCTGAGAGGCTTCCGCCTTCCCAGAGATAGCCGCCGATTAACGCAGCCAGTCCAGCCAATAGGCCGATTATTGAGGTAATATCCATGCTTCAAGCTCCTAACATTTCTATGTATTATGGTTTGCAACGATCTAGGCAACACTGTATAATGAACGGGAACACATATTCTTATCTTCCATATTTTTTAATTATAAGAAAGTATAAGTTTCACGTTATACTTTAATCCTTATAATTCTCGCACAAACGCTTAACGTCTTTTAGAGACGCCAAAGGCGTTTTAGCTTGCCATCGTATGGAGAGAGAACATTCAGACAACAATTATAATATATTAATCTAGTTTAGACGATAGAGGGGAGACGGGCAAATGAGTGATATTGTCGTCAGTACAAAGACTTTTGAATTGGAGTCCGAGTATACACCCCAGGGCGATCAGCCTCATGCCATAGAGGAATTACTACAAGGCATCCGGCAGGGCAAGAAGCACCAGACGCTGCTGGGCGCGACGGGTACGGGTAAGACGTTTACCGTTGCACAAGTTATTTCCAAATTAAACCGCCCGACGTTAGTTATTGCGCACAACAAGACTTTGGCTGCCCAACTGGCGAGTGAGTTTAAGGAGTTTTTTCCGCATAATTCGGTAGACTATTTCGTCAGCTACTACGACTATTACCAACCAGAGGCGTATATTCCCTCCTCCGATACTTATATCGAGAAAGACTCCAGTATTAATGAAGAGATTGATAAATTGCGCCACTCCGCAACGAGCTCCTTGTTCGAACGGCGTGACGTTATTATTGTGGCGAGTGTGTCTTGTATTTACGGCCTCGGTTCGCCGATGGAATACGGAAGCTTGCTTTTGTCCTTGCGGGTAGGGATGGAGAAGCCTCGAAATGAGATTTTGAGCAGGCTAGTGGATATCCAGTACCAGCGTAATGATATCAATTTTGTACGCGGAACCTTCCGTGTACGTGGTGATGTGGTTGAGATTTTCCCGGCATCTCAGGGTGAGCATGCCATTCGGGTCGAATTGTTCGGTGACGAAATTGAGCGAATCACTGAGATTGATGTACTGACGGGTGAACTGATCGGGGAGCGCGATCATGTCGCTATTTTTCCGGCGTCTCACTTTGTTACCAAGGAAGAAACGATGCGAGTGGCACTGGTCAACATTGAAAAAGAGCTGGAAGACCGCTTAACGGTTCTTCGTGACGCAGGAAAGCTTCTTGAAGCTCAGCGTCTGGAACAGCGGACACGTTATGATATTGAGATGATGAAAGAAGTGGGCTTCTGCTCTGGGATTGAGAACTATTCCGGACCGCTCACCTTCCGTGAACCAGGGGCAACTCCGTATACATTAATGGATTATTTTCCGGATGATATGCTGATCATTATTGATGAGTCCCATGTAACACTTCCACAGATTCGGGCGATGTATAATGGTGACCGGGCGCGTAAGACGGTACTGGTAGAGCATGGTTTCCGTTTGCCGTCTGCGCTGGATAACCGTCCACTCCAGTTCGAGGAATTCGAAGAAAAAGTGAAGCAGATCGTATATGTTTCAGCGACACCAGGACCCTATGAAATGGAGCACTGCGACACCATGGTGCAGCAGATTATCCGGCCTACAGGTCTTTT
Source organism: Paenibacillus sp. NPDC101420 (assembly GCF_050277435.1). Lineage (NCBI taxonomy): Bacteria > Bacillati > Bacillota > Bacilli > Caryophanales > Paenibacillaceae > Paenibacillus > Paenibacillus sp. NPDC101420. Next base: position 571,098 of record NZ_JBNNSE010000003.1, read on the forward strand.
GGATCCGATCATTGAGGTGCGTCCTACAGAGGGACAAATCGATGATTTGATTAGTGAAATTCGTGATCGGGTGGAACGAGACGAACGTGTACTCGTCACAACGTTGACGAAGAAGATGTCGGAGGATCTGACGGATTACTTTAAGGAAATTGGGATTAAGGTTCGTTATATGCACTCTGATATCAAAACGCTGGAGCGGATGGCGATCTTACGTGATCTTCGACTTGGTACATTCCATGTTTTGGTAGGGATTAACCTGCTAAGAGAAGGTCTCGACCTTCCGGAAGTATCGCTGGTCGCTATTCTCGATGCGGATAAAGAGGGCTTCCTTCGTTCCGAACGCTCCCTAATTCAGACGATTGGTCGTGCAGCCCGTAACTCCGAGGGTCGTGTAATCATGTACGGTGATCGAATCACTGATTCGATGGAGAAGGCGATGAGCGAAACGTCGCGTCGTCGCGCCATCCAGATCGCCCATAATGAGAAACACGGCATTACCCCAACCACCATTAATAAAAAGGTGCGTGACATCATTGAGGCAACGAAGGTTGCCGAGTCTAAAGCGGATTACCTCACGGGTGTTGGTGGCAAGATGAATAAGAAAGAGAAACAAAGCCTAATCCAGCGTCTGGAAGCGGAGATGAAGGACGCTGCGAAGAACCTGCAATTCGAACGCGCGGCAGAACTGCGTGACGCATTGTTGGAGCTTCGGGCCGAGTAATAAACCTTAAATGCATCACCGATATTTAAAATAAGTAATTGAACGGTGCTGTCCTGGCCGTTCTTTTTGAATAAATAGATGGACGCGCATCCCGCAGGGACAGCGCCCCGCAACGCTATAGCAGTTGCGGTAATCTCGCACCTCTTACCTAGTGTGCGCCTAACGTCCAAGCGGTCCCGTAGGGATAAGCGATCCGAACGCCGTCGTCACTAAGTCCCGTCCCCCAACCTCCTTCGCCAAAAAAATGCGGGTGTCCAGAGGGTGCAACCCTTGGGGCCCTCCCTTGGAAGGGAGGGTTTGGGAGGGATCGAAAACGCTTTTAATAAAGTCTCTGAAATCGTTAAAGCTTTGATATTTGATTCATTAAGGAGAGGTTCCGTTGGCGAACGATAATATTGTAATTAAAGGCGCGAGAGCGCACAATCTCAAAAACATCGATGTGACGATTCCACGTGACCGTTTCGTCGTGCTGACGGGGCTGAGCGGCTCGGGTAAGTCTTCGCTTGCATTTGATACGATTTATGCTGAAGGACAGCGGCGTTATGTTGAATCTTTGTCAGCTTATGCTCGTCAGTTCTTGGGGCAAATGGAGAAGCCGGATGTGGATTCGATAGACGGATTATCCCCGGCAATCTCTATTGATCAGAAGACAACAAGCCGCAACCCACGTTCTACGGTAGGTACGGTAACTGAAATTTATGACTATCTGCGGTTGCTTTTCGCACGGATCGGTCACCCTCATTGTCCAGAGCATGGAATTGAGATTACCTCCCAGACTGTAGAACAGATGGTAGACCGGATTATGCAGTATCCAGAGAAGACTCGTTTGCAGATCCTGGCACCTATCATTTCAGGGCGTAAAGGGGAACACAAAGGACTCTTCACAGACATTTCTAAGCAAGGGTTCGTACGTGTGCGTGTGGACGGTGAGCTAAGAGATCTGTCTGAGGATATTGAACTTGAGAAGAATAAAAAACACACCATAGAAGTTGTTGTAGACCGGATCGTCGTTAAAGACGATGTGGAGACCCGGCTGACGGATTCACTGGAGACGGCACTTAAACTTTCTGGCGGTAAAATCCTTGTGGATATCATCGGTCAGGAAGAGCTTCTGTTCAGCTCTAATTTTGCTTGTCCGATTTGTGGTTTTAGTATTGAAGAGCTGGCACCACGTATGTTCTCCTTCAACAGTCCGTTTGGAGCCTGCACAGAGTGCGATGGACTTGGAATGAAGATGGTGGTCGATCCAGATCTGCTTATTCCTGATGCTGAGAAATCGATTGAAGAAGGTGCTTTTTTAGCTTGGACCGGAAGTACTTCTAATTACTATCCGCAATTTCTGAAGTCCGTGTGTGAGCATTTTAATATCCCACAGAACGTTCCAGTGAGCAGTTTAACACCTGATCATATGAATAAACTACTGCATGGTACAGGTAGCGAGAAGGTTCGCTTCAAATATGAGAATGATTTTGGACAAAAGAAAGATGCGATGGTTGCTTTTGAAGGGATTATTCCGAATCTGGAGCGTCGTTACCGGGAGACCGCATCTGACGGTATTCGTGAATTTATTGAAGGATTTATGAGTGCTAAGCCTTGTCATGTCTGTAAGGGCAAACGTCTGAAGAAAGAAATTTTGGCGGTTACGATCAACGAACAAAATATTTCGGATATTACCGATCTCTCGATTGGTGACTGTCAGCATTGGTTTGAAGAAATAAAGTTAAGTGAGAAAGAGACAGCTATCGCCAATCTCATTCTTAAGGAAATCTGCAATCGTCTGGGATTCCTGGTGAATGTCGGACTGGACTATTTGACACTTAGCCGCGCAGCAGGCTCGCTATCTGGTGGTGAAGCACAGCGTATCCGGTTGGCCACTCAGATCGGTTCCAGTTTGATGGGTGTTCTGTACATTCTGGATGAGCCAAGTATTGGTCTGCATCAACGGGATAATGATCGCCTGATCTCTACGCTTGCTCATATGCGTGACCTAGGCAATACGTTGATTGTTGTAGAGCATGACGAAGATACGATGATGGCAGCGGACTATATTATTGATATCGGACCGGGTGCGGGTATTCATGGTGGACAAGTTATGGCGCAAGGAACACCGGAAGAGATTATGAAAGATCCGAATTCCTTAACCGGTGAATATTTGAGCGGTCGTAAGTTTATTCCAGTTACCGCTAAGCGTCGTGCTACCGATGATCGTTGGATAGAAATTCGTGGCGCTAAAGAGAATAACCTGAAAAATGTGAATGTGAAGATTCCATTGGGTGTATTTACGGCGGTGACTGGTGTGTCGGGCTCCGGTAAATCCTCACTTATTAACGAAATTCTGTACAAGAGCTTGGCACGGCAGCTGAATAAGGCTGTGAAGGTTCGTCCGGGTCAGCACAAAGAAATTCGTGGCTTGGAAAATCTCGATAAGGTTATTGAAATCGACCAATCGCCAATTGGGCGTACACCACGCTCTAACCCAGCAACCTATACTGGCGTATTTGACGACATTCGTGATCTGTTCTCGAAGACGAATGAGGCAAAGGTACGGGGGTTCCAAAAGGGACGCTTTAGCTTTAACGTAAAAGGCGGACGCTGTGAAGCTTGCCGTGGGGACGGAATTATCAAGATTGAGATGCACTTCTTGCCTGACGTATACGTTCCTTGCGAGGTATGTAAAGGTAAACGTTATAACCGGGAAACACTAGAAGTGAAATATAAAGGGAAAAACATTTCCGACGTGCTGGAGATGACTGTAGAGGATGCTACAGAGTTCTTCGTGAATATCCCTCGTATTCACCGTAAAATGCAAACGCTGATGGATGTGGGTCTTGGCTACATTAAGATTGGTCAGCCAGGTACAACATTATCCGGTGGTGAAGCGCAGCGTGTGAAGTTGGCTTCTGAGCTATACCGTCGTAGTACAGGCAAGACACTCTATATTTTGGATGAGCCTACAACAGGTCTGCATGTGGACGACATTGGTCGTTTACTAGAAGTATTGCACCGCTTGGTGGATTCCGGAGAATCGGTTCTTGTCATTGAGCATAATCTGGACGTTATTAAGACTGCTGATTATATCATCGATATGGGACCAGAAGGCGGCAGTGGCGGCGGAACCGTACTGGCAACAGGAACACCAGAGAAGATCATTACTGTTACGGAGTCTTACACAGGTAAGTATCTGAAGCCAGTTCTGATTCGTGATACAGAGCGTACTGAAGCGCTTATGCTTGAGACGGCGGAAACTACCTAAGCTATAAATAGCTGGATAGTATAACTACTAAATAATAAAGGTCGCGGCAATTTGCCGTGGCCTTTATTGTTTGTTGTCCAAAATTATTATTTTGGGAAAACAATTGATCGGTACAATTGCTGGTAGTCACCAGTAAATTAGAGCTCACTAGCAACTTTAAGCTCATAGGCAATTTCAAAATCAAAATCAAATCATCTATCAGTTCGGGTTATTTGCATGTAGTCAAAATCTTCGTTGGAGTGTTGCTTGATTGTTCGTGTGAGTTACGTATTTTGATTATCCGATCTGATATGAGTTTCTAGTAAAAGTATTACGGCTCCTTTAAAAAGAAAACTAAATAGTAGAAGAGATAGGCATATGTAGGGCGTGTCCGTCGTAAGATTGAATGAGGAGCATGCTTTTGCTGTATGTTCGCTTAATGGTTAAAAGAATAACAGCAGGCTCAATGGTTCTTTGAAAAATAAATAACAAACGGCTATATTGCTAGCTCTATCAAATGCTTGTGATACTAGATTAGGGAAAACCTCCCTAATAATCTGATGTTTTGCAGCTTTTAAGCTCAAATCAGGGAAAACCTCCCTATTTATCGAGGCGATTCATCCATAATGAGGGTTCTCTCGTGTTTATTAGGGAGGAATTCCCTAAAAACCTCAAATTGAAGTAATAAACGGCTAATTTCAGGGAGGATTTCCCTAATCCTTAAAAGTATAGACTCTAGTACCAGATTTTTAATTCTAAATTCTAACCCCTAACCTCAAAATTACAAATTGACTAGTAAGATACTAACTCCCGGCAGAGATGCTAAATAACTTCCTTAGTTACATTCACAAAGATCGACCATTACCCGTTAGGTCTCATCATTTTCGCCGGAAAACACCAAATGTCAATGAACAAAATCAATAATTTATCCGATTTTGCAGTAATAAAATATTTTTTTTGCGACAAATGCATAATTTTTCTACAAAACCTATTGCATCGCCCAAATGGTAGCGATAACATAGAAGAGGATATGGGGAATACTGGATCTTGCTTGACAACATTTTTGAGGAGGTAAGGTAATGCTACTTGCAGAAGTTGCCGCGCAAGGACCGTCTAAATTTCATACCTTTGATGTTTTTATGATTTTATTCACTATCCTAATTTTGGTTGGAGTCGTTCGGTTACTGAGAGCTCCCCAAAAGAACAAGTTCGCCATTGCTTTCGGAGCGGTTAGTTTGTTGGTTTTTATAATCTCTGACTATGCCATGGTGATGCATTGGTTAAGTTAACGGAAGAATTAAATTGAACAGCTTTGCACCAAAAGACTCCTTTAACGCCGTGGGCGCATTGAAGGTGTCTTTTTTCAAATTATATAATGTAAAATTTATCCATTCGCAGAGAGAGGGTCTGGTGAAGGTTGATGAGGACTGTGGAGAAACTGGTGAAGAAAGGAATGGGCTTGCTGCTGTGCGGTGTGTTGCTGTCAGGAGTATGGAGTGAGTCGGTTTATGCGTTGGGTGATACGACTAAGACGGTTAGCGCGGCGACCACAACCCAGAGAGACAAAATCAAAAATTCAACATCAGCGGAAGACCCCGTACCAGGGATTATTAAAAGTATCACCCCCTCCGTAGTGGGCATTATCGGCAAAGACGATAGTGGGGGGACTAGCGGACCGGATGATCGATACAATCTGACGCATGGTTCTGGCATTATTGTGAAATCGAATGGATGGATTGTAACCAATGCACATGTCATCAAGGATCTGCAGAATGCTTTGGTAGTGACGTCGGACTCCAAAACCTACAGCATTAAAGAAACATATCTAGATGAAGTTAGTGATCTGGCCCTGATAAAAATCAATGCAACCTCCCTTAAACCTGCAAAGTTTATTCCTTCGACCGGCAAAACCATTGTTGGTGAGAAGGTAGTGGCCGTCGGAACACCGATTAGCTTTTCTCTAAGGAATTCAGCGACCGTAGGGGTTATAAGTGGCCTTAACCGTGAAGTAGCTGCGGCTTATCGTCTGATCCAAAGTGACACAGCGATTAATCCCGGGAATAGCGGGGGCCCGCTAGTGAATATGAAGGGCGAAGTGCTGGGAATAAACAGTCTGAAATACTCAGCGGTGGGCGTGGAGAATATGGGCTTCTCTATTCCGTCGGATACCGTGCAGTATATTATGAACCAGCTTTTTAAATACGGTGAAGTAAAACACCCGAGTCTTGGATTGGAGTTAGAGCCGAGTTGGTCCTCGATTGTGGGCTTGCCAACGCTCGATCCCCTGACTGTAACTAAAGTGATTTCTGCTGAAGCACGCAAGGCGGGTGTTGCCGAAGACGACGTCTTGTACAGCATTGACGGCCACCGTGTGGTCTCACTAGTTGATATTAATGAATTGTTTAAAAGCTATTCTCCAGGTACAACGGTACGACTGGTTATGCAAAGTGATGGGGATATCGTCATCCGTAAGCTGGTGCTCACTCAGGGTGATCCCCTATTAAGTGAAGAGGGTGCAGGAGCAGATGGAGAAGAGCATACGGAAGATTGATCAGGAAACTCGAGAGGGGGACGGTAAATGGGCTTTAAAGTTTTAAAACAAGTATTGTGTGCGATGCTGGCCTTATTATTGCTATTTTCTATATTACCGATACCAACCGTACGGGCAGCAGAAACAGACAAGCTGCAGCTGAGTCTTAAAGTTGGCAGTACTTCTGCTACGGTGAATGGCAAGAAGGTGACTATCGAGCGGCCTTATATGGAGAACGGAACGGTTATGGTACCGCTCGGGGTTTTTAAAAAGACATTTGGCAGCACGGTTTCCTTAGAAGGAAATGATGTAGTGAAAGTAACGTACGGCTCTCATACAGGGTTAATGACGATTGGTAGTATTAGTGCCTGGAAGGATGCGACTAAAGTTAAACTCACCTCCGCGCCTCGGATGGTTTCAGGTGTGTTGATGGTGCCGCTGCGTTTTGTGGCGAGTGTACTGGGTGCAACCCTCTCCCAGGGTAACGGTGGTGAGCTGATCATTACCTTAGCTCCTGCTGACAATGAAGGCGATGTGCCAGTGGATACTGGTATTGATAGCGATGTGGGGAAGACGCAAATTGGGAACAGCTATTATCGATGGACACTAAATTATCCGTCTGGACTGATTGCTGGAAATAGCGGTGGTGATGAGAGTGTGGCTACCTTCTCCAGTGCGGACAATCTTTATTATTTGGAGATTCATGCAAGTGATCAGGCAGTTGCTGTTGATGCAGAGGGGCTATTAGAACAACTAGTCCGGGAAGTCGAGTTAGGCAGTGAACTGATATTAGACCGGGAGTCGTTCCCGAAAGCCTCTGTACCCTATGCACGATTGGTCAGTAAAGATTCTAGCGGAGCACTCTGGGAAAACAGGCTGATCTATGCTGAAGGTAGACTTTACGAGATTTATTTGACGGATGAGAAAGCCACTAATTATAAGGATTTAGCCAAATATGCGGGGTTACTGAGCTCTTTTCGGCCCTCTTTTGACACTAAGGATAACAAAATCCGTGATCTCTCTACCGTAAAGAATGGCTTAAGTGAAGCCTATAATGAGGACTATGGTATCTCACTACAGGTTCCTGCCGCTTGGACTAAGGATGACCAGCATTTTTATTATGAAAGCAAACAAGGAAGTCATTTGAGTGTGGCGATTACATCGGCACCTGCTGGTTCTACACTAGAGAGCTGGGCTGAAGAGTTGAAGACAAAAACGCAGGAGAACTTTGTAGCGGACGCTTATGTTTTTAAGGATAGCATGAAGTCTGAAATCTCCGGCGTACCTGCGCAAATAAGTGAGACACAGCTGAATTTCGGCAACGGTTGGGCGACAGAATATCAGGCACTCGTACTCAAGAATGGGTACCGTTACTATTTCGAATATGTGACACCTGCTGGACAAGAAGACGATAAGACCAAATTTAAAGCCATTATATCCTCTATTGATATTGATTTTGATCTGTTGAAGGAGAACTTCGGGCGACTCGCTAGCGATGACTATAAGACAATCAAGAATAAAACGATAACCAAAGTATCTAAAAGATACGGCTATGCCATCGACATTCCACGTTTATGGACACCCAATCAAGATGTATTCGAGACACAGTTGGTAGAGTATCGGTTCATCGGAGGACGTTTCCAGATTAATTCGAAACCTGAGGGCTCAATCGATTATGCGGTGAATATGCTCAAAGATTCTTATCAGAATAAAAATAATGATCCTAAAGGTCCTCGCATTGAAAGTATAGTGGAGTCTACCTTTGCAGGTGTTTCTGCTACGATCCTTACTGTGCATCAAATCAAGAATGGTGTTCCTCTCCGCAGTAAGCACGTTGTTTTTGGCAAAAATGAGGTGGTCTACACGATTACTGTTACGCTGAATGATGCCAATGCTACTGCAGAACAGCAAGCTTTGTTGGATAAAACGCTGCAGTCGTTTCGGTTTACGGGGAATGAGTAGTTTAGAGGTGATTGGAGTTCATGACTAACTAATAGTAGAGTGTAATTCAATTAGATGAGAACGTCCTTGTAGCCTAAATGGCATGGGGCGTTCTTTTCTTTATATAAATGTTGGTAAACACATGGCGCTGAGATGTGATATTTGATACAATTATCAAGTTAATCAACTAGAAATGACCCGCCACATGGCGGTTTGGGAGGATATAAATGAAAGAGCAACAAATACGCAGAGAAGACGTGGAGCTATTGGCACCTGCAGGTGACTGGGACTGCATGCGTGCGGCGGTAGCGAACGGAGCGGATGCTATCTTTTTTGGCGTAGAGAAGTTTAATGCACGGGCGAGAGCGAACAACTTTCGCATGGACGAGCTGACGGAAATTATGGCGTTTTTGCATAGCTATGGTGTGAAGGGTTTCCTGACCTTTAATATACTGGTTTTTGAAAATGAATTGTCCGATGCAAAAGAACTGATTGACGCATGTGTAGATGCTGGCGTGGACGCAGTGATTGTTCAGGATTTAGGGTTGGTCAAAATGATTCGTGAAATCTCACCAGACTTCCCTATTCATGGATCGACACAGATGACGATTACTTCCCCGGAGGCGGTCGAGTTCACGAAGCCTTTCAGTTTGGAACGTGTGGTACTCGGTCGTGAGAACAATCTGAAGCAAATTAAGACGATTGGGGAACAAGCCCGCCTGCCGATGGAAGTATTCGTGCATGGAGCCTTATGTGTCTCTTATTCGGGTCAATGTCTAACTTCGGAAATGTGGGGTGGACGCTCCGCCAACCGCGGAGAATGTGCTCAAGCTTGCCGTCTGCCTTATGATCTGATGGTGGATGGAGAAGTTAAACCAATGGGTGATGTGACTTATTTGCTCTCCCCTAAGGATTTGGCAGCTATTGATCTTATGCCTGAGCTGATCGAGGCGGGTGTAACTTCTTTCAAAATCGAAGGGCGCCTCAAGAGCCCGGAATACGTTGCGAATGTAGTTAGTAAGTACCGTAAGGCAATTGACCGGTATTTTGATGGCGATATGTCCAAACCATCGAAGGAAGAAGTTCGTGAACTGCAACAAAGCTTCTCACGCGGTTTCACGCATGGTTTCCTAGATGGAACGAACAATAAAAAGCTCGTAGACGGCACTTTCCCGAAAAGCCGTGGTGTATATCTCGGAACGGTTGAACAAATTCTTCGTGATGGAGTTGTCTGCCGTATTCATGCACCTCTTAAGCGGGGAGACGGAATCGTGTTTGATGCAGGGGATCCGACGAAAAAAGAAGAAGGCGGACGCGTTTACGACCTTCGTCGTAAAGGTGTGAAGCTCGAAGGTGAAGCCGGAGAAGGCTGGATCATCGACATCGTAGCCGGTCGTAATGATGTGGATCTGCGTCGTCTAAATGTCGGTGACCGCATTTGGAAGACAAATGACCCTGCGTTAGACAAGGCGCTGCGCCAGACTTATGAGACAGAGAAGCCGTACCGGGTATTCCCGGTACATGTGCGAGTGCAGGGCTGCGTCGGCGAGAAGCTGACCACCTGGTGGACGGACGTTCAGAAGAACGTTACCGTCCGTGTGGACTCGGAGCTTGCGCTGGAAGCGGCACAAAAGCGTCCGATGGATACCGCGCTGCTGGAAGAACAATTCGGCCGCCTGGGCGGAACCGTGTTCCAGCTTGACGCGCTAGAGTCGCATCTGCAAGGCGACGTCATCGTCCCTATGCGCGAGCTGAACAGCATCCGCCGCCAAGCGGTGGAGCTGCTTGCGGGCGAGCGCCCGAAACCGCCCGTGTACGTGAAACGGGCGATTGAGGTCTACGGCGACGCTACCCGCAGGGACGTCGCTCCGCAGCGCGCCGGTGAAGCGGAGCTCACCGCGCTGTGCCGCAGCCTGCCGCAGGTGCAGGCTGCGCTCGAGGCCGGCGTGAGAAACATCTACGCCGACTTCGAGTTTATCAAGCAGTTCCCGGCAGCGGTAGATGCGGTACGGGCTGCAGGGGCCAGCATCGCGCTGGCCACACCGCGCATTCATATGCCGGGCGAGAACGGCTACCACGCCAATATCCTGCGCTTGCAGCCGGATGCCGTGTTAGTACGCAACACCGGCGCGCTGTATTATTACCTGCGCCGCCGCCAAGAGCAGCCTGATGCCGTGCATCCACGCCTGATCGGCGATTTCTCATTGAATATTGCCAATCATAAGGCAGTGGATCTGTTCCTTGAGGCAGGCTGTGACATGGTAACACCATCCTATGACTTGAACATTCAACAGATGGTCGACCTGCTTGAGCACAGCGATACTTCTCGTATGGAGATCGTAATCCATCAGCATTTGCCGATGTTCCACACAGAGCACTGTGTATACTGTACTTTCATGAGTGAAGGCACAGACTTTACGAACTGTGGTCGCCCATGTGAAGAGCATCGCGCTTCCCTGCAAGACCGCATTGGAATGTCACATCCTGTTCGTGTGGATGAAGGCTGCCGTAATACCGTCTATAATGCAGTTGAGCAGTCCGGTGCGGAGTATTTGAACAACTTCCGTGATCTAGGTGTATCCTCGTACCGCGTGGAGTTCCTGGAAGAGACACCAGAGCAAGTGGCTGAGGTAATTAGCCTGTACAGCCGCGCACTGCGTGGCGAAATCTCTGGTACACAGGTATGGAAGAGCTTGAAGGCTACCAACCAGCTGGGGGTTACACGGGGACAATTGGTTAACGCGAAGTAATTAAGGTTAAAGAAATAGGGCTAGGCGACTACCAGAGGGTGCTCTGGTGTTGCTTGGCCCTTTTTTGTAGATACCCTCTCGTCCTCTTTGTTACTTGCATATACTAGATAATATATAGGTGAGAGTTAGCAAAGGGGGGGATCTTGTAAAAGACTTATATAATTTCTCCCTCTCCGATTTGATTGGAATAGATATACAAATATAACAAACACTCTGACATTAATCTGTTATAACTGCTATAATTAAAGGAAATATGCCATTTTACTATACAGAGTATTTAAGATGGAAGAGTAACCGACAGAAGGAGTTAATGTGATGAAGATCCGTAAAGCCATTATCCCCGCTGCAGGTCTTGGTACCCGTTTTTTGCCTGCAACTAAAGCAATGCCTAAAGAAATGCTACCGATAGTAGATAAACCGACGATCCAATATATTGTCGAAGAAGCAGTTGCTTCGGGAATCGAGGATATTATTATCGTGACGGGGAAAGGGAAACGTGCGATTGAAGACCATTTCGACAACTCTTTTGAACTAGAGTTTAACTTAGCAGAAAAGCAGAAGTGGGAACTTCTTGAATCCGTTCGCAAATCCTCCGAAATGGCTGATATCCATTACATTCGCCAAAAAGAACCAAGAGGTCTTGGACATGCGATTTGGTGTGCACGTAAATTCATTGGAAATGAGCCGTTTGCTGTTCTGCTAGGTGATGATATCGTTGAAGCGGATAAACCGTGCCTCAAACAGATGATAGATGTTTATGATGAATATAAATCTTCAATTGTAGGCGTTCAACCCGTTCCATGGGAAGAAGTATCGCGTTATGGTGTTGTAGACGCTTCGCCTTTGGCAGAACGTGTCTACAAGGCAAATCGTTTAGTAGAGAAGCCTAAGAGAGAAGAAGCCCCCTCAAATCTAGCGATTTTGGGACGATATATCTTAACTCCACGTATCTTCGATATGCTTGGCGAGCAGCAGGTGGGTGTAGGTGGCGAAATTCAGCTCACGGATGCTATTTCCCGCTTAAGTGAAGTTGAGCGAATTATCGCTTATGACTTTGAAGGCAAACGTCATGACGTTGGTGAGAAGATGGGCTTCATTCAGACCACTATTCATTATGCACTTCAGCATGAAGAGTTAAAAGATGATTTACTTCGTTATATGAAAGAGCTTGTAGATAGTGAAGTTGCTAAAGCTGGGCTTTAAATAGAACTCATATCATTGAAAAAAAGCGCGTCACTGTAATTACAGTGACGCGCTTTTTTGATTCTTCCTTTTTTAGAATTGTGAATTTGCGATGGCCTCGATTTGTGCTGCTTCCGCAGGATCAGCTGCGATCAGTGAATTGTATATCGCCTGATCTTCGCCACCAGTTTTCGTCAATGCAGCAAGATACCAACGGGCAATTTCACGATTCGTTGCATCTGCGAAATCTTGGCTTATGGCTGGTTTCAAGATGGAGACTGCATTTTGTAGCTGTCCAGACATATAATGCATTTTCCCTACCTTCAGTTTCACATCTGGAGCAAGAGTCTTGGAAAGTTCATTATCCGCAAGTACATGATTGTAGGCCAAAAGTCCAACGGAAAAGTCAGCTTTCATATTTTCTAATCTATCTTCATTATCTTGTTGTGCGTAAGCCGCTTGTCCTAAATCAAAAGAACGGCTGATGAGTGAACTGTACCAATCAATATTCCATGGAGTTTCACTATTCATAATATCCGTGTAATTAGCATCTGAACTAAGCTTCAGAGTTGTCTTTGCTGCATCTTCTTGCCCAGATAATAGCTGCATTTTTCCGACGTTCAAAGCCATTGCTGGTGTTACTGAGAAAGGACGCCCTTGCAATTGTTCTGGTGGAAGAGTCTTCAAATGTTCTATACCAGTGAGAACATGATTATATGCTTCTTGAGCTTCATTGAAATACTTTTGTTTCTTTGTCTCATCCTTTTGGTTAAGGGCTTGCTGACCTAATGCAAAGGAACGACTGATGAGAGTATCATACCAACTAATATCCCAGTTGAACTTATCAGCATTATCACGGTAAACACCGTATGCAAGATCATTTTGACCTTTTAAATCATAGTAGCTCACCATTTGAGCTAAAAGATATTTGTTGTACGGCTCATCTTTTAGTGCTCGAGTTAATACATTATGAGCCTCTTCAAGAAATTGCTCATCTTGCGTTTGGTTGAATACCGTCATATCCAAAGCAGATAAGGAGATGGCGGATTCAGGATGATTAGGACGGGTTTTTAAAGCTTCAACCAACGGCGCTTTAATTTCTTCGTATGAAGTACTTACTCTAATCAGATTCTTACCCTTTAGAGCAGCATTACTGGAGCCAATATAGCTGATCGAAAGGAATAACAGGAATACAGTACCTACTGTGAGCACTGCGAAATATCCAAGCCGAAGACCGGTTTTATTCCAATTTTTTCGTAACTTTTTGCTGTCCATCACAACTGCCATCCCAGCTAGTCCAAGGAAAACGAGTATGCCCATAAAGGCATAACTCATGTTGAAATCAAGTAAACTGTGCACAAGAATCGATAAAGCAATGATTAGATAGAAGAAGCCATTCTCAAAATCATTTTTATCCCGTTTAACATACCCACGAATATATTTATAGAAAATATATAAAATGAAGCCCATAAATACGATAAAACCAAGAATCCCAACCTCGATCAAAAATTGAAGGAAGAAGTTGTGCACCTGGCGGCTAGTATAAGGGTTGTTCTGATAGTGCTCATATAGTGAGGACCAGCCTCCACCACCAGCTCCAAGGATGGGATAATCCTTTACTACCTTCATGGCATCTTTATAAAAAGTAATCCGTTCAAGTACACTATGTTGTTGGAAATTGATATTTTCAAGACGAGTCTCCATATTATCAGGCAAGATGCTTTTTGCACTCGTACCGATAAGTAAGAAAGCTACAATAGCTACTAGAGCAACAGATCCGAGTGGGATCCAAAGACCTGTCCGTTTACGTGACGACCAATTCTCTAGTTTTGCATACAACCAGGGAGCGACAAAACGCTGAATGACCCAAGATAGGCCAGCCACAACTAGTGAAGCTCCTAATAGATATGCCCAACCTTTTAAAGCGGAAGAAGAAGTGAAATTCGCGTTTAACTCTATTCCTAGATTAGTTACGGGTGTCGTAATGAGCAAAGATACAATACCGGCAACTCCTAGATGCAGAATCCAAAGGATTTGCTGTGCAGGTTTTAGGAACAGAAGTAGAAGTATGAATACTACAGGTAGCAGGACCAAGCCACCGCGAGATAAGGTTAACAAGATCGACACAATGATGGGCACTAACATAAAGCCATGAGTCAACGTTCCATACCATTTTTTAGAGCGAATAAGCACGAATATTGCTACAAAGAGAAAGGCCATTAAGAATGCAGCGTATGTATTCGCATATTGAAAGATCGAAGTCAGACGAAGTCCGTTAGAGTCCGTCATTACTGCATCTAAGTAGATATTATTTCTTACGGTGTTTGAGAACCAACCCACTAGAGCTCCCGCTAGTTTGTTACTCCCCAACCAATTTAGTAGTCCAAACCCTACTATGAAATAAGCAATTGCTAGAATGGCATTTTGAATGACAACATTTACTTGCTTTTGCTTCAAGAGATAAAAGGCTATAATGAAGACTGCAACATACATGCTCTGAATAAACAGCATATTCATCGCCGTATAATGCGAAACTGCGACAAACAATGATAAAGCGTAGGTCAGAGGCAGTAAGATAGAAGCTGAAGCTACTAAGTCCCTCTGTTCATCTAGTTTGAATTTTTTGTAGTATAAGCCAAGGCAGACTAGCAGCAAAAGGCCGCTTAGTAGTGCTGATACATAGATTGGCTTCTCGAAGTCTAATTGTTGTCCGTTAAATAATCCCACTTGAAATGGGGCCCAACACAAAAATAAAATGAAAGCAACAACCAATGCCCAGATCGGAATTGCTATCTTTTCAACATTTCTCGACTGAGCGGCGTTTTTACCGTATACTGGTTTCGACACGTTATAATCTCCTTTTCCTGTAGGTACGACAATATTTTAGCATATTAGATAATCATTGAGCTACTTTAATCAGATTCTATGATTTTAATTACTATAAGTGACTTACATTATTCAGACAATGTACGGAGGAATCAATAAATGAAACGAAACGGGAAGATTAATTGATTATGACTAATGCTAAATCTTTTGTTTATAAAAAACTTTATAAATTAGCTGTAAAACTAAAGCCTACAGCTGTCAAATTGTTTTCTTTTGAAACTAGACAGAAGATAAAAAAAGGGCTACTTAAAACAGCCTTCCCAATCCATAAGAATAGCACATCGGACAATAATAACGGTGCATTAACGGGTGTGAATTTAGTTGGGTATTCTAGAGCGGAGATGGGTATAGGAGAGTCTTGCAGAATAGCAGCTAAAAGCTTGAATGCAGTAGAAATTCCATTTGGAATTATCAATTTTACAGGTACTAATTCTGCAAGCATGAATGATAATACCTGGGTACATAAGGAAATGTCAGACCCTGAGTATAATCTTAATTTGTTTCATATTAATGCTGAGCAAATGATTGAAATCTATGCACATTACGGAAACTCTATTTTTAAAGATCGCTATAATATTGGATTCTGGCATTGGGAACTGCCTGATTTTCCAGACGAATGGAAAGAAAGTTTTAATTTAGTGGATGAGATTTGGGCACCCTCTACGTTTGTAGTTGACTCCATTGCTATGAAAAGTCCGGTTCCTGTTGTTAAGATTCCTCATAGTATTGAAGTTAGTATTACTGATATTAGAGATAGGTCTTATTTTAATTTGCCTGAACAGACGTTTCTCTTTCTTTCTATGTATGATCTGAAAAGTTATCAGGCCAGAAAGAACCCACAAGCTTCTATTAAGGCATTCCAGTTAGCTTTTCCACCTGATGATGATTCTGTTGGTTTGGTTATTAAGGTGAACAGTGTAGAGCAAGATTCGAAAGAGTTGAATGAACTACATGAGCTTATTGGTAATCACAAAAATATTTTCTTGATAGATAGAACTCTATCTAGGAATGATACCAATGCATTAATTTCTTTAATTGATAGTTACGTATCTCTTCATCGAAGCGAAGGCTTCGGTCTTGGATTAGCAGAGGCTATGTATCTAGGTAAACCGGTTATTGGGACAAACTGGTCATCTAATGTGGATTTTATGGACTTTAACAATTCGTGCTTAGTGGATTATAGATTAGTACAGCTGGATCACGATCATGGGCCTTATAAGTCTTATCAATATTGGGCCGATCCTGATGTGGAGCATGCGAGCCAATATATGCGAAAACTTAGTGACGATGAGAACTTTTATGAGAAAATTTCGTCTAAAGGTGAGGAGCATATTAAAAAGAACTACTCTCCACAAGCAATAGGCGAATTGATTAAAAAGAGGTTAGAACATATCTCTTTGTGGAAATTTGGAGGATGAAATGACAATTACTTGTGTAATCATGGCGGGTGGAAAGGGAGAACGTTTCTGGCCTAAGAGTCGAACGAACCTCCCAAAACAATTTTTAAACATCTCAGGGAATAAATCGATGATTCAGCAGTCGATAGCTAGATTGGAAAAGTTGATTGATATCAGTCAAATTTTCATTGTTACTAATGAACTGTATGCTGAATTAATTAAAGCTCAAATACCGCATTTGCCTCATGCGAATATTATTATTGAGCCAGTCGGAAGAAACACAGCACCTTGTATTGGGTTAGCATCCATTATTATTGAAGACAGATTTCCGGATAGCACTATGATAGTCATACCTTCAGATCATATTATTGAGAATGAAGAAGGGTTTGTACAAATCTTGAAAACTGCTGTTGAGGTAGCACAGGATAATAGCAATCTTGTTACCCTCGGTATTCAACCTACGTATCCGGAGACCGGGTATGGATATATTGAAAGTAGTGACCAATTCAAGGAAATCAACCAGTTGAGTGTTCATAAAGTGAATAAATTTGTTGAGAAACCTGATTTGGAGACGGCTCAATCTTATCTCGAATCTGGTAATTTCTACTGGAATAGTGGTATTTTCGTTTGGAAAATCGAGACTATCAGAGGATACATTAAAGAACTCATGCCAGAGATGCATGATATATTAGAGACTATGAAAACAGTTTTTAATTCTGTTGATCGTGACTCAATTATCCGTTCTGAGTTTCTTAAAATGCCAGACCAATCTATTGATTATGGAATTATGGAGAAAGTAAATAATATCTATGTTATTCCTTGCGTATTCGGATGGGATGATGTTGGTAGTTGGACTGCTTTAGAAAGAATAAGTGATCTTGATGAGAATGGTAATGTTATTAAGGGCAATATTTTAAACCTAGATACTAAACGTTGTATTATTGAGAGTAATGGAAAGTTAATCGCTACTCTTGGGGTTGAAGATTTAATAATAGTTGATACCGAAGATGTAACCTTAATTTGTACAAAAGACAAGGCTCAAGAAGTTAAGCTACTGCTTAAAGAATTACGTATGCAGAAGCTTGAACAATATTTGTAATTAACAATTAATATTAAAGGGGAATTTATTACAATGACTAAGCACGCACTTATTACTGGTATTACTGGACAAGACGGTTCATATTTGGCGGAACTCTTACTTTCTAAAGGATATAAAGTGTTCGGTTTACGCCGTAGAACAAGTGTACCAATTCTTGAAAATATCGAACATTTGCAGAATGAAATAGAATTTATTGATGGAGATTTGCTTGATATGGGCTCTCTGATTAATGCAGTACGTGTCTCCAATCCAGATGAAGTATATAACTTAGCGGCTCAATCGTTTGTGGCAACTTCTTGGATCCAACCCGTTGCTACAGGACAAGCAACTGGGATCGGTGTGACCAACATGCTTGAAGCTGTACGCTTAGTAAAGCCAGATGCTAGATTCTATCAAGCTTCCAGTAGTGAAATGTTTGGTAAAGTAGTGGAAACTCCACAAAAAGAAACTACGCCCTTTTATCCTCGTAGTCCTTATGGTGTTGCTAAAGTATACGGGCACTGGATCACAGTAAACTATAGAGAAAGCTATAATATGTATGCTTGCTCTGGTATTCTGTTTAATCATGAATCACCGCGCCGGGGGATTGAATTTGTAACACGTAAAGTTACTGATGCTGTTGCTAAAATTAAATTGGGCCTGCAGAGCGAACTTCGTTTAGGTAATTTAGATGCGAAGAGAGATTGGGGCTTTGCAGGTGATTATGTCAGAGCTATGTGGTTGATGCTGCAACAAGACAAAGCAGATGATTTTGTGATTTCAACTGGCGAAACACATACTATTGAAGAATTGGTTGAAATAGCCTTTACCCATGTTGGGTTAAATTGGAGAGACTACGTTGTAATTGATCAAAAATTCGTTAGACCTGCTGAAGTAGATCTGTTGCTCGGAGATTGCACGAAAGCAAAAGAAAAACTGGGCTGGGAGCTTGAAGTTGGGTTTGAACAGTTGGTGAAAATGATGGTAGATAGTGATCTGGAGAGAGTTAAATCCAGATTTAATGTTAATTGATATGAGAGTACTCGTCACTGGCTCAACTGGTTTTGTAGGTGAGTATATGATGGATTTTTTGGAGAACAAGAATATTGATGCAATCGGTTCTTCAAGAGATCAGGTGGGAAATAGTGATGTTATTACTTTAGATATAGTAGATGTTGACCAGATTAATAAAGTTATCAAGGGACATAAACCAACTCATATTGTTCATCTCGCAGGGCAAAGTAATGTCAAGTTCGCCTGGGAAGACCCACAAACTACTATTTTAAATAATACAATTGGAACGGTTAATATTCTCAATGCAATAAGAGATTATTCACCGTACACGACTTTTCTTAGTATTGGTTCTTCGGAGGAATATGGTAATTCCTCCGAAGTGCTTGAGTATGTAGATGAAAGTTATCTAACTAGTCCTAAAAATCCTTATGGTGTTAGTAAACTTTCTGCTTGTTATCTAGTACAACAATATGTGCAAGCTTATCAAGTTCAGGCCTTGCATGTTAGACCATTTAATCACATTGGTCCTAAACAATCTGAGGGATTTGTAACACAAGACTTTGCAAAACAAATTGTTGATATTGAGAAGGGTAGGATTAGCTCTCATATAAGAGTGGGAAACTTGAGCTCGGTTAGAGACTTTACTGACGTGAGGGATATTGTGGCGGCTTATTATGAGCTGCTTTTAAAAGGGAAAACAGGTGAGATTTATAACGTATGTTCTGGTAAGGGGTTTTCAATTCAAGAAATATTAGATGAATTTATTAGTTTATCTGATAGCTCTATAAAAGTTGAAATAGATCCTACCAGGTTTAGACCGATAGAAAACAAATATTTGGTGGGTTCAAATAAGAAGATAAAAGAGGATACAAATTGGAGTCCAGAAATCGATGTGAAGACATCACTAAATGAAATCTTGAATTATTATCGCAATTTGTAATTTGATGAAATATTGGGGTGAGAAAAATCATAAGATCACTTTGGAATTACAGGAATTTTATTGTTGGTATGGTTAAAAGAGATTTTAAATCCAGATATTTGAATTCTGTATTAGGATCCGTATGGTCTATTATACAACCACTTGCAATAATACTCGTATATACGTTAATTTTCTCACAAATAATGGGTGCCCGTTTGCCAGGTGAGAATAACACATTAGCTTATAGTATTTATTTATGCGCAGGTCTGCTTCCTTGGCAGTATTTTAATGAAACTCTCCTTCGTCTTCAAGGTGTATTTTTAGACCAAGGATCTTTATTGAAAAAGGTTAATTTCCCAAGATCTTCACTGCCGATTTTCATTATGATTTCGGTAACTATAAATTTTTTAATTATCTCTGCTCTATATCTAGTGTTTTTATTGATTATTGGTAGAGTTCCTGGGTGGGAAATATTAAACGTAATACCTTTGTTAATAATCCAACAAGCTTTCGCGTTGGGCTTAGGGCTTATTGTAGGGACATTGAATGTCTTTTTTCGAGATGTCGGTCACTTCTTAGGAATTGTATTACAGTTTTGGTCTTGGTTAACTCCAATCGTTTATGCTAAATCTATTGTTCCGGAGAGCATGCAATGGTTTTATAAATGGAATATAATGGTACCTATTACTGAGGGCTTTCATTCAATATTCTTAAATAATAAAGTCCCTACTTACTCTAGCCTTCTTCCTGTTACGTTGATATCGATATTTCTTTTAATTGCCGCATATTATATTTTCAAAAAGCTGGATAAAGAAATGGTGGATGAATTGTAATGGAAATCATTAATGTTGATCAATTGTGTAAAACCTATAAAAGGTATCCTGATAAATGGAATAGGGTTAAGGGATGGTTAACGGGAAGGGAGACTTATAAACGACTACCCGTATTGAAAAATATTAGTTTTAAAGTCAGTAAGGGTGAATCGGTTGGTTTTATAGGTCATAATGGGGCAGGGAAAAGTACTCTGTTGAAAATTCTGACAGGAACTACTTATCCAACAAGTGGAACAGTGACAGTGAAAGGAAGAGTAGCGGCGCTGCTTGAATTGGGTGTAGGTTTTCATCCGGATTTCACTGGAATTCAAAACATCTACATGCTAGGACAAATTATGGGGATGAATAATTCGCAGATAGATGAACTATTACCAGACATTATTGATTTTGCTGAAATTGGTGATTATTTAGAAGAACCTGTAAGGACTTATTCTAGCGGGATGGCTGTTAGATTGGCATTTTCCACAGCAACTGCCGTTCGTCCCGATATTCTTATAGTGGATGAGGCCCTTTCTGTAGGAGATAGTTATTTTCAACACAAATGTTTTAGTAGAATAAGAAAATTTAGAGAAGAAGGAACATCTTTGCTATTTGTATCGCATGATCCTTCTGCAGTGAAAAATCTATGCGATAGAGCAATTCTTCTAGATCAAGGAATGGCTATTAAAGATGGTCATCCAGATGAAATTTTAGACTACTATAATGCTATTATTGCTAAAAGAGAAGCTGAAAATGAAATAAACCAAAGTGTTGGTCTTAACAAAAAGCTGATAACTAGGTCCGGAAATAAAGATATTAGTATTTCATCTGTTGATATCTTAATGGCAAATAAGCAGGTCTCCGCGGTTCAAGTAGGCGATCCTATTACTTTAAAAGTTGAGTTGGTTTGCAATAAAGAAGTGGAAAAACCAACTGTTGGATTTAAAATCAGAGACCGTTTAGGAAACGATGTTTTTGGAACAAATACTTTCTATTTAGGTGCAGAATCAGGAGTTTACAGTAAGGGTGACAAGGTTGTTGTAGAATTTGATCTTATAGCTAATATTGGTCCAGGAACCTATAATATAACAGTAGCAGTACATGACCAAAGTAATCATCTTACAAAGAATTACGATTGGTATGATCATGCAGCAACATTCCAGGTCATTTCTGGAAAAGAAAGCCACTTTAACGGTGTTAGTTATCTTGAGACAACCGCAAGCTTTAGTAAAGGGTGAATAATATGTCGAGAAAAGATTTGAGTTTTGAAGATGTTTTACTCAGGATTAACAATAATTTTAACAATGTAAAGCCAAAGGGAGAGGTTATGCAAACTTCCTCTGATTATAGCCAGTTACAGCTACAGTTAACAACAGAATTGGAACAAGTCAATAGAAAATGGGGAGTTAGCCCCGATTTTGTTATAACATCGCATAGAGGTAATATTGGAAAGTTCATTGTTTTTGGGAAAAAAGTAATTCGTAAAATGCTCAGATGGTATATTGCCCCAGCATTTCAAAAACAGAGAGAATATAATGCAAGCGTGACAAAGACATTGAATATCATGAAAGAACAGGCTAATTATAAAAACAACGTGATTGATAATTTAATTAAAGAAGATCATCAATTGTCCAACAAAATTAATACTATTTCATTGCAATTAGAACAACTAGTTCAAGATAAAGAACATTTAATAGCTGAGAACAACAGATTAATAAAGGTTGTGGATCAGTTGCTAGAAACACAGGATATTAAAACTAAAGATGTTTTAGATAAAATTAATTCATCAGAAAAGAATATTGAAGATAATTTTTCTCTTGTTTTTAATCATGTTGAAGCTTTAAAAGAACAACTTGTGATTGAACATAATCAACAGCAACAAATAAATGAAAAACTTGATATCACGGAAGAGTTACTGGGATTTGTTAGAAGGAAATTGAAGAAAATAGAAACTGGTATACCTACATCTTATAATGAATTTAAAGAAGAGCAGCAACAAATGGACATAGAAGTAAAGAGAGACCTTCAAGATTACCAAATAGACTACTTGCTTTTTGAAAATAAATTTAGAGGATCGAGAAAAACTATTAAAGAACGTCAAAAACAATATCTTCAATATATTTCACAAACAGATAAAATACTTGATATTGGTTGTGGAAGAGGAGAGTTCATTGAACTATTAATGGATAATGGAATTTCAGCAGAAGGTATCGATCTAAATAAAGATATGGTGGAATATTGCATTGAAAGAGGATTTAATGTTAAGTATGCGGATGCAATTCAATATTTGTCAATGGTACCTCCGCAATCATATGACTGTATCACTATGTGTCAAGTTATAGAACATCTAAGTTTTGAACAATACGCATACTTATTGACTCTTATACACAATGCATTGAAGCCTGGTGGTAAGGTTATAATTGAGACTATAAATGCTCAAAGTGTATACGCTATGAGCAATTGGTTCTATATTGACCCAACCCATACTAAACCAGTGCATCCTGAAACACTAGATTTTGTGATAAAAGAAATTGGATTTCATAAGACTGAAAGAAAGTACTTGAGTCCAGTAGATCATGTTAATATTCCTCAAATTAATGCAGAGGATTCCGAACAATTTAACAAAGCTATCGGAGATCTATATGGGATGATTTATGGAAATCAAGATTATGCGATTATCGCTTGGAGATAGAATAAGAAAGATGATAATGGAAAGTGGTGGACTTACTATTAATGGAATTTATAATTCTACACCAAACTATTAGTGATGGCGATGCCATTGGACATGATATACAAGAAATGTATAAAATTATTGAAAAAAAAGGGATTGATGTTGGAGTATTTTGTGAGAATTTTATGACAAGTGAAAATGTTCAACGTATCGATTTAGAAAATCTAAAAAAGAAAATTAAAAATGCAACCACCGTGCTTATTTATCATCATAGTATATACTGGAAATTGGGCGAAGAGGTACTGAATCACTCTAAATGTAGAGTGATTGTTAAGTACCATAATATAACGCCCTCTTATTTTTTTGAAAATTACAGTGAGATTTATAAAAGACAGACATCAATGGGTAGAGAACAAACAAAAAGATTAGCCAATAATCCTGAATTTAATTTTTTGAGTGACTCAGAATATAATAATCAAGAATTAATATCACTAGGTGTAGATGTTGAGAAAACTCGAATTTTAGCTCCATTTCATAAAATAGAAATTTTAGCTTCAGTTATACAAGAACAAGACGAAGTGATTTCTCTATTAAGGAATAATAACTGTATAAATGTATTGTTCGTTGGAAGGGTGGCTCCTAATAAAGGACATATAAACATTTGTCATGTTGCTAATTCTTATCGGAAAATGTATGGCGAGAAAATAAAGTTTTGGGTAATTGGTGGATATGATCAAGAGATAAGTTCATATAATCATGAAATTGAAGAATTGATTAGAAAGAATAGTCTTGAGGATAATATCATTTTTACTAATAAGATATCTGCAGAAACTTTAAAATCCTTTTTTGTTGGATGTGACATTTTCCTTTGTCTAAGTGAACATGAAGGGTTTGGAGTCCCTCTAATAGAAGCTCAGTACTTTAATAAACCTGTTATTGCTCTAGATCGAGCAGCTGTTAAAGAAACATTGGGTGATAATCAATTAGCAATTGATATTTTTGATTCTAATTATTTCGCTGCAGCAATTTATACTGTAGCTCATAATCGAGATATATATGATTATTTGACTAATGTAGGCCTAGAGAACTTTCAATTGCGATTCTCATTATCAGTTTTGAAGGAGAAGTTTGAGGACTATATTGATGAATATTTAAGTATTGGAGTAAATATATGAAAATAGCTATTGCAACTGTACAAATTCCGTTTATAAAGGGAGGGGCAGAATATTTAGCTTCTAACCTACTTAAAGAACTAACGGATCGAGGATATGAAGCTGATATTATAACTATGCCTTTTAAGTGGTATCCATCTATAAATATAATTGATAGCATGTTAACTGCAAGGATGATTGATTTAACAGAAGTTAATGGTGTGAAAATTGACAGGGTTATTGCTTTAAAGTTTCCAATGTATTATGTACAGCATCAACATAAAGTGACTTGGATGTTGCATCAACACCGTCAAGCATACGAACTATGGGGAACTGAATACGGGGACTTAGATCGTATGGAGAACGGTGAGAGAACTAGAGAAATTATTATGAAAAATGATAGTGAATTTTTAGCTGAAAGCAAAGGTTTGTATACAATATCTAATACGGTAACTGATCGTTTGAAAAAATATAATGGATTAGATTCTATTCCTCTATATCATCCTCCCTCAAATCATGAAGAATTTTATTGTGATGCTTTTGATAACTATATATTCTATCCTGGACGAATTACAGAGATTAAGAGACAACATATTCTAATTGAATCGCTTAAATATTGCGATAAAAGTATTACAGTTGTTCTAGCTGGCACACTTGATGAAAGCTATAAAAAGAAGATATATAGTATTATTAAGGAAAACAAACTTGAAAATAGAGTTCTATTTGCAGGGTTTATTTCAGAAGAAGAAAAGAGAAAATATTATTCTAATGCACTAGCGATTTATAATGGTCCTTATCAAGAGGATTATGGTTATGTTACATTAGAGGCATTTTTTTCCTCTAAGCCTGTTATAACTCATAATGACTCTGGTGGTCCATTGGAATTTGTAAAGGACGAGCATTCTGGGTATGTAACTGGAAATAGTCCCCTTGAGTTAGCTGAGAAAATTAATTATTTATTCAATAATAAGCCAAAAGCAAGAGACTTAGGACAACAGGGAAGAAAGCTGTTAGAGCAAATGAAAGTTGATTGGAACTATGTTATAGAGAGGCTAGTTACATGAGAATCGCTTATTTTAGTCCGTTTAATCCTTTGAAAAGTGGTATATCTGATTATTCTGAATATTTGGTAACTGCATTATCAGATAAGGCAGAAGTCGATTTGTGGGTTTCTGGTTTTGTTCCAATTAATTTAGAGGATAAATTCTTGATTATGGATTATATTGATAATCCCGGACTTCTTGAGAAGCTTCCTGAATATGATGCGATAATATATAACATTGGGAACAATCCGTACTATCACTCTCATATTTATGATATTTTTTTGAAATATAATGGATATGTAATCCTACATGATCTCATATTGTATTATTTAGTTACCGGTTTTTATCTAGAGTTGATTAATAACTCAGAGATGTTAATTAAAGAAGCTTATTACAATGGTGGTTTTGATGCTAAAGAGCTAATGGAATCAATATTGAGAAATGATGTGCCTGCTCTTCAATATAAGAATCCCGAAAATCTACCACTTAATAAGAGATTGATTGAAAATGCTAAAGGCATTTTAGTACATTCAGAGTATGCCAAGAAACAAATTCTTACAGTAGATGAAAAAGCTAGTTGTTGGGTGATTCCTCAAATAGGGCCACAAGATAATGAGGAGTTATCTGTTGACGAAACCATTCATTTAAGGAACAAATATAATATTGGTGAGAATGATTTGATTATTGCTTCATTTGGGTTTGTAGCTGAATCGAAGAGGATCCATCAAGTACTACATGCCCTCTCGAATATGAACACAAAGGGTTTAAAGTATTTACTAGTTGGTGAAGGGGATTATATTAACCCATTAGTAAAGAAATATAAATTAGAATCTATAGTTATTCAAACAGGTTTTACTACTATTGAAGAATTTGACAAACTAATTAAATTAACTGATATAGTCGTCAATTTGAGATATCCGTATATGGGAGAGACATCTGCTAGTATGATCCGTGCTTTGCTTTTTGGCAAGCCATCTATAGTAACTGATATTGGTTGGTTTTCCGAATTACCTGATGAATCTATAGTTAAAGTGGGTTATGGTGAGAATGAAGTATCGGAACTAAAAAAAGAACTTGAAGTTTTGATCTATGATAAATCTTTGCGAGAAAAATATTCAAAGGAAGCTTCACGTTATGCAATGAATTACCTCAACCGAAGTGGGATTATTAACAACATTTTAAATGGTATCTCTGATACAGAGATGGTTAATGCAAGACGAAACTTTAAATTACAGTATTGTGATCGTGTTTCAGAGAAACTTATTGAGATAGGACTTGATGCTGCTGATCAAAATCACTTGAATTATATAGCAGAACAAATATTTCGTATTCTATAATATTTTTAATGTTTTTTTTATTTTGAAAAGTCTTTTCCTAAATAGATCTAACAAGATCCAATTTATGTATACATTTAAACTAGAAGTAGAGGAAAGGGATTCGTTTTTACAAACAGAATCCCTATTCTTTTTGATAGGGTTTATTAAATGGAAAATAAGTATAAGGGGTTCTAAATGAAACGAGAAAAGTACTATGAATTTGTGAAATATTTAGGTGTTGGGGTAATAAATACAATAATAGGCTTATCGGCTGTATTGATATTATTTAATATTTTTAATTTTAACTATTGGTTTGCCACTGCTTTGGGAAATCTTATTGGTATTATTGTAAGCTTCTTTTTAAATAAGAGATATACTTTCAAATATAATGGAAATAGTGGCTCGAGTTTTCCTAAGTTTTTTTTAGTTTCTTTAATTTCATATATAATTGCTTATTCGTTAGGGGCCTTTATTAGTGATTATATGGAAAGAATGATAGATAATATTGTTTTAGTGAATAATTTAATTATTCTTTTTTCATCAGGTTTATATACAATATTAGGTTTTATTGGGCATAAAAAAATCACATTTAAAACTTTGGAGGAATCATGAAACACGAATTATCAAATAAAAAGAACCTTTTGATTGCTCTTTTAGTGCTCATGGTAATATTTATTTTCAGTTGGAGATTTGGTACTATATATACGGCATTAGGATTGTCTTTATTAATGAGTATGTTGTTTCTTGTATTTAATGAGAAGACAAAGAGCCTTAGAAAAGGAACAATCAGTTCAATTGGGATAATACTAGGTGGTGGCCTCGGAGCAGTTTTCTTTATAACCGTTTTAAATCCTAATACATTGGATACTTCATCAATTAACTGGCTTTTAACTCGCGTTGATCCGGCCCAACACTTTGTTGGATGGCATTTTTTTAGAAGTGAGGAATGGAGTTTTCCTCCAGGAATTATTAAAAATCTTAATACACCTATAGGAACTTCTATTACATATACTGATTCAGTTCCATTGCTGGCTTTTATTTTGAAAATTTTCAACCCTATTTTACCCCCAGTATTTCAATATATGGGAATATGGATGTTACTCTGTTACGTTTTGCAAGGTGTTTTTGGATTACTACTTATGAGAAAATTAACGCAAAATTTATCCCTGCAGCTATTAGGGGTGATGTTTTTTGTAATGAGTCCAATAATGCTTTTTCGGTCATTTTCACATGAGGCTTTGATGGGACATTGGATAATACTTGCCGGATTATATTTATTTAAATCGACATACATCCATAGGAAATGGCTTTTTTTATTTTTTGTCAGTCTTCTTGTGCATCCCTATTTGTTTATAATGATCTTTGCTATTTTTGTTTTGAAAATGATAGAGTTACTTGTTTCTAATGAAATAAATATAAGAGAATGTATATTATACTCAATCTCTACAATTATGTTGATTTTGTTTACCCTTTGGTTTATTGGTTATTTTTATATAGGTTCATCTGGTTCTACAGGCGATTTTGGATACTATTCTATGAATATTAACTCAATTTTCAATCCACTTGGATGGTCAGAGTACTTTCTTAAAGATCAGCCATTGACTTCACATGGACAAGGTGAGGGTTTTAACTATTTAGGTTTAGGTGTAATTTTACTATTATTTTGGTCCTTCTATACATTGGTTAATAACAGGAAATTTAGTATACGAAGAAATATAGGATTATTATTATTAAGTATAATATTTACGCTTATTGCATTAAGTAATGTTATAACCTACTCAGATAAAGTAATACTAGAAATTAATTTACCGGCATTTGTTATGAGTTTATTAGGGATAGTTCGAGCATCAGGTAGATTTTTTTGGCCTGTATATTACTTGTTAATATTATTTAGTTTATCTACTATTATTAAAAATAATAAAAGAAAACAGGCGATTATTTTTTTAGTAGTGGCTTTATCTATTCAGTTTGCAGACCTTTCAGGAAAATTTAATGAATATAATAATATGTACACAAATGATACAATATTGGAAAATCCATTAAAATCTGAAGTGTGGGCGAAGCTAGATGAAAAAAAATATAAAAATATTGTTTTTGTTCCCGCTAAGGTGAATGATCAAAACATTGCTTTTGCAATGTTAGCAGCTAATAAAGGTATGACAATAAATTCTTTTTATACAGCTAGAGATGATAATGAGAAGAAAGATAACTATGACAACGAATTAATGGGGGTTTTTGAAAGAGGTGAATGGAATTCGAAAAGTATATATATAGTAGATAATTCATTACTCGAGAAAGCCATGAAAAATAAGAAAATAAATGATTTATTGTTATTGGTCGATGGTTTCAATGTACTTATACCGAATGGTGTAGTTGATCAACAAATTGTGAGTTTAAATCTAGATTTGTATAGTTATCGTTATAACTATGGCGATATTGTTAATTTTGGGGTTAGTGGAAATTCCAGTATTATAAAAAGCGTCGGATGGAGTTCTACAGAGGAAATTTCCACATGGACTGAAGGAGATCATGCAGATTTGAATTTTTCTTTACAGAAACCTGAAAATGATCTTATTTTGACAATGAAAATGTCACCGCTTCTTGGTGGCGAAACAAAGGTACAAAATTTGATAGTTACCGCCAATAATCAAGAAATAAAAAGGGTCAGTATTAATTCTTATGGTACTTATCAATTTGTTATCCCAAAAGAAATTGTTAGTGATCAATTGAAGATTTCATTAATTCTTCCTGATGCTACTTCTCCTTATATGTTAGGAATAAGCGAAGATCAAAGAAAATTAGCACTTTCTGTAGAAAATATAATTTTGGATGAAATTTCTCATTAATTAAGGTGAGCACTAATGAGCTGAGGATGAGAAATGAAAGATAGTATCGTATGGAAGAAGAAAGAAATAAGAAATCTAAAATTTAATATTTGAGAAAGGATCATGGTATGACTTCTAATAGTTTTAATATGTCTATTATTGTTCCGATGTATAATGAGGGAGAAAACGTAAACGTTTTTTATGAAAAACTTACTCAAATACTTGTAAGTCAAAGTTACGACTATGAGATTATTTGTATAAACGATGGAAGTAAGGACGACACAATGGAGAGACTTCGAAGTTTGGCCAATCGTGATCGTCGTATTAAAGTAATTAATCTATCAAGAAATTTTGGTAAAGAGATTGCTATGTCTGCGGGTTTAAAATATTCTAAAGCTGACATTGTAATTCCTATCGATGCAGATTTACAAGATCCACCTGAGGTTATTCCATTACTTATTGAGAAGTGGAAGGAAGGGTATGATGTTGTATATGCAACCCGTATAAAAAGAGATGGTGAAACTTGGTTAAAAAAGGCGACTGCACATACATTTTATAGAATTATGGGAAAAATGACACGATTTGAAATTCCTGCTGATACTGGTGATTTTCGATTGATGACTAAGCAGGTGGTTGAAGCATTAAACCAACTTCCTGAGCAACACAGATTCATGAAGGGGTTATTTAGCTGGGTTGGTTTTAAGCAAACTAGTGTTACTTATTATAGAGAACCTAGATATGCAGGGAAAAGTAGTTTTAACTACTGGAAGCTTTGGAATTTTGCTATTGAGGGAATAACTTCATTTTCCTTTGCTCCATTACAATTTGCAACCTATTTAGGGCTACTAATTGCGGTCTTATCACTAGTGTATGCAACTTATCTAGTTATAGCGACAGTCACTTTAGGTAATCCCGTTCCTGGTTATCCCTCTCTTATGGTTGCTATTTTGTTTTTTGGTGGAGTTCAACTAATAACCTTAGGTGTGATAGGAGAATATATAGGCAGAATCTATAATGAGTCTAAACGAAGACCTCTTTTCTTAGTAAAAGAAGAATTGAATATAGATGACGAAATTAAGCCGGCTTCTAAATTAAAAGTTATCAATTAAGCATTCGGACTATAAGATGATATTGACTGTAGAATGCTACAGCTATACGTTTAACTCTCATTTATTTTTAGGGACAATAAATTTAATAAGAAGATAGGTGTAGCTTATGAAGGGCATAATCCTAGCCGGAGGCACAGGCTCTCGTCTATACCCTCTAACAAAAGTGACCAACAAACATCTCCTTCCAGTAGGTAAGTACCCAATGATTTTCCACGCAATCTATAAGCTCAAACAGGCCGGTATTCAGGATATTCTAATTGTTACTGGTAAAGAACATATGGGTGATGTGGTAAGTCTACTTGGGAGCGGTAACTCTATGGGGGCTTCCTTTACCTATAAAGTTCAGGATGAAGCCGGCGGCATAGCAGAAGCACTGGGACTTGCTGAGCAATTTGTTGGATATGACCAAAGTGTAGTTATTCTTGGGGATAACGTATTTGAAGAAGATATTTCTCAATATATTGAGAACTTCAAAGCTCAAGGAACCGGAGCTAAGATATTGATCCAAGAGGTCTCTGATCCACAACGCTTCGGTGTGCCTGAACTGGCAGGCGATAATATCATATCTATTGAGGAGAAGCCTGCTAAACCGAAAAGTGGATATGCCGTTACTGGAATTTACATGTTCGATAGTAAAGTTTTCGAGATTATTAAGAAGCTTACTCCTTCAAATCGAGGAGAACTTGAAATAACAGATGTAAATAATGCATATATTAAAAGAAATGAACTGACGTATGATGTTCTAGGCGGTTGGTGGACTGATGCTGGTACGCATTCGTCACTAGCGAGAGCCAATGAATTGGCTAGGAATATTATGTTTGATGATGAATTTGGAAAATTAAAACTATAGAAACGAGGAGGAGATCCAAAATGAATGTCACTCCTTTGAAGTTACAAGGCGCAAGCCTACTAGAACCGGTTGTCCATGGCGACAACCGGGGTTTTTTTATGGAAAGCTACAACGAAGAAATCATGCATAAACTCGGCGTTAACTATCAGTTTATCCAAGATAATCAATCCCTCTCCGCAGAGGTCGGTGTCCTACGAGGTCTTCACTACCAACTGAACCCTAAAGCCCAAACAAAATTAATCCGCGTCTTATCCGGTGTTATTTATGATGTTATCGTCGATATCCGTCGTAATTCACCAACATTTGGTCAGTGGGTTGGCGTAATTCTTAGCGAATATAACAAACGCCAACTGCTTGTACCTAAAGGCTTCGCGCATGGCTTCTGCACGTTGGTCCCTAATACCCAAGTGTTATACAAGGTGGACGAATATTATTCCCCTGAGAATGATCGCGGCATATTATGGAATGATCCAGCGTTAGGTATTGATTGGCCGACTTCTAGTCCGATATTATCGGATAAAGATCAACGTCATCCTGTACTAATGGACGCGGAACTTAACTTCGAATTATAAACATAACATTTCATTGAACAAAAGGTGGGCTATAAATGAAACTGCTAGTTACCGGCGGAGCCGGCTTTATCGGCAGCAACTTTGTATTATACATGCTGCAACAACACCCTGATTACCAAATCGTTAACGTAGACGCGTTAACATACGCAGGTAATCTGGAGAACTTAAAATCAATCGAGAATCATCCTAACTACACATTCGTAAAGGCAGACATTACAGATGTACAGGCAATGGATGCATTGTTTAGCCAAGGTGTTGATGTAGTGGTAAATTTCGCGGCTGAATCGCATGTGGATCGGAGTATTTTGGAGCCAGAAGTGTTTGTGAAGACGAACGTGCTTGGAACACAAGTACTTTTGGATGCGGCGAAAAAATACAGTGTTACTAAATTCGTTCAGGTTTCTACGGATGAGGTATACGGATCACTTGGAGCAACCGGTTTGTTTACTGAAGAAACTCCTTTGACTCCGAACAGTCCATATTCGGCAAGTAAAGCTGGTGGCGACTTGCTTGTACGTGCATACCATGAGACATTCGGACTGCCAGTGAACATTACCCGCTGCTCGAACAATTATGGCCCGTACCAATTCCCTGAGAAGCTTATTCCGCTTATGATCTCCCGCGCACTTACGGATCAAGCGTTGCCTGTATATGGCGATGGGATGAATATCCGTGACTGGTTGTATGTTGAGGATCACTGCAGCGCGATTGATTTGGTTATCCACAAGGGCGTGAACGGTGAAGTATACAACATTGGTGGCAATAACGAACGTACAAATGTGCATATCGTGAACACAGTATTGCAGGAACTTGGCAAACCTGATTCACTGATTACTTATGTTCAAGACCGTCCGGGTCATGATCGCCGCTATGGAATTGATCCTACCAAGATTATGAACGAACTGGGTTGGAAGCCGAAACATACGTTTGAAACAGGTATTAAAGAAACCATCCAATGGTATCTCAATAACCGCGAATGGTGGACTCGCATTCAATCTGGGGAATACCAGAAGTACGCTGAATTACAATATGGCGATCGTTTGGGAGAATCTCTATAATGGCTCAACTGAAGGTACTTGTTACAGGCGCGGCTGGACAATTGGGTCAGGACGTAGTTTTACTACTCCAGCATCAAGGTCACCAAGTGATGGGCTGCGACCGTCAAGAGATGGATATAACCGATCTGGATCAGTGTATCCAGGTTATTGGTGAGTTTGGACCGGATGCTGTCATTCATTGTGCTGCGCATACAGCAGTAGATGCGGCAGAAAGTGACATCGATGCAGCTTATTTAATTAATGCAACGGGCAGTCGAAACGTAGCGCTAGCTTCTGAAAAAGCTGGAGCTAAGCTGGTGTACATTAGTACGGATTATGTATTTGATGGTTTGGGAGTACAGCCTTACCATGAGTATGATAATACAGATCCTAAGAGTATATATGGTAAATCGAAACGTGCGGGCGAGGTGCTCGTTCAATCCCTCTCCTCTAAGTATTTCATCGTACGCACATCATGGGTGTATGGTAAATACGGGAATAACTTTGTCAAAACAATGCTAAAGCTTGGTCAAGAAAAGCCAATGCTTCAAGTAGTCGATGACCAAAAGGGTTCGCCTACCTATACAGTTGATTTAGCTCGTTTCTTACTTGAGCTTATCCAAACTGAGAAGTATGGTGTATACCATGCGTCAAATAGCGACTCATGTACTTGGTTTGAATTTACACAGGCGATCTTTGCAGAGGCTGAGGATATTTTGGGTTTGAAATTCACCGCAAAGCTTGAACCTTGTGCTACGGAACAGTTCCCAAGACCTGCACCGCGTCCTCGGAATTCGGTGATGGAGCATCTGTCGATACGTACGAATGGATTTGAGGATATTCGACCTTGGCGTGAGGGCCTGAGAGATTTCCTCTTAGAGCTAAAAGAATAAGATAGTAGCAATTGAAACTCCCAAATCGGTTATAACGATACGGGAGTTTTTTGTATTCTTTCGTTATAATAAGAAGGGAGTGTGTAGTTAACAAGAAATTACAAAGTCGAGGATACTCATGAATAACAAAACAGTAAGTGTACATATCGTCACCTATAATAGTGCTGATGACATCATAGATTGTATAGAGGCAGTAATGGCACAGGACTATTTGGTCAAAAAAATTGTCGTAGTGGACAACGCTTCAACTGATGGTTCGGCGGATAAGGTCAGAACGTTCTATCACCAGTTTAACTCGGACTCACCCGCTGCATTCTTGGTGGGGCATGAAGCTATGAACTCCGCAAGGGAGATAAAGCAATATCCAACAATTGACCTTCTGGTGAATGAGCTTAACACAGGCTTCGCCCCAGCCCACAATCAAGCGATTGCCGCTACGGAAACAGATTACGTGCTCGTCCTTAACCCTGACCTAACGCTTGCTCCAGACTATATTTCCAGACTAATCACACAGATGGAGAATAATCCGCAGATTGGCAGCGCCACAGGCAAGCTTTTGCTAAAGGCAGATCATGGGCTGGTAGACAGCACAGGTCTCCTTATGAACAGAGTACGCCGTGCATTTGATCGCGGTGCGGGTGAGCCAGCTGACCAATGGACGCAATCGGGTTCTGTATTCGGTGTATCTGGAGCGGCTGCGATGTATTCCCGACGGATGATCGACGACATAAGTGTTGATGGCGAGTTTTTTGATGCAGACTTTTTTGCCTATAAGGAAGATGTGGATGTGGCTTGGAGGGCGGAGTTATTTGGCTGGCAGGGATATTATGATGCTGAGGCGATCGGGTATCACGAACGTGGCTGGAAAACGTCTGGTCGTAACACTAAGCCGTTGTTCATCCGACGAATATCTTACATTAACCGCTACAAAATGATCTACAAGAATGAACCGACTCGAACTTTGCTGAAAACAATCTTCATTTCTCTCCCCTATGAAATTGCAGCTCATGGTTATATGCTTCTGAGAGAGCCACAGTTAATTACAGCGTGGAAGTCCTTTTTTACTCAGCTCCCTGCGTTAAAAAAGAAGCGGGAGTATATACAAGCCGCGATAAAAGAGAGAAAGAAACACAAAAGCTAAACCGCATCTGGAAAAACCTCCCTGAAACGTCACCTCCTCTCAGGGAGGTTTTATGTTATAATTATTGTCGGTAGATTACTATATTTGTCAGGAGCGTTACGCAGTGAATGTAGATGTAAGCATACTTATTGTTAATTACAACACGTGTCGCCTGACGATGGATTGTCTCAGGTCGGTGTATGACTCAGCAACGAACTATTCCTATGAGATTATTTTAATAGACAACAATTCCAATGATGATTCAGTAGAGAAGATTAGTAGAGAGTTTCCAGGTGTAATGTTGATCGCAAATAACGACAATGTCGGTTTTGCCCGTGCTAATAATCAGGGGATGGAAGCTTCATCCGGACGGTATGTGCTGCTGCTGAATTCAGATACGGTGGTACGTAAGGATACGCTAGAGACGATGATCTCCTTTATGGATAGTCGGCCTGATGTAGGAGCGTCAGGGTGCAAGATTATTTTACCGGATGGCTCGCTGGATAAAGCTTGCAAGCGGGGGTTTCCTACACCGTCTGCTTCGTTCTATTATGCTTTTGGATTTAGTAAGCTATTTCCGGATCGTCCGAGGTTTAACGGTTACCAGTTAGGTTATCTGGACCCTGATCTTGATTACCCGATAGATTGTCTGGTTGGTGCGTTTATGCTGCTGCGGCGGGAGACGATTAACCAGGTGGGTGGATTGGATGAAGAGTTCTTTATGTACGGTGAGGATTTAGATTGGTGTTATCGTATTAAAGAGGCTGGTTGGGAGATTTATTATTATCCGAAGACCTCTATCGTACATCTTAAAGGCGGCAGCGCCAGACGCAGACCGTTTAAGATCGTCTATGAATTCCACCGGGCAATGATTTTATTTCATCGTAAGCATTATAGTAAGAAGTACAACAGTATGATAAATGGAACAGTATATGCCGGCGTAGGTGTGAAGTTCGCACTTTCGCTTTTGCGGAATGCCTTAACTTCACCTAAAACAGTCCCATCACCTGCTCAGAGTCTTAACTCCGCTAATGAAACAGGTGCACGTAACGAAAAGAATACTGAGGTGAATTTATGATTCGGCGTAATCAGAAATTTTTGACACAGCTCTATATGGTGGCTGACTTTCTTGTCATCCAGCTGTCCTTCCTTATAGCCTGGTGGCTAAAGTTTAGAAGTGGTTGGATGGAGTACGAAAACCCGCTGCCTGTAGAGTCGTACGCTTACTGGAGTATGATTTATGGCGGAATTGCAGTGCTAATCGGTATACTGCTGTCGCTGTATTTGCCGAAGCGTAAGAAAAGGTTTGTCGATGAATTCATTAAGATTTTCCAAGTGCATATTATGGGCATTTTCATTCTGCTCGGTCTGATGTTCTTCGTGAAAGAAATAAATATCTCTCGAACATATCTAGCTCTTTACATGGGATTGAACATTCTTTCTATTATGCTGTACCGTTATGTGCTGAAGAAGATGCTTAAATCTTTACGTGAAAAAGGTCTCAACCGCCAGTTCGTACTCATTATAGGCGCAGGAACGTTAGGCAAAAGATTCTATAATAATCTAGAGCAATACCCCGAGCTCGGGTACGAAGCGATTGGTTTCCTGGATGACTATCATACATGGGATGGAATTGAGGAACAACGATATAAACCGATTCTTGGAACAGTTGACCAGTTGTCTGGAATGCTAGAAATGCTGCCTGTGGATGAGGTTATACTTGCGCTGCCACTTGATGCACATTCGAAGTATCCTTCAATTATTGCGGCCTGTGAAAAAGCAGGCGTGCGCACATTGATTATCCCTGACTTTTTCGACTACTTACCAGCCCGCCCTTACTTTGATAACTTTGCAGGCATGCCGATGATTAATGTTCGTGATATTCCACTAGATATGACGGGTAATAAGATGGCAAAACGATTGTTTGATATTGTGTTCTCTTTGTTCGCTATTATTATGATCTCTCCTGTGATGCTTATCGTGGCTCTTGGTGTTCGTCTGACCTCTCCGGGACCGATTATATTCAGGCAGGAACGTGTGGGATTGAACCGTCGTAATTTTATGATGTATAAGTTCCGCTCCATGAAGATGCAGCAGGACGGCGAAGAGGATACGGGCTGGAGTACGCGTGAAGATCCTCGTAGAACAAGATTTGGAACCTTTATCCGTAAGACAAGTCTGGATGAGCTTCCGCAATTTTTTAATGTGTTACTGGGACATATGAGTGTGGTTGGACCTAGACCAGAACGCCCATATTATGTGGAACAGTTCCGTGATGAAATTCCGAAGTATATGGTAAAACACCATGTACGACCTGGAATTACAGGTTGGGCACAGAGCAATGGACTCCGCGGTGACACTTCCATCGAGGAGCGGATCAAACACGATATTTTCTACATCGAGAACTGGTCTTTACTGTTTGACATTCGAATTATTTTCAAAACGATTCGCAACGGCTTCGTCAACAAAAATGCTTATTGATTCCTGCACTTATTTTGGATTTATTAAACTTTTATACGATCCCCGTTTCTACCTATGGTAGAGCGGGGTATTGTTTATCTATTGTTTTATAATCTAAACTTCGCAAAGGAAACTCTCAACTATGGATAAGAAAAAGATTGTTGCAACCGTGATTGTAATTGGAGCTCTTATCATGTTACTTGTAATCGCTTTTAGTAATGAAGACAAGCAGCCTGCAAGTGGCTTTGAAGCTCACAAGGTCGTAGCACATGCCATGGGTGGCATTAACGGCCATACATACACCAATGCTTTTGAAGCATTTGTTGCTAATTATGCACAGGGAACTCGCGTATTTGAAGTAGACTTGTTATTATCGGCTGATGATCAGCTAGTAGGTAGGCATGAGTGGTCAGGCAACATGAGTAAGCTTTTAGGTCAGTTGGATGTTCTTCCTGCTAATAAACAAGGGGTAGTACTAGATTATAAGGAATTCATGGACAGTCCAATCCTGAATATATACTCCCCGATCGATGTCGAGAAGTTGCTTGATCTGATGCAGCATTATCCAGATGCCTATATCGTGACCGATACGAAAGAAATCAAACCTGAACTTATAAATAAGCAATTTACATTGTTGGTAGAAGCGGCGCAGCGCCGGGATCCAGCCTTATTAGATCGGATTGTTCCACAAATATATAATCAGTCGATGCTTGATGAGATCAATAAGGTGTATTCTTTTCCAGAAGTGCTTTACACTCTGTACCAATCCAAGGATACGGATGAACAAGTTATTGAGTTTGTTAATAAAACAGGTGTGGATATTACCATGCCAGTTGGTCGAGCCACCAAGAGCTTTGTTAAAAAGCTGAAGAAGGCTGGCGCTCGTGTATATGTTCATACAGTAAATGAAGAAGCTGAAATTAGGGAACTGGCCCGTATGGGCGTGGATGGTTTTTACACTG
This sequence comes from Paenibacillus sp. NPDC101420, assembly GCF_050277435.1. Classification (NCBI taxonomy): domain Bacteria; kingdom Bacillati; phylum Bacillota; class Bacilli; order Caryophanales; family Paenibacillaceae; genus Paenibacillus; species Paenibacillus sp. NPDC101420. The sequence continues at coordinate 609,569 of NZ_JBNNSE010000003.1, forward strand.
ATTTTGTACCCGAAGAGGATTTGATTAACATCTCAGGTGTACGTTGAAATCTTAGACTACTTATTGCCATTAAAAAATACGAAAAAATGTTCGCATTTTTGTTCGCTTTAAATTGACACACCTGCTGTGCTGGCATAGACTAGATCTATATCTTTTGCGGCGGCAGGAGTGTCTTTGTCTTGCCCAAATGACTATTAAGGATGATTCTCATGAAATCAGTGCAGCAAATGATCAAACCTTGGCGGCATGTATTTAAGCTAGACCCTGACCGGATGATTTCAGATGAGGATTTGGAGGCCGTTTGCTTATCTGGCACGGATGCCATACTGATAGGGGGCTCAACAGGAGTAACCTATGAGAATACAGTGGATCTCCTAGCAAGAGTAAAACAGTTTGAGTTACCTTGTGCACTTGAGGTATCCGAACTTGAAGCTGCTGTTCCCGGATTTGATCTTTATATGATCCCTATGGTGCTTAATACGCCTGATCCAGCCTGGATTGTAGGCCATCATCGCCGAGCTATTGAACGCTATGGATTTATGATTCCATGGGATTCGCTTCTAACGGAAGGTTATATTGTGCTGAATAGTGCCTCTTCAGTTGCACGGATTACAGGGGCTGAGACGGCCATTGATGCTGAAGAAGCGGCTGCTTATGCTCAGGTTGCGGACAGGCTGATGTCACTGCCGATTGTTTATCTTGAATACAGCGGTAGGTTCGGGGATATGGAGACTGTGCGGACAGTACGCGAAATGGTGGATCACGCCCAACTTTTTTATGGTGGGGGCATTACTTGTGAGGCGGAAGCCGAGCAGGCAGCAGCTCTATGTGATACAGTAGTGGTCGGCAATATTATTTATAGTGATGTACAGCAGGCACTGCTAACAGTTGCGGCTGTAAAAAAGACAGTACAAGAGCAATTCGATTAAATTATAAGAAAGTATAAGTTTCACCTTATACATTATCCTTATATTCTTCGCATAAACACTTACCGTCCTTATAAGGACGCCAAAGGCGTTTATGTTTAGTGGTTATTTTTAGGACTACTTATGATTTGTGATTTTATATTTAGAAAGGAGCATGTTACACATGCAACTTATTAGCATACAAGACGCAGTAAGTCGACTGAATCCTCCACAAAGACAGGCTGTCGAAACTACTGAAGGACCACTTTTGATTATGGCTGGTGCGGGCAGTGGGAAGACGAGAGTGTTGACTCACAGAATCGCCTGGCTGATTGCAAATCGAAAGGCGCCGCCTTGGGCGATTTTGGCGATTACATTTACGAATAAAGCCGCGCGGGAAATGCAGGAACGTGTATCTAAGCTTGTCGGACCTGAGGGAAGAGATATCTGGGTATCCACCTTTCACTCTATGTGTGTTCGGATTTTGCGGAAGGATATCGAGCGGATTGGTTTTACCTCCAACTTCTCCATTCTGGACTCTACAGATCAGTTATCCGTAATACGTAACTGTATGAAGGAACTGAATATTGATACGAAGAAATTCGAACCAAAAGCTGTGCAGGCTATCATTAGCGCATCCAAGAATGAGCTGATCACTCCGGCGCAGTATGAGCAGAAGGTTGGCGATTATTTTGAAGGCTTAGTTGCAAAGGTATATAAGATGTATCAAAGACGTCTAAGAAGCAATAACTCGCTTGATTTTGATGATTTGATTATGAAGACCATCGAACTGTTTAAGGAAGTTCCCGAGGTACTTGATTTCTACCAAAAGAAATTCAAATACATCCACGTGGATGAGTATCAGGATACGAACAGAGCGCAGTATATGTTGTGCCGTATGCTCGCTGATAGCCACCACCGGATTTGTGTGGTAGGGGATAGTGACCAGTCGATTTATCGCTGGCGCGGAGCGGATATTACGAACATTCTTAATTTTGAAGAGGACTATCCAGAAGCGAAGACCATTCTTCTAGAGCAGAACTACCGTTCAACTGCTAATATCTTGAATGCAGCCAATGGTGTGATCGCACTCAATAGTGGACGTAAGCCGAAGAAGCTGTGGACCGATTCCGAGGAAGGTGCCAAGATTAAGGTATACCGGGCGGACTCCGAGCATGATGAAGGTTACTTTGTAACCGGAGAAATCAGCAGAAATGTGAAACAGGGTCAAGCCTACCAGAATCATGCGATACTGTATCGTACGAATGCCCAGTCACGGGTAATCGAGGAAATTCTAATTAAATCTGATATTCCGTATCAAATCGTAGGCGGGATTAAGTTCTATGATCGTAAAGAAATCAAAGATCTGCTCGCTTATTTACGCCTGTTGTCTAACCCTGATGATGATATCAGCCTTACGCGTATTATTAATGTACCTAAGCGGGGATTAGGGGATACAACGGTTGGTAAGCTGGCAGCTGCGGCTGGTGAGCGTGGTGTTTCTATTTTCCGCGTACTACAAACTGTAGATGATTTGGGCTTTGCCGGACGGACGCGGAATATGCTAGTAGAGTTCTACGATATGATTGAAGCTCTGCACCGTATGGTGGAGTTCTTGTCCGTAACAGAACTGACGGAAAAAATACTGGAGATGTCGCAGTACCGTTTGGAGCTGCAAAATGAAAACACTCTCGAATCTCGCTCGCGACTAGAGAATATCGATGAGTTCTTGTCCGTGACGATGGAGTTTGAAAAGAATAACGAGGACAAATCGCTTGTCTCTTTTCTCACGGATCTTGCACTTATCGCAGATATTGATAGTGTGAATGATGATGAAGAGGACCGTAGTGACGCTGTAGTCCTGATGACGATGCACAGCGCCAAAGGTCTGGAGTTCCCAACGGTATTTATCGTCGGGATGGAAGAAGGCGTGTTCCCGCACAGCCGAGCCTTCCAAGACAACGATGAGCTCGAAGAGGAACGCCGGCTTGCGTATGTAGGGATCACCCGCGCCGAGAAACAATTGTTTCTCTCTTGCGCGCGGATGCGTACGCTCTTTGGGCGGACGACGGCGAATCAGCCGTCCCGCTTCATTGAAGAGATTCCGGAGGAGTTGAAGGAAGATACCGCGAAGACACAGGACCGCTTCCAACGCGGAGGCTCGGAGGTAGGCGGTGCTTACGGCGGACGCGGCTTCAGTGGCGGCAGTCGTGGGAACTTCGGCGGCCGAAGTGGAGCTGCTGGTGCGGCGCCGATTGGCAGCGGAAGCACAGCGTCCGCAGCGACAAGCAAGAGCAGCGTGACAGTAACCTCCGGAGGCGCACAGCGCGCTACTGGAGCAGGGGCTGCAGCAGCTGGCGAATACAAAGCGGGTGATAAGGTTTCGCATGGCAAATGGGGTACTGGCACCGTTGTAGCTGTGAAGGGCACCGGGAATGATACGGAGCTGCAAATTGCTTTTCCGGCACCAGTGGGTGTAAAACGACTGCTTGCAGGGTTTGCACCGATTACCAGGGTGGAATAATAGTAGGAAACGATTAACGAACGGATATTTAGACCACGCTAATCATTAGGAAACTTATTGACGGAGGGATGTACCTGCATGGATGCTATGCATGTGATGGAAGAGCTTGTTGCGGAGTTAAATAATTATAATTACCACTATTACACGCTGGATGCTCCGCTAGTCAGCGATAAGGAATATGATGTTTTATACGACAAGCTTGTAGCACTGGAGGCTGAGAGTGGCTTCGTACTACCAGATTCACCTACACAACGTGTAGGTGGAGAGCTGCTTAAGGGCTTCACGCCGCATCGGCATCTGGCTCCGCTTTGGAGTCTCGATAAAGCACAGAATATTGAACAGCTGCGGAGCTGGAATACGCGGGTACTTCGCTTAGTGAATGAGTACAATCTTAAGAACCCAGGCAACCCTCTTCCTGCTCCTTGTTATGCAGTAGAACTGAAGTTTGATGGCTTGACGCTGAATCTAACCTATCGGAATGGTGTTCTCGAACAGGCATCGACGCGTGGTAATGGTGTCATTGGGGAAGGAATACTTGCTCAGGTGAAGACCATTAAGTCTGTTCCATTAACGATTCCTTTTAAAGAAGGGGTCATTGAAGTACAGGGCGAAGGGATTATGAATCTATCTGTGCTCGCTGATTATAATACCCGGGCTGCAGAGCCACTTAAGAATGCGCGTAATGCGGCGGCAGGAGCACTGCGCAATCTAAACCCGAAGACTACTGCAGAACGTCGTTTGAATGCATATTTCTATAATGTAGGTTTTGGCGAAGGTGTAGAGTTCGCCGATCATCAGGAGATGATGGATTTTCTACGGAATAATAAATTCAAAGTTAATCCTTATCTGACTTACTGTAATGATTTCGATGATGTGACTGAGCAGCTTGCTGGAATCGAGGAGAGTCGTTCAAGTCTTGATTACCTCATTGATGGAGCGGTGATCAAGGTAACGGATTTCCGTATTCGTGAAGTTCTTGGTTACACTGACAAGTTCCCTCGCTGGGCAGTGGCTTATAAATTTGAAGCTGAAGAAACAACGACCGTGCTTGAGTCTGTTAGCTGGAATGTAGGACGTACAGGTAAAGTGACTCCTTTAGCTCGTGTTGAAGCCGTAGAGCTTGCTGGAGTTACCGTGCAGAATTGCACATTAAATAATGTGGGCGATATTGAGCGCAAAAACTTGAAATTCGCCTTAGGCTCACGAGTGTTTATTCGGCGTTCTAATGATGTTATCCCGGAAATTCTCGGCAAGGTAACAGAAGAGAATGACGGAGGAGAAATTATTTTCCCTGAGGATTGCCCGGCTTGTGGATTTCCGCTAGAAATGCGTGGTGCGCATCTTTTCTGTAATAATAAGCTGAACTGTAGACCGCAAATTATTAGTCGGATCACTCATTTCGCTTCGCGTGATGCGATGGATATTGAGACGTTTAGTGAGAAGACAGCAGGTCAGCTCTACGACGAGCTTAATGTTCATGACTCTGCGGATCTGTATGAGTTGTCCTTTGAGCAGCTTGTACAGCTGAACCGTTTCGGGGAGAAAAAAGCACAGAATTTGCTGCAAGCGTTAGAGGATAGCAAAGGTCGCGATCTCGCCTCATTCCTCTTTGCGTTAGGAATCCCTAACACAGGTAAAGCAACAACTAAGATGCTGGCTGATCATTTCCGCGATCTGGATGCTGTGATGCAGGCTAAAGCGGAAGAACTTGCCGAGTTGCCAGACATTGGCGGGATTGTCGCCGAGAGTATTGTTAACTTCTTCGCAGATCCTATAGTTGTGGCGAATGTTGCTCGGTTGCGGGCGCTTGGGGTTGAAGCAAAAGCTCCTGAGGCCGCACGCCCTGTTAGCACGGATTCCTTCTTTAGCGGAAAAACGGTAGTGTTGACCGGTTCATTACAAAAGCTTACACGTGACGAAGCCGCCGAACGTCTGGAAGCACTCGGAGCGAAGGTGTCTGGAAGTGTATCTAAGAAGACGGATTTGGTTATTGCCGGCGAGAAGGCAGGTAGTAAACTGGCCAAAGCACAGCAGCTGGGCATTCAGGTCATCGAGGATGAGGATGAGCTGATTCGACTGCTGGAGATGTAAGCATATTTTTACTAAATTCTAAAAGGGTACCAGTTCCATTTCGTTTAAGTACGAGTGGAGCGGGTACCCTTTTTTTGCGTAACCTACTTATTGTCGTTCGATTTTAAGTACATGTTTCTATTTTCGAGGAAAAACGTTCAATGGATCTGCTAATATAGAAGCTAAAGATAATTATTACTATATTTGAAAGGAACCCCCTCCTGTGAAGAGAGAAACGATATTGTTAGTAGATGATGAGAAGGAAATTGTAGAGCTGTTATCGATATACCTCTGTAATGAGGGCTATCGCCTGCTTAAAGCTTATGATGGGATGGAGGCACTGGCGTGTCTGCAGAAGGAAGAAGTAGATCTGATTATTCTTGATGTCATGATGCCTAAGATGGATGGATTAGCTGCATGTATGAAGATCCGTGAAGAGCGGAAGATGCCAATTATCATCCTTTCAGCCAAAAATACGGATATGGACAAAATCTCAGGACTTAGCATAGGAGCGGACGACTACGTGGGCAAGCCGTTTAATCCTTTGGAGATTGTGGCACGAGTTAAGTCACAGCTGCGTCGTTATCACGCTTTCAATAAAGATAGTAATAGCCTAGGGAATGACAGCAAACTGAGCTTTGAAGATTTAACTATAGATACGTCTAAGCATGAGGTACATATAGACCAGCAGAAGATTAAGCTGACCCCCCGGGAATTTTCTATTTTAGAACTTTTGGCAAGGCACCAAGGTCAAGTGCTCAGCTTAGAGCAGATATACGATAAGGTGTGGAACGAACCATTTTTAGATGGGGGTAATACTGTTATGGTACATATTCGTAACCTCCGCGATAAAATCGAAGTGGATTCGAAGCGCCCCCGTTATATACAAACCGTCTGGGGAGTTGGGTATAAATTAGATGGACCTTCCTGAAAGGATTAGGTGAGGCTTCTTGAATTCAAAATATATAACTACGATTCGTTGGAAGTTTATATACGCCTTTTTGCTTAGTGTGCTTTCCGGTGGATTACTGCTGTTTGCAGGTTACCAGCTCGTTAATTTCATGATCTATCTGAATCCAGTGTCAGAGTCGGCTCCCTATTCACGTATCTTACGCTGGATCATTAATCATATTGGCTCTATGCCACTGCTGACCGCAGCTGGTATTATCAGCTTTTTGCTGTTCTTTTTTATCTATACTCGTAAAATAGTACTGTATCTGGAGGAGATCACCAAAGGAATTCGGGAAATCACAAGCTCCGGGATGTCGCACCGAATTGAAGTCAGAACCACGGACGAGCTGGGAGTGCTGGCTGAGAATATTAATGAAATGGCTGAACGTTTGCAGCACTCCGTGGAAGAGGAACGTAAAGCAGTGAATGCAAAAAATGATTTGATCACAGGTGTCTCCCACGATTTACGAACCCCCCTTACCTCTGTCCTCGGTTTTCTGGAATATATCGAGCAAGATCGATGCCAGGAAGAAGTAGAAATACGATATTACGTGAGCATAGCCTACAACAAATCCCTTGTGCTGCGTAAACTGATCGACGATCTTTTTGAATATACACGCGTAAATAGTGGGGAATACCCTCTGGTTATGGAGCGATTAGATTTAAAAGCATTTATACGGCAGCTAGCGGAAGAGTCAGTTCCCGAACTAACAAAGGCTGAAATGACCTATGAGATCGATGACCAAGCTGATGAGTTGTGGATAGAGGCTTCCCCTAAAGAATTAGTTCGTGCTTATGAAAATTTGATTACGAACGCGATCCGTTACGGTAGAAGCGGCGGGAAAGTGGAGATTGGTTTCAGTAAAAGGGGAAATGAAGCGGTTATCCGCATTAGCAATTTTGGAGAGATGATCGCAGAGAGTGATATTCCGTTTATTTTTGAACGATTCTATCGAGCAGAGAAGTCTCGTTCACAGCATACAGGCGGTTCAGGCCTAGGTCTTGCCATTTCCAAAAGTATCATCGAACGCCACAATGGCGTTATTTATGTAGAAAGCTCCCCGCTTCGGACGGATTTTATCACCTATTTCCCATTCTTCATAGAATCTTAAGAAAACTCTTGGCGGGTTCTTAAGATTTGGAAGATATCCTTGTGAGCACAAGGAGGGGATGACTATGCACAAACTTCGGACGGTTCGCATCCATTATCTTTATATTTTTATAGGGAGTGCTCTTTTGAGTGCTGCCTTTCTTTTTGCTGTCCAGCGGGCTGTTGCTTTGCTGTATTCTCATTATTCGGGGAAATCAGGCGTCTTTTTTGTTCGTCTTATCCATTGGATCATTAATCATGTTGGAACAATCCCTAGCGTCATAATTCTATTTGTTCTATTCTTCAGTGGGTTGTTTATTCTCCGTTCACAGAAAATTGCCGATGATTTGCACACGGTACTGATTGGAACCTTAGAGTTGGCAGACAAGGGAGTAACAAAAGAAATCAAGGTCCTCTCTGGAGGAGAAGTAGGCCAAATCGCCGCTAACCTGAATCGCATGCAAAGAATTGAAGTTCCGAATAGAGGCGTAGCAACAGAAACGATGCAGGACACACCAGCTGTAGCTTTATTGATAAGAACTCGGGCAATTCTCCGTGCTCTCCGTGAGGTAGAGGAGGCTGACAACACGGATGATGGGATGGAAGCCCAAGCACTTCTTGAAACAGCGAGTGTTGAAGCCCGTAGTATGGAGCGGTTCTTAGAGAACCTGATTATAGAATCATGAATGCCGTTACCGAAAAAAAACAAAGTGTAGCCCATTCAGGCAAGGATGGCAGATGGATCGTGCGTACCCGGATACTCCGTCTGGGGTATTTATTATTTGATGGGAGTATCATTGGAATAATAATAGCGCTCGTGGGTTTGCTTTACGTATTTCAATACGGCGGGCAAGTGGTTAAACAGCAAGAGGATAAACTTCAGCTGCCGGAATCGAGCATCATTAAGACCTCGGATGGGACGACATTACGAATGATCCCTTTACCGGGCTCGGGGTATAGACATTCAGCGGAGCTGGAGGAAATGCCTGCATTATTGATAAATACGTTTTTAGCGGTGGAGGACCGGCGCTTTTATAGGCATCAGGGATTAGATTATAAAGGAATTTCTCGCGCTTTTCTAAATAATATTGTGGATATGGATCTCTCCGAGGGCGGGAGTAGTATTACTCAGCAGCTAGCTCGCAATCTTTATTTGAATAGGAACAAGAATGTCATACGTAAGCTAAACGAAGCATCCATTGCTCTTGCATTGGAAAGGCAGTTATCAAAACAAGAGATTTTAGGGCTTTACCTCAATCAGATTTACATGGGGCGTGGACAATATGGAGTAAAGGCAGCTGCGGAGCGTTACTTCGGCGTATCCGATTTGAAAAAACTAGAAATATGGCAAATCGCCACCTTGGCGGGAAACCCTAAAGGACCGTCTATTTATAATCCGGTAGACAATAGTACATTATCCAAAACAAGAAGGAATCTCGTTCTACAGATTATGTTAGATCAAGGACTGATTACTAAAGAACAAATGCTTGAGGCCAGAGATAAAAAGTATCAACCTCCCGCTGCGAACAAAGTAGAAGTCATTGGTGTGCATTATGTGGACGCTACGCTTAAGGAAGCGGCTCAGATCACTGGGAAGTCTGTGGAGGAGCTTCGAACGGGTGGCTACACTATTGTTACAGGGTTGAACATTAAAGCACAGCAGGCGCTAGAGCAGGCTTTTCTAAAGGGTTCTTCTTTCCCGCCTAACGGAAAAGATCAGCAGGTAGAAGCAGCTATGACCATAATGGATCATCGTACAGGTGAAGTGGTGGCACTAATTGGTGGGCGTGAACAAAATGAGGGGAGCTTGAACAGAGCTACAATTGATGCGCGGCAGCCAGGCTCCAGCTTCAAGCCGATCATTGATTATGGACCCGCGCTAGAGAGCGGGAAGTTTAGCCCGAATAGCATACTTTCTGATCGCAAATACGCTTATGGAAACTATGTACCTGAGAATTTGAACGGTGTGTATCAAGGTCAAATCACAATGAGTAGAGCGCTGCAAAAATCCGTGAATGCGCCAGCTGTTTGGCTTTTGAAGCAGGTTGGAATCTCTTCTGCACGGCAATTTGCAGCCAAATTAGGAATTGTACTGACAGAGGAGGATAACCATTTATCAATAGCTTTAGGAGGGCTTCATAATGGGGTATCGCCACTTAAAATGACACAAGCCTATGGTGTCTTTGCTAATGGAGGTAAATTCAATGAGGCTCATATGGTACGCACGATAATGGATTCAAAAGGGAAGGTTGTGTATTCACATCTCTCCGAATCACGGCAGGTAATATCGCAACGAACCGCAGAGGCAATGACGATGATGCTACGTAATGTTGTCAATGAAGGAACGGGCAAAAAAGCGCAAATGAACAGGCCTGTAGCGGGGAAAACCGGAACAACCCAATTGGATCTGTCAGGCGTAAGCAAGAAAGCTAACCGGGATTTGTGGTTTGTTGGTTATACTTCGGAATGGACAGCTGCAGTGTGGATGGGGTTTGATCGTACAAATAAGGATAATTATATGACAGAGGGCAGCGGGAAGGCTGCCGCTCTATTTTCTACAGTCATGAGTAAGGCGTTAAGTGGTTACTGATGTTACTGATGTTTATTGAGCGGCCCATTCTTCTAGTTTCTCGTCTCTAGGAAGCAGGAGAGCAAGGAAACCCAAAAGAGGTAGGAATCCACAAGCTATAAACACTTTTGAAATTCCAATGCTGTCAATCAGATTGCCGAGTACCAAGGAGCCAATTCCTCCGAGCCCAAAAGCAAGACCAGTGATTAACCCTGAAACTGTTCCGATATTGCCTGGATAAAGCATCTGAGCATAGATTACAGTAACAGAGAAGCTGGACAAAAGGATGAAGCCGCCAATCAGTAAGAGTATAGCTGCCCACATTTGGTTCACGAAGGGTAGAGCCAGTGCGAAGGGCACTGTTCCGACCATAGAGAGAAGAATGAGATTACGCCGTCCGAAGCGGTCTGCCAGTGGGCCTCCAAAGAATGTACCGACAGCTCCAGCTGCCAGATACATAAAAATATAGATTTGGGCCTTATCAAGCGTCATTTGATATTTGTCCATTAAATAGAAAGCGTAGTAACTGCCGATAGAAGCGCCGTACCAAGATCTTACAAAGACTAGGAACACAAGGATGATTGTTGCCGTTCGAATACTTTTGCGGCGGGCAGGATCGATTGCGCGAGCTGTTGATTTTTTATGAAACGTATATCCCGCATCCAGCATCTCTCGATACCAGCGAGCGACATAGGTCTGTACGGCAATTCCGGCAGCCGCAACGATAGTGAAGCCAAGAGCGCCGATCTGCCCAAAGGGAATGAAAATCCATTTCGTGAGCATTGGTCCTAAAGATTGTCCAGCATTGCCGCCGACTTGAAAAATAGATTGCGACAGACCTTTCCGCTGACCGGCAGCCATATGAGCAACACGCATGCCTTCGGGATGAAAGGTAGCAGATCCGAAGCCGATTAGCATGACGGAAAACAATACAAGAATATAGTTGTTGGCATAAGCCAATAAAAGTACGCCTAGAAATGTGCTGCACATACCCAGTGGTAACAATATAGGACGTGGCTTACGATCTGCCGCATACCCAATGACTGGTTGGATAACGGAGGACGTCATGTTTAAAGCAAAGGAGATCCACCCGATCTGAGCGAAGGAGAGCATCAAGTTATCTTTGAGAATAGGAAAGATTGCAGGGATGACTGCCTGAATAGAATCATTAAATAAATGAACAAAGCTGACAGCCAGCAAAATCTTATAGATTGTTGCTTGCTGCAGATTACGCTGCTCCTTGTCCTTGGTGTTTGTTTGGGTCGCAGCACTAGATGGATTGTTTTTCATTTAGACTCCTCTCGTACGTATCAATAGAAGTTAATATATGGGATTACGATAAATTCTATTTAGCCATAAATTAAGGATTATTGGAATCAATTTGTGTTGTTTTGTGCTAGTTTGAAAGTATTTATTCGTAGATTATTTTTATTTCAAAAAAAGCTTGCAAACATAAGAACAGCATGGTATATTATCTCTTGTGCTTATGACGCATCGGACAAATGAAACACAAACGATGAAAAAAATAAGTTGACAAGAAATACGACAACATGATATACTATAATTCCTGTGCAAGAGACAGTTGATGTCGAAATGCCGGGAGCAAGTTCTTTGAAAACTGAACAAATGGAACGCGTTAATTTTTAAAAGATTCATTTAATGAATCGTCAGTTTCAAAATGAGCATATCGCTCTTTTCAATACTAATTGGAGAGTTTGATCCTGGCTCAGGACGAACGCTGGCGGCGTGCCTAATACATGCAAGTCGAGCGGAGTTATTTTGAAAGCTTGCTTTCAAAATAACTTAGCGGCGGACGGGTGAGTAACACGTAGGCAACCTGCCCCTTAGACTGGGATAACTACCGGAAACGGTAGCTAATACCGGATAATTTCTTTTTTCTCCTGAAGAAAGAATGAAAGACGGAGCAATCTGTCACTGAGGGATGGGCCTGCGGCGCATTAGCTAGTTGGTGGGGTAACGGCCCACCAAGGCGACGATGCGTA
>NZ_JBNNSE010000004.1:0-72525 GCF_050277435.1 Paenibacillus sp. NPDC101420
GGAAGTGCAGTAATGCATGGAGCTGACCAATACTAATCGGTCGAGGGCTTATCCTATACTTAAAATGCAAATTCAATTCGGATTCAGTTTTCAGGGAGTTAAATTCCTGTTTGGATTGCTGTGGTACTGATATCGTTTGGAGAGATACCCAAGTGGCTATAAGGGGACCCTCTGCTAAGGGGTTAGACTGCGTAAGCGGTGCGTGGGTTCGAATCCCACTCTCTCCGCCATTTTCAATCCATAGCATTTCTAATTATTGTGGCGGTGTAGCTCAGCTGGCTAGAGCGTACGGTTCATACCCGTGAGGTCGGGGGTTCGATCCCCTTCGCCGCTACCATAATACCTGGAGGCTTAGCTCAGCTGGGAGAGCATCTGCCTTACAAGCAGAGGGTCGGGGGTTCGATCCCCTCAGCCTCCACCATTATTACTTTTTAAGAAATACTTTTTACACCGTGCCGGTGTAGCTCAACTGGTAGAGCAACTGACTTGTAATCAGTAGGTTGGGGGTTCAAGTCCTCTCGCCGGCACCATTATTATCAATGCGGAACCGTGGTGTAGTTGGCCTAACATGCCTGCCTGTCACGCAGGAGATCGCGAGTTCGAATCTCGTCGGTTCCGCCATTTTTTTCCACAAGACTAGGGTGGGAAGTATAATACTACCACTTTATTTTTATGTCAATTTAATATGGCTCGATAGCTCAGTCGGTAGAGCAGAGGACTGAAAATCCTCGTGTCGGCGGTTCGAATCCGTCTCGAGCCACTTTTCCCTGGGGGATTAGCGAAGTGGCCAAACGCATCAGACTGTAAATCTGCTCACGTACGTGTTCGGTGGTTCGAATCCATCATCCCCCACCATTTATGAGCCATTAGCTCAGTTGGTAGAGCACCTGACTTTTAATCAGGGTGTCGAAGGTTCGAGTCCTTCATGGCTCATCCCAAACAGAAAGTCATCACCTTATGGTGGTGGCTTTTTTTGTGTTTTATGGTTGTATTATAGTAGCGCGCTACTGTAGCGATTAACATAATATAAGAGAATATGCTAAAATAGGCGAAAAGAGCAAAAGTGGTGGAGCATGGTGACTATGGATAGTGAGACATTGCGGAAAAAATTAGAGCAGCTCACCGGAAAGAGAACCGGAATCAAGCAGTTAGGGAGGCAGCATTCAGCTTCTCTTTTTAGCATGGGATTAGAAGGACAGGATCAGCTGGTAATCCATGAGGGTCATCTCTGGGCACCTTTGTATGAGAGTGACGGACGTATAACCGCTGTCTGGGTAGAAATGGAGGGGCTCACTTCTCTGGAAGTACAACTGGTCAACTATGCAGTTCGAAATTTTGCTATTGCACTTAAAGCAACAGGTCTTCGAGAAGAAGGTGAAGTGGAGGCGCGGCAGCTTGGCGCTTGGTTGAACACGGAGCTAGAGCAAGAGAAGAATGACACTGAAATTCCCGATGAGATCACCCTAAAGGGACGTCTGTTCGGAGATATGATTCCATTCCTCCTTAGTAGTGAGATTGCCCATAGTCCACAGATCTCTTATCGTTCACTGATGAAATTACTGCGTAGCTATTTTGAGAACGAAATTCTGCTCATTCCCCTTCAAGAGAAGGAATGGTTAATTTTAGCTCGTAAAGAATTACTTACGGGCGGGGATGATAAGGATGATGAAGAAGAGAGTGTAGATGATCTTCTAGCACAGACTAGTATGGGGTTACATGAGCTGATAGCTAGTGAATGGGTAGGAGTATTCCATTTGGCAGTAGCTCCGGCTATAGTCCCTGTTAAGGGATTGACTGGATCTGTAGCTTTGCTCAGGGAGACGATTGTACTCGGTCGTATTTTTCAAGTAGGAGAGTATATTCATTTACCTTGGGAACTGCATTTGGAACGTCTGGTTAACAGCATTCCTGATGTACGCCGCAAACAGTTGCTTGGACAAATTGGTGACTACTCCTCTGTACTATCAGATAAAGAAATGCTGCTGACTTTGGAGACTTTTTTTGAGATGGACTGTAATGTAAGTGAAACCGCCAAGAAGTTGTATATCCATCGTAATACGCTGCTTTATCGTCTGGATAAGATAAAACAAGAGACCGGAGCAGATGTACGAAGCTTTGGGGACGCTGCTATTGTTAAGCTTACTATGCTTTTGTATAAAGTGACGAAAAGGAAATAGGTTTTTTGTGAACCTTACAAATAGCCATAGTGTCCCGACTGGGGTAATATAAATGTACAAGGAAACAGAATTTTTATATTAACTAATTAATAATTAACTCGAGGGGGAAATACAATGGCAGGCGTACGTTTAGAGCATATTTTCAAAAAATACCCGGGTTCAGATAAAGCAACAGTAATCGATATCAATCTTGATATTAAAGATAAGGAATTTCTAGTATTGGTTGGACCTTCCGGTTGCGGTAAATCCACAACTTTGCGTATGATCGCTGGTTTGGAAGAAATCTCCGAAGGTAAAATGTACATTGGCGATCGTGTAGTTAATGACGTTGCACCTAAAGACCGCGATATCGCGATGGTATTCCAATCCTACGCCCTGTATCCGCATATGAGCGTATACCAAAACATGGCTTTCGGTTTGAAACTTCGTAAAGTGAAGAAGGATGAAATCGACAAGAAAGTTCGCGAAGCTGCTAAAATTCTTGATATCGAGCATTTGCTAGATCGTAAACCAAAAGCGCTTTCCGGTGGTCAACGCCAACGTGTCGCTTTGGGACGCGCTATCGTACGTGATCCACAAGTCTTCTTGATGGATGAGCCTCTTTCCAACTTGGATGCTAAACTTCGTGGTCAAATGCGTGCTGAAATCACTAAACTGGTTAAGCGCCTTGAAACTACTTGTATCTACGTAACGCATGACCAAACAGAAGCTATGACAATGGGTGATCGCATCGTAGTTATGTATGATGGTATCATTCAACAAGCAGCTTCCCCTGAAGAGTTGTACAATGAACCTACAAACTTGTTCGTAGCTGGATTTATCGGATCCCCTACAATGAACTTTATCAATGGTACTTTGTCCGAAGTGAGCGGTTCTATCCGTTTCCGTGCTGAGAACCTTGATGTTGAAGTACCAGGCGGAAAAGCTCAAATCATCCGCAACAAAGGTTACATCGGTAAAGAAGTAATCATGGGCGTTCGTCCAGAAGATATCCATGAAGAGCCAGTATTCTTGGAAGCTTCCCCGAACACAATCTTCACTTCATTGGTTGATGTTACTGAGAACCTTGGTCACGAAATGCTCCTTTACTTGAGCGGCCTTGGTAAATCTACTGTAATCGCTCGTGTAGATGGACGTTCCACTACTCGCGAAGGCAGCAAGCCTAAATTGGCTATTGATATGAACAAAATTCACTTCTTTGATAAAGAATCCGAAGCTAACATTTTGTTGGGATAAGATTGTAAAGATCTTTTCTCTCTTGATAAAGCCACCCGAAAGGGTGGCTTTATTGTTTAGATGGACCCTGTTTGGTTAGGCGCTAAGATTGCATTCATAAGCGTTATCAATTAAGATAGCAGGAGAATTACCTCCGGAATGTAAAGAGATCGCTGCCAACCGGACGCAGTAAGCGGACAAATACCGCAGGTGACGAAAGGACGAAATTACATGGCTAAGAAAGTAAAAGTATCTGAATTGGTACAGCATTTTCAATTAGAGGTTATTTCCGGCCAGGAAGGTCTAAAGAGACCCATTACGGTCGATGACCTGAATCGCCCTGGACTAGAGATTGCTGGTTATTTTGAATATTATCCAGAAGAACGTGTTCAATTGCTAGGCAAAACAGAACTCGCTTTTTTCTCCATGCTGCCCGAAGCTGAGCGGAAAAGCCGACTTCGTGGAATTTGCAATGATAACACACCTTGTATTGTAATTACACGTGGTTTAGAAGTGCCTCAAGAGTTAATTGACATAAGTAATGAAAAGGCTCTTCCTGTGCTTCGCAGCTCGATGGCTACGACTATTTTCTCCAGCCGTTTGACGAGCTTCCTAGAAGGAAAATTAGCGCCTACGGCGACTATTCATGGCGTACTTTGTGATGTATATGGTGTAGGTATGCTAATTACGGGTAGTAGTGGGATTGGTAAAAGTGAAACAGCCCTTGAGCTTGTAAAACGCGGTCATCGATTGATTGCTGATGATGCCGTAGAAATCCGTCAGACTTCAGATAACCAGCTGCATGGTACAGCCCCTGAGTTAATCCGTCATTTACTGGAGATCCGTGGAGTCGGTATCATTAATGTAATGACACTTTTTGGTGCGGGTGCCATTCGTAATCATAAACGGATTACACTTGTTGTTAGATTGGAAGCTTGGCAGCAAGACAAGCAGTATGATCGACTTGGACTTGATGAGGAAACGACACGGATTATTGACACAGATGTTCCGCTTGTAACGATTCCCGTACGCCCAGGACGTAACCTTGCAGTTATTATAGAGGTTGCAGCGATGAACTATCGCCTGAAACAAATGGGCTTTAATGCAGCCCTGCAGTTCACGAATAAGCTAACTGCGACCATATCTGAAGATATGGATGATCTCGATTAGGAGTGTGAGAGAATGTTCCCATTAGCACTAAATCCTATTGTCTTCTCAATTGGATCACTGCAAGTACACTGGTACGGATTAATACTAGGTTTCGGTGCACTCGCGGGGTTATTTCTTGCGATCCGCGAGGGCAAACGGTTTGGTATACCACAAGAATTCTTTATGGATATGCTGCTGCTAGGTGTGCCTTCGGCCATTATTGGGGCACGGATTTACTTTGTAGCGTTTAAATGGGAGGATTATAAGGATAATTTAATAGATGTCTTTAAGATCTGGAATGGTGGCATCGCCATTTACGGTGCGTTAATTGGAGCCATTATTTGCGGGATTATTTATTTCCGCTATAAAGGCTACCCCTTCTGGCGTATCGTTGATATTTGTGCACCTGGACTACTTGCGGGTCAAATGATTGGACGCTGGGGAAACTTTGTCAACCAAGAGGCATACGGCAGCGTGGTTGAAGAGTCGTTTTTACGGGATAAACTGCATTTACCTGACTTCATTGTGAACCAAATGTACATAGGGGATGCTTTTCATCATCCGACCTTCTTGTATGAATCTCTTTGGAGCTTACTAGGTATCGCGCTACTAATGGTTCTTCGTCGTCAGAAGTTTGTGCGAGCCGGTGAGATCTTCATGTCTTACTTTATATGGTATTCCATCGGTCGTTTCTTCATTGAAGCCATACGTACGGACAGCTTGGCCTTTAATGGAAGTGCAGGCTTGGCATCCTTTATGAACGGATTGTGGAAACCGATGGAATGGTTAGGCTTTGAGCAAGGATACTTGGACCCAAGCTATGGAAATATCCGTATTTCTCAGCTGCTTGCTTTACTGATCATCGTCGCAGCTGTACTGCTTATCATTATTCGTAGGGTCACGGGAGAGCCTAAAGCACATTATTCTGATCCTATCGTATGTACTAAACCGATCAAAGCAGATACCATAGTGCCTGAAAGCGCAGTAAATACACCGCAGAAAGCTCGTCACGGGGCTCAACCTGAGCAAGGACAGCCTGCGGATGGAGATAAGAAGGAGCAGTAAAGCTTATGATAGAATGCGTTCTTTTTGATCTAGATGGAACGATTGTCGATACGAATGAGTTAATTATTAGTTCGTTTATGTACGCGCTGAAGGACAATGGTCTAGCTCCACTCACTAGGGAAGAGATTATTCCGCATATGGGCACAACCCTTCAGCAACAGATGAGAGTCTTCTCTGGACTTGAGGATGTAAGTGGTGCGCTTGAGAAATCCTACCGTTCTTATAATTATGAACATCACGATGAGTTAGTACGTCCCTTTCCTCAAGTGAATGAGACAATGGAAGAGCTCTTACGTCGTGGAATTAAAATGGGGATTGTGACTACAAAAATTCGTCCAACAACGATTAAATCGCTTGAGATGTTTGATTTGCTAAAGTACATGGATACGATTGTGACGGTGAACGATGTTACTGAACCAAAGCCACATCCAGAGCCTGTTCTGACAGCAGTCAATAACCTTGGCGTTGATCCTCGTAAAACTCTTATGGTGGGTGACAGTACGGTTGATATTCAGTCAGCAAAAGCTGCTGGTGTATATGCGGCTGGAGTATCGTGGTCTTTAAAAGGCGAAGAGACTCTCCGCAAGTATGATCCCGACTATATCATCCATAACATGAAGGATATTATAGAAATTGTGGAGCGAGGAACGAGTGAATCGTGAGAAACGTAACCCGATATCCTGTAGAAGGTCATAACTCACTTTGGTACATTTACCGTACGGTCAGCCCGTGGAAGGGTGTCCGCAACTTTATTTTTATTCAGATTGCCCGTTATTGCCCGATTCTACCGTTAAAGAACTGGATCTATCGTCGGATTCTCGGGATGAAGGTAGGCAAGCATACCTCCTTCGGTCTGATGGCGATGGTGGATGTATTTTTTCCGGAAAAAATAACGGTGGGTGAGAACTCTATTATCGGTTATAACACGACGATTCTGGCGCATGAATATTTAATCAAGGAGTATCGCCTGGGAGAAGTAGTGATTGGGGAAAATGTATTGATTGGCGCCAATACAACGATTCTTCCCGGTGTAACCATCGGTGATTGGGCAGTTGTTGCCGCAGGATCAGTAGTACACAAGAACGTGGCGGCTGGCTCTTTTGTAGGAGGCAACCCACTGCGAGAGCTACGCCCAGCTTCATCGGAAGATTCTTCGGAACAAGTGTAAAAGATGCTTCGTAAACCCTGCAGTTTCATATTGCGTTTTTTTAGCGCAGGATCTGCAGGGTTTCTTGCGTCTTGGAGAAGCATATTAAGAAAACTTTAAGATCTTCTTAAGTTTTTTATTCGGATGTAGGCGGTATAATTAACCTTAGTAATCACGTAAATCCCACGCTAGGCATTCAGCGTCAAATATCAGAATGTAAATTCAGTAAGTGCAGACTTCCTGGTATGTTCAGTTTCCACATTCCGCTTAGCGTCTCTATGAACAACCATCATAGTAGAGAAGAGGAATTTAATATGAATACTGTGAGACAGGAAAGGCTGCCCCAGCTGGATATTTTCAGAGCTCTAGCTATATTAGGTGTGCTGCATGTGCATGCCTCATCTTTTGCTGCTGGAGAGCAGGCACTGCATTCACCTTATTATTACTGGCTGAACTGGATTAACATTTTCTTTAAATTCGGTACGCCCTCATTTATTTTCCTTAGCAGCTTCGTATTGTTTTATAATTATTATGGTCGTCCTGTGACACGTAGCTTGATCATTAATTTCTACCGTCGGCGATTAAAGTATATCTTACTGCCTTATTTGCTAGCTTCTATGGGCTATTATGCACTAACTCTATATGTGAACGGACGATTGATGCAGAGCCTTGGAGATAACTTGTTAAGCTTTTCTAGAGCGTTATTCTCGGGTTCCGCATATGCGCATTTGTATTTTGTCTTTATTAGCATTCAGTTTTATTTGCTTTTTCCAGTGCTGCTTAAGCTACTGCAGAGTTCCCGCTTCTTAATGAAATGGGCGATACCGGTGGGTTTGGCGCTTCAGTGGGGTTTTATTTTTTGGAATAAGTACGAACTGCACATTGTTGAAAAAGGGAGCTTGGCGATCTCCTACCTGGCCTATTATATGATGGGTGCTTATCTCGCCATTCACTTTGAGAAGGTGAAGCTGTGGCTGATAAAGCCATGGAGTGAGCTGGCTGCCAAGCAAAAGAGATGGACTGCCTTATTAGTGAGCTTGTGGTTAATTGCAGCCTTTATCCATGTGCAGCTATGGTATGTAGCCCGCCATTTTGGGGTGTGGACGGATTCGCTGTGGTACGAGCTGTTATGGAATGTTCATACGATGTTATCGGCATTGGTTCTGTTGTACGCTACATTTTTGCTTTATCGAAAGGCCCCTCGTGTGATCGTTGCTTTCTTGACTCGTTTAGGTGAGTTGTCATTTGCAATTTATTTGATTCATCCGCTATTGCTGGCGATATATCGCAGGTTCCGATATCATATTCCCCTCGAATCGCTAACTTATGTTTTCTTCATCTATGGAGGACTTGTAGTTGCACTGGGAGGAAGCTGGTTCATGGTGCAGTTTGCTTTTCGCCGAATTCCTAAGTCATGGATCTTCTTGGGAAGTGTTCCTCGGTCTCTAGAGTCTAGTTCCAAGGTAAAGTCAGGACATGTCTCGGAGGAGATGAGGAAGGTTAATACTTGATTAGGCATCATTTTGATGCGGAGCTTAACAGGAGGAAAGATAATGAGACAAAAAGAAAGAATTCCGCAGCTGGATATTTTTCGAGCGATTGCTATTTTTGCAGTGCTAGCTATTCATGCTACTTCGCGAACGTTGGCGGAGACACTAGGTACAAACATGTTTCATCCGTTCTTATTTATTAATAAATTCAGCCAGTTCGCTGTACCTTCATTCATATTTTTGAGTGGGTTCGTGCTGTTCTATAACTATATTGATCGTCCTCTGGGCGGAAAGACGCTGGGGAAGTTCTACAGTAGAAGGCTGCTTTATATTATCGTGCCTTATGTACTATTTTCACTGTTGTATTTTGCATTAAAAATGACGGCGGGACATACATGGAGTTTACCTCCAGGGGAGATGGCTTCTAAGCTTTGGAAGTATTTGTGGACAGGAACAGCATACACGCATTTGTATTATATTATTATCATTATTCAGTTCTATGTATTGTTTCCACTCATTCTGTGGTGTCTGCAAAAGGTTCGTCGTCTGGCGGCTTGGGCACCGCTAATCGGATTGATTCTACAATGGGGTTTTGTGCTGCTGAATAAATACATGACTAATAACGGGTATTGGCAGTTGTCCAAGGGCAGTCTGGCAATCACTTATTTCTCGTATTTCTTGCTGGGTGCTGGGATTGCAGTATATTATCCTTCTTTGAAAAAATGGCTGGTACCTTCACGTGAAGGCTGGCGCGCCGGTAAAGGTCCGGTATGGATTACGTTGTGGTTGTTGTGGATCGTAGCTGGGGTTGTTCATGTTGAGCTATGGTTTAACAACTATACGAAGAAAACAGTCATCAATAGTTTATGGTATGAAGGATTCTCTAACCTTCATGCGCTACTCTCTTGTGTGGTGTTGCTACAAGTCTCCTTCTTATTGTACGGAGCGGGCCGAAGCTTGCTCACAAGACTGTTGTTATCTGCCGGAGCTTGCTCTTTCGGTATCTATTTACTGCATCCGTTACTGCTATTTTTCTATAGAAAATTACCGTTTCACGGGGGTTCTCTTGCATATACCGCAGCGATTGCTGGGGGTTGGCTCTTTGCGTTGTTAGGTTCATGGGTGGTAGTGGCCTTTGCCTTCCGATATATTAAATCGGCTTGGATCATCTTCGGCTCGGGTCCACAGAAAGCAAAAGCAGAATCTAAAAGTGCATAGTCTATTGCAAGGAAATATAAAAGCGTCGGTTTTCCCACATATGTGGGCAGGCCGACGCTTTTTATTTTTGCCTTATTCTCCAGCTTGTTCTCGCTGAAATTCTGCAATGGCTTGATACTGGCTTTCGAGACTACGGTAGACAGAAATATAGATCGGCAGCAGCTGCTTGTATATTTTGGTATGTTCATCCAATGGATCATGTTTATAGGTTGAACCAATCATGTCAAACACCACATCAAATGAATCTACACGACCCGTAGCATAAAGGCCAAGTACAACCGCACCGAGGCAGGAGCTCTCGATACTCTCCGGAATGACAACCTCCTGATCAAAGATATCAGCCATCATCTGCCGCCACACTGAGGAGCGGGCGAAACCGCCTGTGGCAAGGATTCTGCTTGGGCGTCCGATTTGCTCTTCCATAGCAAGGAGAACCATATACATATTGAAGATTACGCCCTCTAGTACTGACCGAATCATATGCTCCTTATGGTGGTTCATAGTAAGGCCAAAGAAGGAGCCCCGAGCATCCGGATTCCACAGCGGTGCTCGTTCTCCAGTCAAGTAAGGATGGAATAAAAGTCCACCGCTTCCCGCAGGAACTTGCTCTGCAATGCGAGTCAGAACCTCGTAAGGATCAATGCCTAGTCGTTTGGCGGTTTCAACTTCAGAGGCCGCGAACTCGTCACGTACCCAGCGGAACAGCATGCCACCATTATTGACGGGGCCTCCGATCACCCAATGTTTTGGGGTTAAGTTATAACAGAAGGTCCGTCCTTTGGGATCGGTGAGCGGGTGATCGACTACGGTACGAATTGCTCCACTCGTACCAATCGTAGCGGCCACTACACCGGGCTCAATTGCGCCTACGCCGAGGTTGGACAGGACGCCATCACTGGCGCCAACAACAAATGGAGTTGTAGGGAGCAGCAAAAGCTCCTCTGCCAGACCAGGGAGCAGCCCTTGCATAATCTGCGTGGTGGGAACAAGCCGCGAGAGTTGATCTGTTGTAATGTGGGCAATCTCCAAAGCTTCTTTATCCCATTCTAGATTCTCCAGATTGAGCATGCCTGTGGAAGAGGCAATGGAATGATCGATGATGTATTCGCCAAACAGTCTTGCGAATATGTATTCTTTTATGGAAATGAATTTATAGGTTTGTTGGAACACTTCTGGATGTTCTTCTCGAAGCCACATTAGCTTGGTGATCGGAGACATTGGGTGTATAGGTGTACCTGTGCGTAGATACAATTCATGGCCGTTTAGCTCATCCTTCAAACGAAGTGCGCATCCGGCACTGCGATTATCAGCCCATGTGATGCAGGCAGTTAGGGCCTTACCCAGTTTATCAACTGCAATGACACTGTGCATGGCAGAACTGAAGGAGACGAAAAGGATTGCATCCGCAGATACACCGCTTTGCCGCATAACTTCAGAGATAGTATGGAAGACTGCACTCAGGATTTGTTCTGGGTCCTGCTCCGCTATTGAGGGTGAGGGCTGATGTAAGGGATATCCTACATTAGCTTGTGCAGCTATGGCTCCTTTTTCCTCGAAGAGAACTGCTTTGGTACTTGTAGTTCCAATATCAACGCCAATCATATAGGATTTAGTCACGCATTAGCCCTTCTTTCTAGTTGTAAGTAGATTTTTAGAACACTAATTACAGAATTATGAAGTACAATCATATTAGCTCATTATAGTATTGGATAAACGTGGAGGCAAAATAAAGGGATTCCCAAGTATTGGTTCGAAGTACATAAGTGTTTGATTTAGATTTTCTTTGTGAACAATTCAACCTAGGTAGACAAGCTTTAAGCATACAAGCATTAGAATTGAAGTCATAGCTTTACCCCGTTAGATTGACGAAAAAGCAGTGACCATGATACGATATTGAAAATACTTTAATTTGCTACCACTTTACCATAGTAAAGTAAATATAAACAGTATCTAATGATAACTGACGAGGTGAACAATGAAGATGTCCAAACCAAAGGGATTTGAGAAGCCGTCTGGCGTTCGGGACTATCTGCCCCGGGCCGTAACGAAATTACGCAAAATTGAGAATGATGTACTGCATTGCATGAGTCGCTGGGGTTATCAGCAAATGATGACTCCGACGCTAGAATATTACGATACAGTTGGCGTAGCTAGCTCTACGTCCGACCAAAAGCTTTATAAATTGCTCAACAATCGTGGTCAGGCGCTAGTGCTTCGTTCTGAAATGACAGCTCCGGTTGCCCGTGTTGTGGCATCTTTATTAAAGGATGAGCCATTACCATTGCGGTTGTCCTATCACGCTAATGTTTTCCGTGCCATTGAGGAAGAAGCAGGGCGGGAAGCGGAGTTTTTCCAGACAGGGGTCGAGCTGGTAGGTGACGATTCACCTGAGGCTGATGCTGAAGTAGTGGCGCTCGCAATTTCATCTTTACAGGCTGCGGGTGTGAAATCTTTTAAAATCGCTATGGGGCATGTAGGCTTTCTGAATGGTTTATTTCAAGAGGCACTTCCACAATTGCCGGAGGCTCAGGAGGAGCTCAAAAGTCATTTGTTGGGCCGTGACTACGTCTCTTTTCGGGAGACTTTACGCCGGCTGGATCTGACGGAAGCTCAGAAGAATGAACTGGATGGACTGTTACGTTTGCGTGGAGGCAAGGAGATTTGTGGACAGGCGCTGGAGCTTAGCGATCATCCGCTTGCCCGTCATTCGATAGATCATTTATGCAAGGTGTGGGAGGTACTGGTCTCTTACGGCGTATCACAGCATGTGCTGATCGATCTGACGATGATCGGGGACTTCTCTTATTATACAGGGATGACTTTCGAAGGCTATGCAGCGGAATTAGGGTTTCCGGTATGTAGTGGAGGCAGATATGATAATCTCCTTCAGCAGTTTGGACGTCCGATCCCTTCTACAGGTTTTTCTTTAAAAACGAATCGTATTCTCGATGGTGTGGCTGGATCGAGCGAAGAGGAAGAGCTGCCTATCTTGATCCAATATGATGCTACTCGCAGAAAAGAAGGTCTGGAAGAGGCAACACGCTTACGGTCGGAAGGGCACGCAGTAGTGACTAGACTGGCAGCAGGTCCAGAAGAGCTTGAAACGGTGAAGCGTCTAGATACGGATACGATCGAAGCAGATGGTATGCGGTACGGCGAAATCTATACCTTTGTATCTTTTGTAAGTGAGCATGGCTGAGATATTGCTAGCAAGAATGAGCAGTTAAGATAAATTTTGTATGGAAATGGAAAAGGAGGCAACTTAACGATGGCACAGATTTTGAAGGTCGCTATGCCAAAAGGTCGGATTTATGAAAAGGCTGCTGAGCTGTTCCGCCAGGCAGGTCTCCCGATTCCACCGGATGGTGAGGCATCCCGCAAGCTTGTTATTCCGCTGCCTGAGGCAGGCATGGAATTTATATTAGCTAAACCAGTAGATGTACCTACATATGTAGAATATGGTGTGGCCGACATTGGAATCGTGGGCAAGGACGTATTGCTGGAGGAAGATCGTGATGTATATGAGCTGCTTGATCTTGGCATCGCTCGATGCCGGATGTCGATCATTGGATTACCGAACTGGCAGCCGGGGATTCAGCAGCGTGTAGCGACGAAATATCCGAATGTGGCTTCAAAATATTTTCGGGAGCAGGGACAGCAGGTTGAAGTCGTGAAGCTGAATGGTTCAATTGAGCTTGCGCCGCTGATTGGTCTCGCTGATCGTATCGTGGATATGGTAGAGACGGGCCAAACGCTGCGGGATAACGGATTAATTGAAATGAAGAGCATATTCGAAATTACGAGCCGTCTTGTGGCCAATCGTGTGAGCTATCGGATGAAAAATGAAGAGATACAGCAGCTGTGTGACCGACTACAGGCGGTTATAGGGGAACCAAATTTGCGGTAGGTGACAGATGTTAAGGGGTAAAGGGAGGAACCGGCGATGAAGGTTGTATCGAGCAAGGATTTTAAGCTAGAGCGAGAAGTCGAGTATGGAACGCCAGAACAAAATCAGGCGGTAAAGGAAATTGTGACCGCGATTAAAAAAGAAGGAGACACGGCACTTCTTCGCTACACGGCGCAATTTGATCGGGTCACGCTTACGCCGAATCAGCTGAGGGTAACGCCGGAAGAGCTTCAGGCGGCGTATGGTCGAGTAGAGGAATCTTTCGTATCCGCTATTCAAGCAGCCGCAGCCAATATCCGGGCTTTTCATGCTAGACAGAAACGGAATTCGTGGATGGATTTGCAGCCCGATGGCACTATTCTGGGACAGATTATTCGTCCGCTGAAGCGGGTAGGGGTATATGTTCCTGGTGGTAAGGCAGCTTATCCTTCCTCGGTGCTGATGAACGTGATCCCTGCACAGATCGCAGGCGTGCCGGAGATCGTTATGGTAACCCCGCCATCCACCGGCGGCAAAGAAGGGATTGATCCTTACATCCTGGTTGCTGCTGCAGAAGCAGGGGTGAATGAAATCTACCGTGTGGGCGGAGCGCAGGCGGTAGCTGCTTTGGCTTTTGGGACGGAGAGCATAGCGCCGGTAGATAAGATATGTGGGCCCGGCAACATATACGTCGCGCTAGCAAAACGCGAGGTATATGGCGCCGTGGACATCGACAGTATCGCGGGACCAAGCGAGATTGTCGTGCTCGCAGATGAGACCGCTGAGCCGGCCTATGTCGCAGCGGATCTGCTCTCGCAGGCCGAGCATGACGAGATGGCCTCAGCGATTCTAGTCACGCCATCGCAGAGCTTGGCGGATAGCGTGGCTGCTGAAGTGGAGCGTCAGCTACAGGAGCTGCCGCGACAGGCGATCGCCCGTTCATCCGTAGAAAATTACGGGGCGATCATTGTTGTGGAATCTATGGAGGAGGGAATCTCCGTAGTGAATCGGTTGGCACCAGAGCATCTAGAGATTGTTGTCGAGGATCCAATGGGCCTTGTGGGCAGCATCGAGAATGCTGGGGCGATCTTCCTGGGAGCGTATAGCTCGGAGCCTGTGGGCGACTATTTTGCCGGACCGAATCATATTATCCCGACCAATGGTACGGCACGCTTCTCGTCGCCAGTGGATGTGGATGATTTTATAAAGAAATCAAGTCTGATCTATTACAGTAAAGAAGCCCTCCTGCGGGATGGGAAGACCATTATAGAGCTGGCACGTCGCGAAGGGTTAGAGGGCCACGCACGAGCTATTGAGATTCGACTCAAGAACGAAGGAAAAGGTGGAGACGGATATGGAGAACAATAATGAACAGGCCTTGCGCCAAGCAGGATTAAGCCGTAAAACAAACGAGACGGATATCAAGCTTTCTCTTAACGTAGATGGAAGCGGAGTTTCCGAGCTGGAGACGGATGTTCCTTTTCTGAATCATATGCTGGACCTATTTACGAAGCACGGCCAGTTTGACCTGTCAGTACAGGCGCGAGGAGATATCGAAATTGATGATCACCACACGGTTGAAGACATCGGGATCTGCCTAGGTCAAGCGCTGCACGAAGCACTTGGTGATAAAAAGGGAATCAAACGTTATGCGAGTGTTTTTGTACCGATGGATGAGGCGTTGGCGCAGGTTGTGATCGATATCAGCAATCGCCCACACTTTGAATATCGCGCATCGTATCCTTCACAGCAGGTGGGCAGCTTTTCGACGGAGCTTGTTCAGGAATTCTTATGGAAGTTCGCGCTGGAAGCTCGGATTACGCTGCATGTGATCGTACACTACGGTTCTAACACACATCACATGATTGAGGCTGTATTCAAGGCGCTCGGACGGGCACTCGATGAAGCGACACTGATTGATCCACGTGTGAAGGGTGTGCCTTCTACGAAGGGAGTGCTGTAGCATGACTGTTGCAATCGTCGATTATGGCATGGGCAACCTGCACAGTGTGAGCAAGGCGGTAGAACGTCTCGGTTATGAGTGTGTAGTGACGGGGGAAGCCGAGCAAATTCTCGCTGCTGAAAGTGTCATTCTGCCTGGTGTCGGTGCATTTGGCGATGCGATGGAGCAGCTGCGGGAAAGTGGTTTGGATCGTGTGGTCAAACAGGTAGCTGCCGGAACCCAGCCGCTGCTAGGAATCTGTCTTGGTATGCAATTACTGTTTAGCAGCAGTGAAGAGCATGGCAGCCATGAGGGACTTGATATTCTCTCAGGCTCGGTGGTGCGTTTCGCTCCTAGAGATGGCTATAAGGTGCCGCATATGGGTTGGAACAAGCTGAGCTTTAGGCAGCCGCTAAGTCCGCTTTTTGCAGATCTTGATGAGGGTCATGTGTACTTTGTGCACTCTTATCACGCGCTTGTAGCGAATGAGAGTGATCTGCTGGCTGTCACCGATTATGGTTACCCAGTCACAGCTATTGTGGGGCAAGATAATGTATTCGGCATGCAGTTCCATCCTGAAAAAAGTGGGGAGCTGGGAATCAAGCTGCTGGGCAATTTTTTGAAATTAAAGGGAGAGCGGGCGTAAGCCGCGCTATAAATATAATTTAACGAAAGTGGGGAGCGCCAAATGTCTTCTTTTATTGTATATCCGGCGATTGATATCCGGGATGGAAAATGTGTCAGGCTGCAACAAGGGGATTACAGTCAGGAAACGATATACAATGATAGCCCACTGGAGGTGGCAAAATCATGGGAAGAGCAAGGCGGAAAGTTCATTCATTTGGTGGACTTAGATGGCGCGAAAGCAGGTCATCCTGTGAATGATGCGATTATCGGCGCTATTGCTGCTAATGCTAA
This sequence comes from Paenibacillus sp. NPDC101420, assembly GCF_050277435.1. Taxonomy (NCBI): domain Bacteria; kingdom Bacillati; phylum Bacillota; class Bacilli; order Caryophanales; family Paenibacillaceae; genus Paenibacillus; species Paenibacillus sp. NPDC101420. The sequence continues at coordinate 16,208 of NZ_JBNNSE010000004.1, forward strand.
TGTGCCTGTTCAGGTGGGCGGTGGCCTTCGTAATCTTGCGGACGTGGAAAAATTGCTTGGGCTTGGTGTTAGTCGGGTTATTATCGGAACTGCTGCGATTAACGATCATGCTTTTACCGAAACGGTATTGGCTAAATACGGTGATAAAGTAGCTATCGGCATTGATGCGCGCAACGGTTATGTTGCGACACATGGCTGGTTGAACACCTCTGAAGTACGTGCTGAGGATCTGGCTAAGGAATTGGCTGCAAAAGGAGCCGAGACGTTCATTTACACCGACATCTCCCGCGACGGGATGATGCAGGGTCCGAACGTGGAGGGCATTGTGTCCATGGCAAAGGTCAGCGGTAAAACGGTGATCGCCTCCGGCGGAGTCACCAGTCTTGATGATCTGTTACGTCTGAACGTACACAGTGGCAGCGGTGTGGGCGGAGCTATTGTTGGCAAGGCGTTGTACACGGGCAATATTGATCTTTCCAAAGCTTTGCAGGCGCTCGGGCAGAAGTAGTGCTGAGTATGTGCGTTTGTTGACGAACCTGACTAATTAACTCGTTCTTACTCTGTGAAAAGTCTCATTTAGGGGTGCTGGTTGCATTTTGTGCAATAGAAAGCTGCTTAAAGAAGCTGAATGCTTATCTGACTGCACTTTGTACAATCCAAACAGTTCAAAGCTCTTATTTTTGTGGATTTCTCAGGAATCTATTGCACGAAATGCAACAGACTGCACAATTAGATTGTTTGAGGTTGATTCTATTGTACAGAGTGCAATAGAACCTTGAACTAGGTTAATAATTCACTAAACTATTGAGCGACTAAGGTGGTTTCAGCTAAAGCCTGATTTGGAATCTGCTGCAATAAGTTAATTAGGCGCCGGGTTTGACATTATTCCTCTGATAGATGATATAAGTGTACTTCATACAACTATTATTCCAATTATGAGCGTGTTTGCTAATTTAATTGTATTTCGTGCAGCTATAAATGAGAGTTGAGCTTATATTTAAGTTCATTCCCAGATTTAATTGTACGAAATGCAGTTAAATGCCTAGTTTGCTGGATGGACGGTGAAATAACTGCACATTGTGCAATTAAATGAACCGATTATATCATGAGCGTAAGCCCACAGGCCGCCTATATGAATGTGGTCTTGCAGGTGTCACGAGTCCGTCGTCCTACTAGGAGCAAGAATCGTAGAAACATAGTGATTATAGAGTGAGTGTTGAAGTTGGTCTCACCTACGCCAATAATCCGGGTGTCCAGAGGGCCGGGGCCCTTGGGGTCCCCTTGGCTAAGGGGGATCAAAATGTTTTAGGGAAACACATGGAAAGGGGGATTAATAATGTTAGCAAAACGTATCATCCCCTGTCTTGACGTTAAGGACGGACGGGTAGTCAAAGGCGTTAACTTTGTGAATCTGCGTGATGCCGGAGATCCGGTAGAGCTGGCGGCGCTGTATGACCGTGAGGGTGCAGATGAGCTTGTGTTTCTCGATATATCGGCTTCCGTAGAAGGCCGGGCGACCATGATTGAAGTTGTGCGGCAGACCGCAGGTGAAATCGCCATTCCTTTTACGGTGGGTGGCGGGATCTCTACACCTGATGATATGAAGCGGATTCTTCGTGCAGGCGCAGACAAAATCGGCATTAATACGGCTGCTATCACTAATCCACAGTTAATTCTGGAAGGTGCACGCCGTTTTGGTTCTCAATGTATTGTGGTAGCAATAGATGCTAAATATAACGAGGCATTTGGTGAATGGGAAGTGTATACACATGGTGGTCGCAAGCCCACTGGCATCCGTGCTCTGACCTGGGCCAAGGAAGCTGAAAAGCTGGGTGCAGGCGAGATTTTGCTCACAAGTATGGATGCAGATGGGACGAAAGATGGCTTCGACCTGAAGCTGACTTCAGCAGTAAGCGATTTACTTAGTATTCCTGTGATTGCTTCTGGCGGCGCTGGGAAGAAGGATCATTTTTACGATGTATTTACGGAAGGGAAAGCCGATGCGGGACTGGCGGCGACCATTTTTCACTATAAAGAGATTGCCATTAACGACTTAAAGGCTGACTTGAAGCAAAAAGGGGTAGAGATCCGATGAGCGAAACAGAAAAGAATACATCCATTAGCCAAAAAGAAGCGCTGGCCAGCATTCGCTGGAATGAAGCGGGGTTGGTGCCTACCGTTGTGCAGGATGCTAACACACTAGAAGTTTTGATGGTTGCTTATATGAATTCGGAATCGTTGCAGCTCTCGTTGGAAAGTGGCCAGACCTGGTTCTGGAGCCGCTCACGCAGCGAGCTTTGGCACAAAGGTGGAACCTCAGGCAACACACAAGCGATTACTTCCATAGCCTATGATTGCGATAGTGATACACTGCTCGTGAAGGTTGTCCCTGAAGGACCAGCTTGCCATACTGGAGCTATGTCATGCTTTTTCCGTGACATTCCTTTGAATAACCAAGCTGAGGAATCTCAGAAATCGGTAGCTACTAGCCTTACGGATGGTGAGCGTTTTGCTGTTCTTGGTGAGCTGGAGCGCGTGATTGCTGAGCGGGAAGTAGAGCGTCCGGAAGGCGCGTATACAACTTATTTGTTCGATAAAGGTGTCGATAAGATCCTTAAGAAGGTAGGCGAAGAAGCCTCTGAAACGATTATTGCCGCCAAAAATAAAGATAATGCCGAGCTGCGTCTTGAAGTTAGTGATCTGATCTACCACTTACTAGTACTGCTACAGGAGCGCAAGCTTCCGCTGGATGAAATCATGGAAGAGTTGAGTACCCGCCACGAGCGCCCACGCCGGGACCAGTACTAGGGAGGGAACTGACAGATGCATATCGATTACCACACGCATCATGAGCGCTGCGGTCATGCCGTGGGCAAGCTTGAGGAGTATGTGCAGCGTGGGATACAGCTTGTTCTTCAGCAGCTGGGGTTATCCGACCACTTGCCGCTCATCCATGTTGATCCTGCTAGCTATTACCCTGAAATGGCCATGCCAATGGCTGAACTGCCTCGTTATGTGGAGGAATGCCTGACGCTGAAGGAACGCTACCGCGGAGTCATAGACCTGCGGGTAGGGCTGGAAGCAGATTATATTGAAGGTTACGAGGATCAAATTCGTGAGATTTTATCTCCTTACCCATGGGATTATCTGATAGGCTCTGTGCATTTCCTCGGGGAGTGGGATATCACAGATTATCGACAGGTTGATGGCTGGGAAGGCAAGGATGAACTAGAGGTATATCGCCTTTATTATGATGCTGTAAAGAAGTCGGCGTTATCAGGATTATATGATATTATAGGACATATGGATGTTATTAAACGGTTCGGCTATGGTCCTCAGACACCAGAAGGTAAAGCAGAGGTGAGAATGCTGGAGCTGGAAACCTTAAAGGTTATAGCGGATAGCGGAATCGCCATGGAGCTGAATGCTTCAGGACTTACTAAGCCATGTGCTGAGATGTTCCCGGCGGAACATCTGCTACAGGAGGCTTTTAAGCTCAGTATACCGCTTACGCTCGGCTCGGATGCACATGACCCTGCCAAGCTTGGCGACGGCCTGCAAGAGGCACGTAGCATGCTTTGGCACACAGGCTTCCGTGAGCTGGCTGTATTTGAGGGACGCCGTCGTACCACTGTTCCGTTCAAACTATAATTTATAATTCGCAGGAGGGTATTATGCATCATCAACAATTACGTATTTTTTCCGGTTCGTCGAATCCAAAGCTGGCGGCAGATATTGCAGAGCGACTTGGTGTTGAATTGGGGCAGATTAAGCTGACCCGTTTCATGAGCGGCGAGATTTACGTGCATTACGAAGAGAGCATCCGGAACTGCGACGTATTTTTGGTGCAATCCCTATCCCATCCCATTAATGAGATGTTCGTGGAACTGCTCGTGATGATAGATGCTGCTAAACGGGCATCAGCACGTACAGTTAACATTATTGTGCCGTATTATGGATACGCTCGACAGGAACGTAAGTCTGCACCTCGTGAACCGATCTCGGCTAAGATGGTAGCTGATGTACTTACGACCGCGGGCGCAACCCGTGTAATCACTATCGATTTGCATGCAGCGGCAATTCAAGGCTTTTTCAACATTCCGGTCGATCATTTGACTGCTCTCGATTTGATCAGCAGCCATTTGAAGGCCAAGGCTATGTCTGATTTGGTCATTGTTTCTCCGGATGCGGGACGTGCATCTATGGCTGAGAAGCTCGCAAATAAGCTGGATTCACCTTTTGCCATTATGATCAAGAAGCGTCCAGCCCATAATGAATCTGTAATCACTCATGTCATTGGTGATGTCGAGGGACGTACACCGATCATTATCGAGGACCTTATTGATACAGGGACTACCATCGTGAATGTGGTTGAGGGTCTGAAAGAGAGAGGTGCGAAGGACAGTATCGTCTGTGCAACGCATGGATTGTTCTCAGGACCTGCGCTGCAGCGGCTTGACCATCCCTCTGTTCAGGAAGTGGTCATTACGGACTCTATTGCACTGCCAGATGATCATTCAAGTCGGTTTACGGTCTTATCGGTGGCACCGATGCTTGCACAAGCTACACGTATTATTCTTGAGGGCGGTTCGATCGATAAGCTTTTCAGAGACGCGGGAATTTAATTCCCCGTCTTTTTTATTTTTATGTGAAAAAGTTGCTGTTTGTGGAGTGGTAGAGTCTTTCTCAACTTGAGAATCTCGCGGTCACATGTGGTATACTGTGTGAAGATAGCCGCACCCATAAAGGGAACGGAATAGCGATTAAGTTTGGAGCTCCGGTATACCCCATTGGGCGCCGTCCTCCTATTTTTTCGTTAGTATAAAAGGAAGCTTCTTATAAGGGGGTGCCTTGCTTCCATGATGGAGAGAACTTCAGAGTATGAGGAGAATGGTAATGTTATTCCTGTCACTCTGAATGCCAATTTTTTCTTTGAAAGAGCCGTTCGGTCCTTGGATCGCTTTCAATATGATAAGGCATTAAAGAATTTTCGCAAAGCTGTAGAGTACGAACCGGAGAACCCGGTAAATCATTGTAACGTAGCAGGTGTATTATCAGAGATGGGTAATTATGAGGCGTCTAACGACATTTTGACCCATGTGCTGGAGAATATTGATCCTGGAATGACGGAATGTTATTTCTATATGGCTAACAACTTCGCCAATATGGAAAGCTATGAGGAGGCAGAACGCTCACTCGTTACTTATCTCGAAGAAGATGTGAACGGTGAATTTCTGGCCGAATCGGAAGAGTTGATGGAACTTCTGCAATATGAGCTGGATCGTCCTGCACCACTTATCCGGATTAGAAGCCGGGAAGGGGTAATAGAGCATGAGCGGGCCAGAGCGCTGTTGGAGGAAGGCAAGTTTACACAAGCCGTAACTTTGCTTGAAGAGATTGTGAGCAATACGCCAGACTTCTTGGCGGCGCATAACAACCTAGCCCTTGCGTATTTCTATATGGGTCGTTTTACCAAAGCCAAAGAATGCATTATGCGGGTGCTTGAACAGGACTCTGGGAATTTGCACGCACTTTGTAACTTGGCGATCTTTTTGCAGTATGAAGGTGACCGCGGGCAACTGGCTGGATTATTACGTCTGCTAGAGACGACTATTCCTTTTCACCAGGAGCATTTATTCAAGATGGCCACTACGATGGGGATTCTGGGACGGCATAGAACCGCCTATGGTCATTTTCGGCGCCTGCTGAAAGATGAGGAAGTCGGCGGTGACGCCAGTTTGTACCATTACTGTGCGGCAGCAGCAAGTAATAGCGGTCTCTATGCAGAGGCTCAGCGTTGCTGGCAAAAAGCTGCTAAGCTGGATCCGGAATCGGCTGTGCCGAGATTTTTTCTGGCCCAACTGCAGCAAGCGCAGGGGGAAGGCAAGGCGTTGTCTTCAATCAGTTACAACTATCAGCTCCCCTTTCAAGAGCAGCTGAAGCTGTGGAAAGACAACAAAGGCAGCTTTGCTGAAGAGGTGCGGAACAATCCGCTGCTTCGATCTTCCTTCTTCTGGGCACTTCGCTACGGTGATGCCAATACGAAGCTTCAGGTTACGGAAGCTCTGCGCTGGATTGAAGATGAAGAAATGTCCGAGATTCTACAAGGACTTCTGAAGCAACAGCCATTGCAGGAAGAAAAGCTGCAGGAAGCTGCGCTTCTGAGCCTGCAGCGACTGATTGGTAGTGTTCCGGAGGAAAATGTACTTCAGGAAGCCAAAGAAACTTCTAATGCGCGTCTGAAGGGATTGCCAGAATGGAGAGAAGATTGGCAAAAAGTCATCGACCAGACGGTAAGTATGATGGACCGGAGATTTGATGCCGTCCAGAAAAAAGATGCTGAATTACTTTGGAAGCAATTCGTGAGTAGCATATATCCAGATGTTCCTTTTATCCGTCAAACGGAAGGCTGGTGTGCTGCTTTAGAATATCTGATCGCAAAAATGCATAACCTTCCAGTCACCTACCGCGAGGTAGCTCAGCGTTATGACGTATCCGTGTCGATGGTCAGTCGTTATGCTCGGCGTATCGATGATGAATGTAGTTTTCAGGGAAGTGTGAGCGACAGTCTTCCCCCGTTTACTGAAAATATCTAAATTCTTGATGCATAAACCCTATTGTGAGGAGGCCACTGTTATGTACAAAACGATTGTAATCGGAACAGGCCCTGCCGGGCTTACTGCTGCTATTTATTTGGCACGTGCCAACCTTAACCCACTTGTAATTGAAGGGATGCAGCCAGGTGGACAACTGACAACGACAACGGAAGTGGAGAATTTTCCAGGTTTTCCCGAAGGGATTCTCGGCCCGGATTTAATGGACAACATGCGGAAGCAGGCTGAACGTTTTGGTGCTGAATTCAAGAATGGTTGGGTGGATTCAGTGGATTTTTCACAGCGTCCATTTAAAGTGACAGTAGATGGTTTGGGTGTATTAGAGGCAGAGTCGGTAATTATCTCTACCGGTGCTTCTGCCAGATATTTAGGAATACCAGGGGAGCAGGAGAATGTGGGCCGGGGGGTCAGCACTTGCGCTACTTGTGATGGCTTCTTTTTCCGGAACAAAAAGATTATCGTGGTCGGTGGTGGTGACTCTGCGATGGAGGAAGCCAGCTTCTTAACAAGATTTGCTTCTAGCGTAACCGTGGTTCATCGTCGTGACGAGCTCAGAGCTTCAAAGATTATGCAGGACCGCGCACGCGATAACAGTAAGGTTGCGTGGGCACTTAACCGTACACCGCTTGAAGTAACAACCGGCGACTCTGGAGTTAAGGGACTGACGGTTCGAAATAATGATACAGGACTTGAAGAACTCATCGAAGCGGACGGAGTGTTTGTCGCTATTGGTCATACGCCGAATACCGGATTCTTGGGCGGTCAGATTACGACCGATACCAATGGTTATATTGTAGTAAATCCAGGTACTACTGAGACGAACATTCCGGGTGTATTCGCTTGCGGCGACGTACAGGATACCCGTTACCGACAAGCGATCTCCGCAGCGGGCACCGGCTGTATGGCAGCAATGGACGCTGAGAAATATCTTGAGGGCACAATGGTACATGACTGGAGCGAAAACTTGGGTAGTTAATATAACTAAATTTAATCGGAATGAATTCAAGCAGGTGATCCTTATCTTAAAGGGGCGCCTGCTTTTTTGTAGCAGGAAGCTGGGTGCTGTTAAAATAACTGTAACAATGTCTTTCGAAAAGGGCTTGCGCATTTAAAAAATACGTTTACAATAAGAGATAATGTTAACGTGAACAATTTTAACATATTTAGCAACGAAATTATTGTAATTTAAAGAAATAGCTAAGTTTAAATATCATAACCTGAAAAAATGTTCACGTTAAACTAATTGTAACTCCCATTATGATTATAAAGGAGAGCAGCAAACCTCATGAGCAAAAAATTCATGGATGAGAACTTCCTGTTGTCGAGCGAGACCGCCATTAAGCTGTTTCATAATCATGCGAAAGATATGCCTATTATCGACTATCATTGTCACCTCAGTCCTCAAGAGATCTATGAGAACAAGACGTTCAACAATATTACCGAATCTTGGCTGTATGGCGACCATTACAAATGGAGAGTGATGCGGGCAAATGGTGTAGAGGAGAAGTTCATTACTGGTGATGCTAGTGACTATGAAAAGTTCTTGGCATGGTCTAGAACCGTTCCTAAGATTATCGGGAATCCGCTCTATCATTGGACACATCTTGAGTTGCAGCGTTTCTTTGGAGTATATGATTTGCTAAATGAGGCTAATGCACCGAAGATTTGGGATGAAGTGAACAGACAGTTGCAAGGTGAAGGATATGGAGCAAGAGACCTAATTGTTAAATCGAAAGTAACTGTTGTATGCACCACCGATGACCCAGTAGATTCTCTGGAATATCATGAAAAAATCAGCAGCTTGAGTGGATTCGATGCCAGCGTAGTTCCGGGGTTTCGTCCAGATAAAGCCCTTGAGATTAATCGTCCTACCTTCAAGCCTTGGGTAGCTCAGCTAAGCGAAGTCTCAGGAATGGATGTTGAGAATTATGGTCAGTTTCTAGAAGCATTGGAGAGCAGAGTGAGATTCTTCCACGCCAGAGCGGGCCGTGTATCCGATCATGCTTTGGATGCAGTAATGTTTGAGCCTGCTACCTTGGAGGAAGCTACGGCTATATTCAACAAAGCTCTTCGTGAAGGCGTTGTAAGTGAGAGTGAAGAAAAGAAATATAAAGGGTTCACCCTTGTGTTCCTCGGGAAATTATATAGCGAGCTGGATTGGGCCATGCAATTCCATATCCATGCGCTGCGTAATAATAACAGTGTAATGTTCGGGCGCCTCGGTCCTGACACGGGTTATGATTCCATCAATGACGGCGTGATTGCTAAACCGCTGGCAGGTCTGCTAGATGCGCTGGATCGTGAGAATGCGCTGCCTAAGACGATTTTGTACTCACTGAATCCAAATGATAATCATGTCATTGCTGGTTTAATGGGCTGCTTCCAAGGCGGCGGAATTCCAGGGAAGATTCAATTTGGAACGGCATGGTGGTTCAATGACAATAAGGATGGCATGCTGGAACAGATGAAGACGCTCGCTAATCTCGGTGTACTTAGCCAATTTGTCGGGATGCTAACAGACTCCAGAAGCTTTTTATCGTATACCAGACATGAGTATTTTAGAAGAATCCTATGTGATCTTGTTGGCTCTTGGGTAGAGACTGGAGAAGCCCCGGATGATATGGAGCTACTGGGCAGTATGATTGAGAATATCTGTTACAATAACGCTGATCATTATTTCAATTTCTCGAAACAGGCATTGGTGACTAGGTAATCGTTATGATATCCTTACATGGAATAGCCAAACCCGTTTGATAAGGAAGGTTGACCCATGGCACCTACAATCAAGGATATCGCCAAGCTGGCGAATGTTTCACATACAACTGTATCGAGAGCACTTAACAACAGTCCCCTAATTAAAGAGGTCACACGTAAAAAAATTGCTGAGATTGCTGCACAAGTGGGTTACGTCCCCAATTACAATGCCAAAAGCCTTGTGATGCAACGTTCGTATACCATTGGTCTGTTCTTCACGAGTATTGCCAAGGGCACATCGTCCGGTTTCTTCTCTGACACGATTCGTGGTGTGAATAGGGTAGTGGATGTTGAATATAATCTGTTTATACGTGGGATCGACGATTATGCAGAGTATTCTTCTATTCATCGCAGACGTTTTGATGGAATTATTCTAATGAGTCAAAGCGAAGCAGATAATAAATTCATTTACCATGTAGTACAGCAAGGCATTCCAATCGTTGTGCTGAACCGACAAATTGATGACCGTTCCATTATCAACATCATCTCGAATGACCGGGAAGGCGCATATAATGCAGGCAAACATCTAATTGAAGCCGGGCATCAAGACATTGCGATTATTGAAGGTGTCGAGGGTTTTAAATCCACGCAGGAACGTAGAGATGGCTTTATAAAAGCATTGATTGACTATAATATTCCTGCACGTAATGACTACATGATCAGTGGTAATTACGATATGCAAAGTGGATATGAGGCGATGGGCAAGCTGCTAGATTTGGAAAAACCGCCGACGGCAGTATTTTGTTCCAATGACGATATGGCGATCGGGGCTATGAAAGCTGTGTTTGAGCGCGGGCTGCAGGTGCCAAGTGATGTTTCTATTGTTGGTTTTGATGATATTGGATTTTCGCTCTTTGCGAATCCTTCGCTTACCACAGTTAAACGTCCTATTGAGAAGATCAGCGAGCATGGAGCCCGCAAGCTACTAAGCTTAATTAAAGAACCTTTGGAGAATGACGGGCTAACCTCCATTGATACGGAGTTTATTGCGAGAGAATCGGTTAGGAAACTGTAGAAGCAAAAAGCTGCGCATAGCAGCTTGATCCTTTCAATCGTAAAGGATTTTGAATTAAAATTTTCACGTGTGCATTAATTAATAAAATATTAATATAAATATTGTATTATAAAGTATATTTAATTAGTTTATCGTGTGCATTAATAATCAGGAGGCGTTTATATGAGCAGATTAAATAGTGATAGTTGGAAAGCCTACAAGCAATATCCTGAGAAGGTTCTGCAATTTGGTGAAGGCAATTTCATGCGCGCTTTTGTAGATTGGCAGATTCATACCATGAATCAAAAAACGGATTTCAATGGTGGCGTGGTGGTTGTACAACCGCTGGGCAACGGACTTGCAGAAATGCTAAATGCTCAGAACGGTTTATATACGCTTTATCTCCAAGGAATCAAAGATGGAGCAGCGGTAAAAGAACATGAGGTCATCAACTGTATTACACGAACGCTTAATCCTTTTGCCCAGCATGAGGAGTATATGAAGCTTGCCGAAAATCCAGAGCTGCGCTTTATCGTGTCCAACACCACTGAGGCGGGAATTGCTTTTGAAGCAGGCGACAAGTTAACCGATGCTCCGCAGAGCAGTTTTCCAGGTAAACTGACGGCCTTATTGTATAAGCGTTTTGAATTTTTTAACGGTGATGCTTCTAAAGGTTTTATCATCATTCCGTGCGAGCTGATTGACCGAAATGGGGATGAGCTTAAGAAGGTCATTTTGAAATATGCTGACCTGTGGAATCTGGGAGAGGGCTTTCTAAACTGGCTGAATGAAGCCAATACCTTCTGCTGCAGTCTGGTGGATCGCATTGTTCCAGGATATCCAAGAGACAGCATCGCTGAGATTACGGAAGAATTGGGCTATGAGGATAAGTTGGTCGTTGTCGGCGAGCAGTTCCATCTTTGGGTAATTGAAGGGCCTCAATGGATTAAAAATGAATTCCCGGCTGAAGTAGCAGGTCTTAATGTGCTCGTGGTAGATGATATGACCCCTTACCGGACGCGTAAAGTGAGAATTCTAAACGGAGCTCATACCGCATTGACACCAGTAGCGTATTTGTACGGCATTGATACGGTTGCCGAGGCCATTGAGCACAAAGAGGTTGGGGCGTACGTGAAGTCCTTAATCTACGATGAGATCATTCCGACGCTGGATCTGCCGGTAGAGGAATTGAATTCTTTTGCAGACGCGGTATTAGAAAGGTTCCTGAACCCTTATGTGCAGCATTACTTGATGAGCATCTCCCTTAATTCTATCTCGAAATTTAAGACAAGAGATCTGCCTTCTTTATTGCAATATGTAGAGTCCAAAGGACAATTGCCCGAGAAGCTTGTCTTCTCATTGAGTGCATTAATTGCCTTCTATAAAGGACGTAGAGGGGAAGAAGAGATTCAGCTGGCGGACGATGCGGATATTTTGGAATGGTTCGCCTCCTTGTGGGGAGGATGGGATGGCACAGACCCTGGGTTACGCGCACTGGCTGTCGAAGTATTAGCAGCGACAAATCGCTGGGGCTGTGACCTGAATGAAGTGGCTGATCTTACTGACAAGGTGACAGAAGGGCTCATTGCGATTGAGAGAACAGGTATGAAGCAAGCGCTGCATGCGTACGTGAAGAGACCTGCACACAACTAATACACAGGAGGTGGATAACGACATGATTAAGACTATGAAAGAGGTACTGCAGATCAACGAGGCTGATAACGTGGCAGTTGCACTTAAAGACTATCAAGCAGGCGACACCATTGTGATTGGTTCAAAAGAGATTAAAATTACGGAAGATATTGCTAGAGGTCATAAAATTGCACTAACCAGCATTAGCGAAGGCGAGAATGTATTGAAGTATGGTTATCCCATCGGTCATGCTAAAGCGCCTATCGTGCCGGGCCAGTGGGTGCATACCCATAATACGAAGACAAACCTAACAGGGGTTGAGGAATATACTTTTGAACAGAAGCTGACACCCAATCCTTTTAAAGTAGAGAATTTGACCTTTAAGGGGTATCGTCGCTTTGACGGATCTGTAGGTATTCGTAATGAGCTTTGGATCGTCCCAACGGTTGGTTGTGTGAATGGAGTGGCGGAGCAGATCATCAATATTTTTAAGGCAGAGGTTGGTGATATCGCTCCGTTCGATAACGTGCTCGTACTGAAGCATAACTATGGTTGCTCCCAGCTGGGTGATGATCATGACAATACTCGTACAATACTTGCTAACGCGGTTAAGCATCCAAATGCGGGCGCCGTACTTGTGCTCGGACTAGGTTGTGAGAATAACAATTTGCATATTTTTAAAGACATGCTGGGTAGTTACGATGAGGATCGAGTGCGTTTTCTTGTCTCCCAAGAGGTTGGAAACGAGATTGAAGAAGGCGTAAAGCTGCTGAAGGAACTCTACAATAACGTACAGGGCGATCATCGGGAAGAAGTGGCACTCTCTGAGCTGAAGATTGGTCTGAAGTGTGGAGGCTCGGATGGCCTGTCCGGGATTTCAGCGAATCCCCTTCTTGGACGTCTGTCTGACTATATTGCTGCCCAAGGCGGCACAACTGTACTCACTGAAGTACCTGAAATGTTTGGCGCCGAAAAGATTCTGATGGAACGTGCTGCAGACGAAGCTATTTTCCACAAAATTGTTGATCTCATCAATGACTTTAAGCAGTATTTCATGGACTATAAACAGCCGGTATATGAAAACCCTTCACCAGGCAATAAAGCCGGAGGGATTACTACGCTTGAGGATAAATCGCTGGGTTGCACTCAAAAATCCGGTAATTCCACGGTAATGGATGTACTCAAGTACGGAGAGCTTATCACTAACAAAGGCTTAAATCTTCTTAACGCGCCGGGCAATGACCTAGTGGCTTCGTCGGCTCTGGCTGCTGCTGGCTGCCAATTGGTGATCTTTACGACCGGACGGGGGACACCTTTTGGTACATTCGTGCCAACAATGAAGGTGTCTACCAATACCCCATTGTACGAAGGCAAACGTCACTGGATCGATTTTAATGCGGGTGTGTTGGTTGAAGATGGTTCTCCAGATGAGGTCCTGCGTGACTTCATTAACTACATTATCAGCGTGGCTAGTGGGGAATGGGTAAATAACGAGAAGAATAACTTCCGCGAGATATCCATATTTAAAACAGGAGTAACGCTATAATAAATAATTTATTACGAATTAGACTGTCCCTTATGCTATTAAGCTTAGGGGCAGTTTTTTTAATTTGACATTATTCATAATCCATCTTTAAAAGAACGGTCCTTGCTTTCTTCTGATTTAGTGATTGCAATCACAATTGCTTTGTACGGCCTATGCTAATCTGTTGTTGAGAATAGTTCTCATATAAAGGAGAAGAGTCCAATGGAAAAAATGCTGCGAATGGATGAGTCTATCTTCGAGATGGTATCCCGGCATCCAGAGGTCGTTGAGATTATGGTAGAGCTGGGCTTTAAGGACATTGCTAAGCCAGGTATGCTGCAGACCGCTGGCCGTTTCATGACCTTATCCAAAGGAATCAAGCTGAAGAAAATGGATCTCAACACCGTGAAGTTAGCATTTGAACGACATGGCTTCGAGATTATGAAATAAAGGAATCTATCATCAAAATTTCATTAAGGAGAGATCAATAATGAGTGAACTGATAAATAACCGCGAGGTTGATGTACCGGAGCAAACTCGTCGCCAAGCCATGCTCAAGGAGATTATTAAAGAACTGCATGCAGGCAAAAGTGTTGAAGAGGTTAAGGCACGCTTCGAGGAAGCTGTAGGTGATGTTACTGTTGCGGAAATCTCTGCAATGGAGCATTCGTTAATGACTGAAGAGGGAATTCCAGTATCCGAGGTACAGCGGCTTTGTTCGGTGCATACAGCAATATTCAAAGGCTCTATTGAGCAAATTCACCGCTCCTCAAAGCCTGAAGAACAACCCGGCCACCCAGTCCACACCTTCAAGCTAGAAAACCGTGAGATTGAAAGACTTGTGAACTTCCGTTTAGATTTGCATGCTACCAAATTCCAGAAGAATGACAGCGAGGAGCTGATCTTTAAGCTGCTGGAGGATCTTAGCTTACTGCTGGATCTAGATAAACACTATAGTCGAAAAGAAAATCTGTTGTTCCCTTACCTTGAAAAATACGGCATTTATGGACCAACCAAGGTAATGTGGGGCGTGGATGATCATATCCGTCGTATGATTAAAGATGCAAAAACAGCGCTCAGCAGCTACAGCGGAAATGTAGCAGATATTGGTGTTCAACTTACGGAGATCATCAAGGAAGTTAATGAAATGATTTTTAAGGAAGAAAATATTTTATTGCCTATGTCGCTGGATAAATTGACGGAAGACGAATGGGTCAAAATCGCTCGGGAGAGCGATGAGATCGGATTCTGCCTAACGGCGCCGGAACAGGAGTGGATACCCGAACGTGCCGCAGAGCCGGAAGGTGCAGCATTGCAGGGTGAAGCAGTGGGAGCCGCTCCGCAAGAAGGGTTCATCCGTTTTGAGACAGGGCTGTTGTCGTTGCATCAGCTCGAAACAGTACTCAATCACCTGCCAGTAGATCTGACATTCATTGATGAGAATGATGTCGTTCGATATTTTTCACACGGGAAGGAACGTATCTTTGCCCGAACTAAGGCAGTTATCGGCCGCACGGTACAGAACTGTCATCCGCCTCAAAGTGTTCATGTGGTGGAGAAGCTTCTGGAAGATTTTAAGGCAGGTCGTAAGGATGCTGAGGACTTCTGGATCAACATCAAGGATAAATTTATCTATATCCGTTATTTCGCTGTCCGCGACGAGACTGGTCGGTATATGGGTACGCTGGAGTTTACACAGAATATCGCACCTATCCGTGCACTGGAGGGGCAAAAGCGTATTTTGTCAGAATAAATGGGTGATTTAGGTTATTTTCCAGATAATAATATAGTCAGAAGACTCTCTTACTTAGTCGTAAGGGGGTCTTTTTAGAATATAATAGAGTATAGTATTAAAATAAGGAATTCCCGGGTGTGTTGTCTTTCCTTGACCACAGAGGGGGCTTCTATTATAGTTGGTACTTAGGATTAACTATTTTAGTATAAAAAAAGGTGGCTTGTTACATGTCTGAGAATATCTACGTTGGCGTGGATTTGGGTGGAACTGCAATTAAGGTTGGAATCTGCAATGCTGAGGGAACGCTACTGCATACTTATGAGGGACCCACAGGAACTGCAGAAGGTGTCGATACTGTTATCGATAATATCGAGAAGTATGTACGCCAAATTGTGGAGGATTCCCCGTACTCTTGGGATCAGCTTGCAGGTGTAGGCGCGGGCGTAGCAGGGTTCACAAATATTCGTGAAGGAATCATTATCCTTGCGCCCAACATAGGATTTAAAGATGTGCCGATTCGTTCCATTTTGGAAGACCGCTGGAACAAGCCTGTCAAAATAGACAATGATGCGAACGTGGCTGCACTGGGTGAAGCCTGGAGTGGTGCAGGACGCGGGATTGAAAACTGTGTCTGCTATACGCTAGGAACAGGTGTTGGTGGCGGAATCATTATTAACGGAAAGATTTATCAAGGTTTTGCAGGTCTAGCAGGTGAGCTTGGCCATATCACTGTAGTGCCGGATTTGGAAGCCATTCAATGTGGTTGCGGTAATATGGGATGTCTGGAAACCGTTTCCTCTGCTACAGGAATTATTCGTATGGCTAACGATGCAGTAGCTCGTGGTGATCGTACTTCCCTCTCAATGGTAGAGAAGATTGCTGCGAAGGAAGTCTTTGATGCGGCTAAGGCTGGCGATGAAGTAGCGATTCGCATAGTAAACCGTGCAGCATACTACCTGGGTAAATCTATGGCTTCTGTTGCAGCCGTGCTTAACCCTGAGGTCTTTATCATTGGTGGTGGTGTGTCTAAGGCTGGAGATATTCTATTTGATGAAGTTCGTCGTGTGTTTGCTAAGCTCGCACCGGCTCCGCTTCAGACTGGTGTTTCGATTATTCCTGCAGAGCTTGGTAATGATGCAGGTATTGTGGGTGCAGCAGGTCTTCTGCTTCGTTCTTAAAAGATAGGGAGTATTCATATACTAATTTAGGGAGGGGACGCTTTAATGACCGAATTGGACAATACTCCAACGGCTGGAGCCACCCTGATCATTATTACCGGAATGTCAGGTGCGGGTAAGACAATTGCTGTGCAGAGTCTGGAAGACCTAGGGTTCTTCTGTGTCGATAATTTGCCGCCGGTGCTGATCCCTAAGTTTGCAGAACTGATTGAGCAGTCGAAGGGTAAGATCGCCAAGGTAGCGCTTGTGATTGACCTGCGCGGTAGGGAATTCTTCACTGCTTTGTCCGAGTCTCTAGCCTATATTAAAGATGAGTCAACCATTGGCTGTGAAATCTTGTTCTTGGATGCTACGGATTCGGTGCTTGTGCAGCGTTACAAGGAAAGCCGGCGTCATCATCCTCTAGCGCCTAAGGGACTTCCGCTTGATGGTATCAAGCTGGAACGTAAAATGCTTGAGGAATTAAAGAATTCAGCTACATTATGTCTGGATACTAGCAGTATGAAACCAGTGCAGCTCAAGGAGAAGATCGTTTCTCGGTTCTCGCATTTAGGAAAAAGTACACTCTCCGTCAACATTACATCGTTCGGATTTAAGTATGGTATTCCTATTGATGCAGACCTCGTCTTCGATGTTCGCTTTTTGCCTAACCCACATTATGTGGATCACCTGCGGCCAAAAACAGGTCAGGACAGCGATGTCTATGACTATGTAATGAAGTGGCCTGAAACACAGGTGTTCCTGACCAAACTGCTCGATATGCTTCATTTCTTAATTCCGCAATATCGTAGGGAAGGTAAATCCCAGATTATTATCGGCATTGGCTGTACAGGCGGGAAACACCGTTCAGTAGCCATTTCTGAATATTTGGGCAAAATGCTGGGCGTCAGCGAAACGGAATCCGTAGCCGTTAGTCATCGGGATTCCGAGCGTGATCGGCACTAATGAGAGAAGGGGTCCATAGTGGCTGAAGAACAAAGACAGCGTCCACGTATCGTCGTTATGGGCGGTGGCACGGGGCTATCTGTCATGCTTCGCGGCTTAAAAGAAAAGCCGCTAGATATTACAGCTATAGTTACCGTAGCAGATGATGGAGGAAGCTCGGGCATTTTGCGCAGTGAACTGCAAATGCCGCCTCCTGGGGACATCCGTAACGTATTAACAGCTATGGCTGATGTAGAGCCGCTCATGGCGGATATTATGAGATATCGTTTCAACACGGGCGAAGGCTTGGCGGGTCATAGTCTTGGCAATTTAATTCTTGCCGCGCTTACAGATATATCAGGCGATTTTGTCACAGCTGTTCGTGAGCTTAGCCGATTATTTGCTGTTCGCGGAAGGGTATTACCCGCTGCGGGGGATGCCGTAGTATTGCGTGCAGAAATGTCAGACGGCACGATTATCACGGGTGAGTCTAAGATACCGGAAGCAGGCGGGATCATTAAACGGGTTTCTTTGGAGCCTGCTGATGTTGAACCGTTGCCTGAAGCACTTGAAGCGATTCGAAATGCTGATGCAATTCTTTTGGGGCCAGGTAGTCTATATACGAGCATTCTTCCGAACCTACTTGTTCCGAAGCTAGCAGAAGCAGTTGTATCTTCTGATGCAATCAAAATTTTTGTCTGCAATGTAATGACTCAGCCTGGTGAAACGGATAATTATACTGTAAATGACCATCTACAAGCCGTTTATGATCATATTGGGATTCATTTATTTGATTATATTATTGTGAATGACGGTGAAATTCCAGAGCAGGTGCAGTCGAAATACGCTGAGAAGGGTGCACGTCCGGTACAGCTCGACAAGGATGTACTAGAAGGCAGTGCATATAAAGTTATAGCGGATAAGCTAGTGTTATTCCGAACTTATTTAAGGCATGATACCGATAAGCTTAGTCATCATATCTATCAGCTTGTGCAAGATTGGATAAACAGAAACCCTAGGGTATAACTTAAAATATAAGAAAATATAAGTTTTACACCTATACTTTCTTATATTTCTCGCTTAAACGCTTACCGTCCTCAAAAGGACGCCGAAGGTGTTTATGCTTGTATATATGAATGACGTACTTATTTTCAGAAAGAGGTGAGACCCTTGTCTTTTGCGGCCCTTACAAAAAAAGAGCTGACGATGGTGGAGAGTGAGCCCTGTTGTGAGAAGGCGGAAATGTCAGCGCTTATCCGTATGAATGGATCTGTGCAGCTTTCAAGCAAAAAGGTGATTCTCGACATTTCGACGGAGAACGCCGCGATTGCAAGGCGGGTATATTCTTTGCTTAAGAAATATTACCAGGTCCATATTGAGCTACTCGTGCGTAAAAAAATGCGTTTGAAGAAAAATAACGTTTATATCGTTAGAATCCCTAGTCGCGTACAGGAAATCTTAAATGATCTCAGAATTGTGTCCGAAGGATTTATTTTTACCGACGGTATTGATAAAGAGATTGTTGGGAATAACTGCTGTAAGCGTGCTTATTTGCGGGGTGCCTTTTTGGCGGGCGGATCCGTTAATAATCCGGAGGGTTCCTCTTACCATTTGGAGATTTCCTCGATGTATGAGGAGCATTGTAAGGCGCTGGTCGATCTGGCTGGTGAATTTCACCTAAACGCACGCTGCATTGAACGTAAAAAAGGGTTCATTCTATACATTAAAGAAGGCGAGAAGATTATCGAATTCTTAAGTCTGATCGGGGCGCATCAAGCGTTGTTCAAATTTGAGGATGTAAGAATTATGCGCGATATGCGTAATTCCGTGAATCGGATCGTGAACTGCGAGACCGCGAATCTCAATAAAACGATAAGTGCCGCGGTGCGGCAGATTGAGAATATCAAACTGCTGCAGCGAGAAGTGGGTCTGGAGAGCTTACCGGATAAACTGCGGGAAGTTGCAGAAATTCGAATGGCACATCCGGATATCAACCTTAAAGAGGTTGGTGAAATGCTGAAAGGTACGGTTAGTAAGTCCGGAGTAAATCATCGACTTCGTAAGATTGATGAACTGGCGGACAAGGTTCGAGGCGGCTAGTCACTTTTTTTCTAGTGTGGTTTACGTTATAATGATATAATAATATAAAATTAATGTGAAATTTTTGGGGAGAACTCAATTAGGGGGTAAGCGTTTCATGACAAAGCACCCGGTAGTTGTTCGGTTGAAGACAGGGCTACACGCTCGACCGGCAGCATTGTTTGTGCAAGAAGCTAACAAGTTTTCGTCGGAGATTTTCGTGGAAAAAGACGATAAAAAAGTAAACGCCAAAAGTATTATGGGTATTATGAGCCTAGCGATCAGTTCCGGCACGGAGATCTATATCAGCGCGGATGGTGCAGACGCGGATCAAGCTGTAAACGCTTTGACGAGTCTCGTCAGCAAAGAAGAGCTTGAGAACCAATAATCTTTTGAAGTGACTTTTTATCGAATGACTAAAAAGCCCCTAGGGGCTTTTTTTTATACCAAAAAATAGATTTTAACTGTGCAACATTTACCAAAAAGACTCGTCTAGAGGATAATAACAAATCACAAAGGATGAAAGGGGCTGGCAAATATGAAAGGTTTGGTAAAAAAGATTGGTTCAGTGTTGATCGTAGGAAGTTTGTTAATTGGAGGGATTAGCATGAGTGGTGTCTTCCAAGGCCCTGCAAAGGCTTACGCAGATGAAGTGCAGAAAAATGTTGTTAGTGTAGTAGGTAAAGGTGAGTTGTCCATCAAGCCGGATATTGTATACTTGTCCATCGGTGTGGATACTACGGCTACAACTGCGCAAGAAGCGCAAAAAACAAATGCTGCTAAAATCCAAAAGATCACTACACTACTGAAGGGGACTTGGAAAATCGCAGATAAGGATATTCAAAGTACCCAATTCTATGTGCAACCCAACTATAGTTATAGTGAAAAAGAAGGACAGCAAGTGAAAGGATACAACGCGAATCATACACTGTTAGTGTCCTATAGAGATCTGACCAAGGTTGGTGAATTGCTGGACGCTGCATCTGCGGCGGGGGCAAATAATATCGGAAATGCACGTTTTTCCGTGGAAGATACTTCTGCCTTTGAAGCTCAGGTGATTGAAAAGGCGATGGCGAACGCAGATGTTAAAGCAGGTGCTATTGCTAAGGCAGCTAAACGTAGCTTGGGTCAAGTAATCACGGTCAGCCAAAATGATGGCAATGTCACTCCGGTTTATTTTGAACAGAATCTAAAAATGGAAATGGCTGCAGCAGATGCTGGTGCAAGCACATCCGTTCAACCGGGAGTAGTTAAAGTTACAACACAACTGAGCGTAATGTATGAATTGAAATAGTAGCAGAACAAGATGATTGCAGAGAGGAGAGGTGATCTTCCACTAGTAATAGTGGGGGATGCCTCTTTTTTTGTGTAAATTCTCTAAGATTAGGTTTAATAAACTGGAAAGGAGTGGGAAAATTAGATGGTGAATATCTCAAAAGAAACAGTACGCAAATGGGGCATAGGTTTGATGTCGGCGGGATTATTGCTTGGTGGAGGATTGCTGCCTAGTAATAAGGGTTATGCAGCGTCTGATCAGACGAAGAGCAAGGCTATTGCTGCAAGTATAGCTTTAAAGGCGAACGGGGTAATTTCTCAGCAGACAGGTATTTTGCAGGAAGGGAAGGTCTGGATTCCGATTACCTTTATGCGTGATGTGCTGCAATTACCTCTAACTTATGATAAAAAAGAAAATGCATACACGATCGGAAAGGGAACGACTAAGGCCAAGTTGCTGTTATCTAGCTATGGTACTTCAATTTGGGTGAATAATTATTACATTCGAGAGTATGAAGGAAAGCTAATAAACAACCGGCTCTATGTTCCATCCGGTCTGTTAAATGATTATTTGGGCTATAAAGTGGATTGGAGTCGGGGCTCTAGTAGGTTGAATGTGGTGAATAGATCACAGAATGCGTTGATAGTAACCACGGAGACCTATGCTAAGGATCGGAAAGAGGCTTTGATCCAGCTTGATTATCCGAAGTTTAGTGGATTAAGCAATTCCAATGCACAGCAGGTCATGAATGATATTTTGAAAGAAAGTGCCATGAAATTCGCTGCAGGCGCAGAGAAGGATATCTCGAATCGATCCGGGTCAGAGCCTAAGTATACTTATGATATAGATTATGTGGTGACCTACAATCAGGATGGTGTGATCAGTTTAGTGATGTCAGAGTATAGCGATACGGGCGGCGCTCATGGTATGACCAATCGGGAGGCTTTTACCTTTTCGCTCAAGGATGGCAAACGTCTGCTGTTGGGCGACCTGTTCGGAGCTAACCCAAACTACAAAAAAGAGTTGAATGCTAAGTTAAACAAGCTAGTAAAAGCGGAGGAAAGTTATTTGGGAGGATTCAACGGATTGAATACGGAAAAGTATTTTTATCTGAAGGATGATCAGGTCGTTCTGTTCTTCCAATTGTATGAATACACAGCTTATGCTGCGGGGTTCCCCGAATACATCTTTACTTTCAAAGAACTGTTGCCGGAAGGCGGCAGCCCATTTGCTGCTGTAAAATAAATAGAACTGGACATCTCCCCCTTACCAGAATCACCTCGAATTCATATGCTAAATGGAGTAACTAGTTTATGAACGGGGGAGAGCTATGAGCTATCAATACACTGCAATTGGCGATTCCTTGACGACTGGATTTGGAGCTCTGCCAGGTAACGGTTTTGTACCGGTGTACCGTAGAATGGCGGAAGGGAGACTGCGTTCTAACGTAGCCTCCACGAATTTGGGCGTGAATGGATTGACTACTTCTGAATTGGAACAGCGGCTACGCGGAAGCTCTATGACTCGTGAAGCCATTCGAGCAGCGGATATTATCACTCTATCCATTGGTGGTAATGATTTAATCCATGCAGCGAAGGCTGCAGCTAGACAACCTGAAAATTTATCTAAAGAGCTGCGAAGATCATTGCAAGAGTGCAAACAGAATTTTGCTGCAATTATGAGTATCCTCTTCCAATTGAAGGCGGGAACGCGTAGACCTTATATCATTCGAATTGTGGGATTGTATAATCCCTATCCTCAGGTAGTAGGCGCTACAGAGTGGGTAAGGCAGTTTAACAGTTATGCCTCACAGTACAGTAGCCGGGTATGTGGATTTGCTTCTATTTATAGTGAGTTTGCAGGAAACGAGAGAGGGCTTTTATCAATTGACCACTTACATCCTAATGGTCGAGGCTACCGTGTGATTGCTGAGAAACTGGATGCGCTTGGTTATGGTGGTTTGTATTAATCGAGATTCGTATGAAGTAGTGGTCTGAAAAGTAAAGAGGCTGTGCACTAACCATCAAGTGGATAGGGCACAGCCTCTTTGTGTTGTTTTATAGCTTACACACCGCTAGGCAGTGTCTTCTCGATGACTTTATCAACGATACCGTAAGCTGCCGCATCTGCAGCAGTCATGAAGTAATCACGATCAGTGTCCTTCTCAATACGTTCTAGCGGTTGACCCGTACGTTCTGCAAGAATACGATTCAACTTATCACGCAATTTCAGGATACGACGGGCACGGATTTCAATATCCGTTGCTTGACCTTGAGCACCACCCAGAGGTTGGTGAATCATGATCTCACTGTTAGGCAGCGCGAAGCGTTTGCCTTTAGCGCCAGCGTTAAGTAGGAAAGCTCCCATAGAAGCTGCCATACCCACACAGATGGTGGAAACGTCCGGTTTAATGTACTGCATTGTATCAAAAATAGCCATACCTGCAGTAATGGAACCGCCGGGGCTATTCACATAAAGGTGAATGTCCTTCTCCGGATCTTCGGCAGCCAAGAACAGCATTTGTGCGATGATAGAATTGGCTACCACGTCATTAACCTCCGTTCCAAGGAAAATGATGCGGTCCTTCAGCAGGCGGGAATAGATGTCATAAGCGCGCTCACCGCGGTTGCTCTGTTCTACTACCATAGGAATATAACTCACGTGGAAAACCTCCTTGATATTGGTTCTTCAAATGTATTCATTTTTACTCTTGCCGTATTACCCACATGATAAACAAATTCAAACAAAAAGTCAAAGAAAGTCAAACTTATATTCAAAAAAAAGAGCCGACACGCGGCTCTTTGGTTAAGTAGTAGTATAGGCACTACTAAATTATGTACAAAAGTGAAATTAATGGCGCGCCCGCCAAGAATCGAACTTGGATCTCAGGCTTCGGAGGCCTACGTCATATCCATTGGACCACGGGCGCAACAAAAATGATTATAATACAATTTCTGTGCAATTGCAATGAATTAATAATACTGTACTCAGGCTCTATCCCTAGTCTTCAAGGTGGACAAGCGTACATTGTGTTTCACTTAGCTAAAGAATCTGGATTGTTAATGACAGGTTTTTTGGAGCTGAATCTCTTTCCCAATCCTATAAATGTATAAGAAGACAAGCGCTTGAGAATTCTACTCTCGGAAGACTTGCACTTCGAGCAATATTTGGTTAGAATATGAGTGGGACTTAAAAAGTTTACCCGGGACATTTTGAGACCATGAACAAGGGAATAGAGGAAGACGAAGTTGCAGGAGTGAAAGTATGCGTAATTTATTAGATATCCAAAAGCAGCTTCTGCCTGATCTCATGGAAACCCTTAAGAGACGGTACACGATTCTTCATCAGATCATGCTGTCCGATATAATTGGGCGCAGAACGCTTGCCGCTTCACTTGATATGACTGAGCGGGTACTGCGTGCCGAGACGGATCTTCTGAAATCGCAAGGGCTCATTGAGATCGAGAGCGTTGGCATGCGCATTAGCGCTGCTGGGCGTAGACTGCTTGATTTGCTAGAGCCGGTTGTTAAGAGCCTGTTTGGTCTGGATGAGCTGGAAGAGAAAATTCGGGCAACGTACGGTCTGGATAAAGTTATTGTGGTGCCGGGTGATTGTGAGTCATCGCCGTTCACCAAACGTGAGCTTGGCCGAGCGGGTGCAAAAGCGCTGCTCAGTGTACTTCGTACAGATGATATAGTTGCTGTCACAGGTGGATCAACGCTTGCCGATATGGCTGATCAACTGACACCGCCGTTATCCCTTTCCTATAAGAACGCTTGGTTTGTTCCGGCGCGTGGTGGATTAGGAGAGAGTATGGAGATTCAAGCCAATACGATTGCCTCAACAATGGCAAAACGGGTAGGAGCGAATTACCGGTTGCTGCATGTACCTGATTTACTTAGTGGGGATGCCTACCAGTCACTAGCACTTGACTCTAATATTGGAGAGATTGTACAAATCATCCGCAGTTCGCGTATTATTGTACATGGGATTGGGGATGCCATTGAAATGACTCGCCGCCGCAAGCTGGATGAGGCAACTGTCTCAGAAATCCAGGGTGAGGGAGCCGTGGCTGAATCCTTTGGGTATTACTTTAACGAAGATGGTCAGGTTGTCCATACGATGCTTACGATGGGACTACGTCTAGAAGATATTGTTCGGACGGAGACAGTCATCGGTATTGCTGGAGGCAAACCAAAGGCCAAAGCCATTCATGCCATGCTGCGTTTCGGGCAGGAGAATATACTCGTCACCGACGAGGCTGCTGCTGTGGAAATCGGCAAGGAAATTGATAATCAGTTACAGATATCCTCGTAACTCACTAGAGCATATATCTTGCATCATACTTAACATTGTTGTCATGACAGGCTTCACGGTCTGTTTTGAATAAATAAAACGAATTCTAGGAGGAACTATTCAATGAGTGTAAAAGTTGGAATTAACGGATTTGGACGTATTGGACGCCTTGCTTTCCGCCGTATTCAAAATGTAGAAGGTATCGAAGTGGTAGCAATCAACGACTTGACTGACGCTAAGATGCTTGCTCATTTGCTTAAATATGATACAACTCAAGGTAAATTCCAAGGTGATGTTGAAGTGCATGATGGCTTCTTCAAAGTCAATGGCAAAGAAGTTAAGGTTCTTGCTAACCGCAACCCTGAAGAATTGCCATGGGGCGACCTAGGCGTTGATATCGTACTTGAGTGCACAGGTTTCTTCACAACTAAAGAAGCAGCTGAAAAACACTTGAAAGGTGGAGCTAAGAAAGTAGTTATCTCCGCTCCAGCTACTGGCGACATGAAAACTGTCGTTTACAACGTTAACGATGACATTCTTGATGGTACTGAGACTGTTATTTCCGGCGCATCTTGCACAACGAACTGCCTAGCTCCAATGGCAAAAGTATTGAACGACAAGTTCGGTATCGTTGAAGGCTTGATGACTACAATTCACGCTTACACTGGTGACCAAAACACTTTGGATGCTCCACACGCTAAAGGTGACTTCAGACGCGCTCGTGCAGCAGCTGAGAACATCATTCCTAACACTACTGGTGCTGCTAAAGCAATCGGTCTTGTTATTCCAGAACTTAAAGGTAAATTGGATGGCGCGGCTCAACGTGTTCCAGTTGCAACTGGTTCCCTGACTGAGCTTGTAACTGTTCTTGATAAGAGCGTTACTGTTGAAGAAATCAACGCAGCAATGAAAGCAGCTTCCGATCCAGACACTTATGGTTACACTGAAGATGAAATCGTATCTTCCGATATCAAAGGTATGACTTTCGGATCCCTGTTCGATGCTACACAAACTAAAGTATTGACTGTTGGCGACAAACAACTCGTTAAGACTGTTGCTTGGTATGACAATGAAATGTCCTACACTGCACAATTGGTTCGTACTTTGGAGAAATTCGCTAAAATCGCTAAGTAATTGACTTGATATAAGTAACATCTATAGAGCGGAAACAGAAGTTCCTTGTTTCCGCTCTTTCTAAATGTATTTCTTGTTTCCTGCTAGAAACAACTTTGGGTGTGGAGGAATTAATCATGAACAAAAAGAGCGTCCGTGATGTAGAAGTAAAGGGTAAACGCGTATTTGTACGCGTGGATTTCAACGTACCTGTAGAAGACGGTAAGATTACTGATGATACTCGTATTCGCGAAACCCTTCCTACCATTAAATATTTGATTGAGAACGGTGCAAAGATCATTCTTGCGAGTCACATGGGTCGTCCTAAAGGTCAATTCGTAGATTCCATGCGTTTGACTACTGCTGCTGAGCGTCTGTCCGAGCTTCTTGGCAAACCAGTAGCTAAAGCTGACGAAGCTGTTGGCGAAGCTGTCAAAGCAAAAATTGCTGAGCTAGGCGAAGGCGACGTACTTGTACTTGAGAATGTTCGTTTCTACCCAGGCGAAGAAAAGAACGATCCTGAATTGGCTAAACAATTCGCTGAACTGGCTGATTTGTTCGTCAATGATGCGTTTGGTGCGGCTCACCGTGCACATGCATCGACAGAAGGTATCGCTCATTTCTTACCAGCTGTATCAGGTCTTTTGATGGAGAAAGAATTGACCGTTCTTGGTAAAGCTCTTACTAACCCAGAACGTCCTTTCACTGCGATCATCGGTGGTTCGAAAGTTAAAGACAAGATTGATGTTATTGATAACTTGTTGTCTTTGGCTGATAACGTCCTGATCGGCGGTGGATTGTCTTATACATTCACTAAAGCACAAGGCTTTGAAATCGGTAAGTCACTTGTAGACAACGACAAACTTGATGTTGCTCTTGGATTCATCGAAAAAGCTAAAGCACTTGGCAAAAACTTCATGCTTCCTGTTGATGTTGTGGTTGCTGATAAATTCGGTGCTGATGCTAACACTAAGATCGTTAATTACAATGAAATCCCAGAAGGTTGGGAAGGACTTGATATCGGACCTAAGACTCGTGAACTTTATGCCGATATTATCAAGAACTCCAAGCTGGTTGTCTGGAATGGACCTATGGGCGTATTCGAAATCGATAAATTCGCTGAAGGTACACTTGCAGTAGCAAAAGCTTGTGCAACAACTGAAGGTTACACTGTTATTGGCGGCGGAGATTCCGCAGCAGCAGCAGAAAAATTCCACCTGGCTGACCAAATGGATCACATCTCCACTGGTGGCGGTGCATCCCTTGAGTTCATGGAAGGCAAGGCGCTTCCTGGCGTAGAAGCACTGAACGACAAGTAAGACGTATAGAAGGAGGCAATTTAATTCATGAGAACACCAATTATTGCGGGTAACTGGAAGATGTTTAAAACAGTTCCTGAAGCAGAAAGCTTTATTGCTGACATCAAAGGCAAAGCAGAAGTAGAAGGCGTTGAGACTGTGATCTGCGCCCCATTCACTAACCTGCCTGCACTTGTAGCAGCTGCAAAAGGTACAGACATCAAGATTGGCGCACAGAACCTGCACTTTGAAGATAACGGTGCTTACACAGGAGAAATCAGTGGTGTAATGCTTAGCGATCTTGGCGTAGACTATGTAATCATTGGTCACTCAGAGCGTCGTGCTTATTTTGGCGAAACAGATGAAATCGTGAATAAGAAAATGCATGCTGCATTCCGTCACGGTATCACTCCAATCGTATGTGTTGGCGAAAAGCTCGAAGAGCGTGAAGCTGATCAAACTAAAGCAGTATGTAAAGTACAAACTGAAGCTGCATTCCAAGGACTTAGTGCCGAGCAAGCAGCAAAAGTTGTCATTGCATACGAACCTATCTGGGCTATTGGCACAGGTAAATCTTCCACTTCCCAAGATGCTAACGAAGTTATTGCTTACATCCGCAGTCTTGTAAAAGATTTGTATGATGTTGCAACAGCTGAAGCTGTTCGTATTCAATACGGCGGCAGCGTGAAGCCTGAGAATGTAACTGAGTACATGGGCCAAAGCGACATCGATGGTGCGCTTGTTGGCGGTGCCAGCTTGCAGCCTGCTTCCTTCGTTCAATTGGTTGAGGGGGCGAAGTAAGATGTCAGCTCCAAGACCTGTAGCTTTGATCATCATGGATGGTTTCGGTTTGCGTGGAACATCTGAAGGTAACGCCGTTGCTCAAGCTAACAAACCTAACTATGACCGTTACTTGAAACAATATCCTAATACTACCCTTACTGCTTGTGGTGAAGCTGTTGGTCTTCCAGAAGGCCAAATGGGCAACTCTGAAGTAGGGCACTTAAATATTGGTGCAGGACGGATTGTATACCAGGATTTGACTCGTATCGATAAATCGATCCGTGAGGGCGAATTCTTCGATAATGAAACACTGGTAGCCGCAGTTAGAAATGCTAAGAACACAGGTAAAAAGCTTCATCTTTACGCGCTTGTATCCGACGGAGGGGTACATAGCCATATTAATCACCTGTTTGCTATGCTTGACCTGGCTAAGAAAGAAGATATGCACGAAGTGTATATCCATGCTTTCATGGATGGCCGTGATGTACCTCCAGATAGTGGTAAGAAGTTTGTCCAAGATCTGGTGGCTAAGATTGAAGAAGTTGGAGTAGGTACAATTGCAACGGTATCCGGACGTTATTACGCCATGGACCGTGACAAACGTTGGGATCGTGTAGAAAAAGCCTATCGTGCTATGGTTTATGGCGAAGGACCGAAATACACAGATGCTCTGCAAGCTATCACTGCATCTTATTCAAATTCCGTGTTCGACGAATTCGTTGAACCTAGCGTGATTGTAGACAGTGAAGGCAAGCCGGTAACGGCAGTAGAGAGCGGCGATTCTGTCGTGTTCCTCAACTTCCGCCCTGACCGTGCTATTCAGTTGTCACAAGTGTTCACGAATCAAGATTTCCGTGGTTTCGACCGGGGTCCTTTGTTCCCGCAAGACTTGCACTTCGTATGCCTGACTACTTTCAGTGAAACGGTACAAGGTTATGTAGCCTATTCACCGAAGAACCTGGATAACACATTGGGTGAAGTACTTGTGCAACACAACAAGAAGCAACTGCGCATCGCGGAAACTGAGAAGTATCCGCACGTAACGTTCTTCTTCAGTGGTGGACGTGATGAGGAACTTCCAGGAGAAACTCGTATCTTGATCAACTCTCCTAAAGTGGCAACCTATGATCTTCAACCCGAGATGAGTGCTTACGAAGTGGCTGCAGCCTGCGTAGCAGAAATCGAAGCGGAAAGACAGGATGCTATTATCCTTAACTTTGCAAACCCTGATATGGTTGGACACTCCGGTATGTTGGAGCCAACAATCAAGGCTGTAGAGGTAACTGATGAGTGTGTAGGTAAAGTAGTGGACGCAGTAGTTGCCAAGGGTGGCGTTGCGATCATTATCGCCGATCACGGTAATGCAGACATGGTATTTGATGAGAACGGTCGTCCGTTCACAGCTCATACCACTAACCCGGTTCCGTTCATCCTTACGGATGAAAATGTTGTATTGCGCGATCGCGGTATCCTTGCTGATGTAGCACCAACCATTCTGGATCTGATGGGAATTCCGCAACCTGCGGAAATGACTGGTCAATCCATGATCGCTAGTCGCAAATAAGGAAACAATACCTAAGATTAAGCTTCAACAATCAAAACCAAAACATTGTTTAAAGGAGATTAACTAAAATGACTATTATTTCTGATGTTTATGCTCGCGAAGTCCTTGACTCCCGTGGTAACCCTACTGTAGAGGTTGACGTTTATCTTGAATCCGGTGCTAAAGGCCGCGCTATCGTTCCTTCCGGCGCTTCCACTGGCGCTCATGAAGCTGTAGAGCTTCGTGATGGCGACAAATCCCGTTACATGGGTAAAGGCGTTCTGAAAGCTGTTGAGAACGTAAATGAAATCATCGCTCCAGAAGTTATTGGTATGGACGCTCTTGACCAAGTGGGCATCGACAAATTGATGATCACTTTGGACGGAACTCATAACAAAGGTAAATTGGGCGCTAACGCAATCCTAGCTGTATCCATGGCCGTAGCTCGTGCAGCTGCAGCAGCATTGGATATTCCTTTGTAC
Source organism: Paenibacillus sp. NPDC101420 (assembly GCF_050277435.1). NCBI lineage: Bacteria > Bacillati > Bacillota > Bacilli > Caryophanales > Paenibacillaceae > Paenibacillus > Paenibacillus sp. NPDC101420. Next base: position 46,434 of record NZ_JBNNSE010000004.1, read on the forward strand.
GTATACCTGGGCGGATTCAACGCTAAAACTCTTCCAGTACCAATGATGAACATCATCAATGGTGGTGAGCATGCGGACAACAACATCGACGTTCAAGAGTTTATGGTTCTTCCTGTAGGAGCTCCAAGCTTCAAAGAAGCTCTTCGTACAGGTGCTGAAATCTTCCACAACTTGAAATCCGTACTTCAATCCAAAGGCCTGAACACAGCTGTTGGTGACGAAGGTGGTTTCGCACCAAACCTTGGTTCGAATGAAGAAGCAATCACTACAATTATCGAAGCTATCGAAAAAGCTGGTTACAAACCAGGCGTTGACGTATTCTTGGGTATGGACGTTGCTTCCACTGAGTTCTACAAAGACGGTAAATACACACTTGCTGGCGAAGGTAAATCTTACACTTCCGCTGAGTATGTTGACCTTCTTGCTTCATGGGTTGAGAAATACCCAATCATCACAATCGAAGACGGTATGTCCGAAGACGACTGGGATGGTTGGAAATTGCTTACTGAAAAATTGGGAGACAAAGTTCAATTGGTTGGTGACGACTTGTTCGTTACAAACACTGAGCGTCTTGCAACAGGTATCGAAAAAGGTATCGGTAACTCCATCTTGGTTAAAGTTAACCAAATTGGTACATTGACTGAAACTTTCGATGCTATCGAAATGGCTAAACGTGCTGGTTACACAGCAGTTATCTCTCACCGTTCCGGTGAATCCGAAGATAGCACAATCGCTGACATCGCTGTTGCGACTAACGCTGGTCAAATCAAAACAGGTGCTCCTTCCCGTACAGACCGTGTTGCTAAATACAACCAATTGCTTCGCATCGAAGACGAGTTGGGTGAATTGGCTCAATACAACGGCCTGAAATCCTTCTACAACCTTAAAAGATAATCTGCTTTTATAGCAGAGTACGAAGACCCGCCATTATGGCGGGTCTTTTTTTAATATGTGTTTATCCTAATCTTTCAAGAAAAGCTACGACTTTACAGTCTAGGCGGTTGTATTACCGGCACTGCTATGATAAAATAAGAGTACTGTTTATGTATCGTGATAACCTCAATTACCATAGATAGTGATGCTTAGGCGTAGGAGGTGGAAGTGAATGGATATCTTTTTGAAAGTTGTGCTCCTGATTTTTTCCGTCGGTCTTATTGCGGTCGTTCTTCTGCAAAAGGGGAAAAGCGCGGGTCTTTCCGGTGCCATCTCCGGTGGTGCTGAGCATCTCTTTGGTAAAACAAAAGCTCGTGGTATGGAACTCGTACTACAACGTGTAACAGTTGGACTTGCTGCAGGATTCTTCATTATGGCGATTCTAGCTGCTGTTTTCATTGACTAAAGTACCTACAGTAAGCCCTCGCTCTGTTCTGAATGGAATGGAGCGAAGGCTTTTTTGTTATAATAAAAAGGGGATAAAGCACCTGCAGGTGCTTTTCTTTGCATAGCAGAAAGAATAAGATTCGATACGGTAAAGCCTTAATAAATAAACTTTCTCCTTCGATGTGAATGAAATTTCGTACTGCGTTTACCTTTGGATGACAGTAACAGGGATGCGCAGGATTGATTTCGTGTATACTAGGGTATGAAGTAGGTAAAGGTAAATTTTACTTGGCATTACTACAGAGCAGGACAAGACATACATATTTGCCAGCGGCTTGGAGCCGCGGAGGGCTGGGGTGACGAACATGATAACACAAGAAATATTACTCGATTTCATGCGGGAAACTGCATATAAACCAATGACTTATGAAGAGCTGGTGAGCCATTTTGCTCTAGAAGATAGCACAGGGTTTAAAAAGTTCGAGGAACTACTAATTGAATTAGAGCAGGACGGAAGAATTGTATTAACTCGTAATGCACGTTATGGCGTGCCGGAACGAATGGATTTACTGCGAGGCCGGTTACAGGCTCATGCGAAAGGCTTCGCTTTTCTTATCCCGGATGATCGTGATCATCCTGACGTATATATCCATGCGAATGATCTTAAGGGAGCTATGAATGGTGATATCGTCCTTATCCGTATTACCTCTAAAAGTCCGTCCGGCGGACGTATGGAAGGCGAAGTTGAGCGCATTGTAAAACGGGGAGTATTGCAGACGGTTGGCGTATTTCAAAATCTGGAGACCTATGGCTTTGTGCTGCCTGATGATAAACGGATTAACCGCGATATTTTTATTCCGAAGCAATCCTTCATGGGGGCGGTAGACGGTCAAAAGGTCGTTGTACGTATCGTGAATTATCCAGAAGGCCGATCAGCGGCAGAGGGTGAAATTATTGAGATCCTCGGACATAAGGATGATCCAGGAGTCGATATTCTATCTATTATCCGTAAGCATCAGCTGCCAGAGGCCTTTCCGGCTGAAGTGATGAACGAAGCGGACAACGCTCCGGATTCAATCACAGAAGAGGAAATTGCTGAGCAGGGACGTCGCGACTTGCGCGGACTAAACATTGTCACGATTGATGGTGAGGATGCTAAGGACCTGGATGATGCGGTTAATGTTCAGCGACTGGAGAACGGAAACTACAAGCTAGGCGTGCATATTGCGGATGTAGGTTATTACGTACGCGAGAGCTCTGAGCTCGATAAAGAAGCCTATGATCGGGGCTGTAGTGTGTACTTGGTGGATCGGGTGATTCCGATGCTGCCTCACCGTTTGTCTAACGGTATTTGTAGTTTGAATCCACAGGTAGACCGCTTAACGATGTCCTGCGAGATGGAATTTAACGAACACATGAAGGTCGTGAAGCACGATGTCTTTACAAGTGTGATTCGCACCAAGGAAAGAATGACTTATTCCAATGTCCGCAAAATTTTGGAGGATGAAGACGCTGAATTGCTGGAGCGCTATAGTCCATTAATTGATGATTTCCGTCTCATGAAAGAATTGGCGATGAAGCTGCGTGATGCACGGATGCGGCGAGGCGCGGTTGATTTCGATTTTGAAGAGAGCAAAATCATCGTAGATGAGAACGGCAAGGCTGTAGATATTGTGAAGCGTGAGCGTTCTGTAGCTGAGCAGATTATCGAGGAATTTATGCTCGCGGCGAATGAAACAGTCGCGGAGCATTTTCACTGGTTGAAGGTTCCGTTCCTTTACCGGATTCACGAAGATCCAGATCCAGAGAAGCTGCAGAATTTTATGGCTTTTGCAGCTAATTTCGGATATCACGTGAAGGGACGTGGCAATTCAGTTCATCCACGTGCTTTGCAGGATCTGTTGGAGCAAATCCAAGGGACTAAAGAACAGACCGTTATTAGCACAATGATGTTGCGTTCCATGAAGCAGGCAAAATATGATGCGGAGAGCACAGGCCATTTCGGACTGGCTGCGGAATACTATTCCCACTTCACTTCGCCGATTCGCCGTTACCCCGATCTGGTCATTCACCGCGTAATGCGTGAAGTGATTGAGAATGGAGGGGCGCTGAGCCAGAAACGACATGATTATTTGGCCGGCCGGATGCCTGACATTGCTCAGCAGTCCTCGGAGCGTGAGCGTGTAGCGGTAGAAGCAGAACGCGATACAGAGCAGCTGAAGAAAGCTGAATACATGCAGGATAAAGTAGGCGAGGAATTCGAGGCAATGGTCAGCAGTGTGACCAGCTTCGGAATGTTCATCGAGCTGGACAATACTGTCGAAGGCCTTATTCGACTCAGCGCTATGAGCGACGATTATTATCACTTCGACGAGGCCCATATGGCGCTCATCGGCGAGCGCACATCACGGGTGTTCCGTATTGGCGACGAGGTGAAAATTCGAGTCGCCAAGGTAAACATGGATGACCACACGATCGATTTCGAGTTGGTCGACATGAAACCACGCGCGCCAGGTGAGCATCGCGGCGGTGGTTTTGGAGGCGGCCGCGGTGGCAAAGGCGGCCGTCCAGGTAGCGGCGGCTTCAAGGCGCCAGCCGGGGGTAAAGGCGGCGCGGGCAGCAAGGGCCGCGGCGGTAAAGGCAAGCCCGGCGCTGCTGTAGGCGCGGGCAAGGGCAAGCCGGGCGCTGGTGTGCGCGCCGGCGAAGGGCCGCGCGAAGCGGCCGGTGTTGGCGCACCGGGCGGACGCGGAAAGCGGAAGCGCGGGCGTGATTCCGGCGAGGATGCGAGCCGGGTAGTTACAGCGCCGGGCGGAAGCCCCGGCGCAGAGCGCGGGGGCGAAGCCGGCAACGCAGGCGCGCCACGTGAGCGCAGCGGCGGGCGAGGCCGCGGCGGTGACAACGGCGGTGCCGGTGGTGGACGCGGCATCAGCTTCGGCTTTGGCTCCGGCAAAGGCGGATACGGCGCTCCTGCGTCTGACTCTTCCGGCGGCGAGGTCCGCGGCCTGGACGGCAGCACGAAGTTCCGTAGCCGAGAGGACCGCGGCGGTAACTTTGGCGGTGGAGAAGGCCGTAGCGGCGCTCCAACAGGTAAAGGTCGCCGGAAAAAGAAGAACAAAAGCGGTGTGTTCATCGGTCAATCCGTGACACCAGGCAACGTTCAGACGTCAGAACAAGCCGCTTCTAAACGTAGTGAAACTACAGGTAACGCACCAGACGGTGCTCCTCGTAAGAGAAAGAAGAAATAAATAACGTTATTGGGCTACATTACGTAGCTCTATGACGCAAAATTAAGCACTGCCCCCTTTGATTGGGGGCGGTGCTTTTTTAATTCTTTTTCGCGGCTCAAGTGTGAAATTCTCATTTATGACCGAGACTATTGGTTGCCACAAGTTTGTTGAGTAATAATCAGAAGAAGCTAGGTTGCAGCATTGTTTGTAACTATGACACTTGGGTTGGAGCAAAGTAACCCGTGCTATCACGATGCTTATTTTTTAATTGCATAATGTGCAGTTAAAATTCCGGCGTTTCAGTAGAGATTGAGGTTAATTGCACTTTGTACATTAAAATGTGATCAGTATCTTCAAAACGGCATGATTTTGAGTTTTTAACTGCAGAAAGTACAACTAAACAACCATCGAGCATCTAAATATATTAAATAGATGTATAAAGTGCATTTATGTAGCTTTAGGGTAGCGTCGGAGGGAGAGAGTGAATAGAAAAGGGTATGAGTTGACTGGGATGTGTGAATATAGAAACATAAACAATTTTTTATAAATAAATGTAATTAAAGTTAACTATTGGGCAAACTTACTGACAACTAGTTGTCAAAATGGCTGGGAAAGGATTACCTGATCCTTCCTTGCGCACAATCGATTCCATTTGTTACAATATAGATCAGACGTTCGATGACTATGTCGTTTAAGATTAGAGAGACATGGTTACTTTAACTTATGAATATGATTCAAGGAGTGATTCTCATGGGTAAAAAAGCAGACGGGAAAGTACTTGCCCAGAACAAAAAAGCTTCCCATGATTATTTTATCGAGGATACTTATGAAGCTGGCTTGGTGCTGACAGGTACAGAAATCAAGTCGCTACGTAATGGCCGCGCTAATATTGGAGATGCTTTTGCTACGATCCGTAACGGTGAGATTCACATTCACAACATGCATATCAGCCCTTTTGAACAAGGTAATCGTGCTAACCCTACGGACCCGACGCGTACTCGTAAATTGCTGATGCATAAGGAGCAAATTCATAAACTGCTGGGCTTGTCCAAGCGAGATGGATTTACGATTGTGCCACTCAAGATTTATGTGCGAAATGGCTATGCGAAGCTGTTAATTGGTCTTGGTAAAGGTAAGAAAGAGTACGATAAACGTGACTCTGCTGCTAAGCGTGATGCTCAACGTGATATTCAGCGTGTATTGCGTGAGAAGCAAAAGATCGCCAGATAATCTAGGAAGAATGTACGATTCAAATGAGTACCAGTTTCCACCTTCAATTCCTTTAACCTACGTGTTAAAGTATTGATAAATGTGATATACTGAGTAAGTAAGATTATTGCTTCGTTACAGACTTCTTGAAGAAGAAGCTGTGGATAGGATCTCTCTTGCTTGGAAGATCCGCTTGATCCGAAGCGCCCTTTTTAATGAGGGGCCGTTCTTGGATTCGACGGGGGTAGTTCGAGCATGAGTAGCGAGTAGTGGGGACGCGTCCGCTTCATCAACGCTAAAGCCTATTAAACGGCAAACAACAAAACAACTACGCTTTCGCAGCCTAAGAAACTGCGCGCGTGCTTCTACCCTGCATCGCCCATGTGACAGGGATAGGGGCTAACAAGTAGTGGGATACGCCGTCTGGTCTCCGCCTGGGGTCAACGGAAGAAGATAATCAGGCTGACCCAACGTATAGCCGGTTACGGGGCGATACTCGGGTGACATCAAAACTGTGACTACACTCGTAGAAGCTTATGTGCCGTTATCTTCGGACAGGGGTTCGACTCCCCTCGGCTCCATAAGAAAAACCCGCTAAAATAGCGGGTTTTTTGCTGTTTAGTGGTTGGATTGCAGACCGAATGTAGACAAGGAGTTATAGGGAACTAAATGTGTTCATTATTGTAGACATGTTGTCTACATCTAAAATTAGATCATTCACTTTGAAGTTATTAATATCTATAAGAGCCCGAACTGATATAAAATTATAGTATTAAGCATCCAAAAACAAAAACATTCGGAGGAATTACTATCATGAGTTTTACTATTGATTATGTTAAAAACAAAAACAGAATTATTGTAACATCGGACGGTATGGATGTTGAGGATGCCCTTGCGTACGCGGAACAATTTCCGAAAGTACTGAAGAAAACTAAGCGAGGGTTTACAGGTATGACTGTAATTACTGGTGGCCTGGTATTTAAGCAAGAAGTGTTGGCAATTCTTGCTCCAACTAGTGAAGATGCTGTGAAAGCTGGAATCTCTACAAAACACAAATGGGTGTATGTTGCGCCTACCTCTTTCTACAAAACGCAAATGCATCGTATGTTTAAAGATATTGCAAACTTGTACGAATCGATAGAAGAAGCTGAAACGTATCTTGATTCTGCAGGGAATTAGCAACTTCTAATAATTAAAAGGGTCCAGCCATCATCTGTAGCGGCAAAGGTACTTTTGCGTATTAACTTATATAATTGCATCACTATACTAAGGAGATATTCCTATGATCAGTCTCCTTTTTTAACCATAGATAAGTAATTTTTATACGATTCTATAATTTGTTAAATATATAACAAGGAAGAACAGTAATATAGCCAATTTTTATCTAAGTAAAATCAGACGGACTCATCAAATGCTGGTTAGAATGCTTCTAGGGTGACATCAAAACTGTGACTACACTCGTAAAAGCTAATGTGCCGTTATCTTCGGACAGGAGTTCGACTCCCCTCGGCTCCATATGGAGTGTAAGTGATGACACCTTTAGGGGTGTCTTTTTTATTTCTTTTTTTCTATTACAAGTACAATAAAATAAACTGAATTCATTGTAACGTTTTTATGTTTAGTTAGTCTTATATATGTAAGGTGGTGAACCATTGGACAAATCAGATGAATTAGAAGGAGTCTATGATCAATACTTCCGTGATGTATACATATTTGTGCTGTCGTTAAGCAGGGACGAGCAGATTGCCGAGGAAATTACACAGGAAACCTTTTTTAAAGCGCTGAAGCGAATTGACCAGTTCAGGGGGGACTGCAAAATGAGCGTCTGGCTGTGTCAGATTGCGAAAAATACTTATTTCTCCTATATGAACGGGCAGCGGAAGTTAGCTTCGTTGGCTGTACAGGAAGAAGAGGGCAGCATTAATCTGGAGCAAAAACTCATTGATCAGACTGAAGCTATGCGTATTCATAAGGTTTTGCACGTTTTGAACGAGCCGTATAAGGAGGTTTTTATGCTCAGGTTATTTGGAGAACTATCTTTCGATCATATTAGTCAAATCTTTGGGCGAACGGAAAGCTGGGCAAGAGTGACCTATCACCGTGCTCGGCTAAGAATACAAAATCTGCTAGTGGAGGATAAATGATGAACCGAATCTCATGTGACGTAGTTCAAGATCTTCTCCCCTTGTATTATGATGACATATGCAGTGAAACTAGTAAGGGACTGGTGGAGGAACACCTTGTTGATTGCCCTGACTGCCGTTCTTCTCTGGAACAATTGAAATCCAGCCTGAGCTTGCCCATTCAAGATATGGAAGTAAATAAATTGGAGGGAAAAGGGCTGCAAAGCATTAAAAGAATGTGGAGCCGTACCCGATCGATGGCTTTTATGAAAGGATTGTTTGTGGCTGCTTCCGTATTTGGAATGTTGATTGTTGGCTACTTCGGTCTTTTCCGCTGGAATATCCTACCGGTGTCATCCGACCATATTATTATTTCTGATATAAGAACCATATCAAGCGGTGAAATTGCTTTTCGTGTTCAAATCAGGGACGGGTATAGTTTCGCTCATGTGAAGAATACCGTTAAGGATGATGGGAGTTTCTATATGATCCCCGTTCATCCTCTTATCATATCGAAGAAATATAATGCCTCCAATCCAGTCAATGGCGAGATGTTCGTCAATCCTCTGAATGTAAGGGCCTATCAGAAGAAGTATGGTAAGGACGTGGAGATTACGTCCATCTACTACGGTTCACCGGATCATCCGATTCTGATTTGGAAGAAGGGAATGGAACTGCCGACGGCAAGTCGATAATTAGGGGGCTCATGTTGAGACAAGGGCTGTTCGACTCCCCTCGGCTCCATATGTTAAATCCACAACCGAATCTGGTTGTGGATTTTGCGTTTCAGGGATAAGAAACTATAGAATAAGATGCTCTTTTTACAGAATTCTCACTATTTCAAATCAAATCCTTTGCTTTTTACGTATTCCGTATAACCATCCAACGGCAAATCTTTATCCAGCATGGCGATGAATTTTCCGGACCAGCTTGCCATTTGTTTGTTATTCGTTCGCGCGCCGTAGTACTCCTCGATTTCCCGGTCATATCTTTCGACCTTTGCTTTAAGATCTGGATCATACTTGTTTTCAAAAAATACGGCAGACCGTGGCAACCGTGGCTTTTGCTCTGGAACCTCGTCGGGAACACCTACTGCAAGACCGACCAAAGGAATGACGAAGTCCGGCAGTCCAAGCCATTCGTCCAGTCCAGGCAGGGCTTCGTTAATTCCGCCAATAATCACGGCTCCGAGCCCCATCGATTCGGCTGTCAGATTGGCATTTTGCAGGGCAAGCGCGGCACTCAGCACAGCGGATTGGTAAAAATACGAGAAGCTCAGGTTACGACCCATTTTTTCTTGTTGGTCCGGGCCAGCGGCCAACATCATCCGATGAAGATCGGCGCAAAAAATAAAAAAGTACCCACATTCCTCAATCGATGGATTTTTCGAATGCACCGCGATCTTCTTCCGAAGTTCCTGATCGTTAACGCCGATGATCGAGAACGGCTGCATATGCGCCGAGGTCGGTGCCATTTGCGCTGCATCGACAATGGCTTCGATTTGCTTGCCAGTCAACGGAATATTTTTAAACTTACGGATGGAGCGATGCTGGCGGATCACTTGCATGACCTCATTCATTAAAATTCCCTCCCAATCGATGGTTTTTGTGGAAGCTGTAAGAAAATTGTGTTTTGCAAAATGGTTTCCATGGAAACGATGATAACAAGAAAAAGATATCTTGTCAAATGGTTTCCGCGGAAACCATGATATAATAAAAAGAAAAAAGGTAGGCTTGCCTTATGCCAGATATGAATGATGATTTGCTTCAGCTCAAAAACCGTATCGAAAAGTCCATTTACCGGATCCTCATCAGCGAAACCGACGAGGACCAGGATCGGCTTTGGCTCATAGAGCACATCTCCGACGACCGGCTAAAAAGGCTGCTGCCCCGCCTATCCGTCTCAAGCCTGCACGTTTTGGACGTCATCAATATGCATGAAGGTATTAAAGGGGCTGATATCGCCCGCGATATGGAGATAACGAAAGGCGCCGTCTCCAAAATCACCCGCAAATTGCTGGATTATGACCTGATCCGGAAAACCCAGCTGCCGGACAACCTGAAAGAAATTTATTTCTCCATGACTCCGCTCGGCACCGAATTGGCCGAACTGCATCGGGTATTCCACCAGGAGAAAGATCAAAAGGTGATGGAACTGTTGACAAGTTTCGATGCAGCGTCGTTGGAAATTGTGGCAGACTTTTTGGAGAAGCTAGCCCGTCTGCGATAGGGCATGGGTGCTCCGATAGGTAACGGTTTTGCATCGCCACGGTTCTCCTCCATATGGAGTACCAGTGAAAGACACCTTGAAGGGTGTCTTTTTTTATGTTTTTCAAAGTATGATCTAGACTATGTGTAATGGTTCAAAAAAACTGCGTATTTTGCTAGGTCCAGTATCTTACGTGTATGGAATTAAAGATTGCAGTGTAGAAAGCATGCTCGTCCCGTAATCAAAGTTGATAAGCTCTGGAAATGCTATTCATTCAGTCTTAGAGTTGTGAAAGTTTTGAAGGCCAAAAAAATTTAAGGTTCTATATAGGGATAAAAAAGGCAAACATAGGATAGGAAGAGTTAATAGGGAGATATAAATGAAAACCAGTATACTTATGCTATAATTTAATAAAGTGACTCTGTGCTTTTAGAAAAATTGGATAAAGGATGCATTGACCAACCATGTATGAGAATCAGACTTCTATGCACCACAAGCTGTTTATTATCGGCGCAGGTGCTGCCGGACTAATGGCCGCCGTTACTGCGCGTGATATGGGTATCGATACTGCCATTCTGGAGGGTAACGACCGGATTGGAAAGAAGATATTAATGACAGGTGATGGCCGCTGTAACATTACGAATGAATCCACTGCAACGGGTACGGATGAAGCAATCGCTTTATCGCGCAAGTATCACAGTAATCAGGCCGGATTTCCACTTGCGGTATTGCAGCAATTTGGCATCCGTCAAACCATAGATTTTTTCTCCTTCCTCGGGCTTCCGCTTACAAGATTGAAGGAGGGCTTGATGTATCCAATGTCGCTGCAGGCAGCAGCGGTGCTGGATATTTTCCAGCTTGCGCTGGAGGATCGGAATGTTCCGGTATACCTCAATAACAAAGTGTTGGATGTTACTGTTTCGAAGAATCATCCGCGCTTCAAGATAAAATGCCAAACGGAGACAGAGGAGGAGGTTGTTTATACTAGCGACTATCTACTTCTATCTGCGGGTGGTCTTGCCGGTCCAAATGCGGGAAAAGAACCTCCTGGGTATACACTTGCCGAACGTCTGGGACACACCCTGATTGAGCCTTTGCCGGCCATTGTGCAATTGAAGCTGCAATATCCGAATATGAGGGCACTGTCCACTATCAAATCTCAGGGACAAGCTCATATCATTGTGAACGGTAAAGTCATCTGCAGTGAACAGGGTGAAATTGCCTTCACGGATTATGGTATTACCGGCCCGCCAATTCTTCAGCTAAGCAGGAAGGCTGCGTATCATCTTGCAAGAGGAGAACAGGTAACATTGTCGGTTGATCTGATGCCGGGCCGCACGGAGGAAGAGTTGGTTGAGTTTTTAGAAAGGCTCTGGGAGACCTTTGGACACCGGACTGTGGCGGATTGCCTTGTTGGCATCTTCAATAAGAAGCTTGTTTCTGTCCTACTAAAAGAGACTGGCTTAGATCAACAGCCAGAGCTGCTTTGCCAGGATCTATCGATGAAAACCAAGGGAAAATTTTATCGAATCTTGAAGCGTTGGGAATTTAAAGTGACGGATACCAATGGCTTTACGAATGCGCAAGTGACAGCCGGCGGCATTGATACGTCGGAACTCATCGAAGGAACGCTGGAATCCAAGCTGGTGCCTGGGCTGTATTTGGCTGGCGAAGTGATGGATGTCGACGGAGATTTCGGCGGCTATAACCTGCAATGGGCCTGGAGTTCCGGATATGTGGCCGCCATGGCGCTAGCTAAGTCAATTCAATAAATTTATTAGGAAAAGGGATGCATCAATTAACATGTATAAGGATCAGACTTCTAAGCACCACGAGCTGTTCATTATCGGTGGGGGTGCTGCAGGTCTAATGGCTGCAGTTACAGCGAGGGATCAAGGTATTGATACAGCAATTATTGAAAGCAATGACCGGCTTGGGAAGAAAATAATAACGACGGGTAACGGGCGTTGCAACATTACGAACCAATCCACCGCCACGGGTACGGATGAAGCGGCCGCTTTATCACGCAAGTATCACAGTAATCAGGAAGGATTCCCAATACATGTATTGCGGCAATTCGGTGTCCGCCAAACGATCGAATTTTTCTCCTCGCTCGGGCTTCCTTTTGTAAGCTTGGAGAATGGCCGGATGTATCCGATGTCGCTGCAGGCGGCTTCGGTGCCGGGTGTATTTAAGCTGGCGCTGGAGGATCGGAATGTTCCCGTATATTATAAACATAAAGTGTTGGATGTTACCGTTTCGGCGGGACATCCGCGGTTCGCGATAACCTGCCAGACGGAGACAGAGGAACAGGTTGTGTATACCAGCGACTATCTTTTTCTATGTGCAGGCGGCCTTACCGCTCCCAAAACGGGAACGGACGGCTCCGGTTATACGCTTGTCCAACGTCTGGGGCACACCCTGATCAACCCAGTGCCAGGCATTGTACAATTGAAGCTGGATTATCCGTATTTGAAGGAACTATCGGGCATCAAATTTGAGGGAGAGGCCCATGTTATCGTAAACAATGAAGTCATCCGCACTGAGTCTGGTGAGATTCTTTTTACGGACTATGGTATCTCGGGCCCGCCCATACTTCAGCTCAGCAGAAAGGCTGCGTATAATCTCGGAATAGGAGAATCGGTGACATTGTCGGTTGATTTAATGCCGGAGCGCACGGAGGAAGAGTTAATTGATTTTCTGGAGATCCACTGGGGGATCTTCGGACACCGGACGGTTGCCGATTCTTTTGTGGGCATCGTCAGCAAGAAACTGATTCCAGTTCTGCTGAAGGAGGCTGGAATTGATCAACAGCCGCACTTGCTTTGTATGGATTTATCATGGAAAACCAAGAAAATATTTTATCGAATCTTGAAACGTTGGGAATTTAAAGTGACCGATACCAATAGCTTCACGAATGCACAAACAACAGCCGGTGGCATCGATACGACGGAGCTAATCGAAGGAACGTTAGAATCTAAGTTAGTCCCTGGGCTGTATTTGGCAGGTGAAGTGATGGATGTCGATGGAGATTGCGGCGGCTATAACCTGCAATGGGCCTGGAGCTCCGGCTATGCTGCCGCGATGGCGCTTGCTAAACGACGTGTTAGCGCCACGTAATAGGATAGATGGTTGCTGACTCTTGGCATGTTGCAGTGGAAATACTTGCATGCCCTAGAACACACGGAGGCTAATGGATTTACCGTGCCACGCCTGGGTTCCATATGGAGTAAATAAAAGACACCTTGAGAGGTGTCTTTTTTCAATTAATTCTTATTCCAATATTGCCAGACTGCTGCCCTTGTTGCATTCGCTGAAAGGCTTGAAGGGTGTCTTGTAAAGGATACACACTATCAATGATAGGGCGTATCGAGTGGGATTCCATAAATTCAAGCATCGCAATAAACTCTTCACTGCTTCCCATTGAGGTGCCGATGATACTAATTTGGGGGTAAAATATGGATCGTGCAGCTATTTCCATTCGATCTCCTGAGCTTGCTCCGAACGTAACGATCCGGCCATTTGGCTTAATGATATCAAAGTACTGTTGGAACGTAGCTGGCCCGATACTGTCCAAGATGAGATCCACTGTATCTCCTTTCATACTTTCCTTCCAATCGCTATGACTGTCAAAGGCATGATCTGCCCCATGTGCAAGAGCAACTTGCCTTTTTGTTTCACTTCGTGATGTGACACTGACTCTTGCACCCGCTGCTGAAGCCATAAGCATGGCATAAGTAGCCACACCGCCACCAATACCCGGAATAAGGATATGTTCACCTTGCTGTAAGCGGCCTCTCGTAAACAAAGCCCGATAGGCTGTCAAGGCAGATAAGGGCAACACGCCCGCTTCTTCCCAAGACAAATAAGCTGGCTTGCTGATGGCATTTTGCGCAGGGATGACGATAGACTCGGCAAATGTACCATCTGAAGGGCCGCCCACTATGGCCGGAACGTTCGGGACATCGTGGGTGATTTCCCATCCGATACACGGATTAATGATTACATCGGTACCTACTGTAAGTGATGTTATGCCTTCACCTACCGCTTCAATTATACCCGCCCCATCAGAGCCCATAATCAGGGGAGCATCCTCATTTTTTCGATCCGCTATGAGAAATAAGTCTCGATGATTTAACCCTGCGGTTTTCAGCCTTACTTTTACTTCACCGAAGCCTGGCTGTTTATCAACAACGTCTTCATATGTCAGGCTCTTCAAGCCGTTCATCCCAGCATGTACGATTGCTTTCATCCTAATCCTCCAGTAATTCGTATTTCAATGAATCTATATTGAATTGTACAGAGTGGGAATCATACAGTAAAATGAACAAAACCGATTGTGAGTATCATAAATGATCATACCAAGCAGGTGACATAGAAATGGAAAGCGGAGATTTAAGAATATTTCAGGCTGTGGCTCGAGAGGGGAGCATAACCAAGGCTGCGCAAATGTTGAACTATGTACAGTCTAATGTGACGACTCGAATTCAGTATCTTGAGGCTCAGTTGAAAACACCCCTTTTTCGGAGATCCAATCGAGGAATGACGCTAACTTTGGCTGGAGAGAATTTACTGGGGTATGCGGATAAAATACTGACTCTGATGGACGAGGCTGTGAAAACAACACAATATTCGGACCATCCTGCAGGGCCTCTTCGGATAGGCTCCATTGAAGCGACAGCAGTCATTCATCTGACTCCTCTATTGGCCGAGTATCAATCACGATATCCGGATGTTAATTTATCGCTCACTACGGGTGTGACACATGCGCTCTTACAAAAGGTGTTGGATTACGAGCTTGATGGAGCGTTCGTCTATGGTCCTGTTGATGATCCAGATATAGAACATATCGCGGCCTTTGAAGAGGAGTTGGTGTTGATCTCTGAGCCTGGACAAAACGAAATGTATGAGCTACTCATGAAACCGATGTTGTTCTTTGACGTTGGATGTACGCATCTGGCAAAAGCAGAGAGTTTTCTGAGAGGCACTGGCCTGACCACTTATCAGATTATGGAATTTGGCACATTAGCAGTTATTCTAGATGGCGTTTCCTCTGGACTTGGTGTGTCTATGCTACCACAGTCATCGATTGCCAAGGCGGAAGAACAGGGCATAATCACTTCCCACCGTTTGCCTGAAGAGTATCGAGATTTGCAGGTATGGTTTGTGCATAGACATGACACAATTTACTCAAGCGCGTTAACCAGGTTAATACAATTAGTTGAAACTAGGCAATAATAGTTCACCCGCAACGATCGATACGTCGAATGTTAGTGCTAGACCATTTCATCAAACAATTTAAGTAACACGCAGCAGGAGGAAATGATGAATTTTATAAAAGATCAACTAGCAGGATACGGTGTAAACGAACAAATGACAGGTTATCTTTCGAATATAATCATGGTCTTATTTATAGCACTACTCTCTGTACTGGCCAATTTAATAGCCAAAAAAATCGTGCTGAAGATAATTATTCATTTCATTAGTAAGGATCGGTATGCATGGGATAATATCGTTTTGGAGAAAAAAGTGTTTCACAAGCTGTCGCATCTCGCGCCAGCCTTCATCATCTATTTTTCTGCGTCTATCTTTCCGCTATATCAGGCTTTTATTGAAAAATCCGCCTTAACTTATATGATTATCGTAACTATCACGGTGTTTAATGCACTACTTAATGCCATCGATGCTATTTATCGCTCATTCGAGGTCTCCAAGATTAGACCGATCAAGGGGTACATTCAGGTTGCAAAGATTATTCTATTTATCATTGGTGTTATTGTGGTGATCTCTAACCTCATTGGTCAGAATCCATTGATTATTCTTAGTGGGTTAGGTGCATTATCAGCTGTTTTTATGCTAATTTTCAAAGATTCTATATTGGGCTTGGTGGCAGGTGTTCAATTATCATCTAATGATATGGTGCGTGTAGGTGACTGGATCGAAATGCCTAAATATAATGCGGATGGTGATGTAATTGACATTACATTGAATACGGTAAAGGTTATGAATTTCGATAAAACAATCACCATGATTCCCAGCTACGCCCTTATTTCAGACTCGTTCAAAAACTGGAGGGGTATGCAAGTATCTGGCGGCAGAAGGATTAAACGAAGCGTTCATATCGATACAAGCAGCATATGCTTTTGTACAAAAGAAATGATGGAGGAATTCCAGAAGATTCACTACCTTTCCGATTTTATAAGGGCAAGATTAAATGAAATTAGCATTTATAATATCGAACATCAAATCAATACGGAGAGTAAAGTAAATGGAAGACATCTCACGAATGTTGGTGTATTCAGAGAATATATCCATGAATATCTGAGGAATCATCCTAAAATTCATAAGGATATGACGCTGATCGTCAGACAGCTAGCACCAGAGGATAATGGACTGCCCTTAGAAATCTACGCGTTTAGCAATGATACTAACTGGGTGGTGTATGAATCGGTTCAAGCGGATATCTTTGATCACATTTTTGCAGTTGTACCGATATTTGGGCTTCGTGTTTTCCAAAACCCGACGGGCCATGATATTGCTCGCTTAAAAGAAAGCAAAGAGTATTCGTCTGAATACTGAAGATAAGAATGATTTGCAGGAGAAGGCATTTCTTAATATCAGTAAAAAAGCGACCATCGTGGTCGCTTTTTTACGTTTTTTTCATTTTGGAAAGGATCATAAAACGTGCGATTTATTGGGGTGCGGACATAGCTGAAGACTCTAATGGAAGTTCCCAGATTCATTTTCTGAGAATTTGCCATCGCTGTCATGCAGAGCTTGTTTGCGGCGATCATTACGGGCTTGCTGCTGCTGTTGGGCTTCCAGGCTGTTTACGGGCGTGGCTTCCAGTTCTTTTACTGTGTTGATTAGATTCTTATCTGGTTGATTTGCACTCAATTGAAAGATCCTCCCTTGATTATCTAATGGTTGTGAATTTTATTATGTGCTGGCTACTGTGTGGCTATTCATGTTGTATTTTCACAAGAGCCCAGGATACATTGCTGAAAGTACGGGTGAATCAATGCTCTGTCCTATAATCATTAACTCAGAATACTGTTAGATGTGAAAAAATATGAGGAAATGATTGTATCGGAACTGATTTCTGTTCTGATATGTTGAGGATGTTTTAGTCCCATAAAATGTAATATTGTCAGGAGGTGAAAAGGAAGCTTTATATCTTCTTGCAAGCGGTTACAATTCTATCTGCAACAAATTAGAATCAGGAGGGAATAAAATGAAAAAAAGTATTGCCAAGGTAATCAGTATTGGTGTGTTGTTTTCTCTTGCACTTTCTTTGATAGCAGGTGGATGGACAAATACAGTAGTGCATGCTGCTGGTCTTTCGATGACAGGCAGTGGAGGCTGGAATGAAGCGGCATATGTGGAATGGTCACCTGTAAGTAATGCGACAGGATATAACGTATATGTTAAACAGGCAAGCGCATCAGATTCGGGGTACCAACAGATTGATAATGAATTGATCCGCAAATATTCTTCCTATTGGAGAGCGGATGCTGTAGGGCTTGCAGCTGGAAGTTATGTAATGAAGGTTGAAGCTACCCTATCAGGGGGAGGAACGGCAAGTGCGGTATCAAATACGTTATCCGTAACGTCATATGATCGATCTGGGTTTGCTTTTTCGGCAAGCTCGCCATTTGGTACGGGTTCTGGCGCTTATAATGAGAATGGAACCCTCAAGAATGGTGCTCAAGTGCTGTATATAACATCTCAGAATGCGAAAACCGTAACACTTGATGTGAAAATCAACAGCTCAGGTGCTGTACAAACAGGCGTTGGTCTTGGTAGCATCTTGGCTCTGAGACAAAAGGGTTATGATACAACCCCACTTGCCATCCGAATTATCGGTAAAGTTACAGCTGCTGACCTGAGTGGACAGCTTAACAGCAGTGGATATCTTGAAGTCAAAGGTAAAAACAATTATTCAGAAATGAATATTACAATCGAAGGTATCGGAAAAGATGCTTATGCATACGGTTGGGGATTGCTTCTTAGATATGTTGGTAATTTGGAAGTACGAAATCTGGGTGTAATGTTATTTCCTGACGATGGCATTTCAATGGATACAGGCAATGCGAATGTATGGGTGCATAATAATGATATTTTCTATGGATCTGCAGGGAGCGATGCGGACCAAGCCAAAGGCGACGGATCTACGGACCTCAAAAAAGGATCAACGTACATTACCATCTCGTACAACCATTACTTTGATTCCGGAAAAGCTGCTCTAGTCGGACTTAGTGAGTCTGCAGAATTCTTTGTTACCTTCCACCATAACTGGTTCGATCATTCGGACTCCCGTCATCCGCGGATCAGAGTGGCCTCTGTTCACGTCTATAATAACTTCTATGATGGAGTCTCGAAATATGGTGTCGGCGTTACAACCGGAGCTTCGGCTTTTGTGGAATCCAATGTTTTTAGAAATACTAAAGACCCAATGCTTAGTTCTTTACAGGGTACAGATGCTTTAGGTGAGGGTACGTTCTCGGGTGAAAATGGGGGTGTGATTAAAGCTTATAACAATCTAATTGTTGATGCTTCAAGTCTTATCTACGCTAACTCCAATACAGGGACAGCTCCTGCTAATGAAACCTCATTTGATGCCTACTTGGCCTCGTCGAGAAATGAAACCGTCCCAAGCTCATACAAAGCAATAAAAGGTGGAACAGCCTACAATAACTTCGATACAAACGTCCAAACCGGAGTGAACGTATCGAATATTGACAACGTAAGCAATGTAGAACAGGTTGTTACGGCAAAAGCCGGACGCCTGAATGGCGGAGACTTCACATGGGCATTTAATGATTCCGTGGATGACGCATCGTATGCACTGAACACAGCACTGATGTCTGCAATCAGAAGCTACACAACGGGGCTCGTCTCCGTAGGGGGCAATTCAAACCCAACAAGTCCGACACCAACTCCAACAGCTACTCCTGTGCCAACAGCGACTCCATCTCCAACAATAGCACCAACAGCAACACCAACACCGACAACGACACCTACGGCAACGCCAGTGCCGACAGCGGCAGCAACCGTTCATAACTTTACCACTGATGGAACAACGAGCAGCTTCTTCAATATCCAAGGGAATCTCTCAACAAGTAAGGGAACTGTGACATATCAGGGGTTAACCCTAACTCAATGTCTAAAAATCGAGAGTGCAACCAGCATTCAGTTCACAGCTGCCAAAGCTTCAACCCTAACCCTGGTGTTCAATACAGAAGGAACTAAAATCAAAGTGGATGGAACAAGTTATCCTATAACGAATGGAATTGCCACTATCTCACTTACTGCGGGCGCACATACCATTACGAAGGATAGTACAGCGAATCTGTATTATATAAAGTTGGAATAGATAGTTTTTTTTCTAAACCGTGCTTCCATAAACTTTTCAAGCAGCGGTTCGACGTGCCTGATCTTATTACTTGAATCATGCCGACGCAGCCGTGGTCGGATGCGCTAACGCTGATCTTACGATTGCTAGACAGTTTAGTACGATTTGCTAATATGTACTTAAGTAAATAACTTAATAGAGGAGGAATCCAATGGATAAATACAATATCCATAGCGACTTTGAACCCTACGCGAAGACGACACTTCCATTAAATCCTTTGTTATTACCAATTTTGAATAAACTCATTGCGAGAAGTGTGAATAAATTCAACTCACCTGAAGGTATGAATGTAACGACAGAAGTTATTCCAGGCTATAAAAGCGGGACAGTCGAGCTGACGATAATTGAACCTGGGTTGAGGTTGAAGTGTATTATACCAAGGGGACCATTCATGGGTATGATATAGCGGAAAAAAGTGAAATTGTGCAGGAGAGTGTAGCAAGAAGAATTGAGGCCTTACGAAGAGCTTTTAAGTAGAAAATAAGAGTCAAGCCATGAGCATCCTTTCGATGATCCATGCGTTTGATTCTTTTTTATTTAAATATCCATAAAATGTAAAAATGTCACATGATAATTTGATGACTACAGTCACTATTTATCTTAATTTAAAAGTATTACAATAAAGGATGGTCCTAAAGATTTAACTTTTGCTAGAGTTGAAGCCTAATAGAAATTATAAAATGATGCACTGGAGGCTGCTCTTGAAGATGAACCCACAACTGTTACGAGACTTCCCGTTCTTCGAACATCTTGATGATGAATATTTAGCCGAAATTGCCAAGTTATGTAGCGAGCGTACTTATATAAAGGGAGAGTCCATCTTTTTTGAAGGTGAAGAGGGTGAGGAACTCTATCTGGTTATTTCTGGAGTTGTTCAAATCTATCAAGATAACCACTCAAGGGATGTAATCCTTTCTATTTTTAGAGAAGGTGATTTCTTTGGAGAGATGGCTTTATTGCAAAATGAAAGAGCACGTTCTGCGTCTGCAAGAACCATTGAGAAATCCACCTTATGTATTCTGAAAAAACGCGATTTCATACCCTTATTAAAAAGTAATCCAGAAATATTAATCGGCATTTTGGAAACAGCGTTAGATCGTCTACGTGATGCCAATAAATTAATAACAGACTTGACCGTTATTGACGTGCGTACGCGCATTGCTCGCGTATTGTTGCGTCTAACAGAACAGCATGGAGTGCCCTCTGATGAGGGTGTTCTAATCGATTTGAAGCTGACGCATCAACACCTGGCGGATATGACAGGAACGGCGCGCGAGACCGTGACAAAATCATTGCTTGGATTACAGGATGAGCAGTTGATACGTATTGATCAGAGGAAAATACTTGTGTGCAACATAGATAGACTTAGAAAGATACTTGATGTGATTTGAGTTCGAGTATTTGGAAATTGTAATTGGGGTTACAGACCATTAATCACCCAAAATGATATAACAATATTAACAAAGAAAGCGCATATTTGGATTTGTTAATCGTAATGACGCAATGATCATCCATAAATGAAAAGAGGAAATGAAATGAGCGTGAAAAGATTAGTTTTATCTATGTCAGGTACTTTTGTACTGGGGATCATTGTAGGAGGGGCTTTGTTGTATAACAATTCGGTGTATAACTCTGTTAAGGATGCCCTGAATGGAAATGCCACGCAAAATTCGGTAGGTAGCGTTGATATGAGTGGTATGACACAGGTTAACATTCAGGGCATGGATCTTGAAGCAGCAATGATGGCTGTACAGTCGAATCGTGCAAGTATGTTAGAGGATCAGTTGAAAGATCAAATCGCATCCGTACAAGCCAAGAATGAAACAATCTCAAAACTGAATCAATTGCTAGGAGTGATCAATGAAGAGCTAGCGAAGCTTCCTTCAGGTGCCGAGGCCAACGCTGCTGTAAAGCTGGCAGATGACAAGGGGGCCATGTTTACTGCTATGAGTATGGCTATACCGCAAACAAAAGGGCAACTTGAGAATCTGTTGGGACAAATCAAATCACAGATTGATAGTGCAAGTAATAGTCAGCAAATGGACATGCTGCGCCTGCAAAGTCTAACGAATAAACGTAACGAAGCTTTTGATACAATGACAAATTTCATTAAAAAAATGCAAGATTCCAGAAGTAGTGTTATTGGAAATATGCGGTGATGAGTTAAACCTATGATACCAAGTGCTGCAGTAGATTTTCTACGTGATCATCCGTTATTACGAGGTATTCCTGATGATGAGCTACGAAATGTAATTAATGCTATAAAACTTGTGTCTTTAGAGGATGGACAACGACTTCTTATGGAAGAGTCCACCTCTAAGGACTGTTTCATTATATGGCAAGGGAAAGTGCAAGTCACCTCAGTGAACTTAGTTGGAAAGGCGTTGCTCTTAGCTGAACTTGGACCGGGAGAGTTAGTAGGAGAGATTGGTCTTATTCGGAACGTACAAAGATCAGCTAGTGTTACGGCAATCGGGACAGTAGAAGCGTTGCGTCTGGACCGTTCCTCGTTCGAATATTTGGCGAGCCTGAGTCCGCTATTTTATGAGAGTGTGCTTGTGAACATACGGATTCGAATGATCCATAGTATGCTTCGCAAAGCGACAATCTGGTCGGTCATCCCTGATGCTGAACTTCGGGGTCTTGCAGAGATTACAACGATCAAGAAAGTAACGAAGGGCGAAGAGATTATCGTAGAAGGTGCGGTAATGGATCAATTTCTCATGTTTAGTAGCGGGAGTATCGAACTTCACGGTCAAAAGCGGCGCAAGACTGTTCTTCGTGAAGGGGATTTTTATGGAGAGACAGAGTTACTAACAGACACGGCTTCCTCACACACGTTGATCGCGATAGAAGATAGTGAATTGCTAATCATGGGCAAGTTAGAATTCTTAACTATACTCGATTATTACGCTCCGGTTCGTCAACAACTCATTGAGTTTCTAAATATGCGAACACCCCATATGTTGGAGAAAGTGACCATCGCCTTCGGCGGGGAGTCTGTTGCAGAGGATAATAAATCGCTACCTAAGGCCAAGGACAAGTGGATGGAGCAATTACTCTGGTTGGTCGGTGGATTCCTTGTCTTATCCTTCTTGGCACTGTTCCTTCATAGCCAATGGTGGAAGATCGCCGCCTTAATTGTTGGAGGTGTGGTGGGTCCCCTAGCATTCGTAGCTTTTGTGAGAAATCAGCAGTTAATAGGCTTTCGTCAGAGGAGGCTTGGTTTAGTTTTTGTGTCTACCGCCATTGTTGCTATCCCCCTGGCTTGGTATTTAGAGCGGATTTGGCTTTTTGAAGTCAAAGCAAGTTCCTTTGACTTTTCGCAGTTTTACGTGCCTTTGTCTGTAGCTCTAATAGAAGAAACTGCAAAATTATTAGTCTGTGTGATGCTCGTTCGAACGCGAAAAATCCATTTTCTGATGGATGCAGTGGTGTTTGGTGCCGCAGCAGGAATGGGATTCGCTGCAGTGGAAAGTATTATTTATGGATGGGTGCATATAGACGAAGCCTCTTCACTTGGGATGCTCGCCGTCCTATGGATGAGAGCATTATTATCGCCATTCGGTCATGGAACATGGACTGCGATTGCAACTGTGGGAATCTGGTATGCAAGCAGCATGCATAAGCACTCGAATTTGGGGGACGGTAAGCCGTGGACGAGAGGGCTACGTGCAATGGGGATGTTTTTGGCAGCAGTCGTGATGCATGCACTATGGAATTATCACTTTGAATCGGGTCTGATGAAGGCGGGAGCTATGGCTGTAGTCGGGTTTATAGGACTCTATTTATTATTCTCACTTATTCGTAGGGGAAGAAAAGAGGAGTTCCATGCATTGAATATGTTGAATCCAACCACGCATGAGGCGATAAGGCATGACGATCAAGTGAAGCCAATGACGCAGGAGCTTTACTGTGAAGGCTGCGGGTCATTGTCTCCTCAGGGTACCCGCTATTGTGCACGCTGTGGCCAAGCATTAAGGGTTAAATGATAACTAACTTAACTCTAACGTAGTCAAAAGCTCCATTCCTAGAGGAACGGAGCTTTTTTGCGTGTT
The DNA here is from genome assembly GCF_050277435.1 of Paenibacillus sp. NPDC101420. Classification (NCBI taxonomy): domain Bacteria; kingdom Bacillati; phylum Bacillota; class Bacilli; order Caryophanales; family Paenibacillaceae; genus Paenibacillus; species Paenibacillus sp. NPDC101420. The sequence continues at coordinate 69,994 of NZ_JBNNSE010000004.1, forward strand.
CATTTAGAAGCAGGTAAAAGATTGGATGGATTGCAAGCTCAATCCAGTGTAGATCCAAAATCTTCCGTTGCACTGAAACCCCGCAACCGAGGTGCGTCCTACGAAAACCGGGAAAAACCAGAATTGATTTCTATTCACGAGCTAAACGTACGTATTCCGAAACAAACAATCAGCAATTGCTCCCGGATCGACAGCCAAGGGTGAAACCGCAGATTGCTGAGGGATGAATTCCGGGGGAGGTGAGCTGGGTGCCGTGAGTTCCTGTTCCTCGATGTGGCTGCGACTCACTTAGCTTCTTCACATAAATCGGAGATTGCTATGTTTTTGGTTAGTTGCAATAGAAGGTCATAGAATTGCTTTCTTTGCTCCATTGAAAGATTCTCCAGCATGTTGTCAGCGACTGTATCCTGGAAAGTAAGAACTTCCTCAATCGTGGATTGTGCAAGTTCCGTAAGCTGGATCAGTGTAGCTCGTCGGTCGGTTGGATCAGGAATTCGAACGAGGAGCTTATCCTGCTCAAGTGCATCAACAAAATCAGTAACGGTGCGTGCTTTGATCCCTAACTTAACAGCTAACTCATTCATACGGATATTGCCTGTTTCGGCAACGACTGAAAGCAGGCGTAACCTGGGACCGGAGAGATGATAAGGCGTATTAAGCGCTAATAACTGGGATTGAAATTCTGTTTTAATGTAGTTGGTTGATCTCATTAATATGTGAATGACGTCTATCGCCTTGGGATGATCTGTGTTCATGGATGTAGTGCCTCCTTGACTTTATTGTCAATTTTTCATACTAAATTTCATGGAAACGGTGAATATGTGTGCACTCTTAATGAGTACACTCTTTATATTATACTCTTATAAGGCGCATCCAGCTATTCTTCCATGTAAATGATATAACTTGACACGCAAGAAAATAATGAGTATCCTCAGTAATATATAATACTGAGGATACTCATTATTTATCTTTTTACTTATAGTTCATTATGAATTTAATCAGAAAAGAGGTTTAGATCATGACGGATACATCATCACAAAATGCAGATAAGCTGCTGAAAATACTTGTAGTTACCTTAATATTCTCGGTTATGAACGGTACGATGTTCAATGTAGCTCTCCCTGAGATCGGCAAAGAGTTTAATCTCGTTCCATCGCAGGTTAGTTGGATTATGACCAGTTATATGGTGGTTTACGCGGTAGGTTCCATCGTCATGGGGAAATTGGCGGATAAATATCGGTTGAAAGATTTGTTAACGTATGGACTGCTTATATTCGCTCTCGGTTCATTAATAGGTCTGCTTGCTAGTGAGTTTTGGATTATTATTCTGGGCCGTGTAATTCAAGCTGCCGGTGCTTCCGTACTTCCTGCAACAGCAATGATCATTCCAATCCGGTATTTTGCTCCCGAGAAGAGGGGGAGAGCACTTGGGACTTCTGCGGTTGGGTTAGCGCTTGGTAATGCTTTGGGACCGGTCGCTGCAGGCCTTATCACCAGCTTTGGAAGCTGGAGACTCATGTTCGTCCTTTCCTTGCTTCCGCTACTGACGCTTCCTTTCTTCCGAAAGTATTTAGATAATGCGAGAGGGAAGGCAGGAAGTATTGATGTCCTTGGTGGCGGGTTACTAGCTGCAGCAGTCGCAATCTTCTTGCTTGCCATCACACAGATGCAAGTGTGGTTGTTCCTCGGGGGACTTGTCTTATTAGCCTTATTTATCATTCGGATTCGGAAAGCTGAGGAGCCCTTTATTAAACCCGTTTTGTTCCGTAACAAAACCTATTCGATTGGGTTGTTGCTTGCTTTTACGACGACAGCTATGAGCTTTAGCATGACATTCATGACACCACAATTTCTAGCGACAGTGAATGGTTTGTCCCCTTCGACCATTGGTTTCGTGTTAGTACCAGCTGCTATTGCTTCGGCTATCATGGGACGCAAGGGAGGCAGGTTGGCTGATGATCGTGGTAATTTCGTACTTGTGTTCGTCGCTTCGGTATTGTTATTTCTTGCTTTCTCCCTACTCTCTACTTTTATTGGATTATCGGCATATTTCATTGCCATTATTTTAATATTAGGGAACGTGGGCCAGACTTTCATGCAAATCTCGATGTCCAATACGATTTCGCGGACGCTGCCAAAAGAGGAAACAGGAGTGGGTATGGGATTACTCTCCATGATCAATTTTATCTCTGGCGCGATGGCCATGAGTGTGGTCGGTAAAATGCTCGACAAGGGTACTGCTGTTGTGCAGTTCAATCCTTTGAATACTAACGCTACTGCTCATGTGTATAGTAATATTTTTCTCGTCATGTCCCTAGTGATTATTGCGGTAGTTGTGATTTACCGTTATCAGTTTGGTACGGGTGCTCCCGGGTCGATGAGTATTAAGAAAAAAATGGAGGTTTAATATGCCGCATTCAGCGCCTTATGGATATTATTCCCTCTATAAATTAAGCGCATGAAAAACCCATGGAGGTTATAATAGATACAAAGAAGAACCGATGTTTGCTAACCAACAGTACAATAGACCCC
>NZ_JBNNSE010000004.1:72622-392983 GCF_050277435.1 Paenibacillus sp. NPDC101420
TTATTCCCTCTATAAATTAAGCGCATGAAAAACCCATGGAGGTTATAATAGATACAAAGAAGAACCGATGTTTGCTAACCAACAGTACAATAGACCCCGTATCTTACGATGGGTGGGGTCTATTTTTTTTGGCGTAAGGCTGTAATGGAAAAATTGTGGAGTCGGTATTATTGAAAGGTGATTTAAATGTTAAAAGCTTATGGTTGGCTCACTTTTTGTGTAGTCGTATGGGGCAGTAATTTTGTGTTTGGAAAGATCTTAGTTGAGGACTTCTCCCCCGGTCTATTAACTTCACTGAGGCTTTTATTTATAGTGTTATGTCTAGTAGGAATAACGGCTAACAAAAAGAATTTTAAGCTGGTGAGTAAATCGGATGTATTCCTAATTTTATCGCTAGGTGTTATTGGTGTGTTTATTAATCAATGGTCCTTTTTTAAAGGGCTGCAAACAGCTGATCCAACAACATCTGCAATCATTTTAGCTATGACTCCTATTTTAACTGGTTTGTTAGCGGCAGTTTTTTTAAAGGAAAGATTAACGATCCGTATGTTGATGGGGGCTATTCTAGCGATCATAGGCATTTATTTTGTCGTTGTAAAAGGGGGATCCTCCTCTTTGCATTTTGATAAAGGACTACTGTGGATTGTTGTAACGATGATAACCTTCGCCATTATGATTATTATGACTAGGGTACTCTCACAAAGAATAGATCCGCTCACGATTACTTTATATTCGAATCTGGTGGGCTTTATTGTATCGATCCCATTTGCCTTCTCGCTAGATACACCTTTACGAATGAGCTCGAATATTACAGATTGGGCTCTTCTGATCGGAACAGCTGTTGTTGTACATGGTGTAGCTACACTGGTTTGGAATAACAATATTCGCCATGTTGATGCTTCAAAAGCGTCTGTATTATCTAATTTAGAGCCTTTTGTAGCTATGATCATGGGATTGATATTACTGCATAAACCGATCACAGGTGTAGAAATATTAGGGTCTTTGTTCATTCTAGCAGGAGTTATGCTATCTACGTATCAACGAAAAATGCGATATAAGCAAACAATAGGCTGATTTTCTGAGTCTTTAGATGTTCTGAAGTTAATCAAGCAAATAAAACCATTTTATGGTATGTTTTTTGCGATGGATGTTATAACTTGGGAGCTGCATAAGGATGATAGGGAATACGACAGGGAATGCGACAGACAAAGAACGGACGATATTTGATCATGCTGGAAATACGATTAAGACAGAAGATCGAGAGATTCGAATTCTTGCCAAGTATGAAGAACCGCTGGTTGTCTTGCTAGGAAATGTGCTTAGCGATGAGGAGTGTAATGAGTTAATTGAATATTCTAGGCAACGATTGCAACGTTCAAGAATTGGTGAAGACCATGCGGTCAATCCGATTAGAACGAGCAGTGGTGTGTTCTGTGAGGAGAATGAGACGGTTACAAGAATCGAGAAACGATTCTCTCAAATTATGAATATTCCTATCGAGCATGGTGATGGCTTACAAGTTCTGCTGTATATCCCTGGCCAAGAGTATTTACCCCATCATGATTTCTTCACTCAAACGAGTCGCGCAAGTAGCAATAATCGAATTAGTACGCTCGTGATGTATTTGAATGATGTGGAGGAAGGTGGAGAAACAGCTTTCCCTATGCTTAATTTAACAGTGAGTCCTAACAAAGGTATGGCGGTCTACTTCGAATATTTTTACGATAATCATGAATTAAACGAGTCCACCTTGCATGCAGGTACGCCAGTGATCAAAGGCGAAAAGTGGGTTGCAACGATGTGGATGAGAAGACAAGTCCTTCGCTCATCATAGAGGTATGAACAGATACTATGTTCCACATGGAGTATCAGTAAAGACACCTTAAAAGGTGTCTTTTTTCATTTTAACGGCAATGTCTACTCCACCAAAACGCCATTAATGAACGTCATAGTTTTATCTTTGAATTCAAGGATAAATTTGTTTGGAAAATCCAGATCGGTTTGAATCTCCGTCCCCAACATAACTTTTTTTCCTACATCATCAAAGGGATTGTGAATCAAGCCTCTAGGGGTATACCTAGTTTCGGAACCGATCACATTATTATTTTCATCGCGGATAAATTTAGTTTTTCCTGAGAACACCAAGTCCTTGCCGTTTTCCAAAGTCAGATGAACCTCCAAATGAGTCTTTGTCTTCTGATAATCGATGGTCACATCTTTAGAGGACACAGGGAAGCCAATCACAAAAAGTCCAATAAGAGCTGCAGCCAGTATGATTACCGATAAGATGGAAAGGACGATTACCTTTATGTTTTTTGATTTCACCTTTTTAAAATAATTAAGATTGTTAACTTCTTCTTTATCAACAATAGGCACGTTTAGATTTGCTGTTGCGGTCATTTCATGATATGACTGAAGGCAGCTTTCGCAGGTTTGCAGATGTTTTTCAATCTCTTCGTTGCTATGTAAAGAGGTTAGCTTTTCGATATAGGAGGGCAATAAATCCTGAATGATCTCGCATTTCATGAAGATCTTCCTTTCATTAATTTTTGTTTTCCACGGTAAAAGGTAACTCTTGCCCAGGTTTCATCCCTTCCGAGAATTTCGCCAATTTCCCGAAAGCTGAACTCTCCGGTCAAACGCAGATACAATACTTCCTTGGTATTTGGATCAAGTAAATGAAGCTGTTTAAATAACTCCATTTTGTCTTGAGCTAAAATGAATTCAGTTTCTGTTGAATTTGTGTTAGAAAAAGGAGGGTCTTCTAATTCACAAGTCTTCCTTTTGTTCTGCTTGTCCAGTTCCTGATACCACACATGCTTAGCAATCTGACAAAGCCATACATATACTTTGCAGGTTCCATCGTATTTGTGTATGGACTTTATAGCTCTATAAAAGGTTTCTTGGGTGATTTCTTCTGCCAGTAAGTGATTATGACAAAAACTAAATACGAATTTATATACTTGGGTTGAATATTCCCTGTATAATTCCTCGTTGTCCTGCATCCGTTCACCTCCTCACTTTATATATCCGTAAAAAGCTATAAACGTTACAGCCTTTCTAAAATAATTATGAGTATAACGAAATAACGCCTCGGGTGTGTAGTATGATAAAAATCCTTAGAAATGTAAAAAAAGAAGGACTGCTTTTCCTCTATAATTAGATGAGATCTTATTGTACAAGTTACAAGGGGGCTCATAAATGACAATAAAGGTGAACCGACAGTTAAATGAAGGTCCTAAAATTCAAAAAGAACAAGATATTGTCACGAAAATGATTCGTATATATTGTAAGAAAAAACATCACCATAAGGGGCTTTGCAACGAATGTCAGGATCTAAACGATTATGCTCTGAAGAGGTTAGCTTATTGTAAGTTCGGGGAAGTGAAAACGGCTTGTGCTAAATGCCCTATTCATTGTTATAAACCGGAGTATCGTCAAAGAATAAAAGGGGTTATGCGTTTTTCAGGTCCATGGATGTTACTGTATCATCCCATTGAGTCAATTAGGCATATTCCATTACCCAATAAGCTGAGGAAATAAGTAAAAAACGGACATCATTTGATGCCCGTTTTAAGATCTAGCATTTTACGTTCTATTTTCCACTTGGCAGTAGTTTATTCAATAAGATCGCTGCCAATGAAGCCGCTAGGATAGGTGAGCCCAATAAATATTGCACGAATGAAGGTAAGGAATGCAAGTAGTCGCCAGGAATGAGTACCAAAGCTAACGTGATAATCATCGGTATTGCGATAATATACATTTCTTTCTCGCCAATCGTTACGTTCTTCATCACCTGTACACCATTAATTGCAATGATCCCGCAGACGATAGCGAAGACGCCGCCGATTACAGCGGATGGAATGGAAGAGATCAGAGCAGCTAATTTACCAGAACAACCGAAGAGGACAAACCATCCTCCTACTGCGAGGAAAACCCGGCGGGAGGCAACACCTGTGATGGAGATAATGCCCGCATTGGTAGAATAGCCTGTAACAGGTGTTGAACCGAGTGCAGAAGCAATAAGACAGCCAATCCCCTCACCGATAACCCCTTTATTAATATGTTCGTCTGTTAAAGGTTTATTGATTACGTTGCTGACAGCAAACCAGGTACCTGTTGTTTCAGCTAGCAGTACGAGATAAATAATAACCATGGTGATAATAGCCGAAAAGTTGAACGAGAATCCGAAATCTACAAAAGCGATACGAGGCATGCTAAACCAGTTCGCTTTGCTAATCGCTGAGAAATCTAACACACCCATCAAGTTAGCAGAGATACATCCAACTACTAACGCCATCATGACGGAAATAATTCGGAAGATCGATCCTTTATTACGGAACATAGAACCGAGAATCACGAATAAAAGGAGTGTACCTGCTGAAATAAGGGCTAACAAAACGTTCTGATTGATTGAAGCGCCTGAAGCTCCATAGATATTGTCTCTTATAGCAACAGGTAATAAAGAAAGACCAACTATGAATATGATCGTACCACCTACAATGGGTGGGATAAAGTTCTTAACGATTTTATTAAAGATCCCCACATAGCCCAAAATAATAACTAGAACCGCACCGATTAAGCTGGCACCTAACACGGAACTCCAACCCAGCTCCCCGCCGCCACTAGCGGCATAAATACTGACAATCGCACCAAGGGGAACATAAGATGGACCTTGCGCGATAGGAAGCTTCATACAGAAATAAGTCTGCACAATCGTTGCAAGTCCAGCAGCAATAAAGGTAGATTGAATCAAGGCGCTTGACTGATTCGGTTGTAAGCCGATTAACATTGCAATCAGGAAAGGAACTACATAAACGTCCATTGCCAATACATGTTGAAAGCCTAGGATGATGGATTTACCGAAGGAAACTTTTTCATCGGGTAGAACGGTTAATAGTTGTGACTTCAATGGCGCTTGATCTTGTACGTTTGCTTGTGTTTCCACTCAGATGCCCACCTTATATTTTCTAGTTTTATCGATCCTTAACGTGAATGAACCTTTTCACCCTGTACCCAGACTTCACGGATATTCTCAGGTCGAGCTAAATACATCATCTTTTGAAACACGTCCTCTAAATCTTCATTCCCATCAAAAATAGGCAATTTAGCCGATGGTAATTTCGTATCAATAATTTGAACATCCCATGTATAGCCTTCTAGTATCCGACCGATAGGTAAGCTTAAACTTTTACCACCGCCAGCAGTAGCAAGATAGAAAGCTTCATCAATCTTAATCCGTGATCCTAGTAATCCACGCTCTTGTGCAGGAAGGGAAGGATTAACGCCATCCTCTAGCATTCTTGAAGACATTACAGCCTGTCTTATGTTATCGAAGAGACTAGGTGAAAAACCGCCAGAAATATCAGACCCTAAACCAATCTCTACACCTTTGGAGTGGAAATGAGCGATAGGGATGACACTATTGGCAAAATAAGCGTTTGATATTGGACAATGCGCAATAGCCGTTCCTGTCTCCGCAAATAACTCTACATCCTCTTCTTCTAAAAAATTACAATGTGCCATTACAGATTTATCACGGAGTAGACCGAAATCATGCAAGGCAAAAGCATCGTTCTTCTGGAATCGTTCTTGTACATAACCATGTGCCCAATCACTTTCACTACAGTGCGATTGAATATGAGTATCATATTTGGCGGCTAAGTCTCCTAAACCTTGCAAAGCCTCATTTGTACAGCTAGGAATGAACCTAGGTGTCACTACTGGATAAACGCCTTGCTTAGTAGATTTGGCTAGTTCTTTTACCGCTAGTATAAATTCTTCTGTATCTTTAATTGCGGTGTCGGTGTCAGTGTCGCGATAGTATTCTGGATTTCCTTGAGGGTCGTCCATTACCACTTTTCCAACGAGTCCGCGTTGCCCTTTATCCGCACATATTTGGGCTAATAGTAAACTGGATTCTTTATGCACCGTTGCAAAATAAAGGGCTGTAGTAGTTCCGTTCGCGAGTAAAGTATCAACCACATCAGAGTAGACCTTTTTAGCAAAATCCAGGTCCGAAAACTTAGACTCCAGTGGGAAGGTGTACGTATTTAACCAATCATAGAGTGGAATATCTAATGCAGTTCCAGATTGAGCCCACTGCGGGGCGTGAACATGCAAGTCGATAAAGCCAGGCAAAAAATACTGACCTTCAGCTAATCGATGGAAGTTGTCTTGGTCTTGATAAGTAGCTAGTAAAGTTTGATAGTCGGGTTCTTCTGGTGAAACGATCTTTTCTATCATTCCATCTGTATTAATGCAGTAGAGATGGTCTTTTAAAATTTGAATTTCCTTTGGTGATTTGCTTGAAAATGAAGTGCCTAGGAATATTTGCATATATTCAGTCATGATTTCCGCCTTAATGTTCGTCTTTTGGTGTTCGTTTGTTATTATAATCCGTAAAAAATGATAAGTCTATACCTAAAGTCGAACGAACAAGGGGGTTAGGCGCTGAATTATGCTCTGATTAGATCAAAATTGTTAGGATTACGTAAAATGTATGCGGTTACTTACTTATGCTATAATACATATAGATAAATAAGGTTAAGCGCTTAAGAAAAATGGGTTAGGAGTGTTACTGAAATGAGAAGATATAACTTTTGGCGTCCGATCATGCTAATTATTGTCGCGTTGCTTACGAGAAGCCTGGTGACTAACGTATGTATTTTGTTTGGTATGCAGACTGAAGTAGCGAGTAGTATAGGTACGCTGGGCATGGTCATCGCCGGTTTAGTGATGTATAATCGCATGAACATTCGTCGTCGAAAATAACGAACAGATTTCTAGAATCCGATCTATTTGGTTAATTAATAAGATATGAAATTAGCGCAGGAGCATTTGCTGACCCGTTATACATAAAAATAAATCCATCGGGATTTGTTTTTAGGACATAGCCAGTATCATAGAAAATAATGAAAAGGACACCCTTAAGGGTGTCTTTTTTGGGTTGTTCAAGTAACTATACAAAATAATTATAGTCATTCTTTCATCTTTACCACTGTAAATATATGTGAGTAAATAGGTGGGTAAAGAAAGGGGAGAAAAAGAATGCCATATGTTGATAAACTTCCCAAGTCTATAGAAATGCAGCTTACGGAACAACCGTTATTCCACTTTGGATCTGATTTAATGAAAGATGGACAGTTCGGTGAGCAATGGCTTGTATTGACAGAGAAGGAAGTGTCCGTTTGGGGAACGGACGGGAGAATGGTTTCGAAGTTTTTTGTTTCGAGCATAACCGATGCTCGAGTAGTAGGTGGGGTAGGAGGCGGTTCGTTACTTGTAGATACTAAAGAGGGTCCAATCATTCTTATACGTTATACCGCATCGCTTACCTCTATATTTGGATATGCGTCTAAATTAATTGCTGCTGTAGCTAAAGGGGAGGAGCGGCCAACGGCTTCTGAAAAAGAATTTCCAAGACATTGTCCGAAATGCCGCAATCCGCTACCTGACGATTCTCAGACCTGTCCGGTGTGTAAAAGTAACGGCAAGGTTCTATTTCGAATGTTAGGTTACGCTAAGCCGTATAAAATCCAAATGATCGCAGCAGCGATTATGCTGATTTTCACTACATTGATAGAGCTTGTTCCACCTTTTTTGACGAAAATGATTGTAGATAACGTGCTAACAAAAAAGGACATGGGTTCAACGTTGCTATGGATTGTAATTGGGCTTGCAGCCACCTCTCTGGTGGTTACTCTAATGCAGACTGTACGTGGACTTATCGGAGTATGGATTGGCTCAAAAATTATGGGTGATCTGCGTCATGATGTGTATCATTCCTTGATGAAATTGTCGTTATCTTTCTTCGATCGAAGACAGTCTTCGCAATTCATTGGACGGGTAAATAATGACTCTGAGGCGATGCGGCAATTCATGACAGATGGCGTAATATGGGTCTCAGGTGAATCATTAAGGGTGATCGCAATCTTCGCCATTATGTTTAGTATGGATTGGAAGCTAACACTGCTAGCCATGCTGCCTATGCCGCTTATGGTAGTACTATCGACTGTATTATGGCCGATGATTGGCAGACGGTGGTACCAGCAGTGGAGATCTATTTTTAGACTAAACGCTCTGGTTGGCGATTCTTTGCAGGGGATTCGTGTGGTTAAAGCATTTGGTCAGGAAACTACGGAAATGTCACGTTATACTGTCGCTAATAAGGAATTGGTGCGGCACAATATCCGGATTGAAGGCTTGTGGCAGGGAATGTTTCCCGCCTTTGCGTTAGTTGCTGGCGTAGGTACGCTATTAATTTGGTATTACGGCGGCAGAACGGTGCTTGATGGACAGTTATCTATTGGTACACTAATCGCTTTGGTGACTTACCTCGGGATGCTCCTCGGACCTTTGCAGTGGGTAAGTCAAATGATCAATTGGGCCAGTCATGCGATTTCAGCTGCAGATCGGGTTTTTGAAATTATGGATACACCATCCGATGTGCCTGATACTACGAACCCAGCTGATATTGGTCGTGTTAATGGTGAGGTAGAGTTTAAACAGGTCACTTATGGATACGAAAAGCATCACCCTGTGCTCAAGAACGTGGATTTAAAAGTAGGTGCAGGAGAGATGATTGGTCTGGTCGGACATTCAGGTGCTGGGAAGTCGACCTTCATCAACATGATTTGCCGATTCTATGACACAGATGAGGGTACCATCACCATCGACGGGGTGGATATCCGAAATATTAGCCAGTCTGACCTTCGGAGTCAGATCGGTGTAGTGCTGCAGGAGACATTCCTGTTCGACGGCACGATTGCTGAGAATATCGCTTATTCTAAACCGGACGCTACAGAGCTGGAAATTATGCGTGCTGCTAAAATTGCCAATGCACATGACTTCATCGTTCAGCTACCTGATGGCTATGACACAAGGGTAGGTGAACGTGGGCATAAGTTATCCGGAGGGGAGAAGCAGCGAGTGTCTATTGCCCGAGCAATAATTCACGATCCGCGGATTCTAATTCTGGACGAAGCAACGGCTTCTGTGGATACAGTGACTGAGCGGCAAATCCAAGAAGCGATCTCGCGTCTGGTTAAAGGTAGAACGACATTCGCCATTGCTCATCGATTGTCCACTTTAAGAAATGCCAATCGGCTCGTCGTGCTGGAACGCGGTAAGATTATTGAGGTGGGTACGCATGAAGAATTGCTAGCAGTAGAAGGGGCTTACTTTAAACTGGTCGAAGCACAGAAAGAAATGTCCCAGATCAAGGGGGTAGAAGTGCATGAGTGATCCAATCAGCGTCAGTGATGAATTGAAAGCTCAAGATAAAGATCCCTATGAAATTAACATTTTTGAACCGGGTCTGATTTCCTTTAGCCGTAGTCAAGGTGGGGTGTTTCAAGGGGTAATAGAAGGTAAGGTTTATGAAGAACTAATCCTTTTTCGTATATTTCCTTTTCAATACAACACCCAGTATATTTCTGTGAGAAATTCTAAGAGTGAGGAGATTGGTGTCATTCGTGACATTGATCAGCTGGATGAGGAAAGTCGGGGGGAAGTGGACAAAGAATTGCAGCTGCGATACTTTCTTCCCGTTGTGACCCGAATTGATTCCATCAAACAGAAGGCAGATATGTGGATTTGGGAGCTACAAACGAATCTGGGGCAGACCCGTATCGTTATGCGTAACCTGCATGAGCATATGCAATACCCGAGTCTTTACCGCATCATTCTTACTGACGTCAACGGAAAAAGATGCGAAATTCGTGATTATTCCACTTTGGATATTCAGAGTCGGAAAAAGCTGAAAGACGTTTTATAGTGGAAGAAGCAAAGTGCTTGGTAGTTTATACTACTGAGCACTTTTTTGAACTGTGTAAACATCCGCGGTTATCCCTTCTTTATGATGAGGAAACGCATTAGATTGGAGCAAATTTGTCACTAAACTTCCAGTATATGTGGTAATATATTACAACTAGATGATTACTATATGGGAGGTATGTGAGTGAAGCATAAATGGATGAACTCGCCGTACACCTTTGCATTAGGGATGTTTGCGATGATGGTTCCCAGTCAGGCTTTTAGTTCTTTTTACAGTTATTTTTATGTGGAGAAATTGGGCTTGGGCATTGGACTTGCTACACTGGCCAGAACAATCTTTCTGATCTGGGATGCGGTGAATAATCCGCTGTTTGGATACTGGTCAGACCGCACAAATACCCGCTATGGTCGGCGTAGACCCTGGGTGTTCGGCTCGATTCCGCTATTTATGCTGGCGTTTGTGCTGGTGTTCTCTCCACCCGGCGGATTATCTGAAAATGGACTCTTCACTTGGTTTCTAGTGACGCTTATTTTTTATGAGGCTGTGGCTACGGTCTTATGGGTGAACTATGGCGCACTGCTTCCGGAGCTCTTCCGTGGAGATCGTATTCGGGCGAAAGCCTCTGCGATTCAGCAAGGGTATCAAGTGGTTGCTCTGTTAATCGGTACGGCTCTAACGCCAATCCTTTTCGCAGCGATTAACTTCTCTAATATGGCTATTGTGTATGCCTGTGTCTTCGGCGTGTTTATGTTTTTATGTATGATGAATGTCCAAGAGAAGAAAGAGACTACTAAGACCGAACCTTTAAAGCTCATTCCGGCTTTTCGGGAGACGATTCGGAATAAGAAGTTCTGGGTGTTTAATATTTCGAACTCTTTTGCCCAAACGGTTAATGGACTTGTAAGCTCGATGATTCCCTTTTATGCAAAATATGTTCTACATATTTCAGAAGCACAGGTATCTATTATGCTCGCGGCTGTCTTTGTCTCGGTCATTCCGCTAGTGTTTGTGTGGTACTGGATCATTCGTAAGATGGATGGGGTCAAGGCATGGCGGCTATCGCTTATCCTATATGCTTTATCTGTCATTCCGCTATGGTTCGGTTATGATCTCGTAAGTGGTGTGGCCGCTGGCATTGTTGTCGGTTTCGGATTAGCAGGATTTCTAGTAACCCCAGCGATCGTAGGTGGCAAAATTATCGATGAGGATGCAGAGAAGACCGGTCTGAGAAGAGAAGGTATCTATACTGCGGTAAGCGGATTCATCACTCGTTCAAGCGGATTAATCTCGGCGTTGGCCTTTTTTATAGTAGGAATGATCTTTGGTTATAAGGGTGGCGATGACCCAGGGTCTGATCCAGAAGCAACGTTCCGGTATTTAATAAGTGTAGTGCCGTTATGTCTACTAGCCATATCTGTTATCATATCTTTTACTATTAAATTTACATTTACGGGGCAATTGAGAGGTGATGCTGACTATGAGCAAAAGATTAATCATCAATTGTGATGATTTTGGGCAAAGCCCTGCCATGAATCAGGCGATTATGCATCTATTAGAAGAGGGAAAAGTATCTTCAGCGACGATAATGGCGGTGGCCCCTGGATTCGAGGAGGCGGCTAGATGGTGTAGCCGTAGGCAACAACGAAATGTGGGCCTTCATTTGACGATGACTAGTGAGTTTGAGGCTTTACGCTGGAGCAGCCTGACGGGGGACTCTTCACTACATGACGATGGCGGGCATCAATATAAGACGGTAAAAGAGTTTGAGCAGGGGGCGCAGACAAAAGCTGTGCTGAAGGAGATTGTTGCGCAGTATGAGAGAGTGAAAAAATCGGGAATAGTGATTAGTCATGTAGACAACCATATGGGAAGTTTATATGGCATGGAAACGGGACGTAGCTTGCTCCCGCAGACGTTGTGGAGAATTTCGCGCTGGGGATTGCCATCACGGTTCTTTCGATACATCCATCCAGAGGATCCTCTTCTGGGATCGTTGAAAAATATTGAACGTCCTGTTGCACTTGGATCCGGGCTGGCCGATACACTTGGAGTCCCGATTCCTGATTACTTGTTGTCGCATCCTTTTGGTGTGGAAGAGGGTGAGACGTACGATCGTTTCAAACAATCCATTATTGCCAAGATGTATTCGCTACCTGATGGTGTTAGTGAAACCTATATTCATCCCGGAATCGACGATCCGTGGATGCTTGCAAATATACCACATTGGGAGAAGCGAGTCTGGGAATACCGTCTACCCTTTGATGATGATTTTACCTATGCGATTCGTGATGCTAGTGTTGAATTAACGGACTATCGCTATGTACAGGAGCATTTGAAGCGCCCACGAGTAAAATCTGCGGGGAGACTGTTGAAGAAACTGATAAGTTCATGAGGAAAATAAAAAGACACCTTGAGGGGTGTCTTTTGACTATCCCATTAAACCCTTCAGTCCATTCAAGAATGGAGAAATAGATTTAATCATATTATAGCCCATTTTCACAACCGGCATGGTTCTTTGGATCATCCCTACGAAGCCCATAATTCTACCGAATCCTGAAGCGCCTGAACTTGCAGCCTCGGCAGCCCCTGCAGCTCCTCCTCCCATTCCAAAAAGTGAGCCGAATAACGGCATGAGTCCTGATACGTTCGCTTTCCGGGAGCGGGAAGAAGTGTGTTTTTTTGATTTTTTGTTTTTATTTTTACGTGGTTTGGAGAGGGTCAATCCATCCTTATCGAGGCCAGTTATCCATCCTACATACGTACGTCCATCATGAAGCGTAACGCACACAGGTCTACCCTTGAGCTGTTCAGCTCGCTTGCGAATTTTTGCTCTGTTTGACATTTGTGGATCACCTCATTGGTCTATTTAATTATATATTACTCAGATATTCCGGTGTTGCTTGTGCGGGTTCATCATTAATATGAAAAGAAAGTCCAAAAAAATGGATGAGAAAAATTTATACACAAATATTGATCTCAAAGGTCTCTTATTATAGTCAAAGCAACAGAAGCTGATAGATCGAATGAATGAACAACGCTATAGTCCCAAGTATCTCTCGTGAAAGTCCATTGCATTTATAAAGGTGTTCTTCCGCTTATACGATTCGAATACCAATTAGTGAAGGGGGTGGAAGGATGTTATCTGCATGGATTGGGAGTATTACTTTTGCGGGAGCGGCGATTCTTTACATATTACTGTCTTTAGGATTACCTTATGGTGAATTTGCAATGGGTGGCAAACATAGAATCATGCCCTTACAGATGAGGATTGCGTGTGCGATCTCAGTTGTTATACAACTGATTGCAATCTTGTACTTGTTGCAGGCAGGCAACGTGATTTCTATTGGATTACCTTTTGATAGAGGCGTATGTTACTTTTTTACAGTCTATCTAATTCTCAATACCGTAATGAATATATTATCGAAGAGTAGAAAAGAAAGACTTGTGATGACACCTTTGTCTTTAATCACGGCAATTTGTTTTGGGTTTACTGCCATCATGAGTGGGTCTTGAGAGAGTTATTATCAGATAAAGATTCGACGTGTTTTGATTTTATGTATGCGCTTTCTTGGGACGCACCTATATAAGGTGTGTTTTTTTATATGTCTAGAGACTCTTGATCTAATAAAATAACAATGTGACCTAGGTCTTTCTTCACACGTTAATATATTTGACACGAATATATATTAATTTTACAATCCTATACTTTTTCGTCATGTTTGTGTGATATAATATCACCGAAATTATGTAAAAACTACTAGGGGGAATAAATCTTTATGGGATGGAAGACACGATGGAACAAGCCTCTCGCTTCTGTACTAGCAACTGCAGTGCTTTCAGCACAGGTACTAGGTGGAGTCGTTTTGGGTACGGTTTGGAGTCCGGATAAAGCCGAAGCCGCATCCGATGCCACAGCCAAACTCCGGTTGATGAGCACCACGGACGTACACACCAATGTCTACGGCTGGGACTATTTTAAGAATGCAGCCTCTACAACTGTAGGACTCGATCGGACAGCTACGTTGGTTACTTATGCTAGAAGCGAATATCCTCTTAATAATCTTCTGCTCGACAACGGGGATCTGATTCAAGGTACACCATTGGGGACTTACATTGCGAACGAAAGTAACCTTATGGAATCAAAGACCAAGCTACACCCTATGATTGCGGCTATGAATATTATGGAATATGATGTTGCGACTTTTGGTAATCATGAATTCAACTATGGGCTGGATTTCTTGAAACGTACTATTAAGGGCAGTGCTAATAATCCATTGAGTGGTGCCGACTTCCCCTATGTAAATGCCAATATATATATTGATGATAAAGATGGTAACCCAGACAATGACGTAAATGCTTTTGAACCTTATGTCATTATCGACAAGACTATTATGGATAGCGATAACCAACCTCAGAAAATTAGGGTCGGCGTGCTTGGCCTTGTAACCCCTCAGATTATGGAATGGGACAAGGTTAATCTGGAAGGTCATGTCATCGTCAAGGACATTGCAGAAACTGCAGCGAAATTTGTTCCTATCCTGAAGAGTGAGAATGTCGATGTAATCGTAGCAATGGCACATACCGGCTTCGATGCAACTGCAGTTGCAGGTACTGATGCAGAAAATGCTATTAATCTTTTAAGTAAAGTTGACGGCATCGATGCGATTACCTTCTCACACACCCACAAAGTGTTCCCGACAAGTGATAATAAATCCCTCGATGCTTCTTTCAAGGACCCACTAACGGGACTGCCGTATAATAGCGCTCAATCTGTTGTTGATAATGTCTACGGCCACATTAATAGTACTCCAGCTGTGCAAGCAGGTTATGGTGGAGGTTATCTGGGGCTGATTGATCTTAACCTAGTGAAGGAGAACGGCAAATGGAAAGTCGACAAAGAAAACTCTAAAGCCTCGACCCGTTCCATAGCCGATACAAAACCAGATCCTGCTATAGATGCTGCTGTTGCAGCAGACCACCAGGCAACTATTGACTACACAGGTCAAGAGCTAGGCGTTACTACTGCTTCGATGAATAGTTATTTTGCAATGGTTCAGGACGATCCTACAGTGCAAATCGTTACCAATGCCCAAAAGTGGTATGTGGAGAAGTATATTAACACTAACCTTCCACAGTATAAAAATCTTCCGATTCTTAGCGTAGGTGCTCCTTTCAAGGCTGGACGTAACGGCCCTTCGGAGTACACGAGTATTGAGAAAGGTCCACTGACGATTCGCAGTGCAAGTGACTTGTATCTGTATGACAACACGCTGAAAGCTATTAAAGTTAAAGGGTCTGTTGTTAAGGAATGGGTTGAAATGAGTGCGGGTGCGTTTAATACCATCAAAGTGGAGAGTGCAGCACCACAAAGCCTGCTTAATGACAAATTTGCTGTATATAACTTCGATGTTATTGATGGCATTAAGTACACAATTGATGTAACCAAAGCTGCAAAATACACTCCTTCTGGTGAGATTAATGATGCCTTATCGAGTCGTGTGAAGCAAATTACTTATAAAGGTAAAACTTTGGATCCGAACCAAGATTTCATTGTTGTGACTAACAACTACCGCGCAAGTGGTGGAGGGAACTTTCCGGGTGTGAAAGGTTCAGAGATTCTAGTCGATTCTCAGGATGAGAATCGTCAGATCCTTATGGACTACATCAGAGAAGTAGGTACCATTGATCCTTCTGCGGATGGTAACTGGTCATTGGCACCTATTTTAAAAGATGTGAATATCACCTTTACTTCATCACCAGAAGCGGCAAAAGTTACTATGCCAGCCAACATTGAAGACACTGGCGAAAAAGATATTAAGGGGTTTAGTATTTATAAGCTTGCTCTCCCAGCTAAGGATGTTGAAGTTCACCTACTCGGAATCAATGATTTCCACGGACAACTGGATACAGTTTCTGTTGTGAATGACAAAAATGTGGGAACAGCTGCAATTCTTGCAACTTATCTGAATGAAGCACAGGCTAAATATGACAACTCCTTGCTCTTTCATAATGGGGATTCTGTTGGTGCGTCAGCTCCAGTATCTTCACTTGAGCGTGATGAGCCAACGATTGAGTGGATGAACATGATGAGATTTGATGTTGGATCATTGGGGAACCATGAATTTGACCAAGGTGTCGATGCATTAATGACACAATTGAACGGCGGAAAAGACCCTAAGGACAGTAATGTTATACACAAGGGTACAAATTTTGACTATGTCAATGCAAACGCGGTGAAAGCCGACACCCGCGAACCGATTATTAAACCTTATGTAATCAAAGAAGTGGGTGGTGTAAAGATCGGCTTTATTGGACTTGTGACGAAGGCTACACCAAGCAAAGTTTCACCTTCCGGCACAGAAGGTGTATATTTCCTCACACCTGATGAGGAAGTAGCGGCTGTTGAAAAATATGCGAAGGAGCTCCAATCTGAGGGCGTAGAGACGATTGTTGTGCTTGCACATGATCCTGCCACTACTAAAAATGGAGTTACTACAGGTGAAGCTGCTGATCTGGCCAGAGCACTTCCTGCTGATTCTCCGGTTGATGTTATCGTTGCTGGTGACAACCATGGTCTGGCAAACGGAACTGTAAACGGTAAGCTGATTGTACAAGCGTATTCTTACGGTATGGCATTTGAAGATATTAAGCTGACCATTGATCCTAAAACGGGTGATGTGAAGGACAAGTCTGCTGTAGTAACGTACACCAATCACGATGGTGTAACACCAGATCCGGAAAGTGTGGCACTGGTAAATGCTTACCTTGAGAAGCATCCTGAACTTACCCAACCAGTGGGTACAACAGACGGAACTATCACTCGTACCGATGCTTACACCAAAGAAAGCGCACTTGGTAATTTGATCGCTGACGCTATGCGTACTGCTGACTTCGATGACAAAGCAGGTGCTGCTGATTTTGCCTTTATGAATCCAGGTGGTATCCGTGCAGATCTTCCGAAAGGCCCTGTAACCTTTGGCGATCTCGCTAAAATCCAGCCATTCGGTAATACACTAGTGAAGCTGACGCTAACTGGAGCACAGATCAAAACATTACTTCAGCAGCAATGGAATGTGACAGCTGACGGAAAACCAGATATCAAGACGTTACAAATTTCCGGACTGAAATATACAGCGAATATGTATCTTCCAGTAAAGGATCGTGTTGCGAATCTTACTTTGACTAATGGAACACCAATTGATCCTATGCAGAAATATACGGCAGTAGTGAATAACTTTATGGCTGCGGGTGGAGATAACTACAAGGTTCTGACTGAAGCGAGTGATTCTCTGGCTGGTCCGATTGATTTGGACGTATTCTACGATTACATTGTGAAGACGTTTGATCGCAAAGAGATCAAGGCGGCAATTGAAGGTCGTATTACTAACAAAGAGAAGGCTGATGATACGGGATCAGGCAATGGCGATGGAGGTTCTAATGTTGTAACTCCAACACCTACTCCAACCGTGAAACCAACAGCAACACCAGCACCAACAGCAACACCAGCGCCAGCGCCAACTACTGCTCCAGCAGCAAGCTTCAAAGATCTGGGTAAGGTAGCTTGGGCGCAAGAAGCTATTCAAGCATTGGCTGCTAAGGGCATTATAAAAGGATTGGATGCAAATACTTTTGCGCCAACTAAAACAGTGACTAGAGCAGAGTTTATTACTATGCTGGTACGCGCACTGAATCTGACGGGTTCGGCAACAACCAGTTCATTCAGCGATGTTAAGCAAGGAGTTTGGTACACGGATTCTATCGCCCTTGCGGTCAAGGCCGGACTTGTAAAAGGCTCTGGAAATGGTAAATTTGAACCGGGTCGTGAAGTGACTCGTGAAGAAATGGCTATTATGATTGCTAATGCATTGAAAGATAAACTACAGCCGATTGATAAGAATGCAGCGCTGGGCAAGTTTGCAGACAAGTCCAGTATTGCTCCTTACGCACAGGACGCTATAGCACAACTGACCCAATTGGGGATTGTTAACGGTGTTGAGGGTGGTAAATTTGCACCTAAGGGCATAGCTAACCGCGCTCAAGCGGCAGTCATTATCTACCGTATGCTTGAACAAGCTTCATAATCCGATAGTTCTTCTAAAAAGTGTATCGATGATCCCTAATAGGGACTCGGTACACTTTTTCTTTTTACATTAGGTATTGCCCTTTGCGCTAATATATGATAATTTAGTTCTGCACTGCATGATTCTTTTATATTTTGTGCGGTCGTGGCGGAATTGGCAGACGCGCACGGTTCAGGTCCGTGTGGGTTAATCCCCGTGGAGGTTCGAGTCCTCTCGACCGCATACCTAAGTGCTTATAAATTAGCTGTACTTTTGAATTGCTCTTCAACCTGAAGAGCCTTTTTCTATTTATAAGGATATTTCAGATTTGGATAACTCTAATGTAAAAGAAGTGAAGCGAAGATGGAACCTAATGTAAATGTCAATACGAAGCGAAGTGTGAGGTTTCTTGAAAAATATTTTTCAGGAGAATCGTTAGATTATCGCCATATGATTGCTTTATTTATCCCTATTCTGGTAGATCAAGCCTTTATAGTGGGGCTAAATCTAGTGAATACGGCTATGATCAGTTCGTCTGGTGTGGCGGCTATCAGTGCGGTGAACATGATTGATTCCCTTAATCTTTTTCTCATTAGTGTGTTTATCGCGGTATCAACAGGTGGTACGGTTGTCGTAGCGCAGTATAAAGGAAGCGGTAATAGTCTTATGGTATCAAAAGCTACCGCAGGCGCGACTTCATCAGTTTCCCTTATGGCTTTTGTTATTGGTATGTTTGGTATTCTTTTTCATAATCCGCTGTTGAACTTACTATTTGGAGCAGCTTCACCCGAGGTAATGCACAACGCCCGAATCTATTTGATTGGAAGCTGTATCTCCTATCTTGGAATAGCTGTGGTAGAGGCAGTGTGTGGTGCTCTTCGGGGAATCGGAAGGACGAGAGCCTCGCTTGCGCTATCGCTCATTATGAATTTAGTTTACGTCCTCTTGAATCTCGTATTTATTAACCTTTTGCATATGGGCGTTCTAGGAATGACCATTTCTATAAATATAGCTCGATATTTGGGCGCGATATGCGCTCTGTATTATCTGTTCCGGATGGACAATGAACTGCATATTCGAATTCGTGACTTACTGGTGGTTCAATTCTCCATGCTCAAAAAAATAATGTTCATCGGTATGCCGTTTGCGGCGGAGCAGATGTTCTTTAATGGTGGTAAGATTCTGACGCAAGTCTTTATCGTCAGTCTCGGTACTTACGCGCTTGCTACAAATGCTATCGCCTCTTCCTTTGCGGGGATTATGCAAATTCCGGGTAATGCGTTGTCTTTGACGATTATTACAGTGGTCGGACAATGTATGGGAAGCAATAATGTTAAGGATGCTCGGAAATTTATTAAATCGTTTCTCGTAGCATCTTCCCTTTCCTTTGTGGTGATGGGATTGTTAGTTATGCCTTTCTTCCATCCGCTAGTGTCGATGTTTCATCCACCTGCGGAGATTGTGAGGGATATTTTCATAATTGTACTTATCAATACAATCGTACAAATACCGCTGTGGTCTGTTAGCTTCATAACACCGTCAGCGCTTAGAGCGGCGGGTGATTCCAAGTTCACATCCATGGTGTCTATGTTAAGTATGTGGTTGTTCCGTGTAGTACTCGGATACATCTTAGGTATTGTTCTTGATTTCGGTCTACTTGGGGTTTGGTTAGCTATGAACTGTGAGTGGGGAATTAGAGGATTCATATTTCTACGGCGCTTCATGGGTAAGAAGTGGGTTCAGCATCGTGTTATATAGTAAAAGTAAAAGACACCCCATGTGGGTGTCTTTTTGTTTGCCATGCATGTAG
Organism: Paenibacillus sp. NPDC101420; assembly: GCF_050277435.1. NCBI lineage: Bacteria > Bacillati > Bacillota > Bacilli > Caryophanales > Paenibacillaceae > Paenibacillus > Paenibacillus sp. NPDC101420. Next base: position 92,271 of record NZ_JBNNSE010000004.1, read on the forward strand.
TATTATTCTTTGATCTGTGAGAACAAATCATTCAAAGCTTCACTCATTGTAGGGTGAGTAAAGATATGATCTCTCAAAAAGGTAAAAACTTGCCCTGTTTGTATTGCCATGCTCACGATATTAATCACTTCGCTAGATTCCGCACAGAACATTGTAGCTCCTAGGATTTTATTGGTTTTTGCATCCACAATTGCTTTTAGGAAGCCCTCGGTTTCGTTAATTAAGCGAGCACGTGGAATAGCTGCTGCAGGCAACTTAGCGACTTTAATTTCAAGTCCTTGTTCGACGGCTGCTTCTTCACTTATTCCTACTCTGGATAGTGGGGGATCAATAAATACACTGTATGGAACAACGTCACGGTCATTTGTGGTATGGGAATGATCGCCGAAGAGATCATTTCTTACAATTCTATAATCATCTAATGAGATGTAGGTAAACTGTAATCCACCTTTGACATCTCCGAGGGCCCATATATGGGGAACGGTGGTTTTTAGGGAAGGGTCCACCTTAATAGCGCCCCGATCTGTAACTTCTACACCGGCTGCTTCTAAATTTAATCCCTCAATGTTTGGTTTTCTACCTGTCGCAACCAGAACAGCATCGACTTTCAATTCTTGAATAGCACCATCTATCGAAAAGGAGATAACTGCTCCATCTTTAACATCCTTCAGTCCTATAACCTTTGCATTCAGTTTGACCTCAATGTTCTTCTTGGTAAAGGTTTGGAGGATGGCGTCCGCGACATCGCGGTCTTCTTTAGGAATGAATTTCGAGGAACTCTCCAGCACCGTAACCTGTGAGCCGAATTGACTGTAGATCGACGCGAATTCCAATCCAATATAACCACCACCAATGATGGCTAGTTTAGTTGGGAGCTCCTTAAGATCCATAATGGATGTGCTGGTATATACGAACTTACTATCTTGTATCCCATCAATAGTAGGAATGATGGTTTCAGCGCCCGTATTAATGAAGATTTTATCGGCGGTCAAGATTTTCGTCTCACCGGCATCCTTTACTTGGACTTCGTGATCCGATAAGAAGGAAGCTTCACCATTGATAACTTCTATATTCTCGTTCTGATTTAGATTATCGTAATTTTTTTGGCGTAGACTTGAAATAAGCTGATCCTTATTATGGACCGCTTCTATATAATCTTCCCCTTGATGGGCTTGATAAGCTAAGGATTTCGTAGGGATACAGGCGATGTTAATGCAAGTTCCACCGTACATTTTCTTAGAGCGTTCAATCACGGCTACTTTCCATTTTCGATTAGCTAGTTCTGTGGCAAGGGTCTTTCCGCCTTTACCGAAACCAATAATAATAGCGTCGAACTTGTTCATTTTAATACCTCCGGGTCACACAGGGTGTTTTAAATTATGCATTAAATAGCATGTTGCTTTATTATTACCCTAAATCCGAAGGCCATTAAACGAACGATAAAGAGATTTGAAGACGAAAAAGAGATCTCCTCTAAATGGAGTCTCTTGATGGTAAATATCGATCTGCCATCGATCATGATTGTTTGACCCGTAATATAGTCGGAATCTTACTATGTCATTTCTTCGATCGAACTCATTCTAGATGCATGTGCATTGCCGCCTTCTTTAACAATGAAAGAACTGAGTTCGAGGTACTCAGGAGGATCGCTTTTTGGTGTTCCGCTCGACATGAAACTGTCTAGGTAGGGGAGAGTGTAGGGAATCCCATGGTGATCACTGCACCGCCATCCTTACGGTTCCCTGCCGAAATCAGACCTCCTGAGCGCTCAACGATCGCACGGGATATGGCTAGTCCTAGCCCTGATTCGCCATCTTTTCCTTTTACAAATCGGTGGAACAGGTATGGAAGCAGATCTTCTGATATGCCAGGGCCATCATCACTAACGGAGAGCAGAACCTGATCATCTTTAACCGAAGCATGAATATAGATATGCTGGTTAGCATAACGAGTTGCATTGGAAACTACATTAAGCAGCGCCTGCAATAGCTTATCTCTATCGGCCCGGATCGTAAGCGGCTCGCAGTCATCGTAGGATACATGTAGGGTCAGTCCCTTTTTCATCAAAAGGGGGTTCATGCGTTCAATTGTTTCTACGACTAAATCGTCCAGAGAAAGCTCGCTAGTTCTAAATATATCCTCCTCACTATCCAGCTTCGCAAGCAGGGTCATTTCAGTAACGAGCTTCTTCAGACGACTACTCTCACTCATAATAATATCCAGACCTTTATCGATCCCTTCCCCCTCGAAGATACCATCCTTAATCCCTTCAGCATACCCAGAGATAGACATTAGTGGGGTCTTTAATTCGTGTGAGGCATTCTGGAAAAATTGCTTCTGTACGTGGTTAAAACGATTCAATTCGCCAGCCATGTCATATACCGACTTAGCGACAGCGCCAATCTCTCCGCCAGCTTTGATTAGCTTAACATCCGAAAAGTGGCGTTCCTTTACCTTTTTCAGCTCTTGCTGCAGCTTCATTAGAGGTTGGATTAGCTTTTTCGTGATAAACAGGCCAAATAGGAGCATGAATGCCCCTGCTGCACCGAAAACGATTAGAAGTCTTTTGAGCAGAGCTTGTTCAATCGTTGTAACTGCGCTCATAGGTGTAAGCAGAGTTAGCGTGCCTATCGGGGTGGACTTCACTTCCGTTATATATCTTGCATCTGTTCCATTCCATATGTTCTGGAGATCCGAGGTTTGACCTGCGACAAACTGCGTATTGGAGTTTACCGCGATTGAACTCATGTTCGATGAGGTGGACAATACTTTTCCTGTCTCATCGCTAAGAATGGCCTCGACGCCTGCAGTACCAACAGTAGAAGGCATGATCACGGGTAACGCATGGAGTTCAGTCCCCATGTCGCCCTTGTACGTGCTTCCCTCAATCATAGTGGCTGACATGGCAGAGCTAATGGTTCGCAATTCTGCCTTTTGTGTACCGACAAAATGATTGAGCAGTACAAAGTGGATCACGACAGCGGTAATAGACAGGAGCAGTACCAATACGATGCTAAAGGCTATATTAATCTGATGTGCTAGCTTCATTGATCTCCATTCCCTCCTCAATTCGCATACGATAGCCATGTCCCCAAACGGCTTCAATCGGCAGCAGGTCTAGTTTTTTCCGCATTCGTTTAATTAAATGGTCCACGGCGCGGTCGCTCCCGAAATAGTCATCTCCCCAAACATAGGTTAACAGCTCATCTCTTGTAAATGCGCGGTTTGGAGAAGCTGCAAAAACTTTTAGAAGGGTGAATTCTTTGCTGGTAAGTTCAATTTCATTTCCGTGCCAGAACACACGTCTTTCCTCCAATAATAACTGTAGGTGGCTAACTTCAATTTGCGTCGATGGGTGTGGGGTGCTAATTGCGGGTTCCACGGGATTACTCATTTTATACCAGCGTTGTAACTGGCGTTTAATGCGAGCAACTAGCTCCCGGGGGCTAAATGGCTTGACCAGATAATCATCACTGCCAAGCTCTAAGCCTAATATTTTATCCACTTCATTATCTCTTGCGGAGATCATAATAATCGGTACCTCGGCTTCATTGCGAATCCGCCGACAAAACTCGTACCCGTCCATGCCAGGCAACATTACGTCGAGCACCCACATATCCGGTGGGCTTGTCTGCCATAAGGTCCATGCTTCCTCAGCGCTGCCAAGGCCGATCGTGCGGTAATTTTCTTTTTGTAAATAGGCTTCTACAAGATTACGTATATGCTGATCATCGTCTACTACGGCAATGAGATAGTTGGTATTCATTTCGTTACCTCCAGAGTATTCTTCTGCAATTATATCAATCCATAGGTGGGTATAGGGGTCTGCCATCGTTTTTCCACAAATTAACCAATGTTATGCCACACCCATTTTGTAAGCTTGGACTTGTAAGATCATTCAAATCGACGAGGAGTGTTGTATTTATGAATCAACAGATGATATTTAAAAAGTTAGCGTTGTCCGCCCTACTAGTGTCCGCAGTTGCCGCACCGACTGCAGTGAACGCAGCTAGTGGAGCAAACGATCAAAGTGCGAAGACAACAGCAGCAGCCGTGGTTACTCCAGCAAATAGTGGATCACTTTCTGCAAGCTTAATAAGCTTTGATTGGGTAGATCCCCTGGAACTGGCTAAAACATACGCACCTAATACTCTGGAAGACTGGAAGAAGACTTTGGATCAATATTATAAGGCTGCTGGATTTAGTATTACCGCAGTTTCTGAGCTTGTACCTTCTGAGCAGGCGGAGGGAGTTAAATTATCGAAAGAGATTGGATCAGCTGAAGCTCTGCCCGTGAGTTACATTGAAGCGGGTCGCAGCGTTGATATCCAATTACCTGAAGCTCAGAAGATGGAGAGTGTTGTCTCTACTTCAATTAAAGGTGTAGCGGCAATTGCGGCTGTAGAAGCGACTGGAGCTACGATTTCAATTCAAGAACTTAGTGAGGCTGATAAAGCCTTCTTCAAAGCCCAAGAGGATCTGAATAGCGCGGCTAAAACCAAAGATTCCACTGTGATTAAGGAAGCTTTAACTAAACTATTGGATCAATATAAAGAGAAAATCAACGCGTTAGAAACGTCGAAGTAACAGTGATAACCGCAGCTTGATACAGAATAGAGAGAATGAAAAGGTAAAAGCAAAAAGACACCTCGAGGGGTGTCTTTTTGTTACGTAAATGTATCTAGTCCAACCCAATTTCGCTTTTTGCTTGAACCCTTGCCCTTTTCCGCCAATTCACTCCGATCACCCCGGCAATGATCATCACCGTGCCGGTCCAATGATACCATTCCAGCTGTTCATTCAGCAGGAGTACACCGCCAAGAATAGAGACAACCGTCGAAAGACTGCCGAAGATACTCACGCGTGAAGCCTCCATTCGGGATAAAGCATAGTTGGAGAGGAAGGAGGTCACGAGGGAAGATAGCACACCGAGATAAATCATGGAGAATATGAATTTTGGCTCCTGAAAAGGTGTGAAATATTGATTCAAGGTTCCTGCCGATCCATGTTTAATGATCGACAATCCATTAAAAAATATAAATCCAAATAAAGTAATCATATAAGTGAGCTCTTTAGGACTCCAAGTTCGTGTCAGCTTTCGGGCCGCAACATTATAGCCGGCAAGGGATAGCGCTGAGATAAGGATGAGTAAGACGCCCCACAGACTGGAGGAAGAAATACTCACGCCCGGAATGGCAAAGATAAGAATGATGCCTGCAACCGAGATTAAGGTGGAGATCTTCTGGAAACCGCTCGTAGTTTCTTTCAAGAACATCGCTGCTAAAATGATGGTGAAGATGGGCATGGTCGCCTGAATAATGCCCGCTACAGCAGATGTTGTATGCAGAAGTCCAAAGGCTTGAAGTGTAAAGTACAACGATGGGTATAGTAGAGCAAGTGGGATTACCACTGCTGCCTTGGAAATACCAAACTTCACCCGCCCCCATCCTGGAAAAGTAAATAATGAAGCGGCAAGGAAAGATAACGTGAAGCGGTGAGCTAACGTATCGAATGGGTCCGAGACGGTTAAAGCCATTTTTACAAATATAAAAGAAAACCCGACAATAATAGCATTCAAGACAGCAGCTACTATCGCTTTTTGAGTAGAAGATGTATTCATCTATAAGACCTCCAAAGTGTTGCGCGCATTTAGGACCGGTCCTGTTATGCTCTTTATTCTAAGGCTAGAACAGCTGTGCTACAATGTAATTATTGTTCATCTGTACCGGTACAAAATAGACTCGGAGGTAGGTGAAGGGCATATATAAGTATTCGGAGTTAATCAACGATCTGGAATTACAAATCGCTGAAGATACATATCGTGAGGGCGACAAGTTACCTTCTATTCGAGAGCTAGCGCTACGTTATGACTGCAATAAGAGCACGGTTATTCGAGCACTCCAAGACCTTCAGGACAAACATCTAATCTATGCCGCGTCAAAGAGTGGATATTATGTCATGAAACGCAGTGGGGAACAAAAAGAAGAGGGGGCGCACTGGATTGATTTTACAGCATCTGCACCGGACCCGGATATTTTTCCGTATCTAGATTTTCAACATTGTATTAATAAGGCGATCGATATGTACCGTAAGGATTTGTTTATCTATGGAACGCCGCAAGGGCTGCCGTCTCTGATCCGTGAAATGCAGCGGCAACTGGCCTCTTATCAGGTATTTGCTGATTCCAAACAGATTTTTATCACCTCTGGTGTGCAGCAAGCACTTGGACTCTTAACCCGTATTCCTTTTCCAAATAGCAGGGAGCGTGTGTTGATTGAACAGCCGAGTTACCCACTGTTTATGGAGTATTTGAAGACGTACGACATCGAGACAGAGGGGATACAGCGTTCGGATGACGGGGTGGACTTGAATGAATTAGAGCGGTTATTTAAGACGGGCCAGTTCAAGTTCTTCTATACCGTTCCACGGTTTCATAATCCGCTTGGCGTTTCCTATACCCGCAACCAGAAGAAGGCGATCGCCCAGCTTGCAGCTAAATACGATGTGTATATCGTTGAGGATGACTACATGGCAGATCTGGAGCAGGATACGAAGCAAGATCCGATTTATTCCTATGACAATACATCACACGTTATCTATTTAAAAAGCTTCTCCAAGATTATATTCCCAGGTCTGCGCGTTGGTGTGGCTGTACTTCCTGAGGTGCTCTGTGAGTCCTTTAACCGATTCAAAAGACTGATGGATATAGATAGTTCTATGCTGTCTCAAGCTGCCTTGGAGTTGTATTTAAAAAGTGGAATGTTCGAGCGCCACCGAAAAAAGATGCGTTCCTGCTACGGAAAAAGGTCCATGCTCCTCCATGATTCGATTATGAGGGAGGCAAATGCAGCGTCTGAACAGCATTATTCCTATGTTCCTGCCAGTCAGCTGGGCGTGCATACGTATCTGAAATTGGAGGATAACTTTAGAACAGAGCAGATGATCAAACGGCTGCAAAAAAAGTTCATTCGAGTGGAGATGGCGGATAGCGGTTACCTTCCCTATTTTGCGAAAAAAGAGAGAATTCTAAAGCTCAATGTATCTAGTGTAAAAGAGCCTGATATTTCTTCTGGCATTGCACAGGTGATTCGAGAAATACGCTGAAGTAGCATCTTATGAATGTTCTATCTTAATAAGATCCATCAGTTGAGAGGCGACCTCCAAGCTGTTATCTTCCCCTCAATTATGCCCCAATCCTCATTTCTCGTAACCCATAGTTTTTCTCTATCCTCCATTCAGTGAATTAAATAGGTGTTTGATTCTCCTCTAACAGGAGGTTTTATACTTGGTTCAGGTCGGCGGCCAGAAGAGAAATCCAAGGAGGATTATAGATTATGAGATGGATTGAGATCATGCTTGTCTTATTTAATGTATTGATGTTGGGTGGGTTAATGCTAGGACGCCCTAAATCACAACGCGGGTGGCTGATAGGCGGCGGAATTTCTGCTGTTTTACTGCTTGTCCACGCTTTCGTGGAAGGATTGCGGTGGCCGATGATCCCAATGTATCTGGTCACACTATGGGCGATTGTAGGAGGGGTAATACCTTTCTTACGATCCACAGCAAGGATAGAAAGAAAGTCGCGACAGCGCTGGAAGACACTAATTATTGGAGGAGTTGGAGTGGTTTATGCTGCTGTGTCCATTGCGCTGCCGCTCCTATTCCCTGTATTTTCTTTTGCGGAGCCCACAGGTCCTTACAAGATAGGAACCATTACCTACCATTGGACCGATTCTGCAAGAGAAGAAAAATTTACGAAAGCATCCGGTGATTCCCGCGAATTAGCGGTGCAAATCTGGTATCCGGCAAGTTCGGAGGCTACTGGAAAAAAGGCGCCCTATTTATCTGATCCTGCTCCCTATATAGAAGGATTGCATGAATTTTTGCACCTGCCGGAGTTTTTATTCTCAGGGTTTAAGCTGGTCAACACCCATGCTATTGCGAATGCCGGATTAGCGGATACAGAATCTAAATATCCTGTGCTTCTATTTTCGCATGGATTTATGGGCTACAAGAATCAGAACATGTTTCAAGTCGAGCAATTGGCAAGTCACGGCTATATTGTCGTAGGGATTGAACATGCTTATAGCAGCGTGGCTTCGGTATTTCCAGATAAGCCTGTGGTGAAGTTTGATTCAGAAGGAAAAATGGGCTATGAGCAAATGAAGTATTCTTTTATGGATCGGCGTAATGAAGTTTGGGTAGAAGATGCGAAGTTTGTGCTTGATCGAATGGAGGCCTTGTCTGCGAACGACCCTAGTGGTCTGTTTACTGACCGGATCGATCTTGAACATATGGGCATGTTCGGGCATTCCTTTGGGGGAGCCGCGACGGTGCAAATGCTGCTGGATGATCAGAGAATACAAGCAGGCATCGATATGGATGGGGTACTTTACGGTGAAAAGCGGATTCCTACAGACGGCCTAAAGAAGCCTTTTCTGCTCATGAGTGCCGATGACACATTAAAAGGAGTAGACCAAACCACTGATGCAGAAATCACCGCGCTTGGGACGAACAGAGAAGAAATTACAGCCTACTATAATGAGCTGTTTGCCCGTTATGAGCCGGTAACCGCAGGTGGAAACTATTGGATGACATTCAAAAAAAGCACTCATATGAGCTTCTCCGATCTATATCTGCTCACCCCGTTGTTTAAATGGATGGAGGGTGTGGATGTGAGCGGAACGCATGAGCTGATTAATGAGTACACGCTTGATTTTTTTGACCATTATTTAAAAGGGCAGTCCTTGCAATATTTGAACATCAACCTGGGAGACCATCCGAAGTTCATACTTCAACAAGGCGCAGAGTGAGAGTTCTCCTGCCCGAGTTTCCATTGTAATCCTTGCATCAGCAAGGTATTTCCTTCTACAATAACATCCCATTTGGGATTGAGAAGCAAGCACAGTTTATTAAAGCGTTCTATCCGTTCGGTAGGAGCAGTGTGCATGCATTGAGCATATTGACGGAAAAAGGCAGCTTTATCGCGGAACTGCTCTGGATCTGCATACAGCATCACAAAATCTTCAACAATAGCCTGTACAACAGCGCTGTCTGCTGATAATTTGTGTTGCAGGGCTGCTTCCACCCGGACTCGGATACTCTCCAGCGTTCTGATCCAGGACGCAGCGGGAACACGAGGGTGTCTGACCATATTGAGGAAGGGCAGTTCGAATCGGACAAGCTCCTCCATGTACTGCGCATCATTCATTAGCGCTTGCAGCTCATTCCAAGCTACGGTTTGCCCAGCTGTCACTTTGACTTCATTGATAATATATTTATTGAACAAATATAAAAAAGTATTCTGCCATTCGGATGGCAATTGACTGAACGGTTGCATTTCTTCTATTTTACTGGAGATGAACTCGTTTCGTTTAGCGGTATTCATGGACAAGGAGTCAGCCAGCTCATTCATGTAATCCATGGAATTGCCTGATGAATCATGCGCTTGGGCTTGGCGCAGAATCGAAATCATATTAGTCAGCGTATTAACCTGCGTCTCCAGTGCTTCGATTTGCCAGTTGAGTGCTGTATTGAGCTGAATCTCTCCAGCGATGACTTGGCGGATCTCGTCAATGCCAAAGTCCAAATAACGCAGTGTTGTGATCAGCCGCAGGCGGGAAATATCTTCGGGAGTATATAACCGATGTCCACCTTCGCTGTGACTCGATGGTTTCAAAAGATCAATGTCGTCATAATAACGGATGGTTTTAATGGTTGTGCCCAGCAGCTTAGCCACCTCGCCGATGGTTTTGGTATCTTTACGCAAGAAATCACCCCTTCTGATGGAATCATACGATGTTGGAATTGATTGTACCGAAAGGAACAACAACTTTCAATTAGAGCTTACATTTGGATGATTGTAGGGCAAACTGGGATTACGGCGTTTACTGCTGGGAGGTTTACCATTCCCATAACGCAAAACAGCGATCCACCAATAACGGGGGAGCGCTGTTTTTTACCGCAACTATTTATCGGTATAGATGATGTCTCTTATTGATCTTCTACTATCTCTGACTGCCAGCCTAACTGTCTGCACATCTCGCTCATTTTGCGAATATTCAGCCTAGCCTCAATCCGGGTTAAGCCCAATCTGATCGAAGTATCCGCAGCCCAGCGAAGCAAATATACCAAGGTATCAGCCTGCGCTTCTTTAGCCGCATAATCTAATAATACAAGGGTATTGTCTACGACACCGGCGCGTACATATCCCCAATAGCTGCCATCAAATTGCCGTATGGTAAACAACTCGCGATCCTCTGTCACTCCAACCTCTTCTAGTGGACTCTCCAGATGCTCCAGCCACTCCTTTTCAGAAGTGAAATGTAGTGTATATTGCGGAATGTTCCACTCAGTTGTCTGGGTCGCGAGGTCGGCAAGCTGCTTACTATTTTCTAAAGGGATCCAATTTTCCAAGGGATGATCTAACTCTGCGGGAACGTCTACGACTATTTTCCAGGGTCTGTGGTTTACTTCTACGCCAATGGACCCAAGGATCTCAGGTATGCCGACACTTTCCAAGCCTCTTTGCTTGGCGATCCGAATAAGTGCTCTCAGTGCATCCGGTGAACCTTTTGCAACATCATTACTATGCATGACTACAATGGTTCCATTCTCAAGCGTAGGTTCAACTCTGGCAACGATCTCTTCAGCAGTAATACCAGACCAATCTCCGCAATCAAGGCCTTCAATATCTAGATAATCGCCCCATTCTGTCAGCCACTCGAGATTTTCTTCCCGGAATGAGCAATATGGAAAACGCATGAAATTGGGAGAAGGGAGACCCGTTGCGTCCTGATAGGCCAGCTCAGTCAGCTTCAACTGCTCTAAGAATACCGCCTTTGGTACTTGGGCCATTCGCCGATGATGATACGTATGCGGAGCAAGCACATGACCCCGGGACAGGATCAATCTCGCCTTCTCTGGATAGCGATCCATCCATTCCCCAGTGAAGAAAAAGGTGCCGACAGCACCTTCCTCCTCCAAAACATCAAGCCATAATTCAACCGGAAGCTGGGAAGGCCCATCATCAAATGTAAACGCGCAGATGGCTTGGTTCACATCGCCTTTCCAAACCGCTTTAGCTGACATATTGACGCCTCATCTCTATGGTTATTTAGTAAAAAAAGTTCGGCAAGAACTCTTTATTGGCTTCCAGCATTTCATCCAGCATACGAACCGCCACATCTACAGATGGAACGAGTGGATGATGCACCATTGCCTGAAGGGCAAGCGCACGGTCACCGGTCACAGCGGCATCAATGGCCAGCTGCTCGTAGGTTTTTACAGCATGAATAAGCCCTTTGGCCATCGGTGGAATCTTAGTCAGTGGTAGAGGTAGTGGTCCGTTCTTGGTGACAACACAGTTCACTTCAATGCTTGCATCATCTGGCAAGAAGTCCAGTATGCCACGGTTAGCAACATTCAAGGTCTGGATGTCGTTTGAACCGTTATAGAGCGATCTCATGAGATTAACTGCTGCTTCTGAATAGAAAGCACCACCGCGTTGTTCTAGCTGTTTCGGTTTCTCGCTCAGCTCTAAGTTGGCGTATAGCTCAAATAGCTCTTCTTCTACGCGTTTGACGACTTCAGCGCGGTTGATACCTTGCTTAAACGATTCCATCTGCTCTTCGAGCATGGCATCCGTCATATAGAAATATTTCAAATAGTAGGAAGGCACGGCGCGAAGAGATTTTAGGAATTCTGGATTCCACTCTCGGGCTGGCACGTTCTTGGCACTGTAGCCCTCTGTGAGCATATCATCCAGCTTATCTTCACCTTCAACGTCGATTCGAGTAATCCAGTGTAAGTGATTCAGACCAACGAATTCGGCATAAACACGGTCGGCAGCTACGTTATATTTGGAGGATACTTGTTTGATCAGACCGATAGGTGCATTACAGAGACCGATACTCTTTACTTTGGAGTATTTCAGAACAGCCTCAGTGACCATTCCTGCAGGATTGGTGAAATTGAGCAGCCATGCGTTAGGAGCCAGCTCTTCGATATCCCGGCATACATCCAGAATGACAGGGATCGTACGCAGTGCTTTCATCATTCCGCCAGGACCTGTCGTTTCTTGACCAATGACACCATATTTAAGAGGAATCGATTCATCACGTGCGCGGGCGTCAAGCATACCGACACGCATCTGAGTGCTGACGAAGTCTGCACCTTCGATAGCCTTCCGGCGGTCTGTTGTAAGATGAACTTCAATCGGAAGCCCGGATTTCTCAACCATGCGTTTAGCGAGATTTCCAACGATATTCAGCTTGCGAAGTCCAGGTTCGATATCTACGAGCCATAGTTCACGAACAGGAAGCTCCTTGTAATGAAGAATAAATCCCTCTACCAATTCGGGTGTATACGAAGAACCCCCACCGATAACTGCGATCTTTAATCCTTGATTAGTTGCCAAGATCAACCACTCCTGTCTTTTTTGTTTGTTGGATCGATTCATAATCTTGAAATTGCCGCATGGTCTCATACGCTTCACTACTAAGGGTCAAACCATCTTGATCCATCGCGGACCAAACGGCACCTACTACGGGCTCTGTGGCAAGAGTCACCACAGTTGCTTGTGGAGCTGCGGCTTGTACAGCTTTCTCAATAGGTCCGCGAATCCAGCCGCGATCCCCACGGGTTAGCAGACTTCCCGCCAGAACCACATCGAAGGTGTCCTGCTCCATCCCAAGCTTGTGGATGACTGCAGCAGCGGACTTCCCTAACTCAACGCCTTGCCGATTTAGAATCTCTAAGGCTACAGCATCTCCTTCAGCTGCTGCCTCGAAGAGCAATCGAGCAGCATGAACAGGGACCCTTTTCCAATGATTGAGGAAATCATTAAACATATCTGCAACTTCCTCATAACCTAGTAAGTTGAGTAGAAGTCCGGTTAAGAGGGTAGGTTGCTCCCGCCCATCCCAAGCTCTTATGACAGAACGAAAGACTTCAATGTTGAGAGCACCGCCACCACCGAAGTCACCGTACATGTAGTCAAAGCCACCACACTGATAGTGCTCTCCTTGCGTGTTTCTGCCTGCCGAATTGGTGCCTGTGCCACAGATTAGTGCAACTCCATAAGGGCGAGTCGTCCCTGCACGTAATCCGATCATGGTGTCACAGTTAATGGTGTAATTGATAAATCCGATCTCGCGAATCATTGGATGGAGAATGAGATAATCGGCCTCTCGGTCAGCACCGGCAAGCCCAAGATAGGTATGTTGGATGTCCTCCAATCGGAGTCCAGCCTCATCTAGTGCCCCGAATGTGGCCTCTCGAATGCTGTTGGCTGCCTCAAGTGCGCCTGTCTGGTGGTTGCCGTTACCGCTCCTGCCCTTACCGAGAACATTGCCATGTTCATCGCATAGCAGAGCATAGGTTTTGGTGCCTCCACCATCGATCCCCAAGTAGTAAGTCAATGGTTGTCACTCCTTGTTTATATGATTTAATTAATTGGAAGTAGTAGATTCCCGTACAATTAACTCTGGGTCAATCTTTACTCCAGCTCCGCGCTTCATCTTTCCAGAGATACGCTTTAAGAGCATTTCGGCAGCTGCTAATCCAATTTTGTCCGAAGGCTGACGGATCGTTGTTAAATATGGATGAAGCTGTGAAGCAATATAATGATCATCATAACCAATCACAGCTACTTGTTCGGGTACCCGAATGCCAGCTTCCATTAACGCGTTGATGACGCCAAGGGCGATATTGTCATCGCCAGCGAATACCGCAGTAGGTAATTGTCCTTCGTTCAGCCAACGCTTGCAGGTTTCGTATCCCATTCCAATTTCGAAATCACCATGTACAATCTCAAATGGAGTAAGACCTTTTTCCTCAAGCGCTTGTAGGAATCCGGCACGCCGCTCCCGCGTACTACGGAACATCTCCTGTCCACATAGATGAGCGATTGACGTATGACCGAGCGCTAACAGATGACTGGTAGCCATGTAGCCACCTTTGAAGTTATCAATCGTGATAGAGTAGGTGTCATTCTCAGGCTTTTGGTTATCAATCAGCACATAGGGGATGCCGCGCCGTTTTAATTCCACAATATAATTATCCTCTTCCATCGGAGAGAGTAGAAATAAACCGTCTACACGATCCTCCTGGATTAAATAATGGCTATCATCCGATTCGATGCCTGCTGAGATGGAGATGGCCAAAAAATAACCATGCATCGCTAAGACTTCATTCAGCTCTTTGACCACTGCGTCAAAAAAAGAATCCTGCAGGGTCGTGACAATAATCCCGATAATTCCCGTCTTACCGCTTGCCAGACTGCGTGCAGCTGCATTAGGGCGATAATCCAGCTCTTTAATGGCCTCCAGCACCTTCTGGCGATTATTCTCGCGTACCGATTCGGCCCCATTTAAGACCCGGGATACGGTTACAACCGATAATCCTGATTTTTTGGCTACATCAAAAATACTCACTTTCATCTCTAGTTCTCCTCGCGGCAGATTTTCCGATCCTGTTTTCTACCTTTAGTATACAGGGTTGGCAGACTGTCCGCTAAACGTATGATTTCAAACAGGTATACCGTCCCTAAAGGGACGGCATATCTGCCAAATATTAACGATGAATGATCTCCGTAACTTTTTTCTGAATCGTCGTCATCACCTCTTCCACCGTCTTATGTCCAGTTTCTACTGGCTGCAATTCATTAATGAACATGTCATTAATTTGCGAGTAGTTGGTGATCAAATGGTTGTAGGATTCGAAGCCATAGTTCACAGCACCCTCGTAGACATTTTTGATATCTTGTGGATCGATGCCATCAAAATGTTTATAGTAAGCTTCAGCAGCTTCGGTGTTGACTGGCGGGTTACCGCCACTAAGCTCAATGGATTTCTCCTGCACTTCGGTAGTGATCAAATATTTGATCCATTCCAAAGCTTCCTTCGGATGTTTGGAGTCCTTCAAGATCAGCAGCGGATCGACGTAAAGTGTGCTGCGTACCTTATCGTTGCCTCCCCATGGTACAGCGGCTACGCCGATTTTGAAGGGAAAGTCATTCGCACCTGCAAGGTTCCATGAGCCACCGATAGACATCCCGATTTTGCCTGCAACAAAGGGATCACCGTTCTGTCCAGCTACGCTTTTGCTCCACTCGGAGGAAGGAGAGACTTTATCTTTGAAGACGAGATCAAAGAGTTTGTTGTAGGCAGCAATCACTTCAGGGGAATCAAAATAAGTCTCGGAAGGCACGCCGCCATTCGTCCATGTATCCTCTGAATAAGGCTGCGCTCCAAAATATAATGGCCGCATATCGCGTTCAGACCAGGTGAAGTCTACGCCATATTGTGTTTTGGCAATATCATCGGAGACGAGAGTCATTTGTTTAGCCTGGTCGACCATCTTTTCAAACGTCCAGCTCTTATCTTCATAATCGCTTGTTGGGTAAGTCAGTTTGGCAGCATCAAACATGTCTTTGTTATAGAGCATCAAGGTGACATACATATTAACTGGGATACCATATGTGTGATCTTTAACCTTATAAATGTTCATCAGGTTCTCTGGGATGTTGTAATCCGCTGCCTTGAAACCATCTTCTTTTAAAAGGTCGGTCAAATCGAGCAGCATATCCTTGTTGTAGTATTCTGCGAAACCTCCATAACCCCAGTGACTTGTCACATCGGGTGATTTGCCACCGGCAATTAGCGTTTGCAGCTTGCTGTCGAACTGCTCATAAGGTGCTTTTTCCACTTTTACTTTAATGTTCGGGTGCTGCTTTTCGAAATCAGGAATTAATTTCTCGACAAATGTCCGGTCTTCTGAATCTATTGTGTAATGGGTGATGGTTACCGTTTCTGCTTTGCCTCCTGAATTAGTCGAGCCACCAGTTCCTTCAGATAGAGTGTTACCTGCCGATTTGCCGCCGCTACAGCCTGACAATGCCAGAACAACAAGCATGGTTGTTGCAAGTAAAAGCGCACTACTTTTCCTGTTCTTGTTCATTAGCTAAACCCCCATGATTTCAAGTATATTTGGCCGCCCGGATGGCGGATTATTACTTAATCCCTGTAAGTACAATCCCTTCGACGAACTGTTTCTGTGCTACAGCAAACAGCGTTACGATAGGAACCATAGCTAGAACCGAAGCGACCATCAGCAAATGCCAAGGTGGAATGCGGAATCTCGATGAGGTGAGAGAAGCCATCCCGACGGGTAGCGTGAACTTCTCTGACGAGCTTAGGTAAAGCACCGGTGTAAGCAGATCGTTCCAGTTGTAGATAAAAGCAAAGATAGCTACAGTTGCAAGGGCGGGTTTGGAGAGTGGGAGTGCTATAGTAGCCCACATCCGTATTTCGCCGCATCCATCAATGCGTCCGGCATCAAACAGCTCTTCAGGCAACGTGGAGAAGAATTGGCGCAGCAGGAAAATGTTATAAGCTGAGCCGAAAAAAGCAGGCACAATCAAGGGTAGGAAGGTGTCGATCCAGTTCATTTGCGAAAAGAGTACGAATTGCGGAATCATAATGGCTGGATAAGGCAACATCATTGTGCTCAACAATAGGATGAACCATATCTGATTCCCTCTACCTCTGAATCTGGCGAATCCATAGGCGACCAGTGCTGAAGAAATCAAGGTGCCTACAACGCTGAGGCCGGCAATAATTAAACTATTTTTGTAAAGCGTACCGTACTGCAGGGTATCAAATATTTCTGTGTAATTACTCCACTGCCAGCTCTCTGGAAGAAAGGTGGGTGGGAACTTCAGCATCTCACGTTTGGACTTAAGTGAAGTGGAGACCATGAAGAACAAAGGAAGCAGCATCAGAAATGTTGTAACTACTAAAGTAATAAAGCTAAAAATCTTAACAGGCTCCACTTTCCGGCGGCGTTTGGTTCCTTTAGTCTGGGGGCTTAGCGCTCTGACTGTACTCATTTGCGTCCGCCTCCTTCGTAGTGAACATAACGGTTAGACAATTTCATAATTAGTGCGGTGCACAGCATAACTACGATGAGGAGCACCCATGCCAAGGCTGAGGAATAACCGGCACGATATTCTTTGAAAGCACTGGTGTAGAGATTATAGACATAGAACCAGGTGGAGTAATTTGGACCTCCTTGAGTCATAACAAAAGCTTGGGTAAAGACTTGGAAGGAATCGATCAGTCCCATAATTAGTTGAAAAAGCAGCACGGGAGAGATCATCGGTAAGGTAATGTTCAAGAAAATTCTGAATCGTCCGGCACCGTCAAGGTTAGCGGCTTCGATCAAGCTAGCTGGTACGCCTTGCAGACCTGCGAGGAATAAAATCATTCCTGAGCCTGCTGTCCAGAACGTCATGATGATCAAGGCATATAGTGCAGTGTCGGGGTTCATCAGCCAAGCCGGTCCATGAATACCGAACCAGGAAAGGATGTAATTGAAGAGCCCGATCTGCGGGTTGAAGATCCAGTACCATAGGAGGGACATGGCCACGCCGGATACCATGCTTGGAAAATACATGGCCGTTCGGAAAAAGCCGCGCAGGGGAATGGTCTGGTGAAGCAATAGCGCAAATCCAAGACCGAGAACAAGCTGGATAGGTACACCGATGAAGGTATATCTCAGCGTGACAACCACCGATTTCCAGAATAGGTCATTGTGAAACATCTCTGTGTAGTTAGCGAGCCCGATAAACTTAGGTGGGTGTATGATGTCATAATCAGTAAAGCTGAAGTAAAGCGATGATAAGATAGGATAAAGGGCGAATACTAGGAAGCCGATAATCCAAGGAGAAATGAACAGATACATGTAGAAAGTCTGCCGCCTGTTCTCGCGATTGATCATGACACACCAACCTCTCATTTTAAAGTATAAGCGCTTTAACTTTTGGTCGTGCTAATACTATTAAGTAGCAATAATAATAGATACCTTGGTATTAAAGTTTAACCGCTTTAACTTTTTTGGTTCGCTTGATAAGCTTATCATAGAGGATGATCACTAAATAATCAATACTTATTTTTAACTATAAGAGCGCTATCAGTCATTAAACATAACATTAACCCTATTATTTTTTTGAAAAGTCCCTCGAAAAAGACTTCTAAGGTTTTTATGATAGTAATTATAACATGTCAATGTTATTTTCGATTGATATTTCTCATGCTATGATTAGGTTTGGTCATATTTTGTTAGAAATGAGGAAACTGAATGACGACTAGACCTTACTTGAAAATGATCCAGCATTCTGTTACAACCTCAGGGATTACCTTTGAGGAAGTTACACCGAATTTCGTATATAGAGCTACGTGTGGATTGAAATCATTTGTGATGGTAGACGCTGAGATCGGACTAAACAACAGTGCTTCTACGATCATTGCTATGAGTAAATCTCTAACTTATGACGTTTTGCATAAGGCGAATATCCCCGCGGTAGAACATATTTATTTGCCACATCCTGACTCCAAATTTAACAACTTAAATCCTTATTCATTGGCTGAACGTTATTTCCAAACGCTCAATGGGGTGGTAGTTATGAAGCAGGATAACGGGGCACAGGGAAATCATGTGTACAAAATTAATGAGATAGCCGATCTGCACGAAAAGCTGGATTTATTATTTTCTTTACAGCTTAATGGGGCAATAGGTCCCTATTATGAAGCGGAGATTGAGTATAGAATCGTAACTTTTAATCACCAGGCGCGTGTATTCCTTGGCAAAAAAAGAGTTCGCTCTTGGAAGCACAATTTGATTAACGGGGCTGTTGCTATTGAGGTTAGCGATCAGGCCAAACGAGCGGCGCTTGCGGCGCTTGCTTCCGAGACCTCTAAAGCGATGGGCCTTGATTTCTGCTCCGTGGATATTTTGGAGACAGATCAAGGCCTCAGGGTGATCGAAGTGAATCATAAGGTTATGCTAGATGAGTATTGTAAGCAGAATCCAAGTGAAGTGCCAGCGCTATCTGATCTTTATCAGGAAGTCATTCTCCAGCGCTTTGAGAAGCTATAAGCCGATATCGAGCAGCGATTGCCCGAATAATCTTTTGGCATTTCCGATAAAGGTTTGCGTGCCGACAATTACAATAATCTCGGAAGACGAGCGAGTTTGTATGTGCGTTAGAGCGTCCTCTAAATAGGGGAACTCGTAACTTTGTTCGATAAATCGGTTGGCAACATGGAGTGCATCTGTAGGAAAAGAAAGATGACTAATATCGGGCTTTGTGATGATTAATTGATCCGAGACCGAACTCATCACTTCGATAACCCCTGGGTAATCTTTATCTTTAGGGACACCGATAATTGAAGTTACAGCTCGGCTGCGGTCAGGATTCACCAGTTGAATAAGCTCAGCCAAATAGCATGCCGACTCTTTATGAATTGCTCCGTCAATTATCGTTAATGGATCATGGCAGATCACTTCACAGCGACCCGGCCATTGCAATTGTGCAAAGCATTTGAGAACGAGTTCCCTATTCAGAGGACCACTTGTAATATCCTCACATAGTGCGACTGCAGTGGCTGCATTTAGAGCTTGAAATTGCCCCAATAACGGAATCGTTAAGGACGGGTAAATTGCTTGATTTGTCTGAACATTAAAAGTAGTTCCAACGGGTGTTATTGCAATAGAGTCAGCCTGGAACTGCTCCTCATAATACTGGACAGTGTTGGAAGTGAGGTTCGCTTTTATAGTCGCAAGTACGCTCGATTTCTGTTTGCTAATATAGACGTTAGTAGCCTTGTTTTTGACGATACCCAGTTTATGTAGTGTAATGCTGTTCAGGTCAGGTCCCAAATTAGCTACATGTTCCTCCATAATCGGAGTAATGACAGCCCAATTATTCTTCAGGACATTCGTGTCATCAAACCTTCCGCCTCTTCCACATTCAATTACATTGAAATCGGTATGATTCTCCTTGAAGTACAACGTCGCAATCGCCAGACCCACCCCAACAGGACCTTGATACTCATCAGCGGCAAGCTGATCTTCAATCGTTTGAAATCCCTCGCGAACCACATTTCCTAATCGTACAAAATCCTCTGCGGATATGGCCCGCCCGTCAATCCGTATTCTTTCGTTGAAATCCACCAGATGAGGGGAGGTAAACAAGCCCACTTTATAGCCTAGGTGACTTAACAAAGAAGAGATAAACCTTGAGGTGGAGCCCTTACCTTTACTGCCTGTGACTAGTATGTATTGTTGATCTCGATCCGGATTTCCGACTAGTTCCAGCAATTCTCTGGTTAATTCCGGTCGTCTAACTTGTCCATCCAAAGTTTCTGTGATGTTGTTAATGGCTCTTAGATAAGAGCTGTAGATCATATCTTCTACCTGGGCTTGTGAAGTGAATTCCACGATCATCGCTCCATTTAGTTAATTTTTGCTCGTTCTTCAGATAGTGTCGTGTAGATGATTATCGGAAGTAGTATCAGAGAAATAGCAACGGTCAGAGCGATGCTCCAGCTCAAATCCTTATACAGCTGTACTACTGTAAACAATAGAGCAATTACAGGCAAGACCAGCTTATTTAAGTGTTTTAAGAATAGGGAGTTCATGCTTCTCTTTACGGTAACCGATGTGCCGATACTGGGGATTTCTAGTTCATTTCGTGACAAAGCGGTGATTCCGATAAATAAGTGGCTGTCGATAAATTTGAGCTGATCATCCTCCTCATTTAGCTTGATCAACTGGGCAATATGCTCAGTGTCTATATCTAAGATGGGGACGGTGATTTCTTTGTTGTTATAGGTGATGACGATTTTGTCGGTCTCTTCCATACCCAGCAGCTTTCTAACATTGGGGTGAATTCGGCATAGATTTTGGTGCTCATCAAAAGGGTAGGGATGCCCTACTCTTAGTGTAAGCTCTCTTTTGCCAATAAAAAGATTTCCTAATGCGGTTAAGGGCCGTTTGATTCCCAAATGTATAAGTTTATGTATGCCTGGCTTGGACTGAGGACTTGTTCTTGCACGGGTAATAATTAGTTGATCATCCTCAGTGGCATGAGTCTCAAGTAACAACATGATATATCTGTTGAAATATAGTGCATTCGGCTTGGCTGTGTCATCCTCTTTTAACGTTAAGTTTACCCGAAAGCCATTCTTAGGATTAATCAGCTCTACATGGTTCGAATACTTGCGGACGAGCGTTGGACAAGCTTTGGCATAAGGTTTGGCAATCTCGTCCACTTTAGGAATTCCCCGAAAAATCGTGTTGTACTCAGGTTTAGTAATGGTTAATCCTGTTATGGGGCAATCTCCTAGCTTGTCCTTTGCTCTTTTAGATAATTGAATACTGCCTCTAGGGATATCACTTTTAGATAAAAGCAAACAGCTAACCTGAGCATCATTCTCTGCTTTAAGCTCGACAAAGATATGGTGGACTAAGCCTAATTCAGCCAGCTCATCGGGGTTCATCGTGAGTTCTTCCCGGGCAGTATAGCTTTGTTTGTCCAATAGGGTGAAGGTCTGCTCGATATTTATGTTAGGCACCTCCCAATTGATTGATGATTTGTTTGAGGGAATGAATGGTTTTTTGGAATAAATCAAATGATTTCGGGTTACGATAATTTCGATTAATTTCAATTTGAATACTTTGAACTAACAGCTCTTTGGTGGAATACGATGTGACCGTTCCCGGATGAGATGCAGAAAATGTATGGTTTTGATGAACATTGGTAATACCATTATTGAAAAAAATACGTACGACTTCATTTATATTATTTTCTTGTATGGAAGTTCCGTGTAATGTACCTAAATCAATATCAAATTCCCTATCCTTAGAGGCACCATGCAAGTCTATAACAAAGTTAATTTGATGTTCTTTGACAATTGTTCCAAGTGCAGTCTTATATTCTCCGCCAAGGATGTAATTGGGGTCTTCTTTGGAGAAGCTATTGGAATAGATACAGTGACAATTGGTGAGCTTTTGTAACAGCAGCGCAAGAGAACCTGTATACATGTCCGCAGGTTTTACTGCATGCTCTCTATAGTGGTTAATGGCATGCGGAGCAGACACAAGGACAGGAAGAGTACCTTCTACAATGGAGTAAGAGGGCTCTACCCCGATATCGCCAAAATAATTATTATTAGAGAATTGTAACTCATACTTTTCGATCAGAGATAAGATATGCCATCACCTATTCATAGTTATTTTAAAAAATATAAGAAAGTCGAAGGCGTTTATACTTGTCTATTATAACGTTTGAAGATTTGTAATGGCGAGTTTCTGCAATAAAATGGTTATTGAATTGTTCCAAACGGTGTGCTAATATTTCAATTGAAAACGTTACCGATAAGGATACCGGAAAAAGCGGAGAATATTTAAGTGAAATGAAAACGCTGACATTATTCTCGGTTGAGCAAGCTCGGAGACGTCTTTAAGAGAAGTGATTTAATAAAAAGTTCGAGGGGGAAGAAAAATGAAGAATATTAAAAAATATCTAGGGCTCATGTTGGTAATGTCTATGGTTGTAGTCTTGGCAGCAGGGTGTGGGAATAAAGAGAACAATACAGCAACCAATGCTGGAAACGCTTCATCTGGTAAAAATGGATCGGTTTACTTTTTAAACTTCAAGCCTGAAATTGCAGAAATATATGAAAAAATCGCTAAGGATTATGAAGCGGAGACAGGCGTTAAAGTAAAAGTCGTAACAGCTGCAGCAGGTACTTACGAAACCAAATTGAAATCCGAAATTTCTAAGTCCGATGCACCTACGATCTTCCAAATTAATGGACCTGTTGGTTTCCAAGCGTGGAAAGATTACACCTTGGATTTGAAAGATACTAAGCTATACAGCTACTTGTCCGACAAAAGCTTGGCTGTAACTGAAGGCGAAGGCGTGTATGGTATCCCTTACGTAGTTGAAGGATACGGTATTATCTACAACGACGCCATTATGAAGAAATACTTCGCTTTAGCTGACAAAGCTGTTTCGATCTCTTCCACAACTGAAATCAATAATTTCGAGACTTTGAAAGCAGTAGTAGAAGATATGACCGCTAAAAAAGATCAACTGGGTATCAAAGGCGTATTCGCCTCGACTTCCCTCGCTGCGGGTGAACAATGGAGATGGCAGACTCACTTGGCTAACTTGCCACTGTACTATGAATTCAAAGACAACACTGAGTTTGATAACACAGTTCTTGCCGGTCTAGCTTCTAAGGAAGTTGAATTCAAATATAACGATAAATTCAAAAACATCTTTGATCTTTACATCAAAAACTCTGTGACTAAAGAATCCCTTCTGGGTAGTAAATCTGTAGCGGACTCCATGGCTGAATTCGCACTTGGTAACGCAGCGATGGTTCAAAACGGTAACTGGGCTTGGTCACAAATCAATGATGTAGATGGTAACGTAGTTAAAGCTGAGGACATCAAATTCTTGCCTATCTACACAGGTATGGAAGGCGAAGAAAAACAAGGTCTGGCTGTAGGTACAGAAAACTATTTGGCAATCAACAGCAAAGCCTCTGCTGAGAACCAACAAGCTTCTATCGCATTTTTGGAATGGTTGTTCTCCAGTGAAAAAGGTAAAGCTTATGTAACGAACGACTTAGGTTTCATCGCTCCATTCAACACGTTTGAAGACAGCGAAAAACCAGCAGATCCACTGGCTAAAGAAGTATCCGCTTGGATGGAAAAAGATCTGACTTCCGTAGCTTGGACATTTGCGGCATTCCCAAGTGAAGAGTTCAAAAATGTCTTTGGTGATGCGCTCTTGCAATATGCTCAAGGCAATAAAACCTGGGATGAAGTTGTAACCATCTTTAAGGACACTTGGAAGGCTGAAAAGGCAAAATAATAAATGCATGGAAAAATGATTGAATAACTCTCAGTTGTTATAAAGATAAAAGCTTAGTGCCACTGGATTCCCTTTGGAATTTCAGTGGCACTAAGCAACAATTCGAGTAAATTCATCTGTTTCATCATTTTCCATACTGAGATAGGAGAAGACTCCATGGAAAAATCGATAAGAAAATATTTTGCTCTTTTTGCATTACCGACCATAATAGCCTTTGGGATCGCGTTTGTTGTACCTTTTCTGCTAGGTATATATTTATCCTTTACAGAGTTTACTACAGTCAATGATGCAACATGGATAGGGTTTGGCAATTACGCTAAAGCATTTTCAAATCAAGAATTTCTAAATGCACTAGGCTTTACTGTTAAGTTTACAGTTCTATCTGTTCTTACGATCAATGTATTCGCCTTCATACTGGCGATGTTGTTAACTAGAAAGCTAAAAGGGACTAACGTATTTAGAACTATTTTTTTCATGCCTAACTTGATAGGCGGTATCGTATTAGGGTACATCTGGCAGCTGATCTTTAATGGAATCCTGTATAAATTTGGAGTTACTTTGACCTCTGACGCAACTTATGGATTTTGGGGATTAATCATCCTTATGAATTGGCAATTGATAGGTTACATGATGATTATCTATGTTGCAGGTATTCAAAATGTGCCTAAGGATATAGTAGAAGCCGCAAGAATTGATGGAGCTTCACGTTCAAAGATTTTACGTAATGTGACGATTCCACTCGTAATGCCATCCATTACCATTTGTTTATTCTTAACGTTATCGAATTCATTCAAATTGTTTGACCAGAACTTAGCGTTGACTGCTGGTGCTCCTTCTAAGCAGACCTCGATGTTAGCACTGGATATCTACAATACCTTCTACGGAAAAACAGGATGGGAAGGTGTCGGTCAAGCGAAAGCCGTCGTATTCTTTGCACTGGTAGCCTTAATCGCCTTAGTACAACTTGTCATTACTAGAAGAAAGGAGGTTGAGAACTAATGCAACAGACTAAAGCAAAAGACTATTCCATATTCACTATTTTGTTGGTCTTGGCCATTGCGTTCTTATCTCCGATCTTTATTGTTCTGATGAACTCCTTTAAAGGGAAGTTCTACATCAGTGATACACCTTTCTTATTCCCTAATGGAACTACTTTTGTTGGTTTGAAGAACTATACTAGCGGTATAGCGAAGATTGATTTCTTCAGTGCTTTCGGAATGTCCTTGTTTATCACGGTGTGTTCGGTTGCTGTAATCGTGTTATTCACTTCCATGACCGCATGGTATATTACTCGGGTAAAATCAAAATTCACGAACTTGATGTATTACGCATTTGTGTTCTCGATGATCGTACCCTTCCAAATGGTAATGTTCACAATGACTAAGACAGCCAATGTACTGCATCTCGACAATCCGATTGGGATTATCTTGATCTATCTGGGATTTGGTTCAGGGCTATCGGTATTTATGTTTAGTGGATTTGTGAAGTCCATCCCACTGGAGGTTGAAGAGGCGGTTATGATTGACGGATGTAATCCACCGCAGGCGTTCTTTAAAGTGGTATTGCCCATCCTTAAGCCTATAGCTGTAACCGTAGCGATCCTTAATGTAATGTGGGTATGGAACGATTTCCTGTTGCCTGACCTATTGATCGGTACTGAATACAAAACCATTCCTATTGCGATACAGTACCTAAAAGGTGGATACGGATCGATTGATATGGGAGCTATGATGGCGATGCTAGTTCTAGCTATTGTACCCATCATCATTTTCTACCTCACCTGCCAAAAATATATTATCGAAGGTGTCGTTGCAGGAGCCGTTAAGGGTTAAATAGAATATGTATGTAGAAGCGAGTAGGGTGCTTTTCTTGTGGAGTCTTCTCTTCAAGAATCCCCTACTTTCTTATTTAACGTGTAAAGGAAAGGTAGAAATGGAGAGATTGACTATCATAGATATCGCCAAATTATGTGGGGTTGGCGTGACTACAGTATCTAGAGCTATAAATAATCATCCGGATATTAATGAAGAAACAAAAGCGATGGTTATGAAGGTCATCAAAGAAAACCATTATGTACCGAATAACAGTGCCAGAAATTTAAAACGTTCCGATTCGAAAACGATTGCAGTATTGATCAAAGGGATATCAAATCCATTTTTCAGCCCGATGATTAAAGTATTTGAAAAAGAGATCCAGCGAAAGAAGTACTCCTTTATCCTACAGCGAGTCGATGAGAATCAAGATGAGATCGAAGTGGCAATTGAGCTGGAGAAAGAAAAGCGCCTGAAGGGAATTGTGTTCCTGGGGGGATTATTCTCACACTCTCAAGAAAAATTACAGCAATTGACGGTTCCATTTGTCCTCAGCACGATTGGGATGACGGAAGAGTTTGATCTAAGTAACTATTCCTCCGTATCTGTAGATGACTTTAATGAGAGCTATAAAATTGTAGACTATTTATGTAATCTGGGACATGAGAAAATCGCAGTTATTACCGCGCCTGAAGATGATGTGAGTATCGGTAAATTAAGATATGAAGGATATAAAAAGGCTCTTTCTGATCATGGAATAGCTTATAATGAACGGCTAGTACGGCGGATGAAAGAGAATATTGACAGCTATAGTATGGAAAATGGATATGCGGTTACAAAAGAGTTGCTAGAGTCAGGGGAAGAGTTTACTGCTATTTTCACCTTGTCAGATAGTATGGCCATCGGTGCTTGTAAAGCCATATTTGAAGCAGGCAAGCGAGTTCCTGAAGATTACTCTGTGGCAGGTTATGACGGACTGGATATTTCCTTCTATTATAATCCTTCTATTACTACCATCAAACAGCCAGTAGTAGAAATTGCGGAAGCGTCGATTAAGATTTTGTTTGATCTCATTAATAAGAAGGTAAATCATGCGCATCAGATTTTCCCTGCAGAATTAATCGTTAGAGAATCTACGAGATCTATATTGTAGTCTCAAAAAATTTTATAGGTTTATGTTTATTTACGAATCGGGGTGGGGAGATAGAGCCGCAAGAGATTAAACTTAATGAATCAGCAACATCACACGGTCTCTCGCCGCATTCGGTGACCCTACTCGGATTCGGATTGTTATTAGGTAAAAAAGGCCGCTCCTATTTAATTCCGAAATTTCAAGTCTTTGCTCAGTGCACTTCGAAACATCCCCACACTTAACAATACCAAGGGTAGAAATAACCCGAAGGTTATAATGTAGTACACCCAATAATTATCAAACACCGCGTTGTAATAGGTGTAATTCGGAGCAATGAGAGGTGCTAGTGCGATTAGGATCATCCCAGTAGGCAGAGTTAGCACCCGAAACTCTTTTAAGTTTAATAATTGGGATAACCCTAGGACGAAAGCATAGAAGTATAATGTTACTTCTATAAACAAGGTTAACATCCACATTAGAGCTATCATGGCTTCAACCCGCTCAAAGATCCCACCAACCGATATGCGTCTTGCTATGTTATAACTGGGATATATATCTCTGGTCGTTAAATCCGGACCTAGTACTAATACGGAAACAGTGACTGTCAGGAAGATGATAATCCCACCTAGGAAACAGCCCTGTAATAAGGCTTTTGTTATTTTTTTTTGTTGATTTACATAAGGGAGGAACATTAGAAAGACAACGGGTTCTAAGAAGGTGTAAGCCGAAATGGAGATGGACCCTCTTAGCACTGGCTTTATTCCGTCCTCCAATATGGGCAGCATTCTGACTATTTCCATCTGAGGAATAATGGCGACCGTTAGGATTAGAAATAGGATTATAACCATGGGAGTAAAGATCTCACCCGTTCGTCCGATAACCTCAATACCGAGTCGTGTTGCCATAATGACAATCAGTATAAATAAGATTAGAATGGCCGGAATGGGGGTTCCGGGTAACATTTCCGAGGTCACGAAATCAGCGACTTCCCGCATACTTCCTACGGTAACAATGAGAAAATACATTAAGGTCAAAAGAGATATAATAGTCCCTATCCATTTTCCAAAAACCTTTTGAATCACTTGGATAAGCGTTAGGTTGGGGTATAACTTTGCGAATTTGCTGTACAAAAAAATGGCTAGTAAACCTACGATCATTCCAATTAAGGAGGAAATCCAGGCATTTTGTTTGGCGTAGTGTGTAGTGGAAGGGGGGATTACAAGAATGGAATCCCCAATGGTAAGAAGCATAACAAGAATGGTAAGTTGACGAATACTTATTTTACCCTTTTCGAGCATGGCTTTGTTCCCTCCAATTTATCACTTCGTCTCTTCCAAGAAAGAGTTAGTTACTTTCCCTAACTGGCGAATCTCTATGTTCATCTTTACGTTTACTGGTAAGTTAACAAAGGTTTGATCCCAATTATCCTTCAGTTTTTTCCACGCCTGTGGGTTAGAGCGATGGATGACCTCGCCAAATCCAAAAATATCGGATTTGTATTCTTGTTGTACTTTTTTAATCGTAGTCTGGAATAAATGCTCTACTTTCACGTTAGCGATTTGTTCTAATTCGGTGATGGTCTTTGGATTGGTGAGGTCTAGATTTCTACATTGAACTTCTCCTAAATCTGTTTCTATATGTTGCTCGATACTGATTTCTGGGTTGTTGCCATTCATGCTGCCTTTTACTTTTGATTCGGCCTTAAATATATCAAGAGATATCTTTTTATCTTTATCTCGGGGACAATTAATGAAGGAAATCGTACTCTTTACCTTATTCGTTAAATAGTTATACACTTTTGATTCCTCTTGGTTTAGCCAACCGATCAATTTGTCCTCTTTGAATACGGCCAATCCAGAGTATTTCAATTCTGTTGGAGAATCTACGGTTTCTACATTCTTCGGAGTTTCTCCTGCATCTACATTTCCATTGATGACAACCCCTGTTAAGACTGGATTCTTACCCCTACTTACAAGTTCTGTAATCAGTGTTCCTAATGTCACAGTAGATGTAGGTGCCCATTTTTTCTCCGATGTTTCCAGGCTGGAAAACAATCGCACAGCAGGAATCTTTTCGAGGCTAGTTAATATTTTCAAAGTATCTTCTGCCCGTGCATCCTTTGCCACCACAATAAAGTAATCATTTCGCGCTTCGGTATCTCTTGACATGAAATCAAGAACGTCATTGATTCCCTCTTTAGCCAGAGCCTCGCTAAGGACTAAGATCCGCAGATGAGAGATGTAAATTTTACGTGGACTAATGGTTGTGATCTTCCTAAGCGCTTCATATACAGTATTTCCTGTCTCTTTGTAAAGGTTAACGGGTGATTGAGGACTTCCCCCTTTTGAGCCAGCGATTTGACTGGGTAAAACCACTTGTGCAGAAACTTGATATTGATCTCCGATCTTATCGATGCCGATCCCTACGGCAATCGCGAGATCATTCATTTCCTGTCGACTCCAGCAACCAGTTAACCCAATTTGTATGAGAACAAGAAGACAAAGTAGAAGTGATCTTCGTTTCATGGTGTATTCCTCCGTTAGATCTCTCGGGTTTAGTCCCATTATTTTTAAGATAGCCAGGCATTTACCATGTCGGCTACAGGTTTATAGATGAACACCATCCAGGCTAACGGGTCTGAGATCGAGATATTCATGACGTAAATCAGACTAAAAAAAGTTCCCAGCAACAGAAGAAATAAAAAAACCCAAAATTCCTTGATTAAATTTTTCCTCAGCATAAGAGGCACTTCGAAGGCTATAATAACGGCTACAATGATGAGGATCACTACTATACCCAATGTTCACAACCTCCCAAACAATCTTTAGTTCCGAGATGTTAAGTCTTTGCTGAGTGCTCTACGAAAGATGCCCATACTTAATAACACAAACGGTACAAAAATACCGAAGGTTATAACATAGTACACCCAATAATTATCAAAAATAGCGTTATAATAAGTGAAATTCGGAGCAATGATTGGAGCGAGTGCCACTAAAATCATCCCTGTGGGTAAGGATAACACGCGATAATCTTTTAATTTTAATAATTGGGACAACCCCAGAACGAAAGCATAGAAGTACAAAGTTACTTTTATAAACAAAGTTAACATCCATTGTAGAGCTATCATGGCTTCAACCCGTTCGAAGAATCCGCCAACTGATATACGCCTTGCGATGTTATAACTGGGATAGATATCTCTAGTCGTCAGATCCGGACCTAACACCAGGATGGAGACGGTGAGCGTAATAAAAATTACAATACCGCCTAGAAGCGTACCCAGTAAGAAACTCTTTGTTATCATTTTTTGTTGATTTACATAAGGAAGTATCATGAGAAAGACAACTGTTTCTAAAAAGGTGTAAGTAGTGATGGAGATAGCCCCTCTTAGAACAGGCTTTATTCCGTCCTCCAATACGGGCAGTATTCTGACAATTTCCATCTGGGGAATAATAGCAATCGTCTGGATTAGGAATAAGACAATGAACATAGGAATGAAGAGCTCGCTAGCTCGCCCTATAACCTCAATACCGAGTCGTATTGCCATAATCATAATCAGTATAAACAAGATTAGAGTGGCCGGAATAGGGGTTCCAGGTAACATTTCCGAGGTCACAAAATCACCGATTTCTCGCATACTTCCAACGGAAACCATAAGAAAATAGATTAAAAATGTAAGGGATATAATAGTTCCTATCCATTTTCCAAAAGCCTTTTGAATCACTTGAATAAGCGTTAAATTGGGATATGACTTTGCGAACTTGCTGTACATATAGACTGCTAATAAACCTGCTACCATCCCAATTAAAGTGGAAATCCAGGCATTTTGTCTGGCGTATTCTGTAGTGGAAGAGGGAATTATAAGGATAGAATCGCCAATAGTAAGGAGCATGACAAGAATGGTTAGCTGACGGGCACTTATTTTTCCCTTTTCTAACATGGTTTCGTTCACTCCTAATGATTACTTCATTTCTTCCAAGAAAGAGTTAGTTACTTTCCTAAACAAGCGAATTTAACAAAGATTTTCGTTTCATAGTTTATTCCTCCGTCAGATCTCCCGGTTTTTCCGGCGGTGTACTCTTTTCCCGAACGAGATTTTTTTGATTAATTAGCTTAGGACGGGTAAACATAGCCCAACGAGGCATTCGGAAAAAGGTGTCCTTTTGATCAACAAGATTAAACGGAGCTAGCGGGCTCATATAAGGAACTCCAAAGGAGCGTAAACTGCACATGTGCAGAACAATCGCAATAATTCCGATAATGATCCCGAACAATCCGAAGGAAGCGGCTAGAAACATCATTGGGAAACGAAGCATTCTGACCGTCAAGGCGAGATCAAAGGCTGGTAGAACAAAGCTGGAGATTGCCGTGACAGCAACGACAATGAGCATGGCGGCAGAAACAATGCCAGCATCTACTGCAGCCGTTCCAATGACTAGCGTTCCCACTATAGAGACAGATTGGGCTATGGTTTGAGGCATACGCACGCTGGCTTCTCTTAGAATCTCAAAAGCAAGCTCCATTAAGAGGGCTTCAATAAACGCTGGAAGCGGTACGCCTTCCCGTTGAGCAGCTAAGCTAATGAGTAGGGTTGTAGGCAACATCTCTTGATGGAAAGTAGTAATAGCTACATATAAGGATGGGGCTAAAAGAGAAATGAATATACAGAAATAACGGAGCATCCGAACTAAGGTACCAACATCTGCACGTTGGTAGTAATCCTCAGCGGTCTGCATGAAGGAAACGAATGTAGTAGGAACCGTCATGACTATAGGCGTTCCATCTACTAAAATAGCTACTTTTCCTTCCATAAGCGCAGCTGCAATAACATCAGGTCGTTCGGTATGATGAATCGTTGGAAATGGAGTATAGGTTTCATCCTCAATTAATTCCTCGATATAACCACTCTCCAAGATGCCATCGATGTCGATTCGATCTAAACGTGTATGTACTTCTTGTACAACCCCATCATCTACAATTCCTTTGATATACATAATGGATACATCGGTTTGGGTCACACGTCCGATTTGTTGTGTTTCTAACCACAGATTAGGATCTTTTATTTTCCGCCGGATTAATGCAGTGTTGGTACGCAAGCTTTCTGTGAAGGCTTCCTTAGGTCCGCGGATCACCGTTTCTGTAGCACTTTCCGTGACACCACGGTCTTTCCAACCACGCATGCCAATCGTGAAACCCTTAGCGTATCCATCTAGTAAAAGGATCACATCTCCTGATAATAGGGAGTTTAGCAAAGAATGGAACTCCATCGCATCTTTGATATCACCTACGGTAAGCATGTGATTTTTTAATAAGGAATAGTTGTCACTATCAGGCTCTAAGCTCAAATCTGGAATTTCTAAGACAAGAGACTCCAGAATGAAATCCTGAATAGCTTTACTGTCAGCAAGTCCATCTGTATAGAAAATAGCGGCTTTCATTTGTTGCTTGGAGCCAATGAAGAAATCTCTGATCACAAGGTCTGTGCTATTGCCGAGCGCCTTTTTTATATGTTCAATATTATCTTGAAGGTTTTCTTTGAGAGGTTCTTTAGGTAATTCTCTAGTGGGGTTGGGGTGCCCTAATGTAGGGTTTTTGAATATTTTAGTGATTGTTCTGTTTAGAAATCCCATAGTTGTTATCCCTCTTCCGCAAGCTGCTGTGAAATTAGCTATTACCAAAATGCGGTGGGATTATTCTTTGAATAATCAACTGCAGGTTTGGGGATGAGCATGCAAAAAAAAGCCGTCGAGAGAATCTCGACAGCTAGGGCTAGAACTAGGTATTTAAGAGCTTTAGGACGTCCAGTCGTTATATAAATGTTTCTCAGTTAGGATGGACAACAACTGGATACCGACCTCATTATGGCCACCTTCAGGGATGATCAAATCGGCGTATTTTTTGGATGGCTCAATAAAAGCTTCGTGCATTGGTTTAACCGTGCTCAAATATTGGTGATGGATCGATTGAATGCTCCGACCACGTTCCTCGATATCTCGGAGTACCCGGCGGAGGATGCGTACATCAGGATCAGCATCAACAAAGACTTTGATATCAAGCATATCGCGGAGGTTCTCGTCGGATAGAACATGGAGTCCCTCGATGATTACAATATTGTTGGGTTTCAGTTCTACAGTCTCCGTAGTGGAGCGGGCATGAACTGTGAAGTCATACACCGGTGCATATGCGGCCCTATCTTCTCGCAGACATTTAAGATGCTCAATAAGCAGCTCGTTATCGAAAGCGAAAGGATGATCGTAATTGATGGATTCACGTTCAGCGAAGCTGAGGTGTGAATGATCTTTATAGTAGTTATCTTGAGATATGAAAGTTACCTTTCCCGTTCCAAGACGGTCAATGACGGAGCGGGCTACGGTTGTTTTTCCCGAGCCGGTGCCGCCGGCGATACCAATGATGAGCATGTGATTCAATAACCCTCCCTAAGATTGCCGTTGCAATTCCAATATTGTAGCACAGCGCTCATGTTTTTTCACCTTAGATCGGGTAAAATTAAGATGGGATTTTTTGAAATTCGTCTATATTAGGGACAAGGCAAACACGGAAGGGGCAATTCTACCAATGAACGGAAAAAAATCAGTGCAAGAGGCGTTTAATGAAACGACTTATCGAATCGTAGGACATGGAGATCGAGATGTTCAAGTCTTAAAGGAAGCCTTTGAAGCTGTGGAGAATAGTACACCATCTGATATTTATGGATCGGGAAAGGTGATTGAGGATTTCCAGTCGGAAATGGCGAAGCTTTTGGGAAAAGAAACAGCAGTCTTCTTTCCGAGTGGAACGATGGCACAGCAAATCGCTTTAAGAATATGGTGTGATGAAAAAGGACTCAAGAGCGTCGCCTATCACCCTTTATGTCATTTAGAGATCCATGAGCAGGATGGGTTGAAGGAATTGCATCAAATCGAGCCTGTCCTACTTGCGGATAAGAATCGACTAATTACCTTGGATGATGTATTACAAATGAAGGAAGATATTGCTTGTCTGCTGCTTGAATTGCCACAGCGTGAGATTGGCGGACAGTTACCAGAGTATCAGGAGCTTGAAGCGATTTCTGCACATTGCAGTGCTCGGGGAATTAAGCTGCATTTGGATGGCGCAAGATTGCTTGAGACGCTTCCCTATTATGGAAAGACAGCTGCTGAGATCTGCGCCCTCTTTGATAGTGTCTATATCTCACTGTATAAAGGAATCGGAGGAATTGCTGGCGCGATTCTTGCAGGCGGTGAGGAGTTTACGAAGCAATCGAAGATATGGAAACGGCGGCATGGTGGTGACCTAATCAGTCTGTATCCATACATTATTTCCTCTGATTATTACTACCAGCAAAGAGTAGATAAGATGCAGCAGTATTATGAAGGGGCTAAAGAGCTTGCTGCTTTAGTTAATCAATGTCATGCGGTGACTACGTTACCTGCTGAGCCTGTCTCCAACATGTTTCATATGCATTTTCAAATGTCTAGGGAGAGCATTGAACCGATCCTGTCTTCTGCATATGAGGCAACAGGAATCGGTTTAAGCGCAGCGATAAGACCAACGGGAGAACATAGTTCTTATTGTGAGATCAGTATTGGAGACAAGTACGCCGACATCCCTAAAGAAGAGGTAAAAGGATTCTTACTGCTGCTCGATAAGCTAATGCGTGAATCATCTTCCGAGCAGCGTCCGAAGTAATGAGATCCGTAATAATTGTTTTTTAATAAGCTTTGTACGGAATTCATTTCTTAATTGATTGTAGATCGGCGGGCAATGGTTAAGGGCCCAATGATACATGAATTTAAAGTCTGTGGCGTCTTTCGCAGAATTTAATAAATAGTATGAGATCGTATCATATGCATTATGGTTAAACCATTCCGTCATTTCCTGCTCGTGATAGCCATATTTCTGAACGGCCATATTCTTAATTAACAGCTTCTCCTCCAGATTCTCAATTAAGAATCGCTGACTCAAATTAAAAGTAATGTTGTCCCCGTGTAATCTGTACACACCGGCAAGGGTATCTATGAAGCCAGCATCACCGATGAGCAAGGAACGCAGATAAATAGAAGCATCGTTAACCATGTTCATATTCAGGATATCCATAGCCATTAAAGCCTCACGCTTAAAGACAGTTGTTAAGGTGGAGGAGGGCTTCGGATATCCTTTTTTCTCGAAATTCATGAAATAATCCTGCTTCTTAATAATCCTGCTTAGCTGTAGGCTACTGATCTTCAGTTGCTTGGCCTTTGAAAATTCAAGAAACACATTAGCAGCCACAAATGATATTTCGGGATGGTGATTGTGAAAGTCCACAGCCTTACTTAAATAATTCATATCAATCAGATAGTCATCATCATCGAGAAAAAGAACGTACTCCCCATCACCATGAGCAGCAAAAGCCTTACGGCGATTATTTCCCGGGCCGCTATTCTTTTCGTTCCGCATATATATTACCCGTGACTCGCTTCCGAAGCTTTGATGCATTAACTCTTCCGTGCCATCTGTAGAGCAATCATCAATAACTGTGATCTCTATATAAGGATAGTCTTGCTTTAAGATGCTTTGGATCGCTTGATATAGAAATGCCTTTCTATTGTAAGTAGTGATAATGACACTAACCTTGGGATAATCGGCAAAGGAAAGGAGTGCTGAGTGTGAAGTATCCGTATGGGAGGACTGATGTTTCATTGCAACGATCCCATGGATTAACCTGTCAATTTCTTCGTTCACAATACTGAATTGCTCTGACAGATAGAACCTTAATGCATCTTCTGAAGCTCTCCCTGTGAGATAAGCACGGATCACCTCAGATAAGATTTCTAGATAGGTTTTAACTTGCGGATTTTGTTCTTTAGCTATGATCAGGCGGCATCGTTGGAATATCTCTTGATCATCCAATTGAAGGGCAGATGAATGGTTGATTTCATCATTAAGGTCATTTAGAAAGACGTAACAGGCTTGCTGCAAAACCTCGCTATGATCCATTTGGGTCCTCCTAATGTGTTATTTGGATAAACTACTTACCTCAGGTCTAGCAATAACCTTATTTTTGAGCTTTGTTCGGTATATTTTGAGATGCCCCCACGTATACAGGAATACTTCCCGTTCCATCAAGGAGGCGATTACGAAATAAACAGGCAAGATCACAAGTCCTAGCAGTACACCCCACAACATAATTCCTGCATAGGAATGGATGGGGATATTGATAGCGCTAGAGATCAGAATAATGCCCACAAAAACCACTGCATTCGTTAGCCATCTTTTAAAGGTGACCCAAGGACTCCGATTCAGCAGATGTCTGCTAGCATAGACCACGATATCTATGGAACGGTACAAGAGAGCGGCTATCGTCCCCATCAATACACCGTAAATCCCCATAAAGATAACGAAGACAATAGATGCGACTAGATTGATAGCGGATTCTAGAATGGAACGGTTCTGTGTGTTCTTGAAATGTCCGGCGATCGTAATCACATTATTGGAGGAAGCTCTGGCATTGGTTAATAATTTGATGACTACGAACAGGATCGGCAGCCACATATCGATATAATTCACGTCATTTACCCCAGCAGTATACAGTTTCATAAAAGGTAGAATTAGAATGTAAGCTACCGTTAGAATCGAGAAAATGAGCCCCATAAAATACACTTCGTAAGCATCATAAAATTTAATAAAGGCTTCTTTACTCTCATGAAAGCTCTGGCCGAGAGCAGCCTTCACGCTTCCGTTTATGGTTTGGACGATGTTATCTACAATCGTAAAAATCATGTTGTACATGACATAAATGCTGACGATCTTTAAGTTCGTAAATATAGTCAGGATCAGCACGTCGGTATTTCTAAACACTAAGTAGGAGATCTCATGGACTAAAACAGAATTTTTTTGACCAATGGCTTCATAGTCTGGTTTAAGATTTAGGTTGATCCATTTGTAATGCTTATTGATATAAATATAGAAGACGACGATTTGAAGTATGGTCAATATGAAATAGGAAGCTTGCACAGCAATGATGTTAACGCCTTGAAGTAATAACAGAATCCGAATTACATTGTTCAGAATATTAGCTACGGTGACTATAGAAGTCTCTACATAGCTTTTTCCCTCTGCAGCGAGAAGCACTTTGAATTTCCCTTGGAAATAATAATTGATCGCTCCGCCCATTCCTGTGAGTAAAATAATGAGCATAATCGATAATCGATCGATGTCAGAAGTGATCACTAATGGATACACGGTGGCGATTAAAAGGACGGCGAAGAAATAATAAATGCCTGTTTTTTTATAATAGCTAGAGGTGGCGGCCAAAATAGAGTTGATGTGGTTCTTATCATCCGAAGCTACTGGCTTATATAGGGCTTGGATCGAAGCGGCGCCTACGCCGGCTTCCAGCAGTGCCAAATAACTAATAATTTGTACAATAGAAGCGATTAAACCATTGGCCTCTGAGCCATAGTTGACCATAATCAGCCGGGGGATAAAAAAACCGAGGATGATCGTAATGAGCTGACTCCCAAGTCCAAAAGATAAGTTAAGAATGCTCCGCTTGGCTCTCATAACGTATCCTCCTTTCGTAAAGCGATAAATACGTATCCAGATGCTCGAAATGCCTTTCGGCATGTTTGGCTTGCGGCGTGACATCCATATAGTGAGTAGTCATACTTTCAAAAACCTGCGCAGGCTGGAGCTGCTCCAGTGTAGTGAAATCGGTATATAGCCCTTTGAACTGGGCATCTTCCATTACATTGATCATTTTTTTGCTGTAAGCGACGGGAAACACTGGTTTACCCAATACCCAACCCAGGATCATCGCATGGAATCTTGAAGCTACGATAAAGCTGGAATGGGCTAGAACGGCCAAGACCTCTTCCATATTCGTTTTGTATAAATGCACTTGGATGGAATCCTCATAAGAGGGGCCCATAAGACTCCGGATTTCCTCAATCGCCAGCTGATCTCCTTCGTGTTCGCAAAATGACATAAAATGAACAGCGTAGCCTTTTTCAATGAAATAAATTGAGAGTTCTTTCATTTTTTCATAATAGAGGTTGTCAAAACCGTTCAGACCTTTAGCAGAAGGCTTAATGACGGATAAGACGATATAATCCTCTGGTTCGGTTTGAAGATCTGACGGGTTAAGCTGAAAAATAATATCGGGTGCTAAACGGACATTGTTCAGATCCTCAAATAAATCATAAGAGTACTTTTCTCTGAAGCAAATATCTGTATAGTCCGTGAAGATCCGCTTATGTCCCTCATAGTATTCATCGTCTGTGTAAGGACCAAAATTCGATCCTAATAAATAGTAGGGCTTATTCTTATTCCGAATAGCTTCTGCGTTCTTAAAATGCTCCTCCCAATGCTCTGCCTGCATAAAAATCGAGCCGCCGATATGAACAACACCATCCGAGCGATTTGCCATGAATTTTTGCGCCAGATTATGTATCTTTAACCTTCTGCAAATAAAGGCAATGCCTCTTAAGAAAATGGAATCGGAAGGAATCACTTTGAGATTCTTGATCTCTTTGAAGCATAGCTTGTATAGGTGTGGAGCGCAGATTCTGAACTCCGTATCCGGATATCTCTCACACAACACCTTTATGAATAAATCATCGCCCAAATTAAATTCGGTATAGGCATAGATCAGCATCTTTTTCATATTCTAGATTCCCTTCGCTTGAACCTGGATAAGCTTCTCTCCACAGTAATGAATCTGTGATATAGAAGCGGGGAGATTAAGAATGCTCGGATATAAAGGGCTAATCTTCGATCATTGCCCCTATAACGTCTTATGAGTTCATACATTTCTTGATTTAGTTCAGGATAGGTATGATCGATGTCGCGAAGTAACTCCTGAATGCTTACCCCTTCTGTCTCATTTAGACAGGTCTTTATGTTGAAAAAGTAATTCTCGATCAGCTCACGATTTCTTATATAAGGGGATATCGTATCCAACTGCTCAAAGGGATGTGCCTGAAAGTAGGCATCGACCCGTTTGAATACATCGACGACATCAAATTTTTTCACATTATAGCTGTTGGAAATTGACGTGTTTCTTTGTAAATAAAACGATAGAATATCCGGAAGCGTGACAACTCTGGTGGCTCTGGATAAGGCTTTGTAGATGAATTCCTGATCTTCTCCATTCACACAGCATTCCGTATATTGGAGATCATGAAGGAGTAACAATTCCCGTTTGTACGCAATGCTCCCTGTCCATATTCGTAAGCTTTTGTCCACAAAAATATGAGTCAGCGCTTCACTGCCTGTTATGTCGCTATAAGCGGATGTATAACTCAAAGTAGTGACTCCATCCTCTGAAACATGGTTATAACCCCAGCAGATAATCTCGGGGCCAGCGTCATGGATATAGGTATGAATGGTCCGCACTAAGTCTGCAGAAATATAATCATCTCCATCCAGAAACAACACATAATTCCCTGTGGCTTCTGCTAGGCCTCTATTTCTAGCCGAACTAACCCCCTGATTCTCTGTTCGAATGACTTTGCAGGAAAGGGTGGGGTGAAGTGCGAGAATATTTGCTATAACGTTGTAAGTGTTATCCGTAGATCCGTCATCCACGATAATAACCTCGAAATGCGGTTCACTTTGGGTAAGGAGTGAATTAAACATAGGGGTTATATAATGTTCTATATTGTATACTGGGACCACAATGCTTAGATTCATGTGCTGCTCCTTTCCTTGGTAGAACTGGATAAATAGCTATCTTAAGCTTACCCTCCGTCTCAAAAGATTGTATATACTACTTTAGTTTACTTATTGCTACCTCTATTTTGTTGTAACATTACGCGAATAATAATTATTACAGTATGTAAAATGAAAATAAAATGGATTGGTATAACATATATAAAAAGCCATAAAATCATAAACGCTCGAAGCGGAGGGACCTACGATGCAATTGCAAAAAATATTCGTGAACGGTGAGAGATTAAAGAATACGATTGAGGCATTTGCGAATTTTGGGCGTACAGATAAAAATGGCGTGACCCGGTTATCGCTGACGGAAGAGGATGTTAAGGTTCGGAATTATTTTTGCGCTTGCTGTGAAGAGCTGGGGATGTCTGTGAAGATGGACGACATGGGCACGATGTACGCTACGCTTGCGGGTGTAGCATCTGGGCCTCCTATTGTGATTGGTTCGCATATGGATACTGTGAAAAAAGGCGGCAGATTCGATGGTATCCTTGGGGTAATCGCTGGACTAGAGGTAGTCCGCACACTCGTGGATCACGGAATAAAGCCGAGGCTACCAGTGACCATTATGAATTTCACAAATGAAGAAGGGGCTCGCTTTGAGCCTTCGATGATGGCTTCTGGTGTGCTGGCCGGTAAGTTCGACAAGGCAGAAATGTTGAATAAAAAAGATCCGGAGGGCATTACCTTTGGCGAAGCGCTGGAGGAGAGCGGCTATAAGGGAGAAGCGAGCAATCGAATTACCGAAGCCGCTGCTTATTTGGAGCTTCACATCGAGCAAGGTCCCGTGCTAGAACAAGAAGAACTGTCGATTGGTCTGGTGGACTGTGTAGTTGGCATGGCCTGTTATGAGATTGAGGTGACGGGGGAATCGGATCATGCGGGCACTACGCCTATGGCAATGCGCAAGGATGCCTTGTTCGCTGCCACGGATTTGATCACGGAGCTTAGAAGCAAGCTTAGTGCGCTCGATTCTGAACTGGTGTATACCATGGGCAGAATGAATGTGTTTCCTAATATTCATACCGTCATTCCCAATAAAGTGATCTTCACCATTGAGGCTAGACATAAAGATATGGAGATTGTCCGTGAGGTGGAAGCTATTATTCATAGCTTGCCGGAGATGCTACTGGACTGCGGAGTAAGTAAGACCAAGCTTTGGGGTAGAGAGACTGTTTGGTTTGACCGGGGGATATGTGATTTAGTGGAGCAAGCGACACAAGTCTTAGGTTATTCTAATCGGAAGATTGCTAGTGGCGCAGGGCATGATGCTCAGTTTGTAGCTAGCTTTCTGCCATCTTCGATGGTGTTTGTACCTAGTGTGAAGGGAAAAAGCCATTGTGAAGAGGAGCTTACCTCTTATGAAGACTGTGAAAAAGGGGTAAATGTAATCTTAGAAACGGTGATGTTATTGTTGTCAAAGTAATACGCGTTATTAAACATAACATTCCAATATGGAAGTAGTGCTATAATTTCATACAAAATCGTCAAAAAGACACTTTAAGCAGTGTCTTTTTTTATGAGATAATGATTAGGGTTGTGTTGGGTACCAAATGACATAAAGTTACTGGGCGGTTTAAGTCGAATCCTTTGTGTAAAAACACAATGATGATAGATAATATTTTAATTTTTTACCAAATTGGGAATACTAAACGTATGTTATCATTCTTTACATAAGGGATCTACATTAGACGGGAGAGATGAATGATGATTATCGGAGTGCCTAAAGAAATTAAAAATAATGAGAATCGTGTAGCCATAACGCCTGCGGGTGTAGTTAGCCTTATTAAAGAAGGACATCAAGTGCTGGTGGAAGCTGGGGCTGGTGTGGGAAGTGGATTTCCGAATGAAGAGTATGCTTCTGCCGGAGCGAAGCTAATTCAGGACGCAGCTACGGTCTGGAGCTCTGCCGAAATGGTGATGAAAGTGAAAGAACCGCTGGAAAGCGAGTACCCTTATTTCCGTCCAGGCCTTATTTTGTTCACATATCTGCATCTTGCGCCTGAACCTTCTCTGGCCGCTGCGCTCAAAGACAAGGGTGTCTTTGCCATCGGGTATGAGACGGTTGTTCATGAACGTACCTTGCCGTTATTAACACCGATGAGTGAAGTAGCGGGCCGGATGTCTGTTCAGCTTGGCGCTCAGTTCTTGCAAAAAAACTATGGCGGACAAGGGATTCTTCTCTCCGGTGTTCCCGGGGTTAGTCGTGGCAAAGTTAGCATTATCGGCGGTGGAGTAGTAGGTACAAACGCTGCAAAAATGGCTATCGGTTTGGGTGCTGATGTTACAATTGTTGACCTCAGTGCTGAAAGATTGCGTCAATTAGATGATATTTTTGGGGCACAGATCAATACGCTGATCTCTAACCCTTATAATATTGCCAAAGTGGTAGCTGAGGCAGACCTGTTGGTAGGTGCGGTGTTGATTCCGGGTGCGAAAGCACCGAAGCTGGTTACAGAAGAAATGGTCAAGACCATGAAGCCGGGATCGGTGATTGTCGATGTGGCCATTGACCAAGGTGGTATCGTAGAGACGATCGACAGAGTGACAACACATGATAATCCTGTATTTATCAAGCACGGCGTGCTGCATTATTCTGTTGCTAATATGCCGGGCGCTGTGGCCAAAACTTCGACGATCGCTTTAACCAATGTCACCGTTCCATACGCCCTGCAGATTGCCAATAAAGGCGTGATTAAGGCGATTCAGGATAATGCCGGCCTAAGAAGCGGCGTAAATGTCGCCAACGGTAAAATCACCTGCCAAGCCGTGGCTGAAGCACTTGGCGAGAAACATTTTACGGTAGAACAAGCTATGGAGCAGACGTTCACGATGAGCTAAATAGAGCTAAATTGAGATGAATAGATGCGTTCCAAGTGAGTGGTGATATTTAGGGACAATAGACAGCGAATTCCCGCTATGGGAGTT
Organism: Paenibacillus sp. NPDC101420; assembly: GCF_050277435.1. Taxonomy (NCBI): domain Bacteria; kingdom Bacillati; phylum Bacillota; class Bacilli; order Caryophanales; family Paenibacillaceae; genus Paenibacillus; species Paenibacillus sp. NPDC101420. The sequence continues at coordinate 134,572 of NZ_JBNNSE010000004.1, forward strand.
TGCTGTTTGTTGTTTCTGGGAGTAATATTTTTGGCTCCTTTCGATGTGGGGGAGATCCAGCAGAAGTCTACTAGTTCGGTGTAAAAGGTTGTAGGACTGCGTTATGAAGATGGTTGGATCGGGTGGATGTGTGTTGGTGGGTGTTAAAAGTAGCTGAGTTGTATAGTGGTGTGCCTAGATACAGTGGATGTTACTAGCGCTGTGCTAAAGGTGGATAGACAACGTAGAAGTTGGTTGGAATTCGATCAAAACTAGCTAGTTTCAACTATGTGCAGCTTGATTTGGCTAGTTACTGCTTAATTTAGTTAGTATTTGTTTTTTTGTTACAGTGAGAGATTTGTTGAAGAAGATTTTTAGGGAAATCCTCCCTAAAAATTACGCGAAAATAGCTTGAAACGCTATAATTAGGGAATTTATCCCTAAAATTACGAAGAATATGCCCAATAATAACCTGATCGGTTGAATATTAGGGAGTTTTTCCCTGATTAGTAGTATACCAAGCCTGAAATACAGAATTTTAGGGAGGAATTCCCTGAAAACTATAAGGGGGCTCTCTCAAGTAGCGGTTTAAGTGTTGTCGCGCCACTCCGTCACCTCGCTTCCCGTAATCCGCAGCAACGTAACCTTGCAACTCCGTTCCACGCCACTCCATAACCTCGCCATTTCGCAACCAACGTAACCTGTACTCAGCAACTCCGCCCCCATGCAACTCTATAACCTCGTAACTCCTCCACCCGGCGACCTCAAGGTCCCGCCATCTCGCCCCATCCCATTATCTTATAGTCAGCTGGGAGCACGCATACTATAATAAAATCACTCTAGAGTACATGGTTCGGCTATTTTTTCAGGCAGGGGTGGGGCTAGTGACGGAAAAGGATCCATTGTTTGATCGTTTCTTCGATAGTATGGAATCGTTGGCGGATGCGATTAGTGAATCTCTTCAATCCCAAGTTACGATTGAGGACAGCAATCATCATGTGATCGGATACAGCTCCCATCAATTTGAGAGTGATTCCGCGAGAATTTCGACCATTATTGGAAAGCGCGTGCCTAACGCTGTCATTATTGGCTTGCGTAAGAAGGGGATTATGCAGCAGCTTGAGAGCGCTACACGTCCGATTCGGATTCCTGCGGTCATGGAGGTAGGTCTTGGCCCCCGACTCGCTATTTGCATCAAACATCAGAAGGAAATTCTCGGGTACATATGGGTAGTAGATGCAGGCAATCTAGTTGAAGGACACGCAGAGAATATTGTAGAGAAAGCGGCGGCCATCGTTGGTCGTTATATATTGAAGCAACGGGGTTGGAAGACGAAGCAGGAGAAAACGCAGGAGGATTTTTTCTGGAAGCTGCTCACCTCCCATTATGACAATGAAGCGAATATCAAGCAGGACGCGGAAGTTTGGTCGATTCTTTTGCCGGACAAATATTATATTAGCGTGTTTGAGAGTGACAAGGTCATCAATGACCACTTCGTACTTCGGTTTCGGCAAACTATGACCTCCTATCCGGGGCTGAAATTATTATTTCTGACTGCTGAGCACAATCGGTTAATTATATTGTTTTCATTCAGCTTTCGCATGGAAGGTACGGGTGGTCTGTATTCGTTCATGCACAAAATTATCGAGGATATGCGTAAGAGTGAGAGCTGTATGCTGGCTGCAGGCTGTAGCCTGGATTACACTGAATATATGTCGGCAGCCATTGCGTACTGGGAAGCGGGTTCCATTCTGGAAATCAAGAAGCTGCTGCCTTTTCATGGCCGAGAGTTACTATTGTATGAGGATATTGGATTTTGGGCGTATGTTCCGGCTATTATAGAGCAAAAACGTAGTCGGACCCGTAAAAGTCCTTTACTGTATCCGCTAAAAGAGCATGATCGCGAGCATAAAAGTGATTTTCTAAAAACGATTGCCGTTTATTTATCACTCAGTGGAAACTTGAAGGAATCCGCCGCTTTTTTACATATTCATACCAACACATTGCTGTACAGATTAAATCGCATAGCAGAGATTACGGGAAAAAGCTTAAAGGATACGGGATACCGCACTTCTTTATATTTGGATATTTTGACGGAAGAGACCAGGCAGCTCAATCAGTGGTTTGTTGAGTCAGGGGAATAAAATGAATTAAGCACCAACTGGGCAGCGAACACGTACAATAACCTATATTTAGAACCTATAATATTGGAGGGACTAAGCATGGTGAAGGAAGTTCGTTCACCCGATGCCCTTGACTTTGAACGGAAAATGAGAGACAGCATCGTGGAATCGGCGGAAGCTTTAAATAACAGTGGAGCGGATTTTGCAACATTTGATGAGTCGCGCTGCAACCCGCAGTTTTGGACGCGTACAGATATTGGAGGACTACAGCTGAACGCTGGTGTGGCGCCTTCGGTGGGGATTAAAGACATTTTTCAGAACGGACATTTATATGCCTTCGAATGCGCGACAGCGATGGTCATTGTTATGTACAGGGCGACAATTGAAGCTATAGGTGAAGAAGCCTTTAATAGGTATTTTAAGGATTTATTCTTATGGGATTGGAACTACGACGAGAATCTGCGCTTAGTTACGAACTATAATAAGGATCAGATGCTGCGGGGAGATATTGTGTATTTCAGGAATCCAGATCATGCGCCTAGCAAGCCAGAATGGCAGGGTGAAAATGCTGTTAAGCTTGAAGAAGACCTGTATTATGGCCACGGCATTGGGATAACCACTGCAGAAGTCATCATAGCCTCTCTTAATGAGGAAAGATCGCCCGGAAGCAATACCTCAGCTTTTCTTACGAATGAGTCGATACATCCTGATTTTAATTATTTACAGCGACTATCTACAGGTTCTGTCTTACCCATGGCGGAAAATAGAGGCTCTGAGTGCACTGTGTTTTCAAGAATAGGGACTAGAAGCTACATTTATAAGATTTAACAGCTAAGAGAGTGCTAAGAAGAGCTATCTTCCTGAAAAAAATTCCGGACCTCCGATAAGGTCCGGGATTTACTATGTCTAATAGCCTAAAGCTCAACAAAGTCGTTGCGGAATTTCTCGAAATCAGATTTTCTACATTCTAGCGCAAGCCGTGTGCCTGTTTCTTCATAGCTAGTGGATTGAACATGGGCATGCTCGTTGAAATAGGAGACCACATTGCCGCGATCAAATGGAATCAGAATTTCACACTGTACATAATCCGTAAACACATGGCTGCGAATTAGATCTGTAAGTTCAGCTATTCCGCTATTTTGTTTGGCAGAGAGATAGACATTGTCACCCTCAAGGTGAGGGTAAGGCAAGTCAGTTAGGTCAGCTTTGTTGTAGGCATAAGCCGTTGGAATTTGGTCTGCGCCGAGCGCTTTCAAAGTCTCATCAGTGACGGCCATATGCTGCTGATGCTGCGGATCGGAAATATCGACTACGTGAATCAATAAGTCAGCTTCGGTCACCTCTTCGAGCGTGGAGCGGAAGGCTTTGACCAGGTGATGGGGAAGCTGGCTGACGAATCCGACGGTATCTGTTAATAAAAAGGTTTTGTGATCCGGTAGCTCAATGCTCCGAACGGATGTCTCCAGCGTAGCAAATAACATATCCTTGGCGAACACCTGCTTATTAGAGCCGGGATGATACGTCTCCACGATCACATTCATTAAGCTGGACTTGCCGGTATTCGTATAGCCGACGAGACAGACGACCGGAACCTCATTCTTATGCCGCTGCTTCCGCTGAATTTGGCGTCTGGCTACTTGCTGTTGAAGCTCAACTTGTAACGCTGAAATACGTTCTTCTATTCTTCTGCGATCCAGCTCCAGCTTCGTTTCACCAGCGCCTCTGTTCTTAAGCCCAGCACCACCGCCTTGTCTTCCGAGGGATTCTCTGAGACCTGTCAGGCGGGGCAGCATATACTGCAGCTTGGCTACTTCTACTTGCAGCTGTGCTTCTTTGGTCTTCGCTCTTTCTGCGAAAATATTCAAGATCAGAATCGTTCGATCAATGACCTGACGGCCTAGAGAAGACTCCAAATTGCGAATCTGTGAAGGAGACAGCTCATCATTAAAAATAACAATAGGAGCATCATGCGCTTCTAAGAGCGCAGATAATTCTTGGATTTTGCCTGTGCCGATATAGTGGGAAGGGTTGATCCGGCTTGCCTTCTGACTAAGTTCTCCGACAACTTCTAGGTCACAGGCAGCTGCCAGATTAGTGAGTTCTTCCATCGAATAATCGAAGTTTGTTTCGTTTTGTAGCTGAACACCGACTATAATAGCTTTTTCTCGTAGTTGTTCCATATATTTATTCATCCTCCAATAGTAAATAGTAAACGCAAAAAAACACAGGACATCTGCCTGTGCTTACGGTTCGTTAGAGGACGTCAGAACAAATGTGTAAGGAGAAATCTCCGTTACGACATTAGGGTCTTCCATAGGTATATCGAAGCAAACAACGGCTCGGTCATAGGGGAATGATAAATTAATCCCTTACGAGTAGCAGTTGGTTTAAATTATAAGAAAGTATAAGTTTCACGATATACTTTATCCTTATAATTCTCACATAAACGCTACCGTCCTTATAAGGACGCCGAAGGCGTTTTAGTTTGTTGGCTTCTATGGAGTTAAATGGGTAGACCAATCCTGAGTCCTCTGCACATGGGCAGAGCTTTAGCGCTATTCAATTAGCCGCGCAAAGTTCTAACTCGGATAAAGTCTATCACACGTAACCCTCCGTTCATAAAAAGTTAAGTCGAGTTTACCACATCCTTTATTTGGTGGCAAATCTGTATTTTATGCTCGGTGAAGCACTTCTCTATTTTAGTATCATCCAAGAATTCTAAAAAATGATTGCATACCATATATATATAATTTGATATGAATAGGAGGTGTGAAGACATTGCCTGTCCTCTCTACAAACACCATCATAAATTTACCTGTCGACGGTACTCGTCCAATAGATCAAGTTGTGATCAAAGTGGTTAACAATGGATCAGCTGGCGCGGCTTGTTATTTAACGGGTTTAGCCAATAGTGCAAGTCCTCAGACAGTCTTTATTGAAGAATTATTTGAGCTGCAATATCGGGAAACGTCAAGCAAGACCTACACTATTGTAGAGGATTTATTCCAATTTAATTTTGTGTATTCACAGGAACAATTGAAGATTCAGGTTTTTCTTGTGGATGTGAACGGTGTCTGGACAGCTGTTAATCTGGAAGTGTTTCAAGTAAGCCGTATAACCTCGGAAATCCGTGATAACGTATCGGTTACATCGACTGACTTCGCGGCGATTAGCTTTATGAGGAGTTCTACCTTTACTATTCCACAAGGTCTTGCGGCTGAGATTAGACCGGCGGCTTTAGATATTCTATCCAAAAGACCTGTGCGATATATGGTCGTCGCAGGTGGCACTCTGGATGGGACATTCGAAAATTTCCCAACGCCAACTACGGATATTCCTGTCACGGACACGGCATTGCTGGTGAATTACACCTGCACTACGGTCACGGGTGGAAAGGTGATTATGCAAGGTACAGGATCGGGAATCTCCGGTGCTTATGCGAATTTGGCTGTTAATTTGCTTAACGAGCGACTCTCTTACGAGCTTCAGAATGAGCCGGTTACTTTGGTGGTTAACTCACTTTCAGGTGATGATGATCTCGCAGTCACCTTTAAGATGTCCGAGCAATGGTGAGCGTTCTTTAATCCAGTACTGAAGATAAATTCTAGTGATTGAAAAAAGGAACATCCGCGTAGATGCGAATGTTCCTTTTGATGGTCGTTGCAAGCGTTAAGATTAGTCTGTTAAGCCTCTCCGTAATGTAAATAGGTCTTTCAAAGCCTCAGTAGACAGCTCGGTAATCCAGCCTTCGGAGCTGGAGATGACATTATCACTTAGCTGCTGCTTACTCTCCAGCATCTCATCAATCTTTTCTTCGAGCGTCCCGAGAGCGATGAACTTATGCACCTGTACATCACGCGTCTGGCCCATCCGATAGGCGCGGTCCGTCGCCTGATTCTCAACGGCCGGATTCCACCAGCGATCGAAGTGGAATACGTGATTGGCTGCGGTTAAGTTCAGACCGACACCTCCGGCTTTGAGAGAAAGGATGAATACATTCGGCTGATCAGACGGTGGTGCATCTGGACGTCTGGACCCTTCGTCCGCGGAAGGTGCAGGCGTCTGGAATCGCTCAATCATTCGGTCACGCGCCTGTTTGGAGGTGCTTCCGTTCAAATAAAGGACAGGCTCCCCAAGCTCCTGCTGTAGAACAGCCTGAAGCATTTTTCCCATCCCGACATATTGCGTAAAGATGAGACAGCGCTCATCCTCTGCACGCAGCTCCTTAACCATATCCAGCAGTCTTTCAAGTTTAGATGAACGGTTAATGAGTAGACTGGTATCCAGTTTATTATCCGAATCGGTTTCAGGGAGGGCCTCCTTAGTCACAAGCATCGGGTGATCACATAGCTGCTTAAGTCCGGTCAAAGCCCCAAGAATAGCGCCCTTACGCTCAATACCTTCCAACTTCTGCATACGGTCGAGCAGTCCGTTTACGGTCTGGTCATAGAGCGCAGCTTGTTCAGCTGTCAGATGGACATAGGTCTTCATCTCGTTTTTATCTGGAAGATCGAGCTGAATGTTAGGATCCTTTTTCTTACGGCGTAGCATGAACGGCTTCACGAGATTCTGTAAGTCCGCTGTACGCTTCTCATCGCGTTCCTTCTCAATGGCATTACTGAATCGGTCGTTAAAGGCTTTGGCGCTACCCAGATAACCTGGGGTTATAAAATCATAAATGGACCACAGCTCGGATAATCTGTTCTCTATAGGTGTTCCTGTCAGCGCAATCCGGTGTAAAGCCGGGAAGCTGCGCACAGCTACCGACTGCTTCGTTTGAGCATTTTTGATATTCTGTGCTTCGTCCAGGCAAATCGCCGCCCAAGTGAATTCCTTCAGCAACTCCTGATCAAGCGCTGCAGTCGCATAAGAGGTGAGTACCACGTCAGCTTGCGAAGCAGCACCATAGAAGAATCCTGCGTCCAAACGGCGACTTCCGTAGTGCAGCATCACATTCAAAGAAGGCGCGAAGCGCTGCAATTCCTTCTGCCAGTTGCCCAGCACGGAGGTAGGGCAGATGATCAGAGCAGGCCAACCCGGAGGGTCGGTCTGGCGACGGGATGAGCTCGGATCGGTATTTTCTTTGATATGAAGTAAATATGCGATGAGTTGGACGGTCTTGCCAAGCCCCATATCATCGGCTAGACAAGCCCCCAAACCGAATTGACGCAGGAAAGTCAGCCAAGCATATCCTTCATGCTGATAGGTGCGTAGCTCTGCCTGGAGTCCTGCGGGCACTGGAGGCTTCGGCCACTGTGAGCGCTGGCCGAGCTGACCAATGAGGCTGATCAAATGCTCGTTTAGCTCTACCTCGAGCCGCAGGCGCGCAGCATCCTCTTGAAGCTGCTCTTCTGTAGCCTCAGCATCAGCTTCCTCACTCGCTTGCAGCAAATGAAGCTGAAGCACATCTTGGAAAGACAAGCCTTGCGACTTGTCCATACCAGCCATGGCTCTTTGGATTTGCGCCAGCAGCGCGGGATCGAGCGAGACCCATTTGCCTTTGAAGCGGACGAGTCGTTCTCCTCTTGCGACCAGCTCGGCAAATTCAGCTTCGGTGAGGTCGACGTCGCCGATGGAGATTCGCCAATCAAAATCGATGATCGAATCGAGGCCGAACAGCGACTCGCCGCCGCTGCGTTTGTCCTCGCCGGAGCTGATCTTGGCGCGGAGGCGCGGTTTTTTCCGGCTGGCGGCTTCCCACCACGCCGGCAGCAGCACTTGCCAGCCTGCTTCCAGCAGCCGCTGGCTCTCGGCGGTTAAGAACCGCCAAGCGATGGCATCGCTGAGCGGTTCGGCCAGCACGTCGCCGCCCGCCGCGAAGCGCTCGGGCGGCAGACTGCCGCGGAGGCGCTCCAGCCATCCCGCGGCGCGTTCGTGCACGTGGGCCGACCATGCTGTCGGCCACAAGCCGTGCGGCTCGCCATCATCGGCGAGCCTGATGGGGACAAGCGCGGATTCATCGCGCTTGTCCTGAAGGATCAGCTGCAGCCGCCAAGGGGATTCATCCCCTTCCGGCTCCAGCAGCTGAAGTGCAGGCCGGAAAGGCGCGGTATCCGCCTTCCAGCCAATGGCGATAAGCCATGCAGCGGTATCCATGCCCGCTGCAAGGGCCCCGCTTCTATCGAATAGAAGCGGGAAATCGCTCCGGAGGTCGCCTGCTTCGGCCTCCGTGCTGTAATACCTCTGCGATACGGCGGCGGAGAACGCCGCGCGTAACCCACGGCTAAATTCGCTGCCGCCATTTAGCGCCTCAAGAGCCCCTTTGGCAGTGTCATTCTCCACTGCCACCTGCGCAAAAGCGCCCTCATCCCAGGTCCATTGCAACCTCCCAGCGCGATAAGCGGAGATATCTGGAATATACTGTTTGTTCTCCAGACATATAGTCAGAAGTGGCGCCAGTTCAGTCAGGTAAGCCGCATCGCCCTCCCAGTTCCATTCGATATGCGCCAGCAGCTTCTGCTCTGTAAAGAAAGGGATGACCTGCTCTGCAGGTAGAATCACTAGCTCTACACCTTCGCCAGCTGGTTGAACCGTTAACTCCGTTCCATAAAAAGACGCCTCATGCCAGGCGAATAACCGCTGTTTAAGCTGCAAACCGGGCAAGAGATCTTCTCTTTCATTCATTCCGTATATTAAAGCGTCGCCATACTGGCTTAATGCAAGCCGGATGGTCAGCGTGCGCAAATGCATGTTCATGGTATTAGCTTTCCTTTCCGAAGCTCCTCTTGCAGCGCACGGAGTCTGCTGTGCTTTGTGGTGAAGGCAATGAGGAACTCTTCCCACCGTTCTTCTTGTTTCATTTTTTTATACAGCTTGGATAATCGCTTCAATAGTTTCACAGCCGCCTTGTAGCTATGTCTATTCTTATCCAGCACAAATCTTTCGACGGCCTGATGGTAGAAGGGGAGCAGAACTTCGGGTGCGTTTTTCTCCATAGGCTGGAGGTCTGTAACACGAAATTCGGAAGGCAGCTTACCGATGGACAGTTGATAATCCATCCATGTCTGCCATTTTTCATAGGTAATTAACTTCTCTTCGTATACTTCTCCAGAGATAGGTAACATGGTGGCTAATGTATTCCACATTTGCGGCTCAGCTTCAGGAAGATGGCGAACGGCCTCTTCCCATCTGTTCGAATAGTTATTCAGATTATAGAGTCTGCTGCTCAGCAGTGGACCGATCTGAGCAAGCCAGCCCACCAAGCGTGACCATTCACCTGCATCCAGAAGCGGGGAGGTGAAGCTCATAAGCTCATCAGGATGGAGACCTGGGCGCTCGGCAGCTTTATTCAGTAATTCCCATGCCTTTGGGTCATCCTTCAGATAAAAATACATGCGGCTCTGGGCTAACAGCCACGCATGGCGTGACAGGGAAGCGCCTAATTCACTTTCTGCCTGCTGAAGCTGTTTGATTTCATCCAGATAAAGCTTAGTTCCACCTGTATTCGGATAAATCCAGTTTCTCCACAGCAGGTCATAGCACAGTGAAAAAGAGGGCTGATCACGCAAGCGATCGCGCGACTCCGTCAACATCTCACGCCGCAAGTAGGAGAGGGTCTCGACGATATGCGGCCAAAGATCGTATTCCTGCTCTTGCTCGGGAGACAGCGGGAGTGTGCTTTTTAACAGACGTGTGATTGCTTCCTGTAGCTCAGAGACCGCTACTTGCGTGTAATAGCCGAGTGATGAGGTGAAGGCGACCTGACCGGGTAGATTGGCGGAAGGCTTAGCCAGCTTTTCTAGAAGAAAAAGATGGGCATGCAGGGTAAATAGCTTGTCCATTTCCGGTGATAACTTCGGCTTAAATTTAGTAATGGAAGATAATGCTCGATCCACATATTCAGGATTCCGAGTGGTATGTGCCAGAGGCGTGATGCAGAACGCAAAATACTCGCGCCACTCCGTGATGCCTCCGTCAGCGATCCGGCTGGCATGTTCTTTTAGCTGCTGCTGGTGCTTTCCATCGGTTCCGACAGGTGAACTACTTGATGTTTTTGGGAGAAAAGATGCGGCTTTGGCGTTAGCTAGAACTTGTACAGACCTATTCTGTTGTTCAGCAAAACTGAGCAGCACAGCGGCCATATGCTTGCAATGACCTGAAACAGGGCAGTTGCAATGGCACCGAGTGAAGCTGTCCAGATCAATAGTAACGCGGTAATCCTCTCTACCTTCAACAAGGGCATTGATCTTAGATGGCTCCGTCATAGTGAACGAACGAATACGGCTTTGCTTATAATATTGGAACCCTCGTTTGAGGGTGAGGTCATCGAAATAATAGGCGACATTCTGGATGAGCTTACTCCACTGCGTATCATCCATAGTATAGGTTGGTTGCATACAATTGGTCTCCCGTAAGAAAAATGGTCGTTATTTGACCTTCATTATATCATTTCTTTTTGAGTAGGATGTTTTGGCGTTGTAATGAAAGCGAAATTGCTGGCTTGTATGGAACGTGGGGCCTAAACATATACTAATCGTGCTGAATTTTGAAGTATAGATCAAACGAAGGTCAAAAAAGGTCAAAACATTAAAAATATTAAAATTTGTAGCATTAAATCAGCTGATTTGCCTGAATTTGACCGGAAATTCGCTTAAATCGGTTTTGTTATTCCTCTGATAGGGGACTATAATAAGGTCATAGGTCAAATAAAGTCAAAGTCAATGAGAGGAGAATGGATAATGTTTGATTTGGTTCCTTTTGGTAAACGTAGAGATGATGCTTTTGGTATGCTGGCTAAGTCTTTGAATGATGTTTTTAATGATGATTTTTTTGCACCGATCAAGAGCTCCACGATGTCCTTCAGAACGGATATTCGCGAGAGTGAGCAGGCTTACCTGATTGAAGCTGAACTTCCTGGCTTTAAAAAAGAAGAAATCGACATTGATTATGCCAGCCCTTACTTGACGATTAAAGCGGTGCGGAAGGAAGAGAATGCGGAGGAGAACAAGGATCATCAAATTGTACGTAGAGAACGTCGATATGGTGAATATGTTCGCAGATTCTATGTTCAGGATATTGCAGTGGAAGAGATTCGCGCGTCTTTGAAAGACGGATTACTGAAGCTGGAAGTTCCAAAACAGCAAAAACCACAAGGGAAACGCATTGAGATTCAAGACGGAGATTCTAGCGCATCGCAGTCTGAATAAGCATAATTTAGGCGGTAATAGTTTCCGCTCAGCATCTTAGAGATAGGCAGCGAGCTTTTAATATAGTGTTATGAATAAAAGGCGCATTGTAGTGGAGGATTCCGGCTATGGTGCGTCTTTTCTCGGAATCGTACGATGAGTTGTATTTAATAAAGCGTTGAAAGGAGGAATCCGAATGGCTAACAAAAGCTATTATGATGCTTTGGGTGTGAGCAAAACAGCAACTAAACAGGAAATTAAAAAGGCTTATCAAAAGCTGGCCAAGAAGTGGCATCCCGATGTGAACAAAGCCTCTGAGGCAGAGGCGAAATTCAAAGAAGCGGCTGAAGCCTATGAAGTGCTGGGCAATGAGGAGAAACGCAAGCTTTACGATGAGGAGCTGCTTTATGGGGCTCAGCGTGGTAGAGCTGGTGGAGGTGCGTCGAGCGGGGCCTCTTCGTGGGATTCAAACTTTGGTGGAAACTGGAACGGTGGGACTTATTCTGCAGGAGGTTCTGGCATTTCGGAGGAAGATTTGTTCGGAATGTTTTTTGGGAATCGGGGATCGGCGGATCGCGCTGGCTTTGATTTCTTTTCTAGTAGTAGTAGTGGGCGTGCGAACGGCAATCCATGGGGTGAGGCGCGCAGTACGACGCAGGCGCAGCTGGATATTACGTTGGAGCAGGCCTATAAGGGAGCAACTGTAAGAGTGCAGATCGGTGATAAAACTGTGGACGTTCAAGTTCCCCCGGGTTCTAGTGAAGGCACGATTTTAAAAATCGCAGGAACCACTCAGAGTGGCATAGCTCCGGGTGGCCATATACTGCTGGCACTTCATATTCTTCCTCATGATATATACGAGCTTCAAGCTGGCGATTTATACGGTGTAGTTGAAGTTGCTCCATGGCAAGCGGTATGGGGTGGTGAGGTGAAGGTTCCATTACCGGGTGGCGGTGCTGTGAAATTGAAGATTCCTGCAGGAATTCAAAGTGGTAAAACGCTGCGCATCCCAGGCAAAGGTTTGAAGCGTGAGAATGGTGCGAACGGTGATATTTTATTTGGTATTGAGATTGTTGTCCCTGAGCCAACCAGCGAAGCGGAGAAGAATTTGTACCGTAAACTGGCTGAATCCAGTAATTTCGAGGCTAGAGCTAAACGTCAAAGCGCTAGTGCGCAGCGTCCGAAGGCAAAAGTGGGTAATTAATAGGTAGGTAGAGGTAACTTTGTATGTTCGTGATCGATTTTGGCTGGTGAATAAGGTGAATAGAGTGCTAGTAGTAGAAAAGTAACTTAATTAGAAACTAACTATAGTAGAGACCTGTAAGAAGTGTCGGGAAAAGGAAGGGTAAAAGTGTTCTAAAGGTGCCGATTTCGGCTCGATGAGCGAAAAGAGGGGTAAAAGTACCCCAGACTGCGCCAATTTCGGCTCGATGAGTGAAAAGAGGGGTGAAAATGCCCCAGAATGAGCCGTATTGGGCTCGATGAGCGAAAAGAGGGGTAAAAATACCCCAGAATGAGCCGTATTGGGCTCGATGAGCGAAAAGAGGGGTAAAAATACCCCAGACTGCGCCGTATTGGGCTTGATGAGCGAAAAGAGGAGTAAAAATACCCCAGAATGCGCCGGATTGAGCTCGATGAGCGAAATGAGGGGTGAAAATACCCCAGATCGTGCCGAATTTGGCTCTGTGAGCGAAAAGAGGGGTAAAAATACCCCAGAATGCGCCGAATTCGGCTCGATTAGCGAAAAGAGGGGTAAAAATACCCCAGAATGAGTCGAATACGGCCCATCCGTCCAAATGAACGGTATTAATCCCGCAGATAGCGCCAAATGATGTCATCCGTCCAAATGTGCGGTATTAATCCCGCAGATTACGCCAAATGTGGCTGATCACTCGAAATGAACGGTATTAATCCCGCAGATAGCGCCAAATGGGGCTCATCCGTCCAAATGAACGGTATTAATCCCGCTAAATTAATCTATCCCGGCCAAAACGGCCGATCCTATATAACATTCCTAAATAGAAAGGTGAGAGAGCTATGGATTTCAATAAACTTACTCAAAAGCTGCAGGAAGCAGTGGCTGCGGCGCAGTCGCTGGCTTCAGAAAGCGGACATCAGGAGATCGATAATCTCCATCTGTTAAAAGCGTTACTCCAGCAGCAAGAAGGCTTGCTGCCAAGATTGCTGCAAAAGATGAACGTCCCCGTAGCTGAGCTGCTGCGCAGCACGGATGAACTGCTTGGGCGCAAGCCGAGCATAAGCGGATCAGGAGCAAGCACAGTACGGCGTTATGCCTCGCAATCGCTGATCCATCTGCTGGAACAGGCGGAGAAAGAAGCGGCGAAGATGCAAGACGAGTTTGTTTCGGTGGAGCATGCCGTGCTGGCCATGGTGTCGGATTCGAGCAGGGATAATCGTGAGCTGCGTGATCTTTTTGTCAGTCGTGGATTAACACGCGAGAAGCTGATGTCTATACTTGCTGAGATTCGTGGGCATCAGCGTGTAACGAGTCGGGAGCCGGAGGCTACTTATGAGGTGCTGGAGAAATACGGACGTGATCTTGTAGCAGAGGTTCGCGCGGGTAAGATCGATCCAGTCATCGGACGTGACGCTGAGATACGTCGTGTGATCCGAATTCTGTCCCGTAAAACGAAGAATAACCCTGTGCTGATCGGTGAGCCTGGTGTAGGTAAAACAGCGATTGTGGAAGGCTTGGCTCACCGGATTGTACGCAAAGACGTACCAGAGGGGCTGAAGGACAAGACGATTTTCTCGCTGGATATGAGTTCCCTTGTAGCAGGCGCGAAGTTCCGAGGTGAATTCGAGGAACGCTTGCAGGCGGTACTTAGGGAAGTTCGTGAAAGTAACGGCCGTATTATTCTTTTTATTGATGAGCTGCACACGATTGTAGGGGCAGGTAAAACCGAAGGCTCGATGGATGCGGGCAATATGCTGAAGCCGATGCTGGCTCGCGGCGAACTGCACTGTATCGGTGCCACAACGCTCGATGAATACCGCAAGTATATAGAGAAGGACCCTGCGCTGGAGCGCCGTTTCCAACAGGTGCTGGTCAGCGAGCCGGATGTAGAGGATACGATCTCCATTCTACGCGGTCTGAAGGAACGGTTCGAAGTCCATCATGGAGTCAAAATCCATGACAGCGCCCTCGTCGCTGCAGGCGTTCTGTCTAACCGCTACATTACGGATCGTTTCTTGCCGGATAAAGCGATCGACTTAGTGGATGAAGCCTGTGCCATGATCCGTACGGAGATTGATTCCATGCCGGGTGAGATGGATGAAGTGACCCGCCGTCTGATGCAGATGGAGATTGAGGAAGCAGCGCTAAAAAAAGAAACGGATGACGCCAGCAAACGCCGTTTGGAAATCTTACAACGTGAACTCGCCGATCTCAAGGAGAAGCAGCTTGGGATGACCGCACGTTGGGAGAAGGAAAAGTCAGCGATTCAAGGCATCCGCGACCTCAAAAAACGGCTGGAGCAAGCCCGCAAGGATTTGGTCGATGCACAGGAGGAATACGATCTTAATAAATCAGCCGAATTGAGCTACGGCATCATTCCTGATCTGGAGCGGCAATTGAAAGCAGCGGAAGAAGCGGCACAGCAGGATCAGGATACAAGATTATTGCGTGAAGCTGTAACTGAGGAGGAAATCGCAGATATTGTATCGCGCTGGACGGGTGTGCCGGTTAGCCGACTGGTTGAAGGCGAACGGGATAAGCTGCTGCGTCTGGAAGAAACGCTGCATGAACGAGTTGTGGGCCAAGATGAAGCTGTCAGCTTGGTGGCCGATGCCGTGCTTCGGGCAAGAGCCGGGATCAAAGATCCGAATCGGCCGATCGGTTCCTTCCTGTTCCTCGGTCCGACTGGGGTAGGGAAGACGGAGCTGGCTAAATCACTCGCGGTCTCTCTCTTTGATCGCGAAGATGGCATGATCCGTATCGATATGTCGGAGTATATGGAGAAGCACAGTGTTTCTCGCCTAGTCGGTGCACCTCCGGGATACGTTGGATATGAGGAGGGCGGCCAACTTACAGAAGCTGTACGGCGTCAGCCTTACACAGTAGTGCTGCTCGATGAAGTGGAGAAGGCGCATCCCGATGTATTTAATATTCTACTGCAGCTGCTTGATGATGGACGTCTGACCGATTCGCAGGGCCGGATGGTCGACTTCAAGAACACGATCATTATCATGACCTCAAATATCGGTTCACCACATCTGATTCAAGGCACCGATGAGAAGGGTCAGCTTACGGAGGCTGCCAAGGATAGCGTAATGAAGGAACTAACTGGTCATTTCCGACCAGAGTTCCTGAACCGGGTTGACGATATTGTGATGTTCAAGCCGTTGACCCTGGGCGAGATTGAGAAAATCGTGGACAAACTGGTGGACGGATTACGTTTACGTCTTGCTGACCAGGAGATTGGTCTTGAGTTAACTGAGCCCGCGGTACGTTTTATCGCTAAGGAAGGTTTTGATCCAGTGTATGGGGCGAGACCGCTGAAACGCTTCATCCAGCGAAGTCTGGAGACCCGTGTGGCACGTGCGATCATTGCTGGAGAAGCCGCAGAAGGTACGGTGATTCAAGTAGACGAATCCGGCGGCGGCCTGACGGTGAGCATTATAAAGCCAGATGTTGATACTATGTAAAAATAAAAGGCGTCCACAAAGCCACTAAGGTTTTGTGGACGTCCTTTTTATGATTACCCTCATTCCACCCAAGGTATTAAATGAGGGTGTTCATCCAGAATGGACAGGTATTGCTCCTTCCAGCCGTATTGGCCATCGGGATCAAGGAGCATGTAACGCAGATATTTTTCTAAGCGGAATTCTGCCTTCGACCAGCCTAGATGCTTGAGTCGCAAGTTGCTTAGCTGGTGGGGAAGCTCGAAGACATTCTCCGGGAATCGCCCACAATGCTGTGGAGATTCATTCCATACATAGTTGAAGTCTTCTTTATAACGAAGCAAAAAAGGACGGTAATTCAAATGAGAGCGCCAGTAAATATCTTCTCTGTAATGGGTGGCGTTCCATAAATCATAGAGACGGAAACAGAATAAATCGACCTCGTCAGCGTACAGCAGGGGTTCGATATTTGCCGCGAAGCTCGCTTCAAAGATTTCGTCTGCGTCCAGACTTAGAATCCACTCGGGCTTCGTCTTCAGAACCTCTTCCCATTGCTGCTTTCGCAGCTCGATTTCATTGCTGAATTTGGATATGGTATTGTGCACGAGATGAACGGGAATGCCTTCAAGCACCTCCAGGCAGATAGCTGCTGAATTATCGGTGCTGCCATCATCGATAATGACGGCCTCGTCGATGTATTTGCGATGCTCTTCCAGAACCTGCCGCAGAAAGCGTCCACTTTCATTTTTCACAACCATGGTGAGGGTTAGCTTGGGCCGCTTTCTGGCTGGGGGGACTGTCTCCTTGGAGCTTTCGTTGTCTGGGTTGTCTGTGGTGGGTGTCGGCATTACTGATGCAGGTAATTCGTCCGTAGATGAACTGTTCTCAGTATCAGTGGCTTCAGCTTTGGTCTCCGTAGTTTCTTTGATAAAATCCTCTACTTTACTCAAATCACTGTCTCTATACAAGTGTAGCGCCGGATAATGGGTATCGACGAATAAGGGGATGCCAAGGGCAGCGGCACGAATGCAGAAATGACGGTCTTCTCCCCAGTATGAAATGTTGCGAATTTGATTATAGCTGACTCCAGCTTTTATCGCATGCTGACTAATCAGTGTACAAGCCCCGAGTCCGCCCACCTCATAGATTCCGGGAATCCGCATCTTTGCTATGAATTCATGAAATCTGCGATTAATCTCCTCTGGTTGCAGTTTTTCACCGGGCAGTAGCTCCCACTGATTGTATTCGTCGTGCATCCATACCTGCGGCTGAAACATAGTCTCTGGCTGCCACTGTGTCCAGAACACCTCTGAAATAATATCCTTGTTCGTACCTATTAGATGTCTGAGGGTATCAGGATGGAGGATGAGATCAGAGTCTATAAGGAATAAATAATCATAGTTCAAGGTTTGGGCGCGGTTGATCATGAGATTTTTAAAATTGGCTACTTTCCAGACTAAGTTGGTATTCCAAAAGTGGGTAGTATCATTGCGAATATACGCATCGTGAAAGCCGGAGCTCTGAAGATAAATATGATCACCCATGCTTTGGAATTCCTGGAGCAGCCGACTTGACTCCTCATCATCATTATCATCAACTAGATGGAAATCCAGCTCAATATCGGCAATATTCAGACGAAGCAGGGAATTCAGAAATTCTTTTAAAACCATAGGCTTCTGGTGGATTGGACTGCCAATCAATACGCGAACCTTGTTTTCCGTCATTGCCGCCTCCTTGGGGAACGCCCCTCTTTCCTTGGATGATCCTTATGTTCTCAATATATTTACAGGAGAGCGGCAATAATCCTTATTTTTCAAAGTTCTGTAAAGTAAATGAGTATTAGATGTATTAATTCGTAACGATCTGCTGTACAATAACCGAATAATTAGATGACAATATGAACAGCAAAGGATGAGCGCTATGGATAAACCATCAATCGATTCCCTCAATATTACATTAATGTGAAATGCTATCCATTGTAATTCCTAGTATTCCGATATACAATATAAAAAACACAAGCAACGCAGAACATAGAATACGGGGGAGAAACTTATGCGTAAAGGATTATCTGGAGTTATTACTTTGATTTTGTTAACATTTTTGATTAGTGCGTGCTCCGGAGGGAACACCGCCACTTCTACAAATAAAAATCAGACACCTGCTACTAATGATGGAACGACAGCAAGCACTGAGATAAAAGATGGAGGCAACTTGATTATTGGAGTCGCTGCTGATCCTGTTATTCTAAATCCGAACTACGCGGGTGACCGTGTCAGTCTTACGATTGACCAAGCGCTCTATGCTCCACTGTTCCAAGTAAATGATGGTAAGAAGACCTTCTACTTGGCAGACAGCCTGACCCTTTCAGAAGATAACCTGACTTATACGTTGAAGCTGAAAAGCGGACTGACATGGCATGACGGAGAAAAGCTTACTGCTGACGATGTCGTGTTCACGATTGATAGCATCCTCGATGAGAAGCAAAACAGCATGTTGAGAGCGAACTTATTCATCGGTGATAAACCCGTTAAGGCCGTTAAGGTGGATGATCTGACCGTAGAGTTCAAGCTTCCGCAGGTCAGCCCAGCTTTTGAAGCTACACTAGTGCAAGTATTTCCGATTCCAAAGCATATTTTTGAAAATGAGACGGATCTAGAGAAAAGCACCAAGAATGCTAATCCTGTTGGATCTGGACCATTTAAATTTAAAGAATATAAAGCGGGCGAATATGTTACATTAGAAAGATTTGATAACTACTTTGGCGGCAAACCACATCTTGATTCTGTTACGTACCGGATTGCTAAAGATACGAATGCTGCGAATCTCGCACTTCAGAGTGGTGAGATCAACATTAAATATCTAGATCCACAGGATGTTGGAACGATTGAAGCTTCGAACAATTTCGAAATTCTTCCTTATAGTGAAGGCCGATTGTCGTACCTGTTGTTCAACGCGAACAGCGATAGAGGTGCTCTTGCTAAAAAAGAAGTTCGTCAAGCCTTGTCTCTAGCACTAAGCCGTGATGAAATCATTCAGGCTGCTTATTCCTCTAGCGAGTATGCTGACCCGGCGAAGTCATTCTTGACTCCGGATGCATTGTTCTATACTAATGACGTACCTTCTTTCGATAATGATGTGGAAAAAGCGAAAGAGCTTCTGCAATCGGCAGGGGTTAGCGATCTGAAATTGAGATTGATTGTATCGAGCGGTAATAAAGCTCAGGAAGCCATTTCACTATACGTGCAGCAAAAGCTAAAGGCCATTGGCGCTGAAGTTGAACTGCAAAATATGGATGCCTCGGCATATGGTCAGAAGTTCAGTGATATGAATTCAACAGATTTTGAACTTGCGATTGCAGGTTATATTATGGGTTACGATCCTGATGCTTACAGAATTTTGTATACTTCTACTGCTGACTCTAACTACTCGCATTATAATAATGCTGAAGTCGATAAGTTGTTCAATGAAGGTGCAGGAGAAGCAGATGTGACTAAACGTGGTGAGATCTATAAGAAGATCCAAGAGATCATTGCTGACGATGCACCGATTTATCCAATTGCTAATACTAAGACTATTGTAGCTGTCTCCAAGAACTACGGCGGTCTGGAAGAAGCAGTCTTGAAGCCTGTCGTTATTTTTGAAGATTTATCGAAAATCTACCTTAAATAAAAACGGGAAAAAGTAAGCTGGGTTATCCAGCTTACTTTTTTACCGATACAGAACTGGGAGAATAAACGTATGAGACAACTTATCGTCCGAAGATTACTGCAAACCCTGCCGATGTTGTTTTTTGTTTCGGTTGTGTGCTTTGCGATGATTAAGCTGGCTCCGGGGGATCCGGTATTATCCTTCGTTACGCCGAATATGCACGCAGATGATATTGAGCGCATCCGGCATAACCTTGGGCTGGATAAGCCAGCCTACATTCAATATTTAATCTGGATTAAAGAAATATTGCAGGGGAATTTCGGTTATTCCCTAGTGAATCATCAGCCAGTATTGGATCAAATTCTAGAACGCCTGCCTGCAACGGCAGGTTTGATGGGTTCTGCGATCGGTCTCGCTGTTTTGCTGGCGATTCCACTCGGTCTTATTGCTGGAGCAAACCGGAACCGCTGGGTAGATAAGCTGATTAATTTCTTATCCTATGTCGGAATATCCGTGCCTTTGTTTTGGCTTGCCATCTTACTAATGTACTTATTCGCGATTAAGCTGCATCTGCTTCCTATTATGGGGATGCGAACGATTGGTGTGGAATCGGCGTTTGATGTATTCAAGCATGGTATCCTGCCTTGCACCGTGCTTGCTTTTGGATTCTTGGCTGGTTATGTGCGATACATTCGCTCTAGTACCATTGGACAGCTAAAAGAAGAGTACGTGCAGATTCAATATGCTTTTGGATCTAACAAGACAACGATTCTGTTTCGTCATGTAATGAAGCATGTGTTGCTTCCTGTAATTACATTGCTCGGGATGTCTATGGGTGATCTGGTGGCAGGTGCAATTGTTACAGAAACAGTATTTTCATGGCCAGGTATTGGCTCTTTGGGGATGACTGCAGTTAAAGGGATGGATTACCCCGTGATTATGGGAATTACTCTATTCTCCTCTTTAATGCTGATCATCGGTAATCTGGTCGCGGATATTCTATATAGCTTCGTGGACCCACGAATTAAATTAACGAGGTGACCTCATGAATCGCAGTAAATGGAAAAGTGTTGGAGATGAGCTATTTACGAATAAATTGGGCGTCGCAGCCCTCATTACTTTAATCATCTTCTCACTGGGCTCTATATTTGCTTTTTTATCTGGACATGATCCGAATGCGATGGATGTTCTGGCACGTCTGAAATCGCCGGGAGCCGATCACTGGTTCGGGACGGATGACTATGGCCGGGATTATTTTGCCCGCGCATTATATGGTGGCCGGGTATCACTGCTAGTTGGCTTTGCTTCAATGATCATTGCTACAGGCATAGGTGTGACGGTGGGCGTAATCAGTGGATTCTTTGGCGGATGGGTTGATAATCTTCTCATGCGGATGCTTGATGTAGTGCTGTCCATTCCTTCTTTCTTAGTTCTGCTGCTGCTTAGCGTATTTCTGAAGCCGAGTGTTGGGAATATCATCATTATTATTGCTCTATTAATGTGGATGAATATCGCCCGTGTCATTCGGGCAGAGACGATGACGATTAAGGAACGCGAATATGTACTCTATGCAAAAGCCTCCGGACAGAGCAATTTCGGAATTATTTGGCGTCATATTCTTCCGGGGCTAGTGCCTGTTGTCATTGTAGGTGCGACGAATAATATCGCTTCGGCGATAATGATGGAGTCGTCCCTAAGTTTCCTCGGGTTCGGGGTACAGCCTCCGAATGCGACTTGGGGCAGTATGCTTAACAATGCGCAGGGATATATCGCTCAAGCGCCATATCTGGCTTTATTCCCTGGATTATTGATACTATTAACGGTACTGAGCTTTAATGTTTTGGGTGATATTTTGCGGGTAGGCTTTGAACCGAAGCTGATCCGAAGATAGGAGTGTGAAGACATCATGACGGAACGGCTATTGTCTGTCGAGGATTTGAAGGTTTCGTTCCATACAAGGGACGGAGAGAATCAAGCAGTTCGCGGCGTTAGCTTTCATATAGATGCTGGTGAGACGGTAGGAATCGTCGGAGAATCTGGTAGTGGGAAGAGTGTAACTGCCAAGGCGATTATGTCGTTAATTACACCTCCGGGTAAAATTATCGGTGGAAATATTAATTTTCGGGGTGAGAATTTATCGAACCTTTCGGAAAAAGAGTGGAGAAAGCTACGCGGCAATCGTATAGCAATGGTGTTTCAGGACCCCATGACCTCTCTTAATCCTGTAAAAAAAATCGGCCAGCAGCTTACGGAAGTCATCCGTCGGCATCGGGGTTTAAATAAACAAGAAGCGCTTAAAGAGGCAGCAAGCATCTTGCGTCAGGTAGGAATTAATAATCCTGAACAGCGGCTGCAGCAATATCCGCATGAATTCAGCGGCGGGATGCGCCAGCGGGTCATGATCGCCATGGCTCTTTCCTGTAAGCCAGAGCTATTGATTGCGGATGAGCCGACAACTGCGCTCGATGTAACAATACAGGCGCAAATTCTCGATCTTTTTAAAGAGTTGAAAAATAATACCAGTACAGCTGTAGCGCTCATTACCCATGACTTGGGTGTGGTAGCACAGGTATGTACACGGGTTATCGTAATGTATGGTGGACTTGTGATGGAGGAGGGCACGGTAGAGGATATCTTTTATCGCCCACAGCATCCTTACACGAAAGGTCTGCTTCGCTCGATTCCAAAACGTGACGGCAAGTCGCGGGAACGCCTTGTCCCTATCGAAGGCACACCTCCGGATTTGCTGGATCCCCCTTCGGGCTGTCCATTTATGGAACGTTGCCCTAATGCTTTTGCCCGTTGCAGCGAACGTCCTCCGGTCATCGAATTATCGCCTGGCCATCGTTCGATGTGCTGGCTGGCAGACGGTGTGCAGGAGACTCCAGCCGTAGCTGGTGTTGAAGGGAGCGGTTCTGTTGAGTGATAATAAGATTCTAGTGGACGTAAATAATCTGAAGAAACATTTCTCCAAAGGCAAGGATATATGGGGACGTAACACATCAGTGCTTAAGGCGGTAGATGGCGTAAGCTTTCAGATTCGTCAGGGGGAGACCTTTGGACTGGTCGGAGAGTCGGGGAGCGGCAAGTCCACGGTTGGACGCTGCTTGCTGCGATTGTATGACTATACAGATGGTGAAGTGTCTTTTGACGGGCAGCCGCTGAGCAAGCTTGGAGAGAAGCAGCTTAAGCCTTTTCGCAGACGGATTCAATCGATCTTTCAAGATCCATATTCCTCGTTGAATCCAAGCCTGAATGTACTTGATCTGATCAGTGAGCCTATGAAAATCCACGGGATCCACGAAGGCGACGAGCGTATAGAGGCTGTTGCGGCACTGCTGGATAAGGTGGGTTTAAAAAGAGAGCATCTTTATCGCTTTCCTCATGAATTCAGTGGCGGGCAACGCCAACGGATTTCGATCGCTCGGGCATTATCTGTGAAACCTGAATTCGTAGTGTGCGATGAACCAATCTCAGCGCTGGATGTATCTGTTCAGGCTCAGGTAGTGAATATGCTGGAGGATTTGCAGTCGGAATTTGGGTTGACCTACCTCTTTGTTGCGCACGATCTGTCGATGGTACGGCATATTTCGGACCGGATTGGCGTGATGTATGGCGGTCGTCTCGTAGAAGTAGCCGAAAGTGACGAACTATACGAGAACCCTATTCATCCTTATACGAAGGCGCTGCTATCTTCGATTTTGGAGACGGACCCTAAGCGGGCTAATCAGAGAATTATTTTAGATGGATATTCGGCAGAGTACGGCAGGGCTGAGACCTCTACATTGCAGGAAGTTAGTCCGGGTCATTATGTTGCTTATGATTTCACGGAATAAGTAGAATCTATATACAGGTATGGGGGGAATCAGGATGTCAGACAGTTTGAACCGGGTAAAGTTATCCCAGTGGGATGCTTTACTGGTAGAATCACTTCGCGCTTTGGGCTGGTCCAATGAGGATATTCTTCGTAAAGTGGCGGAGGGCGATTTGCCCGTTGACGAGAGTGAATACGAATTTGATTATAAGCAGTTGACCACTTTACAAGCGGAGCAGCCAGAATTGTTCGAGCAAGCGGTGAAGACAGGCTATCAGATCAAGTACAACACGATTCGTGGCATTCGTAGCTGGATATGGGTTGTTCTTGGTAAAGAGGCAGAGTTGGAGCTTGAAGAGGGTAAAGAAGCCATAGAAATAGTATTGACGACAGCCGAGAAGAACCGGCTGGAATCTGTGCTGTCATTCGGCTGGCAGATTCACGGTGGAGCCGGCGTGGAAGACGGTGCCAGCGCTAACGCAAGCTACCGGATCGAGCCGATTCAACGATAGCCTCTCCGAGCAGAGAAGAAATAAAGAAAGAACGCCCTTACCTTTTCCTCATGGAAAGGATAAGGGCGTTCTTGGTTAGTTCACTTCAATCCGGCCACGCCGGAAGCTGATTTCTGCTTTGCCGGTGTGCAGCTGCCACATATGCCAGAATACAAACGGAACAATCATAATAAAGTTGATGATTCCCCAATAGTTCATGACGTCTGCATTGTACCACGATGAAGCATCCATTAGTGTCGGGAACAGGCTAACGAAGCATGCACGTAGAAGTAGATGTGCCGCTAATGTATAGACCCGCGCAATGATGTAGAGTTCTGGGCGGCGTTTGATGATGGGATAGAGCTCGGCTGCGAGAAGAATGCATAGCGAGCTTGCAAAGAACTTCGGACTCTCGGCATAGACGAAGGCTGCATTCCAAGTTGTATAGAGGAAGTTCCAGCCGATTGTCGTATATGCAATGAGATCGCCGTGTGATTCTGTAGAAATTTTCCAATATTTTGGCGCAAAAGGGATGGTTATACATAATAGGAGGCCGGTAAGCGCATTGAACGTATTCCCCATCGTAAAGTCTTTAATGGTCGCTTCCATGATATTAAGGAATAGAACGCCATATACGAACCACAATACCCAATCCTTCTGTAACCCATTCCAGAACGGTCCTTTTCGTTTCTCGTAGTTAGCAATACGAATGAATCCAACAAATATCGTAGGAAGAATTACACTTAAAATCTTTGCCCACCGAAACCAGCCTTCTACACCGCCCATAAGCCATAAGGGAAAGGTTAGTAAAGAAGCAATCCAGAACCAGTGGGCAAACTTATAATGCTTGCGCATGATACTGACAACAATAAGAAGCAGAACTATGTAGCCGATCATACTAACGCCGTACTGCCATGCAGGAATATCCATGATAAACCTCCTTTTTTGTGAAAGCGTAATCAATTTGTGCCGATACTGAGCTTCAACCCTACAAAGCTTGGTTAATTCATAAACATAACAACTGTTCGGTTTTATTGTATTAGGAATTAATTGGTTCTGTCTGTGCTAATTAACACACAAAAAACAAAGTAGATTCAGTACTCTTTTCATATAAAAATAATTCGCAACAAGCGATTTAGTTGGGCGGGGAGTTTATGTCTGAGGATAAAAAATTACATATTATTGAGGCGACGAATCGTGTTATCTATCGAATGGGTATTGCGGGTACGACTATGCGGAGAATTGCCGATGAAGCCGGGCTTAGCACGGGGGCGTTGTATCATCATTACAATAGTAAAGAAGAGATTCTTTATGATGCGATGGATCGCAGTCTATCCGTATCTACGAGAATTGCCGAGGAGGTACAGCAAGGGAAGTATAGCCGCGGGGAAGTTATTGAGCAAATCAGCGAGAATGTGAAAGATCGTTTTAACAAAATAGATGACAATCGAATGCAGTTCTATCTTGCCCAGGAAGCGATACTCGGGAACGAGGAAATCTCCAATCAATTGAAAGTTAAGTATAAGAAATGGATTGGTCATACCGAGGAGCTGTTACAACGCTTGTACGAAAAACAACCCGGGAAATACAATAAAGCCATTGCCTCATTGCTGATTGGAGCTATTGACGGGATCGTTATGCAGACGCTGCTGGGTGTGGCGAATACGGATGATATTGAAGATATTTCCGAGGTATACCACAAGCTTCTTGTAGAAGGCATTCCGAAGCTGTTAGCAGCATGGGATGAATAACGCAGAGCGTGGCGGTACGGCTAATCCTTCTGCGTGTAATTCACAGAATGAAACTCCCCGCAGCTTGCTGCGGGGAGTTTCATTATACGTTTACTGCTGTATAAGCAACCTCATATTGTGCAGCTTCAATCCAGGTTCCTGTCTTAAAGTCTCTGCCCCGGACAAGCACTTTATCTCTATATACTTCCACATAGAAGCCTTGGCTGCCTGTCTTATGCTTATCTTCGTTTGTCCAAAGGTAGGCGACAGAAGCAGCATTAAACATCGTTGCCATCTCTCCATGGCCAGGGTGCATAGTGTTGTCTACCTCTAGCTCCCAATGGGTGTGACCAGTGAATAACAAGGTCTGGGGGTGTCTCGAAAGAATCTCTTTTAATTCCTTATCTTGAGTGACACCATACCAATCTTGTGATTCTAACGATCCAGCTACTGTATCTTTAAGCGGTTGATGCAGGAAAAGAAAGATAGGCTGATCCGGTGAAGCTTGCTCCCCAAGCTTATGCTCCAGCCAATCAAGCTGCTTAGAGGAAAGATGACAGAATTTAGGCAATCCTTTTTCTGTACCTAGAAAAATAAAATGATAGCCATTAATCCAGTGATCATGATAGGGTCCAGACATTCCAGTCTGTGACGTATACATCCCTAAGCGAGACTTCCAAATCCCGAGGCCTACATCATGATTACCTAAAGTGAAAGTAATGTCGGGCAAGTCAGCCTTATGTTGATTAATGATACGAAGCATTTCTTTATATTCAGCAGAAAAACCATGGTTTGTGACATCACCGATATGCATAATCCCACTGCTGCCTTTTCCATGTGCGGCTATATCACGGAGCGCCAGCTCAAAGTTAAGATTGTACTCATGATTTCGGTCAGCGGTGACATGCGTATCCGTGATGATCTGAAAGGTAATAACAGGCTTCTCTTCAGGTAATGTGTTCGCACTCATGTTTAGGCATCCCCCTTCATCGTATGAATCTATGAAACACTCTTGCTGTTCACTAGTGCGTCTTCCCGCTAATGTTCAGTCCTATGATCCCGGTTAGGATAACGGCTATCCATAGTAGGGAGGACAGGGTTAGCTTTTCTTCGAAAAATAGGGCTCCTATGAAAGAAATGAGGATGATTCCCGCCCCTGACCATATCGCATAAGCAACGCCTACCTTAATAGAGGTGAGGGCATAATTCAGGGAGGTGAAGCTGGCTCCATAGAACAGGAACATGAGCACGGAAGGCCAGAGCTGAGTGAACCCCTGAGATATTTTCATTGAGATGGTCCCTGAGAGTTCGAACACAATCGCTAGCATCAGAAACATCCATGTCCAAATTCCTTCTATTTTCACAGGGAAGTAACCTCGATGCTGAGTTCAGCGTAAGATCGCACAATGAGATCTGCATCCGGGAGAATATGCGATGAAGCACTAATGTCTTCATTTTCAGTGATACCTATAGCTATCTGCACACCCGCTGCTTTAGCCATTCGCATATCCCCATTAGTATCACCGATAACTGCTGTGTGCGCGGGTTCAACGGCCAACCTTTCGCAGGCAAGCTGCACCATGTCGGGGAAAGGTTTACCCTGATCCACAAGGTCTGTTCCAATTACCTCGGAGAAATAGTGCCGTATGCCGAGCCATTGGAGATGTTTCTCTGCAGCATCTGTTTCATCTGCGGTCACCACGGCGAGAGGGATACCAGCACTCGCACACTCATCGAGAAAACGATGAATACCCGGCAACGAGTGAACGGGGCGTTTCTTTTCCAACATAACATCCGCTTCCAGACGGCACTGATGAACAAGCTCCATGGACTCCGCCCACGATAAACCTTGCAAATAACCCTGCCATGACAGGATGGCATAGAGATCACTCATAGTCCCCATAGCCAGGGGTCCGTTCCGATCATAATCGGTAATGCTTCCTTGGGAATTGTGTATAGTTCCCATTAATGCAGGGAGCTGTTCTTCTGGAATCTGTAGTCCTCTTTGCTTCATATCCTTCGTGAATCGCTCTAAAAAACACTCGCCCCAGCTGCCCCAGAGGGATACGAACTGGAGCAGCGTACCATCCTTGTCGAATAGAATAGCTGCTACAGCGTATCTGCCTTGTGGCGTGATGAGCTCAGACATGAACTCCACCGCCTTTATTTTAGTTTATCAAGCGCTGCTTGCGCTGTTTCCTGTGCTTCCTTAAGTGCCTGTGCTGCAGGAATATTCTCAATTTGCACCTTATCAGCGGCGATTTTCAGCGCATCGTTGATTTTGCCGCCAGTAGGATCTTGGAATGGTGCAGAGCCATGAGAAGCTTGCATCAACGGAACCTTAATCTGTGGATTGCTTTCACTGAATGACACAAACGCCGGGTCTTGCAATGCGGATTGGCGCACCGAAATATATCCAGTATTAATGGACCAAGAGGCAGTATTCTCGGCATTTGTGAAGTAGGTTAGCCATTTCATAGCCGCTTGTTTCTCACTGTCGCTTGCTTTAGATAGAATGCCGGCCATCAGTGCTTGGGCTACGGGTTTGCCCTCGCCAATCCCTGCCCAGCCTGGCTGCTCCATAGCAGAAACAATGCTAAAGTCGAGGTCACCTTGATCGCCACTGGAGCCGGTGTAGCCTGCGGATTGATTCTTCATTACATCATCAATTGTTTTGTACCAATATTCCCAGCCTTGACCCCCTGAATGAATCCGCATGATCTTATCCTCGTGGATCCATTTGCGGAACAAATCCCAGGTTTCGATCCACTCTTTAGAGTCGATCATGACTTGTTTCCCATCCTCGCTAAGAATAGTGCCTCCTTTGCTGAGCGCGGCATCAATCATGTTCCCTGAACCCCACATAGGCTCCCAACCGAAGAAGGTGGTTTTGCCGCCGTCTTTCACGGTCATTTTCGCAGCTGCGGCAGCTAGGTCTTCCCAAGTCTTCAATGTGCTCGCATCAATTCCGTTCTTCTCAAAAGCATCTTTGCGATAGTACATAATCTGTGTTGTTCCATACATCGGCAGGAAGTATTGCTTGCCATCAACCTGGCCCTGATTTAGAAAGGTTTGGACAAAATCCTCTTTATTAAAATCTGGCTGCAATGCCATAAGCTCATCTATCGGAGCGAAATATCCTTTGCGGGCCCAATCTACATTTGAGGAGAGAGCAGCAGCAGGCACTTTTCCTGTAGCAATGGCCGCTTGCAGCTTCTGCTCGGTTTCAGTGTAGTCTGCCTGCGCGATACCTTTGACAATGACCTCTTGCTGGGAGGCATTAAATTTCTGAATCAGTGCCTCCATATTCTCACCAAGCTTACCGCCGAGACCATACCAGAACTCAATCGTTACCGGTGCATTTTGTGTAGGTGCAGCCTCTGCGGAGGGGGAGGAAGAAGCTCCATTTGCCGCTGTAACATTATCTGTACTCGCATTTCCTCCACAAGCTGTTAACATTGTAAATCCGGCAACCAAAGATAGGGCGGACAGTCTCTTCAATACGTTCATCATCATTCTCCTCTTATTAAATAGAATAGTTAGCTTATCCTTTGCTGGAACCAGCGGTCATGTTGACGCTTTGCATGATCGTTTTCTGAGCTAGTAGAAATACTAGCAGCAACGGGGCGATGGTGAATGCGCTAGCGGCCATGATCAGCGGCCATTTCAATCCATAAGCACCTCCTTGAGTGAAGAAACTACGCAGACCGGCCGAGACCAGCTGTAGATTAGGATCTTTGGTGATGAGCATTGGCCAGAAATAGTTATTGTACTGATCAATGAAGGTGATCAGGGCTAGCACAGCAAAGGAAGACCGTGTAATGGGTACAAGAATGGTCCAGAGAATCCGCATATGCGAGGAACCATCCACTTCTCCAGCCTCTACCAGCTCATGGGGAACCTGAAGGAAGGCTTGCCGAATTAGAAAGATGGAGAAGACACTTACACAGTTAGATAGAATCAACCCGGCATATGAATCCAGTAGATGAAGCTGGGACAATACCAGATATCCGGGAAGATAAACGGCGGTGGCAGGGACCATATAGCCGAAAAGAATGACACCTGCGAACAGCCCTCTGAAGCGGAATTTCATATGCGTAAGCGCATAGGCCATCATCCCGGAATTTATCACCTGCAAAATAACAATAGAGACGGCGACAAATACGCTATTGCCCATATATCTAAAGAAAGGGGCTTCGTGCCAGGCGGCTGAAAAGTTACCCCACAGCGGCTCTTTCGGCCAGATCGTCGGCGGAGACTGCCAGATTTCATCATTGGTTTTTAAGGCGCTGGTGACCATCCAATAGAAGGGGAAGGCCATGATCAGTGCAATAGCTGCAAAAAATAGATGGCGGGCCAGTTTGCCCACTCGTACGGTCGTTGCATTCATCAGTCGATCTCCTTTACAGCAGTAGTTATTGATAATGGGTTGTCCGTTTACTAACCTCTAGTGAGATTACGGAGAGCAGCATACATATAAATACCAGAATCATTGCGACACTAGAGGCTTCTCCAATCTGAAAGGCTTCAAAGGCAGACTGATAATACATATAGAGCAGGGTACGTGTTGATCCCGACGGTCCACCTTGTGTGAGTACGTTAATCTGGTCGTATGCCTGTAAGGCACCGATGATCTGTACGATGAACAGAAACAGTGTCGTTGGCGAGATTAGCGGTAAAGTAATACGGCTGAATTTTTGAACAGCATTTGCTCCATCCAGTTCAGCGGCTTCCAGCAGATCGGTAGGGACATTGCGTAGTGCCACCAAGTAAAAAATCATCGCCCAGCCTACCGATTTCCATATCGTCACGAGCAGAACGCCGAGCAGTGCCCATTTAGGATCTTGAAGCCAGCCGATTTTTTCTAGACCGAATAGATCAAGTACAGTATTGGCAAGACCGATTTCAGGTTCGTAAATCCAGGACCAGACAATGGATACCGCCACGGTCGGCGTGACCCAAGGGGAGAAAAGAAGTACCTGATAGAGGGTGGAGCCTTTCAGCTTCCCATTCATCAGGAGTGCTAGTCCAAGTCCGATCAGAATAACGGGCAGTACACTTCCCGCACAGAATAACAAGGTTACTCTTAGCGCTTTATAGAAGGCGGGATTGCTGAACAGATCCAGATAGTTGGTTAGTCCGACAAAGGTTTTCTCGGGGCTCATGAAGTCCCACTCAGTAAAGCTGAGATAAAATACATAAAGTAATGGCGCGAGCCAAAATACCACGAATGGAATCATTGCCGGCAAGGTGAAGAGCACCGGTTTCAACTCACCTATAAATCTTGTGCGTTTCATTATTCTGTCGATACCCCATTCCATCTTCTGTTTTTTGCGGTATAATTCTGAGGAAAGCTCCTCCGTTCAAAAAAAATTGTACACTCATCGAGCAGCTGCGTGGTCAAGCGGGCGTAAAGATCGATGCGAGATTATGTAAAAATTTAAGAGATTAGCGAAAGTAGTTGCTATTTTGTGTAAAATAGAAGGTAGATTCTAAGTGGAATGAAGGTGCAGCTATGAAACAGGTAGCCTTTGGTGAAGAGAATAGAGACTTATCTCCACGCGAGCAGCTGCTGCGTCCGATGATTGATGCAATTGCTCAGACGATGGACTTATATGGTGCCAATTACTCATTCGGGCAGCTGTATGGAATTATGTTCTTTGAAGACCGGCCGATGACGCTTGAAGAGATGAAGAATGTGATGAATATGAGTAAGAGTAATATGAGCTATGGAGTCCGATCTTTGATGGCTTCCAAAATGGTGACCAAGCTGGAGGAGAAGCGGGAGCGAAAGGATCTGTATGCAGTGGAAACAGATTTTTTTCAGACCTTTAAGAACTTTTTTGGAATGAAGCTGCAGCGGGAGATTGATGTCATGAGGCAAGCCTTGGATGTTGTTATTCCTGAGCTGGAGGGATTGGTTCATGCCGTGGATACGCCTGAGGAGGAGCGGCAATTCTGCCTGAAGGATCTGGAGAAGCTGGAGCATGCCGTTCAATATTATGATTGGCTGCAGCAGTTTGTGGACGAGCTAGGGGAAGAAAATTACTTTGTAGACAAGAGAAGGTCCTAGACCGTCTACAATTACACATAGATGTACATAATTATATATAGATCTCCATGTGAGGGAGGTGTTCCTTAAGCCAGTTCAGGCTTAGGGTTCGCCTCCTATTTTTATGATAAGAAACAAAATAAAAAAGAAAATGTAACCAAAAGTAGGTGGAACTGTCACCAAATATGTAGTTACATAGTGAATAAAAGATCTTTTTAAGGAGATTCAGAGATTGCATACGAAAAAATATATGATACTTTTAGTCATTGTTCTGCTAATAAGTCTTGCTGCTATTTTCAACAATCAACACGAGTCTTCTGCAGTTACTATAGATGTGAACGGTCAAATCATTAAGACAGTAGCTACATATCCGGGCTCGCCTGATGAGCTAATGATTCCCAAGGCTGCAGCAGAACAGGCCCTTAATATGCATATCGGCTGGCAGAAGCAGGGGGCACTTCCGAAAGGTATTTACTATAGAGACCATGTAGCTGTGCTGATGTACCATCATCTTTCAGAGAAGCCAATGCCGCAGTTTCCTTGGATCTTATCTGCCGATCGGTTTGATGATCAAATGAACCTGCTGAAGCAAGAAGGGTTTCACGTGATTACGATGGAACAATACCGTGAATTTATGCTGAATGGAGGCACGGTTCCAGATAATGCGGTGCTGCTGACTTTTGATGATGGATATGAGAGCTTTTATGAGTTGGCTTTTCCTATTCTCAAAAAATATGGCTATACGGCAGTGAATTTTGTTATCGTATCTACGATTGATCACCCAGATCCGAATAGTGTGCCGAAGCTCAATTGGGAGCAGATGCGGGAAATGAAGCGGGACGGAATGGGATTCTATAGTCACACGTACGATTTACACCATTATGGTATCGTGGATGCTGAGGGTGGGGAGCGGCCAGCCGCCAGTGCTTTGTTATATATCGATGATGAGAACAGAAACGAAATGAATACGGAGTACTACAGCAGAGTTACTCGTGATTTAGCCAAGGCGGAGCAAAGACTGAAGGAAGAGCTGGGGAATACCGATTCAGCGATTGCCTTTCCTTATGGATCATACAATGACCGATTGCTATCGGCATGTGATTCACTCGGAATTTCGCTAACATTTAAAATCCAGGATGGGATCAATGCGAGAACGGACCGGAATGCCTCCCGGATCAACGGGGGAAGTCAGAGTCTAACTGCAGTCCAAACTCTTGAGCAGGTTAAACATATAGATTCACCTATGGAATTAACCTTGAATAACCAAAGAGTAGCTCTGATAGGAAGTGCGCCCGAAATGAGGAAAGGGACCCTGATGGTTCCGTTTATACAATTATGCAAGGATCTACATATTGATCTCAACTACGATCAGAAGAGTCGAATCGTTAAGTTAATGAACACAACGGGAGGCTCATAAACGGCTAAGGAAATGTATGGAATGGATATCAGCTTTCCCTATGTTCATTAGGAGTTTACAAAAAGTGAGAAATTTCGCCAATTTGGGCGAATCACTAGTTGCTATAAGTGAATTCCTTACTGTAGACTATAATTAGAGTACTAATTGGTAGGCGAATGGAGAGAACAGATGGAAGTATTTAAGCGTTATTACGCGAATTTAACGGTCCGGCGTTTTTTTATTTTGGGGCTGGTTGCCCTGCTGCTATTCAGTATTAGAGATATGCTCAATTTAGTACTGTTAACATTTCTGATTGCTTATGTAATGAACAGCTTTCAGGTGCTGCTCACGAAGCGAATCAATAAATATGTTGCGGTCAACAGTAAAGTCATTATTGTTATTTTGTATTTAGCTCTGATTGCTCTGATCGTAGTGACCTTAGTGAATTATTTACCGAAGGTCTTCACACAGATAAAGCAGTTAACTAATTTTCTGACCAGTTTAACCCCTGCAAACATTCCGCAGAACGAAATCGTGCAGTATTTATTTGCCCAGCTTAAGGATTTGAACTACCAGTCTTATGTGAAAGATGGTCTTGAATACGTCCTGAAAATAAGTAATTGGGGCACAAGCTTCGTATTATCCACCATTCTGAGCTTTGTCTTTATCCTTGAGAAGAACAGAATTGTCAGTTTCACTGCCCGTCTTAAAGAGAGCAAGATTTCCTGGTTCTATGTTGAGCTTGAGTATTTCGGTAGAAAATTCATCTCATCGTTTGGTAAAGTGATCGAAGCGCAAATTCTGATCGCGCTGTTTAATACATGCTTTACGGTGATTGGACTCTGGATCTTAGGTTTTCCGTATCTATTCGCCTTATCGATTATGATCTTCCTGCTTAGTTTGATTCCAGTTGTAGGCTTTGTGATCTCCTTAATACCACTTTGTATTATTGGTTACAACATTGGTGGTATAGCAATGACGATATATGTATTGGTTATGATCGCCATACTACATTTTGTTGAGGGTTACTTCTTAAATCCAAAACTGATGTCATCCAAAATGAACCTGCCTATGTTCTACACTTTTATCGTACTTCTCTTCTCTGAGCACTATATGGGCGTATGGGGTCTAATTCTCGGCATTCCAATTTTTGTATTCTTCCTGGATATACTGGAGATCAATAGAGATAACAAGATAGAGACTTAGGAATTCAGTTTAATAGCGTTGAATATACGAAGAGGGTGATCCGATAGCCATTCAATGGCTTTCGGATCACCCTCTTTATTTAAATATAAGAATTTATAATCTCCAAGCTATATATTATCCTTATATTTCTCGCATAAACGCTTACCGTCCATTAGGGACGCCCAAGGCGTTATAGCTTGGGCGCGGAGAAATGTTGTACGGCCAATGTATGTATCTTTCTTAGCCGAAAGAAGTGAGAACGCTCTCCGTAACGATGTCCCTCAGCTCCGCTTTGTGTGCTGCATACTGCTCGGCTGTAATATTTCCGGAAGCTAGTCGTGAATCTAGCTGTTCCGTTAGCTGGGTTACCTGTAGATCGATCACATCTTCAATATCTGTGTTTTGTTCTATTGCAATATCTTGAAGTGATTTGCCGTCATATAAGGCATCGTACAGATCATCATCTGTGGGTTGGTTAAGGGCTTTCAATAATAATTCGTCTTTATCCGCAACACTTGTGGTGGACCATTGAGTTGACGAGCTTGCGTTAGCAGTAAGGCTACTCCAAGCATTTCCGAAAGACATTACTATAACTACGGTTCCTACTATAATCACTCTTTTTATATCCATTAGAGTCCTCTTTTCTTATTTTACGAATAACGTTCTATGGTTTCTGTTGAAAGTGTCTGTGATGGTTGTGGTTTAACTTATTTCTATTATAACCCGGAAAGCTGAGCTGAAGCTTAAACAATATTTAAGATAACCTAAAGATTTAACATTGAAATGATATAGCGATAATATACCCCTAGTATAATTTCCAGATGATCTAAATTGCATATTTATGCAGAAGGGTCACAATCAAACTTACGGGGAGTGTTCGGAGTTTTGAGAATAACAGCAAAAGCTAAACGTTTTCTATCCAGCGTAATTGCAAGTAGTCTGATGTTGGGGATCATGGTTCCAGCAGGATATGCGGAAGAACAGCAGCCGGATACGGAGCAGACATCTTCCGAATTAGGAGCACATTTTGATGAACAGGTTGAGCTCAACACGCTTTTAAGTCAACCGACTGTAATGACAGATGTATACGCGACACCAACCAATCCAGGCTCTTTACTTATTACAGAGGTTGTTCCAGATACTAAAAATGTAAAAGGCGCGGATGGTAGCTCTATAGATGGTTACGAATTTGTTGAGGTTTACAATAATACGGACGAGCCGGTTAACTTTAAGGATTATTATTTCTTTTATAATGACAAAGATACTTGGACACCAAACGGCGATGCGGTCATACCGGCGCATGGAAATATCGTCTTCTGGATTATGAACGGCAATAATCTGAGTGTTCCTGCCGAGGATTTCATCAAAAACTTTAATCCTTCTGCATCTCTTCAGGAAGGTGTAAACCTGTTCCGTATTAACGGTGGCGGTGGTATGGCCAACGCTTCTGCGCGCAACTTACAAATTAAAAGTAAAGCAGGAGATGCTCTTATTGTCTCTGCTTCTTATGGAAAAGAACAGGTGAAGGAAAACAACGGGATTTTCTATAAGTATTCGCAATCCGACAGCTCTATGATGAGTCTCATGGCGATTTCGGGAACGGTTGCGGCTACACCAGGAACCGTAGATCCAGAGCAACTGCCTGAGCTAGTACCTGGAGACAAGCAACCGGTAATTGAACACCACTCGCAGAGCAGTGTGGATCCAGCGGATCTTCCCGTCACCGCGAAGATTACGAACCTAGAGATTGGACCAGACGGAACGCTACCGGTAGTGAAGTTGCAATACGGCTCTCCTTCTCAGGTGAAAGATACGGTAATCACCATGACCTCAAAAGGCGAGGGGGAATATACGGCCGTGATTCCTGCGGCTGCACTGGAAGAACCAGAACTGCACTACAGCATTCGTGTAAACAATGTAACAGAGAGCTATTCTGTTCATGTGAACCTGCCTGCATTCGATTCGAGTAATGTGCCGCCGCTGTTAATTACAGAGCTGCTGCCCAATTCGACGAATGTAAAAGGTACGAGCAGCGATGCTTTTGAATTCATTGAGGTATATAACAATACTGATGCACCGATTGATTTTAAAAACTACAAGATCTATTATCGCTATCCTGATAAAGGCAATGCTTCCGATGTGAAGTGGCCCTCTACGAAAGAGAGTTTTGTAATTCCTGCACAGCATTCCGTAGTGTTTTGGGTTATTAATAGTGCTAACAGTACATACACCGCTAGTGATTTTAATGCGGAATTCAACACTAATTTGATGGATGGCACGAATCTCTTTCAAATCAAAAGCGATGGGATGGCCAACTCTGGCCGCCGGGCCGTCGTAATCAAAAGTAATACCGAGAAAGAAATCTCCTCTGCGTATTATGATGCTGATCTTACCTATGATGGTGGGGCTAAAGGTGACGACACCAAAGAAAATAAAGCCCTTCTATACAAGTATCCTGTGAATGGGCAAAGTAAAATGCTCAAGATTAGCACAGGATCAGCGGTTCCGTCACCAGGGCAGGTAGATGTTGCACTGCTTCCTAACACACCGATCCATGTGGATCCGGATACCGAAAATCCGACGGTAAATGATCTGACTGCTGTAACGGAGATTGATCAGTCGATGAGTCTGGATTTGAAGGCTTTCGCGGATGACAATAAAGCTGTTACGTCTGTAGAAGTAAGGGTAGCTTCGGATAAGCAGCCTGATTTTGTCAGCCATAATTTATCCCAAGACTTTAACGATAGCTTGTATCATTATAAATTGTCGTCTGCTGATTTGATCGGCAGAAATGAAATACAGTATTATTTCGTCGTTTCCGATGGCACAAATGAGACTGAATCTCCGGTAATGAAAGTGAAAATTACGGGTGGTCCAGATCAATCATCACTTCGTTTGAATGTGAAGGATGGGCAATTCATTAATGGCTCTATGACGGTAAAAGGAACCTCTGCTACCGCAAAGGCTGATGAAGTGGGCCTGAGCATCGACAATAAGGTGCTTGGCAATAACGAGGTATATGCCGCGCTTGAGAATGATGCTTACTTTGTATTTGATGCGAAGAATGTAGATTATTATTTCAAAAACGGTATCACCATGGGACCAGAAGAATTAGGGGATGCGAGTATTCTATACACCTTTATGGACCCGATTACTACGTATACGACATTGACCTTCCCGATCTCCTCTGCCGCTTTGCAAGTGGGCAAGGATAATGTGATCTACATTCGGGCGGGCTCTAAATCATCGCCTTTTGACCCTCGTCCCGAGGAGAATAAAGATGATTTTGAAGTAAAGAATGTGCGCCTATTACTTGCAGACGGTACTGAAGTTTGGGACCCTGCTTATGCAGAACGTGATAAAGAAATTAAGATGGGGGACAGCGCAGGTAAGCATGAATCCATCGGCTTCCGGTTCGATCTGAAATCTGATTTGTTCCGTTCGAAGGCTTATAACTGGAATACTACAGAAGTAACGGACGGAGAACATAAAGTAACAGTGACCGAAGGTGGATCCAAGGTATCGTCAAACGTAGTTGTAGACAACACGCCACCATCTATTAAAGCATCGATTGAAGATGGAAAAACTTATCGTGGTAATTTCGTAATTACTGCTGAGATCAAGGATACTTACGCAGGTGTAGATAAAGTTAGCGTGAAGCTGGACGGCAATGTTATTGAACTGCCTTATGCTACTTCATCCGGAAAGTTGTCCGGTGGAGACCATACGCTTTCTATCACCGCATTGGATAAGATAGGTAATCAGGTGGAAAAGGTAATTACATTCCACGTACCGAATGAAAATCCATTTGCACCACTCCTGATCTCACCTCAGAACTGGGAGATTGGTGTGGGCACGAATCCAACTTTGAAGGTTAAGGTTGAAGATCCTAATCAGGATAAGATGGATGTTACCTTCTATAGAGGCTTCAAGTACGATGGTAACCATCCAGAGCAAGGATTTACTGGATTTAAGAACGCATCGGATACAGAACCGCCGAAGCAATCCGTTCCTGCGGGCGAAAAAGCGCTTAGCAGTGACGAATACAGCAAAATAAGTGCAGTTGACGGACAGTACTTAATTAACGATGCGGTTGAGCAATTCCCATATCAGCGCTATGAAATTAAGCTGGATGAATCGGTGAAGGCTTCAGATCGTGTGGATATTGAATGGAAGGGTAATTCACTTCCAGGTCGTAAAGTAAGTCTCTACGCGTGGAGTCCTGCTGAAGAGAAGTGGATACTGCTGGATCATTTGATTGCTGGTACTGAGGATTTTGAACTGAAATCTACGGTGACTGTTGGAGAATTCGCTAGCGGACATAGCATTGCTGTCATGGTTCAGGATGAGATTGCGTCCGCGACTAAGACTGCACCTACAGTTACGCAGGATACCTATGATTTTTCTTTTGTATGGATGTCTGATACGCAATATTATTCTCAAAGCTACCCTTACATTTATCAGAAAAATGTAAAGTGGATTGCCGACAATAAGGATAATTTGAACTTGAAATATGTAATTCATACCGGAGATGTAGTGGACAAATCCTATCAGGAATATGAATGGGAAGAAGCCGATCGGGATATGAAGGTACTTGAGGATGCAGGTATTCCATATGGTGTTCTTGCGGGTAATCATGATGTAGGCCATCAAACCGGAGATTACACGAAATTCTGGCAATACTTTGGGGAATGGAGATTTAAGGACATGCCAACCTTTGGCGGATCCTATGACAACAACCGGGGCCATTATGATTTAGTATCTGCGAACGGAAATGACTTCATTATCGTATATATGGGCTGGGGACTGGCTGAAGAAGAAATTGAATGGATGAATGAGATCGTTGCTCGTTATCCAGAACGTAAAGCGATTCTTTGTCTTCATGAATACCTGCTCGTATCTAATAACCGCGCACCGATTGCCGATACGATCTTTGAAAAGGTTGTAAAACCTAACAAGAACGTAATCGCAGCTTTGTCCGGTCATTATCATGATGCGGAGCTTAAGGTAGATGAGTTGGATGATAATGGAGATGGCATTGCGGACCGCAGTGTATATCAAATGCTGGCAGATTATCAAGGTGCCGAAGAGGGTGGACTTGGTTATATTCGTCTGCTTCAGTTCGATATAGCTAACAACAAGCTTCGTGTGAAGACTTATTCGCCTTACTTGGATGATTATAATTATTATGATGAAAATGAGTTCCCTGGCAAAGATGAGTTCGTACTAGATCTCGATCTGCAGCCTGTAACCAAACGTGTAGCTACCGATTACATTGGAGTTAAGGTTTACAGTGATCAGACAATCGCGACCCAACAGCAAGTAGAGAGCGGTACGGAGACTCAGGTCACTTGGAGTAAGCTTAATCCAGAAAGCTACTACCAGTGGTATACAAAAGTCGAGGATGATAACTCTGGTAGTGTGCTTTCAGACATTTGGGGCTTCTACACTGGAAAAGAGGATGTAAGACCGACGCCGACCCCAGAGGTATCGCCATCGCCAGAAGTGACGCCGACACCAGCACCAGAGGTGACATCGGCACCTCCAGTAGTTTTACCAGTGCCAACAGTGACTCCAACGCCTACAGCCACACCTGGAGGGGGAAAAGGAAACATTGAACTGGCATTAGGAAGTAATGGAACGTATACAGCTGATCCGTCAGCCTTGAAGAAGCTGATTGAGGAAGCTACGACAGGTGGAAATATCAAGATTAGCTTAGGCGGAGGAGCTTTGACTCAAGATCAGTTTAAACTTGCACTTGATGCAACGAGCATCCAACAGGCTGCCGACAAGAAGCTGAATCTGAATATTGTATCTTCCAGCGTTACATTAAGCGTACCAACAAGCTCTTTACCAGCGATCCCGGCCGGAAGTGACATGCTGCTGCTGAGCGTTGATACAACTACGACAGCTGTACAAAGCAATGTCGCTGGAATGAGTCCATCCAAGACAACCGTGACGCTGAACCTCAGTACCACAGCAGGCGGCAAAGAAACGGCTATTCATCAGTTTAAAGGTGCTGTTACGATTACCCTGACGCTGACGAAGGAACAGCTTGCTAAGCTTGATACAGATTTTGCGGGTGTCTATTATGTAAATGGCAGTATCTTGGAATATTTGGGTGGAGTGTTTAAAGGCAATACCGTTACCTTTACAACAGATCATTTCTCTTCCTTCGCGGTACTGGAATACCATAAGCAATTTAGTGATACCGCTGGTCACTGGGCAGAGCCGTACATTTCCAAGCTGACGGCTAAGCATGTGATTAAGGGTATCGACGATACGCACTATGGTCCACAAGCGAATGTAACCCGTGCAGATTTTGTTACACTAGCCATTCGTTCACTCGGATTGAATGAGACAAGTGAAACTACGGGGAATGGTGCTTTTGCAGATGTATCAGAAGATGCTTATTATGCATCATCGATAGATAAAGCTGTCCAGCTTGGACTTATCCAAGGCAGTGATGGCAAGTTCCGTCCTAAAGATGCAATTACACGTGAAGAAGCGGCTGTTGTCCTGCAGAAATTGATACAATACAAAGCTGGAGTGCAGTCTTCCATTGCTGCTACTGCAAGCTTTAAGGATATGAACAGCGTATCAGAGTGGGCGAAGCAAGCGGTAAGTGAATTGAAAGCTAAGGGAATCCTTGACGGTAAGGGCGACAATCATTTCGATCCTCGTGGCAAAGTAACCCGTGCTGAAATTGCAAAACTGTTATATGGAATAATCAATTTATAAGAATAGTATGGCAAAGGCAGGCAGAGGTAACTCTGGCCTGCCTTTGTCATTTTTTGCACTCTATATTCCTTTTCTTCTAGCAAAGCAGGAAATTCTTACTATTCATATGATTTTTCATATATAATATTTTTGAATAAATTTTTAATAGACATAATCTAGCTTCCTGCTGGCAGTCATAATGATATCTTTCGTTGTTACACTAGTTATTCACGATGATCCGGCAGTTATTCTCCTTGTTTACGGCACTTCTTCCAATTGGCGCAGGAATGGGTATTCATCCATGATTGCTTATATTCCTTATTCTGTTATCCACTGCCCCCTTCTTCTTTGCTTATCAATTACCAACGTATTTGAACGCTTATTATAGCGCTGGCTCGGACTCATTCCATAATACATAGATTGGAGAAACGAACCTTGAGAGTAAAGTTAGCACATATTTTGCTTCTACTTACGGTGATTTTTGCGGTTCTACTGTATAGAGGGAGTCTTGACTCCATTGATCATCTGTTACAAGACCGCGTGATGCAGCACGAGCGGTCTGTGGATACTACGATTGCTATCATCGGGATAGACGATCAGAGCTTGGAGGACTTTGGCAGCTGGCCGTGGAGCAGAAATGTTCATGCACAGCTGTTAGATACGCTCTCCGAGGGACATCCAGCAGTGATCGGTTTT
The DNA here is from genome assembly GCF_050277435.1 of Paenibacillus sp. NPDC101420. Classification (NCBI taxonomy): domain Bacteria; kingdom Bacillati; phylum Bacillota; class Bacilli; order Caryophanales; family Paenibacillaceae; genus Paenibacillus; species Paenibacillus sp. NPDC101420. The sequence continues at coordinate 176,175 of NZ_JBNNSE010000004.1, forward strand.
GACCTTACGTTCCCTGTAGGCTCGGAGGACCCGGAGGCGGATACAGAATTCGCTGCGGCTGTGGCCCGTGCGGGGAATGTAGTTTTGCCGGTATATGGCACATTTGCGCCAAATACCGAGCAGGGAAAGATCGAAGCGCTGGAGCTATCCCAGCCGTTTGAGGCTTTGCGGAAGGCTGCGGCTGCAACCGCCCATATCAATACTATTACGGATACTGATCGAGTGGTGCGTAAGGCTCTTTATTCTTTTGACTATGAAGGGGAGTCTATTCACAGCTTGTCATGGACGGTCTACCAGAAATATCGAGAGGCGATGGGGGACACTGCTGATCCGCAGAAACTCCCACTGGATGACTTTGGGCGCTTTTATATCCCTTATTCAGGTGGCAATGGCGACTTTGAGGAGATTCCTTATTCGGCGGTTCTTAGCGGAGAGGTTCCACCATCTTATTTTGAGAATAGAATTGTGCTTATAGGGCCCTATGCTACAGGGTTTAAGGATGACTTCCTAACACCAATTAGCGGAAAAAATACGTTATATGGTGTGGAAATTCATGCAAATATCATTCAATCTCTACTGGACGATAATTATAAGCGGGTACTGGATTGGAAGTGGAACGAGGTAGTGTTGCTTTTTGTTGCGCTCCTAGCCTATCTACTATTCCGTAAAGTGAAGATGCTATATTCCTATGTGGTCATTGTGGTCATCATTGCCCTTCTTATCTTTGCAGGTCGTTTTTTCTATGACCAAGGGATAGTAATTTCACTGGGTTATGTGATTCCCTTTCTAATCGTTAGTTGTATTATCGTAATAGCTTTTCAATATTTAGAAGAACTGATGGAGAAACGTAGAGTTACGGATATTTTTGGTCGATATGTTGCCCCGCAGGTTGTCGATCAAATTCTCAAGAACGGTAAAGAAGGGCTGAAGCTGGGAGGAAGCCGCAGAGAGCTAACCTTGTTATTCGTTGATATTCGCGGGTTCACTCCGTTGTCGGAGGCTGCTGAACCAGAGGAGATTGTTGAGATTTTGAATGAGTATCTGGATCTGACTGCGGGTTGTATTTTTAAGTATGATGGCACGCTGGACAAGTTTATCGGGGATGCCACGATGGCGATCTTTAATGCTCCATTGCTGCTGGAGGATCATCCAATGCAAGCGGTGAAGGCGGCGTGGGCGATGAAGGAAGGCTCGGCTGCGGTGGAACAAAAGCTGTTCGAACGGTTTGGTCTTGTAGTGAAATTCGGTATCGGGGTGCATACTGGTCCAGCTGTATTCGGGAATATCGGCTCCAAGACCCGGATGGATTATACAGCGATTGGCGACACCGTCAACACGGCAGCCCGTCTGGAAAGCAATGCGAAGCCTGGACAAATCCTCATCAGTGAGGCTACCTACGCTTTTGTAAAAGATAGAGTATCAGCCGTTTCATTAGGAGAGATCAAGGTAAAGGGCAAGGAACAAGGAATCAGTGTCTATGAACTGGAGGGATTGAGATGAGGTCGTTAAAGCTTACACTGTCGTTTATGCTGTTGTTCAGTATTCTTTGGCCAGCAGTTGTCACAGAGGCGAAGGATAGCGTCAAAGTTGGGAAAATAACTGCGGTCTCAGGCAAGTCTGAAGTGAAAAAGAGCGGTGGAACGAAGAAATTCAACGCTTTTAAAGGAATGGCGATTATCCAAGGTGATACGATTATAACAGGCAATGATGGGCAAATTAGCCTCGATCTTGATGCTAACAAAGAAGTTACGATCGGAGCTAGCACTACGCTTACCATTAGCCAATTAGTAGAAAGCGCAAAGGCATTGGGTGGGAAAACAAGCCTGAAGCTGCAAAACGGGCAAGTCCTGATCAAGGTGAAAAAGAAACTGGATGGCGATTCTCGCTTTGAGATTGAGACACCAACGGCTATTATGGGCGTTATGGGTACAGAGTTTTTTGTTAGCGTTAATAGCCAAGGTAACGTAGTCCTTAATAATGGGATAGGGAATAACGGCGATTATCTGGGAGTTCTGGAAGGAACAGTTCATGTAGTTTCGACTATTGATCCCACGCTGATTGAGCGTATGATAACAGCCTCCCAGCAGTTAATTATGGAGAATCAACAATGGATAGAGTCGCAGTTGTCCCTAAATGCATTACCACAATTTGCGCTAGAGCAGCATTTGAAATATCTGAACGAAGAAGAGGTATTGGAATTCGAATCGGCTAAGAAAAAAATCGAGCAACTACTCGAGCAAATCAAAGCCACTATGCCCGTTCACTCAAGTCCGCCTATTCCAACAATTCCACCTCAGATTCACTATGATCTATCTAGTTCAGCTCCCTTAGATATGACGAGACCAACACCGCCGATGAGACCTACACCAACGCCGACACCGGAGCCGACGTCAACACCGACGCCGGAGCCAACAGCAACGCCGACGCTGGAACCAACACCAACGCCGACACCAACGGCAACGGCAACGCCAACACCAACACCAACGGCAACGGCAACGGCAACACCAACACCAACACCAACACCAACACCATCGCCGGTACCAACACCGGAGCCAACACCAAAGCCACTAGGTGCGCCTGAGTTAGACCAGCAGGAATTTAGAGAACATATCTATGACTATCTCGTCCGTGATAATGAGATTGTTTTGCCGTTTACTGCACCATTAGTCTTTAATATCACAGATGACTCTAATCCTAATGCTGCGAGGGATGGGGTGAGTGTTACTTTGAATCAAAGTGAGGACAAGCTCGATTTAGGTGAGGTATATATTCGAGAGAATAAGCTTCACATTCAGCTGCGTGAATCACTTCCTTATAGCTCTTTCGTTCAAATCAAGGTGAACGGCGGTTTGTTAAAGAATGCCCTTTCCGGGGGTGAAGTACAGGAAGAGGATCAACTGATAGCAGATGGCGGTTTTACCTACAAGGGAATGATCACTCCGAGTTATTTTAACCATACTGGCCCTATAGGTGAAGGTGAAGCACCAGAATTTATCATCCATTCGCTGGGTTATGATGTAGGGGAGATTAGATATCATTATGAATATTCTGAGGGAGATCCATCTTCACTAGAAGATACAGATTATGTACTGGAGCGGAACGGTGAGAATACCTTTGTGCTTAAACTTACTCCGGAGTTCTTGAATGGATTATTTCCCGAACCTTATATCGTTACCATTCCTCTCGTGAGGAATGAAGATACAGAAAACGGCCCTGTTGAGGTAGTAGTAGACAACCTCCAGATTAGATTATCTTTGTTATTTTAAAGGCGCAATAACCTTCGAGAGGAGAACAAACATAATGAAAAAGGAACTCATCTCCATCGTTTGTGGATTTATGCTCATAAGCGCAGTGCCATCTAGCATCGTTACCGCAGAGGCAGTACAACCCGTAAGCGGCAACGTTCAAGGGAGTATAAATCAGAATATCTCTTCTAACGCTGTACTCTCTCTTAAACAGCCATGGGGATTGACTGCTGTATCTGGCAGCAATGATCTCATTATCGTACAGTCCGGAAGCGGTACTATCAGCAAGTGGAGTAATGGTGAGCTGCAGACAGTGGCTGGACAAGGTGCAGAAGGATATATCGATGCGAATAGTGCAAAGGCCTTGTTTAATCATCCGACGTATACCGCTGCTGACAGTAAAGGCATTATCTATATCAGTGATACCGACAATCATGTCATCCGTAAAATTAAGAATGGAGAAGTATATACCTTCGCAGGAACGGGAGCGGCTGGCTATAAAGATGGACAACCCAATACCGCGCAGTTTAACGCGCCGGGTGGATTGGCAATAGACAATAATGACAATGTATATGTAGCCGATACGCTGAATCATGTGATTCGCAAAGTTACACCGGAAGGTATTGTGACTACTTTTGCAGGTCAGCAGGGTAATATTGGTGCTTATTTAGATGGTTCGGTAGCTTCGGCCAAATTTAATGAGCCCGTGGGTCTTGTGTTCGATGAAACCGGTAATCTCTATGTGGCTGACAGTGGGAATCAGATGATTCGATTGATTAAAGGCAATATGGTTGAGACCTTTGCGGGCAAAGCAACGACAGTTGATCCAGTGACTGGATATATGGCTGGAGGGTTCCGCAATGGAGATCGTCTGTCTGCGCTGTTCCATCGTCCTCGTGGACTCGCCTATGCCGATGGAGTCTTGCTGATTGCTGATAGTCTGAACCATAGGGTTCGGGCCATTCAGAAAGATGGAAGAGTCATCACAGTTGCAGGGCAGGGCACCTTGGGAGATCAAGTTGGAGCATTGGATAAAGTGATGTTTAATCAGCCTTCCGGTGTTGCGTTTGCTTCCGGGAAATTGTATGTGACGGATACGCTGAATAACAAGCTGAAGGTATTGAGTCTCGATTTGCAAGCCCTTAAGCCACTGCGTAGCGAGGGTGATCTGCTCGATGCAGTCTCGCTACTACCAGCGGGTAAGGACATGCAAGTATGGTTGGACGGAGTACAGGTGAAATTGAATACTAACAATCTACCACTTGAGCAATCCGGCAAAATTTATTTACCGGTTAGAGCGCTATTTAGCGCATGGGGAGCGGACATTCGTTGGGATTCGGCAAGCAAAGAGACGATGATTAGCAAAGGGGAGTGGACACTTTCCCTAAAGCCAGATGCAAGCCTTAATGTGCAAAACATAAAGGGCACTTTATATGTGGCAGCTGAATATTTGCCGACGGTTTCAGCTTTTATGCAGGTTTATGATGAGGACAGTCACGCAATTGTACTGGAAAGTGGTCAATAATGGTTCGTTATTATAAAAGTTAAGGCTGTCGAGAAAAATCTCGACAGCCTTTTTTTATGACGACAATCCTTCAACGACTTTATCAATATTCCATTTAATCATCTTAATGTATGTGTCGCCTTCTTCGCCTTTCTTAGCTAAAGAATCGGTGAAAATCTTAGAATGTATCGGTACACCCGTTTCATTGGAGATGGTTTCCATTGTTTTCGGATTAACGCTCGTTTCCAAAAATAAAGCCGGCACTTGATTTTCATCAATGATTTTAATTATATTTTTCATTTGTTCTGGCGTTCCTTGACTATCGGTATTGATTTCCCAAATAAATGCGGATTCAAATCCGTAGGCTTTTGAAAAATATTTAAATGCCCCTTCGCTTGTAACCAAAATACGTTTCTCCTGCGGGACTTTTTTTACCGCTTCTTTTGCATATTGATCCAATTCATTAAGTTTCTTAACATATTCTGATTGGTTATTCAGATAAAATTCTTTGTTGTCCGGATCTTTTTCGATTACATGTTTAGTGATGATATCTACATATTTAATAGCATTCTGAACATCAAGCCAGGCATGAGGATCTTCTTGAGTTTCTTTACCTTTTTCTGTTAGGTACATTGGAGTTACTTCATCTGAGACGGCAAAAGCGACATCCTTTTTATTAGTGACATCAAGAAGGTCTTGGAACCACCCCTTACCTGTTTCCAGGTTCAATCCGTTATAAAAAACTAAATCTGCACTAGATACTTTACTTGTATCCTTAGGTAATGGATCGTACATATGCGGGTCTGTTCCGATGGGAACCATGCTATAGACCTCAGCTTTTTCCCCTACAATGTTTTCGGTCATATCCGCGATAATGGAGTAGGTTGCAACAATCTTCAATTTGTCATGGTCTGCTTCTCCCTCACTAACGGTTGAACATGCGGTAAATAGCAAGATGAACATTGTCAAAGAGAGCATCTTTATTGTTTTTTTCATCCTTGTTTAACCCCTTTTCTTAGAAAATTATTTTTGGGCGAGATAATAAATGATATAGCAAACAAACTTACCCCTACTAGAACAATGGTGGCACTTGTAGGTAAATTGAATCTGAAGCTAATGATCACACCTATAATTCCAGATACAGCGCCGATGGTGGAAGCCAGGATAATCATATGGATCAGCTTATTTGTCCAAAGATATGATGTAGCTGCTGGAATAACTAGCATTGCAATCACAAGCACAATGCCTACTTGAGATAATGAGGACACAGTAACCACGGATAACAGCATCATCAATAAATAATGATAGAATCCCGTTTTTAAACCAAATGCCTTAGAGACGACAGGATCAAACGAGCTAATTAACAGCTCTTTATACAACAATGAAATGATGGCAATAACAACAAGCATGATAATAAATGATTGCATTAACTCGGACTGCGGGACGGCTAAGATGTTACCGAATAAAATATGAGTTAGATCAAGCCCGCTCTTGGCGAAAGTGATTAAGACAATTCCTAGAGCGAAAAATGAGCTGAGAATAATTCCGATCGAGGTATCACTTTTGATATTGCTGCGACTTGTTATGAATTGAATGAGGATGGCCGCTAAAAGTCCAAACAATGAAGCTCCTACAAGAATGTTGATCCCTAAAATATAAGATAACGCCACACCTGGTAATACAGCATGAGATAAAGCATCTCCCATTAATGACATTTTTCTAAGTACAATAAAACTTCCTAAAACCCCTGAAACAATGCCGAGAATGATAGCAGACAATCCGGCGTTAAGCGCATAGATCGGAATGTTTAATAATGATGAGAAATAATCAATCATTTTCGGCGCCCCCCATTCCTTTGATTACAAGATTACCTAAGGAAGCCCCGTAAGCATTGAGGATATTGTCGGCTGTAAAGGTGTCTTTCACATCGCCAAAAGCAATAAGCTTTTTATTGAGAATGATTACTTTGTCAAAGTATTCTTCGACTTCATGTAAATCATGATGAACGATCAATATGGTTTTCCCTTCTTCGCGAAGCTGTTTAAGCAGTTTTACAATGATTTTTTCACTGACTAGATCTATGCCGACAAAAGGTTCGTCTAAAAAAAATACATCCGCTTTTTGGGCAAGCGCTCTGGCAATAAAAACTCTTTGTAGTTGTCCTCCGGACAAATTACTAATTTGTTTATTTGCAAGATCACTTATATCTACCATGGCCATACATTCCTCGACGCGTTGCCGCTCTTTTTTCCCGGGGCGCTGGAAGATTCTTAAGTTTGGATAGGTTCCAGTTAGCACTGTATCGTTCACTGTGATTGGAAAAGTAAGGTCAATATCATTTTTTTGCGGTACATATGCGATCTTCCGTTTATACTCAGAAATGTCTTTTCCCTCTACCCTCACCGTTCCGCTTCTTTTCTTGATTACTTCTAACAATGACTTAATGAATGTCGATTTTCCTGCACCATTTGGCCCGATAATTCCGATGGTATACCCAAAGGGAATGTCGATATTTACATTTTCTAGCGCTGAATTACCGAAATAATCCACGTTTAGGTTTCTAATTTCAATCATTAAAAAGCTCCTCGTCTTGAAATTTATTGATTTGTTTCCTATTGGAAACATTTATTTTAATTATCTAATTTGTTTCCCTAGGTAAACATTTATTCTTAGGTACAATATATTTAACAATGGGCAAAATGTCAATGAAAAAGCTTAAAACTTATTTGATTTTGAATTAGTACAAGCATGCGATCTGCACCGGTATTGGGGTGATTTTTTTAGAATTAAAAATACATACTTGACAGGTAGGAATAAAGGGTTATATGATATCAGCAATACTTAAACACTAATTAAATGAACAGTGAAATAATTTATCTGAGCCGATTGGACCGCCAAAGGCTCCCGCACTTTTCCCTTGCCTGGGATATGTGCTGGGAGTCTTTTTTTGTTGGCTATGGAGAGAGATGAGGTAAGAATGAGCGATACGTATTGGAGACAGCTGGAGGAGACGGACTGGGTATTCCGCAAGATGGTCCGCAGATTTGTAAAGGAACGGGATAAGGTTGCAGTAGCAGGCATCTCTTTACCCGGCATGCTGATTCTACATAAAATCATTCGCGAGGGTGAACAGCGGCTTGGGGATTTAGCAGATGAACTGGACTTTACGTCAGGTGCGATCACAGCTTTGAGCGATAAGCTTGAGGCAGGCGGATTTACTGTACGCAGACGTAAGGAAGGGGACCGCAGGACGGTGATGCTGGACATCACAGACAAAGGCCGGAAGATGGCAGAGCTTAACAGCAACATTGGGGAACGATGTATTTCGCTTCTGTTTGAGGGGTTCACGGAAGAGGAATTGGTGCAGCAAAGTCACTTTTATCAGCGGATCATTAGTAATCTCGAAGGATTCTCAGACATCTTGCTGAAGCTGGTGAAGGAGAATGCTGAGGCTGAAGCTTCTCCAAACCTTGAACAGAAGCCACGAGCAGTCACAAAGAAAAGTAATTATCTTAGCTATTAAAATAAATTAAATGTAGGAGAGATGAACGATGGGACATTCAACCATATTTCCAACTGGAGCAACCGTATTTAATCCGAGCAAAGCGTGGAGTGGCTATACCGTATTTCAAGCGGGTGAAGAAGGTGTTGTACTGATTGATATGAACGGTAAAGAAGTGCATCTGTGGAAGGGACTGCTCGGGTTTCCGGCTAAAATCTTCCCTGGTGGTTATGTGCTAGGCAGTACAGGAAGGAGAGATCCCAAATTTGGCATTCAGGATAATGTAGATCTGGTGCAGGTCGATTGGGACGGTAACATCGTATGGAAATATAACAGCTATGAACATATAGAAGATCCGGGTTATGAACCGCTCTGGTATGCCCGCCAGCATCATGACTATCAGCGCGAAGGCAATCCGGTGGGTTATTTTGCACCAGGGCTAGAGCCTAAGGTAGACGGTGGCAAAACCCTAATCCTCGCTCACAAAAATATCTACAACCACCAAATCTCCGACAAGCAGCTGCTGGATGACACGATTATCGAAGTGGATTGGGAAGGGAATATCGTTTGGGAGTGGGCCCCGAATGAACATTTTGCAGAGCTAGGCTTTGATGAAGCGGCGAAAAACGTCTTATTCCGTGATCCTAACTCACGCTCCTTCGGGAATCTGGGGGGCGGTGTCGGTGACTGGTTGCATATCAATTCAGCTTCGTATGTAGGACCTAATAAGTTTTACGATGCAGGCGATGAGCGTTTCCATCCAGATAACGTGATCTGGGATGCACGGGAAGCGAATATTATCGCAATTACAGATAAGCGTACCGGGGCCATCGTGTGGAGAATTGGTCCAGACTACTCACTGCCAGAATTGAAGCATATCGATTGGATCATTGGCCAGCATCATGCGCACATCATTCCGAAGGGCTTGCCGGGAGAAGGAAACCTGCTTGTATTTGATAACGGAGGTTGGGGCGGTTATGGTCTTCCCAATCCATCTTCACCCTTTGGGCAAAAAAATGCACTTCGCGACTACTCTCGAATTCTAGAGATTAATCCAGTGACACTCGAAATTGAATGGCAGTATACCGCGGCAGAAGCAGGATTCTCTGTTCCGACGGATTCTTATAAATTCTATAGTCCTTATATTAGCTCAGCCCAGCGGTTACCGAATGGCAACACCTTAATTACAGAAGGATCTAACGGTAGACTTTTCGAGGTTACGCCAGAGCATGAACTGGTCTGGGAATACATCTCGCCGTATAACGATTCCAGAAATACAAACATGGTTTACCGTTCCTATCGTGTGCCTTATGCGTGGGTACCGCAGCTGGAGAAGCCGGAAGAACAAGCGATTGAGCCGATAGATGTCACGCAGTTCAGAGTACCAGGAGCTGCACCTAAGGGATCGGATTCGGTAGTGAACGTGGCAACAACCCTGCCGTTTGTTGAGGGGGCTGCTTGTGTGGCGACGACTGATGAAGGTAGTAGCCGCAAAGCCAACTAATACATTTGAGGGGGATGTCGTTGTGAAAAAGTCATGGATCAGCTCAAGCTTTCTGCTCTTATCCTTATCCGTTGTTATCCTATTATCAGGTTGCAGCTCCAAAGGTGATGCGTCGTCCTCTAAAGATGGAGCATTGAACGGCAAAAAAGAGACATTGAAGATTAAAATCGCTGACATCAATACGAATCCAACCTTTCGTGTGGCATTAGATAAAGGTATCTTCGCCAAACACGGGATAGACGCCGAACTAGTCAACTTTGGTTCCCCGGCAGAAGGTGTAAATGCACTCTTCATTAAACAGGTAGATGTGGCTTTCGGGGCCGATTTTCCCTTGTTGAACGCAGTGTCGAAAGGAGATTACGCTATCATCGCCTCTGCGGGTCTGGCGACAGATGAAGCTTCTACAGAATGGAAGCTGTTCGTACAGGATGATATCAAGACAGCTGAGGAATTGAAAAGCAAGAAGCTGAGCTTTATTCGTGGAACCTTCATTCCGTACCTTTGGGATGAATATTTAAAAGAGCATAACATCGCGCTCAGTGATGTGGAATTGATAGGGCAGGGAGCCTTTGACGAATCTTATATCGCTTTGAAGCAAGGGGCTGTGGATGGTGCATGGTTCTATGGTTCAGTTCTTAATGATAAGCTGGGTGCCCTTGCAGGCGTACATGAGCTGACGGATATGTCCAAAACAACCGTGCGGTTAGGGATGGGCATTGTAGCAGGGAATGATTTTGTAACGAAAAATCCAGAGGGGATCGCGAACTTTCTCGCAGCAGTGGATGAAGCAGGGGGCTATGCCCAGGCTCATCCAGATGAGGTTGCTGATTTGATGTACGAGGAAGTGAAGCAGCCTAAGGAATCGACGATCAAAGATCTTCCGAACAATCCATGGGCGCTCGGATTCACGCAGGCGGCTTATGACAGTCTGACGAAGCAGAAGAAATATATGGTCGACAATGGAATCATTGAGAAGGATTTTGATCTGGATAGCAAGCTGAATCTTGAACCGCTAACCAAAGCTTTGCCGGAAAAAGTCACGTATAAGAAATAGGAGGGTTCAGCATGTCATCACCTGCTAAGCAGCACACCATTCATATTGAGCAGCTTCGCAAGAGCTACAGTGAGTCAGCCGCTGGAGATGTTCATTATATTATTAAAGATGTGGATCTCGTAATCAAAGGTGGAGAGTTCTTCGTTCTACTCGGTCCAAGTGGCTGCGGAAAGTCGACGCTGCTGAATATGATCGCCGGATTTGTTTCCAAATCTGGCGGTAACCTTCGGGTGGATAACGAAGAGGTGAATAAGCCTGGCAGAGATCGGGCAGTTGTATTTCAGCAAGCAGATTCCTCTTTATTCCCTTGGCTAACGGTTCGAGAGAATGTGGAGTTTGGACTGCGAATGAAGAAAATCGCAAAGGCTGAACGGCGCACGATATCGGATAGGTTCATCGGACTTGTAGGACTGAACGGGCATGAGGAGAAGTTCCCGAAGGAGTTATCGGGAGGCATGAAGCAGCGTGTTCAGCTGGCACGGGTGCTTGCCAATGATCCAGCGATCCTGCTGATGGATGAACCCTTTGGTGCGCTTGATGCGATGACCCGGAGGACGATGCAGAAAGAACTGGTCAACATCTGGCAACAGACGCATAAGACGGTAATTTTTGTAACCCATGATATTCAGGAAGCCTTGCTGTTGGGGGAACGGATCGGCATTATGTCTGTAGGCCCTTCCTCTAACATCACGGACATTTATGACAATACGCTGCCTTATCCACGGGACGTAGCCTCAGCGGAATTTTACTCGCTATACAACCAGATTCAAAGCCATTTCGAAGAATAGGATAGGGTGGGACAGATGATGAAATGGGTGGAAAAGAAATGGGTTTCTGTATCCATACTATGGATTGCCGCACTCTGCGTCTGGCAGCTTGGGGCAGTGATCTACGGTCCTGATGTGATCCCTGGACCGTGGAGTACGCTTAAGGGTGGACAGGAACTTCTGGAAGACGGAACTTTGATGCAATATATCGGGATTAGCTTTTACCGGGTGCTAATTGGCTGGGTACTCGGCAGTTTAATGGCGATTCCCGTAGGTCTGATTATTGGAAAGGTGAATGTAATTCGTATCTTTGCAGAGCCTTTTCTGAACTTTATTCGTTTTATCCCGCCGATTGCATTCATTACATTGTTTCTAGTGTGGTTTGGCATTGGGGAGCAGTCGAAGATTGCGTTGATTATGTACGCTACCTTTTTTATTGTGGTGCTGAATACCTTGACCGGTGTGATGTCCGTAGAGGAGGATAAAATCCGCTCAGCCCGTAGTATGGGCGCCAGTGAGTGGCAAATTCTGATTCATGTGATCGTCCCGGCGACGATACCGTATATTTTTACAGGCATCCGGTTAGCGATGGGAACCTCGTATATGGCGATTATCGGTGCGGAAATGATTGCTTCGAACGAAGGTGTAGGTTATCTGATTTGGAATTCCAGATTGTTTTTCCGGACAGATTGGATCTTTGTAGGGTTATTCTGTCTTGGCTTTATGGGCTTTTTCACGGATCGGTTATTTGGATGGTTCGGCAAGAAAGTGCTCTATAGATACGGCGTGGTAAGTGTGGCGGCGCGTAGAAGGTAGTATAGCTTTAAGCATAAACACGAGAACCGCCTGAGTGAATCAGGTGGTTTTTTGGTATGTCTTACTTTTTATTTACAAATATTCCTATCCTCCTTAATGCCGCGAAAATAGTACACGCCTATACTGCAATTGGGTGCCTAACAGTTGGAGCATAGAGAAGCCCGCAAATAAGAAATAGGAGTGAAGGGGAAATCATGAAAAAAGGGATCAAAAATCAATTATCGATGGGTCTAATGTTATCCTTGCTCGTCCTGTTGCTTGCTGCTTGTGGAAATTCGGCTAAGGCTGACGAATCAACGAATGGAAATGCTGGCACCAAAGAATTAAGTCTGACCGAGATCGAGAGTAAAGCTAAAGAAGAGGGCAGTGTTATCAGCGTGGGAATGCCGGATTCCTGGGCGAACTGGAAGGATACATGGAGTGATATGAGTAGTAAGTATGGTCTTACACATTCAGATACGGATATGTCGAGTGCGGAGGAAATTGCCAAGTTTGATGCGGAAAAAGATAAACCAACGGCTGACATCGGAGATGTAGGGATCGCTTTTGGATCGGTTGCCGTGGATAAAGGAGTAACACAGCCTTATAAAACGACCTACTGGGATGAGATCCCTAATTGGGCTAAGGATAAGGACGGGAATTGGATTGTCGGCTATCAAGGGACGATTTCGTTTCTGACAAACACCAAGCTCGTGGCTAATCCACCGAAGAGCTGGGAAGATCTGAAGAACGGAAATTACAAAATCATCGTAGGTGATGTAACCAAAGCTGCTCAAGCGCAGATGGCTGTATTGGCCGCGGCGATTGCTTTTGGTGGCGATGAGTCGAACATTGAACCGGGGATTGCTTTTTTCGAAGATTTAGCTAAAAAAGGACGTCTCTCCAATGCAGAAGCTTCTCTTGCTAACATTGAAAAAGGGGAAGTAGAAGTTACCCTGCTGTGGGATTTCAACGCTTTGAACTATAGAGATCAGATCAACAAAGATGGCTTCGCGGTAGCCATTCCGAAGGAAGGCAGTGTGGTGAGCGGTTATGCAACGATCATCAACAAATATGCGCCGCATCCTAACGCCGCGAAGCTGACACGTCAATACATCCTTAGTGATGAAGGACAGATTAATCTTGCCAAAGGGTACGCTCGTCCGATCCGTGACAGTGTAATACTGCCGGATGATGTTGCGGCTAAGCTGCTGCCAAAAGAGGAGTATGTTAACGCTAAGCCTGTTGGCGATTACAAGGTATGGGAAGAAACAGCGAAGACCATTCCACAGTTATGGCAGGAACGTGTGCTTGTGCATTTGAACTAGAATTGTTCTTCCCCCAAAAAAAGAAACAGGGCGCCTTCGTTACGATGCCGTAAGGTGCCCTTGTTCTATTCCCGCGACAAGGAGTGAGGAAGTTGAAACAGAAAAGCCGCGGTGTGATCCTGGCACTCATTCCGTTTGCACTGATGGTGTTGGCATTTCAGCTGGTGCCTGTATTGTCCATGCTGACGGGAAGTTTCCAAAAGGCCGATGGAACTGGACTTACGCTAGGCAATTACCTGCATGCACTGCAAAGTGCCTATTACATGCAGGCAATCAAGAACAGCTTGCTGATCTCTTTAACCTCAAGTCTGATAGGGATCATTGTCGGACTTTTTTGTGCATATTGTATTACTCGGTTCACTCCGAGGGTAAGGGACAGACTCTTAATGCTGTCGAATATGACCTCTAACTTCGCAGGAGTTCCGCTAGCTTTTGCGTATATTATTTTGCTTGGTAACAATGGAGTGTTTACGCTCTTATTCAAACAGTGGGGCTGGAGTGTTTTTACCGATTTTGATTTATATAGCTGGTCTGGTCTGATTCTGGTGTATGTCTATTTTCAGGTTCCATTAGCCTTACTGCTCTTGTATCCATCCTTTTACGGAATTCGTGAGCAGTGGAGAGAGGCGGCGTCCTTGCTGGGAGCAGGACCGTGGCAGTTCTGGAAGACGATTGGGCTGCCAATTCTAACTCCGGCGATCTTCGGCACACTGGGAATACTGTTTGCCAATGCGATGGGTGCTTATGCAACGGCATATGCTTTGGTTGGCGGGAATTATAATCTGCTGGCGGTACGTATCGGTTCACTGGTTGCTGGAGATGTGGTTACTCAGCCAGAAATGGGGAGTACGCTTGCTGTTCTGCTGGGTCTGACTACGATTTTGGCCGTCTATTTGAATCATCTGATGGTTCGGCGAACGGAGAGATTTGGAGCTAAAGCGCTCAGTAAACCGGATGTGAAAACCAAATCTTCTCGGCGCTTGTGGACGGCAGCTAGTGAGGAGGTGGGGCAATGAATATACGTAAAGCAGGCTTCGCTCCGCGTACTTTCATGCTAATGCTCATGGTGTATTTATTACTTCCACTGCTAGCAACCGGTATTTATGCCTTCGCGCAGGACTGGCAAAATACCTTATTGCCTCAAGCTTGGACACTGAATTGGTTCGGAGAAATGTTTAAGGATATTCGTTTTTTGGAGGCGCTTTGGACTTCGCTGTATTTATGCCTGATTAGCGTGGTGCTGAGTCTGGCCGTGATGCTGCCAGCTGTTTTTGTCATCACTATTTATTTTCCGCGCTGGGAGAGCTTTATGAAAGTGATTGTTGTTCTGCCTTATGCGGTGCCTGGTGTAGTGGCTGCGGTGGGACTTATTCGTACCTATTCCTCTGGCCTCTTTGATATCGCTGGAACAGC
Source organism: Paenibacillus sp. NPDC101420 (assembly GCF_050277435.1). Lineage (NCBI taxonomy): Bacteria > Bacillati > Bacillota > Bacilli > Caryophanales > Paenibacillaceae > Paenibacillus > Paenibacillus sp. NPDC101420. The sequence goes on from NZ_JBNNSE010000004.1 coordinate 191,287, forward strand.
TTATTTATTGGTGGGGGCGTATTTTGTGGTCATTCTTCCCTATATGTATCAGGGCATTCGCAATAGTCTGTTGACCGTTAACGCCGTAGAACTGCTGCATGCCGCAGAATTGCTTGGAGCCCGCCGCAGAACGGCTTTTATGAATGTGATTTTGCCAAATATCTGGCCTGGCGTTATCGTCTCTACCTTATTATCATTTTCCGTTCTGTTCGGTGAATTTGTCCTTACAAACATGCTAGTTGGCGGGCATATTCAGACGATTCAGGTGTATCTATATCAAAGAATGGGCGAAAGCGGACATTTAGCCAGTGCGATTGCCATCTCGTATTTTCTGTTTATTCTAGTCCTTTCGATGGTACTAATGAAGCTTGGCAAAAAGATGGGAGGAGGCGTTAAGGGATGAACGATTATCTGAAGCTGCAGGGAATACTCAAAATGTTTGGTGAGACCTGTGTGCTAGACAATATAGATTTGGAGATTCGTGAAGGGGAGCTTGTGACGCTGCTAGGACCTTCCGGTTGCGGGAAAAGTACGTTACTTCGCTGCATAGCTGGCCTTTCGGAGCTGGATGGCGGCAGAATCCTTCTAGAGAATAAAGATCTGGCAAATCTGCCGCCCCGTAAACGCGAGGTGGGGATGGTGTTCCAGTCTTATGCTCTATTCCCTAATCTGACGGTGAGCCAAAATATTGAGTATGGAATGAAGATGCGTGGTTTGTCCAAAGCCGCCCGACGTAGCCGCTGCGAGGAACTGCTGGTTTTAGTCGATCTAGAGGAGAAGCGGGATGTCTACCCGCAGTCACTCTCCGGTGGACAGCAGCAGCGGGTAGCGCTGGCCCGTTCTCTAGCCGTGCAGCCCAAAGTATTACTGCTGGATGAGCCCCTGAGTGCACTTGATGCCAAGATTCGTAAGAATCTACGTGCCGAAATTCGTGATATTCAGAAGCGCTTTAACATGACGACCCTATTCGTTACGCATGATCAGGAAGAAGCGCTGATTCTATCCGACCGCATCTGCATTATGAATGGTGGACGCATCGTCCAAGATGGAACACCGGAAGGACTGTACACCGCGCCGCGCACAGAGTTCGTTGCCCGGTTCATGGGCAGTTATAACGTATTGACTCGGCCAGAGGTGATGGCGCTGTTCCACGGAATAGATAGTGGGATGGACAGCTTTGCTATTCGTCCTGAAGCCGTAACGTTACTGCATGATGGGGCGGGTCAGCAGGAGGCTGCTGCCGGAGCACAACTGGTGAATGGAATGATTAAATCGGTGTCTGTGCTAGGCAATATTATTCGATGTACGGTTGAGGCTGAAGGAATCCGCTTAACGGTTGATCTTTTAAATGATGGACGCTGGCTAGGGGCTAGAGAAGGGGACAAAGTCACATTGGCGCTGAACCCTTCCGAGCTTTTACATTTAGAGCGAGAAGGAGCGTGAGTAGAATGACGGAAATGACCAATAAACTCATTGTGGTTGTCTTGGACGGACTTAGATATGATGCTGCTCGCAAATACATGGGGTATCTGGAGCATCTTGTGGAGCAAGGATCCTTATCTTGTTATCGAGTACAGTCGGAATTACCCAGTCTGTCGCGCCCGCTTTATGAAGTACTTTTGACGGGTACACCCGTGTCCAAAAATGGAGTTACGGCTAACCATATTGTGAGACCTAGCCATGAAGAAAGTGTATTTCATTTGGTAGTAGCCGCTAATTTGCGTACAGCTGCTGTCGCCTATCATTGGGTCAGTGAGCTTTATAATTCTGCACCCTTTGATCCACTGGCTGATCGCCATCAGCATAATGTGATGAAGCCAATTCAGCATGGCAGCTTTTATTTCGAGGATCACTATCCTGACAGCCATGTATTTGCCGATGCCGTGTATTTACGAAGTGCCTATGATCCGCATTTTTTATACATTCACTCCATGAATATAGATGACGCCGGGCATCATTATGGGGGGGAGAGTAAGGAATATGAGCTTTCCGTGCGTAATGCTGACGGTCTGCTAGCCACTGTTTTGCCTATTTGGATGGAGCAGGGGTATAAGATTCTGATTACGGCAGATCATGGAATGAACGCAAATGGGTACCATGGTGGGGTAACCTCTTCCGAGCGGGATGTGCCGTTATATACGTTCGGAGTAGATGTATTACCACTAGAAAAAGAGGATCAAGCAATTCCCCAGTTACGGCTAGCTCCGCTAATGTGCCATTGCTTAGGGCTTGCACCTTCGGCTGCAATGAGCAAGGAAGGACTGCCTCCTTTTGTGCAAAATCAACCACTTCATGAGGTGAATGAACCTGTGATTTTAGGATGAAAATAAAATAGTAAATCACGATAAAAATCATATACGGGAACGATGGTTTTTTGTATAATAAATAGTATATTTTACCTATTGGGAGGTTGTCTTTTGAGCGCTTCTAGAGCTTTGAAATGGATTACAGGCTCATTTGAAATTATTTTAGCAATTCCAATTCTGGGTGCTGCTATTGTAATTGGCACTGGGTACTCCGCACTGGGATTGATGTTTATTCTTCACCTGGTTACTTTGATTTTATCTTCAAAGAACCAAGAATCTATTTATGGTTCAGTACTCGGAATTGTAACTTCTTTACTCGCTTGGATTCCATTCGTGGGATGGGTACTACACTTGATCACAGGGATTTTGTTGATGGTAAGCGGTGGACAGAAGACTCGTCATTCTTCGAATCATACATATCCACATTAATTCAGACATCCTAATACAGCCCGATTCGGACGTTTGTCCGGTCGGGCTGTATTCATGTTATAATGAGGGCACATTTTAGCATGAAGTACATGAAAGGAGGCACATCCATATGGAAGTAACAGCACAAGATGTAGCGGAATGGATGGTTAAGGAAATTCGGTTTACGGGTACCTTGTATCAGACCGCGGCGATTGAATATGTGAAAGAGAATTTTGGGGAACAATTTGTATTTGTGAATGAGAATGGCAATGCCTCACTGTCCAAGGAAGTAAAGAAAGCTTTCCGGAAGCTGCACGGCGGCAAAATCGCGTGGGATCGCGATGGATTTTTGTGGGCGTGGACTTAAGCTGGAGGTGAATATATGCCGGTTATCCGAAGTAAATTAAGTGTGGTCATGGAGAATCATGATCCCAAACTCTCTATACGAAAGCTTGCTAAGGATATTAATTATCACTTTGATTCGGTTCGCCGTATGTATAAGGATGAGATGGTACAGTATCCCAGAGACTTGCTCTTAAAGCTTTGTTTATATTTTAATGTACAGCCTGGGGAACTCATTGGAATCGAAGAGTTGAATGAAAGTGTTTGTACAATAGAAGAAGTGATAGGTGAACATGGTTTAAGTAAGCGTTAAATAAATTGAGAAAGTGCAGTTGGGAAGAGTTGAGGAATGGGAAGTTGAATTCACTCAAGTCTTCTTTTTTGTATGGAAAAGGGGAGATTTCTGCTAAATTTGACTAGATTATATGGTCATGTTATACTTAGACTGACAAGAATTTATGGTCAAAGAGAGCAGGAAATAAAAAATGAGTAAATTTATTCAATTAAACAAGCGTACTGGCGAAACAAAGTCCCAAAAGAAATTAGCGAGAAAACAGGGACGTATCCCGGCTGTATTGTATGGAGTGGGTAAAGATACTCTGAACGTAGAAGTGGATGAAAAAGAGCTGTTGGGTACTTTGAAAAAAAATCCACGGGCTATTCTGCAAGCAAAAACAACGGACGATGAAGCAATGCCGATCATTGTTCAGCATATTCAAAAGGATTCTCTGTCAGGTAAGATCTTGCATATTGATTTCCAGCATGTGAACATGTCTGTAAATATGGATAGTAAAGTTACGATTCATTTTGCAGGGGAAGCAATCGGCGTGAAAGCCGGTGGCGTATTGCAAGTGGAATTGTATGAAGTAGAGGTTCGTTGTATGCCGGGCGTTTTGCCTACTTCTATGGAAGTAGATATTAGTAAACTTGATATTGGCGATCAGCTGCTAGTTTCTGACCTGATTTTCCAAGATGGAATCGAAGTGCTGACCGATCCGAATGCAGTAATGATTCAGATTAAGACTGTACATGAAGAAGTTGAAGAAGCAGTAGTAACTACAGCTTAAATATATATTTATATTAAAAAAAGCAAGTTTCCAGGGAAGAGGAAACTTGCTTTTTTTGCGTGTAAATCATACGGGAACTTCTCGCTGATCCTTTGCCATAGGTGAGCTGCATAAGGGGCAGGGCTTTGAGGTTAGATGATCCTCAGCTCCGCCAGCTTTCATGCGTGTCCAACCAGGACAACTGCTGCCCGTGCAGTTCCATACCGGAACGACATGGGTTTTTGTAGCGGCTGTTCGGCTGGTCGGCAAGGATCTTGTTGTCACGGTTCTACTCACCGTAGTTGCTGCTGTGGAAGAAACCGCTGAACGGAAGGCGGATAACATGAAGCGGGAGACCTCCGCTTTTTTACCCCGATGCTGTGCAGGTGAGCTGATGAATAGCTCCTCTCGGGCTCTCGTAACGGCCACGTACGCCAGTCTCCGTTCCTCCTCCAGTGCTGCTAAGCTTGAGGCTCCGCTGCTTCCGGCAGCAAGCTTGCGGTCTTTTAACCGGTCGCCCTCCAGTGCAGAGCTATGCGGAAGAATTCCCTCAGACGCTCCAATTAAAAAGACTACAGGAAACTCTAGCCCCTTTGATTTATGAATGGTCATTAATGCAATCCGATTGCCTTGCTCTTTAGTGCCTGGTTGGCGATTATGCTCGTTACGCTCCGTGACATTATCTATGAAATCAAGAAAGGCAGGGATGCTGTCGAAACGCGCCGCGGAGGATTCTAGCTCATCTAGCATTTCTTTTAACGTCTCTCGATGCAGCGTCGCTTGATGCCGTTCATTCGCTTCGATGAAATAATCATAGAATTGGGTACGAATCTGCCGGATTGCTTGTATTGGGGTCAGTTCGCGTATATTTCGGATTAGATCGAGTCGATCTCTTAGTTTAGTCCCTTTGAAGTCTTCCATGCCAGGCATAGACAATAGGTGGATTAACGGTCCTTGCTTGGGCTGTCTAGCTTCCATCTGGCGGATATGATTCATGCCTTTTTCACGGTTCATATATAGTGTCGGCAGGATATTCTCCATCGCTGCAAAATTTCGCCGATTCAAGGAGAGTCGCAAATGATCCACTACCGGAGAGATCAGCCAGTGCTCGTACAATAATTGCCCTTCTCCGTAATCAATATAGGGAATATCGCGTAAAAGGAGCAGTTCGAGAACGGCCCGATTGCTGCTCGAGGCCCGGTACAACATGGCGAAGTCGCTATATTCTCTTTTGCCGCTAGAGACCTCGTTTAAAATATGCTCGATCATCTGCTCGGCTTCTTCATCTGCAGTTTGCGGACGCATATATCGTGGCTGACTTCCACTACCTTTTGCGGCTTGCAGGGTTTTGGAACGCCGACGTGTATTGTGCTTGATAATGCCGTTGCCAAGTCCAACGATAGCTGGGCCTGAGCGGTAATTAATATCGAGCGTAATAACCCTTGCTCCCGGATAGAGCTTCTCGAACTCTAGAATGAACTCACTGCGCGCTCCGTTGAAGGAATAAATCGTTTGGTCATCATCACCAACCACCATTAGATTATGCTGTGGGTGAGCGACCATTTTGACAAGTTCGTACTGCAAGGCGTTTGTATCCTGGAACTCATCCACCATCACGTACAGATATCTCATCTGCAACTCTTGCAAAAGCTCCGGACGCTCCTTCAGCATCCGATAAGCAATTAAGAGGACATCGTCGAAATCGATTTTGAAATTGTCTAGCTTCCATTGTTCGTATATTTCCAGAATGGACTTCATTTCTTTTTCGGCGGTGGTGCCTTCTGGTAGATCTTCCACGGTGCCCATGTTCATTTTGCAGGAAGAGAGCAGAGAGAGTACGGTTTCCGGTGGATAAGCATCCTTCGGCAGTCCGAGCTCACGCATGATCTGCTTCAATAGGATGTGCTGGCGCCGTGTCTCACTGAAAATTTCCTGTTGCAATCCTTGTCTGCGCAAGAAAAATAAGAAAAAAGAATGGAACGTACGGGCCTGAAGTCTTGCAACGTCCGCTGTGCTAACTCCCGGGAGCAGGGCGATTCGTTCGCGCATTTCTGCCGCGGCTTTACTCGAAAAAGTCAGCAATAGCAGCTGACTCGGCGAGACGCCGCGCACGGACAACAAATAACCGGTTCTGCAGATCAGAACCGAGGTTTTGCCGGAGCCTGCACCGGCCAGTGTCAGCAGCGGCCCTTTATGATGCCGCACCGCAGCAATCTGCGGGCGGTTGAGCAGGATGCCGCCTTCCTCGAGCCTGCGGAAATAAGCGGAGTCCCCCTCCTCCCGCTTCACTAGCTCTGTGCTGGTCTGTGCTGAAGCTACTGCCGCTTGCGGGATGCGTTCGCCGGTTGCTCCCAGCGGGATATTATGAAATAAGAGCTTATTCAATAGATTCACCTTCATATATTTCTGTATAGAGTGAGCTCAACAAAACTAGTTGGAGAATGGTTGAGTTCATCTTAAAATGTGCCGATTAAAATACGCCGAAAATTTAGCCAATCTACAATATACCATCCCAGCCTTTTTACTGCACAGAAAAAAATGCTGGATATAGTATGGGGGAGTGTGGAGCTTGGTTGTGTGAATGGGGATTGGTGGGCAAGATGTACGGTATAAATCCCGTAGAAAAGCTGGAATCGGTCTCCGCGGGCGAAAAGAAGGGTATAAATCCCCCAGAAGTGAGCGAATTGGGCTCTGTGAGCGAAAAGAAGGGTATAAATACCCCAGAAAGGAGCGGATTTGGCTTTATGGGCGAAAAGAGGGGTATAAATACCCCAGAAGTGAGCGGATTTGGCTCTGTGAGCGAAAAGAAGGGTATAAATGCCCTAAAAGTGAGCGAATTGGGCTCTATGGGCGAAAAGAAGGGTATAAATCCCCCAGAAAGGAGCGAATTGGGCTTTATGGGCGAAAAGAAGGGTATAAATCCCCCCCTTGTCCTCTCTTAAGTTTACAGTAAAGCCCATTCCCTTTCCTTATTATCCTCATATCCTAAAGCAAAATCATGATATGGAGATGACCGTATGCCCTCGCCTAAAAAGGTCCGCATAAGACATGCCGTTACCATAGATGTACTGATTCCGGCTATCGAGAAAGATTTGGCTACACTCCCCTATGTTATTGACGCTGTCCGAACACATGTTAAGCATCCGATAGGTCGTATATTGATTGTTGCTCCAAAAAAGACACGTATACTGGATTTCTGCCGAAAAAAAGGCTGTACCTTTGTCGATGAGAATACAGTCCTCCCGATTACAAAAAAAGATATCCATTACCGTTCACGGAAATGGGAGAGATCCGGTTGGTTGTTCCAGCAATTGTTGAAGCTGAATGGTGACAAGCTATGTACGGCTGACTATTTTTTAGTCATCGATGCAGATACGGTCTTAATCGCTCCTCATCGATTCCGTGAGAAGGGAAAGACGATTTTTTACAGTCGTAATTGGAGTCAGCCTCAGTACTTTACAACCTATAGGAAGCTAATGGGTAAGAAGGCGGCATCTGCTTCTTCTTTTGTGACGCATTATATGCTGTTTGAACGCAGCCAATTGACTCAGATGAAAAGAGAGATTGAAGCAAAGCATCAGAAGCCTTGGTATTCGGCGATTATACACAGTATGAACCGAACTAAGCAATTTGCTTTTTCTGAATTCGAAACTTATGGGAATTACCTGTATTCGAAGGATCGTGGGGGCATGAAGATCCAAAAAGCACGCAATAAAGGCCTCCATATGAATGCAGGTCAGCTGTCCAAGCAGAAGCTGAATGAGCTGGCGGAAAAGTATAGATCATTGTCTTTTCATAAACGGAAGGGGTATGTGAGAACACCGAGTAGTAAGTCCAGCGCAGGGGGGCGATAGCGTTGCAGATCGTGCTCCTTTCAGGGGGATCGGGGAAGAGGCTGTGGCCGCTGTCGAATGAGATCAGGTCAAAGGCATTTTTAAGACTTCTCCCAACAGAAAATGGCGGCATGGAGTCGATGATCGAGCGAGTATGCAGAGGGCTGGATGAGGCAGGATTGTTAGATTCAAGCTGCATTGTAACCCATCGCAGTCAGGTGGAAATTACCCGCAAATCTGTTGGCAATCAGGTTGCTTTACTGGCGGAGCCACAGAAGCGGGGAACTTTTACTGCAGTTGCATTGGCGGCGAGCTATTTGCATTCCGTGAAGAAAATAGACTTAGAAGAGATCGTTGTGGTCATTCCGGTGGATTCTTATGTGGAGGCTTCTTTTTTCAGTCAGCTTCGGCAGTTTCCCAGCGTGCTGTCCGAATCACAAGCGGATATTGCCCTGATCGGTGTTACGCCTGAATTCCCATCCACACAGTTCGGGTATATATTGCCGAGTGAAGGTTCAGAAGGGACGTCTTTTCTAAATGTGAAGCAATTTGCAGAGAAACCAGACGAACTAGCGGCGGCCGAGTTCATTTCCTGTGGAGGACTATGGAACTGTGGGGTGTTCTCCTGCACATTAGGATACTTGCTCTCAACTATGGTGGAACGGAATCTTTCAGCAGATTACATGGAGCTAGTGGAGCGTTATGACGAATTGCCAGAACGAAGTTTTGACTATGAAGTGCTTGAGCATACGCAGCGAGCGGTAGTTATTCCTTACACCGGAGTTTGGGCGGATATTGGTAGTTGGGATGCGCTTACCCCTCATTTGCAGGAAAAGGTAATTGGCAGGGGGAGCATTTCTGAGGATTCAAAAGGAACCTATTTAGTGAACGAACTCTCTTGTCCCGTACATGTCATCGGTGCCCCAGGCTTGATTGTGGCGGCGGGTGCGGATGGTATTTTAGTTGCTGGGATCGAGCAGGCGAAACGGATTAAGCAGAAGCTGGAGGGTCATGCCGCGAAGCCGATGATTGAAGAAAAGCGGTGGGGGAGCTCACGCATTCTGGATTTCTCACGAACAGCAGCAGGAGTTGAGGTTACGACTTCCAAAATCACGATGTTGGCAGGGAAGCACACCAGCTATCATTTTCACAGGCATACCAAAGAAATATGGTCTTTTCTTTCGGGCAATGGAGAGTACCGTATGAACGGCGTTCTTCATGCAGTTGCAGCCGGAGACACAGTTATAGTACCTGCCGGTGCGAGACATGGTTTGCGGGCGATTACGCCACTCGAATTGATCATTATTGAACTGGTGACATCTTCTGATGTGGGGGATTATGTACGTGTTTCTGCTGAATGGGTGGGGGAGGAAAGCGCTCCTGATCATTTGTAATTCAATAGATTGAAAAAATCAACCGGGTTTAATCCAGCGTACATGTCCCGGTTGAATTTAATTTTAGAGTGTAACTAGTTAACATCACTGCATTTAAAAGAGTTATAGATTTGAGCCACCTTCGTATCTTTTGGATGGAAATCGAAATGTGACCTCCGTTCCCAGTCCTAGAATACTGGTAATGGACAAGCCGTACTCTGGTCCGTACATTAGCATAGCCCGGTCATTTACATTTTTGAGCCCATAGCCTATAGACTGGGATTTAAGCAGAAGATTGAGTCGTTCTTGTGGGATGCCAACGCCATTATCCTTTACTTTGAAGATGATACACTCCTCCACCATTTCTCCGGATAGAATAATTTTGCTTCCTTCTTCTTCTCTATTCTCAATACCATGAATAATAGCATTCTCAATTAGAGGCTGAAGCATCAGGTTAGGCATGTAATAAGAGAGAATAGCCTCGTCGATCTGATATTCTATCTCAAAGCTATTGCTATGCATGTTAAGCTGAATCTGTATATAAGATTGTACATTCAATAGTTCATCTGAAACCGAAATAATATTATTCCCTTTATTCAGCGTAGTCCGATAGAACGTGGATAGAAGCTGCGCCATTTCACTTATATCTGTTGCATGGATTCGGATGGCTCTCCAATTGATGAGCGAAAGAGCATTATATAGAAAATGAGGATTAATCTGAGCCTGTAGGGCTTTCATTTCATATTCTTTTCGTGAAATTTCCTCAATGTAGACTTTATCGATTAACACTTTTGTTTTGTCAACCATATTGCCAAAGCCTCTAATTAGATCCCCAATTTCATCTTTGGATGTGCTGGTGACGGTGACTTCCAGGGATCCCTCTTCTACGGTGCGCATATTATTGCGCAGACGCTTAATTTGTGAATTGAACTTTCGAGAAAATAGATTGGCGGTTATAGCAACGGCAGCAATACAGGCAACAATAACAAGCCCAACTGTCGAAAGGATTTTCCAAGCAGAATTCGTAATCATCTTCGTAGGTTTGCATAACATCACTGTCCATCCTGATATAGGAACTTCAGATTGCAATACAGTGTACTTTGTATTTTTCCATTGCAGCGTATCTAAGTTGTTTGTGCTATTGGAAGGAATATATCCTTCTATACCAGGCGAGGCATAGATCGACTTTCCATAAGCATCTTTGACGAGAATCTCTGAACCTTGAGAGAGTAGGGAGTCAAAAGGTGTGAATAACGAATCGTAATTCACACGTGCATACAGCACATTTTCTTTTGGATCTTTCTGTTTCGTATTAATAATGCGTCGAACAGCAAAAATCTCCTTATTATCCGTAAACCACAGGACATCGACTGACTTCATCAACGTCGGGTACCAATGTTTCTGTTTAATATCATTTAGGGCTCGGACAGTATTGCCATGTGCCAAAAGATTGGTTCCTGTATACAGAGTGATTTGTTCTACACCTGTATTTAGATACCGTGCCGTATTGAAATTTTGGTCAATCACATGGGTTAACTGATCATACATTTCATACATACTTGTGTAGGTATGATTAGCTGAATTAATAATTTCCTGATTAAAACTCAAGAAATTCATGAGTTTATTGTAGACATCCAGATGACTATTTAAAGCTAAAGCCCCTTGATTTAAGGCTGCTTTCAAATCAGATTTGGATTGCTTAATGAGGGATGATTTGGCTTCTTGATAGCAGAAGCTGCCCAATATAATCACAGGAATCATACTGATTAACATAAATGAAAGCATGATCTTGGTTTGAAACTTCAAGTCGCGAATATTTTGCTTAAGTGTCCGCCAAAGTTGCATGATGCTCCTCCCGATATACAGAGGACTTCTGATTATACTGTCTATATTTTTCTGGTGTGTACCCATAGAAATCCCTGAAATTTTGGCAGAAGTATGAAATATTGCGATAGCCCACTGCGGTGCAAATATTTGATATTTTTTGATGCGTATTTGTTAACAACTCTTTTGCGTTTTGCATGCGGACATTCTTAATATATTTATTAAGCCCACAGCCTGTCTGCTTCTTGAATATGGAGCTAAGATAATGTGGAGACAAATACACTTTAGCAGCAAGCATTTCCAGACTGAGATCATCTGCATAATATTGTTCAATATATTGTTTGACGGCATCGACATCACGGTTCTGAGTAGGCTCATGGTTAGTAGAGTTCTGATCAATCCGAGCGATACCTTCAAATATGATATCTTTGATATCCCGCAAATCTTCAGATCCATATATGATCTCGACGGCAGTCTGCAGCTCCATTTCTGATATAGGTGCAGCTTGTGTCATGATCTCTTGATAGATTGTGGAGAACATATACTTTACATATAAATGTGAATACTGTACTTGATGTACGTATTTTTGATATAAAATCTCAGTATTTGCTCGTAAGCTAAAAATATCTTGATCCTTCAGATTATTTCGAATCTGATCTAGTAGATGGCTATCTGTAAGGTCTGGATACAAGGCCTCAGAGAAATGTAAGTCATTTTGTGTATTAAACACAAAGGTATCTGGGAGAAAAAAACGATATTCCATCAATTCTTCTAATGAAGTCAAAAGTGAACCTAAATCTAGTATTGAGGTTACTTCCTCTTTCATAGCGAGATAACAATTTACTTTATATTTATCAAAGATGCAATGATGCAGGTGCATCGCTGAATTATTATCAAACTGGGAAGAAGGGGACTCTTGCTCGGGAAACAGTAGTAGACTTTGACATCCGTTTAGATTTAAGTAATCAGCAGATGTGTCTACTAAACCAAGAACAAACTCTTCGAACTCCGAATCCACAGATTCAAAAAATGGCTTATCGAATTCTAACAAAAGCATTTTATTGTAATGGCTGGGTAATTCAATAGACAGCTCTTGAAGAGGCGGCGGGCTTCCGATGCCATTGACTAGAGAGAAGAGTAGATGTTTTCTCACATAGCTTAGCTTTCTTTGTGACGCTTCTTCTTTTTGTTGCTGGTTCTTTAATTCCTGAATAACTTTTTCTAAAGTAGTTTGGAATGCTTCAATGTTAACCGGTTTCAAAAGATACTCGGATACGCCCAGGGAAAGGGCTGTTTTGGCATACTCAAATTCAGCGAATCCACTGAACAAAATCACCTTTAATTTGGGGTGCAACTTTAATGCTTCCTTTGTTAGCTGTAATCCATCCATTATAGGCATCCGCACATCGGTAAATAGAATATCGACAGAGTGTGCGCTTACATATTCAAGTGCTTTACGACCGTTTTCTGCAACATGCAATTGGAGGGGGAAGCCAAGCTCCTTAATGAGGAAAGCAATCCCCTCTCGCTCCTCCTTATGATCATCTACCACCAATATGGATAACATTATTTACCACCTTTCGACATGTAGTGACATTGATATTGTAGTATAAGATCTTCGACCGTAGCAATTATTCCTCGATATTATCGTTAATGATGAGTATTTATTTGTGTAAAACATAATTTTTTTGCGTTTACGATGGATAGCAATAATCTATAAACTTAAGGAAGTAACAATATAAATTTTTTTGAAGCTGGCCGGCGCTTTGAAATCGTTTTCTAATACGAGTTTTTTTATAGAAAAAGGGAGGCTCTTATAATGAAACATAAATTGAGAAAATCAAGCTCCATAGTATTAGCATCACTATTAGCTGTTGCTATGGTAGGTTGTTCAAGTTCTAATAATTCTTCAGCATCTACCCCAAAGACAGATGCGAGTGATCCTGCATGGAAAGAAGCACAGACGACTCCATTTGGCGCCTATCCTGAAACAGTTACTTATTCTGTTGGACAAGTGGCAACGAGCTATTCAGCACTTGCAGGAACGCCTTATGAGAAAGATAATGCCACAAACAATGTGTGGACAAGATATTTCAAGGATAAGCTGAACATTCAAAATACGACCTCATTTGAGTCCAATGATGGTACAGACTATAGTCAGAAAGTTTCGATGGCGATTGTAAGCGGTGAAATCCCTGATCTAATGGTGGTTCCTGACTACGCGACATTGCAACAGCTTTATGAGAACGATCTGATTGCAGATCTGACCGAGGTTTATGAAAATACGGCCAGCGATCGAATTAAGGAAATTTATGATTCCTACGGTGGTCGTGTTCTGGATAGCGCAAAGTTCGATGGCAAGCTGATGGCCATACCAACTACTGAAATCTCACATGGTCCTGGTATCCTCTGGCTTCGCAAAGACTGGATGGACAAATTGGGACTTGCTGAGCCGAAATCAATGGCTGATGTCGAGAACATTATTAAGCAATTTGTAGAAAAAGATCCAGGTGGTAACGGAGCGGGTAAAACGCTAGGTCTTGTTGTCGATAATGAAAACGTTGCCGGTGTCTCTGGTGGACAATTCTCATTTAATAATATCTTTTCACTATATGGTGCGTATCCAAAACAGTGGATTGATGATGGAAGTGGAAAGGCTGTATACGGATCTGTTCAACCAGAGATGAAGCCAGCACTGACCAAGTTGTCTGAAATGTACAAGAATAACTTGATAGATCGTCAGTTTGCAGTACGTACTGGTGATGACCGCAAGGCGCTACTTACAAGCGGAAAAAGTGGGTCGTTCATGGATAACTGGTGGGGAAGCTGGACTGTGGCTGACACGCTTAAGCTGAATCCAGAAGCGGAATGGGTATCTTATGTTGCCCCACAATCAGAGGATGGCTCGCTTACAATGTTCACTGGAAATCCTTCCAGCAGTTATTTGGTTGTTCGCAAAGGCTTTGAACATCCTGAACTTGCAGCCAAGCTTGTGAGTGTTCAATATGACTATCAGCGTTACCAAGAAAAAGATGAAAAAGCTTTGAAAGAATTTGAAGATTATAAGAGTATGAATGTTGGCGGATCTCCGCTCGCTATTAATATCGATTATTATGACGCTTTCTATCGTAACGTTGACATCATGAAAGAAGCATTAGAAACAGGCGATACAAGTAAATTAACTAGCAATGAGGATTTAACGGCTTATAACTCCTATAAGAAATTTCTTGATAGTAAGAAGAATGGAGAAACACCAGACTCCAATGCATGGGCTGGATATACTTCCAGTATTACGACAGCTAGTTTGGTGAAAGCCTCTAATATTAAAGAAGTGAATCCATTATTCTTTGGAAGTACATCATCCATGACGTTGAAATGGCCAACACTTACTAAAATGGAACTTGAAATGTACTTGAAGATCATTACAGGTGAGCAAACACCTGACGCATTTGATAAGTTTGTAGAAAGCTGGAATAAAACTGGCGGCGAAGTAATTACTAAGGAAGTTAACGAAGCGATAGCAACCAAATGATGTTGAAAGAGATGATCCGTAAATGAAAAATAAAAAAGATCAGACAGCATTCCATCTCATGATGGCGCCAGGCATGATTTTCCTAATTATCTTTTCGTTTATTCCAATGTTCGGTATTATAATGGCTTTTCAAAATTATGTTCCGGCTAAGGGAATGAGTGGTTCATCCTGGGTAGGTCTTGATAATTTCAAATTTATGCTCCAAATTCCGGACAGCAAACAGATTTTCAGTAATACGATCGTTATCGCGTTATGGAAAATTATCGTGGGTACTTTTACATCCATCGTGTTTGCCCTGTTATTAAATGAAATTCGGGTAAAGTTTGCTAAGCGATTCATACAGACGGTTGTTTATCTGCCGAACTTCTTGTCATGGGCGATCTTAGCTACTGTAGTCATGAATATCTTCTCTTATGAAGGTCCTGTTAATGCCATGTTAAGTTGGTTTGGGATTGACCCGGTCTTGTTTATGGCCAGCAATACTTGGTTTAGACCGATGCTAGTATTAACAGATGTCTGGAAGGGTTTTGGGTACGGTTCAATCATCTACCTAGCTTCCCTGACATCCATTGATCCCGGACTTTATGAGGCGGGTTCCATTGATGGAGCCAACCGGTTTAAGAAACTGTGGCACATCACGTTGCCAGGCTTAATGCCAACTATTTTGCTGGTTACAACCTTGAACTTGCCGAATGTATTGAATGCTGGTTTTGATCAGATCTTCAATCTGTATAATCCTTTGGTGTATGAATCTTCGGATATTATTGATACCTACGTTTATCGGGTGGGTCTGGTAGAAAGACAATACAGCTTAGGTACAGCAGTTGGCCTATTACGGTCGGTCGTTGGTATCGTACTGATTCTTTCTGCGAATAAATTGGCCCAAAAACTTACGGATTATCGTATTTTCTAAAGAAAGGGGGGTTCTCCCATTTACGCATCTAACATCAAGGGTCGTATTGCAGATGTTATTATCTGGGTATTTGTTCTAGCGTTCGCCTTGTCCTGTCTCATACCGTTAGTCAATTTAGTAGCCATCTCTTTCAGTGATAATGCGGCGGCTTCCGCAAATCTAGTAAGTATATTCCCGGTTAATCCGACGTTTAGCTCCTATGAAAAATTATTGTCTGACAGCCAGTTTTGGCGTTCATTCATGATCTCTGTAGAACGGGTAGTGTTAGGTCTGCTTGTGAATATGGTATTGATGATTCTTACAGCCTATCCATTGTCTAAAAGTTCACGAGTATTCACGGGTCAGAAGGTTTATATGAATCTCGTTATCTTCGCGATGTTATTCTCAGGCGGATTGATTCCAACCTTTATGGTAGTCAAAGAGCTTAATCTTTTAGACTCCATCTGGTCATTGATCTTGCCGGGTGCAGTACCAATAGGGAATGTTATCTTGCTGATGAATGCATTCCGGGCTGTACCGAAATCTCTAGAGGAAGCTGCAAATATAGATGGAGCTTCACAGTGGAGAATATTAGGAACAATCTATCTTCCGATAGTATTGCCTACACTTGCCACCGTTACGCTCTTTACTATTGTGGGCCATTGGAATGATTACTTTGGTGCCCTGGTATATATTAATAAAACGGCGAATTATCCATTGCAAACCTATATCCAACAGCTTAGCGTTGAGGTTCAGAACATTACAGATCCTGAAAAACTATTGGAATTAGCAAAAGTTTCGAATAAGACTTTGAACGCTGCTAAAATCGTAGTTTCTACGCTACCATTGTTGTTGATTTATCCGTTTATGCAAAAGTATTTCGTATCAGGGATTGTCGTTGGTTCGGTTAAAGAATAAATATTAGTAGACAGCCGCTATGAAGCTTCATAGCGGTTTTCAAGTAGGAGGCTTACAATGAATAGTAATCAAGTTCATACATCAATTCTGGATGACATGAAGACATTTGTCTCTCAAGAAGCCAATCGGAGTATTTCATTTACGAATAAAGAGGCAGCATTTTATTTTACGCAATCCCATCATACGGATCATGTGGAACATGCATTTTTTGAGGGACTTAATATTGCTAAGAATAGAATTTTCGGTGGATACACCTTATTCGTAGGTGAACAGAAGCTAGACAATCGACAATCTGAAGTTTGGGCCTATCCTTATAAAATGGTGCGTAAGCACGCCGATCTTACAGAAGAGCTGTGGTTGTTGGATTATCATAATCTATTAGAAATTAGTCTCGCTAATGCTAAGGAAGACATAGGCATCGTTTTAAGGGGAGAGAATGTTAGCTATATAAACCAACAGGATCATATCGCGTTCTTTAGCGCTATCGAGGGAGATTGGGTGATTGCAGTTAGTGCTATCAACCTTTCACCTTTGCATATGGATAATGAAGTTCTAATTGCCGATGCAAACGCTGGGGGTTATTATCTCGCTGCAGGTAAGACATCCGAAGAAGCAGCAAACTTAGTCCTTAAAGCTAGACAAGATATTAGCACTTTGAAAGATGAACGTGTTAAGCGGATGGAAGATTTCTTACACCATAATGCCCATTTAACCAGCAGTGATGATACATTTACTTTAGCCATGAATTGGTTGAACATCACAATGGATCAGTTGGTTACAAGACAGCAGGGTGATGGTATCTATGCAGGGCTGCCATGGTTTAACGAATATTGGGGACGGGATCAATTCATAGCTCTTCCAGGCGCTGTGCTCGTTACAGGGCAATTCGAAACGGCTAGAAATATCTTGCTATCATTCGCAGAGTTTCAGAATACGGACGAAGATTCTAAATACTTTGGTAGAATTCCAAATATCTTGTCTCCTGGAAAAGTGGATTACCATACAACGGATGGTACGCCGCGATTCATTATCCAGTTGCAGGATTACGTTAAGTATTCAGGAGATACAGCGATCATTAAAGAGCTGTATCACAATGTACAATATAGTATTGAAGGTTCCATTAAATATTGGGTAGATGATAAAGGGTACTTGAAGCACGCAGATAATGAAACTTGGATGGATGCCCGGGATGGAAATTTGGAGTCATATTCTCCTCGGGATACCCGTGCCAATGATATTCAAGCACTCTGGTATAACCAATTGCTTGCTGGTGTTTACTTTGCTGAATATATGAATGACAAGGTGAATGCTGATAAATGGAAGGGCATTGCTGAAACCTTGAAGCGCCATTTTGAGGTCGATTTCATTGATCAAGCGCATCCTTATTTAGCAGACAGACTGGATGCAGAAGATAAGCCGGAATTCTCCCTGCGCCCAAACCAGTTATTTGCTTTTGAAATGTTTGATGATAACGATTTTAAGGCTAGAGCGATTCGTACCGCGTGGGAAGAGTTGGTCTATCCATGGGGTGTTGCTTCGCTAGATAGACATCATCCATTGTTTCGTCCGTTTCATTTAACATCTCATTATCCGAAAGACGAGGCTTACCATAACGGTGCGGTTTGGATTTGGCTTAATGGTATTGCGATGCAGCGTATGATTGAAGCAGGGCAGGAAGAAACGGCCTATCAGCTATTCAAGAATATGAACTGGCAGGCCTTGAATTTAGGTGTTGTTGGTGGACTTTGTGAGAATATGGATGCTTATCCTGAGGAAGATGAGAACTGGGCGAAGTTGACGGGTGCATACCTGCAAGCTTGGTCCAATGCTGAGCACCTGCGTGTGTGGTACCAATATTTCTTAGGTATCCGTCCATACCTGATTAACAATACACTGACAATTGCTCCAAGAATTCCGCAAGAGCTTGAATCCTTGGCTTATAATGTGAACATAGGAAAGGGACAGATCGAAGCCACGTATAACCGTGGACTTGAAATCACTTACGCCTATACATTCAAGAATGTGGGACTGGAAGTTATCATCGATATATCTCCTTTCGAAACGGTATCGCTTGAAGTTAAGCCCAATATGGAGCTGGTTGTAAGACAAGATGATCATACACTGGCAGTTACCTTATATGATGAGAATCGTCAAATGCTCAAGGAGATTCAGTCAGGGCTATCCGAATCACGTGTTATGCACAATAAGCGGAATAACGAGTTATTAAAAGACGTTGAGTTTGCCAAGCCATTGAGCTTGGACAATCATCCTTGTATAAAGCTGTAGCTATAACTAGTTAAGACAATCTTAAAAAAACCTCTAACCCATCCTCAGGATGATGTTAGAGGTTTTTTTGGCAGTTTATGATTTAAGCCAGGCATGTTGGTTCAGAATTTAGCCATAAGATGCTCAAGTCCTGTCGCCACTCCATCTTCGGCATTACTGACTGTAACAAATTCAGCCATTTCCTTTAGAATCGGTGCTGCGTTAGCCATGGCAATCCGGTAGCCTGCCACCTCGAACATCGGTTGATCATTATAGCTGTCACCCATTACGGCTACATCTGTTAGCGGGATGCCATAGTGGGCGGCGAGCATAGCTACACCGGAGCCTTTGTTGGCGTCCTCATGGTTAATTTCGATATTATTGACATGGGAGGCTGTAATAATAAGGCCAGGGATCGCGGCGAAGCGGGTGGAGGCTTCTTTGAGCAGTTCCCGGTCTAGAGAAAAGGCTAATGTTTTATAAATGACGTTTTCTTCTTTACTCCAGATCTCTTCCATACTTTCGACGTAAGTTACAGCCGCTTGTTGAAACTGCTGATCGATCATTGCTTTTAGCAGCCAGCTGACTTCCTCAGGTACTTCTTCTTCACTTAGTGCAGATAGTTTCTCTAATCTTACCCGTTTATTGAGCTCCACATATACGTTGTCCTCTGTGTATACCTCGTAATACAAATCCGGAATTTCGTTCATCCAGCGTAATGCAGGAATGATGTCTTCCTTCTTCAGCGGTTTACTTGCTGCCAGCGTGTGGTCAGACAATGTAACCACTGCGCCATTCAGACTGACTACAGGGCATTCCAGATCTGCCAGCCGCAGTTGTCGTTCCGCATCCATAAAAGAGCGTCCCGTAGCAATAATTACGATATGACCTAAATTTTGAGCCTTTATAATCGCCTCGCGGTTCTTTGGGCTAATTTGTCCTTCTTCGTTCAGCAATGTTCCATCCATATCTAAAGCAATCAGCATATTGTAAGATCTCCTTATCCAGTCATAGTTGTCCCCTTCGCGGGCTAGTGAGAACGTTAATTGTATCTTATCATTAATATTCTGAAAACCAAAAACACCTTTTCATTCCTAGTCTAATCGTATATTTTTAGAATATAGTTCAGTCGTGGTACAATAGTTGTTAAACTAATCGACTAGCCGAGTCTATCGTCAGTTCATGTTCGTGGGACGTGATCCGTCGGTATTTTTCCTGCGTAAGGACATCGGCAGCTGTGTATGTAAGGGGGACTAATCGTGAGATCCAAAAACTTGGCCACCATGTCACTAGCTTTTATGGCATGTGGGTTTCTGATTACACTATTTCTACCTGAAAATCTCGCTGTAATTCTACTAAGAGGTGGCTTTGAGGCTGGGCTGGTTGGGGGGATTGCCGACTGGTTCGCGGTAACCGCGTTATTCCGCCATCCGCTCGGGCTGCGTATTCCACATACCTCACTGCTGCTCAAGAATCGGGATAAGATTATTCAGTCGTTAATTACCGCTATGGAGACTGAGCTGCTGAACAAAGAGAGTATTGAGAACAAGCTGCGCAAGTTTGGCATTATGTCTATGAGTTCCAAGCTGCTGACGAAGTTCTTTAGCAAGAAGAAGGCGAGAGCCCAGATCCTAGAGCAACTTAGCGAATTCGTGTCACGTCTTCCGGTAGAGCAAGCTGTACCTTTTCTTCAAAAGGCAGCCTCTGACTATATTCGTGAAGCGGAGCTTGGAGTTGCGGCTGATAAGATTGTCACTAAATTAATGAACGACGGAAAAGATGTAGCGGCTCTGGATTATGCGCTGGAAGGGGTATCTAACTGGAGCGGTCGTCCTGAAACGAAAGCTATGCTGGGTAAGATCGCCAGCGAGAAACTGGCTGAAGTAAAGCTCGGTGGACTGAAAGGGATGGCTTTTCAGGCTTTCGTTGGATTCATGGATGCGGATATGCTTGGTGAAATGCTGCAAGGCATGCTGCAGTCCGGTATTCGCGATTTTCGTGAAGAGGATAGCCCTTATCGTGAAGAGATCATCCGGGAAATCCGGGTGGCGTTGTTCCAGATTGTTAATGATGAGGCTAGAATGACTTCTGTGAAAGAATGGGCACTACAAGAGCTTGAGGGAGAAGCAGTAACTGCTTTTCTGCATACTCAATTGGAGAACGTACGTAGTAAGGCACTCTCCTTATTAGAAGAGGACCGGGCAGCTGGCGGAAGAAAACTATTTGCACTATACACCCTTCTTATGCGCCGTATTAGTAAGGAACAAGAGTGGATCGGTAGCTGGGAGGAGCGGATTCGCGCTTCATTGATTGCATTTGTAGAGGCTAACCACTTCCGAATCGGTCTTTTGGTGAAGGAGAATCTGGATAGCATGGACGATGCTAGTCTAGTGAATATGCTGGAGGATAAAGTAGGTAAAGATCTTCAGTGGATTCGTGTGAACGGTGCCTTATGCGGTTTTGTTGTAGGGCTTGTACTTACAGTTGTTCAATTTATTTAAATCAAAGTAGTCCGTCTCCAGTGAATGGAGGCGGACTACTTTTTTATGTTTATAGGATCTATTGCTGTACTAAGGCAGCTTGATAAAGCCGTTCCAAATCAGTTGCTGTACGTTGCCAATTGAAGGCTTCAAGCGCATCCGATCGTCCTTGTTTCCCAATGGTTGCTGCTACCTCCGGATTCCGGCTTAGTCGCAGCAAATCTCTAGCAAAGGGCAAGGCCTCGCGATATCGTTCCACCAGATATCCGTTATGGCCGGAGTCGATAATCTCACGGATACCGCCATTGCTAGAAGCGATGACCGGTAGTCCCGAGGCCATGGCCTCTACATTAACAAGCCCAAAGGATTCATGATTCTGAGAAGGACATACGAAGCAGTCGGCTGCTTGATAAATGGTATGGATATCCTCATGAGCTACATTTCCAAGGAAGGAAACGGATACGCCTAGTCGCTGTGCAAGCAGCTTTAGCTGTCGCAAATATGACGGTTTCCCTTTGCCTGCAATTACAAGATGAGCAGGAAGGTGCTTATTTAAATGGTACATAGCACGTATCAATATGGGCACCCCTTTGCGGGGAATGACTCGACCGACGAATAAGACGGTAAAGACCCTCGGGAGTCTGTAAAGTTTGCGAAGATGGTATTTTTCCTGTAGCGCTACAGGAGTGAATCGATCAAGATCTGCTCCGAGCAGGACAATACGGATTTCATTGTTTAATTGAGGGAAGCGACGGGTTAGTCTTCGCTGTAGAGAGTGGCTGTTCGCAATAATCAGATCTGCTCTAGCCAAGGCTCTAGCAGTCTTAACTGTGTCCGGTGTGAATGTAAGAGAATGCAGAAATAGAAATACCGGAAGATGAGGGAGCCGTTTCTTTACAGCAGACATAAGATGGGGGCGATTATCGACCTGAACTATATCAAATGACTCATTCTGAATGTAGTCTAATACCGAAGTACGATAATGAACGGGAGTACTTGCGGGCAACCGAATGATTCTGACCCGCTCCAATATGGAAGCATCGGGCAGTCCCAGCACTTTGCGGCTCACAATGGTAACCTTATGTTTCTCAGCCAGCTTTCTGGCAATGGCCCAAATGCAGATTTCTACTGACCCGTCTCCCGGAACCGGGAGACGTTCCGGCGCAATAATACAAATATGCATGGTTCATGCCTCCTCTGATCCGCTAATGGTTATCCTCTTCCCACCATATGCAGCTTGAGTATCTGGAGATACATCTGAGAGCGGAGAGGGCGTTCAACCCATTCCATTCATATAGTCGGAGCATAAAATACTAAGGTTAAGCAAGGCTATGATCATTATTTGAGTGACAGGGGAGAGGGCAATTGGGAACAAAGTTAAAGTCTGCGTTGACCAGCAAATGGATTAAAACCAAGGTGCTCATGCAAAGTTCCGAGATTTCACCGCTCATTCCAGAAACAGTGAAGTTTAGTAAAGCAAACTTAAGAACGATGCTCTTGAAATATGGGATGATTTACGTTAAGCCGGAACATGGCACCTATGGTAACGGTGTAATGAAGGTTGAACAGAGTAAGGATTCTCATGGAACAGAATACAAATACCAAAGTGGAACAAAGATAAAAACCTTTGGAGCCTATGACACCTTTTATTCATCCCTTAAGAAAGCAACACGCGGACGCAGTTACTTGATTCAGAGAGGGATTGTTTTGCTAAAGCACGGAAAGCATCGTTTTGATATCCGTGTGATGGTCCAGCTCAGTCCGCGTGGCAAATGGGAAACTACCGGATTGATTGGCCGAGTAGCTGAGAAGGGCAAGATTGTTACCAATTATCATAACGGTGGTACGCTAATGTCTATGGAGAAGCTGCTGTCGCCTTATTTGAACGATGCTCAGCAAGCTCAGATGCTTAAGATATTGCGAAAGCTAGGTGAGGATACCGGACGTTTCTACCATAAGAAATATCCTGGCTTTAAACAGATTGGTGTAGATGTAGGATTAGATAAGCATATGACGCCTTGGATTATTGAAGTGAATACGAGTCCAGATCCATATATTTTCAAACATCTTTCTAATAAAAGCATGTACCGCAAAGTGATGGCTTACCGCAGAGCAAATGAGAAGAAGAAGTCCGCTAACTGATTTGCTTCTTCGTATTCGCAATAACAAGGGAAACCTTTTGTTCGAGCTCAATTATTTTTTGCTTATGGGTTGCGATCTGACGGTAACCGGAGACCAGTGCAGCTAAGGACTGGTTGGTTAGGGTAAGGTTTTGTTTGCGAATCGCTGCTTTAAAGTCAGTCCAATCTGCTGAGACACGTTTGTTTAACGAGGTGATTACGCTCTTGTTAGATTTGATCGTGATTTGAGGACTTTCAATACCAGACAAGGTTTTACGCGCTTCGGCTATCTTTTGGGAACGTTTCTTTTTCGCGGCGTTCAGCTGATTCTGCTTGTCACTGATCTCTTGGCGTGCCAACTGAACCAAGATCTTCATAGCATCACCTTGGGCACGCAGTACGGTATTCAAGGTCTTGTCCTTAAGTGACTTGGCGATACTAATTCGCTTGTTAAGTGCACTATACTGGTCAAATAAGGGCTGATAGCGCTGCTTGCTACTCTTAACGGTGGCTTCCAATCGGGTCACTGTTTCAAGATCAATTCCTTTAATTTGTTGACGAACCACAACTAGCGATTGCTCATTATTGTAGTGAAGGATTCGGATTTGCTCCTCGCGCTGATCATACTGCAGCTTTAAGGTGGATAAATCATTGTAAAGAGAAGTCAGCTTAACCCTGGCAGGACCTTCTGCCGTTGCGGCCGTCAGATCAAAAGCTGCTTTTATAGAAGGGGTTAATTCTGTTGTAGATGCAGCAATAGCTCCTGATGATGTGCTTAGCAGTAGCAGGATCGTAAGCAGTAGTAAGGGCACTGGCTTAAATATTTTCATTTATTCTCCTCCTAATTATCGAAACCTAATGGCAACAAAAAAAAGCACCCGTAGCAAAGGCAAAAGCCTTTATTACGGGTGCTTCCAGCGTAATAGGTCACGAACGATATTATTATGTTTAATAATAGTTTGCCCCAGGCCATCCAGTCAATATTTAAAATTAAGCTATTCACAATTCAAAATGATACGGAGGGCATTTCTATACTCACTTCTCTTATCGTATACTGAACTTAGGATGGAATAAAGGATGCAACGTTCGCAACAAAGGAGGTCTGGCGTAGATGGATAACGCGGTAGAATATAGCACAATGTTGGAACATGCATTTATGTGGTCCCCAGAGGGAATAGCCGTACTGTCTTTAAACGATGGTAAGGGCAACTGGCTGAAGGTCAATCCGGCTTTTTGCAATTTACTTGGCTTTACGGAAGCTGAGTTTCTTGCTGGGGCTATTTTTGCAGAAATGGAAAATAGACAGACGTCTTCGAAAGAGCTTTCCTATAGATTGGTGATGGACGAGCTTCAGAATTCTCCAGCAGGGAGCTGGAAGAAGGAAGAATGCTTTCACAAAGGGGATCAACCGGTATGGCTTTCCCTGACATTCTCAGGATTTGGAACAGCAGGACAAGCCCCTTCGTGTATTATTGTGTACGCCGAAGATATTACAGACCGAAAGATTGCAGACCAACAAATGGCAGATCAACGAGATCTAGAGGAACAGATTTATCAAAGTGAACGTAATTATAGATTGATTTCCGAGAATTCGCTGGATTTAATCTCGCGTCATGCAGTTGAAGAGCGCAAACAGTTCGAATTCAAGCTTCAGGAGAATGAACAGCGCTATAAATCCTTATTTGAATATAATCCCTCTGCTGTGTACTCAATGAATTTGCAAGGCGATTATTTAACAGCCAATGCGAATCTGGAGAAGCTGACCGGGTATTCGCTGGAAGAACTGATCGGAATGTACTTTGGTCCCGTTGTGCATGAGAAGGATATGGAGAAGACGCTGTATCATTTTAACTTAGCTGCTAAGGGCTATCCCCAAAGCTATGATCTGACGCTTATTCATAAAGAAGGCCATCTTGTAGAGATTAATACCACTAATATTCCGATCATTGTAGACGATCAAGTGGTTGGTGTATATGGTATTTCCCGTGACATTACGGAACGTATAAGATATACAGAACAAATTGAGAAGCTAAGCAATGAGTACACTCTTATATTAAATGCAGTATCTGAGGGTATTTTTGGACTCGATATGGAGGAGAAGGTGACCTTCATCAACCCTGCAGGTTTGCATATGCTCGGCTATGAACATGATGAGATCATGGGTCATACCTATCTAGATCATATTCAGCAGACAGCGCTTGACGGGATCCATTATCGGCCAGAGGAGTCGCCACTTATCAAAGCCATTAGGTCAGGGGGATCTTACCAGAGCAAGGATGCAGTTTTATGGCGTAAAGATGGTACAAGTTTTCTTGCGGAGTACCAAGTAACCCCTCTTTTTGATAAAGGTGAACCTAAGGGTGTTGTAGTCGTGTTCAGGGATATTACAGATGAGAAGGAGATCATTCGGGCGAAGGAATCTGCGGAAAAAGCGGACCAGGCTAAATCAGAGTTTCTAGCCATTATGAGCCATGAAATACGCACGCCTATGAACGGCATTGTAGGGATGACTGATCTGCTTGCCGAGACGGAACTAGATGAAGAACAACGTGAGTACACAAATATTATTAAGGAGAGCAGTAGCTCTCTTCTATATATTCTGAATGAAATTCTCGATTACAGTAAAATTGAGGCCGGAAAAATGATGATCGTACATGAGCCCGTACATCTTCGAGAGGTACTGGACAGTGTAACGGATCTGTTTATGGCTAAGGCTTTGGAAAAAAATCTTGAGCTGTCTTACAGCATGGCACCAGGAGTTCCTACGTTCATTATGGGAGATGCAGGACGATTACGTCAGGTATTGGTTAATCTGGTCAGCAATGCGATTAAATTTACTGACCGAGGTAAAGTCTGTATTTATGTGGAGCAAAAATTGTCCGTGGTTTCAAAGAAATCTACTTTGAAGTTTAATGTCAGAGACACGGGGATAGGTATTCCTTTAGAAAAGCAGCATCAGCTGTTTCAATCATTCTACCAGCTGCACTCCTCGTTTAATCGTAAGTATGCCGGGACGGGGTTAGGACTAGCCATTTGCAAGAAGCTTGTCGAGCTGATGGGCGGAGCCATTGCGGTGGAGAGTAGCGAAGGAAACGGCTCTAATTTCTATTTCACACTACAGATTAATCCTGAAAACAAATATGAGGGCGAAGAGGAAGATATTGCTCAGGCAGAGCAGAAGCCTGCACAGGAAATGGAATCACGATCTAATTCAGAGGGATCTATGGATGTTGGTGAAAATGTGATTTTACTTCCGGAAGGCCCTGCCCTTTCAGCTTCTAAGCCGAACTCTTCAAAGGGAGAACCATCCTGATGAGACATAGAAACTCCAGTCTTAGTAACAAACTATCGGTAGATCCATACACACAGTGGGAGGCTGGGGTTTCATCCCCGTCTTCTGCATGTGGACCAGCTACGCTGGCAGCTTTAACCGAGTATTGGAATACCCAGCTAGGAATGGACTTTATTCGTGGCAAAGGTCATTTTCACTCTAAAGCAGCTCATATTAATTACATATACAGTCATCACGGAGGTACCCCTTTGGGGATGAGTACACGTAGTTTTGTAAAGGGAATCACAGCTTATATCCACTCTTCAATCTCGCCAAAAGGGGGACATAAGCTTTCTGTCTCTACTTTTAACGATTTTGATGTGTATAAAGTGGAGATTGATGCAGGTCGGCCAGTAGCTGTTAAATTTGATAAATGGTTTAATTTTCGGTGGAGAGGGAATTTTGCTTACGATTACCATTGGGTATTAGGAATAGGATATGAAGTACCTGATAACGGGGATCTTCCAATCCTCATCGTTCAGGATAATGGTGTGAGGTATAAGGATGGAAGGATTGCTCTTTGTAAAGAACGCCGCATCCCATATTATGCAAATAAAGACATCATTACAATGGTGGGAATGAATATCATAGAAACGCCTAGTTAATCGTGATTTAGCTATGCAATTACCCTGGAAAAATGATCTGGTTATTTTGAGTCCAAACGTTTGCACAAATTCGAGGATCATACTATAATCCAGTTAATAACTGGAAAAGGGGATAGGTGCTTTGTCCGTACAAAAGGAAATGAAGGAACCGATTTATTATGGTGATCCTGCGACTACTAGAGGGATTTCCGTATTCGCTCAGGAGTTTGATCAGTTGTTTAGTTATGACGGGGATGATCTCGGACTTACATATTCATCGGCCTGTTCATCATTTTGCTTGTGGGCCCCTACGGCTCAGGAGGCAGAGCTAGTAATTTATGATTCATGGCAGGGAGCTGCGGGGTCTAAATATGCTATGATTCGCGATATTCGGGGAACGTGGAGAGCTACGGTTGACGGTGATCTAGATGGCAAGTTCTATACCTACCGAGTACATCTAGGTGAACAGTGGAATGAAGCAGCAGATCCTTACGCGCGTGCTGTCGGCGTGAATGGGGACAGAGGTGCTATTCTAGATTTGCGCAAGACGGACCCTGAGCGGTGGACGGAAGATAAGCCGTCGTTTGAGGATCCTGTAGACGCTATTATTTATGAGCTTCATTTGCGTGACTTATCCATTCATCCAGCCAGCGGTATGGCTCATAAGGGTCAATATCTCGCTTTGGCGGAAGAAGGAACCCGCGGACCAGAGGGCATTCTCACCGGACTCGATCATATCGCAGATCTCGGTGTAACCCACGTGCAGCTATTGCCTATTTATGATTATTCTACAGAGAGTGTAGATGAGACGAAGCTGGATGAGCCTCATTTTAACTGGGGTTATGATCCAAAGAACTACAATGCTCCTGAAGGCTCCTATGCTACGGATCCTTATGTGCCCGGACTACGTATTCAAGAACTAAAAACAATGATTCAAGCGCTTCATGATCGTGGACTCCGCGTCATTATGGATGTTGTTTACAACCATGTGTACGACGGATATCGCGTGAATTTCACTAAACTGGTTCCTGGCTATTATTTGCGTTATAAACAAGACGGAAGCCTGTCGAATGGCTCGGGCTGTGGGAATGACGTGGCTACAGAACGCTTGATGATGTCCCGCTTCATTGTGGAGTCCGTGGTCTATTGGGCTAAAGAATACCATATCGACGGCTTCCGCTTTGATTTGATGGGCTTGATGGATGTCGATACGATGCGGGAAACCCGGCGGCGTCTGGATGGAATAGATCCGTCTATCATGACGATCGGTGAAGGCTGGATGATGGGGACTGAGCTACCGATGGAACGGCTCGCTCATCAGAAGAATGCCTCCCTTATGCCGGGAATCGGACATTTTAATGATGATTTCAGGGATGCTATTAAAGGAAATATCTTTTTGTACGATCAGCCGGGCTTCATCAGTGGAATGATGGGTCTGGAGCCTGCGATCAAGGCGGGGATTGCGGGAGGAATTGACTTCAGCCCAGGAATTAAGCAATTTGCCGAGGAGCCTCAGCAAAACGTTAATTATGTGGAGTGTCATGATAATCATACCTTATGGGATAAAATCGTATTGTCCACCGAGGGTGAGACGGTTACTCAGCGCCGTTCCATGCACAGACTAGCTTCTGCGATAGTGTTCATGAGTCAGGGGATTCCTTTTATCCATGCAGGGCAGGAGTTTATGCGTACGAAGGACGGGGTGGAGAACAGCTATAAGTCTTCGGTTGAGATCAATCGTATGGACTGGGAATTGTGCGCCGCGCATCAGGAAGATGTGGCGTATATGAAACAGTTAATCGAATTGCGTAAAGCTCACCCGGCCTTCCGTATGCGAACAGCAGCTGACATTCGGAACCATTTGGTTTTTGAAAAAGCACCGGCAAGTGCAGTAGCTTACACGCTTCGTGGCCATGCTGGAGGAGATGCAGCGAAGCATATTTATGTTATTTTTAATGCGAATGCTGAACAGACTACTGTGGTTCTGCCGCAGCTTGGAGCATGGAAGACCATCTTCGGGGCTGATCTTACACAGGAGCTGACTGGAAATAAGCTAACTGTAAATGGAATTGGGACAGTAGTCCTGACGGCGAAATAAATAGTCTTTTACAAGATCATTATTGAAAAGCATGCGGAGTAACGTACTTTAATCAGGTACAGTACACTGTGTGCTTTTTTTTGTTTTTCCATTTTCTTAATTTGATTGTTTCATTTTACATAAAAAGGTGACATTACTCATTTTCGATGATGATATTGGATGTTAATATGAAGGCATTTACTTTGGCGCTTTAGAGTGGCATAGGCTTGGCAGCAGACAAACATAGCGCGTACTTTTCTTTTTTAACGGTTTAGGAAGTATATATTTGTGGGGATATTTAGAGAGGATGAGAGAGATGGGGAAAGCAACCGGATTTTTGGAATTTGAACGGCAGACGCCTTCGGAGTGTGAGGCGCTTGAGCGGATTAAGAATTGGGATGAATTCTCGATTCCTATGGATGAAGAGAATCTGCGCGAGCAAGGCGCGCGTTGTATGGACTGTGGTACGCCATTTTGTCATGTAGGACGTCTGTTGTCTGGTATGGCTTCCGGCTGCCCTCTACACAACTTGATTCCTGAATGGAATGATATGGTTTATCGTGGGAACTGGGAGGTTGCACTGAAACGTCTGCATAAGACCAATAACTTCCCTGAATTTACTGGACGTGTGTGTCCAGCACCTTGTGAAGGTTCTTGTACAGTAGGGATGAACGGCAAGCCCGTAACGATAAAGTCGATTGAAAAGTCGATTGTAGATAGAGGTTTTGAAGAAGGTTGGATTGTTCCTGAGCCACCGCTTACTCGCACAGGTAAAAAGGTAGCTGTAGTGGGCTCGGGTCCAGCAGGTCTTGCCTGTGCAGCTCAGCTTAACAAGGCAGGGCATTCGGTGACCGTGTATGAACGGGCAGATCGGATTGGTGGTTTGTTGATGTATGGTATTCCGAACATGAAGCTGGATAAGAAGACGGTTCAGCGCCGAGTAGACCTGCTGACGGCTGAAGGCATTACATTCGTAACTCGTACAGAGATTGGGAGAGATATCTCGGCGTCACAACTCAAGGCGGAGCACGATGCTGTTGTCTTGTGTGGCGGGTCTACGCAGGCACGGGAGCTTCCTATAGAGGGTCGTGAGCTGCGGGGCATTCATCAGGCGATGGAATTTCTGACACTGAATACTAAGAGCTTACTGGACTCAGAGCTTGCTGATGGTGAATACTTGTCTGCGGCAGATAAGGATGTAGTTGTAATCGGTGGCGGGGATACTGGCACAGACTGTGTAGCTACGTCGATCCGCCACAGCTGTCGTAGTGTGATCCAGCTTGAGATTATGCCACAAGCTCCACTGACCCGTCAGCCTAGCAATCCGTGGCCAGAATGGCCAAAGGTTCTTAAGGTGGACTATGGCCAAAAAGAAGCGGCTTCACTGTATAAGGAAGATCCACGTCGTTATCTCGTTTCGACGAAACGTTTTGTTGGTGATGATGGTGGACATGTGCAGGAGCTGCATACCGTGCGCATTGAGTGGACTCGCAATGAACAGGGACGGATAGTTCCGGTTGAAGTACCAGGCAGTGAAGAAGTTCTAAAGGCACAGCTGGTACTACTCGCATTAGGATTCACAGGGCCCGAAGAGATTGTGCTAGGTGAGCTTGGGGTGGCACGTGATGAGCGCGGAAATGCCAAGGCGGAGTTCGGAGCACAAGCGACCAATGTAGAGGCGGTATTTACAGCAGGTGATATGCGCCGCGGACAAAGCCTTGTAGTTTGGGCCATTGATGAGGGGCGTCAGACAGCCCGCGAAGTGGACCGATTCTTGATGGGATCATCGAATTTGCCGTAAGAATAGAGGCATATAGGGCAGGGCGTTCCTTTTGGAGGAACGTCCGCTTTTGCGTTGTTTGCCTATTCAAGGTTAAAATTGAAACCTAAGCACAAGATCTATTTAAGTCGAAAAGGAGAATACATGATGAAGCTAATGTTTATTTCCGATATTCACGGTTCTTTATTCTGGTTAGAACGGGCTTTGGAAAAGGTAGAGGAAGAACAGCCAGACAGTCTTGTAATCGTAGGAGACTTTTTATATCACGGTCCCAGAAATCCACTGCCGAAGGGTTATGACCCGCAGGGAGTTGCTAATAAACTGAATGAATATAACAAAAAGAAGCCTATAACGGCAGTACGTGGTAACTGCGATGCTGAGGTAGACCAGATGCTGCTGCAGTTTCCGATGATGGGCGATTATGTGATGCTCCTACATGAAGGCAGACGAATCTATGTTACACACGGTCATGGCTTTAGTATTGAGAATTTACCGGCACTATCTGAGAAGGATATCTTTATTCAGGGGCATACCCATCTTCCGGTTGCGGATGTAAAAGAGGGCGTATACGTGCTGAATCCCGGTTCGATATCGCTGCCTAAAGAGAATAATCCGAATTCCTATGGTATCCTTGAGGGTGGAGAATTCATCGTTAAGGATTTTGAGGGCGATGTGGTAAAAAGGATTACACTATAAGCTCAGTCAGATTACATGTGACCCGAATTCCTTCCAACATTATTAGTGTTCTAGGGAATTGAGCACTAGAACATATTATTGTATGATGAGGTAGGAGTTTTAGGGCAGGGCTGGCTCCAAATATAATAGTAAAGGTAGTTAACACATGAATCCTAAAGATTTGAACTATACAATGCCACCGGAATGGGGCAAGCATGAACGTACTTTTATCTCCTGGCCGGTGCAGGAATCTATGTGTTTCCCGGACAACCACGAGTCGGTATGCCAAGGTTATGCTGACATTATTACAGCTATTGCCGAGTTTGAACCGATTACGGTTATCGTTAACCCGGAGGACGTGGAAAAGGTAGAACGTCTGGTCAGCGGACCGAATGTAACGCTACTACCTATAAAGCATAGCGATGCTTGGTTGCGTGATAACGGGCCTACCTTTGTTGTTAATAAAGACGGCGTTCTAGCAGGCGTGAACTGGAAGTTTAATGCCTGGGGCGGTAAATATTCACCTTGGGATCTGGATGATGAGGTAGCTCCACAGATTCTCGAACACACACAAGTGACACGCTTTGATGCGCCGCTTGTGATGGAAGGCGGCTCGATCCATACGGATGGAGAAGGCACCTTGATTACTACAGAAGAATGTCTGCTCAATACGAACCGCAACCCGGATTTGAAGCGCGAGAATATTGAAGAGTACGTGCGCAATTATACAGGTACAGAAACTATTATCTGGCTTAAGCGTGGTCTAAGTGGTGATGAAACCGATGGTCATGTGGATAATATCGCTTGCTTCGCTGCTCCAGGTAAAGTCATTATTCAGGTCTGTGAGGATCCGCAGGACGAGAATTTTGAGATTACACAGGAGAATCTTCGTATTTTGGAGAATGCCAAAGATGCCAAAGGGCGTAAGCTGGAGATCATCAAGATTCAGCAACCACCACGGGTGGATCATGACGGCAGCCGTCTGACGCTCAGTTATTTGAACTTCTATTTCGTAAATGGTGGAATTATTTTACCTGTGTTTGGCGGTACAGCGGTGGAAACAGATAAAATTGCCGAGGAAGTACTGGCTGGTTTGTTCCCGGAACGTAAGATTCGTACAGTTAACGGTATGGCGGTCATCACCGAGGGCGGGAACGTTCACTGCACTACGCAACAAATGCCTGCTCAGCAATAATTGAAGGAAACTAAACGTCCAAAGGGACATTTATATATAAGGAGGACAGATTCTTGAGAAATGTAAAAGTAGCTGCGACGCAAATGAGCTGTTCCAGCAATATTGATGAGAATATCAGCAAAGCTGAAACATTGGTCAGAGAAGCGGCGGCACAGGGAGCACAAATTATTTTGCTGCAGGAGCTGTTCGAGACTCCGTATTTCTGTCAGAAAGAGAAGGCTGATTATTACGCATATGCAACAGAGCTTGAGCATAACAAAGCGATTAATCATTTCACAGCAATAGCCAAGGAACTGCAAGTGGTGCTGCCAATCAGTTTTTATGAGAAAAAGAACTACGCACGTTACAATTCACTAGCTGTAATCGATGCCGATGGAACGATACTGGGCAAATACCGCAAGAGCCATATTCCAGATGGCCCAGGGTATGAAGAGAAATTCTACTTCAATCCGGGAGATACTGGCTTTAAAGTATGGAACACTCGCTATGCCAAGATTGGTGTAGGGATTTGCTGGGATCAGTGGTACCCGGAAGCGGCTAGAGTGATGAGCCTGATGGGAGCAGAAATTCTGTTCTATCCAACCGCTATCGGATCAGAACCGCAGGATGGATCGATCGACTCTAAAGATCATTGGCAGACTTGTATGCTTGGGCATGCAGCGGCTAACCTTATTCCAGTCGTTGCCTCCAACCGTATCGGTGAAGAAATTGATGAAGATTCTAGCATTAATTTCTACGGCTCTTCGTTCATTGCGGGACCGCAAGGCAATAAAATTGTTGAAGCAGGCCGGGACGAGCAAGCTGTAATAGTGAGCGAATTTGATCTGGATGCTTTGGAAGTCGGACGGATCGAGTGGGGCGTCTTCCGTGATCGCCGGCCGGATCTGTACAAAATGATTGGTTCTTATGATGGGGACATCATTCTTTAAAAGAATTCACAGTTAAATGTGCTAAAGGCATTGCTAGAGAGGATAGAATCTCTGGCAGTGCCTTTTTTGGTGTTTCAACGAGAAATACGGGGGTTCTTTGAACAGAGGAGCAATTGTTCGGAAATCCTGTGCAAGATCGGACACAATCTTTTCTATCAAAAGTACTGTAAAAGTCTGGAAAAGTAGAATATTGCTATTTTATCAGGTATATTAGAAGAGTAAACCGTGATTCAGGGATCTACTATGAAAATTCTGTCGGATACGTGGAGAGGAGGCTCTGGGATATCTTTTGTTATCATAATCTTGCAGTGATAGAAGGAGAAAACGATGAGCACATTTAAAAACTGGTTGAATACAACCAAAAACGGACTAACAGAACAAGTAAAGAAATTCAAAAATAAAGATTTCATGAATGCGGTAGTTGCGGGCTGCGCCTTGGTTGCTGCTGCCGACGGTAAAATAGAAGAAGCTGAAAAGAATAAAATGGCTGGTTACATGAATATGAGTAATGAGCTTAAGGTGTTTGACATGAGAGATGTCATTACCCAGTTCAACTTTTATGTAAGTAACTTTGAGTTCTCACCAGAAATCGGTAAGCAGGAAGCACTGAAAGCAATCGGTAAGTTTACCGGTAAACCAGATGTGGGACGTGTAATTGTGGGTGTGTGCTCAGCTATTGGATCAGCTGATGGTGATTTTGATGACAATGAAAAAGCAGTTGTGCGGCATATTTGCGGTGTCTTGGGATTAAACCCTGGTGAATTCAGTTTATAAATGATGTAATACCATATACATGAGTTCGGATGAAACGTATTTAGTTCTTTAGCGTATCACTCATATAACATCCAAAAGCTAGACTAATAGATGGTGATTCTTTTTAGGGAATGGAGGTACGTAAAGTTGGCTGGAATTAATCTGGTAAAAGGTCAGAAGATTGATCTCACAAAAGGTAATGCAGGCTTATCTAACGTAATTGTAGGTTTAGGTTGGGATCCGGCTGAGCCAGCTCGAGGATTCTTCGGTGTGAAGAAACAGGCCAACGTGGACTGTGACGCTTCAGCACTGATGCTGAACGAGAATGGTAAGCTAGTTAAGAAGGGTAACCTGGTGTGCTTCCATAACAAGCAAAGTCCTTGTAACTCTGTCATTCACTCCGGAGACAATCTCACGGGTGATGGTGACGGAGACGATGAGCAAATCATGGTTAACCTGAATGCCATTCCTTCCGATGTACACAAGGTTCTGGTAGTTGTGAATATTTATGATGCCACGAACCGTAAACAGGATTTCGGATTGATTAAATCAGCTTATATCCGTGTGATGAACGCTGTAGGCAACAATGAGCTAATCCGTTTCAACCTATCTGATAATTACAATGGCTATACGGCGCTTATTTGTGGGGAACTTTACCGTCAAGGTGGAGAGTGGAAGTTCGCCGCAATTGGTGAGGGTAGTCACGCGGCACATATCAATCAACTGGCAGAACGCTACGTATAATCCAAATAAAAGAAAAGAGGAATGTTATCATGGCAATTAATCTATCTAAAGGTCAAAAGATCGATTTAACAAAAACAAATCCAGGTCTATCCAAAATCACAGTAGGTCTTGGTTGGGACACTAATAAATATGACGGCGGTAAAGATTTCGACTTGGACGTTTCCGTATTCTTGACTAATGCGAACAGCAAAGTTGAAAAAGAAACCAACTTCATTTACTTCAATAATAAACAGAACGAGAACGCTTCTGTTGTTCATACAGGTGATAACCGTACAGGTGACGGCGATGGTGATGATGAGCAGATTCAAGTGGATCTTTTGAGTATCCCAGCGGATGTAGAAAAGGTAGCTTTTACTATTACAATTTATGAAGCTGAAACAAGAAGCCAAAACTTCGGTCAAGTTTCTCGTTCTTATGTACGTATCGTAAATGATTTGAACAATGAAGAACTAATCCGTTTTGATTTGGGTGAAGACTTCTCTATTGAAACTGGTGTTGTTGTCGGTGAATTGTACCGTCATGGTGCAGAGTGGAAGTTCAATGCAATCGGTAGCGGCTACAAAGACGGCTTGAGCGGTTTGACTCGCGATTACGGCTTGCAATAAATCTTGTAGTACACAGTGAACTGAATCCACTCATGAAAGAAGGTTATGTCAGTGACGATCAGTCTTTCCAAAGGACAGCGGATTGATCTTACCAAGACTAATCCAGGTCTGACAAAGGTAGTAGTTGGATTGGGCTGGGACACTAATAAGTATAGTGGAGGTCAAGATTTTGACCTCGATGCTTCAGCGTTTCTGCTTCATGAAGACGGCAAAGCTAAAGGTACAGATGATTTTGTATTCTATAACAACCCAAATGGTGGCGCAGGCTCTGTAGTCTACACGGGAGATAACCGTACAGGAGAAGGCGACGGAGATGACGAGCAAATTATCGTTGATTTTAGCAAAGTCCCTGCCCATATTCAGCGTATTGGTATCACCGTAACGATTTATGATTACGAAACTCGTGCACAGAACTTTGGACAAGTCTCCAATGCTTTCGTACGTGTTGTGGATGCTTCCACAGATCGTGAAGTACTCCGTTTCGACCTGGGTGAAGATTTCTCAACAGAGACGGCAGTAGTATTCTGCGAATTCTACCGCAATGGTGCGGATTGGAAATTCCAGGCAGTAGGTAGTGGTTTTGGCGGCGGCCTTAGCGCATTGTGTAAAAATTATGGGCTGGACGCGCAATAGCATCTTCCGGGCGGGGTCATCACCGATCCTGCCCTTTTTTTAATTCTTTATGGATTGCCTCACAAAGGAAATGGAATGGGTCTCGAAGTATAAACTCCACTTTGTGGGGTTATTTAAAAATATAAGAAAGTATAAGTTTCACACGATACATTATGTCTTATATTTCTCGCTTAAACGCTTGCCGTCCTTATAAGGATGCCGAAGGCGTTTATGCTTGCTCCATTTATAAAGGTGGTGTAAGAATGGGTATTACAGTTGTCAAAGGACAAAAGGTTGATTTAACTAAAGGGAATCCTGGACTTGATTCTCTTATCGTAGAGATTGGCTGGCAATCGCCATCTTCACTTGAGATTGATACTTCTGCTTTTCTGCTTGGAGCGCAAGGTAAAGTAAGCAAAGATGAGGATTTGATATTTTATAATAATCCGTCTACACCTTATATCAGATATAAGGAAATGCCTACATCAAACAGCCTCAAGCAATTTGACGTGGAACTAAACAAAGTTCCTTCTGATGTGATGAAACTCGCGTTTACACTTACCATTTATGATGGCGAGAAGCGAGGTCAAAGTTTTAGGCAGGTAAATCAGGCCTATTTTCGGATTCTGAATCAAGTAACAGGTGCGGAGCTTCTCCGATGTGATCTTGAAAATCATTTCTCCGTGGAAACGGCTGTTGTGGTAGGAGAATTATATAGATATAACGGTGAATGGAAATTCAGCGCCATTGCCGCGGGTTTTGCTGGTGGTCTACAGGAACTGTGTAGGAACTTTGGGATAGAAGCGAACGATGAACCGGCACCGACATCAATACCAGTGCCTAAGCCTGCTGCTCCGCCGCAACCAGAGCTTAAAC
Source organism: Paenibacillus sp. NPDC101420 (assembly GCF_050277435.1). Taxonomy (NCBI): domain Bacteria; kingdom Bacillati; phylum Bacillota; class Bacilli; order Caryophanales; family Paenibacillaceae; genus Paenibacillus; species Paenibacillus sp. NPDC101420. The sequence continues at coordinate 228,787 of NZ_JBNNSE010000004.1, forward strand.
GTCAATCAGCGCCGGTAGCGGAGCCTAAGATTCAGATTCCACCTCCTCCTGCAGCTGCGCCTTCACCTGTAACACCCCCTCCGGTCAATCTCAACCTGAAGAAGATCGAACTGAAGAAAAAAGGTGATTCGATCAACCTAAAGAAATCAGCTGGTGGTTTGGGCGAATTGCTAATTAACCTCAACTGGAATCAGAAGCAGGGTGGAGGGCTATTTAATCGTAAAAATGGTGTGGATTTAGATCTTGCTTGTCTATATGAGTTGAAGAATGGCAGTAAGGGAGTAGTTCAGGCGCTGGGCAATGCTTTTGGCTCATTGAACCAACCTCCTTATGTCATGCTTGATGGAGATGACCGGACAGGCTCTGTAACAACCGGTGAGAATCTGCGGATTAATGGCAGCAAAATTGCTGATATTGAACGGATTCTAATTTTTTCTTTTATTTATAAAGGTGTTACCAATTGGTCAGAAGCTGACGGTGTTGTCACGATTACCCAGAGTGATGGCCCCGATATTATTGTCAATTTGGACGAGCATAACAACCGCAAAGGCATGTGTGCCATCGCGTTATTTCGGAATGTGAATAACGAGACATTCAGTGTTGAACGGCTGGTCCAATATTACAGTGGTCATCGGGAGATTGATGAGGCATATGGTTGGGGACTGCGCTGGGTTGCTGGCAGTAAATAGACGATTTTTTCGGAGGCGCAAGTGTAATGGATTGGTTCGCTGATTTTTTTAGGAATATTAGTGAGAACTACGGTCATTTTTTCTCATGGAGCGATGTGGTAGGTACGCTCTCAGACCCGGTTAGCTGGGGCATTATTGGTAGCTTAGTTCTGCTAGAGGGACTGCTCTCTGCAGATAATGCGCTTGTTCTCGCCGTCATGGTTAAGCATTTACCTAAAGAACAACAGAAGAAGGCGCTCTTTTACGGTATTATAGGAGCTTATGTATTCAGGTTTTTGGCTATCGGTCTAGGGACATTTCTTATTAAATTCATGTTGGTTAAGGTTCTTGGTGCAGCCTATCTCTTTTATATCGCTTATGGCGGGTTATTTAAGGGCGGTGGCGATGAGAAGATCGAGAATAAGGGGTTCTCTTTTTGGAAGACGGTTCTCCTTGTTGAATTAATGGATATTGCTTTTAGTATTGATAGTGTTATTGCTGCATTTGGTGTTAGTAACCAGGTTTGGGTGCTCTTTATGGGCGGAATCATAGGCGTTCTGATGATGCGGGGAGTAGCGCAATTATTCTTAAAGCTTATTGATAAAATTCCGGAACTCGAGCGTGCCGCTTTTGCGCTTATTGCCATTATTGCTGGTAAAATGCTCGCGGGCGCTTTTGGGTACGAAATGCCACATGTATTATTCTTTTCAATCATTATTCTTGTATTCGGTGGTACGATCCTTTACAGCGTACTGCGTAAGAAAAAAGAAGCCCATAGAAATGCTTGATTTTAAAGCTAGTTGAACACTGCTGCTTTCAGGTAATCGTATATGTTTATAGCGTAGGCCTTCACTTATATATGAGAGAACCGGATAGGGTATAGCTGGTTCTGCCACTCTCTATAGGAGAGGCCTGCGCTTGTTTTGCTTGGCTTCGCAAAACTATAAGGGGGAACCATCTTGAGATACTTCGATTACCTGACGAAAGAACAAGAAATAGCCTTATTTTATAATCCGCCGATTTCATTTAACCATAATACTACGAGTAAAGATTTGCTGGCTCATGCTGTTGGAGCTGCCCTTTATATGCCAGCAACTCGTGCTAGTGTTCCCGAAGACATTTTGAAGCTTAAAAGTGCAGGACTTGTAACCGTTATTATTGATCTGGAGGATGCGATCGGAGATAACGAGGTTGACCATGCAGAGGAGTCTCTCATTCAGCATCTTATTTTTCTCGCCGCATATGAGGAGAACGAGCCAAGCGGGAGTGATAGTCTTCCGCTTCTCTTCATCCGAGTTCGTAACCCGGAGCAGCTACAGCAGCTGATTTTTCGGTTAGGATCTTTGGTTACGATGTTAACAGGGTTTGTTTTCCCTAAGTTTTCGGTCGACAACGGAATCCAATATTTCGAGGCGATAGCCGATTACAATAGAACGCGCAGTTACTCAGACCCAGTGCTTTATGGCATGCCAATCCTGGAAAGTGCGCCTATTATTTACCGGGAGAGCCGGGTAGATAGTCTTTTATCTATTCGTAATTTGCTAGGCAACTACCGCGAATATGTGTTGAACGTTAGAATTGGAGCAACAGACTTCTCAAGTTTATTCGGACTGCGCCGTAGTCCTGATATTAGTATTTATGATCTTACCCCTATTCGAGACTGCATATCGGATATTATTAATATTTTTGGCAGAGTGGAAGAAGGGTATGTAATTTCCGGACCAGTCTGGGAATATTTTGCGAATAAAGGGCATCGGGTGCTCAGACCACAGCTACGGCAGACTCCGTTTGAGGACACCTATGGTAAAAACGGCCGCGACATGCGAAATAGTTACATTTCTAGCAGCATGGATGGGCTTATTCGTGAAGTGATTTTAGATAAAGAAAATGGAATCTTGGGCAAGACGATTATACATCCCTCACACCTCAGACCTGTTCAGGCCATGTATACGGTAATGCACGAGGAATATGTTGACGCCTGCAGTATCGTAGAGAGTAACGATGGCAGCCTAGGAGTCTTCAAGAGTCAATATTCTAATAAGATGAACGAGATTAAGCCGCATTTGAACTGGGCAAAACGGATTTTACTACGATCACAAATATACGGGGTGTTACATGAACAACAGCATTTTGTCGGATTATTACCCGAAAACGAATTTACACACGTATAACATAGTCGAGAACCTGCAGGTTACGGTTACCGAAACATCTAATCCCTTTCATTTGCCTGTGGATACTTTATTCTCCATGGCAGCCCGGATTAATAAGAAACGCTCCTTTTTGTTCGTCAGCAAGGTACTTGGTAAACATATCCCTGTTAATCCGTACACCTCTCTGCTAAGTGGTGCTGCATTAGCGCTGCTGTTATATCAGGAGATGAACGGTAATTCTGCGGATAATGATAGGATGGAAGATTTATTAGATAAAGCTGTACACGGACTGATGCACCCTGAGTCTGCCAAGGAAGCCTATGAGCATTTATTAGCGGCAAAATTAGTTCTTCCTAGGCCTGTTGTCTTTATTGGTTTTGCTGAGACTGCAACTGCGCTGGGTCACAGTGTGTACAACATGTTTGCCGATGCAGCATCATATATTCATACTACCCGTGAACATATCATCGATTTGGAGTCCATTGTTAGCTTTGAAGAAGAGCATTCACATGCGGTTGACCATCTATGTTACGCCTTGAATACTAAGCTATTATCAGGGACTGAGCCGATTATTTTGGTGGATGATGAGATTACAACAGGGAATACAGCAATTAATACGATCCGTGATATTCAGTCCAAATTCCCTCGGGAGGAATACGTAGTCGTTTCTATTTTGGATTGGAGGAGCGGTAATAATCTTCATACCTATAGCGAATTAGAACAGGAACTGGGGATTCGGATTAAGTCCTTATGTTTGCTTCAAGGAAGTATTGAAGTAAAAGGCACGCCTTTGCTAAATGCTAGGAATGACAAAGATTTGTTATCGTCTTCAGTGGAATCCGAAGTAGTGACTACTTATGTAGTGGACGGTTTAGAACGTCTACAGGCAACATCCGTAGATTCATATGGTGACACCAACTCGTCTCCTTATTTGAAGTACAGCGGACGTTTCGGACTGGAGTCGCTGAATAATGATGGTCTTGATGTAGGGGTAACCCGGATAGCCGCTCAGCTAAGAGAACTACGAGGGGGAGATTCTAAGACTCTAGTGATGGGTGTAGGGGAATTTATGTACCTTCCTATGCGGATAGCTGCTGAGATGGGGGAAGGCATTTCATATCAGTCCTCTACTCGCAGTCCAATCCACCCTGAACGTCGACCAGATTACGGAGTGCATAGTGCTGCCGCATATCCTTCAGCTAGCGATCCGGAAATTAAAAACTATATTTACAATGTGGATTCTGATCAGTATGATGATATATTCGTGCTGATTGAGCGTGATGTACCGCATGAACGAATGAAACCCATGCTTGATATACTGAAGACACTGGCCCGCCATAAAGTGCATCTTATTGTACTGACTCCTGAAGGAAGAAGTGGAGGCCTCCAGTATGAAGGGAACAAGTAATCATAAAGTCATGGACAAAAAAATAGCAGAACCGGTTGCGCTAGGTAGCTATCCACCGTCAGATGTTACGTTTCTGCTCAAGGATCTTAGTGACGTTTCGCTGGAGCTTGCGACAGAGGAAAGGGAGGAAGCTATTCAATCGGGTGTCCATTATTCTGAGATGTTGCCCGTTGAATATCAGCCTACCGAGCAGTATATCGACTTGTTTCATGAGACGCTGCAGCAATCGGCCAAGAAGGTAGCTTTAGCTGTTGCCATTGTTTCTGAGATGATTGTCTCAAGAAGAGGACTAAGTACGGTGCTTGTCTCTTTAGCTAGAGCAGGAACACCCATTGGTATACTGATTAAGCGTTATATAGCTGAGAGATACAAGGTAGACTTGCCGCATTATAGTATTTCTATTATTCGAGGAAAAGGTATAGATGAGAATGCGATACTCTACATTCTGCAGAAGCATGGACTTGATGCTGATTTGCAGTTTGTGGATGGGTGGACAGGAAAAGGGGCTATCCGTGGGGTGCTGATTGATTCTTGCAACACCCTCTATGAGAAGTATGGTATTCGCTTAAATGATGATCTTGCCGTATTGGCTGACCCGGGAAACTGCGCAGGCATGTTTGGGACTAGAGAAGACTATCTCATTCCTAGCGCCTGCTTAAACTCCACCGTTTCAGGGCTGATGAGCCGAACGGTGTTACATGCTGATCTCATTGGCCCTGAGGAATTTCATGGTTCAAAGTTTTATAAGGAGTGGCTGGATGCGGACGAGTCCAATGTATTTATTGATACGATTTGCCCGTATTTTCCTTCCATAGTAGCAGAAGCGAAGAATATTGCTGGACAGATGCTGGAGCATCCGCCAGAAATCACTTGGCAGGGTCTTCGTGATATTCAGAGTATTCAGGAGACTTTCGGTATAGATAACATTAATCTAATAAAGCCGGGAGTCGGCGAAACAACCCGCGTATTACTGCGCAGAGTACCTTGGAAAATTCTTGTCGATACTATGGATAATCCGAATCTAAAGCATATTCTTCTCTTAGCGAAGGACCGGGGCGTTCCTGTTGAGATCTTTCCTGGGATGACGTACTCCTGCTGCGGAATAATTAAACCGCTGAAGGGGGAGACAGAATGATATATGCTAGTGATCTAGATCGTACTTTGATTTATTCTTTAGGTGCAATAGGTGTGCCGGAGAATACCCCAGGTCTAATTCCGGCGGAAATTATAGAAGGAAAGACGAGATCTTACATTTCGCAGCAAGCATTAAATCAGCTGATGGATCTGAACACGCGGATTATTTTCATCCCGGTTACTACGCGTACGATACAACAATATAAGCGTATTAATCTGTTTCAAGAAACGGTCATACCTGACTATGCGGTTACAAGCAATGGGGGAAATATCCTAATCGGTGGAGTTGTCGATAAGGAATGGAGAGAATCAATCGATAGATTGGTAGCTCGTCACTCTGCTGGGGCTGAAGAGGTTAGATCATATATCAAAGCGGTTGTACGTGAGGATTGGATCATTAGTGAGAATTATTGTGATGATCTATTCTATTCCTTCATGGTTTATCGGGATCAGTTGCCTTTAGATGAAATCACTAATCTATCAGATCGGCTCTATAATCTCGGCTGGAGAGTTTCTTTACAAGGCCGCAAGCTGTACGCTGTGCCGGCTGCCGTGAACAAAAGCGATGCTATACTCCATTTGCGGCGCACCGTTCGCTCTGAACCAATGGTGGCCTCCGGGGACTCACTGCTAGATAAGAGTCTGCTTGAGAGTGCAGACTATGCTATTGCCCCTTGCCATGGTGAAATATTTGCAGAGCAACAGAGTGGTCTTGTAAAATCAAGATATCCATTTACGAAAGAATCAGGTGTATTTGCTGGAGATGAGATTTTGCAGTATGTAAATATGATCTATAATAATCTAACTGCATTGGGAGTGGGGCCACTATGAAAAAGGTAAATATTTATTTCAATCGTTGGTTTTCCGTGGCTTACCATTATATGAATCTCCTCCGCAATAACGAGGATGGTATACCGGTTCAAATCTTTGCGACACACCCGGATATCCGCCATATGTCGCTACAAGGTGCTGACTTTGCTGAAACCGAGCCGGCGCTGAAGGGAATAGAATATGTTCAGTTTTGCGTTGATTTCTGTCGGCGTAATGAGATCGATGTTTTTATTCCACGGTTGCATATGCTTGATATTGCTCTCCATGCGGCAATGTTTGATGCGATTGGTACAAAGGTTCTGGTCTGTAGAGATCTTGATTTGCTGGAGTCCATTATGGACAAAGGTAAATTTTACGAGAATGTTAGTGAGCAGGGCATTATGAGTATCCCGGATTATCATGTAGTTAGTACAGCGGAGCAGTTTAAAGACGCTTACGAGGACCTTGTTGCCAAGGGACATCGTGTTTGCTTTAAGCCTACTGAAACAGAAGGCGGGTTAGGCTTCCGTATTATCGACAATACCCGCGATCCTCTTCAAGAGCTTTTTGGGTATGTAACTCCATTGATTACGTTTGATGATGCCTATCGTATTCTTGCAAGCAAAGAGACCTTCCCTGATTTGATGGTGATGGAATTACTGGAGGGTTACGAGTATAGTATAGATTGTCTGGCAGATGAGAACGGTAAGCTGTTAGTAGCTGTGCCACGTCGAAAAGTGGGCGGTCGTCTGCGATTGATGGAGCATATTCCTGAACTGGAGGAGATTGCAGCTAGAGTTGCAGAAGTTTACAAGATCCCCTTCAATTTCAATATTCAAATGAAATACAATGGAGATACTCCAAAGCTGTTGGAAATTAACCCACGAATGTCCGGTGGACTGCATATGTCATGTCTGTCAGGGATTAACTTTCCTTATTTAGCCGTCAAAAGCGCACTCGGTGGCGAGGTTCAGCCTATAAATTTTGAAGGTGATGTATTGGCTAGCCATCTGGAGCAACCGATGATTATGAAAATAAACGGCCAATCTGTCATTCCGGATGCCGTGAATTGAGCGTTCATAAAGTCGCTCACAAGAGGTGAGAACAATTCAGTTTAAATCGAAAGTATTGCTTTACGCCGGTATCGGCTACGTTGTTGCTGTATTAACGAGTTCTTTTCTTCCCGAATTCATCTCTCTGCTGTTGCCTTTAGCGGGTGCGGGGATAGGTGCTCTGGTAACGAGAAGTCCAAAAACCAATCTCCCAGCGGAGGTGTTGCCAGCAGGCCCTGTGACGACACCTATTGCTCCTACACCCGCTGCGAGTGCTCCTCAATTAAGCAACACGACAAATGATACTACATCAGGTAATCACAGCTATGACGGTAGAACTGAGAGCGCGGTGAAGATTGGACCGGAGTTCGCTCCGGTTGTGGAGTATCTTAGCATTCTGGAAGATATGATTATCTCAGAAGGGCAGAAGGATACGCTGGACAATGAAATTGTCGAGAAATCATTGGCGCTCTTCGCGAGGCTTCAACGTGTAATTCCACTGCTGCAGGAGCTGAATAACGGCGAGATTAATCATACGGTCCGCAGATTGATTCTGAAGGATTTGAATGGTGTAATCAACCCGTTCTTACGCCTAGGCGGTGAAGCAAAGACGAAGAATCGGAGAATGCTGCTGAACGGTCTAAGAGATGTCGATTCCAAAATATCGGATATTGCGTCCACGATCGAACATAAAGACCTGATGGAACTTCAGACGAAGGCGGAACTGATTCATCAGCGGTACAGCAGTTCCGAACTATAGGAGGGAATCCCATGTCCACGCAGTTGATCCAATTAAAAAAAGAAGATGAACAAAAGGTAGTCGAGGAAGCGGCACAATTAATTGAGAAGGTATCCCAAACGGATACTGTTACACTGGATTCCTTGATGGATGATATCGGTAAGCTTGGGGTTAAGACGCAGGAAAAAGCAGGACAAACCTTGAAGCTGCTAGATCGCCCGGTGAATGACCTGATGTCTGGTAAACGCGTTGAAGTGCCTAACATGATTATGAAGCTGCGGAATGAGTGTGAGAATCTGCAGCAAAGTAAGAATGTGAGCTTCTTTGGCAAGATGCTACGCAAGAGTCCGATGAAGAACTATGTGTACAAATATCAGTCGGTCCGTACGAACATTGATGCCATTGTTACAGGGCTTCGCGATGGTAGAGATACCCTCGAAGAGAGCATTGTGAATATGCGTCAGCTGAAACGTACTTCCATGGAAGAGATCTATAACCTACAGACCAAAATTGCTTTCGGCACTAAGTTGAAAGAGTTGTTCGAGGTAGAGATCGCGAAGCCTGAGAATGAGTACCGTAAAGCTTATCTGGAGCGCGGTTTGCGTAAAGTGATGGTTCGAATTCAGTCGATGACAGAAATGATTCTGCTGTACAATCAAGCGATTGCTGCTACAGATATTATTAATGACAATAATGACAAGCTGATTGATTCCGTGAATAACGCTATTGATAAGACCTCTAATCTGATCACGGTGTCGGCAATGATTGCGATGTCTTTAGCGGATCAGGAGAACGTCATCAATGCTGTAGAAGCGACGAATAAGACGATTGAAGATCAATTTAAAGAAAATGCACGTCTGCTGCGTACCACTACAGAGAAAACAACCGAGTTGCTGTCTAAGCCTTCTATGTCTATGGAAGCTGTGAATCAAGCGATCGGTGATCTGCTTAGCGCATTAGACACTTCAGAACAGTCCAACCGTCGCATTATTGAGAGCTGCCAGGATTATACGTCTAAAATGACGGCAATCAATACTCAACTAGGCAATCGTTTAGGACTAAATGAGGCGGACAAGCCTCAGGCACTGAAGCAAGGAGAGGCTGAGAGTCAACTGAGCAGTTTCTTGAACTAAATTTGTTTTGACAATAATAAAAATACAGAGAATAGATTGAGAAGCCTGTTGAATTCATTCAACAGGCTTTTTTAAACGCCAATACTCAATCATAAAGCCCTATCTTCACACATAAGTTGTCACAAGACTACATGTGGAGGAAGTGAGGATAGGCATATGATCTTAGGGTGCTTGATACTCGTGCTTATCATCGTAGCCAGTAGTGAAAGAGCAGAAGCGATTGCAAAAATGAATGAGGACACTTAGGATTTTTACCATGATTTGGTTCAAGTAATTTCCAGCTGGTTATTGGGTATAATAACGCAAGATTGCACGATTAGCCCATAACTAGCTGGAAAACCCAAATTCCTAAGGAGGTCACATGGAGAACGAGGCGCTGCTACAGGTTGAACAATTAGCACTTAAGAAACAAAAGATCTATCGGCAAAGTATATTGCGCTATATTGCCAGAGCCATGCTGGCCAGTATGTTTATCGGGTTCGGCGTAATTGTAGCATTCAAGACAGGCAACTACTTCTATATGGAGCATTCACCATTTGCGTATCCAATGGCTGCGATTACTTTTGGAGCAGCGATCATCCTAATCTCATACGGGGGAGGGGACTTATTTACCGGAGATACTTTCTACTACACGTACACTGCTTTGAGACGCAAAATGAAATGGTCCGAGGTTGTACGCATGTGGATCATGAGTTATATAGGTAACATTCTTGGTGCTGCTGCATTTGCACTGTTGATTTTTTTAACAGGCCTGTTTTACAGTTCTGATGTAAATGGTTTTTTACTATATGTGGTTGAGCATAAAATGGAGGCTCCGGCAGGTCAGCTTTTTTTCCGTGCTATCCTCTGTAACTGGCTCGTTTGTATGGCTTTTTTCATCCCGATGAATATAAAGGGCGATGGGGCCAAAATGTTCGCAATGGTCTTATTCGTATTCTGTTTTTTCATCTCTGGTTATGAGCATAGTATTGCCAATATGTGTACCTTTGCAATTGCATTAGTCCTTGACCATCCCGGAACGGTTTCGTGGGGCGGTGTGGTACATAATCTTGTGCCCGTTACAATCGGAAATCTAATTGGTGGTGGAGTTCTGATGGGGGTTATGTATTATTATGTGAACAAACCTTTTCTGAATGATCCGAAACATTAAGAAGAAATAATGTGCATCCGCAACTTCGCTCTTTAAAAGAGCGGAGTTTTTTTGTGCTGCAAGAAATTTATTCGCATTGGGATATTTTGATTTTTTAGGGTTCAAAAGGATTAGGGGGAAAGAAGTAGAATACATATTAGTATTACAAAATTGAAGATTCATACAGAATGGGGTAAGGCTTTGGAAAAGACAACAGGGGTACTGACGGATGAGACTATCATTAAGGCTTCCAATCAGCATTGCATGGATCAAGGAATAGACCCTGAGCAGCCTCCTATTTTTCCAAAATGTTATGCTGCAGATGAACTGGGGTCACAACTCCGTGTATATAGTGAAGTGATTGAGGTTATTGATTTTTTTGTGACTAAGTTTCTTTCTTCAGTAAAAGGTAATCCGATCCTTGTTACGATATCGGATGATGCAGGTTATCTATTGGCGTTCAAAGGGGATCCGACAATTATTGATCTCGTTGGGCAGGTTGGCATCAAAGAAGGTGTGCAACTAAATAAAGAAGTGGGTACAAATTCAATTGCGTTGTGTCTCGAACACCAGCGGCCTTTTCAGTTGAAGGGACAAGACCATTATCATCAAATTCTTCATCGTTTAGTATGCTGTACGGCTCCTTTTTATAAAGAGGATGGACGAGAAATATTGGGGACGATATCATTTATGGCGGATATAGATGTGGCGCATCCCCACTTATTGCCTTTACTCTGTACCATGGCTGACTCCATCGAACGCGAGATTTTGCTGCGTAGAGGGAATGCTGAGCTTCAGCTTTTAAATCGAATCCTATTGGATACCAATTATTTGGGTGTTATTATAACGGATGAACTCGGAACGATCGTCAATATAAATGAGAACTGCTTAAACATGCTTCATTTGGATGGTGAACATCAAGAATCTGTTATCGGTGCCAGTGTCTTCGAAATTCGAAATGTGGGCTCTTATTTTCAGCATGTCATTCTTCAGCAAGAGGCATGTGCTGGGCTGGAAGTGATTCAAGAGAGCAACGGTTTGTTTGAACATTATATGCTGGATGTGCTTCCGGTTTATGATTCGAATGCATGTTTAGCTCGTGTGATTGGGAGTCTTCGTAATATCACAGAGATGAAAAAAACGGAAGAAGTGCTGCGCAATACAGAGAAGCTAGTGGTTGCTGGACAACTAGCCATGAGTATCGCACATGAGATTCGCAATCCGCTAACTACAGTCAAAGGAATGCTTCAACTGGCCAATAAAGATTCGCAACTGCTACATTATGATCTTATTATGTCAGAAGTAGAAAGAATGAACCTCATTGTGAGTGAGTTCCTCATACTAGGTAAACCGCAGGCCGCGCATTATAGGGTAGAACAATGTAGCACGATTCTGCAGGAAGTGCTCAGCATCTTTGCGATTCAAGTGGAGATGAATAATATATCATTGAACACGCAATTCCATTTTGATGCGAATATCTTGTGTGATCGCAATCATATCAAGCAGGTCTTCCTAAACATCCTAAGAAACTCAATGGAAGCCTTGCCCTTTGGCGGAAGCATTACAGTTGCCCTAGATGTGGAGAATGGATTCCAGAAGATTACCTTCACAGACAACGGAGAGGGTATGAACCGGGAAGTACTCGATAAATTAGGCCAGCCTTTTCACACGACCAGAGGTGATGGTAATGGACTGGGAATCATGATTGTTAAAAAGATAGTATCTGCACATAGAGGGCGAGTGGCCATAGCGAGTGAAGTGGGCGTAGGTACGGCCGTTACGATTTATCTGCCAATAAAATAAAGGGCTTGTCATGACTATTTCTTCGTCATGCAAGCAGTAATTCATAATAAAAGACTCTTCCGCCCAAGCAGGCTGGAAGAGTCTTTTGTTTGGAGATAGTCTACCACTTGGATCCGCCTGATGAATTTCGGCCGGACTTCCCTCCGCCGCCCCAAGAAGATCCGCCGGAGGATTTGCCACCGCTGCCGCCTCCACCCCAGGAGGAGCCACCGGAGGAGCGTCCTCCACCGAATCCACCTGATGAAGGAGGGCCAGAGGACATTCGTTTGCGAGCCTGCGCGCGACGTTGCTGTTCTCTCATCATAGCTAATTGAGCTAGTCGTTCTTCTTCTTCCTTCTGACGAACGAGTCGGTTCGCTTCATTCACAAAGGAAGTGATCTGTGAATCATAAGAACGGCCAAGGGACTCCAGTTCCTCAAGATTATAAGGCCGGGATGCCAGGCGATGATCCAGTGCACTGTATTCCGGCAGTAAGGATAGCTCGAAGTGAATTCTAGAAGATAATCCTCTGCTATGCAGCATTCGCTGGGTCGTTTCCACCCGGCTTTGCCCTTCGGAAAAGAGGCGAGTGACCTTATCCAGTCTTTCATGAAGTGCATTTAGACTTTCTGAGACACCATCGAACTGTCTTGCAGCTTCATCTAGGAGGGACAGCAACTGTTCTAGCGCATTGTGGGCCTTATCATATTCGCCGCGCTCATCACTGGTCCAATTCTCAATCTGCGCCACTTCACTAGCACCTTCCCGAAGGCGTGTGCTCCACTCTGTAAGGATGTTCTCCACAGTTGACACATGCTGTTCTTCAAAATACATACGTGCTTCGGTAATCCGGCTTTGCAGTCCGTCTCGCCGCTGTTTTAATTGGCTCCATTCGGTGCGGAATGTCTCTAAATCTCTGCGGTTGTTCTGCCGAAGGAGTGCTTGTTGTTCTGTCATAGCAACAGCCTCATCCAGGAGAAGGTCAAGAGTGGCGCCAATCTTGCGCACCTCATCCATATCTCCAACACGCAGCGGCGCTTCAAGAGTCAGCGATTCTGCGCGGGCCTGCTCCAGACGGTCAAATGGTTTTACCTTCATGTTGTGGAGTGAATTCTGCTCGATGATGTTTGTGATTTTGGTACGGGCTGCAGCTAATACCGTAGGGAACTGGTTTAGCTTATCATCGTAGAGATCGACATCCTTCAGGTCTTGTTCAATCTTTTCTTGGCGATCTTGTGCATCCTCGGTAATTTCTTGTGCGGCGATAGGGTCAAAAAGCTCCAATTGATCTGCCTTAGAGGTCTCCTCGGCAAGCTCCTTGAGCTCTTCTACAATTTCTTGAAGTGCATAGCCGGTTTCTTTAACCGCACCTTGTAGCTGCTCTTCAAGCTCTGGTGCATCCTCTTTCAGCTCTGTAATTCGCTGTTTAACATTGCGATCAGCTTCACTGATGACAGCAATGTTCTTCTCTTCCTCCTCAAGCGCTGCGCGGAAGGAGTCCTCTGTCTGCTGTAATTGTTCCACGGCTGCCTTAAGGGCAGTCAAACGATAAAAGGGTGGCTGTACACCTTGCCCATCATTTTGCAGTGAAGAGATTTCAACGAGCTTTGCAGAGAGTCGTTTTGAAATGCCTTCTACCAGTACCTCGGTTTTTCCCTGAACGATCCCTTGAAATGGCTTTAATGACTCCAATGCTCGATTCGCCCGTACTAGCAAATCGGATAACTGCTCTTGTTGTACGTTTAGCTGTTTGCGTCGACGTAGACCTGTGATCACTAAAAATAGCACAAGTAGTATTAGTACGATTCCGATTAGAATGGCGGCAATCGTAAACATGGAGCTACTGGAGCGGCTTCCTGTACTGACCGAGTTCCCTGGTTTACCGGAGGTTCCGTTCCCTAAACCGCTATTCGTACTGCCAACTGCGCTACCGCTTCCTGCACTTCCTCCAGCATTTCCGGTACTCTCCCCGATGGAATGAACCGCTTTAATTAAAGCCTTTGTCCCTCCAGCGAAGTCTCCTTCTCTGGCATAAGGGATGAAATAAGTATCAAGCAGCGCTGTAATGGCAGCACTTCCTGATTTCCCTCCCTGATTTTGGGACCAGGCATTTAACGAGGTTTGAAAGCCAGGATTGTTAAAATTAAGTTCAATGGACTGATCGCCAGCAGAGATCAGCAAGAGAATATCGCGAGTGGACAGTCCCCATGAGGCGTAAGTATCCTCGGCGTATCTATCGGCCGGAGTGCCGTTTAAGGAATCTACGGTGAGTACATGCATAGTAACGAGATCTCCAGTGGCAGCAGCAGAAATGGACGTCGCTTCTGCGGAACTAAACATTCCAGCTTTATCGGTTACTAATCCCTGTTGAGCAGGGATTTCGGCGGCGTATGCAACGGGTATCCATAACACGCTGATCAATAAGAATAAAGCTAAATACTTTTTCAAGCTGACACGCTCCAATCTGAAGGACTTTGTATTCAATATATTATGCTGATAATTATACTATATCATTAACCCTCACGTGACGCGGGGATACTCCTATTCTTACATGGCTGCCAATCATACAAGCAAAAAAAGCCGCATTCCCTAAAGGAATGCGGCGAATATTCAGAAAGATTATCTTGTCGGCAGACAAAGAATGTATTGCAATCTGGATTTAATTTCTTTTTGCCATTTTAAATCTCCAACTTTAACGGCAAGATTGAGCAGATCCAGATAATCGTCAACCTGTAGTGTTGTTCGGGTAGAGGTAACGTTCATGGGTGATCAGTCTCCTTTTAACTTAAATATAGTAAAGTGAAATCAATAACTTATTTAATAATGATAATCATTATCAACTTGTATCATTATTGCTATTATCCACATTTTCCATCTAAAAAGCAATATAAAAATGTAGCATCCGTAATTTTATATAATTTACAAAGGGAAGGGTTCATTGCTGGGATTTGCGTATATTATGTGACGAGGAAAGAAAAAGCAGGGGTATTGCCATATTTTGTCGAATAACATTTAGGATATTACTGTAAATTCAGTAAAAAGGGGGAATGAGCGATGAAGCAGTACAGACTGTTGCTTCTGATTAGCATTCTATCTATGCTCTTACCTCCTACTGCCATTCACGCCGAAAGAAAGGAGATCGAATATCAAGTAGAGCTGGAATATCCACCTTATAAATATATAAAAGATGGGTACATGACCGGTTTTGATATTGAATTGAGTAATATGATCTTTGAGAAGCAGGATTACGATGTCCACTACAGTACAGGGAAGTGGCCTGATGTATATAATCGGCTCGTTCAGGGAGATATCGAAACAGCGGGTCTAATGGCAGTAACGGAAGGCCGAAAACAAGAGTTGTTATTTTCGGAACCTGTTTTCAAAAGCTATATTTCAATCTACGCAAGGCGAGGGCTTAAGGGTGAGATCGATTTAAATAAGCTTGGAGGTTATAAGATAGGTCTAGGAAACGGGCAGTATTCTGAAACAGTACTGAACGGGAAACTGGGAATTAATGATTACGTAGAATTTGCTACGATTCCTGAAGCCTTGGAGGCTTTAGAAAAAGGGGAGATTGACCTTCTATTTGAGAATCAGGAGGTGGTCGATTATCTGCTCGTTGAACAGGGGAAGACGGACAGTATTATTAAGAAAATGATTGATCTTTATCCCAGGGATGTGGCTTTTGCAATCAATAAGTCTACACCGGAGTTAGTTTCTTATGTTAACGAGAGATTGGAGGAATTACAGCATTCGGGTGCTTTTGAAGAATTGTACCAGAACTATTTCTTCGTTCATTCTGATTATTATAAAGGCATGATCCACAAAAGATGGGTTTACGGAGTAATCCTTCTATTCTGTCTTCTTATGCTGGGCGGAGTCCTGCTTAAAATGAATATTAATCGTTTACGGCGTGCTGTTTATTCAGAGCATCAATTTTTTGAGGATGTTATAGAGCATAGTGGCATGGTAGTTTGGGCGGTGCAGGCAGATAAAAAGGTAGTGCGGTTTAACAAGTTCGCTGAGCGGATGACGGGTTTAAGCGAAAAAGAGGTGCTGGGAGTAAATATTGAGGATATCGATGGTCTAAAAGGTAGTACGGCTGCAATCCGTGATCTTTTGATGCGGGCAATACGGAATGAATATGTTAACAACGTAGAAATTAAGCTCCCAGACCAGTCATCTGAAGCGCGATATTTCTCATTCCGGACAGCCTTATTAAAAGGACTTGATAAGCAAGCAGCCGATATCTTTGTACTTGTAGGTGTGGATATCGATAATCGTAAACAAAATGAGCTGAGGCTACAGCTAAGTTATAAGGAATTGGAAGCTACATACGAAGAGCTCTCAGCGACAGAGGTCGATCTACAGGAACAATTTAATAGGCTTCAAATCAGTGAACGACGTTTCCGGCTCACCACAGAAGGTTCTGGTGCATATATGTGGGAGTTTGATTTGGAGGCGAGACGATTTCATTTATCAGACCGATGGTATGACCTCATAGGTTACACGAAGGATGAAATCAACTCGTTTGAAGAGGGAGCTTTTAGTATTGTTCATCCCGATGACCTAGCTTCAACCCGTAAGCTTAAACATGATCACCTGGAGGGTGTTACACCTATTTTCGAAACGGAGTTCCGCATGATTACCAAAGACAATCAAATCGTGTGGTTTGAAGTTAGGGGTAAGGCTACCGTTAATCCAAAGGATGAAGTTTTGTTATTCATGGGCTCCTTGATTGATATCAGCGAGCGGAAGCAAGCGGAGCTTAATTTGAGCAACAGCTACCAAGAACTTGGGGCGACCTATGAGCAGCTCACGACCACTCAACAGGAGCTTCTGGTACAATATAATATGCTTCTAGACAATCAGAAACATATGCATCGTCTGGCTTATGTGGATGCGCTTAGTAACTTACCTAACCGTTTATGTCTGCTGGAGACCATGGAGAAGTATCTAAAGCATCCGGGAGGGAAATTTGCACTACTGTTTCTAGATTCAGATAATTTCAAATACATCAACGATACCTTAGGTCATAAATCCGGGGATGTACTCATCCGGAAGGCAAGTGAGAGATTGCAGTCACTGATGCGGGAAGGAGATATGCTTTCACGGCTAGGTGGAGATGAATTTGTCATTTTTATTAAGGATACTGAGGACCGTGAGGCTGTATTGAATCTGGCAGAGCGTATAATGAGAGCGTTCAGGCAGTCCTTTTTAATAGGAGAGAGTAATCTGTACGTCTCGCTAAGCATCGGAATCTCCTTTTATCCAGAGGATGGGGAGACGGCCGAGCAAATTTTGAGTAATGCGGATGTGGCGATGTACCGTGCTAAAGAGGATGGCAAGGGAACTTATGTAGTCTATGACAAATCGATGCATACAGCGTTTAATGAACGAATGAATATAGAGAAACATTTGCGCAGTGCAATGAACAATAATGAATTTGAACTGAACTATCAGCCCCAGATGGATATCGAATCCGGATTCATCTCAGGCTTTGAAGCTTTAATTCGTTGGAACAGCCCATCGCTTGGTTCTGTATCTCCACTTTCGTTTATAAAAATTGCTGAGGATTCCAGACTGATCATCGATATTGGTGAATGGGTGCTTCGCGAATCTTGCATCTTTATGAAAGGTATTCAAGATCGTACAGGTATTCCTTATAAAATATCGGTCAATATTTCGATTATTCAGCTATTCCAGAACGATTTTATCGAGATGGTACAGGATAGTCTGGCAGTAAGTGGCCTAAATCCAAGCTGTCTTGAGCTGGAAATCACGGAGTCTATTTTTATGAAATCATTTGAGAGTATTCTGGGTAAGCTGCAGTTTCTTAAATCTAAGGGCATTAGTATCGCCTTGGATGATTTCGGAACGGGTTACTCATCACTTAGCTATTTGCAGCAATTGCCGATTTCAACGCTCAAGATGGATAAAACCTTTATTGATTCACTCTCAGAAAAAGCTAACAGCCAGTCTTTTGTGCAGTCCATTATACAGTTGGGGCATAATATGGGACTAAAAGTTGTAGCAGAGGGTGTAGAAGAGGTTATTCAAATGGATTTGCTCAAGCAATTAGGCTGCGACAAGGTTCAAGGCTACCTGATTAGCAGACCTGTGCCGAAGCAGGCAGTCGTAGAGCTTTTGGAAACACAGAGGCGCTATGGGATTTAGCAGTCAGATTCAAACAGATGAACACAAACAAGCCCGTGAAAAGATCCGTGGGCTTATTTGTTCAAATATAAGAATTTATAAGTCTCACGCTATATATTATCCTTATATTTCTCGCATAAACGCTTACCGTCCATTAGGGACGTCGAAGGCGTTTTTGCTTGTGTTCGGTCTTTAGCTGATTACGATTTTGTTCTTCCCGGTGTTCTTAGCCTCGTAAAGTGCATCGTCTGCTTTCTGAAATGTAGAGTTTTTGGAATCTGTTCCTATAAAATCGTGCATACCGATACTGACGGTTACATTTTTATCGTTCATTTCCGCAAAGGGGGTATCGGAGATGGACGTTAGAATATGCTTCATAATCTCATGAGAATGATCAAGGGTTTTAGAAGTCAGAATGACGACAAATTCTTCCCCGCCAAAGCGAGCCGCGAAATCATCAGGACCGACATGCTCGAGGAGGATCGCTGCAACCTTTTGTAATACGATATCTCCAACGGAATGCCCATAGGAATCATTTACTTTTTTGAAGTTGTCGATGTCCATAACGGCTAGCTGCATGGGAAATGGATTACTCTGCTGATGATCGATCAGCCATCCTAAGTATTCATGAAACGTCTTATGATTATAAAGGTCCGTCAGAGGATCGATCTTGGATAGCCGATCCATGATTATATTCTGAATGCGTAATTCCTGTTCTGACTTTACGGAGTTCTCCAGTGATCGCATCAAATCACGCCCACGACCGATGACTGCAAAGCCTGCTAAAGCAGTAGCGGCAAAAATAAGAACAATAATGATAGTTTGGGTGATGGGGACATATCCGTGATTAGATGCCTTGATGAATAAAATGATCGTGTACAGTAGACAAACAGCAGAAGAGGCTATCATATAGCTAGACTTCATATAGATCATGGATACAAGCAGCGGCAGCAGCATAATTAATGACATTACATACAGTTCATCATTGAGATTGATGATAATCAGAAGCGCAAATAAATGGCTCGCTACTGTAATAGCTAGCTCGGACCATAAGGGTTTCCATCTATAGATAAATTCCAGAATAATGATCAAAGTCAATATGATGGAATCAGGAATCAGCGACTGAGTAATAAACTCTCCCATGGTTAGGGTATCCGAATGTTGGCCCCATAGGCATTGAGAAACAAACATATGAATACTTAAATCCACAATCAGGATGATCCAGAATGCATTAAGCAGCACGCGATTCCAATGGGTCTGACGAGGAGTTTGAGATGTAGTATGCATAATGTGTTCCTCTTTTCCAGTGGCAATTTGCTTATATATTCGACAATAATTACGGATTCCCTCTCGACCAATTATCTCCAAATATATTCGTATATTACGGTAACGTTGGTGTAGGTCCTCCAGGGATATGGATTTGCGTGTGAAAAGACTGATCGAAAAGGAATAGTATAGAAAGTATTTCCTTTAATTAACTCTGCTGATATAATGTTAGAATACATAACATCAATCGAGTGGAGTGGGAATAATGATGCAGATTCGCCCTAGCCAGATTTTTGTAGTCGTCCTGTTGCTCCTTGTCAGTGTTTACAGTTTGTTGATAGACATGTTCTGGATTCATAAGCTGGTAATCATCCTGCTTATGGCTTCTCTAGGCTGGGTCCTGCTAAATTTGTCCCGCTACGGTTATCGTAAAGAAATGCTGCTGAAAGAAGCTAATAGTAAAGTGGAGCTGCTTGGCAATGAGATTGTAGTTACTTCGGACCGACTGCATGGTGCACTCGAAGAAATCAGTCGTCATACAGAAGAGCTGCAGCAGACAGCAGATTATTCACATGAATACGAGATGGATTTGCGGATTCGCAGTAACGAAGCTAAAGCTAATATTGAAGGTGCTTATCAGACAATGGGCGGAGTAGCATCCGTTACCGCACATATCGAAGAGTTGACGGAGAGACTGGGGTCAAATATGAAATATGCTCGTCAAGGAATGACAACTATGATTGATTCCTTGAGCATCGCAGATACTGTGATGAAGGATTTACAGATGCAGAGCGGGGACATGTTAGCTAAGTTTACTATCTTGAGTAATCATATTGCGATGGTAGAAGAGATCAATACGCTTATTAACGGAATTGTGGATGAGACCTCACTGCTAGCGCTTAATGCTTCCATAGAAGCGGCCCGGGCCGGGGAACAGGGCCGCGGATTTGCGGTGGTGGCCAGCCGGATTCGGCAGCTGGCTGATCAAAGCAAGAGCTCGGTAGACCGTTCCTCTGGCATCTTGCTCGACATTAATAACGGAGTACAGCAGGTGCTGGAATCCGTGACGAAAGAGCAAGCTTCAGTGGAACGTGGGGTGAACGAGGTCGGCACTGTGAAGCTTCGACTCGATGATATCGCGTCGAGAGTCGATGAGGTAGGCAGCGCCGTAACAGAAACCATCGATGCTGCCGCGAAGCAGGGCAAGCTGATTGTTGAAGTGACGACGGAGCTGAGTGGGGCAGTGGCTATCGTGAATGAGACGATTGCCAATGTCGATCTTACGCTGGAACAAGTGACACGGCAGCGGAGCCAGATCGGGCAGCTGAACGAAGTCAGCGCTAATCTGTTAGCGGAGTCGCAATCGTTGCAGCAATCGGTTACCAGCATAGCAGCCCGAGAAGAAATCGAGATGAGCCAATATGCTGCCCGGCTTCAAGAAATGCAGAGTCTCTTGGAGAAAATTTCAGCTAAGGAAGAACTGTACGACCCGGATACTGAAGTTCATCAAGGTGTTTTGACCTCTTACATTAAAAAAATTCCGGATGTACAAGCCATTTGGTCCAATCGGACGGATGGGACCTTTATCTATTCCGAGCCAGCGGCTGGCCTCTTGAATGCCAAGCGACGTGATTGGTGGAATGGGGCCATAAATGAAGGTCAATATGTCTCGAAGCCTTATGTATCAGCGATTACGAAGCGTTCTTGTGTTACATTATCCAGAGCGATTAAGAATCGTCAGGGAGATGTCGTTGGTGTAGTAGGTATCGATTTGGCGGTGTAAAAAAACCAGAAAAGCAAGCCCTGCTATATTGGGGGCTTGCTTTTTGTTATTTTAGGTAGTGCTGATCTGCAACTGTTTCCACGTCGCCTGCCAGTTCTTTTTAATAACGCGTTGTTCATAAATAGGGAGTAAGCTTGGGTTTTCAGTAAAATGTGGGGTAGGTCGTAATACTACATGAATAACATCGGAAATTCCGTGTGGAGCGACTAGGATGATTTTACCTGTTGGATCTAAGGAGAGTCCAAGTGCTGTGGCGGTTTCCGGAAACTTGGATATCGCATCAACAGCTGATGTATAAGGTGGAAGTTGATTGACGGTATGCATTCTTGCTTCATTTTTAACAGACCAGGGAACATTGGGGTTTAAATCTCTTAGCTTCGCCTCCCAATCCTTCTCCACTTCCTCTTGAAGATTGCTGTCGTCATAATAAATAACATCAACATCTGGCAAAGGTGTCCGTTCTTCGAAGCCATGAAGGGTGTCCCAAATTTTTGCACGCACAAAGCCAGCGCAAACCCACCAGTCAGGTAACTGCAGCGATCTAGCATTTTCTAATATATCCATCATCCAGGGATCATTTTGTACAAGCTGTATGATATCTGCCTCGTGTTCTAATTTTTGCAAACCGCCCACCTCCGTATATGTATGCTTTTATTCTGTTCATATCATACAACAAGAGTTTCAATAGAGGTATTAAAGGATAGGCTGAATAGACAGAGGCATGAACTATCTTTATAATAAGTCGACATCTAGTCCTTTGGAGGCGGAGACCGTGCAATATACGTTTACGATTTTACTGCAATTATTCGAAAGAGCTGCACTACTGCTGATGTGTCTGTTCGTGCTGACTCGTCTGCCGCGGTTTAAAGAGATTTTTCAAAAAGGAACATACGCCCCGCAGGAGCTTGCCATAGCGACGACGATCTTCAGTTTATTCGCCATCTTCGGTACCTATAGTGGCATTAATGTGGAAGGCTCGCTTGTGAATGTGCGAATTATCGCCATCGTGTCTGGTGGGATTTTGTTCGGGCCATGGGTAGGACTCATAACAGGCATCATCTCAGGGGTTCACCGTTTTTTAATTGATATCGGAGGGGTAACCTCTCTTCCTTGTCTGATTACGAGTATTACCGCAGGGATTGTGTCAGGGGTAATATACCGCCGCACTTCTGGTGAACGTCGCTGGATGGCCGGTATTTTGGCCGGGATGGCCTGTGAAGCCCTGACGATGCTGCTTATTCTAGTGATGGCCGAACCGTCGTCACTGGGTGTGGATATCGTGTCCAAAATTGCTTTTCCGATGATTATGAGCCAGATTAGTGTCGGTCTGATTGTCATGCTAGTGCAGAGTGTGGAAGGTGAAAAGGAACGGATTGCGGCGAAGCAGTCCAAGCTGGCGCTGGATATTGCCAATAAGACCTTGCCTTATTTTCGCAATATTAATCCCGAGTCGCTTCGTACCATCTGCCAAATTATCAAAGAAGATATCGGTGCAGACGCTGTAGCTATTTCGGATACAAGACTCATTCTCGCTTACGTTGGTGTGGGAGAAGAGGATTATACTACGACCAATGAAATTATAAGTGAAGAAACTAAGGTGACGTTGTCCAGTGGTGAAATTACGATCCGTAACGACGATAGCGATTATGTGAATCCGGAGATTAAATCGCTGATTATTATTCCATTGAAGGAAAAAGGCGAAGTGACGGGAGCGCTCAAAATCTATTACACCAGAGCCCACAAGATCACTTATTCTCTACAAGCTATGGCTGTAGGTTTGTCGCAAATGATCTCTACGCTAATGGAAGTATCGCGGGTTGAGGGCATTAAAGAAATGGCGAACAAAGCGGAGCTAAAGGCGCTGCAGACAAGCATTAACCCACACTTTCTGTTCAATGCGCTGAACGCGATTGCGTCCTCGATTCGGATTAACCCGGATAAGGCGCGCGAGCTGATCGTGAATCTGTCCGGTTATATGAGATACAATCTGGAGCTAACGGATGAATTCATTGATATTAAGCGCGAGCTGCAACAGGTTCAACAATACGTAGAGATTGAAAAAGCGCGCTTCGGAAGCCGGCTTAATGTCCTCTATGATATTGATGAGGTTCAGGTTCGGATTCCGAGTCTAATCATTCAGCCGCTTGTAGAGAATGCGATCATACATGGCATACTGAAGGTACGAGGGACGGGAACCGTAACGATTTCAGTAAAAGATCAAGGCGATAATGTACGAGTTGGCATTCGGGATACCGGAACTGGCATCAGCGAAGAAACCATAGAGAAGGTCTATGCTGGTGATATGCCGGAGAATAAGATCGGACTGTTTAATGTACATCAACGGGTCAAGCTCATCTATGGAACTGGTCTTACGATTCAGAGGCTCGATAAAGGGACGAACATTTATTTTGATGTCAAAAAGGAGGGCCTATGAGAGCAATTATCGTGGAGGATGAAGAGCTAGCGAGACAGGAACTGGCTTATTTAATAGAGACTCACAGTGGAATCGACATTGCTGCACAATTTGAAGATGGGCTGGATGCACTAAAATTTTTACAGGTTGAGACGGTAGATGTGATTTTCCTGGACATTAACATTCCCTCGATTGACGGAGTCCTGCTGGCTCAGAATATTAGCAGATTCTCGGTAAAACCTTATATAGTGTTTATTACTGCGTATAAGGAGCATGCCGCTGAGGCGTTTGAGATTGAAGCGTTTGACTATATTCTTAAACCTTACAGCGAGGTTCGCATTAAGGCTATGCTGCACAAGCTAGAGGGGGCGTTCGCTGCTCGCGGAAGACAGGGGGAAGAGGAACGTAATCCAGTAAGTGATAAGGTGAATCTGTGGAAAAATGAGAAGATTATCGTAGTGAATGCTGATGATATTTATTACGCCTCCGCACAAGAGAAAAGTACGAGCGTAATAACTAAAGGTGAGGAATATAGTATGGCGCTCAGCATCAGCGATTTTTATAATCGACTGCCGGAGGATCGTTTTTTCCGCTGCCATCGTTCCTATATCGTTAACCTGTCCAAAATCAAGGAAATCATCCCTTGGTTCAACAATACATACTTGCTGCGCCTGCATGATTTGGAGTTTGAGGTGCCGGTAAGTCGAAGCAAGGTAAAGGAATTCAGGCAGATCATGCGCCTATAAATGCAGTTCATTCTTCATTTTCGTCATCTCATGCCAGATTTCTCTCAACATCCGCTGGTTTAGCTACAATAAAGAGGCAATAGAAGCTCTTGTAGCAGATCACGAGAGGGAAAGAAGGAATAGACCATGACTTCGACGATGGACAACAAAAACGCCAAACGGTGGCTTATCGTATTAGGAACAGTAATTATGCAAATGGGTCTAGGTACCATTTATACATGGAGCTTGTTCAATGCACATCTGGTAACAAAATTCGGCTGGGAGCTTAATTCTGTTTCGATTACGTTTTCGATCACGAGCTTTGCACTCGCTTTTGCGACTTTGTTCGCAGGGAAATTGCAGGATCGTTTTGGTCTTCGCCGGTTAACTGCCGCCGCAGGGATTGTGCTTGGTCTAGGATTGATTCTTAGCTCTCAGGCGAATTCGCTTCTAATGTTCTATGTATTGGCTGGTGTAATCGTTGGTTTTGCAGACGGAACAGCATATATCACTTCATTATCTAACTTAATTAAATGGTTTCCGAATAATAAAGGCTTAATCTCCGGTGTGTCCGTGGGTGCTTACGGAACGGGGAGCTTGATTTTTAAATATATCAATGGTAGTTTGATCGACTCGGTGGGTGTGTCTAATACGTTTATGTATTGGGGCATGATTGTTATGGTGATGATTGTAATCGGTTCCTTACTCGTCAGAGAAGCTCCAGTACAAGCGGCATCACTGGATGCAGCAGCAACATCGACTATCGCTAAACCAAAAGACTACACGGTAAAAGAAATGCTACGCACGAAAGAAGCTTATCTGTTGTTCATTATTTTCTTTACCGCTTGTATGTGTGGTTTGTATTTGATCGGTATTGTAAAAGACATCGGTGTGCAGCTGGCTGGACTTGATGTACAGACGGCAGCTAATGCCGTAGCGATGATCGCAATTTTTAATACAGCAGGACGTTTGATCTTGGGTGCCTTGTCTGACAAAATGAGCCGTTTGAAGCTGGTAGGCGCTTCGCTTGCAGTAACGGCAGCCGCTATGTTGACCCTTAGCTATGCGACGCTTAATTTCGGACTGTTCTTCACTTGTGTAGCTGCCATTGCATTCTGCTTCGGGGGTAACATTACAGTGTTCCCGGCGATTGTCAGTGACTTCTTTGGTCTTAAGAATCATAGTAAGAACTATGGAATCGTATATCAAGGTTTCGGTATTGGAGCCCTTTCAGGTTCGTTCATCGCCGTCTTCCTGGGCGGGTTTAAACCTACTTTCGTGATCTTTGGTCTCCTGTGTCTGCTGGCCTGTATCATCGCAATTACGCTAAAACCGCCGGTGGAGAAAGCGAAAGAGAAGAAAGCGCTTCGGCTCAAAGCTACAGAACGGACGGCTTAACCTTATCAAGTGCACCTCTTAGAATAGACATTGGAACAGCCTCCGGGTAAATCTAATGTCATTCTAAGGGGTGCATTTTTTGAGCTGACTATTAAGATTATCTGAAGTATCTTCCTGTAATAATTTGCTCCACTAGCATTGAAATTTCTGTAGGACTGTCAGAGGCGTTATTTTTGATATAGCGAGCAATCACTTCAACTAGTGCACCTGATATAAAGGCCATAGCATATTCTTGATCTTCGCGCTGTGGTGCATTTATGATGTTTCCAAATTGAATCAGATACTGCTCAAATTTATGGATCATAATATAGTTCAGATTATTTCTTACAAGTAAACTAATAAAATTCTTTTTACTAATAAGATAGGAAATAGCTGAATTACATACCTCGCTGACAGTGGTTTCTTTTGTTTCTTCGAATGGTTGTACATAGTCAGCAAACAGCTTGTCAAAATATAATTCAATAACCTGTTCCTTCGATTTAAACAATGAATAAAAGGTTTGTCTTGAAACAAGTGCCTTATCGCATAGTTCTTTAATATTTATTTTGGAAAATTCTTTATTCTCCATGAGTAAGAGGAGCGCGTCCGTAATCATTTTTTGGGACTGTAAGGCAATCGGATTGTTTCTTGTATACATTGACAGATTCTCCTTTATGTCTAACTTATTCGAATAACATTGACAGGTGTAAAGGCTATCTCTATTATAAATTAACGTTGACACCTGTCAATGCTAATTAGATAAAGGAGGAAGCAATTCTGATGGAATTATTCTTAACGTTATTAAGTGGGATAGGATGGATTATCGTATACGAAGAATGTATACGACTTGGCTTTAAGCATAAATCATACGCTATGCCACTTTTTGCCTTGGGGCTTAACTTTGCATGGGAAGCCATTTATGGATACTCGGATCTATTTTTAGAGGCACATGGCCCTAATCCCGGGATTCAAGCATACGTTAATGCATCATGGGCTTTTCTAGATATTATTATTCTCGTTACCTTTTACAAGTATGGAAAGAAAGAATGGCCACAAGCACTAAGCAAAAAGTTATTTGCACCATGGCTGCTATTGGTTTTAGTGTGCTGCTTTGCGTTACAGTTGGTGTTCATAGAAGAATTTGGATTCGTAATGGGAGCTCAGTATTCCGCATTTTTACAAAATCTTTTGATGTCCATTATGTTTATCGGGATGTTCGTTAAACGAGGTAGTATGGAAGGACAGTCATTACTGCTAGCATACGCAAAATGGATTGGTACTCTTGCTCCTACAATTTTAATGGGAGTTATAAACTATAATCCCTTGGTTCTTGTATGTGGTATTTTCTGTACCATATTCGATGTTATATATATTGTATTACTTACACGTACCAGGAAAAATATAGGGGGTTATCACCCTATGCGAGCATCGCGATGAAAAAGTTGTAGCTGAAATCGTAGCATTTCATAGATATACTGAAAAGGCATCTGATCATTATCAGATGCCTTTTCTTTTTTTGTATCGCAACGTTAAAAAAACTTCGAGCAGGCACTTTTTTCGCTGCCCAAGTGTTATAGAAGATATAAAGGTTAAGGAGGTGCTTACATCGCCACAGGATTCGCTAGACCCAAAGGAGCTGGAAGAGTTAATCATTAGTATTCAAAAGGGGAATATCGAACGGTATGCTTTTATCGTTAGAGCTTTCCAAACGCCAATCTACCGCTATTGCTATCGTTTGTTAGAAAACAAGCAGGATGCGGAGGACGCAGTTCAGGATATTTTGGTAAAAGGCTATCAATCTATCCATCAATACAAGCCGCAGATGCATTTCTCGGCATGGCTCTATCGAATCGCGTATCATCATTGCTTAAACCTGCTACGCAGACGGCGTTTGCAAAAGCGAGTCATGAGTATCTTCAAGCCTGATTTTATGTCTGCAAGTCCTGAACAAGAGCTGGATGATCGGTTGTTTAATCCCTCATTGTCAGCCGCTTTAGCACAGTTGTCGCTGGAAGAGAGGAATATGCTTATTCTGCGGGTGTTCGAGGAAAAAACTTATGCGGAGATAAGCGAAATTCTTGGGGTCAGTCCCAATGCACTGACGAAGAGAATGAACCGGATCAAGCGGAAGGTGCAGGAAGATATGAAATTGGAGGAGGAGATCAGATGGAACGAACCACAATCAGCGATGAATACCAAAATATAATTTATGCCTCAGCCGGGAATGAACTTCTGGGTGAGATCGATGTAGAAGAGAAGGTTATGGGACATATCCGTGGCATATCAGATCGAAAGCGATCGTTCTCGCTCTCGCTGAAGACGATGAATAAAACAACGGCAGTTGCCAGTATGTTAGCTTTGTTCCTGATGATCTCAGTGACAGCGTATGCTGCATCGGAATATATACAGATCCGCAATAGTGAAGGCGTAGTAAAGGTTCAGCATGTTGCGCCGAATGAATCTGCAGGAGTAGCCTCCTATGATAAGTATGCACAGAAAGTAGATGCTTTCGATAAACCGGGAGAATTGATCGCCTATCTTGTGAACAATAATGCAGGTGCAACAGAATTGTCTTTTAAGTATAAAGAGCAGCGGATAGGCGCATATTCTGATTTCTTGAAGGAAATCAAACGGACAGGGGCGCCGATGCTTCCTGCATTGGCAGCAGGGTATGCTTTTGAATATGGGGTTATAAACCCTAATCATCCGACTACGGATGCGGAGAAGAACAGTTCTCTATATCAGGAGACGTTACAAGATCTTACTGCCCAAGCCAATAAAGAGAAGGGGAGCGGTAAGTTATTCATGATGGCTATACCGTGGTCGGAGCCCGGTTGGATAAGCGCTACTTATTCCAAGGATAACGCTTATATAGGTATCTCTGCATCGATCATGCATGGTGGCAAAATGTTTGTGGAGCAAGAACCGGAGAATCAAGCGGATAAGATTTTGGTGGCAGGCACAGAAGTGATCTATAACAAAGTAGTGAAGGAAGAGGTCAGCTACGATTATCTGAATTGGTATAACGAGAAGCAGGATGCGTTTTATACACTCAGCAGCTACGGAGATAAGATTTTGAGTAAGGAGCAATTTTTACAGTTGGCTGGGGAGCTGTTGAAGTAGATTCTTATAGTCTTGTAGTTGCATGCGCTAAGTTAGTTGTACTATATACAATTAAAGTTAACTAATACGTTTATATAAGCCCTGTAGTTGTATTTAATACAGCTATTACTGGTTAGATTAGTGGAAATAAACGTTTTTACGGATTTTAGTTGTAGAGAATGCAATTAAGGAAGAGGATATGGGAGATCAGAAATAAATAAGTGTATAAAATACAGTTAGATCATATGCAAGGTAGGAAGCATCCCCGACAACGCCGGACTTTCTAACCTAGGGATTCATGATTCACCTTGTACTTATGAAATACTTCATCTCAAAGTTGATTCAGATATAAAAGAAGGTATCCCTAATGCGAAGCTTTAGGGATACCCTCTTTATATTCTTAAGTCGAAAGATCGATCGGGGTTAGCCTTCCAGCAGCAGTGCTTCTGGATCTTCCAGCAATTCCTTCACTTTGACAAGGAAGCTAACCGCTTCAGAGCCGTCAACGATCCGGTGATCGTAGGAAAGGGCGATATACATCATTGGACGGTTAACGGTTCTTTCTTCGTCCAGCGCAATTGGACGCAATTGAATCTTATGCATCCCTAGAATACCTACTTGAGGGGTATTCAGAATCGGGGTGGATAATAGGGAACCGAATACACCGCCGTTGGTGATAGTGAACGTACCGCCTTGAAGCTCGGAGAGACTAAGTGTATTAGCGCGTGCCTTGGAAGCGAGTTCGCCAATCTGACGTTCGATTTCCGGGAAACTGAGGCGATCTGCGTCACGGACAACCGGAACCACCAGACCTTCCTTAGCCGCAACGGCAATACCGATATCGTAGAATTTCTTAACGACCAGATCTTCACCGTCAATCTCTGCGTTCAGCAGAGGGTAGGTCTTCAGCGCACCGATCACGGCTTTGGTGAAGAAGGACATGAAGCCTAGTCCTACTTCATGCTTCTCTTTAAAAGCATCCTTGCGACGCTTGCGGATGTCGAGGATCGCTGTCATGTCCACCTCGTTGAAGGTGGTCAGCATGGCCGCGGTCTGCTGCGCTTCTACCAAGCGGCTGGCAATCGTGAGCCGTCTGCGCGACATGCGCTTGCGCTCCACGTTCTTGCCATCCTCCGGCGCGGCTTTGCTCGCTGCCGGCTTCGCTGGCTCCGGCTTGGCTTGTGCCGCCGGAGCTACCGGTGCAGCGGCCTGTGGCGCTGCTGCACCATGACCCGACACATCGGCCTGACCAATCCGGCCGATAGGATCACGGGCGCTAACATCGCCGAGGTCGATGCCGCGCTCCCGTGCCAGCTTGCGTGCGCCCGGCGATGCCAGTGCAGCGGGGCTTTCGCCACCCGCTACAGCGACTTCGGGCGCTGCTACAGGTGCGGCTGCTGCGCTGCCGCTTGCCGGTGCCGCTTCAGGCGCTTTGCTCTCAGCGGCCTGCGGCGTACTGCCGCTAGCGGCTCCAATGATGCCGATGGCTTCGCCAACGGCTACGTTCTCGCCCGCTTGACGTAGGATGGAGGAGATGACACCCTCCACCTCCGCACTAATTTCTAAATTGACTTTATCCGTTTCTAACTCAGCAAGCACATCACCTTGACCTACCGTGTCGCCTTCTTTAACCAGCCATTTGTAGATGGTTCCTTCGGATATAGATTCTCCCAGATCGGGTACTAAGATTTCTGACACAGGCCGTTACCTCCCCAAACATAATGGTTTACGCTATTGTGATACCGTCCTCTTAAGAGGACGGTACAGCTGTTTGTACTTGTGAATTTGCTTTTAGGGCCTCTGAAACAATTCTACGCTGTTCAAAGCTATGAACATCTGCATAACCACTTGCAGGACTGGAACGTTCAGGACGTCCGATATATCTCACGCTAGTGTTTTGCGGTGCGATGGCCCGTAACCGAGGTTCGGTATAACTCCATCCGCCCATATTCTTCGGCTCTTCTTGCACCCAGACAATTTCCTGAAGGGATGTGAAGGAGCTTAAGTGAGCACTCAGTTCATGTTCTGGGAACGGATAGAGTTGCTCTAAGCGCAGTACATGTAGCCACGACCAATCTTTGTCTGAAGCAGCTTCTAGCTCTGTTTGGATGTCGATAGCTACTTTACCGCTGCAGACTACTAGACGTTTGACCTCCCCTGGCTTCTGGCCTAGTAGGGGCTCTGCTAACACAGGCTGGAATTGTCCGGAGGCGAGCTCAGTTCCGGCAGATGTGCTGCGCGGATTACGAATGAGACTCTTCGGTGTCATAATCACCAGTGGTTTAGCGTCTTCCTGTCCACATAAAGCAGCTTGGCGTCGCAAGACATGGAAATATTGAGAAGCAGTGGTCAAGTTAGCAACGGTCCAGTTCTCTTCCGCGGATAACTGTAGGAAGCGTTCCAATCTACCACTGGAATGCTCGGGTCCCTGTCCCTCGTAGCCATGCGGTAACATGACGACGAGATTGCTGCGCTGCGTCCATTTCGCACGTCCAGCGGCAATGAACTGATCAAATATAACCTGACCTGCATTGGCGAAGTCGCCATATTGTGCTTCCCAGATGACGAAGGTTTCTGGTGCGAACACATTATAACCATACTCAAAGCCTAACACAGAAGCTTCAGATAGCGGACTGTTATATACGCCAAAGGAAGCGCGAGAATTACTTAGCTGATGAAGCGGAGAGAATAATTCTCCTGTCTTGCTGTCGTGCAGCACCAGATGGCGGTGTGCGAAGGTGCCGCGCTGTGCATCCTGACCGCTAAGTCGAATTGGCGTTCCATCCTTCAGGATGGTTGCGAAGGCTAGGGACTCAGCGAGTGCCCAGTCGACCTTTTCACCCTCATTCAGCGCGTCCTTGCGACGCTGCAGAATTCGCTCCAGTTTCGGATAGACTTGGAATCCATCAGGTACGCTCAGTAGCTCACGATTAATCTCTTGCAGACTGGAGATCGGTACGGCTGTAGTGCCTGCCGCTGAGCGATCTGTATGAAGAGGAATGAAGGCTTTTGGTTCTTTTTTCTTATGATTGCCTTCCTTCATACTATCGTACGCACGTTGCAATACGCCTTCTGTTTCAACGTGCATCTTTTGTACATCTTCAGCTGTAAGAATTTTTTCACGCTGTAGCCGCTCCGCATACACCTTGTAAACGGTTGGATGATTGCGTACCTTACCGTACACGATAGGTTGTGTAGTTTCAGGATCATCCATTTCGTTATGTCCATGACGACGATAGCCGATGAGATCAATAACGAAATCCTTTTTGAATTGATTGCGATATGCACTAGCTAAACGAACGGCTGATATACAGGCCTCAGGATCATCAGCATTGACATGGATAATTGGAATTTCATATCCTTTGGCGA
Source organism: Paenibacillus sp. NPDC101420 (assembly GCF_050277435.1). Taxonomy (NCBI): domain Bacteria; kingdom Bacillati; phylum Bacillota; class Bacilli; order Caryophanales; family Paenibacillaceae; genus Paenibacillus; species Paenibacillus sp. NPDC101420. The sequence goes on from NZ_JBNNSE010000004.1 coordinate 260,984, forward strand.
TGTCACTCGCATAATGCGTTGAACGGGAGTCTTCGCTTTCTGTCGTAAAGCCGATCCGGTTATTAACAATGATATGGATCGTCCCGCCATTCTGATAACCTTGAAGTTTGCCAATATTAAGTGTTTCTGCAACAATCCCTTCACCTGGAAAAGCAGCATCGCCATGCATCAGTACCGCCATAGCTTTACTGGTATCAATCTTCGGCAATCCGGCTGTGCTCCGATCTTCTTGAGCAGCACGAGTGAAGCCTTCCACGACAGGATTGACGAATTCCAAGTGACTTGGGTTATTCGCTAGTGTTATTCTTGTGCGTACGGTTTCTCCTTCACGGACAGCGCGATCTGCACCCAGATGGTATTTCACATCACCCGTCCAGCCATAGTTAATGCCTGTAGAGCCTTCGGAAGGGAAAAGCTCCTTGTTCGGAGAATGATGAAACTCTGAAAATATAATGTCATAAGGTTTGCCCAAAATATGTGCAAGAACGTTGAGGCGACCACGATGCGCCATGCCCATCAGAATATGCTCTGCGCCGTCATGCGCAGCAGCGCGTACGATTTCATCCAGCATCGGTACGAGTGCGTCATTGCCTTCCAAGCTGAAACGCTTCTGACCCACAAAGGTTTTGTGAAGGAAGGTTTCAAATTGCTCTACTTGGATCAGGCGGTTTAGCAGCTCTTTACGTTCTGCATTATTTAAAGGCGCTGGTGAGCTTGTGGATTCTGCCTGTCTGTTCAACCATTTCAGTTCTTGTTCTTCATGCACATGCCCGAATTCATAGGCGATTGTCTTGGTGTAAGCCTGACGCATACGCTGAACTGCATCCCATCCGGTATGCACATCATTCGGCGCATTCTCCCAAATGAGCGTGGCAGGTAGTGCGAGCAGATCCTCACGAGTCAGCTCATAGGTTTCGAGTTCAAGATATTTAGCCATGGGATTGTGATCGCGCTCAAGCGGATCAATATCAGCGGCCATATGGCCATATATACGAATATTAGCGATTAGCTTGGAAGCTCTTACTGCCTTTCTAAGCCATTCGGTGTCTCCCGAAATGCGAGGCTGTGGAGCCGGTTCGCTATCCGGTGTTAGGGGTGGGGGACCCGAATTTGTAAAAAGCTCGCGATAATTATTCTCTACGGTGGAAGGATCTTTCACAAACTGTTCATATCTTTCTTGAATGTAGCCTAAATTGGGTCCGTAATACTTACTCCAAATGGATTCGTTATAGGGCTCTTTGGCTGCCATGAATACATCCTCCTTAACGGATGAACTCCATACGTGACATTTTGTGTCAACGCTTACTGGAGCTGTGATGATTGCGGTTTCATTTCTCATCTTATTGTGCTACTTTCCACACGTGTAATCAATTCATTCTTTCGTCCAATACGTTCGCAAAATGGTATGGGTTAGCTTGTTCTAATGAAAAGAACGCTGTTTCTTCTCATTACCCATTCCTAAGGCCCACTAAAATGATTCTAATATCCTTATTTTTAACTAATAGGGAAGGAAGTATCATTATATTGGCTTAATTAATTTTATGAATGGGACGAGTATCGTGTTAATAGGACAAGATATCGCACAAAAGCGCTTCTATTTTTTGTTTTTTAATGGAAAAACTAATCAGAAATCGACACACTTTTCCACTTTAGTATAGTATAATGTTATTGCAGTTAGCGATTTTCATATATTTCAAAGTAGATCCTTTCGTGTAAAGGGTCCAGTAAAAGGTAAACCTGCCGAAAGACAGGGGCACAAAGTCGCGGGTCTAAGGTAGAAATACTATGACAGCCGGATTGCCTGGGGACGTAAAATCTTAGGAGGAGATTTTTTGGACAAGTCCAACCAGGGAAGCAACAGAGAACAGCAGGTCATTGATCTAGACGTTGAGTGGGTACATTTATTATTAGCAGCTAAGAAGGCTGGCATAAAGGCAGATGAAATTCGTCGATTCTTTCATGAGAAGACTGTGCAAGCCGTGCAGTAATACATTTAGTGCGTTATATTTTGAAAAAGGGCCCAGCAATAACTCGCTGGGCCCTTTTTCGGTATATAAGAAAGTATACAAGATAAATAGTCCTTATATTTTACTAGAATATAAAACGCCTTCGCGGTCCATGTTAGGAGGGCGAGGGCGCTTATGTTTAATAGTATGAGTAGAAGAGGATCTTATCAGGTCAGGTGGAATATTAATCCTTCTGATCAAGGCGCCATTTCTGGTAGTCCAGAAACTCCTTGAATTCGCGTTTGCTTATGCCTGAGGCCATAGCTTCCTGCACCAATCGGAACCATTCCGAATCTAAAGGTGACTCCTCAGCATCATTAGGTTCTCCATAGAGCAAAGCGTGGATGGATACCTGAAGCGCATCGGCGATCTTTTCGATAAACTGGATTGAAGGATTGGATTGGATGTTTCTCTCCACATTGCTAAGATACGACTTAGCAACATCCGCTCTGTCCGCAAGCTCAGATAGGGACAATCCCTTTTCTAGGCGGAGATGCTGGATACGTTGGCCCATATTTTGTGACACTATGCTGACGCCCCTCCGTAATTTTTGTTATTAGTATAGCAAATATCATTAAATTCGACAAAGTTTATTGTAAAGAGAAGAGCAGCATCTACTTATCCGCTTTCCGGAATCAGGATCTGCTGCTCTTCGAGTATTATATTAAATTATTCTATTAATCTTAGTAATCTTTTTTAGCACCTTGTTTAGCTACGAAATCCCATGTCAGGGTTATGCTATCGCCTTGGAAAATATTTTGATCTTGGTTATTTTCCACAAATTCGAATTGGACGGAGAAGCTGTCATTGGTGCCGGCTTTAATACCAGATGCTTCGGTGAAGAGTTGATCCCAACCAGTATTTTTTACGAGATCCGGATGTTGAGATTTTAAATCAGCAAGCGTAGTTTGATAGACTACATCTTCTGGAGAAACTACGGTTCCTTTATCGTTATTTCTAAGGAATTTGACCTTAATGAATTGGGCTAAATCCAGGTAGTTGTCACCTTTAGCATCCGTAATTTGAGTGGAAGTGTTCAGAATAATAGATCCGATATCGAGCGAACCATCGTTTTTCAATTTGAAGGATTTGGTTACAGTATCACCTGGTTTTAGGTTTGGAATATTTACGATAACTGAAGGGTCGGAGTTCAAATCGAGTGTACCTGCAGCAAATGTAGCAGTGCTTTGTGCAGTGTCACTAAAGTAAGCGAAGGTTCCTCCACCAATCAATGATAAACCCAGTGCTGCTGATGCTACGCCAAGACCCAATGTTTTTTTGATACCCATAATTAAAATTCCTCCTCGGTTTTGTGGTTTTTTTTATAAAAGTTATATATTGTAACTTCCGGTTCGTAAGCGGAAGCGGACAATCAACGAATTACTGTATTTCAGTTGGGGGTGGAGAGGCGGGCAGTATAGCAGCATTTTTCTTTTCGAGTGCAGCTACAGCCTTCCATGACGAATACAGAGCATAGAGCAGGAGCATCAAGCCTGGTACGATCATGAGCATGACACTTCCAGCTTTGGAAACTGCGAAATTCATAGCGTAACCTACGTAAGGTACGGTGACCCCGGTATACTCAGCTACAACATTCGTGGAACTGGTAGGGTTCATATCAGGCGCATCATTGTTATCGCCTTTCGTGCGATACATGGCTTCACCAGTAGCGTTGTTCATTGTTGCTTCTACAACACGGTGAGTAATGAGCAGGTTTTCTTCATTTCTAAAGGTGATCACATCGCCTTTTTTGAAGCGATTCATATCTCCTCCGGGTTTTAAAGCGACAATCGATCCGGTTTGAATCCCTGGTTCCATCGAACCTGAGAGTACCGATTTGATCTGGTATCCGAAGAAGGCAGGTTCACCGCCGGAGGCCTTTGATAAAACTACGGCTACCACCAGCAGAATGAATATCACAAGCATGATGCTCGATAATGTATTGTTGATCATTTTTTTAATCCGCATATTATTCGCCACCTTTAACTTGTTGAGGGTCCGAAGGGGCTGGTGTTGCTACCGGTGGGGAAGTGGTTGTATCTTCCGCTTTTGGCGCCTCCTGAGGAACCGCTTGCTGTGGTACATCTTTTGGAATCGTTAGCTCTTCACCAATTTCCGGAACGACCGGGTTAGTGGCTGGGGCTTCAGGCTGTTCTTTATTTATGTTCTCTGGAGCAGCTTCACCTGTCGGTGGAGTCACTTCCGATTTTGCTTTCTCCTCAGCTTCAGCTTTCGCTTTGTCCTCGGCTTCTTGCTTTTCTTTTTTCTCAAGTGCCAAACGTTCTTCTTCTTTCTTCGTTTGTTCCAGCGCCTCTAGTCGGGCTTTCTCAAGTGCTTCCAATTGTTGTTCACGGGTTTGACTGATCAATTGGAGCTGACTCTGAAGATTGCTGATTCCTGAAGTAGCCGATTCTTTAAGACCATTCATTTCAGTATTGAAATTTTCATAAGTGGAGGTAAGTTCGCTAGAGATATTGCCGGCCGGCTGACTAAAAGGAATCAGGAAAGGTAACGGCTGCTGAAACGCCTCGTTGCGTAACTCGGGTTGTCCATATACATCACTGGTCACTACCGAAGCAAATGGAAGCCCGATGTCGTGTATGGAGTTTAGATATTGGATGACTCCCTTTAAGGAAGCATTCAGGGATTCAGAGATTACACCGCTTTGATTCAGGCTGCTTTGCAGCTCTCTGAAGAATTGTTCATCCTTGATTTCTAGACAGTTTGAATCTAGAGAGGTCATATATCCTCCAATCTGGAATAGGACGGCTGCTGCTGCGTTCAGCTCACCATTGATTTCGTTCCAAATTTGGCTGTTGGTGGCCAGTTGCTCATTCACGCCATCGATTTGAGATTGAAGCGCGGAGATTTGTGTGGAAATCTCTTGCGCTGCGACATCAAGCTCATCCAGCGTCATGCCTTCTATTCCCGAAACGTCTGAGAGACTGCCTGAAGGGGTATAGCTTTGCAGCGATCCTTTTAAAGCAGTAGCTCTTTCGATATGATCTTTGAGTTCTGTTAGAAGCCCCTTGATCGAGTTTGGAAATACTTCGCAAAAGCTAATTGTGCTAGTGGTTTGCGTAGTAGCTCCAAAACCACCATAGGTACTACCCACTTGCTGTGAGGTAGTCAGAAACAAGACGGAGACAGCCATTCCTGATTGCAGAACACGTAATCCGATTTGATTCTTTCGTTTAGGTCTTCTTTTTGCTGATCTGGGTCTCAGAGGAATACCTCCCCTCAATGTCTTGAGTTTCTTTGGTTCGTTATTATTGTTCTTTATTGAGAACAACTTCTGTAATGAATAATACATGGAATAAATTGAAAAGAAAACTGTCAATAAGTCTCGTTTGTGCTCTATAAAGAACAAAAATGTTAATTTATCTCTATTTATCTCGGTTTATCGCTTGATATCTATTTTTATTCGCAATAGAGAACGATGCATAGGAGGGGGAAGTATTAAAAATAGCCTAATCATGCGAGAGGCACGATTAGGCTATTAAGAATTCTTGCGAGTTTAATTGTGGGCTTAGTTAGGGAAGACGAGTACCACGTGAACTAACATATAGGTCATACCATTCTTTACGAGTAAGCTCCAGCTTGTCCGCATCGGCGCAGGCAGCGATGCGCTGCGGATTCACAGTCCCAATCACAGGCTGAATAGCTGCCGGATGTGTCATTAGCCAGGATAGCACTATGGCTTCGGGTGTTGTTCCTTTTTCGTCTGCAAGTTGTTTAACCATGGCAGCTGTCTGGACGATATTCTCTGGTTGATCCTCTAATGAACGTCCGCTAAATAAGCCTTGTGCGAGTGGGCCCCAAGCTTGAAGCTGAATGTTCTCCATTCGACAATGTTCAAGGGTTCCTTCGGGAAAGGTAATATCCTTCCAAGGTTCACGGTTTACACTGATTCCAGCATCGACCCAGCTGAGCTTGGCTAGGCTCATGTGTAGCTGGTTTACGATAAAAGGTTCATCGCAATAGGCTTGCAGCATTTTGATCTGCGCTGCGCTCATATTGGAGACGCCGAAATGACGAACTTTACCTGTTGCCTTTAATTGATGCAAAGCAGAAGCTACTTCCTCTGGATCCATTAGGGGGTCAGGCCGATGGAGCAGCAGAATATCAATATACTCCGTTCCTAGTCGCGACAATATTCCTTCTACACTGCTTAGAATATGCTGGCTTGAGAAGTCAAAGACATTAGAGCTGTCTCCAGGCTCCATTAGCTTAATACCGCACTTCGATTGAATAATGATTTCTTCGCGGAGTCCTGGGCGTTCTTTAAAGATTTGACCGAATACCTTCTCTGCTTTACCACGGGTATAAATATCTGCGTGATCAAACATATTGATACCAATAGATAGTGCTGCGTCGACGGCCGCATGTCCTTGCTTAACATTCTCGGCGGTAATCGGTTCATGATCCCAGCCCCCACCAAATCCCATACAACCTAGAGCAATACGGCTGGCTGGTATACCGCGCTTGTTTAAAGGCAGCGTTCTCAACATTGTGATTCCTCCTAGGAAAATATGATTGCGTACACGTACATATTGTACACGCTTAGATTGTAGTATGGTATTTATTGTCTCTGCAAAAGCGAAAAAAAAGAGTAGAGGTCCTAAGGACTCTACTCTGTATTAAGTGGTGTTCCAATGTCATTCAACTTGCGTGCTACAACATCATCATAGAGACGTTGTAGCCATTTTAGTTCAATAAGGGTGTGTTCATAGGTACCGTACATGAGATGAAGGGCGGAACGAGGAACAATAGGAATATGTTCTTCATATACCTGATAAGCCAGATTCACCTGATGTTCGGTTTCCCGAATACGTTCTTCGAGCAGCTTCTCCACCTTGTTTTGATCAACATGACGGGACATGGCTAGAGCCATATACATCGGATGATAGAAGGGCTCGTTCTTTTTAATTTGCTGTAGAATTAACTGCTCGAATAAATTTTTACCTTGCTCAGTAATACCGTAAATGGTTTTGTCAGGGCGATCACTGCTGCTAATCACTTCTAAAGCTTCGATATAACCATCTTGTGCAAGTTTATCGACAGCATAGTAGAGAGACCCAAGCTGGAGCTTTGTAATCCGGTCCATGGAGCGCTCTTTCATGACTAGTGTAATTTCATAGGGATGCATGTTTCGTTCAAGCAATAGTCCGAGAATAGCCAATTTCATCGACATAATCGTTACCTTTTACCCTCGGACGCCTGAGCAGTTTTACTCGGAATGGTGAGGCGGTCTTTTGGCATAAGCAGCACAAAGACTAAACCAAGGACGGCAGGAATCATGGCCCACATAAAGGTATGTGCGATTGAAGAGGACAGTGCACTAGATATTTTCTCTAAAATTTCAGGTGGAATCTTGGCTCTTGCTTCAGGTGTCAGGGCTGCCCGTGGATCGCCGAAGGCTGCTGACTGCTCACTTCCGCCAAAAGCTTCGCTAATGCTGCTAGTGAAGTTGTTACGCTGAATAATACCGAAGATCGTAATCCCCAACGTCATCCCAAGCGAGCGCATAAAGGTACTTGTTGATGTTGCCGAACCGCGTTGGCGCATATCGAAATTATGGATAGCTGCCATGCTTAGCACGGAGAAGGAGAAGCCCACGCCGAATCCAGTTAAGGCCATGAATACATTAAGCATGAGACGGGAGGTATCTGGTGATAAAGTGCTTAGACTGTAGACGCCTGCTACAAAACAGACTGCGGATAGGATCATAATGTTGCGGAAGCTGGTTTTGGTTGTAAGTAGCCCACCGGTCTGACTGCCCACGACCGTACCGATCATCATCGGCATGAGGATCAGTCCAGAATTCGTAGCGGAGCCGCCAAATACGCCCTGTACAAAGATAGGAATGTAGATGGTGGCTACGATAAAGGCAGAGCCATAGAACAAGGCTGTCACACTACTTGTTGCAAACAACCGTTTACTGAACATCGCGAACGAGATAACAGGTTCAGCCGCCACTCTCTCAATGAGGATGAATGCCAGCAAGAGTACAGCGAAGCCGGCGAATAAGCCGAGAATGACACTGGAATCCCAAGCGTATTGATTGCCTCCCAGTTCTAGCGCAAACATTAGGCAGATAATGGCGCCGACGAGAGTGAAGGCTCCGCCCCAGTCGATGCGCTGTTTAGCGTGAGAGATCGATTCTTTGTAAGAAGTTGCAATCAGAAAAAGTGCAATAATTCCGAGCGGAAGGTTAATGTAGAATACCCATTGCCAGCCTACATAGTCGGTAATATATGCACCCAATAATGGTCCGAGTACACTGGAGATTCCGAAGACCGCTCCGAAAAGGCCGGTCAGCTTTCCTCTTTTTTCAGGAGGGAAAATGTCGAAAACGATGGTGAAGGCGATAGGCATTAGTGCACCGCCGCCGATTCCTTGAATTGCCCGGTAAATACTTAGTTGTGTAATACTGGTTGCAGTACCGCACAGTGCTGAGCCAATCAGGAATACAATCAGTCCGAACATGAAGAAACGTTTACGTCCATACATATCCGAGAGCTTGCCGAAGATAGGGGTTCCAGCCATTACCATGACCATATAGGCCGAAGTGACCCATACGATTTTGTCCAGACCGCCAAGGTCGGAAACAATGGTTCCCATAGCTGAAGCTACAATGGTATTGTCCATCGCGGACATCAGAATACCGAGCAGCAGGCCGATAACTACGAGTTTAAGATTACTTTCTTTAGTATGCATGCTTCGCAGGCTCCTTTTTCTAATAGTGATAAATCCGTTCAAAAAATGTTCATAGGTTAGAAGCAAAATTTATTATATTCAAATTTGAATAGGGTAGCAATAGTTTTTTTCAAATATAAGAAGTATAAGTTTCACACAATACTATATGTCTTATATTTCTCGCTTAAACGCTTACCGTCCTTATAAGGACACCGCAGGCGTTTAAGCTTGAAAAAATGGGATTTGGGGGATAGGAAATAAAGAACGCCTCTTGACATACCCTACGGGGGTATATTATATTATTGGCAAGGAGGCTGATTCTTATGTCTACTAGTAAGCAAGAACAAACTGAGAAATCCTGCGAAGCTGACTGTCATTCTTCAGCATCTGGAGAACGAATGAGTCATCATTCGACAGATTTCAAAAATGGTTTGAATACTCGCCTCAACCGGATTGAAGGCCAGATCCGCGGGATAAAGGGTATGATAGAGCGGGATACTTATTGTGACGATGTGCTCAATCAGCTCGCAGCGGTTCAAGCGGCACTAAACGGTGTTGGTAAGATGCTGCTGGAAGGGCATATGAAGAGTTGTATTATTGAACGAATCGAAGCCGGTGAACATGAGGTTATCGATGAGCTGCTAATTACGGTTAACAAATTAATGAAATAATAAGCTAATGCTCCTTGAGCATGGCTTCATAACATTTACTGGAGGTAATTATAATGTCGAACGCTACATTAAACGTTGAAGGAATGTCTTGTGGTCACTGTGTCAACTCTGTAGAGAAGGCTGTAGGTAATCTTGGAGCTACTGCTAAAGTTGATCTTGCTGCTAAAAAAGTTTCCGTTGAGTATGATGAGAACAAGGTGAGCCTTGGAGCTATTAAAGAAGCTATTGAAGAGCAAGGGTATGATGTAGTTTAATTTGAAGCAAAGTAATAAGGCTTGGAGCTGTATGGGAATGCCATAAGCTCCAATGCCTTTTCTTTTTATAGAAATTATCATACTCTATAGGGGTATGAGGAGGCTTTGGAATCATGGATAAGTTAAAAATAACAGCTTCACCCAATGAACAGCAAGCGACCGTACAGATTACAGGCATGACCTGTTCTGCTTGTGCAGCTCGAATTGAGAAAGGTTTGTCCCGGATGGAGGGTGTTTCTCGCGCAAATGTAAATTTAGCCTTGGAACAAGCCACTGTCGGATTCGATCCTTCTGTATCAGGGTTACCACAAATTGAAGATAAAATCCGCGCTCTTGGTTATGATACCGTCAAAGAGACCGCGGATTTTGATATATCAGGCATGACCTGCGCTGCATGCTCGGCGCGGATCGAAAAAGTGTTGAGTCGTACGCCGGGGATCGCAGCAGTGAATGTGAATTTAGCGCTGGAAACGGCACATGTAGAATATACTCCCGGTAATATTAGTCCAAGAGAGATCATGGAGAAGGTAAGCAATATCGGATATAAAGCTACTCTTAAAGAAGACCGCAAGGATCATGTGGATCGTCGTGTACAGGAAATTCAGCATAAGAAGTGGAAGTGGATCATTTCTGCTATTCTTTCTTTCCCATTGTTATGGGCGATGGCAGGTCATTTCTCATTCACAAGCTGGATTCCAACACCGGAGTTATTTATGAATCCTTGGTTTCAGCTTGTTCTGGCGACCCCCGTACAGTTTATCATCGGTTGGCAGTTCTACGTAGGCGCGTATAAAGCACTTCGTAACGGAAGTGCCAATATGGATGTGTTGGTCGTACTGGGGACATCAGCAGCGTATTTCTACAGTCTTTATCTGACGATTGATTCATTAAGTATGAAGGGAATGAATCATACCGCCCCAATGTATTATGAGACGAGTGCTGTACTCATCACGCTCATCCTCGTCGGTAAATGGTTCGAGGCGCTAGCCAAAGGACGTTCCTCTGACGCTATTAAGAGCTTAATGGGGCTTCAGGCAAAGACGGCTCTCGTGATCCGCGATGGGAAAGAAATGAATATTTCGACAGATGAAGTGATTCCCGGTGATATTGTATTGGTGAAGCCTGGAACAAAGGTGCCGGTGGATGGCGAGGTAGTAGAGGGTTCCTCTTCTGTGGACGAGTCTATGTTGACCGGAGAAAGTATTCCTGTAGAGAAAAAACCTGGAGATACCGTTATCGGTGCTACATTAAATAAGAATGGGATTTTAAGAATTAAAGCCAACAAAGTAGGAAGAGACACTGCTCTCGCTCAAATCATTAGAGTAGTGGAGGAGGCCCAAGGCTCCAAAGCGCCGATCCAGCGGATCGCGGATGTCATCTCAGGTATTTTTGTACCGATTGTTGTAGGCATTGCGATGATCACTTTCTTGGTCTGGTACTTCTGGGCAGCACCTGGTCAATTTGCCGATGCCCTTGAAAAAGCTATTGCGGTGCTCGTAATCGCTTGTCCATGTGCGTTAGGTCTTGCAACGCCGACCTCCATTATGGCGGGATCGGGCCGCGCTGCGGAGCTTGGTATTCTGTTCAAGGGTGGTGAGCATTTAGAAGGCGCACAAGGGATTAAGATCGTTGTTTTGGATAAGACAGGTACGGTTACAAATGGTAAGCCCGTGCTGACTGATATCGTGACTACCACTGGAATTGCCGCTTATGGTAAAGAAAGTGCAGAGAATCGTCTATTAGCTTTAACTGCGGCAGCCGAGAAATTATCAGAACATCCGCTTGCGGAAGCAATCGTAGCAGGAGCCGCTGACAGAGGTTTGATCTTACCCACCGCTGAACAGTTTGATAATGTACCTGGACGGGGAATTATGGCTGTTGTCTCCGATCAACAAGTTAGGGTGGGTACACGGCGTATGATGGAAGATCATCAATTGGACATCACAGAGTGGACCCCAGTCATGAAGAGACTGGAAGAGGCAGGAAAGACAGCTATGCTTGTAGCGGTGGACGATGATATTGCCGGGATTGTCGCTGTGGCGGATACGATTAAGCCAACCTCTAAAGCAGCTGTAGCTGCGCTTCATGCGATGGGCATAGAGGTCATTATGATTACAGGTGACAATAAAATCACCGCAGAAGCTATTGCGAAGCAAGCAGGTATTCGAAAAGTGTTAGCAGAGGTTCTACCCGAAGGCAAAGCGGAGGAAGTTCGTAAGCTGCAGCGGAATGGGACAAAGGTAGCTATGGTTGGGGATGGCATCAATGATGCTCCTGCACTGGCTACTGCAGATACGGGCATGGCGATTGGTACAGGGACGGATGTAGCAATGGAGGCTGCAGATATTACACTGATGCGGGGAGATCTGAAGAGCATACCCGATGCCATTATGATGAGCCGTAAAACGATGAGTAATATTAAGCAGAATTTGTTCTGGGCACTTGCATACAATACAATAGGTATACCGATTGCTGCACTCGGATTTCTGGCTCCATGGCTAGCTGGAGCTGCGATGGCATTCAGTTCTGTGTCCGTCGTCTTGAATGCACTTCGTTTGCAGCGGGTAAAGCTTTAAGAGAAACCTAACTATGTAAGGAGTGGCCGCTGTGCAAGAAAACAACGAGACAATATCTCTATTAATGAACCATGCATCTGTCCGTAAGTATCAGGATAAGCCAGTAAGTGAAGAGCAGCTTGCAGCTATTATTGAAGCAGGCCAAATGGCTTCGACTTCCAGCAGTGTACAAGCCTATAGTGTTATTGCAGTGACTGACCCGGCTCTAAAAGCAGAGCTTGCCGGATTAGCGGGTAATCAGGCTTATATCGAACAATGCCCAGTCTTTTTGGTCTGGTGCGCGGATTTATATCGGCTGCGTGAGGTCACAAAACCTCATTTGCAGGGAGAGACATCGTATGAAGATTCTACGGAGAACCTTATTGTAGCTACCGTTGATGTTGCGCTTGCTGCTCAGAATGCTGCTGTGGCTGCGGAATCACTCGGGCTCGGGATTGTTTATATCGGCGGAATCCGTAACCGGATTGCGGAGGTTTCTGAGCTGCTTGGACTGCCCGAATTGGTTTATCCGATATTTGGAATGTGTGTGGGCTATCCTGATGGAGCCACAAGCCTGCGTCCGCGTCTGCCATTAGAGGCTGTTCTACATCGCAATCGCTACAATGCCGAAACGACAGTGGAGCAGGTCAAGACTTACGATAAAGTCTCTTCAGACTATATGCGTGAGCGGACGCATGGTGCCAAGGATACACCTTGGTCTGTGATTATGGCAGAACGGTTGGCACAGCCAGCGCGAATGCATATGAAGGAATTCCTGCTCGGAAAAGGATTCTTTAAGAGGTAATCTAGTATTTTCGATTAAAGAGGTTGCCCTATTCGTAGTTAAAACTACGGGTAGGGCAACCTCTTTTTCGTACCCTGAGGCATGAAGGTGACAGTTGTCATCTTAAAGAAATGACAGTCCATACTAATGTCAGGTCTCCTTTTTCCATATGATTGAAATAGATCAAACGCATTCGGAATCGGAGGGGTTACGAAATGGACAGTGTTATTGAGATGAATGGAGTTAGCAAATTATATAAGGATAAGAAAGCAGTAGATAATATCAGCTTCAACATTGCCAAAGGTTCGATTACAGCTATTCTTGGACCAAACGGAGCAGGCAAAACAACGGCATTGGGAATGTTATTGGGGCTATTAGAACCCACTGAAGGTACAGTGAAAATATTTGGACAACATCCAAAAGATAAAATGGTACGTGAAAAGACCGGTGCGATGCTGCAAGAGGTAAGTGTGATGGATCGGCTGAAGGTTCGGGAGATCATTGCTCTGATCCGTAGCTATTATCCACAGCCGATGGATATGGAGTTTCTAATTAAAGCTACAGGGCTTGCGCCAGCGGATCTGAATAGATACGCCGAGAAGCTCTCGGGCGGTCAAAAGCGTAGTCTAGGCTTCGCGCTGGCCCTGGCTGGTGATCCAGAGTTGATCTTTTTCGATGAACCTACGGTTGGACTTGATATTACTTCCCGGCGGCGGTTCTGGGATACGGTTCGTGGACTTGCGGAGCAGGGCAAGACGATTGTGTTCACGACACATTACTTACAGGAAGCTGAAGATATTGCGGATCGTATTCTGTTGTTTAGCAAAGGCCATTTAGTTGCAGACGGAAGTCCAGATGAGATTAAATCGCGGATTGTGAAGCGTTCGCTGTCCTTTTTGCCAATAGGTGATCGATCAAAATTACGCAGGAGCCTGCTGGAACTAACCGCTATTGAGGGTTGTTATGAAAAAGAGGGCCGAATTCATGTGACGACAGACGATACGGATGAAGCGCTGCGAGCGATTTTTGTTACTGGACTTCCCGTGAAGGATGTTCGTATAGATCAGGGACGTTTGGATGACGCTTTTGAACAATTGACCATGAACCAAGAGGAGGCTATCTAAAGATGAGATTAATTACTGTACAGTGTAAAGCCGAGATGCTGAGGATCATCCGTAATCCTTATTACGTATTCTGGTCATTGCTCATGCCCATTATGTTCTACTTCATCTTCACCCGCGTGGTTAATACAGGTAATGATGACCCGACTTGGCGCGCTCACTACTTAATGTCGATGGCAACCTTTAGTGTAATGGGCTCTGCGATCATGACGCTAGGCATCCGTTTAGTGCAAGAACGAACACAAGGCTGGACTACCTTTATTCGGATTACCCCGCTACCGGGTTCCGTCTATTTCTTCGGAAAAATGTTCGGGCAAACGATGATGCATCTGTTTTCGGTCATTTGTATTTTTGCCGCAGGATATTTAATCAACGGTGTCTCCTTATCTGCGGGTCAATGGGTGCTTAGTGGGCTATGGATTCTGATCGGTTCCCTTCCATTTTTGGCGATTGGTACGCTTGTGGGTGCTATGAAACGGGTGGATACGGCTAGTGGAGTCAGTAACGTGATTTATATGGCGCTTGCTGTAGCGGGGGGCATGTGGATGCCAATTGAGATTTTACCACGTTTAATGCAGAAGATTGGTCATTGGTTACCTTCTTATAACTATGGAAATGGGGCGTGGGAGATTGTACGTGGTTCAGCCCCGCATTGGAGTAATGTCTTGATTTTGCTCGGATATTTGGTAGTTTTTATGTTACTATCGGTTTATATTCGAAAAAAACAGGAAGCGGTGTAAAGTAATGACTGAGCGTGGAAAGTTCCAGTTATTTCCGAGAAGTCAGGGGTTTTTCCCTTATGTATGGGCTGTATATCTGATTTTGCCCATCCTGAATTTGCGCGGGGAGACTGGAGTGAAGCTCATTCTAGGTGGGATTATGATAGCGGTGTTTGCCATCAGCTATCGCCAGCTGTATTGGGTTCGGGGTGGCGTGTTTAATGTTTGGTTAACGACTCAAATGGTGATCATCGTGGTGCTTAGCTTGTTCTATACGCCCTTTAATCTGTATATGGGCTTTTTCACCGTGAATTTTATAGCTTATTATACGGAGAATAAAGGGTTTAAAATTGCATTTACTTCTTTTGTGGTCATGGTACTTTCGGTGCTGGTCTTAGTAGGCCGTGAGTTGGAATGGGTTAGTATTATGTTCTTAGTCCCGTTTATCGTTATTATGCTGATTATGCCATTCGGCGTAAGATCCATGCATCAACATCAGAAGCTGGAGAAAGAGCTAGATCAAGCTAATGAGGTGATTAAAGAGTTGGTGAAGCGTGAGGAACGCATGAGAATCGCTCGTGATTTGCATGATACCCTCGGGCATACGCTGTCCTTAATTACATTAAAAAGCCAACTCGTAGAGAAGCTGGTGACCAAAAATACGGAGCGAGCCCAAGAGGAAGCGCGGGAAATTCAGCGTACTTCGCGGGCTGCGCTCCGACAGGTACGTGAGCTAGTGTCGGAAATGCGTGCGATCTCAGTAGCAGAAGAACTGGCAGAAACCGGGGAGATGCTGCGCACGGCGGAGATTGCCTTGGAAGTGGAAGGGGACATCTCGCTAGAGGGAGTATCCGATCTGACGCAAAATATTCTCAGCCTCTGTATCAAAGAAGCAGTGACTAACATTGTGAAGCATAGTAGAGCGGATAAATGCTTCATCGGGGTGGCAAAGACCGCCGGAGAAGTTCGAGTTACCGTTAAAGATAACGGAATTGGTCTCCAGAACGGTGAGAGATGTAATGGTGGGCTTAGTGATGGAAATGGTATGAAGGGGATGGCGGAACGTCTATCCCTGATTGATGGCTCTCTGTCGCTAAGCTCAGAAGAAGGTCAGGGAACTACGCTGATCGTTATGATCCCTCTAATCGTTAAGGAAGCAACAGGAGGTGAGAGTGCATGATAACCATCGTTATAGCGGAGGATCAACGTCTGCTTCGGGGAGCGATGGCATCCCTGCTGGATCTTGAGGATGATATCGAAGTCGTCGGAGAGGCTTGTGATGGAGCTGAGGCGTTAGCTTTAATCGACAGGCTTCAGCCGGATGTATGTCTCATGGACATTGAAATGCCGTTCAAGAGTGGGCTGGAGGTTGCAGAAATATTGCGGAGTAAAGGTTGTCCGACTCGAATTATCATCTTGACTACCTTTGCCCGTCCGGGCTATTTCGAGCGTGGAGTGAAGGCTGGTATACAAGGGTATTTGTTGAAGGACGAGCCTGTAGATAAGCTGGCTGAATCTATTCGCCGTGTCATGGCTGGACATCGGGAGGTATCCCCCGAGTTAGTTTTTGGTAGCTTGCGGGAAGAGAATCCACTAACAGCACGGGAACGAGAGATTTTAAAGCTGGCTGGTGAAGGGCAAACGGCGGCGGAGATCGCTTTTTCGCTACATCTTTCTTATGGAACTGTTCGCAATTATATTTCAGAAATACTCAATAAGCTGGAAGTGAAAAGTCGAATTGAGGCGGTACGACTGGCAGAGGAAAAAGGCTGGATTTGAGGGGAGCAGGGCATTATTATGCAAATATTTCTGATTCGTCATGGTGATCCGGACTATTCCATAGATGGTCTAACAGAATTTGGGCATCAGGAAGCAGCAGCACTAGGAAAACGCATGGCATCTATCGGTCTGGATGAACTATATGCTTCACCACTGGGTAGAGCACAGACAACAGCCAGTTATGTGGCCAAAGATACGGGACTTGTAATTCAGACAGAACCTTGGACTTGTGAACTGGATTGGACAGAGATTATGTTAGATGGGCAATTGTCGTCTATTTGGGATAGCCCCGGAGAACATATTAGCGAACTATCGAGTGGAAAGAGAGTATGGTCTGATGAAACAGATCATTGGTTGAAGCAAGAGGAATACAGATTGCGGTTCAGCGAATTACAAGCGGCTTCAGATCAATTCTTACTCCGACACCATTATAAAAGAGAAGATGGCCTGTATCGGATCCTTGAGCCTTCTACCAAGAAGATTGGAGTAGTATGCCATGGTGGCTTTGGTCTCGCATGGCTAGCTCATTTATTACAGATTCCTTTAGCTTTGGCTTGGTCCGTATTTTGGTTAGCGCCAAGCTCGGTAACGACGATCTTGTTTGAAGAGCGCAGCGAGCACTTTGCGGTTCCTAGATGTATTGGACTAGGAGATGTCTCCCACCTTTATGCTGGCGGCATGAACTATCGCCCGAGGGGATTAATGGGCAATCATGTTTAAAGTGAATGCTTAAGAGTGAGTAAGAACATTGCCTATGAAGTGAAAGGCCATCCCACAGAGGATGGCCTTTTTACTAGCTCTATTTGATCGGAGCGAATAGGCCACTCTTCACCGTGGATTTAATTTCACCTGTGAACCTTTGCCGCCTGTCTGGATGCCAGTGTCCTTCGTTCCAACTTCCTTCAAGTCAGTCACTAGTCGCTCCAATACGGCCTTGGAGGCAGCCGCTTCTTTGGCGCCGGATGCCTTCACGACTAATTGCACCGGCTTGCCGGAGCGGAGATGCTTCTCAGCCTGACGGAGCTTCGTATCGTAGTCATGCTCTTCAATATGAGCCGTGAAGCGGAGCTCTTTGACCTTCTCCTTGCTGCCGCCCTTTACTGCTGAGCCACCACTAGCCTTGCGTGCTGAGGCTGCTTCTTTCTGCGCGGCCGCTTTTGCTTTGCCCTTTGCAGTTAGGCTGCAGGGCGGTGGGCTGCTCATTAGTGAGGTGCATACCAGATCAGCACCTGCTGAACGAGCCATGGCCAGCGCCTCTTCTCTGGACACAATCCCCAGCTTCTCACCTCTAAGTCCAGTAAGTACTACTTCGGATGCTCTAATTTGTTCGTTAATTAATACAGCCACTTGGGTGAATCCTCCCTGAGAACAATGATATAGCTATCATATATGGAACTAGCTTGAGGTTCAAATGTGGAGCGTAGGATTAGCGTTACTAATCCTCTCAATTTCTTCTTTTATGATTTGTAGGATTAGTTTTTTAGATGATGTTGCTAGATATTCTCGGTTGCGCCGCTGTAATATACCCACTTGAATGAACGGCTCGCTTAGTTCAACATCTATTTTTACGATATCTGTCATTAATGCTGTCGAATCAAGCACTACCCCCACCCCAGGGTTCTTTCTTACAAAATGAGGAATAGCAGAAATTTGGTTTATGGTTGATAAAGTGGGCTTTGATTCGAATCTCGAAAATTGCTTAGCTAACCGAAGGTAATATAAGCAAGTGCGTCCTCCAGCTATAATTGGATATTCAAGAATTTCTCGAAATGAAATATCGTCTCGTCCGCTTAAAGGATGATTTTCATCTACTATAAAAGCGATTTTCTCGTGATAGAGCGGTTCGAAATAAAAGAAAGACAGGTCGGACGGCTCACCGCAGATGGCGAAATCCAGTTCACTTTGTAGAACAAGTTGTGAGAGCGAATCAGTGTTACCCTGAATGAAGTTACATGCCATCTTTGGTTTTTGCTCATGAAATTTTCGCAAGGCATTCGGTAGGACGGATTCCATCATGGATTCAATGCCTCCGATATGAAGTGTGCCAATTTCGTCATGCTGTAAAGCCTTGGTGAGTTCTGATACATAGTTCCAATGTTGAATAAGGTTATCGATTTCTGCTGCAAAAACTTGCCCAGCACTTGTCAGTTCTACTTCCCAGCCTCTGTGAAAGAGTTGTATGCCCAGTTCTTTTTCAAGTCGTTGAATTTGGTTGGTAATGGTAGACTGCGCATAATTCAACTTTTCGGCAGCACGTGAGAAAGTGCCTTCTTGAAGGATGGTCTTAAAAGCCATCAGTTCTTTTAGATCCATCGATTATCACCTCTATCGGTATAATTGATTAAGATTATTATCTTATTCAATTATATAAATCAAAATACTGAGAGTACAATAAAAGAATTCCAAAGAAGGAGTGAATTAAAATGCCATTCATTAGAGTCAGTTATCTGGAGCAACAATACGACATTCATCAGCTAGAAGGAATATGTAGAGCGATTATGAGCGCGTTAATTCAGCATTTCCATGTACCGGAGGATGATCTGTTTCAGGTTTTTCATGCGCATAAAGCGGGGGAGTTTTTTTATAGTAAAGATTATTTAAATATTGAACGAAGCGACGGACTGATATATATCCAAGTTACGCTAAAATCCGGAAGATCGACGGAGCAGAAAACAAGCTTTTACGCGATGTTAGCCGAGGAATTATCGATGACGCTAAACATCAGAAAAGAAGATATATTCATTGTGCTCGTCGACACGGAATTCGAAGATTGGTCGTTTGGTAACGGTGTTGCTCAAATGCTACAACCTCCGGTTAGGGAGGTGTAATATGGCGCATCGGAAAATCGTCACAAATGTACGGGAATCGTTAGGGGAGTTCGCTCCAGCATTCGTCGACTACTCGGAAAATGTGTTATTTGGGGACTTATGGAGACGGGAGCAGTTATCACTTCGGGATCGTAGCATGATTACGATTTCTGCTTTGGTGATGGGGGGCATGACGGAACAACTCCCCTATCATTTGCGCTTGGCTTTAGAAAACGGATTACAACTTGAAGAAATCGTGGAGGCCATTACCCACCTTGCTTATTATGTAGGCTGGCCGCGAGCCTCTTCAGCTTTAGAGATTGCAAAGGATGTAATCGAAAAAAATAAATAACGTCTGACTTTTTTAATCTCATCCGTAACCTTTGGGGACTTCATTGGCACTTGTATATAATACGGAAGAAGGGAGCGGGGGAGAAAATGCTTCAGTATATCGAAGAGGCTAAACAAGGAGATCGACAAGCTTTTGAACAGATTGTTAGGCACTTTACACCGATGGCAAATGCAGTTGCGTTCGAAAAGCTCCACGATTACCAATTAGCGGAAGATGCTGTGCAGGAAGCTTTCACAGAAGCCTTTTTGCATTTGAATAAATTACGAGCAGTAGAGGCATTCCCGGGCTGGTTTAAAGCTATTGTGGTGCGGCAATGTTATCGTATCTTGCGAAGAAAGCAGCATCCTGCATTACCCTACGATGAAGCTGCGCAAGCGACAGAATCTTCATTTAGTGTGGCGGACATTATTGAGAAAAAAGAAGCGCGGCGACTGCTTCACGAGTCTATAGCTGCTCTAACGTCCAATATGCGGATCGCCGTTCAATTATATTATTTTCAGGGATATTCCCTTCAAGAGATTGCTGACTTTCTGGGGACCTCAGTCCCGGTATTGAAGAAACGCCTCTTTGATGCCCGCCGCAAACTGAAAGGTGCATTGCCTGTGGCAGATGTTCTTTCCGTATTCAACCATTTGTACGAAGGGGGAAAAGGTGTGCTTCATATTGTAAACGGAGATGTAGTGGGAGAGAAGCTGCGTCAGGGAATTGTACAAGGGGATGTATTAGTTTGGAGAGAGGTCTACTCACATGGGCCGGTCTTTTTAGAGCCTGCGGAACAGAATAACCGCTTAGTAAGAGCGCATTATTTAGAACAAACGATGGGGATTCCGCAGAAGGAATTTATACAGATCAGTAAGGAACAGGAAAAGATCTTAGCTGATTTTCATAAATATGATGAAGTTGTATTATGGTTCGAGCATGATCTATTCGATCAGACGATGCTGTGCTATTTGCTCCATTGGTTCTCGAAGCAGAAGAAGGGATCCACGAAGCTAAGTTTATTGTGCATTGGAGAATATCCCGGCATTGAGCTGTTTCGAGGACTTGGACAACTATCTGTAGAGCAAATGGAGACTTTATCAGGAACGTGGAAGTTAATCGGCGACAAGGAGCTAAAGGTAGGCCAAGCACTCTGGGAAGCCTATGTATCACCGAATCCAGAATCATTACAACAGCTACTAACTAAGGATACGTCCGCATTACCATTTGCATATGACGCCTTCATAGCGCATTTATCTCGGTTCCCATCGACCTCTAATGGACTTGGTATTGTTGAACAGATGACTCTGGAGATGATTCATGCTGGAATTAACTCCCCTTACGGGTTGTTCAAAAATGTGGGAGATAAACTTCATATCTTAGGCATGGGTGATCTGCAATATTGGCATATTCTAAGACAGATGGCACAAGATCCATATCCGTTACTGCAAACCTATGGGTTCAATGATTTTCCTGGTTATAACGATCCAGTAATGCCATTCAAAGACTGCGAGCTTGCATTAACCGAGCTAGGCAAAAGTGTATTGGCTGGAAATGAAGACTGGGTTCAGAAAAAAGGAATCGATGAGTGGTATGGCGGGGTTCATCTGCAAGGATCAACTCCGCGCTGGCGATGGAATTCTTCTTCGCAAACGATTCAATAATATAGAGAATGTAATTTAGAGAAGGGGCTGTCTCAAAAGTAGTGAATGCTACTTAGAGGCAGCTTCTTTTCTTCAATCATTATTCATAAACGTCTTATGATAGGCGTTGCGATATTGGGTCGGTGTCATGTTTTCGTATTTTCGGAAGAGTCGCATGAAATATTTATCGTCGGTGAACCCCGTCTCTGTCGCGATTTCCCTCACGCTGAGGGCGGTTCTGGTTAGCAGCTCCTTCGCTTTAGTCACACGTACTGAATGAATATACTCCAAAGGCCCCATCGAGGTATGCTGTTTAAATAGCCGGGCTAAATAATCCTTGTTGTAATTGAATTTCTCCGCGATGATTGCCACCGTAAGAGGTTCACTTGCATGTATTCTTGTCCACTCGGCTATTTTTACAAAGGTGACATCTTGCTGCGCACGGATTAGCTTACTGGCGAACGGCTGAAGTGCATGCTCGGATAGCTCAATTAAGAGTGAGGTCAACAAATAATTAACGCTGGAATAGGTCAAATATCCAGAGTTAGCCACATGGAGGATTTGATTCGCCAGGATATGAATCCGGTCACTGTGCTCGATCTTTATGAACTGTGGTAGATATAGATCATGTACGGACCATAAGCGCTGTGTGCGCGAAAAGATTTCTTCTGCCTCAGGCTTCATTTCCTCCTCACTCAGTAATAACCCCTCGGTTGTCAGTTCGAAATGAAACCAATAAAACTTAACCCCGGGTCGTGACTCTCTATAGCCGACATGTGTGCGATTAGGCATAAGCAGAAGAGCTTCGTCAGGACCTACTTCAAATTGTTTGTTTTCCTCACTCAAATATACCGTTTCGTTCACGCCAATGATTAGTTCGTAGTTCCCCATAACACGCTCCACATGCTTCCATGGCGTTTCAGAGATGAATTCACCTGCCGCAGTAAAATGAACAGGTATATCTGCATTTATTTTCAAATAGGTCATGCGGTCCTCCTAGCAATTAATAAGTCGGATTTGTCCACCATTTGTATGGCTGATCTACCGACAAATCAACGTTCCGATGTTATCTTATGGATACAAATATACACTTGTCATATCACCCTGACAAGATTGCGAGGGAGCGATTTCATTGAAGACGCAAGCTTTTGATTTGCAGAATGTACGCATTGATTCAGGTCCACTTCTCCATGCGATGGAGTTAAATACGGATTATTTACTCAAGCTTGAGGCAGATCGGCTTCTGTCGCGTTTTCGCCAATATGCTGGCTTAGAGCCTAAGGCTGCTCATTATGAAGGCTGGGAATCTCAAGGCATTAGCGGCCATACGCTAGGCCATTATATCTCTGGATGTGCGTTAATGTATGCCTCTACAGGGAATGAAGAGCTGCTCACCCGCGTGAATTATGTAGTAGACGAATTGGAGCATTGTCAGGATGCGCATGGTAATGGCTTCATTTCCGGGATTCCTCGTGGCAAAGAGCTGTTTGAGGAAGTGAAGGTAGGCGACATTCGCTCACAGGGCTTTGACCTCAACGGTGGCTGGGTACCGCTGTACACGATGCATAAGCTGTTTGCGGGACTTCGTGATGCTTATCGATTGGCCGGAAATCAGAAGGCGCTCGTTATTGAAACGAAGCTTGGAATGTGGCTTGAAGATATTTTTGCAGGGCTGAATAAAGATCAGATCCAAGAGGTGCTGCGTTGTGAATTCGGCGGTATGAATGAAGTCCTCACAGATTTGGCAGAGGATTCTGGCGATGACCGTTTCCTCACGTTAGCGGAAAGCTTTTATCATGGGGAAGTGCTAAATGATCTTGCTATAGAAAAAGATACCCTAGCTGGAAGACATGCTAATACACAGATTCCAAAAATCATTGGAGCTGCTAGACAATATGAGGTAACAGGGCAGGAGCATTATGCAGGTATTTCCCGCTTCTTCTGGGATCGGGTCGTGAATCATCATTCATACGTGATTGGCGGCAACAGCTATAATGAGCATTTCGGCGAACCGGATAAGCTGAACGACCGATTGGGAGAGGGGTCATGTGAGACGTGTAATACCTACAACATGCTGAAGCTGACCAAGCATATGTTCCAGTGGGATGCTTATGCCGCATATGCGGATTACTACGAACGTGCAATGTATAACCATATCCTAGCTTCTCAGGAGCCGGTTGATGGACGTGTGTGTTATTTTGTATCCCTCGAAATGGGTGGAAATAAGTCGTTCAACTCCCAGTTTGAGAGCTTTACATGCTGTGTAGGCTCAGGAATGGAAAGCCATTCTATGTATGGCTCAGCGATTTACTTCCATAGTGAAGATGAGCTGTATGTGAATCAGTACGCACCTTCAACAGTGACTTGGAAAGAGCAAGGCATTAGTTTGAAGCAAGAGACCAAGTTCCCTGAAGAGGGACTAGGCACCCTGCGTATCAGCACGGAGAAACCAACTAAATTCACATTGAAGCTAAGATACCCCTACTGGGCTGAGCAAGGCATGAGCGTTAAAGTAAATGGTGAAGACATTCAAGTGAATGTGGGCAAATCCAGCTACCTAGCTTTGGATAGAGTATGGCAGGATGGGGACGTTGTCGAATATGATATTCCGATGTCGGTAAGAATCGAGTCCATGCCGGATAATCCAAACCGAATTGCATTCCTCTATGGACCGCTTGTGCTTGCAGGTGATTTTGGACCTATAAATGCTGAGCTAGGCAGTGATCGTGCCCTTACTTCTGTATTAATTGGAGATCGCGAGACGCTAACGGATAGCTTGATTCAGTCTAACGTTAGCAAAAATGTGTTCCGGATGAAAGGTTTAGGATATGCAGGAGACCATGAGCTTCGTCCGTTCTACCCTATGCATGATCATCGTTATTCGGTGTATTGGGATTTGTTCACGCCAGAGGAATGGAAGCTGGTAGAGGTTGAATATCGCGAGGCCGTAGAGAAGAATTTGCTGCTTGAGCAGCTAACCGTCGATTCGATACAACCTGCTGAAATGCAGCCCGAACGCGACCATAATTTCGAAGGAGAGTATGTAGGCTTAGGAAAAATCTACAACCGCAAGTATCGCGACAGCTGGATCAATGGCTGGTTCTCCTTCACGATGGAAGTCTTGCCAGAGGAGCAAGTAGATCTGGTAGTAACGTATTTGAAGTCCAACGATACTTCGGTGGCCTTCGATATTACGGCAGATGGGGAGCAACTTGGGCTAGGCGTCCTTGAGTCTGAAGAGATGAACAAGCTGGAGACCATTCGTTACGAGCTTCCGCAGACGATCACGAGGAGCAAATCAGCGGTTACGATCAAGTTCGCTTCGCATGAAGGATATAAGGTGGGCCAAGTGGCAGGACTACGTATCGTCAAACGTAATTCTTGAAATATATGGATTAGAGAATTATAATAGGAACAATTCTTTTAATTGGGGTGAAATGGATGTCTTTCCGTATCGTTCGAAGTAACTAGTTATCGGGCTGGGTCAAACGCGTACCAGCTATCAAGGGGGGAGTCTACCCTTTTGATTACATTAACTAGAGCTTTGAACGGTGCCATAGGCAGCTTTTTGTATAGAGCCAGGCACTTAACCTATTTAACTTTGAGAACCGTTTAATTGTGGATGGTTTTTTACAGTTGGATGGTGGGGTTGCCTGGCTTTTTTGCATTCAATTAAAAGATAGGGGATTAACGATATGTTGAAAAAGAGTCTAGCTCACCTGAAATGGTGGATATGCGGTTATATTTTATTGGGTTTTACTATTCAACTGCTGAGTAGTTTAGGCATTGTAGTGTTTCAAAAAATATTAGACAAGGTCACGGTGATCAACAGCTTTGGTGAGCTATTTAATTTAATCTTGGTGTACGGCCTTTTGCTGGCTGGGGTGGTGATCCTAAATTATGTGGATGAATACCCTAGTGTGTATTTATCGAACAGTATAACGGAGAGGTTAAAGATACTTGCACTATCTAAAATATCCAAAATCGACTATCAAGCCTATCAGGATATGGGCACAGGTCAGATGATTAAAGTGATCGAGAATGGAGCAGCGGCTGGAAACAGCATGATTTTCTCCTTTTTCCTCAAAACATTACATGAGTTATTGCCCACTCTTCTGTTCAGTCTTATCTTTATCAGTTTCTATGATTTAAGGATCATGGTAGTGATTGCTGCTGGCTATGTGGTCGTCTTTTTGATAACGAATCTGCTGTTGAAATTTCTGTATGCGAGGAAGGCGGCCATTCTACAGGAACAAGAAAAGATGTCCAGATTCTCTATCCGTGGATTTATGGAATTAGTCGTCTTCCGAACGAACAAAAGATATGAGAAAGAGATCGATAAATTAAGCCAGACTGCACGCACTATCATTCAAAAAAATGCTCAGTTACAAATGATCCATGAAGCTTTTTTCGCGATATTCGAGTTGTTTGTCACGATTATTAAAGTCGTTGTTTTAATTTACGGTGTGAAAAGCATTGTCGTAGGTGAGACGTCACTTGGTGTTGTGGTCGCTTTGTTTATGTTTATTGATAAGATTTATTCGCCGATTGCTATCTTCAATGTCCTCTTTGTAGATTACAGACTGAATAGAGTGACCTACAAGAGATTTGAAGAGTTTATTCATGCCCCAGAAGATAAGAATCTAGAACGAGGAGAAGTTATCACTGAGATCCACGGTAATATTGAATTTAGGGATGTATCTTTTAACTATGGTAATGTGGGAATTCTGAACAACCTGAGTTTTTCCGTTGGGCGAGGAACGTCCGTTGCTATTGTCGGATTAAGTGGGGGCGGGAAATCAACTCTGATTAAGTTAATCGTAGGCTTATTAAAAAAGGACAAAGGTGAACTCTTATTGGACGGTAAGGATATCGATGAGATCCATCTGGATAGCTACTATGATCATATCTCTTACTTATCACAAGACACGCCGATTTTTGACGCTACGATTAGGGACAATATTATATTTGATGAGCATTCCTTGTCCGATGAAGAGTTGTATGAGATTTTGGAAAAGGTTCATCTGCAGGAAAAGGTAAGCCAATTACCGGATCGTTTAGATACTTTGGTAGGTGAAAAAGGGGTTAAATTATCAGGCGGGGAGAGACAGCGATTAGCTTTTGCTAGAATCATTGCTCAGAAAAGAAACATTCTAATTCTAGATGAACCTGTTTCTGCACTTGATAATATTACGGAGCAAAGCCTTATGGAGACGATTTTGCAGGAATTTAAGGATAAAACCATCATTATTGTTGCCCACCGACTAAATTTTATAAAAGACGTTGATAAGATACTGGTAGTGGACCAAGGCTCGGTCGTGGGTGAAGGAAAGTTTGATGATTTAATAGAACATTGCGAAGCTTTTAAAGCGTTATGGAATAGAAAAATATCGTTTACAAATGCTGATTAAATTGTTAACCTCTTTTAAAAAGAGGTGCAGTCTATGGCTTGGCCAACACATATTGTAGCGGCAGGTGGATTCGCAGAAAATGAACAAGGAGATATCCTTTTAGTAAAGACGCATGATGGTGGATGGGTATTTCCTGGTGGACAAGTAGAGGTCGGAGAGAACCTGGTGGATGCATTAATTCGAGAGATTAAAGAGGAAAGTGGAATAGATGTCACGGTATCTCAATTGATTGGTGTGTATTCCAATACAGGCATTCATAAATGGTATGACGGTGTAACCGATGTTCCTACCAAGGTCATGTTTGATTTTATCTGCAAGCCCGTGGGTGGGGAATTATGTACCTCGGAGGAAACCTCTGAAGTGATGTGGGTGGCAAAAGAGAAAGTGCTTGATTGGATTACACAACCGGCTATTCGTACCCGTTATCAAGCTTATTTGGATTACGATGGGAATACGAGGTATATGGATTATGTAACTGGAGACACGTTTGAAGTTAATTTGGATCGAACGGTGTAAATATAAGTGATAGGCCATCCTGCAAAGGATGGCTTTTTAAAATATAAGAAAGTATAAGTTTCGCCAAAGGCTTTTATGCTCGTTATGCTTTGATGCCCTCAAAGGCAGAGGTGATCAAATATTTCACAAAAGCTTCGTCTAGCTCATCCCCTGTGATCAGAAGCCGATAAAATATTGGTCCATACAGCAGATCAATCGTGATCCCAATATCCAGATCCGCTTTTAATTGGCCTCGGGTCACCCCACGCTCCAACAACTGTCGCGCCTCTTGGCGGCGGGGAGCGAAAAACCTCGCACGATAGGCCTCAGCAAGGCCGGCATCAAATTGACCTTCGCCGATCAACTCGGTAATGATCTTTCCTTCTCTGCTGCGAAGAAAACTAGCCAGATTTGTAGCATGGATCATAATATCATCCATGACCGAACCGGTGTCCGGCACTGGCAATCTTGCGGATGCTGCAGAGAGGTAGCCGTCCATGACCACAGCTGCTTTGTTAGGCCACCATTTATAAATGGTCGCTTTACTTACCTTAGCCCGTTCCGCGATTTTCTCTACGGTCACCGCCCCAAATCCGGTCTCCAGCAATAGATCATACGATGCTGCCAGAATAGAAGCCTCGGCTTCGCTATTGCGCGGCCGTCCTCTTTTTTTATCCATCAGAGATCCCTCCCGATTAATCTATCCTTTATTTAACTTGCGATCTAAAAAGAAACTATACGTTCATTATACAAAAGGTTATGTGAAGTAGCCAATCGCCTATTTACAAAACTGAACGTTCAGTATATATTTAAACTAATTAATGAACGTTGCGTTCAGTATTTAGAATCGAAGGGTGGAGAAATTATGAATCAAGGAAGACGAATGAATCCTGTAAGTTCAGGAAGTTCAGTGAATTCAGCGATGGAGCATGCGGAAGGAAAGACGATCCCTGGATGGATTATATTTCTATTAGCGGCCTCCTGCGGACTAATTGTGGCCAATCTGTATTACGCCCAAACCCTGATCGGACAGATCGCCCAAGCTACGCAGCTTTCTTCTGGGGCAGCGGGTCTGATTGTAACTTTGACCCAGGTAGGATACGTTCTTGGACTTTTGTTCGTAGTACCGCTTAGCGATATTATTGAGAATCGCCGCCTGACAGTGGTGTCGCTGGCTATGGTGGTGGTATCACTGGTAGCAGCCACACTAGCTCCGAATGCAGCGATCTTTTTGGGAGCATCCCTGTTCATTGGTCTCGGTTCCGTAGCTGCCCAGATTCTTGTGCCGTATGCGTCTTTTCTGGCTGCTGAAGAGCAGCGCGGCCGGGTGGTCGGTAATGTAATGAGTGGGCTGCTGCTCGGTATTATGTTCGCCCGGCCACTGGCCAGCTTTGTCTCTGGATTGTGGGGTTGGCATGCGATTTATGCCATATCCGCCGTAGTGATTGCCTTATTAACACTTCTATTGTCCCGTGTGCTGCCGCAGCGTCAACCTGTGCCTACAATGAATTATGGCGGATTGATCCGTTCTCTAGGTACTTTACTGAAGAGTACGCCAGTGTTACGCCGCCGGGCGATTTATCAGGCTTGCCTGTTTGGAGCTTTCAGCCTGTTCTGGACGACGGTCTCTTTGCATCTGGCCGATACGTATCATTTAAGTCAGCAAGGCATTGCCTTGTTTGCGCTGGCCGGTGTGGCTGGGGCTATCGCTTCTCCCATCGCTGGGAGATTGGCTGACCGGGGCTGGACCCGCCCTTTGACCGGACTTGCGTTTGTGCTGGCAGCTGTGGCTTTTCTTCTTGCTTACTTGTTTCAGAATGATTCAAGAGTGACGCTCGGATTGCTGGTTGCAGCAGCTATTATGCTGGATATGGGGGTATCGGGTAATCTGGTGCTTGGACAAAGGGCAATTTATTCCCTTGGCAACGAGGCGAGAGGACGTTTAAACGGATTATTTATGGCGATATTTTTTGTAGGCGGAGCCGTTGGCTCTTCACTAGGCGGCTGGGCATATGCGTACGGAGGCTGGAGTCTGACCAGCTTGATTGGTCTGGCGCTGCCGATCTTGGCCTTCTTGTACTATTTAACGGAGAAGAAGCAAGCGTAAGGCGTTCCAATAAAGCCGGTACTTACAAGGACTGCTCTCCGGGCTGGATATAGTCAGCCTAAAGAGCAGTCTTTTTTTGAAAAATCCTAAACGGTATAAGGATTTAGGCGGATCATTTGAATAAGGTTTGCCGCCGAGGCGGATAACGGTTCATTTTTTCGCGTACAGATCGCAATGCTGTTCTTCAGATGTATGCCTTTAACATAAACTCGGCATAACTCTCCACGTTCAACATATTCGCGAACAACGAGTGAAGAGACGAAGTTGGCGCCATACCCGGCGATAACGGCTTGAATCGCTTCATGAAGTCCGTTAAATTGCAAAGAGATCGTGGGAGCTGGCGTATTATATGTACGGCATAACGATAATAATCTCTCTCTCGTCGAACTCCCTTCCTCACGCATGACAAAGGGCTCCTTCATCATTTCGGATAAAGAAATTTGCAGATTTGCATAGGGGTGATGGGGTGCGACCACAAACCATAACTCATCCTGAAATAACTCTTCTGTCCGGATCGTATCTGGATAGGCCTCGGTAATCCCTCCGTAAATCGCCATATCCACGTCTACATTTAACAGCTGCTTCAGGGCATCGCTTGAATTGGTGGTAGTAATCACCATTTCCACTTGCTCATATTGTTGCTTGAACTTTGCGATCCAGGTAGGAATAAGGAAATGAGCAGGTAAATACGTCGAGGCTAGGCGGATACTTCCATTCGTGCCGTTAACGTAATCATGCGCGAATTGTTCGATCTGCTGTTCAACGGCAAAGAGTCTTTTGGCGAGCAGAGCAAGCTCTTCACCCGCATCCGTTAAAGCAATTCCTCTACCTTGAGGCTTAAATAGGGTGAAGGATATTTCCTTTTCGAATTTCTTGATCTGAGCCGTAATCGCAGGCTGACTGATATTTAAAGTTTCTGAGGCGCGTGTCACGCTACCCGTTGATGCGATCACATGGAATAAGCGTAAAGCATGTAGATTCATGATAAGCTCCTATCTGTTATCGTTTAATTCATATATATAATATATAGTTTAGTTTTAAAGATATATTATATTTATGATTATAACTGATTTACAATACAGGTATAAAGTTGAAGTTGAACTTGAAGTTGAAGTTGAATATGAACTTGTATTTTGGACTTAAATCTTTAGTTAGGGAAAGGGAGTAACGAAGAGGAGGTTTGGAACTGTAGGAGCGTTAGCGACCGCCTTTGTCTTTGGATTTCACCCACTATCAATTAGTAAATTAAAGAAATCTGAAGACAACAGCGGCCGGAAGTCCAAACACTCCTCGTAGGTACGAACGATCCCTAATTGTGGGTTGGAGTGTTCTTTTCAGTAAAGTAATTAAAACCAAAGGAGAAGTGATAAATATGAATCAACCGACTACATGGGATAAAGTCGATCAGTACATTACAGAACGTCTAATTCCGCAGGACTCCGTGCTGGAGGAAGTGTTGTCCGCGAATCAACAGGCAGGACTGCCGCCCTTTGATGTCTCACCTAGTCAGGGTAAATTCCTTAACCTATTGGTTCAAATGAAAGGTGCACGCCGGATTCTGGAGATTGGCACTTTGGGTGGATACAGTACAATTTGGATGGCAAGGGCGCTCCCGTCTGACGGACATATCGTTACCTTGGAGCTAGATCCATCGCATGCTCAGGTGGCTGGGGCCAATTTCGCGCTTGCTCAGGTAGATGATCTGATAGAACTTCGTATAGGCGATGCTTTGGGGCAATTGTCTCAGATGAAACAAGAGGGTGTGGAACCCTTTGACTTTATATTCATTGATGCCGATAAACCCAACAACCCTAACTATTTACAGTGGGCGCTTCAATTTTCCCGGCCCGGTACAGTGATTATAGGCGATAATGTGATTCGTGAAGGCGAGATCATTAACAAGAATAGCAAAGATCCTCGTGTAGTAGGCGTACGGGAATTTTATGATCTGTTGGCTGAAGAGCCTAAGATTTCGGCTACTGCCATTCAGACAGTGGGAAGTAAAGGGTATGATGGATTCGTATTGGGGATTGTGAATAGCTGATATATGTATTGCAATATCCAACAATTGTAATATAATCTATTGAAAATCCAATAGTGAGAGGTACTTTCTATGCAACCTACATTTGAAACACAAAGGTTAATACTAAGACCGTTTCAATCCACAGATGCAAGTAAAGTTCAAGAGCTTGCTGGGGATATAGAAGTAGCTAGAACAACGCTGTCTATTCCTCATCCATACCCTGATGGAGTGGCTGAATCATGGATTGGTGCCTGTAGGAAGAGCGCAGACGAAGGGGAAGGATTTCCTTTTGCTTTAATTAGTAAAGTGAGTAATACCTTAATAGGCTGTATGAGTCTAAATATAGACAAATCGCATCAAAGAGGTGAGCTTGCTTATTGGGTAGGAAGATCTTTTTGGGGAGATGGCTATGCGACTGAAGCAGCTAAGCGATTAATTGATTTTGGATTTGAAGACCTCGTATTAAATAAAATATGGGCAGCGGCAATGACTAGAAATCCTGCCTCCTCTAACGTTATGAAAAAAGCTGGAATGAGATTTGAAGGAGAATTTAAACGGCATATTTTAAAATGGGATAAATTCGAGGATATAGTCTTCTACGGGTTAACTAGAATTGAATATGAAGATAGGAGATAGGAGATAGAGGTATGATAACAACAAGGGGTTCCTAAGCCATGCTGGCTTGTGGAACCCCTCTTTTTTTAAAGTGACTCTTTAATTACCTTTTTATAATAGAACACGGATAGCACTGCAAAAATCGAATACAAAGCGGTGTATAGCAGCATCACCAGAATCATCGGTGTCATGAGCTCTGTACCGAAGAAGAACCATCCTGATTTTACGGCGAAGTAACTGTGAAGCAATCCAATGACTAATGGAATCCCAAAATTAAATAATTGTTTCGCCTGAATCCCTCTAAGCAGATCCCCTTGCGTGAAACCAAGCTTTCTGAGGATCGTGTAGTTGGGCTTTTCATTCTCACTTTCATCCATTTGTTTAAAGTAAAGAATGCATCCAGAGGTAATCAGGAACGTTAACCCCAGAAAGGCCACGATAAACATGATAAGTCCCATAGTTTGCTTTTGATTGTTCATCGTCTCCAGTTGAGAGTCGGTTATGTGGCCTTTTGCAAATTTCATGTTCTGAAAAAGCTCATTAGCCTGCTCAACGCTTGCCCGTTCTTTCATATCGATGCCGATATTAAGAGAGGACTTTCTTTGAAGGGCTGGATCTAGATCCTTCTTTAAGCGTTCAAAGGTCGTGTCGTCTACAATAGCAAGGGGTAAGCCACCACCTGTGAAATTGTATAAAACGGGGGCTTCCATATCAATTCTTTTATAAAACTGCGGAATGACTTCATGTTGTCCCTTGAATTCAATGCCACCCTGGTCCTTCATAGAAATCAGATTCTCCATTGCACTACTTGTCTTCGTAAAATAGGCCTCATCAGGGGATAGATCAATGCCCTCCAGCGAATTTTCACTGATGACGGGAAGAGTCATATTATTCGACATCATACCGAGCGACTTGGAATTTTCTGCCAGAATCTTCTCTATATTTACATCCACTTGAATGACTTCGGTTATTTTTTCCGTAAACAGCAAATTTTCAGTCGTTAATGCCTCTTTAAATTGTTTAGCATCCTGGATATCCGTAAGAATAAAATCTGACGGAACATAGAGCTTCGCACTTTTCTCAGCAGAGTAGAACGAAATATAACTCAAGGATAATAAACCCAGCGCCAGAGCTGATACCGTTGTAATGATGGTTAACAGTACGGCATTTGATTTCATTCGGAACATAATGGAGGAGAGAGACAACACCTCTTTAATATTCAGATACCCGTTTTTCTTTTTACGAATGAGATGAAAGATAAAGCTTACCGAGCCTTTATAAAAAAGATAAGTCCCGATGATAACTGAAGCCAGAATAGTGATCATGGATATAGATAGCTCAGTCATTGATGTTAAGTCTCCACTAAATAATCGAGATGAAATCGAATAGCCAAGCAGAATCAATCCAATCCCAACGATCCCTATAATCATTTCAAAGAAGGACAGCTTTTTCACGTTGCCTTCTGTGGTTGAGGTCACCCGGAATAAGGATAGAATGCTTTGTCTTTTAATAAATCCATAATTCATCAGCATGATCAAAAGATAGATTACAAAGAATACGATCAGCGTTTGAACCAGGGCTGGGGTAGAAAAACGAAGGGATGCTATCGCATCGATCCCCATTATTTTAAAAAGAATCATAAGAATTAATTTGGAAATAGAAAAGCCCACGGCTATTCCTAGAATTAAAGAACCAAAATATAGGATGAAATTCTCTGCCGAAAGGATTCGGAATATTTTACTTTTGGTCATCCCTATTAACTGGAACAGACCAATTTCTTTTCCCCGGCGTTTGATGAAGATAGTGTTTGCATATAACAGGAAAATGGATACAATCGCGACCAGTAAGACCGAGGCAGCCTTGATTGCTGCGCCACCTTTGATCGAGCCTTCTACTGCATCCATCGAGGGATCGTATTGCAACGTAACAAAGGCGAAATATAAGGCCACGCTAAAAACGAGAGCAAATACATACAGATAGTAATTTCTGATGTTTTTTCGCAGATTTCGAAGCATCAGTACATTAATGCTCATTCTGCACACCACCCAGTACACCTTGTGTTTTTATGATGTCATTAAAGAAGACTTGTCTTGATTGTTCTCCTTTATTTAATTGCGTATAGATCGTACCATCCTTTATAAAAATAACTCTACTGCAATAGCTAGCTGCCACTGGATCATGTGTAACCATAACGATCGTTGCTTTTCGTCTTTGATTTAGTTCACTCAGCTTGTTTAACAAATCAGAAGCAGATTTAGAGTCCAAGGCTCCTGTAGGTTCGTCAGCAAAAATAATGCTTGGATCATGAATGAAGGCTCTAGCTGCAGAGGTGCGTTGT
Organism: Paenibacillus sp. NPDC101420; assembly: GCF_050277435.1. Taxonomy (NCBI): domain Bacteria; kingdom Bacillati; phylum Bacillota; class Bacilli; order Caryophanales; family Paenibacillaceae; genus Paenibacillus; species Paenibacillus sp. NPDC101420. The sequence goes on from NZ_JBNNSE010000004.1 coordinate 295,342, forward strand.
TTTTGACCCCCAGAGATTTCATTCGGGTACTTATTTTTCAACTCTAAAATCCCCAGCTCCCTCGCGACGTTTTCGAATTTCTCATTGGCAATTTTCTTAGGGGTGTTGGTAATGGATAGAGGTAACAGGATGTTCTCCTTCACCGTCAGCGTATCTAAGAGATTGTATTCTTGAAAAATAAATCCTAAATGATTTTTCCGGAATTCAGCTAATTGCTTTTCTTTCATATTAGAAATTTCAGTACCCTCAATGGTAATCGATCCGTTGCTGATCTGATCAATTGACGAGAGAACGTTAAGTAGGGTGGTCTTTCCTGAACCGGAAGAGCCCATGATCCCAACAAATTCGCCTTCTTCTATAGAAATATCCAGTCCACTCAACACGGATTGTTTGTTTAATTTATTTCCGTAGCTTTTATGAATTTTAGTGGCTTCAAGAATTACCATAATGATTCACTCCCTTTTTATACTCGTTCTTTTTGTATAGCTTTATTATAAAAGGCTTTGTCGTTCTTATCCTTCGATTGCCCGAACAAAATAAAAAAGCATGTGACATTGTTGTCACACGCTTGAGAGCTTCACAAATTCATTTTTAAGCGGAAAGGTTAAAGTGAACGTCGTTCCTGATCCGAGCCTCGACTCAACTCCGATGACGATCAACAAGGATTGCGCCGCTTTTTTGGCTAAATATAATCCCATACCTGTGGCGGCATTGTCGCGATGCACGGTGGTGGAAGTAAATCCTCTATCAAATATCCGAGGCAGATCCTTGGGATCTATCCCGCGCCCGCCATCCTTCACCTTAAGAACGATATGCTCAGCTTGCTGATAGCTACTCACTGCAATATCTGAAGCCTCACTATATTTTACGGCGTTGGTTAGTAGTTGTCGGATAATAAAAGCCAGCCATTTGGCATCACTAAGCACTTCAGCTACTTCCAAGTTCAGCTCAAAGCCGATCCCCTTCTGAATACACCAGGATTGCAACGTCTTAATCTCCCCGAATATAAGCGTTTCTAAATCGATATGTTCTATATACAGATCATTTTCGATAAAGGGAATTCGCCTTTGATGTAGCTGTTGATCCAGCAGAAGATGTATGCGCAGCCATTCATAGGTCAGATGTTTCCTCATTACATCATCTTCGATTCGCTCAATCATTAAATGCATCGCTGTCAGAGGGGTCTTCACTTCATGAATCCACGATAATAGTTCATCTTTTTCCTGTTCTAACGTCATTTGATTGTTCGAGGCAGCCTGTTTTAACCATTTAGCTTGATTGATAATACTCTCTTCAATAATATGCTCAAACGGGCTTTCGGGGGTGGCGATACTCGTTACATCCAGATCATCATCTCGCTCAACCAAGCTTTTATAGAACCTGGTTTCTCTGGGATAGCGAAGGATTAAGAACATCACAAAAAAAAGCATCGACAAGGAGACCAGATAGAGAACTGAAGAGAATGGGATTGATGAATCCATATAGGTGACAAAAAGTATAAAAAGATTGGTAAAGAGGACTAGTAGGATCCAGCTACTTCTTTCCAAGAGATACTTTTTAATCATAGTGCTTCCTCTTCGATGGCCATATACCCTTGTCCTACTTTCGTTTCAATGAAACTACCTAAGCCTATCTCATCCAGCTTTTTTCGCAGCCGGTTTACGTTGACGGTAAGGGTGTTGTCACTTATAAAACGTTTATCATCCCACAAGCTATTGATTAATTCCTCGCGGGTGACGATTTTATTTTTTTTCTCAATAAGCAATTTCAATATAAAGATCTCGTTTTTCGTAAGCTCAATCGATCCCATATCATGCGTCAATACATTTCTCTCATAATCCACGGTTGCTCCACACCATGTCTTGAGCTCAAGGTTATCCGTGTTGTAATTGTAGACGCGCCGAAGAATCGCTTGTACTTTGGCAATGAGTACATCGAAATGGAAGGGCTTTTGAATATAGTCATCGGCTCCAAGTTGCATCGACATTACCATATCCGTAGGATGATCCCGGGATGATAAGAAGATAATCGGAAGGTTAGAGTGGGAACGAATCATTCGGCACCAATGAAACCCATCAAATTTAGGTAATTGGATGTCGATGATGACTAAATCAGGTTTGATCTCTATAAATTCCTGCGTGACATTGCTGAAATCTTGAATGCCATACACATCATAAGACCACTGGGTAAGTCGCTCCTTGATCTCATTAAACAGCGTTGAATCGTCTTCGATTAATAATAGCTTGAACAAATGCTTCACCACACTTTTAGTTAGCTTTACAGCATTTTAGATAATACATCCTGATAATGCTTAAACTCTTTGGCTTCATTTAGATTAGGACATGTTCTTAAGGATAGCAGAGCACTTTCGATTAAGAACTGTCTCGGTTCCTTGTTGTTCATGATTTCTTCCTGGATAAAGTATAACAGCTTTAGATAATTAGTGAGGTTCGCATCACCAGTTGTAAATGATCTCTCTATTACTTTTTTTAAGCTGATGGTCGCAAAGGATAAATCATTATTGAAAAAATCACTGTATTCCGCTGCGGGTAATAATTTGCCCACATGCTCTGGTGAGATGAGTTGAATGCCCATTTGACTTACTTCTTCAACAATGGTTTGGATAAGCGTAGTGCAATAATCAATGATCTGCTTAGAGGTGATGACTTCATTCATAGCACTGTTGATTTGTAGCATATTTTGTAGAATTCCTGTAAAAATGATGGCTCCGTCCAGTAAATAGGGTTTCTTATCCTCAGGGAAAATATGAAGGAAACGTTCATGTACCCAGGTAAGGAGGTTGAACTTTGTTTTTTTGATAAACGTTATTAAGTCTGGGTCATTGGAGACCAAAGCATCTTCTACGAGCTGTAACAATTTATTTTTCTTATTGATTTTCATGACCAGCTGAATCTGCTCGGCAAATATCTTAATGTCAGAAGGATCTTGACCTATGAGCAGGGAATTTCGCCCTTCTTCAAGTCGATCGTGAATGGACGTAAATACAGCCTTAAAGAGATCCCCTTTTGAAGGGAAATAGTTATAAAAAGATCCTTTGGAGATCCGGCTATGATTCAAAATATCCTGAATGGATGTGGCGTGGTAGCCTTTTTCAATAAATAATTCATGCGCTTTATGAACCACTTGCTCTTTTCGTTTATTTATCATCTGAGGTGCCCCTTTAAGCTGAACTCTTTGTTCCAATATAGACTAGCGTATATTTCCACTTAATACAATTTCAATTTTAAGTGATTTTTGTCTTGCCAAGCGAGAAATAAGGGAGTAATATATTCTACACCGGATTATAACACGAGTTCAATTTTGAACCGTTAGTATGATTATAGAATGGAGGATTCCAAAATGAAAGCAAAAGAAAGTAAAGCATCTTACGGGATATTGGCAATCCTCATGATTGGTGCATTTGTTGCTTTACTGAGTAATACCCTACTCAATATAGCTTTACCATCGATTATGAAGGATTTTAATGTCAGTGCCTCAACGGTACAGTGGCTATCAACGGGCTATATGCTGGTGAACGGGATCATGATTCCTTCAACAGCTTTTTTGATTCAAAAGTATACCGCGAGACGGTTGTTCTTAATCGCGATTGGATTATTTGCGATAGGAACCTTTATCGGCGGATTAGCACCAAGCTTCCCTGTGTTGCTGATCGCCAGAATGGTTCAGGCTTCAGGGGCTGCGATCATGATGCCATTATTAATGAATGTGTTGTTCACTACCTTTCCACCTGAGAAACGTGGTTCAGCTATGGGGATGTTCGGGCTGGTTATGATTTTTGCACCAGCTATCGGACCTACATTATCTGGATGGATTATTCAGCACTATGAATGGCCTGTACTATTCTTTATGATTGCCCCAATCGCCGTATTGGTGTTCATTCTGGCCTTCTTCAAATTGCATGATCCTAAAAAAGATGTGGCTATTAAGATTGATTTCTTATCTGTAGTTCTATCAGCGATTGGTTTCGGGGGTCTCCTATACGGCTTCAGTTCTGCTGGGAACAAAGGATGGGATGATCCAATGGTCTACTCCGCGCTTATTATCGGAGCGATTGGATTAGTGATCTTCATTATGCGCCAAATGAAGATGAAGGAGCCTATGCTTAACTTCAGAGTGTACAAATATCCGATGTTCGCTTTATCCTCAGCGATTTCGATTACACTGAATATGGCAATGTTCTCAGCGATGATGCTAATGCCGATTTACCTGCAAAATATTAGAGGGATTTCACCACTGGATTCGGGACTTCTAATGTTGCCTGGTGCGTTAATTATGGGTGTTATGTCTCCAATCACAGGTAAATTGTTCGATAAATTCGGCGGTAAGGTATTAGCGCTAATTGGTCTAGCGATTGTAGTGATTAGTACGTATTTCTTTAGTGATCTGACTGAAACGACTAAATATTCGACCCTCATGATTCTATATTCGGTGAGAATGTTCGGGATCTCTATGGTGATGATGCCAGTTATGACCAATGGTTTGAATTCTATCCCAGCCAAATATACGCCGCATGGTACAGCTATGAACAGTACGATTCAGCAAGTATCAGGGGCGATAGGTGGGGCACTGCTCGTAACCATTATGTCTAACAGTACCACTTCACATGTGAAAGATATGGTCGCTGATGCTGTAAGTAAATTAACGGCTAAACCTTCGGCAGACCAATTGCTTGGTATACAAAATCAAGTCATTGCGAAAGCTACTATTGAAGGAATTAACGATGCATTCTTGGTATCTGTAGGCGTAGCGATTATTGCATTTATTCTAGCCTTCTTTATTAAAAGAGGTGTACAGCCTAAGGAAACGGCAGAAGAGAAAGTGACTGCAAAGAAAGTAGCTGCTAAGCAAGTTACAACGCATTAGTCTATATTCAAAAAGGCGCTCACCTTATAGGTGAAGCGCCTTTTTTTGCAAATATAAGAAAGTAAAGATTACTTATAATGATGTGTTAATCTTGGACCATCCTGAATGACTGTGATGGAATTGTCGTTTGCGACATATAACCTGTTCGTTAGTGGATTAAGTGCGATGTTTACGCCTGTTACGGAGGGGAATACCGCGATTCTTTTAAACGTACTGGCGTTATACACGGACATTCTGTTCTTATTGAAATTACTGACAAATAAATGATTTGTAATCGGGTTGATGAATGTGCTGGAGGAGGAAGATAACACTCTAGTTGCAATCACTTTATTGGTATTTCCATTAAGCACAAAAAGCTTCCCTTGTTTAACCTGTTGAGCACTGGACACGTAAACACGGTTTGTAAGCGGATTAAGGATGACCTCGCTTTGTAACCGTCCAAGCTGTACATTCTTGAGGAGCTTGTTGGTGCGGCCATTGATCACGGAAAGAAAGCGGCTTAAGTTGTTCGCTACATAAATACGGTTCGTAATCGGATTTAGCGCAGGTGTGATTACTGGGTTGTTGCCAACCTTGATGGTTGCTATTACAGTTTGTGTACTACCGTTAATGACAGATACGGAATTGTTTATCGTATTCGTTACATAAATGCGATTGGTACGTTTATTAATGACGATAGCGGAAGGGCGGCCGCCGATCTGGATAGTAGTCCGAATGCAGTTCGATCTGCCATCGATGACGGTTACGATGCCAGAGGCACTCGACACATAAATCAGGTTCGTTCGAACATTAACGTTAACACTATCAGGGTTCCTGCCCACTTGGAGGGTCTTGATTACACGGTTTGTCCGTCCGCTAATTACAGATACCGTTCCATCGCGGAAGTTAGTGACGTACACACGGTTTGTTCTTGGGTTGATGGCAAGCTTGAGCGGAAATCTACCTACTTGTATGGTTGCAATGATCCGATTGGTCAGGGTACTTAATACACCAACAGTTCCGGCTGTAGTGTTAGGATTTACGAAGTATACCCGATTGGTGATGGGATTTACCTCAATATCTCCGACAGGTACGGATGTAGGAACTGTGGTTATGATGGTGGGTAACGCCATGATATAACCCCCTCTTCAAATGACTAGATGATTCATTATATTTGGGCAAGGGCAAAAGGGTACTATATATCGTTGCAAGATGTATCTCTAGAGTATAGAATGATATTCCAAAATCCACATTTCAGATTAAATGTAAGCGCTATATTTACAAGAGGATTGAGATCGATTGGAGGCTGATGGATACGATGATGAAATCAGTATTGTCGGATATTTTACTAACACCTGATAAGTTGCTACTTCATCGCGAATTACTAGAGGAGATTGGAAAGTTCATTACGAAAGAGATCCTAAATCATCCGTTATTGCAAGAAGATCGTCAGAGGGTAAGCATTATCCTAGATGGATCGACCGCACTCGGGGTGGTAGATGGGCAGTCGGATGTAGATATAATCATTATTTGTGAGGATGAGTCTTACAACAGTATTAATCATCGGTTCGAGGAAGCGGGGCTAATTCCGGAGCACAGTAGTTTTTTTATGGATTTAAGGCTTCCGAGTGGGAAGACAGGGCATTATACACTCCATAAAATATCTGATATCAAAGAAGCTTTAATGAGCGGGGATATGGAATGGCTGTGGAATGCATCAGTGTCCTATATTTACTACGATCTGCTGGATCTGAAGTCACTTTTTCATTCCTATGTTCCACTCCAATCTGAAGTGTTAATGAAAATTCGTAAGAATTCATACATACAGCTAAGAAGCTATGCTAGAAGTCTAGATAATCCTGTAGTTCGTGGCGACGCCTTTCCAATCTTGTTCTTAGCGGTTTCCCTTTATAAAGAGGCTTTACGCTGTGCAATCACTATTGAAGGTTATCCGTATCCCTATGACAAATGGCTTGTTCCCGTAGCGCAGCAAACGGTCGTAGGTCGAAAGATTTTGGAGTGTGCAGGCGATTTTTGGAGTTATCTTAGAGAGGATGAATCCTTTGCTCCCATGTACCAGGAGGACAATAATTTTGTCAAAATGGAAAAACAATTTCGAAAGATACTTTTGGAGGAATTCCGCCTGCGGGGGATCGATGAACCTTGGTTAATAGAGTGGTGGAAGTTTTTGGAGGAATAAACGGAGTAATGACGCTGACTATCCTTCTTGATTACGGTAAGGTATACTGGAATGAACTTTTCAGTAAGAGGTGATTAAATGGCTGGGACAGTCTCTATATTAGGCGTTCCTTTTTCAAAACTAACACTAAACGAGACAACACTTCATCTAACAAAACATATTCAATCCGGAGAACCGAAGCTATTTCATTTGATTACGGCGAACCCGGAAATTACGATAACAAGCCAATCGGATGAGCTGCTTCGAACCATACTCCATGAGGCAGATTTGATTACTCCTGATGGGATTGGCATTGTGCTGGCATCGAGAAGAAAAGGTGACCCTATAGCTGAACGAGTTACGGGGTATGAACTACTTCTTGAGCTGCTCGCACAAGGGAATAAGCTGGGCTGGAGCTTTTATTTCTTAGGCACGGATGAGCATACCAGCTGTAAAGCGGTCGAAAAGATTACAGAGCTATATCCGAATGTGAAAATTGCCGGAAGACATAATGGTTTTCTTGCTAAAGAAGAGGAACCGGCCATTGTGGCAGAGATTCAGCACGCACAGCCAGATTTCCTGATTGTCGCGATGGGGGCTCCATACTCTGACAAGTGGGTTTCTAAGCATAAACAGGCGCTTTCTCAGGTTAAGGTTGTGTTTGGCGTGGGGGGAAGCTTGGATGTTATAGCGGGAAAAGTGACTCCAGCCCCTGCGATATGGAAGAAACTCAATTTGGAGTGGCTGCATCGACTCTTATTCGCACCTGTGGCCAAAGGACAAAAGTCGCGCTGGCGCAGGCAAGCAGTTCTTCCTAAATTCGTGTATCGAGCTATGATTAGGAAATAAGATACAGCAGTAAATATCGTCTTTCACTATTTCTGCAATTTGTAGAAATAGTGAAAGACTTTTTTTGTTATCGCTTTACAGGAAATATGCCCTAAGTATTTAAGAGAGAATATTGGCTGGAACAATTCCAATATATTACTGATTGCTTTTTTAAGAATGTTGTAATAAAATCTTATCAAGATAATAAATTATTATCAAAATAGAAAAGACGTAAAACGAAAGGAGTGAGATGCTCACATGTTAGAAGATCGCAGCTGCCTGGAGTCCTATTTTCCAATCGCTTCTTTTATTGCTTCAATTATAGGTTCAAAATGTGAGGTTGTTATTCATGATATAAGCAATCCAGAGCGTTCAATTATTTTTATTGAGAACGGATACATTAGTGGGCGTAAAGTAGGCGATAGTTCAACAGATCTCGTGCTTAAGCTGTTGAAAGATGAGTCCTACCGTGAGCAACCGTTTATTGCTAACTATAAAGCGCGTGGTTCGCAAGGTCAGGTATTTCGCTCCGCTACTTATTATATTAAAAACAGCAGCAGCGAATTGGTCGGTATGATGTGTATTAACATTGATGTCACGCATATGGAGGTTGCAGCTGAGTGGATACAAAACATTTTGCAAGGAGGATCAACACTTCCACCAGTACCGTTAATACCACAACAAGAGGTTGTAGAGAAGCAGACGGAAGAGTATTTACAAGGAAACGTAGATGACCTGCTCCAGCACATGATTGATTCGGTGCTCGGTAAAATTAATGTCCCGGCAGAGCGATTGTCCTCGAAAGAGAAGATTGAACTTGTGAAAGTACTTAACGAGCAGGGCGTGTTTCTACTTAAAGGTGGAGTTTCTCAAGTCGCTAAGACCTTGATGATATCTGAGCCAACAGTTTATCGTTATTTGCAAAAAATTAAGTGAGAATAAACAGAACTCTCAAGAGAGGAAGTGGGCTAGATGACAATTGACTTTGATAAGGTTGTTAGCCGATATGGGACCAATTGCGCTAAATGGGATGGTATGGCGCAAGTTTTGGGCAGAGAAATGATAGCGCTTTCCGTCGCGGATATGGATCTTCAAGCCCCTCCACAGGTGATTGAGCGAGTAACGGAGATGGCGAAGCATGGCATATATGGATATACCGATCCTTTTCCACCTTATTATGAGGCAGTTCAGGGATGGATTAAAAAAGCTTACGATTGGGAGGTTCCGCAAGAATGGATCGTGTTTTGCCCTCGTATTGTGCAAGCGGTTTCTCTGATCATTCAGAACTTCACTCAACCAGGTGATCAAGTGTTAATCCATACTCCAGCCTATCAGCCGGTTGCTAAATCAGTAGAACTAAATAACCGCGTATTAGTGGAAAGTCCACTTCGTGAGGTGAACGGGCGTTATGAGATCGATTTTGCTGATATGGAGTTGCGGATGCAAGCAGGGGTTAAAATTGTACTGCTCATCTCACCGCATAATCCGGTTGGACGAGTATGGACACGAGCTGAACTAGAACGAATCGTTAGCTTGTGTACAAAGTATGATGCTTATATTGTATCGGATGATATTCATGCCGATTTTATCCATGAAGGCCATGAGCATACGATAATCGGAAAGATATCGACTGAGGCAGAGCAGCGATCCTTTATCTGTACTTCCCCAGGGAAGACCTTCAATCTTGCAAGCCTTGAAATTGCTAACATCGTGATTCCGAATGATCAGCTGCGTGAGAAATTCAGACATTGCTTACAGCAAGCAGGCTGTCATAACCCAACCTTTTTTGCAGTACCTGCATTAGAAGTGGCTTATACGGAATGCGATGAATGGCTGGAAGAATTACGAGGGTATATCACGGCCAATATCGATTGGGTGAAAGCTTATATAGCTGAATATATGCCTGAGCTTCGCGTGATCGAGTCAGAAGGAACTTATCTATTATGGGTGGATTGTAGGACAATTAGCACCAACGAAGCAGAGCTAAAGCAGTGGATTGAGTCCGATGCTAAGGTTAGTGTGAGCTTTGGAACAGGTTTTGGGGCATCAGGAGAAGGCTTTATTCGCTTAAATATTGCAACGCCATTGCCCATGTTACAAGAAGCTTTTCATCGGCTGTATCGAGCCTATCCATTAAAAAATTCATAATAAAAAACTCTTTATCAATGACCTTGAAAGACCTCGTTAGTAGCCTTTCTCAGATCCGTATCAAGGGGGAGAATAATCATGTCCAAATCAGAAACACCAAGAGTCAAGAAACAGCCGACGATGTTCTTAGCGCTATTGCCGATTATTACGATGATTGTGTTACTTAGTTTAGGGTATGTGTTGTTTGAATTACCACCAGAACCACTTATTATTACCTCAGCGGTTGTTGCTGGTATTATCGCGATTATTCTTGGTTATAGCTATAACGACATACTAGAATCTATCGCTGGTAAGATCGCGAAAACGATGCCCGCCATTCTTATTCTGATCATGGTTGGTTTTATGATTGGGGCATGGATGGTTGGTGGAACGATTCCGATGATGATTTACTATGGATTGAAAATTATTAGTCCACAATTTCTGCTTATTACCGCATTTATTGCGACAGCTGCCGTTTCGCTTTGTACGGGCACATCTTGGGGGTCAGCGGGAACGATCGGGGTTGCTTTTATGGGTGTCGGCGCGGGTATGGATTCAAACCTGGCAGCAGTGGCTGGTGCTGTAGTTGCAGGTGCTTATTTTGGTGATAAATTGTCACCGCTTTCAGACACAACGAATATTGCGGCGTTAGCAACAGGTGTCAATCTATATGAGCATATTGGACATTTATTGTATACCACAATTCCTTCCTTTATTGTCGCAAGCGTTGTTTTTATTATCACAGGCCTAAACACAGATGCCGCAGGTGCTATTGTTCCGGAGAAGGTTGGAACAATTATGGGATCGTTGAATACCATTTATGACTTTAATCTGCTGCTTATAGTACCCGTATTAATCATCTTGTATGGTTCAATCACGAAGAAACCGACAATACCGGTCATGCTGATTTCTTCTATGTTCGCTATGGCTAACGCACTTGTATTCCAGGGATTTACTTTGAATGATGTCGTATCTTCTGTTGTTAATGGATTTAATATTTCTATGGTTCAAGTAGCTGGGTTTGATTCTGCCAACGTTATTGAAGATGTACCCCGTCTTCTAAATCGTGGCGGAATGAACTCCATGATGGGTACACTTCTCATTTGCTTCTGTGCAATCACGTTCGCTGGAACCATATCTCTGACGAAGTCCTTGGAATTGATTGTTAATAAGCTTTTGAAGTTCGTCCATTCCACAGGTTCAATGATCGTAGCAACAATTGTTACAGGTCTTACGATGATCGGAGTTACAAGTAATGGTCAGGTATCCATCTTAATGCCAGGTGAAATGCTGCGTGAAGCATATATCCGTCGGGGCTTGCATCCGAAGAACTTGGGACGTACCATCGAGGATTCAGCGGCGATTACCGAGCCTATTCTGCCTTGGACAGCTGCAGGTGCTTATATGGCGGGTACGCTGGGTGTTGCAACGCTAGATTATTTACCTTGGGCTGTTCTCTGTTGGACAGGAATAATCTTTGCGACGATATGGGGCTTCACGGGATTCGGTATCGCAAAGTTAACGCCAGAGCAACAGGCAGAAATGCTAAAGGAATATGACGGTAACACTAATGAACAAGCTGGATAAAGGAGTCTTTTAAAATGACAAATATGCATAAAGAAACTGTAATAACAACGGATGCACCAGGTGCAATTGGACCCTACTCTCAAGCTGTAAAGCTTGGGAATGTCCTATATACTTCAGGACAACTCGGACTAGACCCGGTTAAGGGGACTTTTCCTGCTACGGTTGAGGAACAGACGGAACGGTCGTTGCTGAATGTCAAAGCCATACTGGAAGCGGCGGGTACAAGCATGGACCAGGTAATTAAGACGACCGTTTTCCTAAAGGATATGAATGATTTTCTTAAGGTGAATGAGATTTATGGAAGGTTTTTTGCTCAGCCATACCCTGCTCGCAGCGCTGTTGAAGTAGCACGTCTGCCTAAGGATGGGCTCGTAGAAATTGAAGTTATAGCTTATATACCATAAGAGAGCAGACAGTAGATACTACCCAAATTTGTGTTTCAAAACGTTGATTAGAAAATAAGTCAGAGAGCCGCCCTGGATAGGGTGGCTTTCTTAATTGTGAGCAGATTCGTAATTGAAATTGAAAATTTTTATGAAAATTTAAAGTGAAAATATTCATGAAAATGTAACAGTAACCATAACTAATTACATAAAAAACTTCCCAAAACAGTATCTTTGCGTTATCATAAATGTGAAAACATTCACAAAAGGGGCGTTATAAAGATGAAGAAGACATCAAGTGCTGCTCTTATTCTCATTCTCTCTGTCATGCTCGTGATCGCAGGCTGCGGTAACAGTAATAGCAACACTACAGCTAGTAGTAATGGCAACGAGAACAAGAGTAAGGTCAATGAGACGGCTAACAATGATAAAGCTGAAGCCGTATCAGGCGCATCAGAGGCTAGCTACACACCAATGGATCAACTAAAAGATAATTATGATATCGTTATTGTTGGTGCTGGTGGTGCGGGTATGTCTGCTGCACTGGAAGCTAAGGCTAAAGGCTTGAACCCGGTTATTTTAGAAAAAATGCCAGTTGCAGGTGGGAATACAAGTAAATCCTCCTCAGGAATGAACGCTTCCCAAACGAAATTTCAAAAAGAGCAAAGCATTGAAGATAGCAATGATAAGTTTTATGAAGAGACCTTAAAGGGCGGGCATGACACGAACGATAAAGAGATGCTTCGCTTCTTCGTGGACAATTCTGCAAGTGCTATCGATTGGTTGGATTCGATCGGAATCAGACTGAACAATATCACAATTACAGGCGGTATGAACGAAAAACGTACCCATCGTCCAGAAGACGGCTCTGCGGTAGGCCAATATCTTGTCAAAGGTTTGGTTAAGAACGTACAAGAAAAAGAAATTCCATTGTTTGTGAATGCAGATGTGAAGGAAATTACCCAAAAAGACGGTAAGGTTGACGGAGTAAAAGTACTCTTTAACCAGGCCGATGAAAAAACCATTACAGCGAAGGCAGTTGTTGTAACAACTGGCGGTTTCGGTGCCGATATGGATATGATCTCTAAAGTCAGACCTGATCTGGAAGGATACGTTACGACTAACCAGATCGGCAGCACCGGAGACGGCATCAAGATGATCGAGGCACTAGGCGGAACAACCGTTGATATGGATCAAATCCAGGTTCACCCGACAGTTCAACAAGAAAAATCTTATCTGATCGGGGAAGCTGTACGCGGCGAAGGTTCTATCCTCGTAAATAGCGAAGGCACACGGTTCGTAAACGAATTGACTACACGTGATAAAGTTACCGAAGCGATCAATGCACTTCCTGAAAAAGCGGCAACGCTTGTCTTTGATTCCGGCGTCAAATCACGCGTGAAAGCAATTGAACAATATGACAAAATGGGCTTCGTAATCCAAGCGGATACCATCGAAGCATTGGCGAAAGAAATCGGTGTTCCAGCCGATAAGCTAAAAGCGACACTTGATACTTGGAACAGCGCGGTAAAGAACAAGAACGATGCTGAATTCGGCAGAACAACAGGGATGGACAACGATTTGTCCGCGGGTCCTTACTACGCTATTAAGATCGCCCCAGGGATTCATTACACCATGGGCGGCGTGAAGATCAATACGAACACAGAAGTATTAAATAAAGACGGCGCTGCTATTCCTGGCCTGTATGCGGCTGGTGAAGTTACAGGTGGATTGCACGGTCAAAACCGGATCGGCGGTAACTCTGTAGCAGAAATCATTATTTTCGGCCGTCAAGCAGGGGTTAAATCTGCTGAGTTTGTACAAGCACAATAAGATTTAACTGCTATTCTGGTTAAAACAAAAGAACCGCTTGGGCTAATTGAAGCCCGGGCGGTTCTTTGTTTAATCTCTCGTTTAAAGTGAGTGGAGTGACCTCTATTCAAAAAGCTACTTCTCGCTTTTAGCTTGTTCTTCTCGCATCCACTGTGACAGCTGGCGTTTGAGTTTAAGGAATTCCGGGGAATCCGTAATCTCATCGCGGCGTGGCCGTGGAAATGGCACATCAACAGTATGTAGGATGGAGCCAGGGCGACCCGAGAATACATAAATACGATTCGAGAGCAGCAACGCTTCTTCGATGTTATGGGTAATGAATAGCACGGAGCGGCGATTCTCCTCCCACAGCTCCAGCAGCCAGCGCTGCATTTCACTGCGAGTTAGTGCATCCAGTGCGCTGAAAGGTTCATCGAGCAGCATCAACTCCTGCGGAGCCAGCAATGCTCTGAGAAAAGCAGCACGCTGCTGCATCCCGCCAGACAGCATATGCGGATAAGCCTGTTCGAATCCATTCAAGCCAACCTTTGCGAGCCATTGGCGCGCTTCTTCACGAGCTCCATCCTGCAGAGCGCCTTTAATTTCTCCGGCTAGCAGTACATTATCTTCAATCGTTCGCCAAGGAAAAAGCGCAGGCTGCTGCGGCATATAACTGATTTCACCACGTTGACCTGTAACGACCTTGCCGCTCATGCGGATCGTTCCTGCATCAGGCTTCACTAGTCCGCCGATCATATGGAATAAGGTGCTTTTTCCGCAGCCGGAAGGACCGACGATCGAAACGAACTCTTGCTGCTCTACCTTAAGAGAGACGTTGTTAAGCACGTTCGTCTCGCGGCGACGATGGGTGAAGGACTTGGAGATGCCGCTTACTTCAAGAGCAGGTGGTGCAGTATGAGCTTCAGGAGAGCTTGTGTTTTCAGTTGTTCTTTGCTCTATTTGCGTCGCTTGAGACATACAGGCATCTTCCTTTCTATGAGTTACGGCGCGGTTTCCAGCGAACTAACCATTTTTCGAGCAAGGCGATAATCGCAAAAAGCACAAGACTAAGGAGCACAATAATAACAATAGCGACAAACATCCGATCCGTACGGTAAGCCGATTTTTGCAGCAGCATATAATAGCCAATCCCTTTATCCGCGCCAATCCACTCAGCGACCACGGCTCCCATAACCGCATAAGTAGCAGATATTTTCACACCGGAAAATAGTGCCGGGATAGAAGACGGGAGCTCCAGCTTGGTGAAGATTTGCCACTTGCTTGCGCCAGCCATTTTCATATAATTCATCATGACCTGATCACTTTGAGACAAGCCGCCCATTGCAGCGACAGCTACCGGGAAGAAGCATACCAGTGTAATCAGCACGATTTTGGGCAAAAGGCCGAAGCCAAACCAGATGATAAGCAGTGGTCCGAGTGCGATAGAGGGAACATTTTGACTCAGAATAATGAGTGGATAAAAAGCCCGTCTAGCCCAAGGTAAAAGATGCAAAAGTAGAGCGACGATCAAGCCTACACCTGTACCAATAGGAAAACCGATTAATGTGAGTCGGAGCGTAGCCATCGTATGAGCCCAGAGACCTGAGGCATTACTGGTGGATTCGCGAGCAATATCAGCAGGACTCGGCAGAATCCAGGATTCGATATGGAATATAGAAACAGATAACTGCCATACGGTTAAAAAGAAGACGACCGCCACAAGGGGCGGCCATATTAGCTTCCAGGTCGATCTCACGGCCGATATTTCTCCGTCAATTTATCCATGCTGATTCCGTTAGGGTTATGAGCGATTTTGATTTGGGAGATCACGCTTGGACTACCTGCTTCGATCAGCGCCTCCTGCATTTGACGTACAACCTCCAGGAGCTCGCTCAGTTCACCTTCCATAGTAGTTTCCAGTGGATTCACCTGATGTTTAACGCCGGATTTTTGAATAACTTCAATCGCTTTATCTACGTATGGGATGGAGTCCTCATTGTTTGGAGTCTTAGGAATTACTTGAATGCTTAAAAGTGTGTTAGCCACAATAATCAATCCTCTCAAATTGTATAGGTAGTTCAAAAAGCCAACTTTGATAACGAAGTGTATTCAGGAAGCAGATTCGGCGTCGAATCTTGAACGAACTTGGGAAGTCCGGTACTCACGTAGCACATCACTACGCTCCGTTCCTCCTTCCTCAAGTAACGTCCAACCTTCTTGGTTCTGAAAGCTGACTTTTTGAACTCTCATTGAAATAGGTAAGTTCAAAAAGCCAACTTTGATAACGAAGTGTTTTCAGGAAGTAGATTCGGCGTCGAATCTTGAACGAACTTGGGAAGTCCGGTCTACTCCGCCGGTAAAAAATCATTCGTGAATGCACTAGCTGCATCCAGCGGTTTGTCCAGCAGCTTCAAATCATACATCCAGTCGCCGTAATTCTGCCAGACCTCGGTTTTTTGCTCTCCCCAGCGTGGGGCGTCGTCCTTATATTTCGGGCTAAGCCATTTTTGGCTAGCTAGGACAAGCTCGGCATCAAGGTCAGGCACAGCCTTGGATAATGTAGCGGCAGCCTCTTCTGGATGATCAATCGCATATTGATAACCCTTCGATGTGGCTTTCAGGAAAGCCTTCACCAAATCTGAATTCTCAGAAATCTGCTTCTCACTCGTGGTCAGCAGAGGGGTGTAATAATCGAGCTGAGGCGCATAATCCTTCAAGTAGAGCATATCCAGAGGCTCACCACGCAGTTCGGCTTCAATACCGGTCCAAGCGTAGAAGATCCAAGCGAAATCAATGTCACGTTTGACTGCGGTAAAATAGTCAGCTTCACCAATACTGATTAGCTTCACCTTTTTCACATCGCCACCAACAGGGTCCATGATCGCCTTCATGGCTGCTTCCTCAGCGGGAGAGCCCCAACCTCCGTAAGTTTTACCCTCAAAATCTTTTGGTGATTTAATATTCCGATCCACTGGAGCGGCGAATCCCGAAGTATTATGCTGAATAATGGCTGCAATCGAGACAAGGGGAACGCCTTGTAGACGAGCTAGAGTCAATCCTTCCTGAGCGCTGATTCCAAAAGCAGCTTCGCCAGAGGTAACCATCGTATCAGAACCCGCTGCGCCAGGTTGAACGATTTCTACATCCAGACCTTCTTCCGCATAATAACCAAGATCCTTGGCTACGTATAGACCGGTGTGGTTCGTATTCGGTGTCCAATCCAGTGCAACCTTAACTTTGGTAAGCTCTTTTGGAGCATTTGATCCGGTCGCTGCATTCGATTCCGCAGCATTTCCTTTGTTTCCGGCTGTATTCCCATTGTTGCTGCCGCATCCGGCAATCGCAAGAATGAGCATACAGGTGAGGCTAAGCATAAGTACTTTTTTGACTTGCATGTCTTCTTCTCTCCTTTAAGGTTGCCAGATCCCGTCATCCAACATGAACCATAAAGTGTAGTATGTACATTTCTTCTACATCTTTTGTGATCTACACAAAAAAAGCGCCCCGAGTGATCGGGACGCTGGCTTGGCGCAAGGTTAGTAAAGGTCACAGGGACCAAAACCAATTGGCGATTCCTACGCTGGCATTATCCAGATCAGGTATAAGGGTCAGTATCTTGTGGGATACAATCTCAGCCGGCCAATTCCAGCACCCCTGGTTCTATGAAGTTAACGGGTATTTCTCGCTTAAACGCTAATCGTCTTTATAAGGACGCTGAAGGCGTTTATGCTTGCATACGGTGTATTATAGACGGCTGTTCTCGGAATGTCTAGTAGCACGCTCCTAAATTTTTCAAATCTCTCCGTCCGTTTTCATTAATCCAGATCTTTATGTTTCTTGCGATGACGCCGCTTAAGCTCAGTAACCAGAGCACCTAGCGTAAGGACAACACTGATCATTATCCCGCTCATAATCACGAAAAGAGCAAGAAACTCAAAGGGGGAATAGCTAACCATCTTACTCCATTGAATCTTTCCATCCAGATCGTCAATGACTTGATTCATGCCATAAATCCCGCTTACCACCGTAAATACAGTGAGGATCATCAGCAGATTATCACGGCGCTTCGATTGGAACTTATCTTGATACTGAAACAGGTCAGTCAAGGTTTCTTTTACTTCCTCGAACAGAGCGTCGTTCCCGTATACTTTACGCAGCTGAAGAAAAATCTCCCGTCCTTGCGACTGTGAAATCAGCTCTAAGAAATAGAACTTTGCCGAGAATTTATTAATCGAGTAGATTAAATTATCGATCTCATCATAATCGTGGTTTATGCGTAGTCGGGAATGCATATTTGCCAGCTTTAGCAGAACGATTTTGTGGAAAATATTGAGTAGAAATCCGTAATAATATTGCCCGTACATCTGGTTGGCCAGGCTAACGGCGATCTTTGGTTCAGCTCGGGTCAGACAGCAAAAGGTCTGCTCATTCATCATATAATACGAGTCTGGGCCCCATCGGTTATAGGAATGCTCATGACAGTAGTTCGCAATATACGCTGGATCGCTGGCACTGGCATAGGGCTTCCCGTTCAGATCAATTCCATCAAGCTGAGAGGCGCGATAGCGTATATTTATACTAATTTCATCAGAATCCCCTTCACTCTGAAAGCCATAAAAGGCTTGCACCTGCATTCTTTCATCTACGAAAAAGGGAAGGGTCTCGAAATAAGCCCCATTAATATCCGAGTGATCCAGAAAAGGCTCCAGTCCATCCACCAGATTTCGGAAGACAAAATCCTCTACCATCTCATAGGTCTGTTCTCCGCAATGGATATAGGTGTAGTCATCCTGTACGAAGGTATTCTCAAGCGTCCGGAAGCGGTCCGCGAATTCCAGTGCATTACTAAAGGGAATCGAATCCCCCTCAAGCTGGACACGTATCGTCACAAATCCAAGCTGAAAAGGACATATGAATATATCCGTCGAGAGAATTTTAAAAAATATAGACTGCTGAGGAATCTCTAGAATACAGTCCAGATTATTGACTCTGGAAAAGCGGCGGAAAGAGTCTTCATCCTTCTTGCGTGGAAAAAGAATGTGTGCAGCAAACGGTAAATAGGTGCGCTCCATCCGTTCATGGGAAACACAGTGGCCTTCTCCGTAATAGGCATTTTCTAATTCTTTATTATCCAGAAAAAAACGTGTGAAGCCATCATCCTGCAATTGTTGGATAAGCTTCTTAGAATCGCCCTTTTTTATTGAAAAGGGAAAAATAAACTGCATAAGCGCAGTATGTAATAAAGGCTCAGTTGAAAGCTTATCCATTCATCGTCCATCCTTGTGCTCAGAATATGCTTATAGATGACATTACCCTAAAAGGATTAGGTTGATACCATTCTAACATTCTAAATACTGGAACTCTTTCTTTGCACTGCTTGCCTGGATTGGAACCTCCATGCGGCAATGCTCAGCAAGAACAAGAAGGCGGCAAAACCGGCAAGTAATCCAGCAGTTTGTGCCACTTTTAGATGGTCCATAGACCAGCCCATGAATAGGGGCAGCAGAGCTCCACCGACACCTCCAGCAGCGATCATTATGCTGGGTGTTGATTCTTCGGCTCCTGGCAGCATCTTGCTGGAGAAGACTAGAGCTATGGAGAAAATACCGGACATAAATAGCCCAAGTAGCATAATTACGATGAATGCAGCTAATCGATTATCTGTGAACGGAAAAAGAGCCAGCAGTAACAGGGTTAGTAAACAGCTACTTAAAATGTATACACGGTAAGAAATTTTCTCTGCAATCACTCCAGCAAACAATCTTCCCGTAGACATAGCTAGCCAAAAGAAAGTGACTGTCAGCGCCGCCGCAGATTCTGTCATCCCTAGCTTGGCGATAAAGATGGCGGGCATAAAGTTGACCAGACTCATCTCCGTACCTACATAGAGAAAGAAGAAAAGAATGAAGATGCCCAGCAGAATCCATTGTTTCCCTTTATACGGAAGCTGTGTGCTGGACTGCGAGGAATGTGCGGATGCTGAGACTTTGCGAGGTGCTCGCTCGTCTAGTATACGCTGCAGATTCCCAAAATGGCCTCTTCCCCAGAGGATGAGAGAAAGTAATGAGAAGCCAGCGACAATTAGGAATGCTAATCTCCATGCTCCGGTAGCAATGAGCGGACTGGCGATAAGAGGCATAACAAGTGCTCCTATCCCAAATAGGACTTCAAGTCGGCTCATCGCGATCGCGGTTCCTTCTGTCACAGCTCCGATAATGATGGTGCCGATGACGGCTTCGATCATACCGAAACCAAAGCCAGCCGCAACAGCAATGACATACATCCACTCCCAAGGTGGTAGAAAAGCATACGCAATCTCAGCAGTCAGGAGAAGAGCGGTGGCGATAATGATGCCTCCTCGTTTCCCAAAACGGCGATTGAGTAGGGGAGAGACAAGCACACCAGCCAGAAAACCAGCAAATTGACTAAAGATTAATTGCCCGCCGGCACTATAATTTTGATCATAATGCTGTAGCAGAACGGGAAGAATAGATCCCAGCACTACATGAGCAAGGCCAATGACAAAGTAGGAAAGACAGCCGATCCAGATCAGTTTTTTCACGAAGTAAGCCCCTTATATTGAAAGTAGTTTATGGAGTAAGGTCGGATTCAATGTGAACCGGAAGGGTACATTATAATAAGCACCATTGTTATGATAAATCCAAACGGTGAGCTTGGATATATAAACTTTTGTTTACATGCTTGAAGGGAGAGATTTACGTAATGGATAACAAACAACTGGAGCAACTCATTATTAGAGCATTGGATGACAACAAGTTCGGTTCCTTTGGTACGATCGAAGAAGGAAATAAGCCGAAAGTACGTTACATGGCCATTTTCCATGAGGGTTTGAAGATTTATTTAGCTACGAATCGCAAAACTCATAAGGTGGAGGAATTATCGAATAATCCAAATGCTTATTTGCTGCTTGGATATGAGTCAGGTGGAAGCAAAGACGTGCTGGAGATTGAAGCCACCGCTACGGTTTCTAAGGATGAAGGGCTGCGCACAAAGGTGTGGAACAAAGAGCTGGAGCCATGGTTTACAGGGCCTGATGACCCTAATTATGTGATTCTTGAACTTACTCCAACGCGTATTGAGTATGTTGGCAGTAATAAAGAGCACGGCGTGTGGACTCCCTAAACCAATTTAAATCGATTCCGAAAGCCTTCCTATCCCCCACGGGTTTAGGAGGGCTTTTTTAAAAGATAAGTCCCTGAGTGTCCTGTTAAAACATGTTATAATGACTTCAACTTTTTACGTAGTTTCTCAGGGGAGGACTTAAAATATATGAGCGTTACTCTGTTATATATTGAAGATGATCATGAAATCGGCAGCGTCGTGTCTGCGGATTTAAGTGAGCGTGGTTATAGTGTGCGTTGGCTGCGGAGCGGGGAGGGAGCGACGGAGGAAGCGGCGCCTTGTCAATTAGCTATTCTGGATGTAATGCTTCCGGGTCTGGATGGCTTTACTGTCGGACAACGATTGAAGCGGGCGTACCCTAAGCTTCCGATCTTGATGCTCTCTGCGCGAACCTCTATTGATGATAAACTGCAGGGGCTTGAATTCGCGGATGATTATTTGACGAAGCCATTTCATCCGGATGAATTGGCAGCCAGAATTGAAGTGCTGCTCAGGCGGAATGGGGCATCTGTTCAGGATTCGCTCACGCTTAAACACCTAGTCGTATATGAAGGGGATAACCGAGTAATAAATGCTCAGACACAGGAAGAAGTCATGCTTACGGGTAAGCAATTTCAGATTTTTTCTTATTTGCTGCGTCATCTCGGCCAGATTATGACGAAGGAGCAGATTTATGAAGCCGTCTGGGGAGAAGCCTATCTCGAAGGGGATAAAACTTTGATGGTACATATACGATATTTGCGCGAAAAGTTAGAACTTGATCCAGGCAATCCGGAAATTATAGAAACTGTCCGGGGGATCGGATATCGGGTAAGAGCATGAGGGGGTTAGGGCGTATTCGCAAGCAGCGTAGCTCTTCTTTGCTATCGGGATATTTGCTTATTATCGTTTCTGCACTGCTTTTTATCCCTGTGGTCCTGCCGTTATCTTTTGTTCTCTACAATATGGTTAATGAAGTGACTAAAGGGGCTCCACCTGTAGACACCTCTCTGTATTCGAGTGTTGAAGCGCTGGAGACCATGTGGCATAAAGAGGCGCTTCAATTGGAAGATGCTTCTTCGGAAGGCATAAATGAGCGGCTACATGAACTGAGCCGGAAATATACTGAGGCTACTATGTTTTGGGTAGATGGGCAGGGAATGACCCAGTTGATTCTCACACCTGATGAAGGCAATCCGGACCATGGCAGCGAAGTTCCGGAGCAGTGGACTGCGGCTGAGGCTATTTTTTTTATGAAAGAAAGTACAAAGCGTGATCCTTTAGCCATCGTCGCCTTTATGGGAGACCGAGTGGATGCGGGTAAAGGGTTTATGGTAATGCAAATTCCAAACAAGCTGCTCAACAAAGGGGCTTATGGGGGAGTCGGGGCTTGGGCTTTGTATTACTTTGTGCTCTTTGTACTTTTTGGAGGGTTCGCACTGGTTTCTTTGCTGTTCTTTAGAAAAATACGCAAACGGCTACTACAGCTGCAAACCGCGATGACGATTACGGGGCCGGATAGAATGCCTAAGTCTATTATGACGGGCAAGCTGGATGAGATTGGCAGACTGGAGGAAGCTTTTAACACGATGGTGGCGAAGCTTGACGAAAGTCGAAAGAGGGAAATCGAAGAGGAAGAGCTTCGTAAGCGTCTAGTATCTAACCTATCTCATGATTTGCGTACACCACTAACGGTTATTCGCAGCCACATCCATGTAATGACTAAAGAGAGCTTAACCCCGCAAGGACAACAGTCCTTAGAGCTAATGGATAAGCGTATAGCGGATCTTAGCGTCTTGATCGAGAATCTTTTATCCTACAATCTCCTCAACAGCGGACGGATCACTTTGAAGAAGGAGCGTAAAGATGTCTTGCGCTTGTTGCGGGAAAGTGCTGCTGCTTGGTACCCTGTATGGGAAAAAGAGAACTTCGAGATCGATATTGACCTGGAGGCTGAACCGCTGTTCTGGATGGTGGATGAGGTCTGGTTCCGCCGTATTCTTGATAATCTGTTTCAGAATATTGTACGTCATGCCAGCAGTGGTCTTTATGTAGGGATTTCTACGGAGTCCCGTAATGGGCAACGTGTTATTTTGATTACAGATCACGGCAGAGGTATCCAGAGTCCATCCGATTACAAAGGGGCAGGATTAGGGCTGTCCATCGTGGATCTGTTAATGAAGCATATGGAGTTAGAGTGGGATATGGAGAGTACAGGAGATGGCACCTCTATTGTAATCTTCAATCCACGGGATGAAATTTAAACAAAACTTAAACTTCGTGCCGCCTTGTTCTTAACCTTGGGACGTTATGCTAATTACCGAGGTGAGGAACATGAAAGAAACAGTGATTGAAACGAAGGATTTATTAAAAAAATACCGTGGCCGGGCTGCGGTGGAAAATTTAAATTTGAACATCCGCAAGGGAGAGATCTATGGCTTTCTTGGCCCGAACGGGGCAGGGAAAACAACAACAATTCGTATGCTGCTTGGACTGATCACTCCAACATCAGGAAGGATTGAAGTCTTCGGCCAGGATCTTCGCAAGCATAAACTGCAAATTTTGCGGAAGGTAGGGTCGCTTGTCGAGTCTCCATCCTATTACGGGCACTTAAGCGCTGTGGATAATCTTGAAGCCATCCGGCGTATCCTTGGTGCTCCGAAGTCACGGATTGCTGAGGTGCTAGATATTGTTTCCTTAACAGGGGAAGAGAAGCGTCCAGTTAAAGGGTTCTCCCTTGGGATGAAGCAGAGACTAGGTATTGCTGCTGCCTTGCTCGGGGAACCGGAGCTGCTTATTCTGGATGAGCCGACGAACGGACTTGACCCGTCAGGGATTCAGGAAATTCGCGGACTGATTAAACGATTGCCGCAGGAGCAAGGGATTACTGTCGTAGTATCCAGTCACTTGCTTAGTGAAATTGAGCAAATGGCGGATACCGTAGGGATTATTCGTCAAGGGCAAATGGTGTACCAAGATAGTATAACGAATCTGCAGCGGCAAGCCGGGGGAGAAATGCGGTTAGCAGTCTCGGACCCGGAGGCCGCGCTGCGTCTTGCTGAAGAACGGGGGTACACAGGGATACTTCAAGACCAAAAGCTAGTCTTCTCCCGGATGATCGATGCAAGAGTTGCCTTGCTAGTCAAAGCCTTGGTAGAGAATGGGCATGCTATTTATCGTGTAGAGGAGCGGAGACAATCACTTGAGGACTTCTTCCTGCAGGTTGTAGGAGGAGAGGAATCATGATGTGGCGGGCACTGTCGGCGGATTGGCTCAAAATCCGTGGCAAGGGACTCTGGTTTCTAGTGTTTCTTGGACCGCTTGGACTTGTAGCCATGCAAGGCTTGAACTTCGGCCTTCGTTATGATTATCTTCGAGAGCAGTATAGCGCGGATTTATGGGGTGGGCTTCTGAACAATGTAGCTGCATTTGTGCCCATTGCTCTTTTTCTTGGAGGGACCTTAGTATGCTCGTTGATTGCAAATGTAGAACATCAGATGAGCTCGTGGAAGCAGCTCTTGGCACTACCTATCTCACGTACTTCAGTATTTATGGCTAAGCTGGTGTTATGTTTGGTGCTAGTGGCGGTTTCTTGTTTGCTGCTCTCGGTGGGTACAGTTGGTTTAGGGCTTGTTTTGGGCTTCAAGGTCGAACTGATTCCGTATTTGGATGTGTTACGAATTGGCTTTATGTCCTATATTGCAGCGTTGCCGGTTATCGCTTTGCAGCTGTGGCTTTCTCTGGCTAACCGTAATCAGACATTGCCAGTTGCTCTTGGAATAACCTTATCTCTGGTGTCTATCTTCTCCATGTTACTTTCGGAGTGGGTTCCTTTAACATGGCCATATATGGCTTGGGAATCTTCGCATCGTCTCTTATTTAGCGGCGCAGGGTTGCTGCTGGGGCTGCTGATTCTTTTGCCGGGTGCACTGCACTTCGCACGAAAGGATGTGGATTAACGATGAATTCATTTTGGAGAGTGTTGTCGGCAGAACGATTAAAAATGTCTAAATCATATGTCTGGCTTTTAGTTATAGGCAGTCCGATTTTAGCATTACTTCCCGGGGCATTGGCAGATAATCAAGGGGAGAAGATGAGTTGGGAACTACTATTAAATGTGATGTCCATGATGCATGCCTTGCTATTTCTACCTGTGCTCTCGGGTATTTTTGCCGCACTGATCTGTCGTTATGAGCACCATGACGGGGGCTGGAAGATGTTGCTGTCTCTGCCTGTGACTCGTTTATCAGTGTACCTCTCAAAATATGTGATGATTATCGGATTGCTGGCTGCGGTTCAACTAACGTTCCTGGTGATGGTGCTGGGAATGGGTTTATTCCGAAATATTCCGGATTCAATCCCTTGGTCGCTGCTGCTAAGCTCGGTATTTGGCGGCTTTGTTGCCTGTCTGCCACTCGCTGCACTGCAGCTGGCTATCTCTCAAGGCTGGAGCAGTTTTGGCGCACCGCTGGCGCTGAATGTGAGTCTGACCATTCCCAATATGCTGATCGCCAATTCTTCAACCTATGGCCCCTATTATCCTTGGGTACAACCGATGTTGGCTATGATGCCGTATGGTGATGACACGTTTGGGGCTTTTAATTTACCGTTCGAAACGCTGATGATGGTAGTGGGCGGTAGTTTTATTGTGTTTTTTGCGGCAGGACTACTCTCCTTTTATCGTAAAGCGGTCTGATTTAGTACGATTCTTATAAACGCCTTCTCCATGGACATCCAGAGCTGGTTTTCATATAATTGAGGAAAACAATCAGCAAAGCTGACTAGCTGGTGGAGGAGGCGATAGCATGGAGCCAACGGCATTAGAAGATTGCGATAACACATGCAAGGGTTCGGAGCTTGAACCGGAATCCATTGCATTGATTCTGCCTGACCGAGAAATAACGGATAAAATGGCAGAGATGTTCAAAGCGTTGGGTGATCCCACACGAGTGCGGCTCATTTACGCTTTGTCCCAGAAAGAATTATGTGTACACGATTTGTCCGTGATCCTTGATATGGGACAATCTGCGATATCCCATCAGCTCCGTTATTTACGGAATTTACGAATTGTGAAGCGTCGTAAAGAAGGGAAGACGGTATTCTATTCGCTCAACGATGCGCATGTAGAGCAGATCTTTCTGCAGACGCATGAACATGTCCGTCATGAATAGCTGTATTTTTCAAAAAAAGAGCGGTTCTCCGATTGTTGGAGAACCGCTCTTTTGCGTTAACTAGATTGATTTAGGTTGCTCGATAGGGTTGGTTTTCTAAAGGATAGAGCCAGCCAGAGACAATGCACAGCGAGTACGAGAAGGATGAATAGATCGATCCCCATATATTCGCTTGTATTATCGTTACCAACAAACTGAATCAGATTATGTACAAAATGAAACAATATCAGCGGTAGAATATTATTATTTTTCAGCATCAACAAGGTAAGCACAAAACCGATCAGAAGAGAATATACGAGCTGTAGGAGGATTTGCGTCATGTCTGTACCGGATAAAGCATTAAGCAAGTGGGTAATAGAGAAGAGTATGCTTGAAGTAATCACAGCCGTTTTAGCGCCCTTAGTGAGTAAAGTCTTGAAAATCAATCCGCGGTAAATACTTTCTTCCACAAAGGCTACAAGCAGGGTGAAGAAGATAAAGAACAACACCTCAGACGTACTGATCTCACGAAAACCTTTAAAGGATATGGTGATCAGGACGACAGCTAGAGGTGCGTAATAAATCCACTTCTCAGAGGAAATGGTATTCAGAGGACGGAAGCCAAGATCACTCCATTTGTTCTTAACCGTGAAGTAGATGATCAGTACAAGCGCGATTGGAATAAAGGAGATCAGTACAGGGGCGGTATACGAAAGCTCTTTAATTGTAGCGTAAGTCCCGGCGGCAGATACAGCTAAAAGTAACAGCACCTCAATAATAACAACGGTCCAAACAGGGTATTTCTGTGAAAAAGAAGACGTCTTGGCTAGCTTTGACATGGTCTACATTCATCCTTCCTTCTGTGTAATTTAGTTGCCAATTCATCTCGGGTGCAATCATACATGATTTACCATATTTTCACGAAAAAATCAATTTATTTAATTTTTATGAGAGCGGAGAAAAATGGTGTATATGACGTATTGACCTTCAAAAATAAAGGGAATATAATAGCAATAAGAAAACATATGAACAAGTGCTCATATATGGTTTTTATTTGAGGAGATGTGCCGTATGGATACGATGCAAGGAAAAGTAAAACGTCAGTGGGAATTAGAAGGCTTAGATTGCGCCAATTGCGCAAGGAAAATCGAAGATAAAGTGAAAAAAATTGAGGGCGTATCGTCTTGTTCCGTTAATTTTGTTACGAAGACAATGACGATGGAAACCGCCGCAGGTTATGAGGAATCGGCGATTGTAGAAGCAAAGAAAACGGTGAAGGCACTTGAGCCCCATGTAAATGTAAGAGAGAAGACTCAGGGCAGTCGCAAGCTGCAGAATAACAGTAGTCATACGCATGGAGAGGATCACAAACATGGCCATGAACACGATCATCAGGCTGCAGACGGACATAAGCATGATGATGCGGATGGTCACAGCCATGGCCACAGCCACGAGCATGGGGAAGGCGATACGCGTAAGATTCTACTGCGGTTAGGTGGCGGTGGGATACTCGCGCTTGCCGGAATATTCTTACCGGTGGAGGGTGTAGTAGAACTGCTGATTTTCTTAGCAGCCTATCTCATTGTGGGTAGTGAAGTTGTCTGGCAGGCGGTTAAGAACATTACCCGGGGTCAGGTATTTGATGAGAATTTCTTGATGGCTCTTGCAACCATCGGTGCTTTTGCGATTGGTGAGTATCCAGAGGGCGTAGCGGTTATGCTTTTTTACCAAATCGGAGAGTTGTTCCAAGGTCTAGCAGTAAACCGTTCACGTCGATCTATCACGGCACTTATGGATATCCGTCCCGAATTTGCTTACCTTAAGCTTGGAAATGATCTAAAACGAGTCTCTCCTGAGGAAGTGTCGATCGGTGATGTGATTGTTGTGAAACCGGGTGAGAAGGTACCTCTGGACGGAACGATCCTTGAGGGAAGCGCCATGATGGATACATCAGCACTTACCGGGGAGTCTGTACCGCGTTCGGCTGGACCGGGAAGCACAGTATTAAGTGGATTTATTAATCGGAACGGCGTTATTACGATGCAAGTTACACAGACCTTTGGTGAATCAGCCGTATCCAAAATTCTGGAGTTGGTACAGAATGCTTCAAGCAACAAAGCCAAAACAGAGAACTTTATTACTAAGTTTGCACGGGCTTACACACCTATAGTAGTGATCACAGCTGTCCTGCTAGCTGTCGTTCCTCCGCTAGTGATTAGCGGGGCAACCTTCTCAGATTGGATTTACCGGGCGCTTGTATTTCTCGTAATCTCCTGCCCATGTGCGCTTGTGGTCTCGATTCCACTTGGTTTCTTCGGAGGGATTGGAGCAGCTTCACGCAGTGGTATTCTGATTAAAGGAAGCAACTATCTTGAAGCGTTAAATGATGTGAAAGTAGTTGTCTTTGATAAGACCGGAACGTTGACTAAGGGGCAATTTAAGGTTACAGGAATTTATCCGTCAGGTGGCAAGTCTAAGGATGAATTGCTGCAGACAGCTGCTTATGCGGAGAGCCATTCGAACCATCCGATTGCCGAATCGATTAGGGCGGCTTATGGAGAACAGATTTCTAAGGAAGCGATCTCGAATTACAACGAAATCTCCGGTCATGGAATCGAGGTTTCGATTGAAGGCAAGACCGTACTTGCAGGTAACGCGCGTCTGATGGAGCGAGAGGGCATAGCTTATGAGGTGCCAGCGCAAAGCGGTACAGTTGTTCACATCGCGGTGGATCATCAGTATGGGGGTTATCTGGTGATTGCTGATGAAGTGAAGGAGGACTCGCAGCAGGCTATTCAGAGCCTCAAGAAGCTTGGCATCCGTAAAACGGTGATGTTAACTGGCGATGCTTCTTCTGTAGCTGAAGATGTTGGGAAGCAGTTAGGTGTAGATGAGGTTCACGCGGAGCTTTTGCCGCAGCATAAGGTAGAGGCCATCGAGAAGCTGGATCGTGAAAAGTCACATCGCGAGAAAATTATTTTTGTCGGTGATGGAATTAACGATACCCCAGTACTAGCTAGAGCAGATGTTGGGATCGCAATGGGCGGACTGGGCTCCGATGCTGCGATTGAAGCGGCAGATATTGTAATTATGACCGATGAGCCTTCGAAGATTCCTGTTGCTATCGGAATTGCCAAGCGTACACGGATGATCGTATGGCAAAATATTATTTTTGCTCTAGGCGTTAAAGCTATATTTCTTATTCTCGGCGCATTTGGGATTGCCACGATGTGGGAGGCTGTATTCTCAGATGTTGGGGTAACCGTGCTGGCTGTACTGAACAGTATCCGAGCATTAAAAGTTAAAGATCAAGGATAAAAAAATCGCTCTTTAGGGTATTGGTGTTATTCACCGATCCCCAAAGAGCGATTTTTTCTGTTTGCAGGAGATTAAATGCTGTCTTCCAAGTGTAAGCTCTCAATGCCTGAGCGAACAATGCTGCAGGAGGCGTTGAATTTCTCCGCTTCTTCGGTGTTTAGGTTAAGCTCCAGTAGCTCTTGAATTCCAGTGTTGCCAATAATGGCAGGTACGCCGGTACATATACCACTTTGCCCGTACTCTCCATCCAGAATTGCGGATACGGCAATGATCTTATGCTCATCATTCAGAATGGAACGAGTAATGTAAGCCAGTGCGCTGCCAATACCGAAATGTGTGGAGCCTTTTTTGGTAAATATCTCCCAGCCCGCATCTTTGGTCTTGCGGGAGATATCCTCCAGATCTAGATGCTGGAACCGCTCACGATGCTGATCCATAATTTGCAGGATGGGCTTACCGCCAATCGTCACATGTGACCAAGCTACAAACTGGGATTCACCATGTTCTCCAAGTGCGTAGCCGTTTACGCTGCGTGGATCGATGGAGAAAACATCAGATAGTAGTGTCTTTAGGCGCGAGGAGTCAATGGAGGTTCCTGTACCAATAATTCTGTGGCGAGGCAGCCCTGATATTTTCCATACCATATAAGTGACAATATCGACTGGATTAGCGGCGACTACGAATATTCCATCGAATCCCCCAGCCATAATGTTGGTAATAATTTCTCTAGTAATGACTGCAGAAGCTTCCAGGACGTCAAGTCTTGTCTGCCCTGCCTTTGGATTAGCGCCGGCGGTTAAGATAACTACATCCATTCCTGCGCAGTCGCTATGGGTTCCGGCATACACCTTGGTGCGTGTGCTTGTGAAATCCATGCAGTGTGAGAGATCAAGTGCTTGTGCCATAGCGCGGTCATAGGTGCGGTCGATCATCATGATCTCGTCGCAAATTGCCTGATTGACCATGGAGTAGGCGCAGCTGGAACCGACCATCCCGGCACCGACGATGGCAACTTTTCTTGATTTACTTTTCAATTGCCTTGACCTCGCTTTCTATTGTTAGGTATGCATATATTTTAACGTATCCCTCCACAAGTTACCTAACATCGGACACAGAAAAATGTTTTTTCCTACAAGGTATTCATCCACGTAAGAAGCCATCTCAATCGTATGAATTGAAATGGCTTCTTAGAATAACAATATATACTTATGACTGTAAGGACTGTGCCTCCGAGGAGGTCATAGCTTTATAACGTTTGTACATAAAGAATCTCCAATGAAGAATCATTCCGAAGGCTAAGATGAAGAATAACCCACCGGACTGAGGGATACTGACATAACTATTAATAAATTCATGAAGTAAGGTGCGAACTAAAAGGAGTCCGAGCAGAATGAAAGCAAAGCTCTTAGAACGCTGAGCATAAATTTGTCCATCCCGTTGTTCGAAGTTTGTGCTGCGTATTAGAGGATACGCGAAGATGAACCAGCCAATCAAAAAGGCGAGTGCTGCCCACCATAAAGGAAACCTAACTTCAGGTACAACGAACATGGCAAAGCCAGTCGACATTCCGAGAGGTGGAATCCATATTTTTCGAATGGTAACCGGACGTGCGCTAGCTTTTAGACGAATAAAAATAACCATTAGCGCCATGAGCAAGGTCCCTATAGTGGAGCCGATATGTAGGAGTGAGGGGTTAATGCTACCCATGATTCACGACCTCTCTATGATTTGAGTCACTTGTATCTTCATTATAACAGAAAAACGATGGCGGAACATTGAAGTGTAGCCGCTGTATGGAGGTAGTAGCTCCGTGAAAAGCACTGCATACTACATTAAGTAGAAAGAGGCCGAAAACACCAAATAGCAGGTCAAGGTAGTTAACCTTGACCTGCTATTTTTTAATAATATAAGTAGTCCAATAATTATTGGTTCAGCTTAAGCTTATGAACGGCTACGTCCATTTGTTGAGCGAAGAATAAGGCTGACGATAAAGATCAGAACAACGGCCCCGATCAAAGAAGGGAAGAAATAGAAATCACTTACTTTAGGTCCCCAACTTCCCAGAAGCACGCCACCGAGCCATGAACCGATAATACCTGCGATAATGTTACCAATTACCCCGCCTGGAATATCTCTGCCCATAATCAGACCCGCTAACCAACCAATGATCCCACCAACAATTAACATCCATAAAAAACTCATGTTACTTCAACTCCTTCGTTTTGTTGTTTTCGATGTCTACTATTAACCTTGCCAATCATGTTTAAACCACTTGTAAAAACTTACTACTGCCGGAAGAGTTAGGAAATGGCTTCAAAATTGAACTCGATAATGTATTACAACTATAAACATGCTATAGTGAAAAAATATTATAAAATACTGAGTGAGTTGCTATCAGTAAAGGGTAATTAAGAAGTAAATACAATTTATACAAACAAAGGAGTCGCTACTATGGAACGGCCTAATGAGGTATTGTTTTATGTGGGAACGTACAACCCTGAAGGTGAGGAAGCTATTCTACTCTGCTCACTTAGTCCTTCATCAGGGGAAATGAAGATTCTTGAGGGTACTAAGGGCATTGAGAATCCATCGTTTTTAGCAGTAAACAGCACAGGCAGCGTGCTCTATGCGGTTAGTGAGAAGGATGAGGGCGAAGTCTATGCTTTTGCTATTGATCCTGTTACTAAAGCGTTGAGTCCACTTGGAAGTCGTCCTACGGAAGGTGGCGCTCCTTGTTATGTCTCGATCAGTCCTAAGCAAAATTACATATTCGTCTCTAATTATTCCGGTGGCAATGCCAACGTATTTCCTGTAAATGAGGATGGTTCGCTTCAGGTCATGTCTGATCAAGTGAAACATGTAGGTTCAGGAATTCGTGAAGACCGTCAGGAAGCTCCGCATCCACACTCCGTCATTCCGGATGGAAGTGGCAAGTATATACTGGTTTGCGACTTGGGACTGGATCAAATCCTGATTTATCGCCTTGAAGAAGGTAAGCTGTCTAAGCATCGGGAGATTAATCTCCCACCAGGTTCAGGTCCACGCCATCTGGCGGTACACCCTTCAGGACAATGGATTTATCTGGCGAATGAACTAAACTGTACCGTAACGGTATTTGCTAATGATGAGCAGAATGGAAACCTCAGCATTTTACAGCATGTCAGCACGCTTCCAGAGCAATATAATGCAGGTAGTGATGATACAGCTTCCGATATTCATGTATCGCCATGTGGTAAATTCTTGTATGTCTCAAACCGGGGACAAGATAGTATCGCCTTGTTCCATATTGAGGGTTCAACAGGTCATCTTGAAGCGGTAGATTGGCAGGTTACAGGCGGACGTACTCCGCGTAATTTCGCCATTATTGGTGGCAAGCTGCTCGCTGCGAATCAAAATAGTGATATTATCACTTCGTTCTCCATCGATAGTGACAGTGGCAGATTAATTCCTACAGGGAACGAGCTGAAGATAAAGACACCGGTCTGTATTCAAGCCGTGTAGGCTGGGAATAGGTTATTGTATGTTTCAATATTAGGGGCTATTCCCCGAAATTTATCAAAATAAAAGGCCTTCCAATCAGCTGTACATGTGCTGAGGGAAGGCCTTAAATGGTATAATGGCAAGTTACCTTAAAACATATTTCGAATTCCTAGATCGTAAAAGCCTATGTCATCTAGCATGATTTTATCTCCCTCGGCTTCAAGGTAGAAGGTGATTTCCGTCAGGTTCTCAGGCTCTAGCTCAGGTTCTTCCTCCTGAAACTGTTCGAACGGCATCTCATAGGTCTGAAATACAGCTTCGGACAGATCACCGTACTTCCCATCATTAATCCGTTCTTCAAGCCATGGGAATAACGTGAACTGAGTTTGCGGCAGTGGAAGAATATCCATTACCTCACTTAACGGCAAGCGTGCCGAGGTATCATTTTTGTCGGTTAACTCAACCTCTACATTGGGAGGTAGCGGAATACTTAGTTCATCTTTGATATCACCATTGAGGTTTGCTAAGGAAAATGTAAGGCCATCTGCGTCTGAAAGGGCCATTTCAGTAACAACACTGTCTTTAAGCTTAATGTTGTAATAAGCTTCCTCGTCTTTTTTGGCTGTGCGTTCAAGAACGACACCATATGTGGCTTTGCTCTTCGATTCACGATCCTTCGCGAGCTCTTCCGACCAGGATAATCCGGATGCTTCTGCTGTTCCGAGATTAACGGTATTCTTGTTGCGGTCCTCGTCAAATGTGGCTACAGGCCGATATCCCCCATCCTGGAATCGATTGTAGTAAGTGGTCTCCGGTAGCCATTTCAGTCCGCTGCGGTAATCCCGGAACAAGCTCTGGTATTCGTCTTTTCCATGCAAAGTGGTCTCTAGAAAAGCTGATACATACACTTTAGCGATTTGCCGCTGCTTGTCTGCATCCATAGTTTGCGCTCGATTTAAAAAGAGGCCAGCAGGTAATGTCTGATCATACGCGCCCCAATCACTGTTGAATTGACTGTGATTGGCGTCCGCAATATACAGCGAGCTTTTGAAAGCAGAGGACCCTTGGGAATAGGATGTACGTATATACTGCCGGTCACCATAGAAATCATGTACATCCCCATCACGAGCCCCTTGCAGAGTCAAATAGTTGACATCCTTGAGACGGGCTTGCTGATCGTCTATCGTTTTGTCCGTAGGGGCAAGGGCGACCACAGAGGCTATATTAAAACGATCTACTGCCTTCATAACGGGATCATTTT
The DNA here is from genome assembly GCF_050277435.1 of Paenibacillus sp. NPDC101420. Taxonomy (NCBI): domain Bacteria; kingdom Bacillati; phylum Bacillota; class Bacilli; order Caryophanales; family Paenibacillaceae; genus Paenibacillus; species Paenibacillus sp. NPDC101420. The sequence continues at coordinate 329,452 of NZ_JBNNSE010000004.1, forward strand.
TGAACCAACGCTCGGCGTCTGCTGCCATAGCAACAGCTTGTCCTCCACGGCTATGGCCGAGCAGGGCGGTTTTTGTGAAATCTATTTTTTGATAAAAAGGATTGTCTGGTTCATCCGAGAAAGCTGCTAGCTGTTCCAGGTGTTTCAGAATGATCCAGGTCCGTACTTTGAAATCATTGTCCGGAATACCGGACCAAGCAGAATAGTTTAGGAAATTCTCATCCAGGGAAATTGCGATAAACCCCCGGCTGGCCAAGAGTTCACCGAGATAAGCGTACCCTCCGTCAGAGTAATCTTCCATCATATGATTTCCGTGCACCATCAGAACTACCGGATAGGGACCATCGCCCTCAGGCATCCATACTCGGCCGTTCAGTGGAAGTGCATTATAATCGAAACCCCAGAATAAAGTGCGGAGTTTTGACCAATCCTTAATATAAGCAGAAGCATCTACTGTAGAAGAGATCACATTGGTATCCTTGCCGTATTCGGTCCGATGCAGATCCTTACCGCTGGCATAAGTGAAGGTCTGATAGGCTTGATTGCCAGGTTGTGATGGACTTGCGGCTGTTAATGGAATCACATCTGAATCACTGATATCAATGGGTTCCAAAGTAGGTATTTCCTGCACTCCGTTTGCCAGAGCAAGTTGGGAAAAAGTCACCGTAATGGTAAGCAGAAGTCCCATGGTTATTCTTTTGCTGCGCAGCAGACCGATGGCTAATCCGCCCAATGCACCTAATACGGATAGTAGAACAGCAATGAGAGCCGCAGCTTCAATCTCAAAATCTGCGTAATATAAGATTAGTAGAATCGCTCCAACATCGCTCAATACACAGCCTGCGAATAGTCGTGGGATGCGCAGTCCGGTCAAGGCGATCAGTACAGCAATGATATTGCTGGCAATGGCCAGCAGAATGGTACTCGTACCCGCAGCAAGTGCAATATCTGTTGGCACCCCTAATCCAGTGGGTATTCCTAATACGGCAGTGGTGAAGGCTAAAAAGCAAACGATCCAAAGACCAGCGATTGCTGTCCTCCAGACCGTTGTATCATAACGGTAAGTTCCCCTAATCCTTCGACTAATTTCTTGAGTCATTCTCCTATGAAGCCGTGGTCTTATCGGCGCAGGGACGTACTCTAAATCCATACCCATGATTCTCACTCCCGACATTAAGCGGTAATTTCTCTAGACCATAAGCTGTAGCAATAATATTACTTTATAGCATCAATAACAAGTGGATCTTACAGGAACCCACACTATTGCCTGAATAGCGTGGGATTTGAAAGATTCCTTTGTCATTGGCTGGAAAAAAAGGTTTGACACGGTTAAAGGGTTTCAGTATTATATCCATATAAACCAACTAAGTAGATAGGAATAATTGAAGAAAGTTCTTACCGTACAGACGGAGGAACGCCTGCATTAGGCTCGCAGACACGTGTCATAGGACCGGTTTGACCTGCCATACGTGGGCTTTCCTCCGTTCTTTTTGTTATCCACAGGAAAGAAATGAAGGCAAGAAAAACATGGGGGAGTGGAAAAGATGAAGAAAAAGATGAATAAAGGGCTTCTTGTAGGGTTTAGCTTGTTGCTGACGGCAGGGCTTACTGCTGCTTGCGGCAGCAATAACAACAACGGCAATAGTGCTAGTTCGGCAACAGACGCACCAGCAACAACCAATTCAGCGGAGGCCACAAATGCGGCTGAAGCAACAAAAACTCCATCTAAAGATCCAGTAGAACTACTGAACGTATCTTATGACCCTACTCGCGAATTGTACGAGAATTATAATAAAGCTTTTGCTGCCTATTGGGAGAAAGAAACAGGACAGAAGGTCACCATTAAACAATCCCACGGTGGATCGGGGAAACAAAGCCGTGCTGTACTTGATGGTCTGGAAGCGGATGTTGTGACCTTAGCACTTGGTTATGATATTGATGCCTTGCAGGAAAAGGGACTTATTAATGAAGGCTGGCAAAGTAAATTTGATCATAACAGTTCACCGTACACCTCGACGATCGTATTCTTAGTACGCAAAGGAAATCCAAAAGGAATCAAAGATTGGCCGGATTTGCTTAAGGAAGGCGTAGAAGTGATTACACCAAATCCGAAAACATCAGGTGGCGCACGTTGGAACTACTTGGCGGCGTGGGGTTACGCGCTAGACCACAACAATAACGACGAAGCTAAGGCTGAGGAATTTGTAAAAGAATTGTTCAAACATGTTCCGGTGCTGGATACGGGTGCGCGCGGTTCTACAACCACTTTTGTAGAGCGTGGAATTGGCGATGTGCTGATTGCATGGGAGAATGAAGCTTACCTTTCTGTAGAAGAGCTTGGTCCAGATAAATTCGATATCGTAAATCCATCTGAGAGCATTCTGGCTGAACCGCCGGTAGCAATAGTAGATAAGGTTGTGGATAAAAGAAATACGCGTGAAGTGTCCGAGGCTTACTTGAAGTATCTCTATACGGAGGAAGGACAAAAAATCGCGGCTGAGAACTACTACCGTCCAACGCTAGAAAGCGTGAAAGAACAATATAAAGATAAGTTTCCGGAAATAAAGCTCTTCACATTGGCTGATAAATTCGGAACCTGGAAAGAAACGCAAGAGAAGCATTTTAACGATGGCGGGATCTTTGACAAGATCTATGTGCCGGGTGCTAAATAACAGATTAATTAAACGAAAATTATATTTTTCTTTAAGAGATTTGTCCCTAGTAAGGGGCTGATCGGCTAACCTGCCGAAGGCGAGAAAGGATGAATAGGGGATGAATGTCACCGCAACGACTACAGCTGTATCGGCGACAACGCGGCGAAAGATACTACCCGGTTTTGGGATAACGATGGGGTACAGCGTACTTTACCTGAGTCTCGTGGTACTCTTGCCACTTTCAGCATTGTTGTTCAATTCTACTGGGCTGAGCTGGGCGAAATTCTGGGATGTAGCTACCGATCCGCGTGTATTGGCTTCGTATCGTGTCAGCCTGTCTACGGCAGCGGCTGCTGCTTTTGTGGATGCTATTCTAGGTCTCTTGCTGGCATGGGTACTAGTGCGTTACGAATTTCCGGGCAAAAGAATATTTGATGCGCTGATCGATCTTCCGTTTGCTTTACCGACAGCTGTAGCTGGTGTCTCCTTGACGGCTCTTTATGCCACAAATGGCTGGATCGGAGCGTGGCTTGAGCCACTAGGATTAAAGGTGGCATTTACTCCGCTTGGCATTACCCTTGCCTTAATGTTCATCGGGATACCGTTCGTCGTGCGAACGGTACAGCCGGTGCTGGAGGATTTGGACCGAGATATGGAGGAAGCCTCGGCAACCCTCGGTGCAGGCCGCTGGAGAACCTTTCGTTCAGTAGTACTGCCTGAGCTGTTCCCGCCGTTGTTAACGGGCTTTGCTTTGGCATTTGCCCGTGGTATTGGTGAATTCGGCTCTGTCGTATTCATCTCCGGTAATATGCCGATGAGAACGGAGATTGCTCCTTTGCTTATTATGTCCAAACTGGAGCAGTATGATTACGCTGGTGCTACTGCCGTTGCGTTGCTCCTGCTTCTCATTTCCTTCTTAATGCTGTTAGTCATTAATACGCTCCAGCGTTGGGTGCGTAAGACTTCTCGGTAAGTCTTTCGGTTTTACTCAGATTTTATTCCCTATTCTCTAATGTTTTTGTATTAGAACTTGCTGAGCGAGTATTAGCGAGGCTACATCCGAACAGGTAAATGACGACTTTATGTTACGAAGCATACTTGCTTCCGTGAAATGCGGAATCAGTCGCAGAGTGAATTTGCTTTTAGAGGAGCGATAGCGATCTCGAAGTTTTGAACCAGATAACTGGTAAGAAAGGAACGGAGAGGAATATTGGAACTGTAGAAGCGTTAGCGTTCGCCTTTATCCTCGGATTTCTACCGCGGACAGCGGTTCAAATCAGGAAATCTGAGGATAACAGCGATCGGAAGTCCAATATTCCTTGGAGTGACCCATTACCAGTAATCTTGTTTGAACGATTCCAGCCGCCCGATAACTCCCAAATTCACTCGAAGACATTTCATATTTCCCGTTGTTCGGCATTTTTCAGAAGCTAATCATGCTTTCGTAAAACCCTTTAAAGGAGGAATAACTTGTGGCAGGCACGATCCCACTCCAAGCCCCCCGGCTACAGAAGAATACATCCTCGCCAGCGACAACGGAAACCAAGGCTGTAAAATGGGTGTTGATCGGAGCTGCTGGACTAGTCCTTTTTTGGCTGATTGCCTTGCCTTTGATTGTCGTGCTGACAGAGGCACTCAAAAAGGGCTGGGACGTATATATAGCTGCTCTGACCGATCCAGATGCCCGTTCCGCTTTGCGGCTGACGTTGCTTGTTGCAGCGATCACTGTACCACTGAATACCTTTTTTGGCGTAGCGGCTGCATGGGCAGTAACCAAGTTTCGTTTTCGCGGTAAAGGGTTTCTCATTACCTTGATAGATCTCCCCTTTGCAGTATCGCCTGTCATCGGCGGTCTGATCTTTGTGCTCGTCTTCGGCGCCAACGGTTGGTTTGGCCCTTGGCTGAGCGCCCATGATATCAAGATCGTATTTGCGCTTCCAGGCATCGTGTTGGCCACGCTGTTTGTGACCTTTCCCTTTGTGGCGCGTGAGTTAATCCCGCTGATGGAGGATCAAGGGACACAGGAGGAAGAGGCAGCGATTACCCTCGGAGCACATGGGTGGCAAATCTTTTTCAGAGTCACGCTTCCTAATATTAAATGGGGTTTATTGTACGGTATTATTTTGTGTAATGCGCGGGCCATGGGCGAGTTCGGCGCAGTTTCTGTGGTGTCCGGGCATATACGTGGGGAGACGAATACACTGCCGCTGCATGTTGAGATTTTGTACAATGAATATCAATTTTCAGCCTCTTTTGCAGTAGCTTCACTGCTCCTGTTGTTGGCTTTGGTGACGATGATTATTAAAAGCTGGTTATCACGAAAAAATGCCCATTGACAGTACTTTTGGTTCCGTGCTAAGTTAATTCATAGTATACGGGTTGGTAATAACGGAATTATGGAATTTAGGCGGATATAATCCTTTGGATGGGGAAAGGGAGGCTAGAGAATGGCTAAACCGCTGAAAGTGGATGATTTATGGCTTACGCGGATTGCAGGGCTTCTGGATGATATGGAATTTGGCTCCTTGCACATCGTAGTGCATGAAGGTCAGATTGTTCAGATGGAGCGTACGGAACGCAAACGTTTTGAGAATGGCAATGGCAACGCAAACGGGCGTTACATTAATGAGAGTGGAACCCGGCGGGCCGATTCCCAATCGGCAGGACGTTGATACAATCTCGGGCAATCATAAAGGTATATATCATATTTAAGAATAAACGCTAATAACCCACTCCTGAATAGGGGCGGGTTATTTTTCTGACGATTTAGGTGCTCTTATTAATAACGATTTGCCTGACGTGAAGAGGAAATCCCTTCAACGAGCAGTACGAGCGCAGTGATGCCATGCATGATCCAACCTAAGAGTGGGATAAACGCTAAAATCGAGGTGATAATGCCTAGAACATTCCCTACGATGGGTTTCCGCTCTCTTTGCAGGATTACAATGGCTACAGCGTGGAGTAAAAAGGCAACGGCAAGTGGGACCCAACCATTGGCTATAATAAAGAGACCGCCGAGGACAGGCAGAGCCAGAAAAGCCTCATACACACACGTTCCCCATTTAAACAGCTTTGCTACAGGAGACATTATGCCACCAACCTTTTTAGAATATTGTTATATATACTATTCCACACAGTGAGTAATAGGATTCAAGAATATAATACTTACCACTTTGACGGATGTGTATGAATTTTGGGAATGGACGGTATTTTCATATTCATATATAGTGTGAGTTAGATATTTCCAAAAGAGTGTAAAGATATACGCTCACCCAATAAGGATACGAATTTTACCATTGGGTGATTTTCAATTTATAAAGGAATCATCAAGGGGAGATCACATTGCTTAGAAAATCCTTTTTCACAAAACTACTTATCGCTTATCTGGTTATTATTTTCGCTTACACTATGATTGCTGTCTGCCTTTCTTTTTTTAAGGACAGCCAAAACGTGCGATCGGAATTAAGCCAGAAGCAGCAGAATTTTCTCATGCAATCGCGCGACAAAATTGACACGAAACTCGGTGTTTCTTTCAATTTAATTACACAATTGAGATTAGATGATCATGTTGTTAAATTCGCTGAAAAAGATCGCGATTATTATGAGATCACGCAAGCCTCTTATGCACTGAAAAATCATATAGATGCATTCTCTGAATTCGGCTATAGCATCGATTTAATGAAGACTAACGACGATTTGGTTATTACGCCGCAAATTTCGTCGGATAGAAGACGCTATATGGAAGGTATGGGAATCACTAATGAGGATTTGGCACAATTAGGTACAGACAGCACGAGTCCAAACATAACGGTATCGAGCAGCCAAAATACAACGTCGACGAACAATGAAAGCGCATCCATAAGAATCGTTAATCCGGAACGGGTAGGAATAGGGAACTCATTATTTTTTGTTGTCTCATTCTTTGAACAATTGCTGCTGCCACCCCTATCACCTGATGCGCAAGAAGCTTTTGCCATTATCGAAAATGGCCGATACGTAACGCTTAAATCAAGCTTTGACGATAAACGGGAAAAGCAATTGCTTGCCTATCCACTGGCACAACTGGATGAACAGGCAACCGTGGATTATAAGAAGCTATCCAATGATGAATTCGATTTCCATTTAATCCGCTCGAATACAATGCCGCAATGGTCGTATATGTATGTTACACAGAACTACTCTTTGGTGGACTCCTTTTCCCCCAATTTAAAAGGGACTGTACTTTTATTAGCCATTCTTATCTTTGTGGGACTTGCGTTCGCCTATACAGTTTCCAGGCGCATGTACCGGCCTGTGGGTCATCTCGTCGGATTGTTCAAGAGCTACGGTGAGCCTTCGGGAGCAGACGAATTCGCTTTCTTGAACGAGACAGCGACGAGTATAAGTGAAGCCAATGAACAGATGAAATCCGCGCTACATGAGCACAAGCTTTCGATGAGAGACAAGTTCCTGCGGGATTTGCTCCATGGACTCGTTCCACCTGACAAGGTGGATGACCTGCTAAATGCACATCAACTGCAAAGCCTTTCTAACAACTTGAGCGTTTGTGTGATTTCATTCTCGAACGCTAAGGAATTGGAGGAGCAATATTCGAAAGATGCGATTCTTACGATAAAATCAAAGACTTCCTTGATTATTCATGAGCAGTTGAAGGTTCATTTCCCTTGTGAACTGCTTGATCATGATTTCACCAAATTTGTCTTCATAATCAGTGAATCCGATACGGAATCCATTCAGAAGAAGCTCATGAAAGCGATGGCTCAAATCGAGGACGCTCATGCATACGGATTGACTGCAGCTGTAGGCCAGCCTGTAATTTCTGCTGGGGAAATTGACCGCTCCTTTATCCAGGCACTTGATATTCTGAAGAGAAGATCGGCTGTGGACAAGACTTCCGTCATTACTTATAAACAACTCAGTCAAGTTCAGATGGTCAGCTATTATTATCCTATCGATACGGAACGCGAGCTGATCAGCTATGTGATTCGCGGCAAGCGGGAGAATGCTTTAAATACGCTAAACCGTCTGCTATCGGAAAATCTGGAGCAAAGGCAGTTAACCAGGCAGCAGCTCGACCAGTTCAGCCTGCTTGTGTTGGCTACGCTGAGCCGAATTATCCAGCAGTTGAATATGCCTTTTGAAGAGTTCGTTCAAGCTCATAAGGAATCTCTGGACATCGTACAGCACGGCGAATCGAAGGAGCTTATGGTTTCCGCCATTACTTCCTTGTTCGGCGCCATGATGGATACGATTGATCAGCAGAATGAAATGATGGATAACAGTACGGTAAAGCGGATGATTGAATATATTCATGACAACTACAAAAGGGATTTATCGCTTAGCATGATAGCGGAGGAGTTTAACTTCTCTCCTGGTTATGTCAGTATCGCTTTCAAAAATCATTCCGGAGAAAATTTTAAAGATTACTTGAATTTTTATCGTGTGCAGCAAGCTAAAGAGATTATGCGTCAGCAGAAAGATATCAAAATTGGAGATTTAGCACTAATGGTCGGGTGCAATAATGCAAACACGTTTATTCGCATGTTCCGCAAGTATGAAGGGTTAGCTCCTGGCCAATACGCAAAGAAGCTTAACGAGAAGGAATGAGGCTTCAAGTAATGAGAACTGTTGATTCAAAACACAGCCGCCTAGCTTAATTGCCAGGCGGCTATTGTATGTTCGACGGGCGTTTCTCTATATAACGAGAAAATTGTTAATACATAAAATAATGCACATTATGAACCCAGACATAAAGAGATGCCGCTAGATGAAATAATGGCGATAGACAGCGCTTACATTCATTCCTATAGTTTAAATTGCAACGCTGACCTTTCAATTGGGAGCGCTCCTGAGGGGATCAGCTAAACATCGTTGCGAGAGGAGAAGAGAGTGCTGCTTAACTTTAAAGAAATAAAAACCAACCTGATCAGGGACCGTTATCTTTATCTACTCCTGATACCGTTTCTGGCTTGGTATATCATCTTTGCGTATAAGCCGATGTATGGCCTGCAAATCGCCTTTAAGGATTTCAGTGTATATAAAGGAATTGAAGCGAGTCCCTGGGTTGGATTTGAACACTTCGAGACCTTTTTTAAAAGTCCATATTTCTGGAGGCTATTAAAAAACACAGTATTGCTCAGTTTGTATCAATTGCTGTTCGCGTTCCCTGTGCCGATTATCCTCGCTTTGTTATTTAACGAATTGAAGAATGGGGTATTCAAAGCAACGGTGCAGACCTTCACGTATTTGCCCCATTTTATTTCGGTCGTTGTCGTAGCTGGGATTGTGACTAACTTTTTGGCTCCTAGCAACGGCATTATCAATATCCTGATCGAAATGATGGGTGGAGAAAAGCAATACTTTCTGACCAATCCCGATTATTTCCGTACGATTTTTATCGGGTCCATGGATATTTGGAAGGAAGCGGGATTTGGTACCATCATCTATATAGCTGCATTGTCCGGTGTCAATCCGGCTTTGTATGAAGCAGCGGTTATTGATGGAGCTAATAAATGGAAGCAAATGTGGCATATCACGCTTCCTGCCATCATTCCGACGATCGCAATCATGCTTGTCATGAAGGTGGGCTCCATGTTGGAAGTAGGCTATGAGGCGATCATTCTTCTATATCAGCCAGCCACCTATGAGACGGCCGACGTTATTAACACCTACGTGTACCGGTCCGGTTTACAGGATGCACGTTACGACCTGGCGACAGCGGTGGGACTGTTCAATGCCGTCGTTGGATTTATTCTAGTCGTATTTGCCAACAAGATGAGCAAGAAGTTAACAGAGACAGGATTATGGTAGGTGATGGAAGATGAAAAAAACCAGAGGCGAAAAGCTGTTCTATATCTTTAACTGTGTATTTCTTGGAATAATCGCTTTGCTTGCATTATATCCGTTTGTCTATGTCTTATCCGCATCCATCAGCTCCTCTGATGCGGTCGTTACCGGCAAGGTGATCTTGCTGCCGCGCGATATTAACTTTGACTCCTATGCAAAGGTATTATCGGAAAAGGGGATTTGGATTGCCTATTTTAACACGTTTTATTACACGATATTCGGCGTAATCGTCAATTTAATTCTCACCATTTGCGGGGCCTATGCCCTGTCCAAGAAACGGGTTATGGGGCGTACGGCCATCAGCTTCTTTATCGCGCTGACAATGTGGTTCCAACCGGGCATGATTCCGATGTATCTCAATTTCAGAGATTTGAACATGCTTGACAACAGGTTTACGATCATTATCGGTTTCGCGATTACGACCTTCTATGTCTTCCTCATGAGAACGTTCTTCCAGAGTATTCCGGAGGAACTCGAGGAAGCGGCAAAGGTTGACGGAGCAAATGATCTGACGATTTTATGGAAGGTGTATCTGCCGCTGTCCAAAGCCTCTCTTGTAACGATCGGATTATTCTATGCGGTGCACCGCTGGAACGGCTATTTCTGGACGATGATCCTACTAAGCGACGAGAGTAAGGTACCGCTACAAGTCTTGCTAAAGAAACTCATCGTAGAAATGTACGTGAGCGACGAAATGGGGAATATGGCGGTATATTCTAAGGAAACGATCATTTATGCAACTATTATCGTCTCCATTATACCGATTGTTGCAGCTTATCCCTTCATTCAGAAATATTTCGTCAAAGGCGCCATGATCGGTTCCGTCAAAGGCTAATGGCTACTTCAATCCTTTTACTATGAAATCAAGAAACCAATATTGGGAGGTCATGAATATGGGTAACAAAAAATGGATGAAATCATCTGCAATAATCATGATGTCAGTCGGTATGCTGCTGGCAGGCTGTAGTAACAATAACGCTCCGCAAAATAGTGGAAGTTCAGCGAATGATTCAAAAGGGTCGGATACAGAACAACTATCCGGGAACTTAATCTCTAAAGAGCCGGTTGAACTGACGCTCCATATGCACTACTCAGATAAGTTTATATTCGACGATAACTGGCCCGTCTTCAAAGAAGCGGAAGCCATGACCAATATTAAGCTAAAGGGTACTGCATCTAAGGCCTCGACGAATAGTAAAGAACTGTTCAATACAATGATGGCTTCCGGAAAAATTCCGGATCTGGTCCATCATCAAATTAAGGAGCAGTATGACAGCCTTGGGATTGAAGGGGCCTTTCTTGAGCTAGATGACCTGATTGAAAAATATGCCCCGAACATTAAAAAGTTCTTTTCCGAACATCCAGATGCAGCTAAATATATGAAAGCCTATAACGGCAAAACGTATTTCCTTAACTTTACGCCAGATGGACCGGCTGCAAGGGGCTGGTTTGTACGTCAGGATTGGCTGGATAAATTGGGACTAGAGCAGCCGAAAACTGTAGATGAGCTGTATGCGCTCTTGAAAGCCTTCAAAGAAAAAGATCCGAACGGTAATGGAGTAAACGATGAAATCCCATACTTCAGCCGGTCCAAGCTGGATGGAATTTACGATCTACTGATTCAGTGGGGCGTGCAAGGCGGGGCCGATGCGGCCAAACGCGGATTTTACGCGGATAACGGTGTCGTCAAGTACGGCATGTATGAGCCGGGTTATAAGACTGCCATCGAAAATATTGCGAAGTGGTATAAGGAAGGCTTAATCGATAAAGAAATTTTCACCCGCGGAGAGAAGGCGCGTAACATTTTGCTCGGAGACAATGTCGGCGGCATGACGCACGACTGGTTCGCCAGCACAGCTAACTTCAATGACATTCTTGCGACTGAGATTCCAGGCTTCTCTTTTGTTCCGATGACGCCTCCAGCGAACACTGAAGGCAAAGTAATCGAAGAAAGTTCCCGCAAGGGGACGCATGCAAGCGGATGGGGAATCTCGTCGACTACCAAGCATCCCGTAGAAGCGATCAAATATATGGATTTCTGGTTTTCCGAAGAGGGCCGGAGACTGATGAACTTTGGCATCGAAGGTAAGGACTACGACCTCGTGGACGGCAAACCGAAGTTTAAAGATTCATTATTGAAAAATAAAGAAAAGACAGTCATTCAACAGCTTCAGGAAGAGGGAGCCCAGATCGAGCTCGCCTTCCATCAAGACTACGCTTACGAAGAACAATGGACAAACGCAACTGCGTTGAAAGGCATCAAGGAATACATTGACAATGGCTATATTATGAAGGCTTATCCGCCGATTTCTTATACAGATGATGAACGGAGCAAATTTGAGGAGTTAAATGCGGGCGTACTGACTTATGTGGAAGAAAAGCTGCAGCGTTGGGTGCTCGGCGTGGAACCAGTAAACGATGAGACATTTAGCAAGTATATTAAAGAGCTGGAAAGCTTGGGCATCAAGGATTTGCTTGCTCTGGAGCAAGGTGCATACGACCGTTACATGAAATAGCTGGAATCGCTCCTTCCGGAGTCTTGATGATTTCGGAGGGGGCATTTCGAATTCAAAATAACATAATGGAGATGAATAAATGAATCTGCAATCATTGCTGAAAGAGCCGATGACTACGACGGAGCTGTTAGCTAACTTGCGCTCACGGCTTGAGCCGATGGACGAGAAAGCCGCCTATATCGCAGCACATATGCCTGATCACGTGCGCGAGACGATTGCGAATGCCGAATTCGTCTATCAAGGAATGATCATGCTTCCTGGTACAGGGGGAGTCAGAGAGTTTGTCGGGAATCCGCCTAGCTGGCTAGAGCGCAGACATAATGACAATGAATATTTATGGCAGCTGAATCGCATGACGCATTGGCAGGATTTACTGGAAGCCTACTCGCTCACCAAGGACGCGAAATACGGACTCAAGGTCATCGATGAAATGCTGGACTGGATCGAAACGGTCACTATTCCTGAGGACTTACTGGCTAAGCCGATTGGCTATTTTACGGAATGCCATCCGCTGAGGGTTTTGGAGATTGGTATCCGGGGCTACAAAATTTGGCCGCTTGTTCTGGAGCATCTAGGCCCTTCGGAGTTGTTCACGGAAGAAATTTTGGAGAAGTATTTAACAGTCATTTATAAGCAAGTAAAAGCTTTGCGTAACGTGTCGCCTCAGTTGTGGCCTAAAGCGGATCATAACCATTATTTAATGGAATGTTTGGGCCTTCTGACGACTGCTCTTTACTTTCCCGAGCTGAATGAAGCTGAGGAATGGAAGGCTTTTGCGATCGAGGGCATCGAAAAGTGCAGCATGGCGCAACTGACAGAGGATGGCGGTCAAATTGAAGGCTGTCCATCGTATCATAATGGCTGCATGTTCTGGTTCGGGCTGGCTGTCGTTCTGGCTAAACGTTTCGATTTTGATTTCTCTGCGGAGTACATGGAACGGTTCAGAAAGAATTTGGATTACTCGATCTACTCGTTAAGACCAACCGGGAAATGTGTACCTGTCGGAGACTCTTTTGCAAATCCGCTTGCGGTAATGTCTGGCGTTTATGGGTATTATGCCTTGAATGATAGCTCCTGGCTAGGTCTTGCAACGAATTTGATTGATGTACACGAAGTTGTAAGGGAAGCTAGTAAGCATGTATGGAGAGCGCTCGATGTCCGCCAATTTGTGGAGGAGCTGCATTCCTTGCAGGATAGAGAGTTTGTATTGGATAAGCCCACGACATTCTGGAATCGTACGCTGGATCAAGCGATTATCCGCAGTGGCTGGGATTCGAAGGCTCTCAGTTTTTTGTTTACATGTAAAAGCCCGATTCAGAATGCCCATGCCCATATCGATCTGATGAGCTTTGATTTTACGGCGCTCGGAAAAGACATGATTTGCGATCCCGGATTTTTTTGTTATCGGAATGATGAGGACCGTAAGCAGTTTAAGAGCTCGAATTATCACTCTACGCTGCTGATCGATGAGCGAGATCATTTCGAGTATATTAATTCCTTTACATTTGGGCCACAAAAGCCTGGTGGAATCTACAATGTAGAGGATAGAGGCTTCTATCAGCTCGCCAGCGCCAGCCATACAAACTATGATCCGGTTGTCCATCATCGGCATATTTCACTAGTCGATAATCGGTTCATTGTTATTGCAGATCGGGTAGAAGGACTAAATGATCGTAGCGTTCAGCGTTATTTCCATCTGGATTTTGTCGAGGTGAAAGAGAGCCTAGGCGGCGTGATTGGGACTAGCGATATTGCAAATCTGGCGATTGCGACAAGCCATACGGGGAAATTGGATCTTCTGGAGGGAAGGCTGTCCGATGAGACCGATATCTCAAGGCCTTCGACAAGGGTCCGCTTTCAGGATAGCTACAGCGGTACTATGACTTTCTTGACCGTGCTTATTCCTTTTCAAGGGGGGCAACAGCCTGCCGTTCAGATTATTGAAGAAGAGGAAGGTGTATTTAGCTTCGAGCTTGGAGATCAGTACTTGGTTTCGATAAACGAAAGAGATATGCACATAAGCAAACGGGCTTGAAAAGGGGTGACCCTTAGAAAGTTAAAAAATAGGAGTGAGCAGATTGTTGAACCTTCAGGCTGATGATCAAATTTGGGTAGATAATGTCATAGCTAAACTAACGGACAAAATGGACGTCGTATGTGAACGATCAAGAAACAAAATTCCATACACGACAAGAAATGGCACGCACGACAATCAGATCGAAAAAGATATCAACTGGTGGACGAATGGATTTTGGGGCGGTATGATGTGGCTCATGTACCATGAAACCGGCGCTCAGAAGTACAAGGAAATCGCCAATTTTACGGAGGATGCTTTGGATGCCTGCTTCCATCAATTCTACGGTCTGCATCATGATGTCGGATTTATGTGGTTGCCTACGAGCTTGGCCAATTATAAAGTTACCGGAAATCCGGAATCTCGTAAGAGGGCAATACACGCCGCCAACTTACTTGCTGGACGATTTAATCTGGCAGGCGGATTTATCCGCGCTTGGAACGATGATACGGCCAGCGAAGATACAAGAGGGTGGGCGATCGTGGACTGCATGATGAATCTACCGCTTCTCTATTGGGCGAGCGAAGAGACTAAAGATCCGCGATATGCGCAAATAGCAATGAGGCATGCGGACACTGCTCTAGAAGCTTTTATCAGGCCGGACGGTTCCGTGAATCATATCGTGGAGTTCGATCCGTTCCATGGAGGTGTGGTCCGAACTTACGGCGGCCAAGGCTACGAGGATGGCTCGTCCTGGACACGTGGGCAGACCTGGGCTTTATACGGCTTTATGATCAGTTATACGCATACGGGAAAGCCGGAGTATTTGCAGGCGGCCAAACGGGTGGCGTATTATTTTATGGCAAATATTCCGGATAACGGGGTTATTCCAATCGATTTCCGGCAACCGAAGGAGCCCGCTTACGAAGATACTACGGCAGCGGTGATCGCAGCTTGCGGACTGATCGAGATCGCCCAAGTTGTTGGCGAGCACGAAAAGGAGGTCTACCTGAACGCCGCGCTGAAGCTCCTGAAAACAGTGGACGCTGCTCGATGCGACTGGACGACCGATTCCGATCATCTTTTAATGGGCGGTTCAGCAGCGTATCATCATAAAGACATTCATGTTTCAATCATTTATGGCGATTATTATTTTATGGAAGCTATTTTTAAGTTAAAGGGGAACGACTTGTTCTTGTGGTAGTAAAACGATATACCAGATCAGTTAACCAGATTATTGGGAGTAATCGCCTATTTAATAAGAAGATAATACTTCATAATAATGAAAATCGTTGATAAAAAAAAGCCGCCTAGCCTATGTGCCAGGCGGCTATTGTATATTCGACGGAGGCAAGTCTTGCCTGTGCACCATTGAGTCGTATATAGTTGGAACAGCAATGCTGAACGGCGCTAATTCTATTTTATTGTAGGATGCTAGGAGGAGAAAGGTATGGGGACAACAGGAAAGCTGGATATACGTCATGAATGTCCTTCAGTGGAACAGTATTTAGCACTGAGAAAAGAGGCTGGACTGAGTGCAATGAGTGAAGAAGGGGCTGCGATAGGGCTGCCTCGTTCTATTTTTGCAGTAACCTTGTATGAGGAAGATACCTTGGTCGGGATGGGCAGGGTGATTGGCGATGGGGGATGCTTTTTTCAGGTTACGGATATCGCAGTGAAGCCTTCTTATCAGGGTCGCGGTTTAGGAAAATTGATCATGGGGGAAATCAGGGATTTTCTTCATACTGTACCGGACAAGGCTTATGTCAGTCTAATCGCGGATGGGGAAGCCTCTAAATTGTATGCACAATATGGCTTTGAATCGGTCATGCCACGTTCTCAGGGAATGTTTTTACGTCCTTAATGTGAGGACATGCTACTTAGTAGAGAGTGCCCCTTGTATTGGTGAAGGGGTTTTTCGTTTGGAAGTTAACGGATGCGATTTGATTTCAAATGGACCGCAGGGGATAAATAGATGATTAAAGGTTGTAAGGGAAAGGCTATTGAGATGAGTATTGAAAAATATAAATAAGCAGGAAGGCCGCACGCTGGCCTTACCCGGAAAAAGTGAGGAAAAAACAGATGGATGTTGTAGTATTGGGTGCATCAGGAACGATTGGAAAGGCGATAGTACAGGAGGCTTTAAAAAGAAAACATGAGGTAACAGCTGCGGTACGGACTCCAGAATCAGTAACCCTTGAACATGAACGTCTGCACATCACGACTGTAGATGTTCTAGATCCTGCTTCAGTCGCAGCTGCAGTCCGTGGTCATGAAGAGGTAATCAGTGCATACGGTCCAGTACTCGGACAAGAGAAGGATTTGCTAACAGCGGCTAAGGCGATTGTTGAGGGGATGCAAGAAGCTGGGCTCAATCGACTGCTAGTTGTGGGTGGTGCAGGGAGTTTGAAGACTGAATCAGGAGAGCTGTTGATGGATACGGCAGATTTCCCTGCTCAGATTAGACCACTGGCAGAGGCACATGCGGAAGCTTATGAAATTTACAAAAACACAGAACTGGATTATACGTATGCCAGTCCTGCTGCGGTAGTCCATTCCGGTCGACGTACAGGTCAATTTCGCATTGGACTCGACCGTCTTGTTTTTGATGAGAATGGCGAAAGTATAATCAGTGTAGAAGATTTTGCTGTAGCTATGGTGGACGAGCTGGAGGAAGGGAATTTTAGCCGGACGAGATTTACTGTAGCTTATTGATATCAAGCTAGTTGTGGATTGAAGTGTAGCGGAAAGGGGCCGAACCATGTATCTGGTAACTGCTGAGCAAATGCGGCGGCTGGACGGAGAAACAATCCAGCGGCTGGGGATTCCAGCTATTGCGCTGATGGAGAATGCGGGAAGAGTGATCGCAGAGGAGATCGTTGCGCTGTGCCGGCGGAGAGGTGGAGAGGGCTGCAGAAATGCAGCCGGATGGGAAGACGCCGGGAAGGATGCATTTCAGGTCAGCGCAGATCATGCGCTGACCTTGGACAATGCCGCCGCCGAGCGATGGTTTATCCTCGTCGGCAAAGGCAACAACGGCGGCGATGGCCTCGCCGCCGCACGGTATCTTCGCGAGACCGGCATCGCCGTCACGCTCGTTTATGCGGTGCCGCCGGAGTCGCTCTCCGGCGAGGCCGCCCTGCAGCGCGATGCGGCTGCAGCCATGGGCCTTCCTGCCGTGGTATACGGCAGGGATCGGCTGGACCTTGCCGAGTGCAGCGGCATCTTGGATGCGCTGCTCGGCACTGGCGCCGCGGGAGCCCCTCGCGGTGCCTATGCGGAGCTGATTGCCGCAGCGAATAGCAGCGGCAAAGTGATCGTGTCCGCGGACATCCCGAGTGGTCTGAACGCGGACACCGGTGAGACGCATGAGCCTTGCATTCATGCGTCGGTGACGGTTTGCCTCGCGTTTCTCAAGCGAGGCCTCCTGCAATACCCCGGTGCAGGCGCAGCGGGGCATGTGAAGGTCCGGGCCATCGGCATTCCGTCTTCTTTGGCCCCTGAAAGCGGTGTGCAGGTTCACCTGCTGACACCGGAAGTGCTGCATGCCCATCTGGGCGTGGATCTGGCCCGCCGGCGTTCGCCTGAAGGCCATAAGGGTACTTATGGGCATGTCCTTCTTGCAGCCGGCACCTTAAGAATGAGCGGCGCCGGACTGCTCTCTGCCCGTGCTGCGCTCCGGGCAGGCTGCGGATTAGTGACATGGGCGCTTCCTCAGAAGCTGCTGCCCTGTATCATCGGTTCTGCCCCTGAGCTCATGTTAGCCGATGTTGGGGGCAATGAAGATGGAACCTGGCAAGCAGGGAGCGTTTCAGAGCTGCTGAGGCTAAGTAAAGAGCGAGATGTTCTTGCCATTGGTCCCGGTCTTGGTCGGTTCGAGGCTGATACAGAATGGCTTCGCAATCTCTGGGAAGAGACGGATTGTCCTCTGGTGATCGATGCGGATGCTTTAAATATATTAGCTGAAGCTGATTACAAGAGCTGGGCAAGTAGACGCCATCCGGTGATTCTGACGCCTCATCCAGGTGAGATGGCCCGTCTTGCTAGTATAACAACAGCTGAGGTGCAACGGGACCGCATCAGTCTGGCTATGGGATATGCGAAAGAGCATGGGGTTACCCTTGTATTAAAAGGAGCGCATACGGTTATAGCAACGCCTGAAGGGCAAGCTTATGTAAACACCACAGGCCATCCCGGCATGGGTACTGGTGGAGCCGGTGATGTGCTAACGGGCATCATTTCCAGCCTGCTGGCTCAGGGACTGAATGAGGCGCAGGCAGCAGCTTTTGGTGTATATCTACACGGATTAGCAGGGGAGAGAGCCGCCCGTCAGCGGAATAATCCAGCGGCTATTATTGCCGGTGATATCATAGAAGCACTCTGAGTGCAGCTTATAACAGCAGCAAGCAGAGCAGCGGTAGAAATAGTGCAAACACAGGCAGTAGTAGAGGGGAACGCTCTACACCCAGTTGCGTCACTCGCAGCAGCAGCAGTCCCAAAATTCCAGCCAGGCCCCACAGCAGTAGCTCTGAACCTTGTTCTGCTGCCAGCCATAGACCTGCACCGAAACCTGCGGCTACGTATACAACAAGGGAAACGATGTGGGATGTGGTACGCAGGAGGCGCAGCAGAACATCGGCTACTAGTGCGGCTGGCAGTCCATAAGCGTAAATCGCATAGGGGATCGAAAGTGGCCAACCCTCTGGTATGCCGTTATGTTGTGGAAACCCAAGCATAAGTAAGGAGATAAGGACGTATGTTAGCCCTGCGCAGGCTAATTTTGTTAAGGCATACATGCCACTTGTTAAACGGACAGAAGGAATATCATAATCGGGCATCTTATTCATAGGTATACATTCCTCTCGTGGTGAGTTGTGTATCAGCTGGTGACCATATCTCCACCGTTGACATGTATACATGTCCCGGTAACATATGAAGAATCAGGGCCCGCTAAAAAGAGATATGCTCCTGCTAGCTCATAAGGCTGTGCAGCACGTTTAAAGGGTGTATCTGTACCAAAGATACTAACTTCCTCTGCAGAGTAGCTTGAGGGAATCAGTGGGGTCCATACCGGACCGGGAGCTACACTGTTGACACGGACGCCAGTGTCTACGAGAGATAAGGCTAAAGAGCGGGTAAAAGAGACCACCGCCCCTTTGGTGGAGGAATAATCTATGAGCTCCTTATTTCCTTGATAGGCAGTAATGGAAGCGGTATTAATGATGGATGCACCTTTTTTAAGATGTGGAAGTGCAGCCTGAGCGAGGTAAAAGAATGGAAAGATATTCGTCTGGAACGTCTGGTACAATTGCTCTTCTGTGATATTCAAAATACTTCTTTGTGGATATTGGACCCCGTGATTATTGACCAGAATGTCCAGCTTGCCGAAGGTGCGAATCGTATGCTCCACAGCCCTGAAGCAATTCTCCTTATGGCGTAAATCAACTTCAATCCTTAGACAGCGTTGCCCTAATTCTTCGATCCGCTTTTGAGTGACTTCCGCATCTGATGCTTCGTATAAATAAGCTATAGCAATGTCTGCACCTTCTTTTGCAAAAGCAATGGCTGCGGCTTTACCAATTCCGCTGTCGCCTCCGGTGATGAGTGCAACCTTTCCCTTCAGTTTTCCACTGCCGAAAATTTCCGGGTTTTCACTGATGGGGCGAGGATTCATCAGACTCTCCAGGCCCGGCTGACGATCTTGATGCTGTGGAGGAAAAGCAATAGGCTGCTCTTTACATACTGTCCGCTCCCCATAATAGGGGTAGATGGGATTCATTTTTTTGAAATAACCTCCTTGCGTTCTACCTTCCGTATATTTCTATGCATGCGCCCAGAAAAGCGTGCGCTGTCATCAATACATACATATGCGTTTATAAACCCGAGTCGGAGGAGGCGCTTGTCCAAAATGAATGATTGGCGAAATGTCGATTATTTGATTCATGGAACCGTGGTTCAGAAAGAGGTCTATAACCTTCTTACAGAGCTGGAGATTATGAATTTGCTAACAGACTACACCCCTTTGTTGGTTGGGACAATACCGCTTGGAATTCAAGTGGAGGGCAGCGATTTGGATATCATTTGTGAGGTTTATGATCCTATGAAGTTTAAGGCGCTAGTTGTTCGATATTTTGGAGCCATGGAGGGGTTTGTTAGCGAATCACGAGTGGTTCAAGGGATTCCTCGAACGAAAATTAACTTTATGGTAAAGGGCTGGCCTATCGAACTGTTTGGGCAGCCGAGGCGAACGGAGCTCCAGAATGGTTATTTGCATATGATCGTTGAAGCTGAAATTTTAGCTCAGATGGATGATGATTTTCGCGAACGGATCATTCTTTTAAAATCAAGCGGATGGAAGACAGAGCCTGCCTTTGCGAAAGCTATGGGATTAGAGGGCGATCCTTACGAAGCGCTGCTGGAGCTGGAAAAGCTTCCTCGGAGCGCTCTTCATGCTTTATGCCATTCTGTTCAAGCGAGGGAACAAGTATGATCTTGTCTTGAGAATCTCCGCGCAGCCGGTATTGCCAAGTGCCACCTGATGGTTATTGAAACCAATGAACATGGAAGAGGGTTCTGGGAAGGGATGGGCTGGCAGTATAGAGTTGGAATTATGCTGTGCTCCCAGGATATCTTGTGATACTCAGGACATGAAATAGAAATACTAGCCTTTGAATACGCAAAGTCAGGCATTTGGATATCACAGCAAATGTCACGGTGAACTCCGACTGCTAGTGCAGTATACTATATAGGAGTACGATAATTGCCTATTCTTGCAGGCAGGAGGTCTTTTATGCGTTTTAAGGATGTATTTTCAATTATTGGTCCGGCGATGGTCGGTCCTTCAAGCTCACATACCGCTGGGGCGGCACGGATCGGGAGGGCTGCAAGGCAGGTGTTGGGTGAAGTACCGCGTGTGGCTGAAGTAACGTTTTTCGGTTCTTTTGCAGCAACTTATCAGGGACATGGCACAGATCGGGCGATTGTTGGAGGGTTACTTGATTTCACTACCGACGATCATCGGCTTCCAGATTCCCTAGAACTGGCGGTCGAAGCCGGGATGGAAGTTTCTTTTAAGCAAGGAACAGGTCTGTTCCCACATCCGAACACCGTTAAGCTGCATCTCATCGGACAAGAAACAGGAAGCGAACTGACACTAACAGGGACATCTATTGGTGGCGGAAACATCGAGATTGTTGATATCGACGGTTTTGGAGTGAAGCTTACGGGGATCTATCCGACGGTTCTGATTAATCATATGGATTATTTAGGTGTTCTGGCAAGTGTTACGGAAGTGATGCGTAACGGACAGTTTAATATAGGGCATATGTCTCTCGATCGTAAGAATCGTAGTGGTGCAGCCTTAACGGTGCTGGAGCTGGATGAAGCGGCTACACCGGAGCTTCTTGAAGCGCTTAAAGCGCTCACTGCTGTGAAATCCGTGAAGCTGGTTAATTTAAACGAAGGTAAGCAAGATGAGAAGGGGAAGGAAAGTTTAACATGAATTTTCAAACACTTAGCGAGCTGGCTGTATTGTGTGAGGAACGTGGTCTCACGATTGGAGCACTTATGCTCGAAGAGCAAAGCGCGGAATCTGGACGTTCCAGTGATCATGAATTTTCCACGATGCGTGAATATTATGGCGTGATGAAAGAGGCTGTTCATCGCGGGATGCATGAAGATACAACTTCGCGCAGCGGCCTTACAGGCATGGATGCCCAGCGTGTAGGAGCATACAACGCGGCTGATGAGCCATGCCTAGGTGGACCTGCAGGTCAAGCTATGGCTTACGCGCTGGCTGTATCCGAAGTGAATGCTTCTATGGGCCGGATCATTGCGACGCCTACTGCTGGTTCATGCGGGATTATTCCGGGTGTATTTCTCAGCTGTCAGGAACGGTTTGGCTGGGATGATGACTACATGGTATCCGGATTGTTCGCAGCCGGGGCCATCGGTTATGTCATCGCCAATAACTCCTTTGTATCGGGTGCGGAAGGCGGCTGTCAAGCTGAGGTAGGTTCTGCCATTGGGATGGCAGCAGGCGCGTTAACCGAGCTACGCGGCGGAACGCCTGCACAAGCAGTGCATGCTGTCGGGTTAGCACTTAAGAACACTTTAGGCCTGATTTGTGATCCGGTTGGCGGACTTGTTGAGATTCCTTGTATTGTTAGAAACGGATTCGGTGCAGTTACTGCACTTGCCGCCGCAGATATGGCACTGGCTGGTGTTCGTAGTGTGATTCCTTCTGATGAAGTTATCAAGGTCATGCTCGAGGTAGGCTCAGCTATGCCAGAGAAACACCGCGAGACTGCAGGGGGCGGTTTAGCACAGACACCTACCGGCCGTAAAATCATGCAGGATTTACGCAAAAAGAAGTAATTAATACGTCTCAAATCACAATTTGTATTTAGAGCAGTTTGAAACGTTCCAGCTGATCCCATTGACCTTCTTGTCGAAGGATTTCTGCCTGCCTAGGTCCAATGAGGTCAAAGTGGGGAAACGATGAACGATTATGAATATATTGGGCAGGCAATCCGTTCTCCTCGCACCAGTGTTTCAGTGTGGTAAGATCACTACAGCCCACCTTGGTGACAGTAGTGATGCCGGGAAAGCGTGGATCCAGCCAATAATGAGTCAAGAAGGCGATCTCTCCTGCGGAGACCGCTTTTTTCCACCGGGATAATTCTTCTCTATTGATGCCGAAGGCCATAACGTCTCATCCTTATCTATTGTAGTTGACAACATTATAACCCATGAAAGGGGATTACATCATGAACGGACAAGTAAGAGCGGATATTCGTCCTGGGCTTGAAGTGGATATTGTACTTAAACAGGATCAGCCTACAGGCAAGCTAACACACGGTACGGTGAAAGATATTCTCACGAACTCGCCTCGGCATCCGCATGGCATTAAGGTCAGATTGACTAGCGGACAGGTAGGACGAGTTAAGAATATTACAGGCAACTAAATAAACTACACTTCTCCACATTAAAAAGCGACCCTAATCTCGTAGGTTATTCTGTTCACGGAAACAGAACAACCTACGAGATTAGGGCTTTTTGATTTAAGTTGTTATATTCGGCCCATAAAATCCTCAACAGATTTATCAGCTTTAGTCTGATTACATAACGTGCAAGCGCAGACGCAATTATTTGGGGTTGTATGACCCCCTTTAGCACGAGGTAGTAAATGATCAATGGTGTCCCCATAAGCGCCGCAGAAGTAGCAGGTGTAATTGTCTCTGGCTAGTATATAAGCGCGAAAATCCTTATTACTATACAATCGTCGAATCGTTCGACGGTTTACAACGATAGCGGCATGTTCCCTGACCAGGGTAATTGCAAGCGCTAGATCAATCTCCTGATGCCAACGCCGTCCCTTGTCGCTATGACCGCGCATTAGAATCATCCCTTTGGTAGAAGGAATCAATTGGGTTGGATCTTCGGGATTTAGCTTTGTGCCTTGAGCATGCGGCCTTTTTCTTCGCTGTTCCAAACCTCGTACGCATCGGTTCGGATTAGATTGTCCTGAAGAAGCAGCAGCGGAAGACGGCTTTCCCTCTTTGGGACGCTCCAATAGAGTGTGCTGATGGGTTTGAATCGTATCAAGCTTCACCAGTAAGGGGTTTGCTGTGAGTTTTATATTTAGTGTTTCCCGTTGTTTGCGACATTCACGGCAGGCACCACGGCGTGACTGCCCCTTGGAACGTTTGCCTGTACGTCTGCGAAATTCCGTGAGCGGCTTTAGCTTGTGGCAATAAGCACACTGCTTGGTAGATAGAAGGTCGGTATCGTTCATAGGTATGTTAGGTGCAGCGCATGTGTACGCATGTCCTGTCTCCTTGTTTTTGAAATATAAACTATAAGTTCCACACCATACTTTATGTCTTGGGTTTCTCGCTTATAAGGACGTAGAAATTGTTTATGCTTTGGATTCAATGATGTTCATTTATGAGTTCCGTTAATTGAAATGTTAGCTTCTAAACTTAGTATAACGTAAAGCGCTGCTGTTCACATCGTACGTAAAAAAACCATAAACACAGCCAAATTTGTGATATGCATCTCGGTGATAAACAGGGAAAACTTGTAAAATAGAAAAAAGGGCAGATTCGTTATCTAGATAGGGTTGCTCTAATTCTTATTTGGAAATGGGGAAGTGAAATGGAATTAACGAAGGGAAGGCCGGGTACAGTAACATGGCTGTATATTCTTCTTATTTTTTTGGGGGTTGGAGCGTTAGGAGGGGGCGGTGCTCTTGTAATAGATCCAAGCGGGGATCTAATGAAAATGCCGACTTCTATGCTGGAAAGATCGCCATTCTCTGATTTTTTATTCCCGGGTATTCTGCTATTTATCGTATTTGGATTACTGCCCCTCCTCGTTGTTTATGGTCTGATCAAGAGACCTCAGTGGCACTTGGTGGAACGATTAAATCCGTTCAAGAAATTATATAGCTTCTGGGCTTTGTCTCTGTATATCGGGTTTGGGCAAATCATTTGGATAACGGTGCAGACGTACATGCTGAATAGTGTTGCAATTATACATCTGATCTATATGAGTCTGGGGCTGTTGATTCAGACCGTTACACTACTCCCCTCTGTACAAAGTTACTTTTCGCTGGACGGCGGTACGGAAAGACGTTAAAATTGCAGTGAACAAAAGGCATTTCATTTGTCAGGGCAAGGAGCGAGCCGATTTGACAACGATATACGATATTGCCAAAAGAACCGGTTACTCTCCAACAACGGTTTCTAAGGCGTTTAATAATTATTCCGATGTACGTGAGAAAACTCGTCAGGAAATATTCCGGGTTGCCCAAGAAATGGGGTATTTGCCAAATTCACATGCCCGTACATTGACCACTAAGAAATCGTGGACCATTGGCGTGCTGTTCGTAGAGAATACGGGATTTGGTATTCGCCATCCTTTTTTCAGCGCTGTGATCGAAAGCTTTAAGAAGGTTGCTGTTGAAAAGGGTTATGCCCTCATGTTTATCTCCAAAGATGTCGGTGGTAAGCAAAGCGGTTATTTAGAGAATTGCAGGATTCGTGGCGTAGACGGCGTTGTTGTCTTCTTGTCCGATTATGAGGATCCGTATTTCCGTGAACTGCTTGAGAGTGATATTCCTACCGTTATTATGGATTTCGAGACTTCTGAGACGCATACGGTATGCTCAGATAATACTTCTGGAGCCCAGCTGGCAGTGGAGTATCTAGCCTCTTTGGGGCATCGCAAGATTGCCCATATATCCGGCGGCATGAACACATTTCCAGGTAAAATGCGGGAGTTGGGTTACAAGACCGCTATGAAGCAGCGAGGGTTTAAAGTACCTAAGTCCTATGTGGTAAACGGAGCCTTTTATTCTCGGGAAAGCGGATATAACGCGATGCTGGAGCTTCTTAAGCTCCCTGAACGTCCAACCGCCGTCTTTGCTTCCGGTGACTTACTAGCCTTAGGGGCTATTATGGCCGCTAAAGATAGTGGACTTTCCGTACCGATGGATATTTCAGTTATGGGTTACGATGACATCGATCTTGCCGAGTACGTTACACCTGCATTGACAACGGTGCGTCAGGATACGGAGCTTCTTGGAAGCCAAGCGGCGGACATTCTTTTAACCTCAATTGAAGGTAAAGTATTAGATAAGGAAGCGATTTTAGTTCCGGTGGAAGTGGTTGAACGGGAATCCTGTGCACCTCCGATTAGCGGAAAGTAGTCTGATAAATCTTGACGAACTGAAAAGAGTCCTGCTAAAGTAAAAGACAGTATAGCTTTCAATTGTTCTTATGAGATGAGATAGTGGTATTTGGCACATCTTATGTAGTGAGATGGAGCTATAATAGACCCATTGTTATAAATGCTCTTTCAATTGATTTGGAAGATCATTTTTTTTCGAAACAAACGAAACCGGTTTCGATTGCGATTTGATGGCTCATTGCTCCGAATCTATAACATCGGAAGATGATCCAGTAAAGACTAGTGCTTTGGTAAGAAAACAATTCAAAGGAGCTGGATGAAATGGCAAAAGTTCAAACTGTGGTAACTGCAAAAGATACAGGGGAACGCTTAACTCCAAAAGATGCAATTGTTTTTAGCGCAAGAGTAGGATCTGGGTCTGCCGATGTGGAGATTAAGCCAGAGCAGGAGTTTCAAAAGATGATTGGATTTGGTGGCGCTTTCACTGAAGCTGCTGCTTATACGTTGTCACGTCTGAGCTCCGAGAAACGAGCAGAGGTTATTCATCGGTACTTCCATCCAGTAGAGGGATTAGGCTATAGCATGGGGCGTGTTCATATACACAGCTGTGATTTTGCCCTCGGTAATTATACTTATGTTGCTGATCATGACACAGAGCTAGCTACTTTTGATATCTCACATGACCATAAGTGGGTACTTCCGCTGATAAAAGATGCCATGGAAGTAAGAGGCGGTGCATTCACGATGCTGGCTTCTCCTTGGAGCCCTCCGGCATGGATGAAAACAAATGGAGAAATGAATAACGGTGGATCACTGAAGCCGGAATACGCAGAAGTTTGGGCGCGCTACTATACGAAATACATTGAAGCTTATGGAAAAGAGGGAGTACCGATTTGGGCAGTTTCCGTGCAAAATGAGCCGGCTGCCGTTCAGGTCTGGGATTCATGTATTTATAGTGCGGAAGAGGAACGGGATTTTGTTAAAAATTATCTTGGACCGGTGATGCATCAGACCGGCCATTCAGATGTGAACATTGTAATCTGGGATCATAACCGCGATATTATGGTCGAGCGTGCTTCGGCAGTATTATCTGATCCTGAAGCTGCAAAGTATGTGTGGGGTACAGGTATTCACTGGTACGGAGGCGAGGAGTTCGACAAAGTAGAAAAGGTACATGATTTATTTCCTGACAAGCATTTGTTGTTCACAGAGGGCTGCCAAGAGGGCGGCGTTAAGCTGGGAGAATGGTTTACAGGCGAACGTTACGGCAGAAACATGATTGGAGATCTCAATGCGTGGACAGAAGGATACCTGGATTGGAACCTGGTACTGGATGAGACTGGAGGTCCTAACCATGTAGGCAATCTCTGCGATGCGCCGATTATTGCAGATACTACAACGGATGAAGTGCACTATAACAGCTCCTATTATTACATTGGGCATTTCAGTAAATTCATTGCGCCAGGTGCAGTACGGATCGGATTTACATCTGAAGCGGAAGGTATCTTAACCACAGCATTCCGTAATCCTGACGGTAGTATAGCTGTCGTACTGATGAATGAAAGTGAAGAAGAGCACAATGTAACGCTAGGTCTAGGCGAAGAGATTGCAAGCTGCGAGCTATCGCCTCATTCCATCGTAACGCATTTGATTTCATAAATAATCTACAACTTAGGAGGACATAAATATGAGCAACTATTATTTCGAATCAGGTACATTTGTAATGGAGCAATTTGATGAAGGAAAGCCTTTTTCCAGTTTCTTACCGGGTCTTGCCGGACTGAAGGGAATTCCGATGTGGACTTTTTATGTGAATCGGGGTCAGGCCATTTGCAGCTTCGGGGTACGCGATAAGAATTCGCCGATCATGGAATTCTCTCCTGCAAATATCTCTTATAAGAACGTAGGGACGACCGGTTTCAGAACCTTTATCAAAATTAAAGGTGAGCAAGAGATTTATGAACCGTTTCAATCTGCACGTCCAGATCCTGCTGCAAAGCGCCTCATGACCATTTTGCCTAATGGGCTTACTATTGAAGAAAGCCATGCCGGACATGGTCTGAAGACGACCGTACACTATTTTAATTTGCCTAATGACGATTATGCAGCATTGGTACGTCGGGTAGAGATTGAGAACATCGGCGGTAAAGAGATCGAGCTGGAGCTGATGGATGGTTTGCCTGAAATCTTGCCTTACGGCGTAGAAAACAGTGGATACAAGGAAATAGGGAATCTGCTGCGCAGCTGGATGGACGTATACAACTTAGAGAATGGTATTCCGTTCTATAAGCTGCGTTCCAGTACCAATGATGATGCACAGGTTAGCGAAATTACCAATGGCCATTTCTACCTGTCGTTCACTGGAGAAGGAGAAAAAGTCTCGCCAATCGTCGATTTCGAGCTAGTCTTTGGTGGCAATACCTCGCTTACGTACCCGGACCGCTTTGCGGGATTAACCCTTGCCGAACTGGGCGAGCTTCCACAATACCCCGTCAACAAGGTTCCGTGCGGTTTTAGCGGAGTGGCAAGACGTTTAGCACCAGGTAGCAATCTGATCCTGAATACACTGGTTGGACATGTAAATGACATCGACAAAATCAATAAGAAGGCGGAGCAGTTATGCCGCGATGAATATATCCTGTCTAAATCTCAAGAGGCCGCAGGTCTGACGGAGGAATTAACGGAAGATATTGCTACTCACACTTCATCGGCTGTGTTTGATGCGTATTGCCGTCAATCCTATCTCGATAACTTCCTGCGTGGAGGCTATCCTTTTGTCTTTGACAATGGTGGTGATGGCTTTGTAGTTCACTTATACTCGCGTAAGCACGGTGACTTGGAGCGTGACTACAATTTCTTCTCACTCGCCCCAGAATATTATTCACAGGGGAACGGAAACTTCCGTGATATGAATCAGAATCGTCGGAATGATGTGTTTTTTAATCCGAAGGTGGGTAGCTTTAACATCAAAATGTTCTATAGCTTGATTCAGGCGGATGGTTACAATCCACTGAGCGTGCAAGGAACAACCTTTGAAGTGAAACCGGATAGTAAGGCACAAGCTGCGGAGTGGATTGGAAAAGCTGCGGCAGATCATCAAGCTGAGCTTGTAAAGCTGTGTAGCACTCGGTTCACACCAGGTAGCTTAGTGAACTATATTGCGGATCATAACGTTGCCTTGAAGGTAAGCGAACAACAATTTTTGTCGGGATTACTTGCCCTGTCACAGCAAAACATTGAGGCAGCCTTTGGCGAAGGCTTCTGGTCGGATCACTGGACATATAATATGGATCTGGTAGTAGGTTACTTGGATATCTTCCCTGACAAAAAGCAGGAGCTTCTATTTGGGGATAACACCTATGCGTTCTATGACAGCCCAGCGTATGTGCTGCCACGTAGTGAGAAATATGTAATCAGTGACGGAAAGGCCCGGCAATATGGTGCACTCCTTGAGGATGAGGAGAAGCTGCACAAGCTGAAATGGAAAGCTGGAGATACCCATTGGCTGCGTACTGAAGGCGGTCACGGCGCCATTTACCACACCAATCTGTTCGTGAAGATGTTGTCTCTTGCCTTGAATAAATTTGCTACGCTTGATCCTTATGGTATGGGTGTAGAAATGGAAGGCAATAAGCCGGGCTGGAACGATGCTATGAATGGACTGCCTGGATTGTTCGGCTCCGGAATGAGTGAGACTTTTGAGCTGAAACGTACCGTAGTCTTTTTGTTAGATGCTCTGAACAGCAAAGAAAGCGTCCAAGGAGCTGTAGACCTGCCAGAAGAAATTGCCCAGTTGCTTGAAGAGGTATATCATGCGGTCACGGCGGTTCTGTCGGGAGATTTGGAACAATTTAATTATTGGGATACTGTAGCTTCGGCGCGTGAGGCTTATAGAGCACGTATCCGTTTCGGTATTACTGGAACTGAGTCTGAAGTAACCTTAGAATACATTCGTGAGGCCCTCTCCAAGTTCTTGGTCAAAATCGACGAGGGAATCAACAAGGCAGTAGAACTTGGTAACGGACTTACCCCAACCTATTTCCGCTTTGAGGCGAAGAAATTCCAGCAGGTAACAGATGCTGAAGGTCAACCAGTACTTAGCGGATACGGCCTGCCAAAAGCTGTGGTAGAGGAGTTTGAGGTCTATGCATTGCCATACTTCCTTGAGGGGCCTACTCGCCTGTTGAAGACGCTGAAAGATCCGGTGCAAGCCAAAGAAATCTATAATTTGATTAAGCAAACAGAGTTATATGATCCGACTACGTCTATGTATCAAACTTCGGTTAGTCTAGAGGGTGAGTCTCATGAGATCGGACGAATGAGAGCCTTTACGCCAGGCTGGTTAGAGCGGGAGTCCAACTTCCTGCATATGTCCTATAAATATTTACTTGAGCTGTTGAAGGGCGGGCTTTATGAGGAGTTCTACGGAGAACTGAAGACCTCGCTAGTTCCGTTCCTAGATCCGGCTGTCTATGGACGCAGCACGCTTGAAAATTCATCCTTTATCGCTACCGGAGGTAATCCTGATCCGAACAATCATGGTAGAGGGTTCGTTGCAAGATTAAGTGGGTCGACTGCTGAATTCTTGAGTATGTGGAGAACGATGATGGCCGGAAGCCATGTTTTCAGAGTAGAAGATGGACAGCTTACATTATCTTTGGATCCGGTTCTACCAGGCTGGCTATTTGATGAACAAGGCAATCTCTCTTTCACATTTCTAGGTGGCACGGAAGTAACTTATTCGAACCCACAATGTGAGAATACATTTGGTGAGAAGAAGGTTGTTATTCAGAGCATGACGCTCGTCTATCACGATGGAACAGTGACCGAAATTTCAGGAGCACTCGTTCGTGGCGATGAGGCAGAGGCTCTGCGGCGTGGAGAGATCAAGCAAATTCGAGCAATAATGGCATAGAAAATAAGGGAGGGCCTAGGCCCTCCCTTTATTTTTTTCTCCAAATATAAGGATAAACGCTTACCGTCCTTAAAGGATGGCGAAAGCGTTTTAGCTTGAACCCGAAAAATGGAACCTATAATCCGAAATTCAATACCTTATGGAGACAGGCAAAAGCAAATACAATGAATACATAGATATTGTAAACGCTTTATACAAGAGCGGATATAGAGATTCTGGAGGTCCATATGATGGAGAAAAAAACAAATGGGGAATTAAGCCCAGCGATGAAGCCTCAATTTTCGGGCAATTTCGAAACCGGTAAAGTAAATCGTACCCCGCTTTGGAAGAAGTTCATTACCCAACGACATTTGCAGACAATGGCACTGCTCGGTGTAGTATGGATGATTATTTTTAACTACATTCCGATGTATGGCATTATTATCGCCTTCAAGGAGTACAACATCGTCAAGCCAATCTCAGAAGCCCCTTGGGTCGGTCTCGCGAATTTCAAAGAGTTCCTGGCGGACGATAATTTTGTGTATGTAATGAAGAATACGCTGGGCATCAGCTTAATCAAACTGTTGATCTTTCCGTTGCCGATCATATTCGCTCTCTTTCTGAATGAAATCCGATCCGTTCGCTTTAAGAAGAGTATTCAGACGATATCGTATCTGCCCCACTTCCTGTCTTGGGTCGTCCTTGGCGGGATTCTTGCCACTTGGCTGGCAGATATAGGCATCATCAACAATATTCTGATGGCGCTGCATGTGATCGACCAGCCAATTTCGTTCCTGGCTGAACCAAAATATTTTTGGACTATTATTATTACCTCGGATTTATGGAAGGAGTTGGGCTGGTCAGCGATCATCTATCTGGCTGCCATTACCAGCATATCTCCCGAAATGTATGAAGCGGCCACCATCGATGGTGCCGGAAGATTCCAGAAAATGTGGTATGTTACCGTACCGACCATTAAAGGAACGATCAGCATCTTGTTTATTCTGGCGGTTAGCGGTGTACTGAACTCCAATTTTGATCAGATTCTGGTACTGCGCAATTCGCTGAATGACAGCGCGAGCAATGTGATTGACTATTATGTTTACTATACCGGTCTGCTTTCGGCCCGCTTCTCGTATTCAACTGCAATTGGGATGTTCAAATCGGTTATCTCGCTCATTCTGCTGCTAATTGCCAACCAAGTATCCAAAAAACTCAACGACACCTCGTTGTTTTAGGCCAAGGAGGACCTGTACATGATTACACTGAATCGCAGAACCAAGGGCGAAGTCGTCTTTGATATAGTCAACAATATTGGAATGCTTTGTATTTGCTTCGTTACGCTGTATCCGATCTGGTACGTGCTGGTTAATGCTTTTAATGACGGGAAAGATGCTATGCTGGGTGGGATTTACTGGTTTCCGCGCAAGTTTTCATTGGAGAACTTTAGTGCCGTATTCGCTAGCCCGGGTATTATGAGGGCGATGTGGCTTACCGTAGCCAAAACACTTCTTGGCGTAGGTCTGCATGTGTTCTTTACGGCGATGGTTGCTTATGCGTTTTCCCGCAGGGAACTGATTGGGGGCAAATTCTACATCCTGTTAGGCACGATAACCATGATCTTCGCAGGCGGACTTATTCCGACGTACCTACTCATCAGAGATCTTCATCTGCTAGAAAATTTCCTGGTCTATATTATTCCGGTCATGTTCAGCTTCTTCGATCTAATCATCTTCATGACCTTCTTCCGGGATATTCCTGATGGTCTCGAGGAAGCGGCGCGTATTGACGGAGCTAATGACTGGTCCATCTTCCTGCGGGTTGTCCTACCGGTATCCTTGCCCGTACTGGCTACCATTGCGCTGTTCCATGGCGTTTATCAATGGAATGATTATTTTACCGGAATGATTTATATGAACAATGAAAACATGCAACCGATTCAAACCTTCCTGTACCGGGTTGTTGCCCAGTCCAGCTCGAATCTGATGATGACTGCCGTCCAGGGAAGCGCCGTGACTAGGACGGTGACCTCGCAGTCCATCAAGCTGGCTACCATGGTTGTTACAACACTTCCGATCGTCTTTGCTTACCCTTTCCTGCAACGTTATTTCGTCAAAGGGATGATGATTGGCTCCATCAAGGGCTAAGTGCCGGTCGCACTTCACCCGAACTAGTGGTGTCTCCTCCAGACTGCTCCCGCAGTCTTGGAGTTGCAAATTATAATTATTAATCAATCTAAGAAAAGGGGTAAACAAGCATGGACATGAAAAGAAAGCCAAAGAAAATAATGCTGCTGCTTATGGCAACAATCATGGTTCTGTCCGTAGCGGGCTGTTCCGGCAACAATGGCAATGCCGCAAACAAAGGTAATACCGCAAACAAGACTGAAGGCAACACAGCAGAGGCAACAGCTACAACAGCGCCAGAAGCTACAGCACTATCCGCTGATGAGCCGGGTTGGAAATCCGACACATCACCAATTACGTTTGACTGGTACCTGAACTTTGCCTGGTTCCCTAATAAATGGGGTGTGGATCCAACTTCCCAATATATCACTAAAAAAACCGGTGTTGACATTAACTTTATCGTTCCAGCCGGTAATGAAAATGAAAAGCTGAACACACTGATTGCTTCCGGTAAACTGCCGGACTTCATTACACTGGGATGGTATGAAGATGCAGTTAAGAAAATGATTGAAGGTAATCTCGTGCTTCCTCTTAACAAACTGGCAGAAGAATATGATCCTTACTTCTTCAAAGTATCCGACCCTGACAAACTGGGATGGTACACACAAGCTGATGGCAATGTATACGGTTATCCGAATGCTTCTTCCTCACCTAAAGATTACGAGAAATATGGCGACACTTATGTATCCAACCAAACCTTCGTAGTCCGCAAAGATATTTATGAAGCGATTGGCAGTCCTGATATGCGCACACCGGAAGGATTCGTGGCAGCGCTGAAGGCCGCTAAAGAGAAATTCCCTGCAATCGATGGTCAACCGATAATTCCGCTCGGTCTGCACGAATTTACCGCAACTGGTAACGATTCTCTGGAACAATACATTCAGAACTTCTTAGCTATTCCAAGAGAAAAAGACGGCAAGTTATACAATCGTGAGACTGACCCTGAATATATCCGCTGGATGAAAACTTTGCGTCAAGCGAACCAAGACGGCTTGCTTTCTAAAGATATCTTTATTGACAAACGTCCTCAAATGGAAGAAAAAATCGCTCAAGGCCGTTACTTCGCGATGCTGTACCAACGCACTGACTTTGCAGCCCAATTGGGAACTCTGTACCAGCAAGACCCGAACAAAATTTATATCGCTGTTGACGGACCGGCTAATACCAACCTAGATGCACCTACTCTGAACGGCCCTGCCATTTCCGGATGGACAGTAACGCTGATCTCCAAAGATGTTAAAGACAAAGCACGCGCTATTAAATTCCTTAGTTACCTGAACAGTGAAGAAGGTAATAAAGATCTCTATCTTGGAGAAAAAGGCGTCAGCTATGATACCATTGACGGCAAAGACCAATTTAAACCAGAAGTCTTTGATCTGATGAATAAAGACCGTTCGGCATTCGACAAGCAATATGGTTCTTCCTTTACGTTCTGGATGCTGATGAATACCAATATTACAGCGCAATGGACACCTACAGCTGTAGAGCCTTTCAAACAGCTTGAAGACTGGACTCGCGGAAAAACAAAAAGTATCTCCGAGTTTGATCAAATCGATCCGTTGGCAAGCTCCCCTGAGGGCGTCATCTTATCTAAAATTAAAGATTTGCGCAGCAAAACGTTACCGAAGCTTTTGATGGCTCCATCCGATGCTGAATTTGATTCCATCTGGACAGATTACATCAAGAAGCAAGAGGATCTGGGTCTGGCTAAAGTGCAAGCCTTCCAGCAAACAAAATATGAAGAGAATAAGCAAAAACTCGCAAAAAAATAAAATAAACAGGACCCAATCGCCCGCTAATGCGGGCGATTGGGTTATTTTCAATCTATAAATATGGTATAGATATTAAATAGGTTAAGTATTCACTATTTTAGCGAGGTGGACAGAACAGAAGTGTATAGTGTGAACAGGCGTGAGCGAGCTAGAGCATTATGGCATTCTTTTAGTTATTGGTGGGGGAGAAGATCTCTCCAGAGTCGTTTAATTGCAGCCTATGTTTTTATTATTTTAGGCCCGTGCTTGCTGGTATCCGTCTACTTCTATGAGTCTATCAATAATACCTATCTCAGAGATGCCGTCGAGAAAAATGATTATTTGCTGCAAATGGAAAAATTACATATCTATAATCAAATTGAGGCGATGGAACGTGCGGCGCAGATGGCTTATTCTGATACCGATGTAGAAGAATTCCTTGCGAATGAAACTGAACCCCAGCTAGTAGATTTGATTAATTTCAATACAAATGCCTATGTGAATATGACTCGTATTCAATTTAATAATCCGAATATTGAGCATTTGAGGCTGTATTCGAGAAGCGATAAAGTGCATGAAATTTGGCCGATTATCTTTCGGGAAGAGCGGGTTTCTTCCAAGCCATGGTTTCAGAAAGCGCTTCAATTGAAGGGACAGGAATACTGGTCTTTTCAGAAAAGTGATCCTGATCTGATGCAGAGATACTTGGAAGCACCGGCGGAGAGTCTGCCAAAGGTTTCGTTGTTGCGTGAGAAGAGTCGTCCAGCAGACAATCATATCGGTATGGTGCAGGTGGATATGCTGCTGAGTCGTTTTACACCCAAGACGTATACAGACGTCCGGGATAATCAGACCCAGATGTTCCTTGTGGATAGTGAGCTACAGGTTTTCACCAGACCGGATCATTCTTTTTTGCAGGATAATCTGAAGATGGCCGATATGATTGCAGAACGGTATAAGCATTTTCGGGAAACTGGAGAATGGGATAGTGATTACTCGGAGAATGGTCGATCTTTTTTGTTGATTAACACTCCGCTAGAACGTATTGATGCTTATTTGTTAAATGTAGTGTCCATGGAGGGAGTTATGAAGGATATCTCCCGAACGCGCAACTTAATCATTGGAGCCAATGTCGGGTTCATTACCCTGCTAACGCTGATTGCTTATGTGACAAATGCCTTTATTCTAAAAAATCTACGTAGATTGACCGAAACAATGAAAAAAGTGCGCAGAGGTGAAGCCTACAGTGGAATTATGATTCGTGGTGGAGGGGAAGTCGGTGAGCTTGCCCATCATTTCTCCAAACTGATGAACACGATCAATACATTGGTGGCTCAAGCAGTGAGCAAGCAAGCATTGTCAAAAGAGGCTGAGCTACGTACGCTGCATAACCAGATTGACGCACATTTTTTGTATAATACGCTGGAA
This sequence comes from Paenibacillus sp. NPDC101420, assembly GCF_050277435.1. Taxonomy (NCBI): domain Bacteria; kingdom Bacillati; phylum Bacillota; class Bacilli; order Caryophanales; family Paenibacillaceae; genus Paenibacillus; species Paenibacillus sp. NPDC101420. The sequence continues at coordinate 365,435 of NZ_JBNNSE010000004.1, forward strand.
AATATTAAAATGCTGGCTGAAATTGAGAACCAACGAACGATCTCGGATGCATTAACCTCACTGGGGGGGATGATGCGTTATAATTTCAAATGGTCCGGAGAGTATGTGAAGCTGCGAGATGAAATTCGCCATATTGAGAACTACATTGAAGTGATGAATATTCGTTTTGAATATCCGGTTAAGCTGGTGCTTCATATTGAGCCTCGATATATGGAGCTGGAGGTGCTTAAAATGTCACTGCAGCCTATTGTGGAGAACAGTGTTAAGCATGCTTGGTGTGGGGAGAAAGAAAATTTACAGGACCCGAGCATTAATATTCATATTTCGGAAACGGAAGGTGATATTTCCATAGAGCTTCGTGATAATGGTATCGGTCTTACCCCAGAACGTCTAGTTGCTTTAAACGAGGCGATATATGCTAAGGATGAATGTTGTGATTGTGATAGCTCCTGTGAACAGCGGGAAGTAAGCCAGAGAGCAGGGGGCATAGGACTGCGAAATGTACACCAGCGTCTGCAAATCTTTTATGGCGAAGAATACGGGCTTGTAGTACAGAGCGAGGCAGGGAGTTGGACGATGGTACGTCTAAGCTTGCCGAAAGTTCTTTTGACGGGAGAAAAACAACCATGAAGAAATTACTGATCGTTGATGATGAGAAAAATATTCGTGTAGGTCTGAAGATCATGATTGAAAGGGAATTTCCATCCGCATATTCGATCATAATGGCGAGCAATGGTGCAGAGGCGCTCGAGGTCTTTAAGACAGATGGTGCAGATATTATTATTACGGATATTCGTATGCCGGTAATGGATGGAATTACGTTGTTGGAGCGGTTGTCTTCGGCGACAGGGGGCGAGAAAAGTCCGGCAGTGCTAATTTTAAGTGGGTATGACGATTTCGAATATGCCAAAAGCGCGATCCGTTATCGCGTGAAGGATTATTTACTTAAACCGATTCGTAGAGATGAATTATTCGAAATCTTGAAGTGTATAGACAAGGAGGAGGAGGAGCAGAATCTCAGCGCAAGGCAGCAGGAACAGGAAGCAGAACGTTTTCGCCGAGAGCTGCGTTCTAGCCGTTTACGCGAGCTGCTTATGCAGCAGGAAGTTCAGTTGGAGCGAGAGCAGCAGGAGAGCCTAGATGACTTGGAGGTTCCTTTTACAGTAGGTGTGTTGAATTACTATTGTAATGACGGAACAAGAATGAAGCCTGGGGATGTTCAGGGGCTGGTTGAACGATTGATGGGACCACTTGAAAAATATTTCTCGGAAATCACAACGGACTGGGACGGTAAGCTAGTATTGCTCGGAACCAGAAAACAGGACTTTATTGAGCTGTCCAGACAAGCTGAAGCCAAAGAAATAATGGGATTGTCGATTGGGATAAGTAGCGAAGGAGGAAGTCTTGCAGACCTTCGTTCCTGTTATAAGGAAGCTTGTCGGGCATTACAGTATACTTTTGTATATCCACAAGTGAACTTGTTGAATTACGAGGATGTGAGTCAAGAACGGTCTAATTCCCCCTTACCAAAGGAGGAAATTCGCAAGCTGCTCAATATGCTTGGAACAGAACGCGAGAAGGAGATGAAGCATCTTCTGGCTGTGATTTTTCAGACTGAGCATTTGAAGGCGCTTGACCTGTCTTATTTGGAGTCGGTGGGACAGAATATCAATGAATTGGTGCTGGATGAAGTATTTCGGGTGCATGGCGAGGCCTCGGTAGAGGTGTTGAAGCTGTATCGCACAGTGGGCAATATGTACAATTATCGTCATTTTCATGATTATTATCGTGCGCTTGAGAATTTGCTCCTGAGTGTGAGTAATTACATTGTAGGGGTACGCTCTGCTCATACGGAGCATGCTGACATGGAGGAAGCGCTGCACTATATTGAAGCCAACTATGCTCGTCCACTAAATATGGCTATGGTTAGTAACCATGTTTCTTTGAATTATTCTTATTTTAGCGAAGCCTTCAAAGCATATACTGGTGAGAATTTTGTCATTTATTTAAAAAAGGTACGCATCCGTCATGCTAAAGAACTGCTAGCGAAAGACTGTGGCAAGCTTGCTGAGGTTTCGGAGAAAGTAGGTTTTGAGAACAGTAAGCAATTTGCCCGTGTATTCAAAGAGTTGGAAGGGATCTCTCCAGGGGATTATAGAGCCAAAATGCTGTCTGAAGATCTGTCGTAAAAGGCAGGATAAGTAGCTTTAGTATAAATATCATTGCTGAACTGTACCTTGATGGGCGTTAAGGGTGTCGTTAGAAGTGATCCTCCTATATAATGGCAGTGAGAAGCTTTGCTAGGATTAGCAGCAAGAGAGTTTGGAGGAATGAAGGGTGGAAGAAATTCAAGGCAATTTGATTACAGTTCAGACGTTGGCAGAGGACTTTCGGCGACTGGGTGTACAGGCGGGGATGACGATTATACTGCATTCGTCCTTCAAATCACTAGGCCAATGGGTGGCAGGTGGCCCGGTTGCCGTTATTTTGGCGCTTGAGGAGGTTCTTGGAGAGTCAGGTACACTTGTGATGCCCACGCATTCTAGTGATCTGACGGACCCTGCTGGCTGGAGTAACCCACCGGTACCCGAATCTTGGTGGCAGAGTATCCGTGAGCAGATGCCGGCTTATGATCCAGACCTGACCCCACTGAGAGGAATGGGGGTTATTCCGGATTGCTTCCGTAGACAAAAAGAGGTAAAGCGCAGCGATCACCCTATTCATTCATTTGCGGCTTGGGGCAAGCATAGGGATGAGATTATATATGGTCACTCCCTCGAATACGGTTTGGGGGATGACTCTCCATTAGCTCGTATTTATGATCTGGGGGGAAGTGTGCTGCTGCTAGGCGTTGGTAATCTGAATAATACTTCATTACATCTTGCTGAATGCCGGGCCTTCTATGAAGGAAAGAAGGAAGCCATTGGCGGAGCACCTATACTAGTGGATGGTCATAGACAGTGGGTGGAATTCAAGGAGCTAGATTGGAACTCTGACGATTTCGTTGATCTTGCTGAGCAATTCGGGCAAGAGACAGGGCTCATTACAAATGGTCATATCGCCTCAGCTGCAGCTCAATTGATTCCACAGCGTGAAATTGTAGACTATGCGGTGAACTGGATGGAGCAAAACAGGAAGTAGACTATCTCTGAATTTGGGATTAGGAGGAGAAGCAACGGATGAGTACTACAACGATATATCTAACGCGTCATGGACAGACAGAATGGAATGTGCAGAATCGTATGCAAGGTCATATGGATTCTGCGCTGACGACGCTTGGCGTACAACAGGCGGAATGGTTGAGCCAGGGAATGCAGGCTACAAATCTGGATGTCATTTATGCAAGCTCTAGCCCAAGGGCGCTGCGTACAGCTGAAATTATACGCGGAGAGCGGGATGTTCCGCTGAAGATTTCCGATGCATTTAAAGAAATTGGCATGGGCGTATGGGAAGGTAGAGATTCTGCTGAACTGGCAGCTCAGTATTCAGACCAGCATCGTTATTTCTGGAAGGAACCCGACCGGTTTAAAGTGGAGGGCAGCGAGACCTTCGCAGAGGTGCAGACAAGAGCACTGGAGAAGCTTCAGGAAATTCTCACTGCCCATCAGGGTGAGACGATTCTTATCGTAACGCATACGGTAGTGATCAAGCTCTTGATGGCTTATTTTGAGGGCAGAGAGTTGCCTAAGCTATGGGATCTGCCTTACATATATCCAACCTGCTTATCCAGGATTGATTTTACGGATGGCGTGCCGGAGATCCTGCTGCACGGGGATACAAGTCATTATGAAGAGAATGAGGCTGGGATGGAATCCTAGAGGTTATATGAAAAAGAGGCGGTTCCTCGAGTGCATTATGCACCCTAGGAACCGCCTTTTTGTCCTCAGAGCTGTGGGCCTTTATTAATTGATGAACTGAAGAGATTTCAAGGTCTTCTCCAGCATCGTAACGGCTTCAGCACGAGTTGCCAGCTTTTGTGGAGCAAAGGAACCGTCTTTCGCTCCTTGAATGATGCCCTCAGCAGCGATTTCTGCTACTGCTGCTTGGGACCAAGCAGGAATGCTTGCTGCGTCACTGAATTTAGCTAGTGCTGCAGGATCGGCATTTAAGGTTTTGCCCGTGTACTTGATGGCTTTAGCTAATACAGAGGCCATTTCTTGCCGAGTGATCGGGCTACCTGGCTTAAAGCTGCCATCGGTATAACCAGAAATCAATTCGGCTTCTGCAGCAGTGCGAATAGCATCAGCATACCATGCGTTTGGATTTACATCCTTAAAAGTTGTCTCGCCACCCGTTGTCACAAGTCCAAGAGAACGCGTAATTAATGCTGCGAACTCAGCCCGTGTGATCGACTGTGAAGGAGAGAATGTATCGCTATTGGTTCCACTAACGATCAGTTTGGAAGCTAACAGATCAATGGACGCTTTAGCCCAGTGTCCGCTAATATCTCCGAACGTTTTGGAAGATTTAACAACGGTGTAATAGCTGTTGCTGTTCCGTTTAATCGTAACATCTGTTGTTCCATTAGCCTTAGGGGCAAATATCGCAGGCACGAAGGAAATCTTGCCTGTAGCAGGCACGAAGACGACTGCCGTTGCGTTATTTGAATTTAAGGAAGTAGGTACATTGATCGTCCGATTAACATAAGTACTGCCGAAGTTGTTCAGCGGTACACGCTTAGATCCGGCTACTGCTGAAACACTAAATTCGATTACTGGAGCAGCTAAAGTAGCATTACCTAGCTGTGAAGCGATAGCTTGGTTTGTGCTGCTTAGCGTTTTCGAATCCGCTAATAGAATGGATACTGTAATTGTAAAGTCGCTGGTGCCTAATTGAGCGGCAAGCGATACACTGTTTATAACACTGAGCGGCAAGGAATACGAAGCGCCATCAGTAGTAAGGGTAAGAATGGTGTTAGGCTGTGCAGCAGCTTGTTTTACAAGCACACTGCCTGGGAGTTCTACTTGAGCGCCGCCAGTAGTCGCTTTAACCGGAATAACCAGTTCATGTTTACCAGTTGGCAGTTCAGCAAGTTGTTTGGTCAGATCAGCAGCATCAATTGTTGTTACTTGCGGTGCAGCCGTTGGTGCTGTTGTTGCAGTAGGTGTTGGTGCTACTGTTGCTGTTGATGTTGGAACTGTTGGTGATGTTGGCACTGGTGTCGGCACTGGTGTCGGAGTTGGGGTTATCTCCGGCAATGGTGCACCCTTCAGATCCACAATCCGGCCCTCAACAGCGGAAGTGTTCGCAGTGACATTTCCAATCTTCTGAAGATACTTCGTAAATACATCAAAGTCCGGCAGGTACAGTAGATTCACGCGACCTTCTTTATAGGCCTTTTCAAGTGAAGTATAGAAATCTCCACCTTTAGCTGTGAAAGCATTAGTAGCTACTTCATAAGATGCTTTTAGATCTAGAGGAACGTATTTGTCTCCGTTCTTCACTTCGATACGTAATACACGTTCGTTCACAGGCTTCGTAGAGTCATAGTAGAATTTCAACCCTGCAACGTGTGGGAAACGTCCGTCTGCTGCTGGAGTTTTGGAAACCCCATTCTCCATTGCATCCTTAATTTCTTGTCCGGTCAAAGTGATCGTAACCAGATCGTTGTTGAAAGGAAGTACTCCGAGTACTTCACCTTGTGTAATGGGTCCTTCATTAATGGATTCGCGAATACCGCCACCATTTTGCAGGGCGATTACCGCATTAGTGCCAGCTTTCTTGGCTGCAAAAAGCATACCATCGGCAATCAGGTTACCGAGGTTGGTTTCCTTTGTGCGAACATTATCACGAACGCCGTTTAGAACAACCTCTGAGTTACCTACTACCTCATTGCTCAGTTCTAAAATACCTGGCTTATAGTCGGTATCCAGGATCTTTTTAGCTTCAGGATCTTCTGCGATAACGTAGTTAGCGCCGTTCTTAGCGTCGATGGAGATTAATTGGTCTTTCCAATTTGTCAGTATGCCATCTTTGTTAAATTTAACTTCAAGCTGACCAAGGAAGAGTCCTTTTTCACCAGTTTGTACGATAAGCTTCGGTGCATTAGGATCGCTGTTATCTACAACCGCTTGATCTAATTGCGTGTGGCTGTGACCACCGACAATAATATCAATGCCATTAACCGCTTTGGCTAACTTGAGATCCTCTTCGTAGCCAAGGTGTGAGAGAACAATAATCTTGTTAATCTTTTCTTTTTGCAGCATAGCGACAGTTTCTTTTGCCTTCACTACAGCATTCTCAAAAGTCACTTTACCTGGTGAAGCAATGTTCGCTGTATCTTCTGTCGTCAGACCAATGATACCAACCTGTTCGCCGTCTACTTCTTTAATCAGAGCAGGGTAGATGGTTGCCGCATTACCCGATCGACCAATTTCGTTGGTGAACATTTTGCTTAGAATATCATCTGCAGAGAAATTCACATTAGATGAGACAAAAGGGAACTTAGCGTTGCCGATAAATTTGGAAAGCGTATCAGAATCTTTATCAAATTCATGATTACCGAAAGTCATAGCGTCATATTTGACCAGATTCATAAAGGCCAGATCTGCTTGACCCAGATACTTGTTGAAGTAGAGTGTTCCGGAGAACACATCACCCGCATCGAGAAGAATAGGGTTTTCTGTAGTCGCCTTAGCATTTTTGATTGCCGTTACACGGCGTAGAATGTTATTTGGTGAGCTTACAGTATCTAGTCCTGCATGCGTATCGTTGGTGTGTAGAACTGTTAATGGGAAGTCTTCAGTTGTCTCCGGCAGTGGTGCACCTTTCAGATCCACAATCCGGCCCTCAACAGCGGAAGTGTTCGCAGTGACAGTTCCAACTTCTTTAAGATACTTCGTAAATACATCAAAGTCCGGCAGATACAGCAGATTCACACGGCCTTCTTTATAGGCCTTCTCAAGGGAAGTATAGAAATCTCCACCTTTAGCTGTGAAAGCATTAGTAGCTACTTCATAAGATGCTTTTAGATCTAGAGGAACGTATTTGTCTCCGTTCTTCACTTCGATACGTAATACACGTTCGTTCACAGGCTTCGTGGAGTCATAATAGAATTTCAACCCTGCAACATGCGGGAAACGTCCGTCTGCTGCTGGAGTTTTGGAAACCCCATTCTCCATTGCATCCTTAATTTCTTGTCCGGTCAAAGTGATCGTAACCAGATCGTTGTTGAAAGGAAGTACTCCGAGTACTTCACCTTGTGTAATCGGTCCTTCATTGATAGATTCGCGAATACCGCCACCATTTTGCAGGGCAATTACCGCATTAGTGCCAGCTTTCTTAGCTGCAAAAAGCATTCCATCGGCAATCAGGTTACCGAGGTTGGTTTCCTTTGTGCGAACATTATCACGAACGCCGTTTAGAACAACCTCTGAGTTACCTACTACCTCATTGGTTAGCTCTTGAATACCTGGCTTATATTCGGTATCCAGGATCTTTTTAGCTTCAGGATCTTCTGCGATTACGTAGTTAGCGCCGTTCTTAGCGTCGATGGAGATTAATTGGTCTTTCCAATTTGTCAGTATGCCATCTTTGTTAAATTTAACTTCAAGCTGACCAAGGAAAAGTCCTTTTTCACCAGTTTGTACGATAAGCTTCGGTGCATTAGGATCGCTGTTATCTACAACCGCTTGATCTAATTGCGTGTGGCTGTGACCACCGACAATAATATCAATGCCATTAACCGCTTTGGCTAACTTGAGATCCTCTTCGTAGCCAAGGTGTGAGAGAACAATAATCTTGTTAATCTTTTCTTTTTGCAGCATAGCGACAGTTTCTTTTGCCTTCACCACAGCATTCTCAAAAGTCACTTTACCTGGTGAAGCAATGTTCGCTGTATCTTCTGTCGTCAGACCAATGATACCAACCTGTTCGCCGTCTACTTCTTTAATCAGAGCAGGGTAGATGGTTGCCGCATTACCCGAACGACCGATTTCATTGGTAAACATTTTGCTTAGCGTATCATCTGCAGAGAAATTCACATTGGATGAGACAAAAGGGAACTTAGCGTTGCCGATGAATTTGGAAAGCACTTCAGAACTTTCACCATTTTTATCAAATTCATGGTTCCCGAAAGTCATAGCATCATATTGAACCAGATTCATAAAGGTCAGATCTGCTTGACCCAGATACTTGTTGAAGTAGAGTGTTCCGGAGAACACATCACCCGCATCGAGAAGAATAGGGTTTTCTGTAGTCGCCTTAGCATTTTTGATTGCCGTTACACGGCGTAGAATGTTATTTGGTGAGCTTACAGTATCTAGTCCTGCATGCGTATCGTTGGTGTGTAGAACTGTTAATGGGAAGTCTTCAGCAGTACTAAAATCAATCTGTGCTACAACCGCATCATGATCGGATACCCGACCTTTCGATGGAGAGAAGTCGGCATTTAGATGGACGACATCTACTTTGGAAGAAGCCGTTAGATTTTTACTGACAAGAATATGATCCAGTACTTGAGAGTTTCCGTCATAGGTGTACGTATACTGCTCATTTAAAGGCAATGTGTCGATCAAATTGTCCAGCTCTGTACCTTTTAAAATAGTTGCAGTTTTAGTGAATTGGAAATCATTCAAATCGCCAAGAGCTACGACGTTGGCTTCAGGATTTGCAGTCAGAACCTCTTTGACAAATCCGTTTACGACCGCCGCAATTTTATGACGTTGTGTTTCACTGGACAATACCGGTGGCTGAACGTTCCCGAAAGGACCATTATCGCCGCCTTTTGAGTTGAAATGGTTTGCGATCACGATCACTTTTTCGCCGCCGAAAATAAATTGTGCAGCAAGTGGTTTACGTGAACTAGCAAATGCAGCATTCGTTGGATCAATTCGTCCCGGATTGTAAGTCAGCTTGTCTGTCGCTGCATCATAAGCAACGGATTGCGTAGATGTACCTTTTTGACCGTTTACACTATCCGCAAGCTGTACTCTTGCTGGATTGTACAAGAAGCCTACGCGAATGTTTCCGCCTGGAGCACCGCCATCCTGATTGTTGACTGGAGCGATGTCTGTGTATTTATATACAGGACCGCCTGCAGTTTCAATAGCCTTAATCAGTTCGTCAGCACTTGCTTCAGTGATTCCATTATTGGTTTCACCATTGCTATCCTGCATTTCGACCACGCCGATAATGTCAGGCTTTTTCATATTATTCGTGATGGAGTCGGCAAGTTTCTGGATTTTTGTTGCTCCGACGCCTGGGTAGAAGTTCTCAATGTTGTATGAAGCGATTAATAGCTTGTCCTCATTAACCTCAAGAGTAGTTGTTTCTTGTTTAAAAGTACTTGGGGTAATGGTTGGCAGCTTACCGTTCTCCGGAATTACTTTGAAATTGCCATTGTTGTATCCGATGACCCCTGTAACATCTCCAGCGAACTTATCTCCGGTGATGACTTCTTGACCCGGATTTCCATAAGCAATGATAAGGCGCTGAGGATTGAATTGGTTATATTCTTTTAGAACTAGTCCACCAGCTGGTGTGATGACATCAGGAGTATCATTTTCTACTCTTGTAGGGATGTTATAAAGCATGGAATTTCCGCTACCACTTGTCCAGTAAGGACTAATAATCGTAGGGGTAGGGAGTTTTACAAGCATACCTTCTAACGATTCATAAAAATCTATGGCATCTTCACTAGGTTCAAAATCAGCCATGCTGTCATTATCAATGATGGAAGAAGGAATAGCTCTTCCACCTTTGCCAAGTACGATAGGTTCAGGCACAGTATAACTAGAAGAGGAATCTACTGTTAGTGATGTCATATTAATTTGAGTGGAGGTTAGATTGCTCGCACTTCCTTCGTTATACTCGGAAACGGCTCCATTAACGCGCACTAAATCTCCAACTTTAGGTTTAAGGGATGCATTTGTGCTGTAAACGAAAATACCTTCCGATGTGTTCACATTATTGTCCGGCTGAGGGTCCTGCATAAAGAAACCTCTATAAGCGCCAGTTGCGAATGTGTATCCGTATTGGGTAACGATACCTTCTACGTCAGTAACGTTCTGACCTACATACTCAGAGGCATGAGATTCTCCTTGAATATCATGTATACGAGGGAGATCAGAAGCTTTATAAGCAAAGGTATACACCTTACTTGTCTTGCCATCTGCTACGACAATTGCATTAATGGTAAGATCTTTACTAACTGTAATTGGATCTGAATAAAGCTTGCTTGCTGCTGTCGGTTCAGTTCCATCGGTCGTGTAATGAATTTGTGCTCCAAGGGTAGGGCTGGATAGGGTCACAGTACTTCCTTTAATGATGCGACCTGCACCAGGGCTCGCCATTACGGAAAAGGTTTCTTCCACCAAAGCGTTTTCGTTAAGTGGAATGAATTGATAAGTTGTATTATATTGCTCGACAACCCCAGTGATATTATCAAAGGTTGCACCCTTTACTAGTTTAGGCAGGGTTGAGAAAATTGTGAATTGTTGTCCGCCTTGACTTGCAGTCACTGTATTTCCATTTACATTATCTATAGTGACATTATTCATAGTTACCAGCTGAGCTTCATGGTTTTCTCCGTTCGCTGCAGACAAGTCGGTTGCTGTAATCAATTTAGGTGCGGGTACACCTACATCACTCGCAACGACAGAGTATTGAAGTCCGCTTTGGAGTTTGAGCTCTTGCAGGTTGCTGTAGATATCCATCTCGCCACTAACTGCAACACGATCTCCAACGTTTGCGAACTCTGGGAATCCATAAAGTACGATCCCACCGGTTCCATCCTGAATATACATTTTTGCTGCGTTAATGTGAGTTACGATACCTTCTGTTGAAATATTCTGACCTTTATTACCAAGGCGTGCTGTTGCGACGTCTGTTTTGGTCAGAATCGTGTAGTCAAAAGTTGTTATTGCGCTGTTTGGCATATTCGGTTCTGAAGCATACGCCTTAATCGTAGTGTCCTCAGTTAAGGTGATAGGCCCTGTGTAAGGTTGGAAATCAGTTGAACCACCTGATCCATAAACAGCTGAATAGACGGATGCTCCAACTGTCGGAGAGTTCAGAGAAATTTCAGTGCCTACCGGCCAGGCATTAGCGGCTGGTGAAGCTACTACGGAGCTAGCTGTCTCTGGTGCTTTACCATAACTACTATTGCGTGGACTTGCTGCTTGAACAACAAAATCCGCAACGTTGTTATCCGTATCTAGACCACGGCTATCAGCTGGTGCACCAGCTGCGGCTTTACGAGTAGCGGCTGTCGCGTTGGTGAGAGCAGGGGTTGGAGTTCCCTCAACACCTGTAGCTGTACCATAGCCAACTAAATCTATCGTATTATTCGATGGGTCAACCAAGTCGACTTTACCGTTTGTCCCACTCATAGCTAGGATACCTGCGGCATCAGGAGTAGGTAGTGCAGCAGTTCCTCCTGTTCCTGCAGCCTCTTGGACGAGGTAGTATCCATTTGCAGGAATAGTTCCTGTTAATTCTGTTCCGCTGCTAAAGGTTCCAGTTGCGGAAGTATACCGAACTTTCCATCCAGTCAAAACTACTGGTTTGTTGGTAGGATTGTATAATTCAATAAAATCATTCTTAAACTCTGCTCCGCTGTTTCCACCACCGCCATAGACTTGTGAGATAACAACATTGCTATTATCCGGTGCTGCCTCGGCAGTCTGAATAGCTGGTAGCACACTGCCGACAAGCATTAACATTGCCAGTCCACTAGCCCACCATTTCCTTACTCTTGAAGAAATAATCATTTGGATAAGTATTCTCCCCTCAAATCTTTTATTAGAAACCTACTAAATCTTATCATTCAAATGTAAAATGAAAGGTTGGTTTGCATTAATATAAATTAAAGGTTCTATAAATTAAAATAAAAAAATAAAAAGTTATTGTTTTCGCATAAGAATAGGGACTGAAAATAGTGCATAAATACAATAATCCTTAAAATCTAGTGTTTATTGGATGATGAATAGTCCCATATATGAATTAATTTTTATAGTTGAATTATCAAAGGATTACAACAAATGTATTCTATACTTCTGTTAAATTTTACATTTGAATAACAATAGAGAAGGAGTTATTGGGCTCGACTATTCGGGAGGTCTTAGAACAAAAAAATGCCCATTCAGCTTCTTGTTGAGAAGTGAATAGGCATTATTTATTTTAAATTTACTTGGATAAAACAGACTACTGTTGTGGGAGCTCTAGCCGCTCTAATCCGTCCATGTATTTGCGCAGCGCCTGAGGGATGTAGATAGAACCATCCTCTTGCTGGTGATTCTCCAGCAGCGGGATCAGAATTCTTGGCGTAGCCACTGCGGTGTTATTTAAGGTATGGCAGTATTGTAAGCGACCGTCCGCATCCCGATAACGGATGCCCGAACGGCGAGCTTGGAAATCGAGTAAATTAGAAGCCGAATGGGTCTCACCGTATGCGCCTCTGCTAGGCATCCATGTCTCGATGTCATACTGCTTATGCGTCTTCAGGGACATATCCCCTGTGCAGACAGCCATGACTCGATAGGGGAGCTCTAAGAGCTGAAGAATGTGCTCGGCATTCGCGAGGATCTCGTGAAGCATATGGTCCGAGACCCCCTCGTCATTTCGGCATAAGACGACTTGCTCGATCTTCGAGAACTGATGTACGCGGTACAGCCCGCGCACATCTCGCCCCGCTGATCCAACTTCACGGCGGAAGCAAGTCGACATTCCGGCTAGTCGCATGGGTGTGTCGAGCTCTACAATCTCATCGCTGTAGAGTGAAACTAGCGACACTTCAGATGTGCCTACCAGCCAGCGATTATCTCCGCTGAGCTCGTACGTCTGATCCATCCCACCCGGGAAGAATCCGGTTCGCTCCAACGCTTCAGGGCGGACAATCACAGGAACATCCATCACGGTGAATCCGCGTGCAGTGAGCACATCTAGGGCAAGTCTTTGTACAGCGAGATGTAACATCAGGCCGGCTCCTTTGAGCACATAGCTGCGAGGACCGCCTGCTTTGACGCCACGGGGAATATCAATAATATCGTGGAGTTCACCTAGCTCCACATGATCACGAGGCGCAAAGCCGAATTCCGGCACCGCTCCGTTCAACCGCAGTTCTATATTATCGTTATCATCGTTGCCGATGGGTGTATCCTGCGACACCGGATTCGGTGCGAGCAGCATGAGCTCTCTACAGCGGCGTTCAGCCTCGTTCAGATCAGCTTCCAGCAGGTTCAGCCGATGATTGAGTTCTCGTACCTGTGCCTTGACGATCTCTCCAGCAGGGCGGTCACCCTGCCGTAATAATCGTTCAACCTCTTTGGTTAGCCCATTACGTTCGGCTCTCATTTGTTCGGTTTCTTGTCGCAGGCTTCGGCGCTTTTCATCCCATTCCAGCAATTCATCCAGTGGGAAGTCGACTCTTTTCCATGTGGCAGTGTTTCTTACAAGTTCTTGATTATCCTTGATCCAGTTCATTTCCAGCATATCGCTCGCTCCTTTTTGTTTAAAAGATAAGAAAGTGTAAGTTTCACACTTCACTTTATCCCTCTAGTTCTCGCACAAACACTTACCGTCCTTAAAAGGACGCCGAAGGTATTTATGCTTGAAAAAACGCAAAAAACGCCCTCATCCATGGGACGAGGAGCGTCAGCTCGCGGTGCCACCCAGGTTGATCGAATCTCCTTAACAGCAGGAAAGATTTCGACCCTCTTTGGTCTTCGCGGTAACGGGCGAAACCCGGTGAACTTAGGGAGTCATTATAGGCTCCGGTCGCAGACGCCTCACGGTTGGATGCCGGTCATTGGCCTGATTCTTGGATTTAATATTGTTGCTTAGTATATCGCAAGAGTGGGATGAGCGCAAGCGTTTATGGTTTGACAATAATATCTGATCTGCGATAGGATTAATATTAATTTGAAGTATTCCTGTCGGGATAAATACTTGCAGTGTGAGCTGCTTAATGGGATGAAAGAGGTGGAGAAGTGGCTAAAATTGTTGTGATTAACGGAACACCTTCCTTGGTATCGCGCATCAATGCAGTTATAGAGTATGCGGAGGCAAGCTTAACGGATCAGGGCTTTGAGGTTGAGCGTATTAACGTTGCAGAGCTGCCAGCGGAAGATTTGATTCATACCAAGTTTGAGAGTGATTCTATCGTCAAAGCGAACGGCCTTGTAGCCGAAGCGGATGCGGTAATCGTGGTTAGCCCGGTTTATAAAGCCTCTTATACAGGCGTGCTGAAGACCTTCTTGGATCTAGTTCCACAAAAGGGATTGGCCGGCAAAATCGTACTCCCGCTCTTCATGGGTGGCAGTCTTGCACATCTACTTACGATTGATTATGCTTTGAAACCTGTGTTGTCTGTACTCGGTGCACGTTACATTCTTGGTGGAGTGTATGCCGTGGATTCTCAGGTGGTTCGTAATGATCACGGAGTGGTAGAGCTTGCTGAGGAGCTGAAGCTGCGTCTGAATGATGCGTTAGCTGAGCTTGCAGAAGAAACTACACATCGTGTGGAACGCAAGGCTTAAGACTAAGTAGCAAGCATTCTGTTTCGAATGGATTCATACCAACTATATAAGCGTCTCATTCATACCTGATCCAAGGGGTGAAGAGACGCTTTTTGCTATAGTAAAAAGGCCATCTCACTGTGAAAGTAGAGAATGGCCTTTTTTTTATATAGGGTTCGTTATAATCCGGTCTTACAAATCGTCGAATCCGTTATCGTCGCCAACCTTACCGTAGTTACGGGATTTAGCTTCGAAGAAGTCGGTTTTGGTGGCATTAAGCGCATCATCGGAGAAAGGTTTGATCCAAGGCATACAGTTAACATCAACGCCTTGGTAGGCTTTTTCCATACCCATCAAGGTTAAGCGCTTGTTCGCTGTATATTTGATGTAGTCACTAAGCTCGTTAAGATCAATACCGCGGACATTAGTAAGGGTGTAGTAAGCCCAGTTGGTTTCAAGCTCTACCGCGCGGTCGATCGTACGATACACGTAATCCATGTTCTCTTTAGTGTTCAACTCAGGGAAATCTACAAGCAGCTGCTTAAATACTTCTGCGAAGAAATAGCAGTGCTGATTCTCGTCACGTTGGATATAAGAGATCATTTGGCTGGTCGCCATCATCTTCTGGTCACGGGCCAGATTGTAGAAGAAGGCGAAGGTGCTGTAGAAGAAAATTCCTTCCAAGATGAGATCGGCTACCAGCGCATGGAAAAAGGTTTGTCTCGTAGGGTTATCACGGAACTCTTGATAAATATCAGAGATAAACTGATTGCGTTCCAGCAGGACAGGGTCTTTTTTCCAATATTCAAAAATTTCTTTCTGCTCACTTTCCGACACGATAGAGGAAAGAACATAGGAATAGGATTGGTTATGCACCACTTCTTGTTGTCCGATAATGGCAGAGATAGCTTCTAGAGAAGAGTCAGTAAAATAACGCTTCACGTCGCTTACGAACATCGTCTGCATCGAGTCTAACACGGCGAGCAGGGAGATGTTGATCTTAAATACGCGTTGCTCCTCAGCATCGAGCATAGGGAATTGTTGCGCATCTTTGGACATTGGGATTTCATCCGCGATCCAGTGATTCAGCAGCAGCACCTTGTACAGCTTGTACATATGCGGCATGCGAATATCGTTCCAGTTCAGAATACCTGAGCACTCACCGTCGATGATGCGTGTGGATTGGTTGGGTGCTTCAGTGTTAAAAATCTTTTGTAGTTGCATTTAATTTCCCTCCATTTTTTTGCGCTGGTAATTCGTCTTGTCTGATCTTTAATTAAATTAGGTTGATGAAGTAACGGAGAGAAAGTTTGGAGCTGTAGGAGCGATAGCGTTCGCCCGAAAGCTTTCCGTAGGAAAGCTCGCATCGAAAGCATATGCTATCCTCGGATTTCTACCGCGAAGACGGTATAGATCAAGAAATCTGAGGATAACAGCGACCGGAAGCCCAAACATTTCTCGCAGTTACGATTAAATCACCAAATTTTTTAAAGCAGTAAGACTCTTAGCTAGCGCAAGAATCACACTCTTCTATTGTCAAAGCACGGCTACGCACATAATAAGTTGATTTCAATCCGCCCTTCCAGGCGTTCAGATGCAGCTCAAGGAACTCGGTAGCCTTGATGTCAGGACGAACATACAGGTTAAAGCTTTGGCCTTGATCGACGTGACGCTGACGAGCAGAAGCCATGCGGATCGACCAGTTTTGGTCAATTGTAAACGCAGTTTTATAGTACCAAATCGTCTTGTCGGACAGATCCGGTGCTGGGTTAGCGATCTTGTAAGTTGTTTTCTCTTCATAGGAAAGCAATTCATACAAAGGATCAATGCTGGCTGTGGAGCCGGCAATAATCGATGTGGAGCCGTTCGGTGCAATCGCGAACATCCATGCGTTACGAACACCGTCTTTAGCCACTTCTTCTTGCAGCTCGCGCCATTGTTCAGTGGTTACATATTTACCTTCTTGTTCACCGCTAACGTAGCCACGTGAAGTAAAGTATGCACCTGTCTCCCAATCGGAACCGGCGAACTTCGGATAACGGCCTTTTTCACGGGCAAGCTCCATGCTCGAACGTACCAACAGGTAGTTGATGTGTTCATACAAATGGTTGTTATATTCTACGGCTTCATCAGATTCCCAACGAATGCCCTTGAGTGCCAATAGGTGATGCAAGCCGAATGTGCCGAGACCGACTGCGCGGTATTGGCTGTTCGTGTATTGTGCTTGCAGAACTTCAATATTATTAATGTCGATTACGTTGTCCAGCATACGTACTTGGATAGGTACAAGTCTTTCCAGCACACCAGCTGGAATCGCACGTGCCAAGTGAATCGAATTCAGGTTGCAGACTACGAAATCGCCAGGGATTTTGGAGATAACAATCCGGGTCTTGCCATCTTTGGTTACTAATTCTTCCTGTTCAATAACGGTAGCGGATTGATTCTGCATAATTTCTGTGCACAGGTTGGAAGAGAAGACCATACCTTGGTGACGGTTCGGGTTCGTCCGGTTAACCGTATCACGGTAGAACATATATGGAGTACCTGTTTCAAGCTGTGATTTCATAATCCGTTTCATGATGTCGATCGCAGGAACGGTAATACGGGACAATTCCAAATTGGCTGTAGCTTCAGCATATTTTTCACGGAAAGTGCCTTTACCAAGCTCTTCATCGTAGAAGTCTTCCAGACCAAGCGGACGACCGTTCTCATCCGTCCAGCCCATAACCTTCTTCACTTCATGTGGGCAGAAGAGGTTCCAGTGGCTGCGTGATTCAACGGCTTCCATGAACAAGTCCGGCAGGGTTACACCGTGGAATACGTCATGTGCACGCATACGCTCGTCACCATTATTTAGTTTAAGATCGAGGAAAGCGAGAATATCTTTATGGAATACATCAAGGTAGACAGCGACAGCACCTTTACGTGTTCCAAGTTGATCTACACTGACTGCTGTATTGTTCAATTGGCGAATCCAAGGAATTACGCCGGAGCTAGTGTTCTTATGGCCACGGATATCCGAACCCCGTGCCCGTACTTTACCAAGGTAGACGCCGATACCGCCACCCATTTTGCTAAGGCGCGCTACGTCTGTATTGGAATCAAAGATACCCTCTAGGGAATCGTCTACCGTATCAATGAAGCAGCTGGATAGCTGTCCAGCGACCTTTTTGCCGGCATTGGACATTGTAGGGGTAGCAGCTGTCATGTAGATGTTGCTCATAGCCCAGTAAGCTTCTTTTACAAGCTCAAGACGTTTCTCAGCTGGTTCACGGTGCATCAGGTACATAGCAATAATCATATAACGTTCTTGTGGAAGCTCCATTACACGGCCGTCAAAATCATGCGCCAAATAACGGTCGGATAGCGTAAGCAGACCGATATAGTCAAACAAAAGATCGCGTGTATAATCGATACACCCACCTAGTTCGATAATTTGTTCTTTGGTGTAATGACTTAGAAGCTCTTCACGATAGATTCCTTTTTTTACGAGATCCGTAATTAGCGGGTACAGCTCACCGTAAGGCTCTTCTGGATAAGCTTTATAGCGGCGATGAACGGCTGCTTTTTTATAAAGGGTAGTCAGAAGGGCACGGGCAGCTGCAAACTTCCAAGTAGGCTCTTCTTTCGTTACAAGCTCTAGAGCACTCATGGTGAAGGCATTGCTAATTTCTTCTCCGCTTACGGAGTCACGACGCAGTTTGGAAATTACTCCCCGCAGCAATGTTTCTTTATTTAGTTGATCAAGACCTTCTAAGATACGGTCGGCGTATACGGAAAGGCGCTTCTCATCAAAAGCCAGTTGGCGATTATCTGGTTTTACTACGAATTGTGGCATGGTTATTTCATCCCTTCTTATTTTGGATTAATTTTGAATATCAAAAATTGATATATTATAGCGCAGTAGGCTGCCACAGAAAGACCTCCGAGCCGTTCGTACTGGCCGGAATGTCGATTATGCGTTGGTTAGAGCTTCCTCGGTAAGGAAGTGTAGTATCTTTCAATTCTTCTATAAAACGTCCATCTATTAATACCTGACACTGTGTAAGTAGATTCCACTCCGGCGAACCGGGAAGGGCGGTTAGTTCCTCATACGTATAACCACTGTAAATCCAGATGGGGAAGCCAGGGAGCACGGCGCGAAGCTCATGAATGAACCCAAGTACCTCTTCTGCCGAGAAAAAAGGATCGCCGCCTGCCAGTGTTAGACCATCCAGCAAAGGGTTAGCGGCGATTTCTGCAATGATTTCATGTTGACGTTCTAAGGTGAAGGCTTCTCCATATTTAAAGTTCCATGTCTCGGGATTAAAGCATCCCGGGCAACGATGACGGCAGCCGCTGATGAAGAGGACGGCCCGCATGCCCTCTCCCTCGTTAATCGACTCCGGATAGTATCCGCAAATATTCATAGATGCTTAACGCGATCCCGTACTTCGGCTTGTTTGGCGGCATTGAAGCGGGTCTGATAGTCGCCAGTTAAATAACCTGTAACTCTGCGCAAACGACGGATGTGCACGTCATTCTCATGTGCGTTGCAGGAAGGACAGTTTGTCCCAATTACGCCTTCGTATCCGCAGCTGGAGCAGCGGTCAATCGGATGGTTAATGCTGAAGTAGCTGACCTGTTGTTCTAGTGCATATTTAATGATTTTGATAAAAGCAGATGGATTGCTGCGGGCATTGCCATTTAATTCGACATAAGAAATAGCCCCGGCATTGCAGTATTCATGGAAAGGAGCTTCCAAGCTGATCTTCTGAGCAGCACCTAGATCGTAGTATACAGGGATGTGGAAAGAGTTCGTATAATACTCACGGTCAGTTACGCCCGGAATAGAACCCAGTACCTTGCGATCAATCTTGGTGAATTTGCCGGACAGGCCCTCTGCTGGTGTTGCGAACAAGGTAATGTTGAGATTAAGTTCCTCACTTTTAAGGTCGCAATACTCCCGCATGTGACGCACGATAGCCACAGCCTTGGCATGGACTTCCATATGCTCGCCATGGTGTTTGCCGTACATGGCTTTCATGCATTCCGCCATACCGATGAAGCCAAGCGACAGACTACCATGCTTCAGCAGTTCGCCTACAGAGTCTTCAGGAGCGAGATTTTCGCCGCCTTCCCAGACGCCTTCTCGCATCATGAAATCGGATGCTTTAGCTTTTTGCGCGCTTTGGATGTGGAACCGATGAAGAAGTCCTTCCAGCGCAATATCCATATAGTGGTTTAGATCCTCATAGAAGCCAGCTTCATCTGCGACGGTACGTCGGCCTGTTACTGTGCCGTGTGCCAGACCGAGCCGAACCAGATTCAGTGTATTAAAGGAAAGGTTGCCCTTCCCGGAGCAATGATTACGCCCAAAACGGTCACCGAGCACTCGGGTGCGGCAGCCCATTGTAGCAAATTCCGTATCAGGATCACTTGGATCATAATACTGCAAGTTGAGCGGAGCGTCCAGATTAGCGAAGTTCGGATATAGTCTGCGTGCAGAACATTCCGCCGCTTTTAGGAACAATTCATAGTTAGGATCACCTTGCTGTTGATTGACTCCTTGCTTGCATTTGAAGATTTGAATCGGGAACACAGGTGTTTCTCCGCTGCCAAGTCCGTTCATCGTTGCTGTTAGCAGGGAGCTGATCACAAGCTGACCTTCTGGTGAAGTACAAGTACCATAATTGATGCTGGTAAACGGAATTTGCCCACCGGATCGGCTGGACATGGTGTTGAGATTATGTACCATACTTTCAGCCGCTTGCAGGGTTTCGATTTCGGTTTCCTTTAGTGCAAAACGAAACGCTTTTGGATATAACTCCGCCAGATCGATCCGGCTCATTGTAATCTCGCCCAAAGAATCATTAGCTTGTCCCTCATCAAAATAATCCAGACCCTTGCGGAACAGCTTAGCGAAGGATTTGGTTACATAAGGTGCTAGATCATAGTCGAGTTTATTGGCGGATACGCCGCCATATTGAGCATTTTGCTGGGATTGAAAAATAATTGCTACCAGTGACATAGCTGTCATTATGGAGTTCGGAGGACGAACACTGCCGTTGCCGGTGTTGAAGCCTTCGCGGAGAAGCTTATCGAACGGGATGAAAATGCAGTTAGTCGTTCCGATTGCGTATTGATCCAGATCATGCACATAGACGACATTGTCATCAATGGCTTGCACTAGCTGCGGCGGCATCGTAAAGTTGCGGGCGTACCATTTTGAATATTCACTGCCGAACTTGCTCATTTTACCGGAGAAACTCTCTCCGTTCAAATTGGCATTCTCGCGCAGCAGGTCCAAATCCCGGCTGTCGATAATATCGCGTCCTAAATCAATGAGCTCTTCTAAAAGAACTTCTCGTGCATTTGTTGTACCGTTAAATTGTCTCTCCAACAACGTCATTGTATAGCTCTCCTCTCAGTCTATCGTCCTATCATTAAGAAGTGGGGCCGCATAAGCGGCCGTATATTCATTGTGATCTCATAAAAAAAGCATCCTCTAGCGAGGATGGCAGAAAATGCCCGATGCGTTATGTAAATATCCACACAGATATTTGCAGTGGTCTCTAAGAAGATGACCGCATGCGGACACCGTTCCTGTTCCTCGCAGGCACTCATAGTTGGTGTCGTCGAAACAGGCAGGTCTCCTGGCTTCCGTAGGACCTCTCAGCGCCTTCCCAAGGGGGCTCTTACCCCTCAGTGGCTTCTGCCAGGAGATCTGCCCATCTTAAGCTTAAAAAAGCTTGTAAGGGGCATCCGGTTACAGTGGCGGGACCGCAGCGGATTTTCACCGTACTTCCCTATTAAGCTCTAATTCCGATAAAGGATCAAAGCGCCTGTCTCCACTATATTTTGTTGTCGTTAGATAAAAATAACCCAAGATGTTGTGTTTGTAAATAGTTTTTTAGAAAACCCGCGTGGGGAGCGGGTTCTTCAAAAGTACTCCACAAATGATCCACAGGCTGTCCATAAGTAATCCACAATTGATCCACAGGCATATGAAAAATGATTCATAAATTGTCCGAAAAGATGCCACAAAGAGTCCATAAATGTAGTGCAGATGACCCTAGAATTCATGTTAGAAAAAATACTTGTGGCGAAAGTCATATTTCGGAGAATTTTGGGGAAAGAAGAAGGGGCATAATAAAGCTGAGATCATTTGTGGGAGAGCGGTGGAGTTGTTACAATAGAAGGAGACACATACTTTAAAATTCCGAGGAGGTATTCCCATGCCTATTGCTGAAGTAACCGTTATTCCGATTGGAACAGGTAGTACGAGCCTTAGCAGCTATGTTGCGGATATGCAGCGAGTGCTGAAGACGGTAGAAGGGATTACTTATGAGCTTACATCCATGGGTACAATCATCGAAGGGCCTCTTCAGCGTATTTTTGCTGCAGTCGAAGCGCTGCACGAGTCTCCTTTTTCCGCAGGTGCAGAGCGTGTCTCTACCTCACTTAAAATAGACGACCGCCGCGATAAACCCTCCACTAGCCGTGGAAAGCTGGAGTCTGTGGAGCGTAAACTACAGGTGGAATAGCAGTTCGGGAGAGTAGGGAAATAGGGAGAAATAGGCTTGCGTTTCTGGCTGAAAGTTGTATAATATTTTTTGTTTGACAGAAAAATCGGCTTAAGCTGGTGTAGCTCAGGGGTAGAGCAACGCACTCGTAATGCGTAGGCCGGGGGTTCAATTCCCTTCACCAGCATCCCAAAAAACCATATTTGGCGCGGATTCTTGAAGTTTGGGGAGTCGCGCTTTTTTGTTTCTTCTACCATTCTTCTACCGAAAGAGTGTCTTTTCCGCTTGTAATGGAGTCCCCAACGACCGGGGCCAAAAGGCAAAAAAACTGCATGTGGTGCGTGAGAGCAACATACCTGCAGTACTCACGGAGAATTTATTTTTGGATGTGGCAACCGACGCTGCCAAACTCAAAAAAGATGTGGTTATCCAAGCAATCATTGATAGCCATGTGATCGGGATTGCAAAGTACCTAGGGCTGAAAAAGAAGGAAACAGCGAATCAGGGCAACAATGACAATAAAGTGGTAGTACTCGTAAACGGCAAGAAAGAGCAAGTAAGACAGTTAACCTTACAAAGTGAACTGGAAAGTTAATTTGTCGAGCCGGAAGTTTTGGGCGCTGCTGGCCGTTACCGGCGTAACCTCTCATCATAAAATAAAGTAATACGAGCGAGGGGGAGTTTCCTGATGGATGCTTATTGCAGCTGCTTGCGCTACATGAATAGAAGAGTGCGGATTCTGACTAAAGATGGTAGACAGCACGTAGGCGTAATTACAAATGTGGACAGAAATAATGTTTACTTAAGAACGGAACATAACGGATCTGTGCACACTTCAGCTTTTTTTGGTAATCCTTTTGCTACAAATGACATCTTAACCTTGAGTTTGTTCACTCTGCTGGCTATAGCCCTTATTTAAAAAATCATAAAACCGGGAAAAACCGCCCACTGGCTTCGGCTGGTGGGTATTTTTTTGTTTTTTACGAAATGTCGGATCCCGCAACAGGCCTACTATTTTCGTTTCTTTTTTACCCAAGCACCGATACAAATCCCGCATATCTTAGTTTTGTATCCAATTAAAAAGGAGGAATTGACAAATGGGCGAAGTACGTGGAGAACGTTGTTGCGGCGTTGGTGAACGTGAACGTGAACGTGAACCTGAACGTTTTGTTGGTGGAGCCTTTACATCCACAGGGGCAATCTTAGTGCTCTTTATCCTGCTGGTCATCATTACAAAAGCTTGTATATTTTAAATTGTATTCAATTACAAAGGAGGAGTTAAAATGGGCGAATTCGCAGGAGGATATGGTGGCTTTACTTCTACCGCCGCAATTCTGGTTCTGTTTATCTTGTTGGTAATCATCTCTAAGACTTTGTTTATTTAAGTTTCAAACCTCCCAATATAGCTGCACCTTATTAAATCCGCCAGTACTCATGCTGGTGGATTTTTTTCATACATAATCAAAAACGCACCCTGTCAACCTTAAGTGGTAGGCGAGTATCCCAAATGGATTATGTTGAAATTATGCGGAAGTACCGTACCCTTCCAGTAATGGTGGGGTATTTCTTTGCGTTCAGGCAAATTTTTTTATCAGTGATATAGAGTTCATACACATAACGTTACATCCGTCTAACCTTTACTCAAGTAAAATGGCGGAATGACCCAGTCTCTCTTGTGTGATATTTGGGTGTACACCGAAGACGAGATTCGCCCCGAAGACTATACATCAATCACGTGCAGGCAGGTTGCAGTGCTTACCTTTAGGTAAGTACGTGAACTAAAAGTGCATACTTACGCGATGTCATGGTGGGAGGTATACTCAAGTCCTAAATCTGATTCAAACATGGAGGATACACCAATGAAAACACTTATTGTCGTCACGCACCCAAACATCGAAACATCCGTCGTTAATAAACGCTGGATCGAAGAACTCCGTAAATATCCAGACAAATATACGGTGCACGAGCTGTACAAAGCCTATCCCGATGAAAAAATCAACGTGGAAAAGGAACAACAGCTGATTGAAGCGCATGATAAGCTCGTCTTACAATTCCCTGTCTACTGGTTTAGTAGTCCACCTCTGCTTAAAAAGTGGCTGGACGAAGTATTTACTTACGGATGGGCATATGGCTCGAAGAGTGATAAATTAAGAAATCGAAAAATCGCATTAGCTGTAACTGCCGGAGGAAGTGCAAAAGACTTTAGTGAAGAAGGTAAACTCGGCTACGGGCTTGACCGTATTTTATCTCCCTTTGACACGACTTTTTTGTATTGCAACGCTGATTATCGTTCCTTCTATGCCATTTATGGCACGGAATCTGAGACGGTAGGAAGTACGGATTACTTAAATAAATTGGATATCAGTTCGCAAGGCTATGTTGAATTTATCGAAAATATGTAATTAGATTTGAAGCAAAAAGCAGCATTTTCATTAATGGAAATGCTGCTTTTGTCATAAGTTGTCGTTAAATCGTAAAAGGTATGGTTATCTCTTGCGCGGCTGGAACGAAGTTTTTCTCTCCCCAAGTGCACATCATATCCAGCACCGGAATAAGCGATTGGCCCTTCTCGGTCAAGGAATACTCAACTTTAGGGGGAATCTGGGGGAATTCCTCGCGCCTGACGAGACAGTCGGTTTCCAGTTCTTTCAACATAACGCTTAATGTCTTAAAAGGTATTGTACCGATACCCCGTTGCAGTTCATTGAACCGCACGATCTTGTTTTCAGAGAGATAGTAGAGAATAGTCATTTTATATTTACCACTAATAATAGACAAGGTGTAGCCAAAGCTAGTGTCCTTCTGTTGAATGCCAGGCGGTATACAGATTTCATCACTCATGGGCTATTACCCTCCTTCAGAAAATATTCAACGAAAAGGCAAACGCCTGTTGTCGCTCCGTACTGAGGTCCCGACTTTATTATGTTTTACAACCTGCTATCAAGTCATCCTGTGAGAACGAATTCACTATATCATTTTGAAACAATTTGTTCAAAGCACTCGTGGCTAACTATCAATCGGTCGATTTTCTCTGTCGGCGAAGCGGGCCTCTTTGGTTGGAAATCAAAAGTGCCAAGCGGATAGCCTAAGCGACGAATTGAAGTTTTTAATGTAATTTTCATGTGAGCATCATCTTATTTTCAGGTTCAAGGTATATATTGAAGACACCAAACACCCCCCAGTGTTTTGTGGTATAAATCTCTCAGGTCTTGCCAACTCCCATGGTAAGGCCTATTTTTTTGTTCGCTAATTAAATGAGGGAGGGGGGGCAGCTTCTTCGCTACTTCACTTAATCTGATATTGCTCTTCATAGCTCTTAAAAGATGAAATATCCAGACCGAGATATCTGCGCATATGAATGGCAGCTTGGGCAGCGACGATGTCGTTTAACAGCAGCATTCGTTCATGGTATCCACGACATATAAATTTGGCTTCTATCCCCGTGTTAAGTCTGTTCTGCTCATAAACCTTGATTCCCCGTTTTCTCATCTCTGAACGAACATCTCTTAGATCTGTTGTAGCAACTGCTGCGGCTGTTTCAAGAACCTCCAGATAGGGGGTAGGTGTTCGTAAATGTGCAGAATAGAATGGCGGAGTCCCGTTCGAAAGCTGATAAAATCATCGGAAGCAATAAATAAGATTTGACCAGCATGTTGTCCCTGCTTTCAGCTCTATTCATGAATCTCATCACCTCTAATGGGAACGTATATTCGTATTCTACCCCGATATTCCAAAAATAATCAATGGTATTTCTAAACAGCTAGTCCAATGTGATTGAATTCACAACTAAATTAGAAAGAATAAAATATATTAAAATTGTAATAATAAAAAATAATGCTTCAGACTTATATAAAGGGAGAATTAGGATGAAAGAGGAAGGAAGTCTCCACCGTGGAATGGTATTTGGTTTGATTCTAAGTATTTCATTATGGATATCGATATTAGGTTGGATAAAGTTACTTTAAAATTGAAGGAAAACCTTTGTGTGAAGCGCCTTTAGGCGCTTTTTTTGTGCTTGCTTACGCGTATGGATATCAAAAGGAATTGATTGACAATTGTGGGGATGGAGCGCTAAACTATTATTAGTTCAAAAGTATTAAAAGTCATAGACGATTATTTAATAGGATGCTTAAAATGCTAGTTCTAATCCGCAAGTCAATACATATATTATCATGATAATAGCAAACCGCCTGAAAGGGTGGGACGCAAAGTCCAGGAGTCTAAAGTGTCTTAAATGCGCTATGACCGTCCGACTGCCATGAGAAGGGAATTCCACTTCTTTTTTGGCGGTCTTTTTTGTTGTTAGGTCCTTTAGAGTTTCTGGTAATTATTCTGATTAAATATAAATCATAGTTTTAGGAGGTGTGCTTTTTGAAAAGAAGAATGAAACCGCTGCTTGCACTAGTATTAGCGGGGATTTTGACAGTAGGTAGTGGTCTTTCTGGAGGTCATTTGGTAAATGCGGCTGGGGAGGTGCTTCCCTATACTCCTACACCTGTGTTAGGTATTGCAGGGAATTTTAATACTTTTATTTTTGGGGATTTCAAACAATCTAATGATCAGGTTCATGGGCGCCTTGCGGCCAAAGGTAATATTACTTTGCAGAATTACGGCGTATCCAAGGATAATCCAGGTGGAGATGTTCTTATCGCTGGTAATGACATCAGTTTTACTAATGGGACTGTTCATGGAGCATCCGTTTATGGTGGTGTTTTTTCCAGCAACGGTGTAGATCTTAAAGAACCAGCGAGAAAAGGGACTCCTATTGATTTTGATGCTGAAGAGCAATTTCTTAT
This sequence comes from Paenibacillus sp. NPDC101420, assembly GCF_050277435.1. NCBI lineage: Bacteria > Bacillati > Bacillota > Bacilli > Caryophanales > Paenibacillaceae > Paenibacillus > Paenibacillus sp. NPDC101420. The sequence goes on from NZ_JBNNSE010000004.1 coordinate 392,192, forward strand.
TGGACGTTCTAATGAATTCTCTTCGCTTGCTACAATAGGAACTTTCAAAAAGGAATATGGGAAAATAACGATTGATGCTTCGGAACCATTTAACGTTCTTAATCTTAGTGCTGCCGATTTCGCTGGTGCTAATGGCTTACAGTTTAATATTGCAAATAGCGCCACAGTTATCATTAACGTTAGCGGAAGTTCAGTTAACATTCCAAGCTTTCAAATCTGGGGAGGTAGCCCTAACAAGGTATTATTTAATTTTTATGAAGCTAGCACTGTTGACATTGGAAGTTTAACAATAGAAGGAACTATCCTAGCTCCGCTTGCAAAAGTAACTTATAATTCCGGTGAACTGCATGGGACGCTGATTGCAAAGGGATTTGCTGGTGGAGTGCAGATGCATTGGTATCCATATGGAGGGGAAGAACCACCTCCGACACCAACGCCGACCGTGACGCCAACACCAACGCCGACCGTGACGCCAACACCGACGCCGACCGTGACGCCAACACCAACGCCAACCGTGACACCAACACCGACGCCGACCGTGACACCAACACCAACGCCAACGCCGACCGTGACGCCTACGCCGTGCGTGACACCGACACCGAAGCCAACACCAACGCCGAAGCCAACACACACACCAAAGCCAACACCGACACCGAAGCCGACACACACACCAAAGCCAACACACACACCAAAACCAACACCAACGCCGACCGTGACGCCAACACCAACGCCGACCGTGACGCCAACACCAACGCCGACCGTGACGCCAACACCAACGCCGACCGTGACACC
>NZ_JBNNSE010000004.1:393079-563792 GCF_050277435.1 Paenibacillus sp. NPDC101420
GCCAACACCAACGCCGACCGTGACGCCAACACCAACGCCGACCGTGACGCCAACACCAACGCCGACCGTGACACCAACACCAACGCCGACCGTGACACCAACACCAACGCCGATCGTGACGCCAACACCAACGCCGACCGTGACGCCAACACCAACGCCGACCGTGACGCCAACACCAACGCCGACCGTGACGCCAACACCAACGCCGACACCGTCGCCGGAAGTAACGCCAACGCCAACACCGTCGCCGGAAGTAACGCCAACACCGACACCGTCGTCGGAAGTGACGCCAACACCGACATCGTCGTCGGAAGTAACACCAACACCGGCACCGTCGTCAGAAGTAACGCCAACACCGACGCCAACGCCGGAGCCTCCGGTGTTCCCGACACCAACACCATCATTTGTAATTGGCACTATCATTGTTAATGATGATCCTGTGCCGCTGGGCCCTGTAGCTTCGTCGACTCCAGTACTAGTACCAACACCAACACCGTCGAGCAATACAGAGGTACTTGTTGATGAGGAGGAGATTCCATTAGGACCAGTATTGACAGTAACACCAACGCCGTCACCAGAGGATATTGCTGTAGTGGATGATACAATCCCGCTAGGTAATCCACCTGTTGATGAACTTCCAAAAACGGGAGAATCAAGTTCAGTCCCTTATTATGTAACTGGTCTAGGTTTTGCACTTATTGGATTGCTAATGAGAAATAGATTCTCGAGCAAGAAATAATAAACGGTGATTGTAGCTTGAATACAAGTTATGCCGTGAAGAATAGTAAAGCCGCTTTCGGGACATATTCCGAGGGCGGTTTTCTTTTGTTATGATTGTTATATTTTGGCGCATTCTAAGTAGATGTTATACTGATTTACAACGGATATGAGGAAAGGACGGGGAAGATGAATTGGTATGGTTCTTCATTAGCGCTGTCATCGTCATAGGAGCTCTGATCTATGCGGGCTTTTTCTTTTATGGAATTGCTATTAAACGAGCACCGAAGGAATTCCTGAGTAATAATCGTGATTTGAAGGTTGATCCCCCGGTTGCCGGGGCTTCTTGGGGTGAGGGGAAGGATTGGATCTCCAGTCAGAGCTTTGAGAATGTGGAGATTACATCTGAGGACGGGCTACAACTAAGAGGGTACTTGCTCCTTTCGGATCGTGCTGAAGGTCGTACGGCGATTCTAGCTCACGGTTATTCTGGAAAAGGGAAGGATATGGGGGCGTACGCCAAAATCTATTACGAGAGACTGGGCTTTAATATCCTGATTCCCGATGCCAGGGGACATGGGGAAAGCGCTGGGGATTATATTGGTTTTGGATGGCATGAGCGCAAGGATTATTTGCAGTGGATTGATTATATAATTGAAAAGACTGGGCCCAGTGCTCAAGTTGTACTACATGGGGTCTCTATGGGTGGTGCTACAGTGCTAATGACCTCAGGCGAAAATCTCCCGTCGCAGGTCAAAGCTATTGTCTCGGACTGCGCTTACAGCTCAGTTAAAGCACAATTAGCCTACCAACTACGGCGTATGTATCGCTTGCCAAGTTTCCCTTTTATTCAAAGTGCGAGTCTTATTACTCGTTTGAAAGCAGGGTATGGGTTTAGTGAAGCGTCTGCCTTGAAACAGGTGCGGAAGGCGAAGGTGCCGATTCTTTTTATTCATGGGGATGCCGATAATTTTGTACCATATAGTATGATGAATGAATTGTATGAGTCATGTCAGAGTCCCAAAGAGAAGTTCGTAGTGCCGCAAGCAGGGCATGGGTTAGCTTACGATATGGATAAGACGGGGTATATAAACGTAGTAACAGCTTTTGTGAATCAGTATGTAAATTAGATGCCCTGAACGTAGACAGCGCCCGATATCCGCTAGGTAGCGGTTATCGGGCGCCTATATTTTTCCACACATGGCATGTGTCCTTATGTAAGGTTCGTACAGCCATGCTTTTTCGTTATATTCATCCCCCGCCGTTCGTGAGTAACGGGTGTCTTAATTCCTTGTTATTTCCAGCAGCCGTGTGGCGAGAATAATCCTTCCAATACGACAAAAGCCCTACCTCTCTTTTGCCCTTGCGGCTCCATTGACCGCGCCAGTGTGAATCGGAATGCTATATTTCGAATTTAGTCTCATAAAAAGGAAAGTTTCTGCAAGAAAACATGAAGCCTCTGTGTCCAAATTGCCGAAGTGTAAAATAGTCGGCCTGACATCTTCTTGATGGGGATATTCAATATATCGAAAAACAAATACGATATAAATATAACACAGTATTGTTTAAAAGGCAAATATAATAATGAATTCCAAGATAAGGGTTGTTTGATTTAGAAGGGGAACAAGCAGAGCAAGAGAAAGCGTTTGATTTGAATATATCGTATGCTGGATTATTTGTGGATTAATTCGGAAAAGCTAGAAAGCCAGAGTAAATGGGGCTGTGGGGGTTATTTTGCGTGCCTATTTTGTGAACTGGTCTCTAAAACTTACATTAAACCCCAACATTGATTGAAGGATTGAGGGTAGACCGTTATAATTAATAAGTCTGGATTTTAATTAAAAAATAAGGGAGATTTTTATGAAACGCGCAGATGTGTGGTTGATTTCCATCGTGTTAATTGCTGCGCTCGCTTTTCTCGCACCGAGATGGTTTTCGGACAATGATGATAAAGGTGGGGCCGGTAAAAATCTCGTAGCCAATGTAACGGTGGACGGCGAGTTATTTAAAACGGTAAAGCTTACAAAAGAAGAACAAACCATTGAGGTTCGTACCGAACGTGGCTATAACCTCTTGAAGGTGCATGATTACGGGATTGAAATGTACGATGCCGACTGCCCGGATCAAGTATGCCTAGGTTTTGGTTTTATTACCCTGCCCAAACAGACGATTGTCTGTCTACCGCATAGAGTATTAGTGGAAATCACAAGTGCGTCGGGGGAGGATGATATAGATGCCTATGTCCAGTAGTGAATCTGCAACAGCTTTAAAAAGAACGGTAATTATTGCGATTTTCGCCGCAGTGGCAGTAGTGCTTAGTCTAATAGAAGCGCAGATTCCGTTGTCAGGAATGGGACTGGTGCCGGGTGCTAAACTAGGATTAGCTAACATCATGATTTTGACTTGTATTTACTTTTTACGTGGACGGGACGCATTCCTGCTTGTCATCCTCAAAACGTTGCTTACTGCATTTTTGCTAGGTACTTTTTCAAGCTTACTATTCAGTTTATTCGGTTCGCTGTTTAGCTTTGTTGTAATGTTCGTGTTAATGCTGATTAGTGGCAAAGGCAAGAGTATAAGCTTGATCGGCATTAGTATAGCTGGTGGGATTGCACATAATATCGGTCAGCTGCTGGCAGCTTCTATGGTATTCTCATCCCTTAGTATTTTTTATTATCTTCCCATGCTGCTAATCACTGGAGTAGTAACAGGAATTGCCGTGGGCTATGCAGTCCGTTATTTGGTGGCTTCATTGTCAAAAATATCGTTGTTTGAAGAGTTTTTGGACTGATTAGTCACATCAGCGGAAGGATGACTAACATGAATGAATCATATGAAGGTCAAGGATTAGAGGGAGAAGGACAAGCTATCATCTCTCTGGATGGGGTATCGTTTGGTTATGATCCTGAGCATCCGATTCTTCAAAATATAACGTTATCTATTTCTCAGGGACAATGGGTTAGCTTGGTTGGTCCCAATGGCTGCGGGAAGTCTACGCTAGTTAAGCTACTAAATGCTTTGCTGCCTAAGAGTGCTGGCGAGATTGTGGTTAGTGGTATGCAACTGAGTGAGGAAACGATCGGAAGCATTCGGCAATGCATCGGTATGGTGTTCCAAAATCCAGATAATCAGTTTATTGGAGCCACTGTAGAGGAAGATATCTTATTCGGCCTGGAAGGGCTTTGTTTGTCGTACGCAGAGATGGCTGAGCGGCTACAGGCTTATACGACGAGGCTGGGAATAAATCATCTGCTGTCCAAACACCCAGGTGAGCTGTCTGGAGGCCAAAAGCAGCGTGTCGCTATCGCCTCCATTCTTGCTATGGAACCAGGCATCGTCATTTTTGACGAGGCCTCTTCTATGTTGGATGAAGGAAGCAGAAATGATCTTCTTGGTATTTTGCAGGATATGCGAGCGGAAGGAAATTATACGATCCTTATGATTACGCATGATGCAGATGAGATTTTGGCATCGGATCGGGTGCTTGCGCTGCATGGAGGTGGTTTAGCTGCTGATGTTACACCGGCGGAATTGTTCCGGAACGAGGAGCTTCTGCAAAAATGCCATCTGTGTGAGCCGTATCCTTGGCGCCTTGCACGCGAGCTGCAGAATCAGGGCATCCATGTGGATGTTCCTGCCAGTGAAAAGGAGCTTATAGACACGTTATGGCCATAGAATTACAGCAAGTAAGTTATTCCTATGCTGACCGAAGCCTATGGAAGCTGACGGCGCTCCGCGACATTAACCTCAGTGTTCCAACAGGCTCTATGGTTGGTATTGCTGGGGCGACAGGCTCTGGTAAATCGACACTGCTGCAGTTGTTTAACGGGATACTGAAACCAACGGAGGGTACGGTAAAAGTACTCGATGTAACCATCCAGGCGGGGGAGAAATCACCTAAGCTGATGCCGCTGCGCCGTAGAGTCGGATTGGTATTTCAATTTCCAGAGCAGCAAATGTTTGAAGATACGGTCGAAAAGGATCTTATCTTCGGTCCTCTTAACTTCGGCATGAGCCTCGAAGAGGCAAAGGCACGCGCAAGACAGGCCATGCTAGATATGGGGTTGGATCTGGCACTGCTAGAGCGGAATCCTTTTAAATTGAGCGGTGGGCAAATGCGTAAGGCAGCTATCGCCTCCGTACTAGCTATGAATCCTGAAGTCATCGTTCTGGATGAACCGACGGCTACGCTTGATCCCATCAGCCGTGCAGAACTAATCCACTTGCTGGAGCGTTTATGCCGTGAGCAGGGGAGAACGATCATCGTCGTCACGCATCGGATGGATGAGTTATTACCTTACGCGGACAACTGGCTTGTCCTTAAAGAGGGCAGTACGGCATTTCAAGGCAGCGTAAAAGCGCTGGCAGATGACCCTTCGATTCTGGAACAGTGTGGCTTGACGGTTCCGCAGTCCCTTCGTTACTGGCGTGCAGTAGCTGATCGCTTTGGTCTTACGGATGAAGCTCCTCGCTTAACGGCAGAGAGCTTAGCAGAGCTAATCGCTTCGCTGCCATCTGGAACAGGCAACTCTAGCGAGCAGCACGAAGGAAAGAGGGATGGCCATGAATGAGAAGCTAATCATAGGGCGCAGTATTGAGACCGGTTCATGGGTGCATAAGCTAGATGCTCGTGCCAAAATCACCGGAATGCTATTATACGTAGCTGTTATCCTGCTCTCCCGTTCGTGGATGGCTATGGCGCTGCTGGCTATTTTCTCAATAGCGGTTATGGCTTCCACTCGGATTCCGCTTAAATACTTCCTGAAAGCAGCTAAACCTTTACGGTATTTAATGCTATTTATCTTTATCGTACAGCTGCTGTCTGTGAAGACAGGTGAGGCGGTGCTGACGCTTGGTTCGTGGTCCATTTATGAGGGAGGGCTAAGATTAGGCGCATTTTCGGTCATCCGCATGTTCTTTCTGATCACTTTCACGGCGTTACTTACATTCACCACAACGCCGGGTAAGCTGAATCAAGGGCTGGAGGGGATTTTGGCTCCATTCAAAAAGTTTGGCTTGAAGCCCGACCGTATCACACTGATGATCAGCATTTCCCTTCGTTTCATACCTACGATTCTAGATGAATCGCAGATTATCATGAAAGCGCAGGCCTCACGGGGTGCTGATCTGAAAGAGCTACCTTTAAAGGAAAAGGGGCGAATGTTAGTGTCCTTGCTGGTTCCGATTATCGCTAGTGCGTTTAGGCGTGCGCAGGATCTGGTATATTCCATGGAAGCTCGTGGCTTTCGTATGGATGCTCCGCGTAGTCAGTATCACCGCCTAAGGTGGGGCATATTCGATACTATTTTTATTACTATGTTTATTGTAATGGGGATTGCAGTAGCTTTGGTGTAAAGTACAACTTGTATGGAGAGTATCAACTTGGGAGGGAACTTGAATGGCACGTTATTTTAATGGTAGAGAGATTGAATTATTAGCACCCGCAGGAACGTTTGAGATTTTCAAGGAAGTGATCCAGGCACGATGTGATGCAGTTTATTTTGGTGGACCTGTATTGAATATGAGAATGATGCGTAAAGGATATAATCTGTCTCATGAGGAGATCGTAGAGGCACTAGATATTGCTCACCGTCTAGACAAAAAAGTGTATATCACAGTGAATAACCTATTTAGTGAAGAAGATGTGGAAGAGGCTAAAGAATATTTGCGTTTCCTTGATGGTGCTCGTCCCGATGCCTTGATTGTTCAGGATATGGCAGTGCTGGAGCTAATTCGCGAGATGGAGCTTAATCTTCCTATTCACTCTTCGGTCATGATGAATGTTCACAATCTGGAAATGATCTACGCATTGCGTGATCTGGGTGTAAGTCGTGTGGTTACTTCGCGGGAAATGGATTTGCAGACAGCTAAGCTGCTAGGTCAGCGGAGTGGGATGGAACTGGAGTATTTTATTCACGGGGATATGTGCTCCGTTCACGGTGCGAATTGTTATTTCAGCTCCCATGTATTCGGTATGAGCAGTAACCGTGGGAAATGTATGAAGCCATGCCGCTGGGATTATCGGGTTAAAAAAGACGGGTATGTATATCCGGCCGAATACCCCCTAGCTGTAAAAGATATGTTCATGTATGAGCATCTTCCGGAATTGATTGAATCAGGGATTACCTCCTTCAAAATAGAGGGCCGCATGCGGGATAAGGAGTTTATGGTGATGCTGGCGAATAGCTACGGCGAAGCCATTGACCGGTATATCGATGATCCGATTGGCTTTGATCGTACGGTAGATACGAAAGAGCTTCATAACAACCGTAAACGTGACTTTTCGACGGCGTATGCCTTCGGCAAACCAGGACTGACTAACATTAACCGTCGTTATGAAGGAACTGGTAAATTCTATAGCACTGGAAAAGTATTCAGTACACCAACTGCAGAGCGTGAGCTGTCTGAGAAACGAGTTGAGCAGTTGCGGGAAAGATTGGCTGAGGTCGAGCAACCGCAAAAGACAAAAGCCAAGTTAGCTGTACGTGTGAATAATATGGAACAGGCACGGATGGTCTTAGAGCTTGGTGTAGATAGCCTGTACTTGCCAGGGGATGTATTTGAACCAGATAAACCTTTTACAAAGCGTGACATCAAGGAACTGGGTGAGCTAAAGGGCGATAGCAAAATCTACTTGGGTTTACCACGGATGATGACCGAGCTGCATTTTGATCAATATGATCAATTGCTTGGCGGAGAACGCTTGCCGATTGACGGTATTATCGTTACAAATTTAGGAGCTATTCGTCGTTATAACAATACAGGTTATCCGCTAATTGGGGACAGTAACTTAAATGTATACAATCATCTTTCAGCGCAATTATATGCTAACTTAGGTTTAACTCAGCTTTCGGTATCGCCAGAAATGACGCTAGAGCATTTTGCTACCTTTGCCTCTCGTTGCAAAACGCCTTTGGAAGTTGTTGTTCATGGTACACCTGCACTAATGTATATGGAACATGATCTTTATGAGAATACGGAGTTAATGGAGCCTATTGCTGAAGAGGATAATCAATATGTACACAATAATGTATTGGTACTAAAGACAGACCAAGGCGAGAATCCGGTATATCGTGATCAGCACGGCCGTTGCCATCTTTTATTCGCAAAAGAGCTTTGCTATTTACCTTTGTTGAGTGAGATGAGTGGACTAGGTATATCAAGCTTCCGTATTGAAGGAGCAACCTATAGCGTCGAACAGCTACGTGAAATTATTGTTTCTTATCAACAGGCAATCAACCGATCTGATATCGGGGATGACATGCTGGGCGGCCTTAAGCCGGTCTATGCTGGTTATACTTTGGGCTCGCTACAGTTCAACTAATTGTATTTTAATGGGAACTAAATATCGCCTAGTGATAGGGCGGTGCACAGGACTCTATGAATAAGTTACTATTTTCACAAAAAGGAGAGAACCCTTCATGGAACAACAAGACTTCATCGGAAGAGAAGCAGTAGCAGCCAAACGTAAGCAATATTTCTATCCTTGTACACAGCATTTTTACCGTGATGCACCTCAGCTTGTTCGTGGTTCAATGCAGTTTGTTTATGATGAAAAAGGAAAGTCCTATACGGATTTCTTCGCTGGCGTATCCGTAGTCGCATGTGGTCACTGTAATCCGGCCATAACAGTACGCACGATTGAACAACTGCAGCAGCTGCAGCATACGACAACCATCTATCTAACTCAACCGAGTGTAGATTTGGCAGAGCGTTTGGAAGAGGTTATGCCGGGTGGGCTACGACGGACCTTCTTTGTTAACAGTGGCTCTGAAGCTAATGAGGGAGCTCTGCTGCTCGCTCGGATGTATACGGGACGTAAAGGGTTTATAGCGCTGGAGAGTGGCCTGCATGGCCGTACCAATCTAACTATGAGTGTGACAGGCCTGCCTATGTGGCGTACCGATAAATACTTGGATCATGACGTTGAGTTTATTCCTCGCCCTTATCATCCGGATTTATCGCTGGAGGAAGCGGCATCGTTATCCCTGGAATCGCTAGAGCGGGTGCTTGAAGAGAAGGGGAATACTATCGCTGCCATGATCGTAGAGCCAATCCAAGGCAACGGCGGAATGATTATGCCAACCCGAACCTACTTCCGTGATGTAAAAGCATTGTTAGAGAGATACGGTGTACTCCTAATCGCTGATGAAATCCAAACTGGATTTGGACGTACTGGTAAAATGTTTGCTATGGAGCATTTTGACGTTGTACCCGATATTATAAGTATGGCCAAAGCACTCGGTAACGGAATTCCAGTTGCAGCCTTCGCTACAACCGATGAGATTGCCCTTGCCCTAAACCGTCCTTCAGCTTCCACATTTGGGGGGAATCCGGTATCTGCTGCAACGGCGCTGGCTGTGCTTGATTATATTCGAGATGAACGGCTTCCTGAACGCTCGGTACAGCTCGGAGAACGATTGAAGGCAGGTTTGAAGGCTTTGCAAGCTCGTTATCCTTCGATGATAGTTGATGTGCGGGGAACTGGACTAATGCTGGGTGCGGAGCTAACGGGTGTAGATGCTGAGGGTGCAGCGGCACTTACAGATCAAGTGCTGGAGGCGATGAAGGACCGAGGTTATCTAATCGGTAAAAATGGCATAGGACGCAATGTACTAGCCTTCCAGCCACCGATGATTATTACAGAAGAAGATATCGACGGGATGCTTGACGTCCTGAACGAAGTTCTTGCGGAGCTTAATGACTAATACAATGAATTTCAAGTAGCGAAGAAAGAGGAAAACGAATGGCTATTCTAAACATTTTTAAAACTGCAGGCCTAAAGCTTAAAATGTTCAGCGAACTGGTGATGTTCTCTCATACACTTTTTTCGCTGCCATTTGCCATTATCTCGATGGTGTGGGCCGCTGGGGGCTGGCCATCAGGACATGTGATGATCTGGGGATTGATTGCATTGATAGGCGCCCGTAATGGCGCCAATGCATTCAATCGGCTGGCGGACCGTACGTTCGATGAACAGAATCCTCGTACGGCACATCGACATCTGCCTCAACGCTTACTGGCGGAAAAAGAAGTTGTTGTCTTTGTTATTGTCAACTATGCCATTTTCATTGTGGCTTCAGGCATGCTTAATTTGCTCTGCTTGATCTTGTCACCGGTGGCTATCGTATTGATATCAACCTATTCCTACACGAAGCGGTTTACCTTTCTCAGTCATTTATATTTAGGATTTGTTATTGCTTCTGCACCGATTGGCGCATGGTTCGCTGTAACCGGAAATATCGCATTTACACCGTTTGTTATCGGTACTGTTGTTATGCTGTGGATTGCCGGATTTGATATTATTTACGGCACTCAGGATATTGACTTTGATCGGCGGCATGGTCTATGGTCTATTCCTAGCTTTTTCGGTCTAGAGAACGCGCTGCGCATTGCAAAAGGTCTACATTTCATCATGATTATGCTGCTATTGTTCTTATATCTATGGCGTGATCTCGGCTGGATGTATCTGGTGGGAATTGGGATTGCGACGCTGCTCCTGATGACCGAGCATAAGATTATAAAACCATCGAATCGTAAGCTGATGAAGGTGGCCTCTTATAATCTGAATCAGGTGATCAGCATAGTGATTTTATTGTGTACGCTGATTGATTTTTTTTATGTTAGCTAGGAGCGTTGAGCGTTGAGTGTGGTTAGGAAGCTGCACTGCGTGGAATGTTGGACTTTCGATCGCTGTTATTCTCGGATTTCTTTGATTTGAACCGGCTGTCTGCGGTAGAAATCCGAGAATAAAGGCGAGCGCTACGCTTCTACAGTTCCAAAATTCCACTCCGTTCCGTCCTAACCAATGGCGCATTGCCTCCAAGCTAACAACAAAAGACAACAGCCTACCCAAAAGAGGGTAGGCAATGGGATCGGAAAGCTGGCTACGCGGCTTTCCTTTTTTGTTTTTGTGGACATCTGCGAGGGGGGCTAGAGCCGTGTGAGAGGGCTGAACTAATCCAAGGTAGACTTATAGGGAAAAACTCCCTATATTTCCGAGCTTAAGTGACTTTCGATCTTGTTATAGGGAAAGTCTCCCTCTAAATTGGCTGATTGGTCTATAAACCATGCGAATTTAGGTTTTTAGAGGGAGGAATTCCCTATAATCGTGGAATTCAAGTGATTATTAGCTAATTAGAGGGAGGAATTCCCTATATAGTAACGTCAAATCCTAAGAGACTATTCTCCAAGAGCTAAACACGCTCACGGGCGCTGCGCTACGTTCGGCTTGTTTAGCAAGCACACAAAAAAACGGATACCAACCCAATTAAATGGGTGGTATCCGTTTTTGATTGTCCTTAGCGATCACGGTCGGCAAAATATTGCAGCAGTGTATCCAGATCGGCATGCGCCGGATAGGAGGAGAGCTGCTGCACAATCGCTCCAGCCTTATCTAGGTAGTTCTGGCTGAACTGTTCTGCGCGAGCTAAGGCATCGCTTCTCTTAATAAGGGCAAGCACATGTGCCACCTCAGCATCGGAAGAATCAGGGCCGATTGAACGAATCACAGGCGAAAGCTTTGGATCCTGTAATGCATAAAGCACTGGCAGGGTAACCTGACCATGACGCAGATCGCTGCCGGCGGGCTTACCCAGCACAGCCTCAGACTGCGTGAAATCCAGCAGGTCATCTTGTATTTGAAAAGACATGCCTAAGGCTTCGCCAAAGGTATACAGAAGGTTGGCCACTTCCTCTGAGCTTTCGGTGGATAATGCACCCACACGTAAGCAGGTGGCCATAAGAAGAGCTGTTTTGTTTAAGGACTTCTCAAGATATTGTTCCATTGTAATCTCATAATCAAAAGCATGTTCCATTTGCTGATACTCACCTAGACAGAGCTGAGCAGTAGCTACAGAAGATAAGTCATGAACATATTTGTTTTTGTCTCCGGTATATTTGCTTAACAGTTCGATAACCCGAGCGGACATATAATTGCCAATATGCACAGCTGATAGTGTGCCCGTCTTAGTATGTAGGGCGGGTTTGCCCCGCCGTAACTCAGAATCGTCAATGATATCATCATGAATTAATGAGGCAACATGAATAAATTCAGCGGCAGCAGCTAATTGAAGCGCTCTTCGACCCGTATCCTTTCGGCCAAAACGGCTGCCAACAATGACCATAAGAGGACGGAGGCGTTTACCTCCAGAATTTATAAGCTCAAGAACACTCTGCCCGAGTTGTGATTTCTTAGGAACATCCTTATCTCGTGCCACAAGATTTACGATTTCACGATTAATTTCATCTATGTCTATGTTTAAGGCCTCATGCAGCTTCATCTTATAGATCCCACCTGTCAAATGGCTTTGCTTGTGCGACTGCGCTGTCTGCACTCTTGAATCAAGAACTGTTCGATTCCAGCCGCCGGATCATGTTCCGCGAAGTCTCCATTTGACCGTCTAATTTGCATTTTTTTGATCGAAGGAGCTAGATAAGCAACTAGGTCGAGCTCACGGCATTTCACCGCAAACTGAAGGTAAAAGCTGTACAAATAATCTCCATCCAAAATGTTGCGTGTAAGGTCGGGATGATGTGGGATACATTCCATATGGCGCTCAGCTGCCAAAGTGAGAATAGTGTAAATACCCAGCAAATTGACTTTGCGGTTGTATTCCAGATCATGGCGTTCTAGTACCGAGATTAGCTGCTCACATGCAGCCGGAGAGGGATTAAGCTCAATTCCGGCAATAGGTGACATTTCAGTATGCAACAACCGGAGGGTATCTTCTATGAGTTGTTTGTTCACAAGATTCTCTCCTTCTTGTCGGTTTTGCCGGAAGAAACCATACCCCTGATCATCCCTACAAAACCATTCATTAAAGAATAAATTGACCATTTCCTGATATTAGGAAGATTATTTTCTTCTTGTAAATAAGGAGAGTAATGTGTCCTAGGGACACATTACTCTGAAGTACATCCATATTTAGCTTAATGCCATGCAATCTACATATTTTCTTTGAAATAAATTACACGAACTCAGGGCTTTATAATCAGTCGGTGTATAGATACCATCGTCTGACGATCGGAACTCTCTTCCAATGTTTCTTAAGCCAAGGAAGTACATAGTAATCTAGGCCAAATGTGCTGCCCGATCCGCCGATGCAGGCGATACCCGCACCAACATACCATAACATTTCTGTAGAAGCCATTTTGGTCGACCAGATCATGACGGACATGGCTATCGTCGCTATAGAAGCAATAGCTGTGAACAGACCAACGATAAGCATAATACCGAACACGATTTCTGCACATACCATACCGATTTGGAACCATTTCGCGAGGAATGTATAACTTCCGTCGTTGTTGTAGAACATCAAATCCATGAACCAGTTTGTAATATTATAAACGAAGCCAGGAACTGGCAATGCTTCAACCGCTTCTTTTGCAGTGGATACTGCTGAAGCTGCAGATTGTGCATCTACTGTTGTTTTAACTGCATCCACCGCTACGCTGGCTGCTGATGAAGCATCCGTTGCAAAAGGAGCGGCTGGAATTAGGAATATCTTGTTTGGATCTACCCAAATTTTCCGTAGCTTATCTATACCTTCATATAACCACATTCCACCAAGCAGCATGCGAAGCGGAACGAGCCAGAAGTTAGGTGAACGCTTGGAGAAGTGTCCGCCCAAGAAGCTCTTACGGTTCTCAACATGGAAGAACTCATGCATCATGTAAGTCCAAACTTTATTGAAGCCTACAACCTGAGACAGGTAGAACATATTGATAAAGTGTTTGGATAACATTGCCATAAAACCAGTAAGCATAAAGAACTTGCCTGGCAAACCAACGTTTGCTACACCGTAGCGGCTACCGATGGATACCATAGTACCGTGGAAACCTGGTTTGTATGCTTTTTTAGCAGTGTTCTGAATGTCAGCTGCAATGTTACCAGCAACGATCGGAGCTGCTTGTTCAGCATTCTCAACCATTTGTGGTACAGGACGAGTTTCACCTTCAGGAATGAAGAAAATGTTGTCCCCTACTACATATACGTTCTTATGATCTACACTTTCAAGGTTCTCATTCGTAACAATACGTTTGCGTCCTTGTTGTTGTACTTCAAGTCCACCCACGATTTCAGAACCTTCAACACCTGCAGTCCAAACAATGGTTTGTGAAGCGACAACATTTTTCTCACCAAGGGCAACACTACCTTCGCCTACTTCAGTGATCTTGGCGCCTGTTACAATTTCCACGTTCAGCTTGCGAAGGTGAGCTTCGGCTTTTTGAATCAGCTTATCTGGAAGGATAGGCAGAATCTTCGGAGCCATATCAGCCACAATCAATCTTACTTCGGATGGGTCGATATAGAACTCCTTGCACAATTCCTCGCGTTGCTCAGCCATTTCCCCAACAAGCTCAACACCTGTAAAGCCGGCACCAATGATAACGAAAGTTAACATTGCACGGCGTACAGTTGGATTTTTCTCCATAGCGGCTTTGGTATACATGTCGCGGATTTGACGTTTCAATGCTACCGCATCATCGTAAGACCAGAAGGAGAAGGTATTCTCTTCTGCACCTGGAATGCCGAAGAAGGTTGGTTTGCTACCTGTACCGATTACAAGGTAATCGTACGCATAGGTAGTTTTATTGGATTTGAGTTTCTTACCCTTGAAATCAATATTGCTGATTTCGTCAAGAACAACATTCACTTTAAGTCCAGCAAAGATTTTCTTTAGATCGATCTTGATTGAATCCTCTGGAGCACGGTTCGCGGCAACCTCATGCAGCTCAGTCAATAGAGTGTGATATGGATTCCGGTCGATCAGTGTGATTTCAACATCTTTGTTTTTCTTAAATTTCTTTGCCAGTTTCTTAGCCGTGAGTACGCCGCCGTAGCCGCCGCCCAAAATGACTATTTTTTTCAAAAGAAATTCACCTCATTCGTCTGATTAACTGCAGAAGGTTATGCGAAATTATTTCGCGCCTTCGAGTGCTTTTTCAGCAAGTGTAAAATATTCACCAACATGAATACTCACGCCGGAAATTGCATCAGTTTTACCTTCAGCTGTAAGTTCTGGAGCAGTACCTTTTTCAAGATAGTATTGCTCAACTTTTGCGATCTCTTCATGCCATTCAGCAGAAGCGCCGCCAGCTTTCATACCGTATTTACCATCGACGGAGAATTGTTTCTTGTCGTCGCCAGCAGCATTTACGCCACTGAATTTAACAGCAACAACATTACCGTTAGCAACAGTCAAGTCAACAGTGGATTTCCAACCGGAGTCTTTATCCATTTCGCCTTCAGCATGGTAACCTCCGTCTTTGTATTGACCAGCTTCAACAGGTCCAGCAGCCAGAGCAGCTTGAGCAGCTTTTACAAAGTCAGATACGTGTACAGATACACCGGAGATAGCATCAGTTTTCCCCTCAGCGTCTAAAGTTATAGCTGCTGGATCTTGTTTTTCAATCAAGAAAGCTTCAGCTTTTGCTGCTTGCTCGTGCCATTCAGAAGAAGCACCACCAGCTTTCATGCCATATTTACCATCTTCGGAAACTTTTTTCTTCAGATCGCCAGCAGTGTTTACGTTAAAAGCATCCCAGTCAGCCTTAGTGATCTTTCCACCTTCTACAGTTAGGAGTGCGAAATATTGCCAGCCAGTTTTAGCGTCCACATCAGCAGTAGCGTAATAAGTTCCGTCTTTGTACGTAGCCGCTTCAGTTCCAGTGTTAGTGGAATTAGTTGCTGTACTGTTTTCTGTTGGAGCATTAGTAGCCGCCGGTGTGTTGTCTGTGTTGTTACCGCAACCTGCAAGCAAACTACCTAAGATAAGGGCAGTCGACAAGATTACTGTTGTTTTTTTCATTTGTTATGACCTCCAAAAATATAGTTTAAAATATATATATTAAAATGTAAAACATTTTAATAGTAATGCGAAGTGATAAAAATCACTTTATAAATGATATTTGTCACTTTAATCTTGGGGTGAAGAGCCAAACTCTAACAGTATCATGACATATATCGGCATACGATAGAAAAAAATTTAATGATGTTGTTTCATCTCCGAGGGCATTCTAGCACATAGAGCAAATAACTCATGTGAAAAAAATCACTTAAAAAATTAAATGTTTAATTTATACATTGATTGTATCAAATTTTAAAGGATTTGAATACCTTTTTTTAAACTATTATTTGACAAATTGTGACTTTCTATAGATTAGGTAAGATTCATGGCGAATAGGACAGGGTAATGTAACGATAACACAGGATAGTATTCTACCCTACTTAATTCAGCTAAGGAGATGAGCATATAATGGACAACAATGTGTTTAAAGGAAAATGGAAACAGCTCAAAGGTGAGGCCAAAAAGCAATGGGGCAAGCTTACAGATGACGATCTTGATGTGATTGATGGTGAAAAGGATAAGTTGGTAGGTAAACTACAAGAGCGTTATGGCCATTCGAAAGAAGACGCGGAAAAAGAGTATCAAAGCTGGGGACGTTCCTACCGCGATTAATTCAAAATAGCTTATATTCTCAGTGCCCAAATATAAAATGCATAGGAAGAGCGCAAATCGTATACGATTTGCGCTCTTCCTATGCAACAATTAGGTGTGCGAAGGTTAAGCTATGGTATTATTGTGAGATGAAATCTGTAATTTATCTTGTGCAGGCAGGAGCAAAACTATGGGGTATCTTAAAATATTTTTCGGGAATACCGCAATTCTTATAGCCGTGGCCTATTTGGCTAATCTGATCTATAAACATACCATTTCAAATGCAAGTGTAGGAATAAAGAAGGCTAGCTGGGTGATCCTGGCGATCTTTGCTGGTTGGATCAGTACTCTTTTTGGTTATAATCTGGACGACCATGTGATCTTTGATTTGCGGTTTGTACCCTTAATCATCTCGACGCTGGCGTATCCTAGACCCATCACACTTATATTGATCGGTATAGGGACGGGGCTTACAAGGTTAACTTTTGGAGTGACAGAGGCAGCAGTTGCAGGAATGCTAAATCTTTTTATTTTGGGAGTTATTTGCGCGGCGCTTAGCTACTGGGTCAGACACTCAACCCTCAGTATTGTGAATCAAGGTCTGATCGTTATTCTAATCGTTAATCTTATGAATGCCATAAACATTATGGCGTTAGGCGTTATCCCTGTGGAAGAGTACATAAGAGAGATTATGCCAATTACGTTCCCTGCGGGGCTAATTTTAAGTATTTTGTTCTCATTAATTATCCGTGATTTTCAACTCGGTCTTCTAAGGAATGAGCAGATCCAGCATGCTAACGAGCAGTTGTCTGCTCAGACTGAAGAATTACATAAGAACAAGCTTGATCTTGAAGAGCGTGCTAATCAGTTAATGATGGCATCTCAATTCAAATCGGAATTTCTCGCCAATATGTCACATGAGCTTAGAACTCCATTGAATAGCATCATTAATCTATCGCAATTAATTGAAGAAAATGATGATTTGCTTACGGAAGCAGAAATAAGAGAGTATGCAGCCATTATCCATCGTTCGGGTGATGAATTATTGATGATCATCAGCGACATTTTGGATTTATCCAAGGTGGAGGCAGGTCGATTAGATATTATAAATGAAGAATTAAATGTTAGCGAGATCCCAGATTTGCTGGCAATGCAGTTCGCTGTGACGGCCAAACAAAAAGGACTGGCTTTTAATATCTCCATGGATGAGAATGTCCCTCCAATGATTCATTCCGATCCACATCGCGTACAGCAGATTTTGCGTAATTTGCTCTCAAATGCTTTTAAATTTACAAAGACAGGTTTCGTATCGCTGCATATCCACGAGCAGGAAGGTGGGGAAGGGGATGCCGTGCAACATTGGCTTGTATTTGATGTGGAGGATAGTGGCATAGGAATCGCACCGGAGAAGCATGCCATGATCTTTGAAGCCTTTCAACAGGCAGACAGAACGACTAGCCGGAAATATGGTGGAACAGGACTAGGACTTTCTATTAGTAATGACTTGGCCAGATTGCTCGGCGGGTTCATTTCTCTGGAGAGTAAGGAAGAGAAGGGGAGTCGATTTTCGCTTTATTTGCCCCTTGAAGTGGATAGTGAGTAAAACTCCAATATTATTTGGTGATTTGGCGTATTGACAGTAGATTGATGCGGAGTA
Source organism: Paenibacillus sp. NPDC101420 (assembly GCF_050277435.1). Classification (NCBI taxonomy): domain Bacteria; kingdom Bacillati; phylum Bacillota; class Bacilli; order Caryophanales; family Paenibacillaceae; genus Paenibacillus; species Paenibacillus sp. NPDC101420. Next base: position 410,897 of record NZ_JBNNSE010000004.1, read on the forward strand.
GAATGAAGCCAATGCCGCATCAAAGGAGTGTTACCGCCTCTATGGACAACATGGAAAATAAGCATAAGGTTACGGTTTCAAAACGTGTTCGTAAACCTTCAGTGCATCGCAGAAATTTGCGTATAGCTACGCTGGAAGGTGTGCCGTCAACTATTTTTCAGGTACTGCTGCAAGGGCAGTTCCTAACAGGATTTCTACTATATTTAGGAGCTTCCTCTAGTCAAATTGGATTTGTGCTAGCGCTTACTACATTAGTTAATGTGGCACAGATTGGGGTAGCTTTTCTGATTCAGAAGCTGCCAAGTCGCAAATGGGCTATGGTTACTTTTATCGGTCTGCATAGGATACTTTGGGGTTCTACGGGACTAATCCCGTTTATTTTTCCTAAAGAATATTGGGTCATCGCATTTATTGCTTTATATACTACTGCTTTTATTGCCAATACTGCTGGTGGTGTGTTGTGGAGCTCAGTGATTAGTGATCTAGTTCCCGCACGGGTACGTGGACGTTATTTTGGGATTCGTAACACGGTCCTGAATGCACTTGGAAGTTTGGTTATGTATGGCGGAGGTATTATTCTGGACCGTTATCCCGGGGGTCATGGTTTTCTGATTCTATATATTGTTGTGTGGATCTTCTCGATATCGAATGTCGTAGTATTCTTTTTTTATCCGGATGTACCGTTCGAGAAATCAGAAGAGCATAAATTTTTGCCCATGTTTAAGAAACCGCTTAAAGATACATTATTTATGAAGTCAACCTTGTTTCTGGCTGCTTGGCTGTTGTTGCAGAACCTAACGGTTCCGCTATACTCTTATGTCATGTTGCAGTTACTTCATATTAATTATGAAACGTTGTCATTGCTTAATGTGTCCCAGACCGTGTTTATGATGGCTAGCTTCTACGTTTGGGGCAATCTAAATGCGAAATACAGCAATAAGCGACTGTTATTCTTTACTTTGCCGATTATTGCACTGTCCTCATTGATGTGGGGACTCTTGTCTGTGATGCCGATGCTGGTGGTCTTATTTGCGGCCCATATCGTTTTTGGTGTTGGTGTAGGCGGTTTCAACCAGCTGGCCTTTAACTTTATTATTGGAGACACGCCGAAAAAAGAACGGCCGATGTATATGGCCACATATGCGGCGCTTACCGGGTTATCATCCTTTTTTGGTCCGCTTATTGGCGGTCAGCTCTATGAAAAAATTGCGCACTGGCCGCAATGGACTCAGGTATACGGTATGCAGCTAGTGGTAGGGACGCTTATGATTGCACTTGCGTTTCTGCTAGGTCGTCGTATTCTAAAGGACGAATAGAAGTAAAAGGGGGTTATTCCTTGTTAAGAATAGCGATGGTATTAGGTGCCACCGGATTGGTAGGCAAAGCGGTTACGGAGGAATTGTTAAATCGTGATAGCTGGGAAGAAGTAAGGGTGCTTGTACGGACACCGTTAGCCATAGAACATCCTAAGCTTAAACAAATCGTTGTAGATTGGGAGAACCTAAGAAACTATACAGAGTCGTTCGAAGGGGTACATTCCATCTTCTGTTGTTTAGGAACTACGATAAAAAAGGCGGGTTCACAAGAAAAGTTTGAACGAGTCGATCTACACTATCCGCTTGATGCTGCAGCCATAGCAAGAGAACAGGGTGTTAAACAGTTTTTGGTCGTCTCTTCAATAGGGGCAAAGGCGAAGTCGCGTAATTTCTACAGTCGGACTAAGGGAAGAGCGGAAGAAGGTTTAACCGCTATTGGATTTCAAGGTATGCATATATTTCGCCCCTCCTTGCTACTAGGCCAACGTGAAGAATTCAGATTAGGGGAAAGAGTCGGAGCCAGTTTGATGAAAGCGCTGGACTTTGTAATGGTGGGTAAGGCGGCTAAATATCGTGCAATACCTGGTACGACAGTCGCAAGAGCTATGGTTAACATTGCGTCTGCGGATACCCATGGATTACATATTTATACGAATGAAGTGATACATGTGATTGGGAAACGCTAAGCTTTCTGGGTCTCTAATAAATTTGCATTAAGATGAGAACAGGACTTACAATGGACAATAAATGATCAGCGCATAATGGAGAGGGGTAGTAAGATGAGCAAAAAACAAGTAGCTACAACAAAAGCACCCGGAGCAATCGGTCCTTATAGTCAAGCTATAACCACGGGTAGCTGGGTATACACTTCAGGACAACTTGGTCTGAATCCGGAAACGGGTAGTTTGGTTGAGGGTGTACAAGAACAAGCGCGTCAAGCGCTTAACAATGTACAAGCCATTCTTGAGGAAGCTGGTGCAACACTAGACCATGTAGTAAAGACAACTGTATTCTTAAAGGATATGAATGATTTCGCGGCCGTTAATGAGGTTTATAGCACCTTCTTTAAAGAACCTTATCCTGCCCGCAGTGCTATTGAGGTTGCGCGTCTGCCTAAAGACGGACTTGTTGAGATTGAAGCGGTAGCTCGTAAGAAATAAGGAGTTATCCTTTGCACTTTTATTATTTTACCAAAATGGCAGGCTAAGGTGGATAACCCTAGCCTGCCATTTTTTATATTAGAATTAGTAACTTCTGTATCTCCGATACCTGCTACGGCGGGGTTTGAACAATAACCAGATGCTGTAAAGAAGCAGGAGGCCTGCTGTAATCATTCCGGTTAAATAGACATCGTTGGTCTCTTTGTGTTCCAAGGCAATCGCAATGAAGGCCCACACGAATACGAGTGGATAAATGCTATCTCGGTAAGGATAGCTGACCACAATTGCAAGTAGAGTTCCTACGCAGAGCATGATAACGCCCCAGGTGCTACCGCTAAGACCCCAACCTCCCCAATGATTCTTTTCTAGAACAACGCTGATGTTCACGATAGTAGCCACAGAGATCCAGCCAAGGTATATACTAAAGGGTAGCTTCATCAGCCATTTCTCGCCTGAGGTAGGATTAGCGATCAAACGTGTTTTTCGGTAAATGACAATCAGTGTGATTAACATCAGCACCATAGCAACCAGAGAGAGCTCAATGTATAAGTATTGCCAAAGGAAGAGCCAACTCATATTAAAAATACAGCTCAGAACAAACCAGAACTGAACCGCCCGCACAGAATCTCTAGAGGCTGTATAGGAGCGGAATTGATAAATAATGAAGCCGGCTAACAGTAGATAAATCAATGACCAGATGGAAAACGCGTAACCGGCAGGTGTGATGTAGGTCTGATATTTATCAGAGATTTCTCCAGTGCTGTGCCCGCCTAATGGTAAGGTGACCGAGAGCACATTCACGATAATCACACCTAAAAAGAACAGAAGATTCCACCATTTATAAGGATTATAACGTCTCAAAGAATTCACTCCCTAGCTTTTAATAGGGTGATGCTTACTTAGAATATACCCGCTTTCGGCACAATTAAGACTATAAACAAGAAAAGAAGTGACTAGCGAGTCATAATGTTCATGGATAGTATGGTAGTGGTGAAGGGTATTTTACGATAGTGGCTAGAACATTTATTAAAAATATGCTGAAATGAATCAAATTCATGGGTGTTTCTACGTACTTCAACTTTATTTGTATAAAAATCTACAGAAAATATGCAGAAACGTTTTTAAATCAGCGCTTTTTCGTATAAGATGAAGAGATGAAGATTCAAGAGCAGATAAGTTTTATCCTAGTTCTTTATCCTTATATTTCTTACAGGAGTGTATCTCATCTCTAAAAGGATGGAGAAACTACTTCTACTTGTATAGCTTCAAAATTTATTTCTCGCGAAAAAGGTTGCAGTTACCACCTGATGGTGGCGGACTGGTTCTTTTTTGCTTGCTTAAAAGACAGGAGATCACCGATGACTAAGCATCTTTATGCAATATGGTTGGGGGATGTGTTATTTTGCTTCTCTGGCGAAACTTCGGAGCCGAAGGTTGACGCTTGGACCCGAGTGGTGAAGCGGCTGGAGCTGCAGGGAGGAGTTCGCCCTTTTGCGAGTGCTGCTCTGCGACTCGCAGAAGTGAAATATCCGGCTCCTCCTGTAGAGGGGAAGCCAGCACGCCGTGGATTGCCCGGAAGAACATTCGAAGGGCTCGCCTTAGTCCCTAGCGATGCATTTGAACTGCTTCTGGCATGGGATGAGACGTTATGCCGAGATCAGGGAGTAGAGCCTGGAGGCGAATTGCGCTATTGGGCGGCAGCAGCCCGCTTTGCGCTGGAATTGATGGGTACTGGCGGCGTTACGCCAGGAGCCTTGCCCCCACGTCCGGTAGGTTCACGCCGTCGTGGTGGTGAACAAGCAGCAACGGTCTGCTGGTCTCCAGCTTTTCGAAAGCAGGAGGATAAGGAGATCTTTCTGCAGCTGGCGTCGTCCATGCCGGTATTGGCCTTAGGGACGCATATAGCTGAAGCGGGGGATTTATCTTCGAGGGAAGAGGCAGGCGCCTATGTGCTTTACTCCTTTATGCAGGCGGTAATGACTGCAGAGATAAAGAAAGTGATTGCGGGTATTGAAAGTGAACTTACCCCTTACAAAGCCAATTATCGCCGGGGTTACTCCCCTTTAACTGAGCTGTGGTGGAATAGTCTTCTTACAGGCAGCCGGGATATACCCGTGCAGGGAACGCAAGCAGAGGTGACAGATCTTCTGGCTACTGTGAATGAGACAGCTGGTAGCGATGTGCCGCAATCGGAACCTGAAGAAGCGCGGAGTGGACAGCTGGGTCTTGGGCTACGTCTTGAGCCCCCTGGAGATAATGAAGAAATCTGGCGGTTAACCTTCTGGGCGGAGAACAAGGAAGAAGGGGAATTCTGGATTCCGGCAAAATCGATTTGGAGCAGTAAGGAACGAGAGTTTACGTTATGGGGGAAACGCTATCGAAATATACAGCAGCAGCTTCTTATAGCGCTGGGCCGAGCGGCAAGAATCTCTCCAGACATAGAGCGCGCTCTTTCTATGCCTGCACCTACGGGAGCAGATTTGGAACCAGAGCGTCTTTATTTCTTTTTGAAGGAGACGGTGCAGCAGCTGCGTGAGCGTGGAATAACCGTGCAGATGCCATCGCGCTGGAGCCGTGAGGGACGCCGCCGGATTGGCATGAAAATGAAAATGCAGCCGGTAGTGAGTGGGATCGATAGTCCTGCTCCAGTGGCTCTTGGGATGGAAGAGCTGATTTCATTTCGCATTGAAGCCTCACTTGGGGAGAGTACAATCAGTGAAGAAGAACTAAACGCACTAGTGGAGGCAGGCGTACCCTTTGTACGTTTCCGCGGAGAATGGATTGAGGTAGATCCTAAAGAAATTCGCCAGGTTCTTAGATATATGAAACGCCATGAAAATGGGGAAATGACCGCAGCCGATTGGATGCGTCTAGAGGCTGAGGATGGTGAAGAGCGGCTCTGGAAAGGGATGTCGGTCACGGGGATGGAAACATCCGGACTATTGTCATCGCTGATGCGGGGCGACATATTGCGTAATCTTCCAGTGCGTGCCGTACCTGAAGGTCTGCACGGCACCCTGAGACCTTATCAGGAGCGCGGCTATCAATGGCTCTCCGTTCTCAGTGGTCTGGGATTTGGGGTGTGTCTGGCCGATGACATGGGTCTCGGTAAGACGGTGCAGGTCATTACCTGCCTGCTGGACCGCGCTTTAAGTGCTCCACCTGAAGAGAAGCAGGAGCCTGTCTTGATTCTATGCCCAACCTCACTTTTGGGGAACTGGCAGCGGGAATTGCAGCGCTTTGCGCCTTCTCTTAAAGTTCACATTCATCATGGTGGACGCCGAGTGCGGGGGGATAGCTTTTTAGAACTGGCTGCCAGTCATGATATTGTATTGACGACCTATCATTTAGCAGGTCGTGACAGTGAGGATTTAGCGAATGTTCAGTGGTCCACTGTGGTGCTGGATGAAGCTCAGTATATTAAGAATCATCGGACAAAACAGGCGCAAAGTGTGATGAAGCTATCAGCGCCGCATCGCATAGCTATGACGGGGACACCAGTAGAGAACAGACTAGGTGAGTTATGGTCTATTTTTCACTTTTTAAACCCGGGCTATTTAGGAACCTACCATTCCTTCCGGCAGCGGTATGTATCTGGAGAGGGTGGAGAACGACTGCGGGAATTGCATCGCTTGGTATCACCATTCTTGTTGCGCCGCTTGAAAAGCGATCCGGATATCTCTAAAGATTTACCGGAAAAGCTGGAGCTGAAGTCTTATTGTCCGCTGACGGAAACACAGGCAGTCCTATATCAGGGTGTCGTGGATGAAATGCTTGGCGTGATTGGAGAGAGTAGCGGGATGGCTCGCAGAGGACTCGTGCTGTCTTCTCTAACGAAATTGAAGCAGATTTGTAATCATCCTCAGCTATTCCGCAAAGAAGAAGGCAGGGGTCCGCGAAGTGAGCATTCCGGTAAAATGGAAGTCATGTTCGAGATTCTGGATAGCATTGCGGAGGTCGGAGAATCTGTGTTGATCTTTACTCAATATGTAGCGATGGGTGAGCTCTTGGTTAGCAAGCTGACTAAGCGTTATGGAACAGCGCCGCTATTCTTACACGGCGGAATTCCAAAACGAGAGCGCGACGAGATGGTTCATGATTTTCAAGAGGGAAAAGGCCCATCCTTCTTCGTACTTTCTTTAAAAGCGGGTGGTGTAGGGTTGAACCTTACAAGAGCTAATCATGTCATCCATTATGACCGTTGGTGGAATCCGGCAGTCGAGAATCAGGCGACAGACCGGGCATTCCGAATTGGTCAGGATAAAAATGTTCAAGTGCATAAGTTGATTTGCCAAGGAACGTTGGAAGAACGTATTGATGAATTGATTGAGCGTAAGAAGAATCTTTCCGAGCAGGTTGTTGGCTCTGGCGAAACATGGTTGACTGAGATGTCCAATCATGAGCTGAAGGAACTTATTGAACTGCAGGATCAGGACTGGATGTAAGACAGATATGAGTGTTACGGAGGGATCGAACAATGAGTGAACGGTTAGAGATGCGGCTGGAAGTTGTGCCTGGATTAGTAAAAGCAGCATGGTCGGTGCTACCTGGGAAAGTGACGGGAGGGTCTCGGTCGAAGGGTGAATTGAACGCCAGTGCGCCTTCTCAGGAACAACAAGCGGATCGACCTCTCTCTCTGAAGGTTCCGGTATGGCATGCTTCCCGAAGAAAAGAAATATTACGAAGTCTGGCACTAAGTCCCGGGGAAGTATTTGCCCTGCTGCAAGGACGTTTGACGGGTGAGCTGGCAGAGCTTGAGCTTCTACCTACGGATAGTGAGCTGGAGCAAGCCCTTTTTGAGGGTGAGGGTTTGGAGCATAAGGCGGAAACTTTGAAGCTTATTAAAGAACGTCTTGCTGAAGAGCCACTGCTGGCACTTTCGCTGAGAGGATTTACTAAAGGAGAGCTCTTGGACGGAATTTTTGCCCTTTGGGCTGAAGGGGATATTTCTAGCGGCGAAGCTGAAACAGAGGAAGAAGAGGCCTCGGTTAGTGAACTTTCTACAGAATTGGCTCGGCTTGAACGCAAGGGTCCGGCCATTTCCTCTGGCGAATGGCTGGCAGAAGCGGCTGCTGAGGGTTCTCTACATCAGCCTGGGCCACAGTTCCATGAGATTGCGGCTAGACCGTTTCCTTCGCCGGTAGTAGTAGCTGAAGTTACAGAAGACTGGGGAACGTTGCTACCGCAGACACCTAAAGCCATTGAGGGATTAACTTTGATTATGCAGCGGGTTGCAGAAGCGTCTGCACGTCGGGCGAATAAGGGTCTGATTAAGCGGTAAGTGAAAATACGAAAGAGGCTGTCTCAAAAGTAGTGAATGCTACTCTTGAAACAGCCTCTTGTTTTGCCTAATTATCTAACAGAGTATCTGGTTAGTTATTCTAATGCTGACCAGCAGGAGGCAATTCTCCTTCTGAAAGCTCTAGAATTTCGCGGCGAAGACGAAGCATTTTTTGATCTAGTTCATCAGCGGCGCGCGCGGCTTCTTTCAGTTCCTCAGCGACATGCGAAGGCAACTGCTTATCGAATTTATAATACAGAATATGTTCCATGCTTGCCCAAAAGTCCATAGCTAGGGTGCGCAGCTGGATCTCAGCCTTGACCCAGCGTGTTCCTTCCAGCAGGACGAGTGGGATACCGACTATAAGATGAAGGCTTTGATATCCGTTTGGTTTAGGATGAGCTATATAATCTTTAATCTCAAGCACGCGGATGTCTTCGCGTGTACTAAGATGATCTACTAAACGGTATATATCTTTAACGAAGGCACATACAATCCGCATTCCGGCAATATCGTGAATGTATTGCTCCATATTTTCCAAGCTGAAACCGTAGCCTTTGCGCTCCATCTTTTGAAGAATGCTCTTTGGTTCTTTGATCCGGCATTTGACATGTTCGATGGGACTGAAGCCGTCGCGGGATTGCCATTCCGTCTTGATCACATCAATTTTATTCTGAAGATCATTTAACGCGTGGCGATAGAGTGCCGGTAAGGCTTCGAACTCGTTAACCAGTTTAGCGAAATCCTCGTTGCTGTTACCTTGCCACTGTTGCAGATCCTTTACGTGTACCTGTAGCTGACTAAGCGTAAGCTGTGTGCTCTCATGTTCTTCCACTGAAACTCTCCCGATTTCGTTATTTGTGATAATTCTATTTTAACCGATGTAGAACCCCTGACGCAAAATTACATTCAAAATTAGGAAATATAACCCATAAGTGTAAGAGGGAAGTGGCTTAAATCAATTAGTATGGATTTTATAGGAACATTCTCCTCTAAATCGCGTATTAAAGCACATTAATGAATCTACTCGATACATTTGGTATGATAGAAACACGTATCGCTGGAGAGGGAGGAACTGTAATGAGTTTTATCAAAAAAATTAAAGATAGCGCGAGCCGGGTTACCGAAAAAGCCCAAAACTCAGTAGAGATCGGCAAGCTGAACGGACTTATTTCCGACGTTGAACAAGAGATGGAAGTTGAATTTACGAAAATGGGCAGACTTTTTTATGAAGGATATCGTTCAAAGGATATGTCGGTAGCTGAAGGTAAAATGGTGGAGCTGTCCCGTAACTGTTCCAAACTTCAGGAAAAAATCGAAGTCCTGCGGACACGAATTGCTGAGCTGAAAAATGAGCGGTTATGTTCATGTGGTCATATTGTGGCGCTTGATGCAAACTTTTGTCCGAAATGCGGAAGTAAGCTGGAGCCATTGTCCGCTTCGAGAAGGGTGCCTTCTACACCGGTATTTGTTCAATCTGTGAATGAAGATGACGAAGATCAATATTATGGTGCAGATGAGCTTACGGATGAAGAGAAGGAAATTGCAATGAAGCTGCACCCGCAGAGTGTCGTATATGCTGAAGTTCAGCATCCGGATGATGAGCTGCCACTTGAAGAATATAAGGTGAGCGAGCAAGATATTGAGCGGGAACGTAAACAAGCCGAGCAGCTGGAACGGGAAAGAAAAAGACAGCTTGAACTAGACCGTCGCTTCGGCGAATGGCACAAGAATGAGCACCAGGAGGAATCTGCGGTCACTGAGGACCATGGTGTACGAGATATGATCCAGTGCCAAATCTGTCGGAACGAATTACCTAAGGGCTCCTTATGGTGCCCGCGATGTGGGTCAGAGCAAATATAGTACGGATTTCAGTCAGCTTAGGGGGACAACAAGATGGAACAGCTGCTGCTGCATCTGCGCAATCTGGGCTTCACGGAGATGGAGTCCAAAATTATGGTAGAGCTTGCGACAAAAGGTCAGGCTTCTGGCTATGAGGTTGCCAAACAGCTCGGAGTTTCAAGATCGAATGTGTATGCGGCGTTACAACGCCTTACGCAGCAGGGATATGTACGATGTGGCGAAGGAGAACCTGCGCGGTACAGTGTTCTCAATCCAGAGGAGCTTGCGACCATGATCTCGGGACGGGTTCAAGCTTCACTGGCTTATATGGAAAGTGAGATGCCTCGCGGTGGACCTGTTAGCCCTTCGTTTTATAATGTGGAAGGTGACCGCAATGTATTGGGCGCTCTTATTCGCCAACTTAATATGGCTGAGCAAGAGATCGTAGTGGATATGTGGCGTGAGGAAGCGTCACTTCTACGGAGTGAACTTGAACAGGCGGAGTTGCGTGGCGTTAGACTCTTGTGGGCGTTTGATGGTGGCAATGCTGCTCCTGCCGCCTATCCGGTATGGCCGCCTCTCGGAAGAGATACTCAGCGAACAGATGGACGGAAGTTCTCATTCGTGATCGATCGGAGCTGGTGTATGCTCGGGATGCGCTATGAAGATGGATCGGCACAAGCGGTTGTAACCGAGCACCCGGTGTTAGTAGATCTGCTATTGAATCATTTTGCACAGGAAATGGTGCTGTTCGAGCTGGAGCAGGATATGGGCGCAGAATTAGAAGAACGTTATGGTGAGCGTTACAGCAAAATTCACAGCAAATATGTGATGCATGATCCAGGCGATGATGGGGAAGAACAGGCGCAGTAGCTATTACAGGGAGGTGAAAAGCATGGAATGTATCGTACATTTTGAAGTGGTGCATGAGGATGGTCCTAAAAAATTGCGTGGACTGCTGTTTCTGGATAAAGGAGCAAGTCCCGGAGAAGCAGAGCTAGTTGAAATGTTCAAGGACATGAAATTTAACGTGAGACTGGAAGATCGCGAGAAATTGATCTTTAAACCGGTAAATCCGGGCGATTTCGTGGAGATCCGAATTACGGGTTATGATAATGGGCAAGAAAAGAGCAAGGATGACCATAATTTAAAATCTATCGTTGGAAATTTATTGCCACAAAAACCGACAGGTCTATAAAGTGGGGAGAAAGGATTCATTGATGGGAGAAGGAGGAGCACTATGGAGCTGTTGAGACAAAAGGTGTTAAAAGAAGGTATTGTACTCGGGCAAGGCGTGCTCAAGGTAGATTCTTTTCTGAATCATCAGATGGACCCCTTTCTAATGCGTGAGGTTGGCCGTGAGTTTACCCGCCGTTTTTCCGGCGAAGAGATTACGAAGGTACTGACGATTGAATCTTCGGGAATTGCTCCGGGGATTATGACGGCATTAGAGCTGGAGGTTCCGCTGATTTTTGCCCGTAAGCAGAAATCGTTGACGCTGACAGAGGATATTTATGTAGAAAAGGTTTACTCCTTCACGAAGAAAGAAACGAATGAAATTACCGTTTCCAAGAAGTTCATTGCTCCGGGTGAGCGAGTTCTGATTGTTGATGATTTTTTGGCGAATGGCGAAGCCGCCTTCGGACTTGCTCGTATTGTTGAGCAGGCAGGAGGAAGTGTGGTTGGGATTGGTATCGTGATCGAAAAAGCGTTCCAGCCAGGAAATCGGTTACTGCAGGAAGCTGGTTACCGGGTAGAATCACTCGTGCGAATCGCTTCACTGGAGGACGGAAGAATCTCTTTCGTGGAAGAAGAGGAAGGGCTACTTAGCTAAGACTCTTTGGTGTAGATTGGGATGAAGTTAACACAAAACAGCAAGAGACAGGTTTATAAGCCTGTCTCTTGCTGTTTTTTTTGTGATGCACGGGTATGGATTACCCGTTGCTACCGCATGCCGCTGCAGGATCGGCGTGGCGCTGCGCGCTAACCGCCGCCAGCGGCGAGAGCACCCGCAGCGCCCCTGACTCGCAGCGCACGGCAAGCGGCCCTTTGCCGAAGCTCTCGCCATCGCCGATCGCCGGCCGGGCCTCTGCGAAGTTGACGGCTACGCTACGTCCACGCAGCATCGACACGAAGGGCAACGCTACATGCTTGCCCTTCAGTACCGTTGGGAACAGCCGCAGCAGCTGCCCGCGGCTGCACCCGTGCACGACGCAGACGTCGAGCTGGCCGTCATCGGCCTTCGCCTGCGGGCAGATCAAGAGCCCGCCGCCGTAGCTGGGCAGGTTGCAGACCGAGACCAGCCATGCCTTTTCAAAGACGTGCTCCGTCCCGTCGCACGCAACACTCACCCGGCATGGCTTAAACGTCATCAGCGTATGCAATATGCCGATGATATAAGCCAGTTGGCCTGCGCCAATGGCATTGCACAGCCGTTTGTAACGGCTGGCATTCACATTCTCGGCCACCTGAGCATCAAAGCCGTTGGCAACGGCTGTTAAAGTCAGTCCGTTTGCGCCTGAGATCAGATCGGCTTCGATATACCGTTCGCTAAGTGCAGCTTCCAGCGCGGCTTCAGTCGAAAGCGGAATACCGAAGCCGCGTGCGGAGTCGTTACCGGAGCCGGCAGGGATGATTGCCATGGGAATATCTTTGCCACGAAGGGCACCCAAAATGCTGTGCAGCGTGCCATCGCCGCCGATTACAATCGCGGCTTTCCAGTCCTCACGGTGTTTAAGTGTATTTAGAACGAGAGCTTCTGTACCCTCTGCGCTATGCGTAAACAAGGTCGTATATGGCAGCATCCGCTCTTTCATGAGCGCCTCTACAGTATGCCAGGTCCGCCCGCCTGCGCCCCCGCCGGAACGCGGGTTTATGATGAATAGATACATTTAAATTCCTCCAGCCTGTAGAATTCCGTTGATGCCCGTCTTTCCATTGTAAGGAGTGGATAGGCAAAAGGGAATACTTTTCAGCGATAAGAGGTGTTAGTTCAGCGGTGTTTATAGATGCCGAATCTGACTTTCTGCGATATCCCCAACCCAAGGGAGCTTATACCATCTGCTGCTTAAAGCTTGATAGATCATAAGCAGCCATATAGCAAAGCTGCAAAGAGAAAGGATTGCACTCAACAGGGAACCGAGAAAAGGGATAAATCCGGTTAGGACATGGAGAATCATCAGCACGCCGAACGTAAGCAGTGATTGCAACGCGTGGAACAGCACGAAGCGGTTGCGTTTCTCCAGAGCGAGAAAGACAACACCGCCGATAAAAGGGAAAAAATAGCACAGCGCGCCCGCAATATTATCGGGCAATCCGGTGGATGATTTGAAAGGGGACAAAGGGCTCACTCTCCTTCTACTTGGAGAAGAAGGGGGTTAGTTCGCTACTCCTTCTTCCTTAAAAGCCTATGACTTGTCAGGAAAAAGTATGTTTAGCTCATTGTGGGTATAATATACTTTTCCAACAGCTTGCGGGGGTTCTTCCAATTGTTTGTCTTACTCTCTGCTGTAAAGACCACTACCGTATCTAACTTGGGTAGGAGAAGGATTTGCTGTCCGCCATGACCGTGGGCAAGCTTGTAGGGTTGGCCGCTCATCGTACCTACCCAGAACTGATATCCGTAATCTCCAAAAGCCGGGTATCCCGTAGTCTGTGCAGTTAGTGCTTCTTGCAGCCAATGCTTCGGAATGATCTGCTGTTTTGCAAATACGCCGTTATTAAGCAGACATATACCAAATTTAGCCATATCTCTTGAGTTTAAGTACAGACCAATATGTCCCATACTATGTCCTTCGGGACTCGGTAACCAAGCCGTGTGAGTCATTCGGAGAGGGCTAAATAAATGCTCAGCAGCATAGGTGAATGCATCAAGACCTGTGGATTCACTAAGGATCATCGAAATCAGATGGGTGTCGATACTACGGTATTGAAATTGACCGATATGTTCCGGAATTATGTTCATACTAAGAGCAAAGGAACCCCAGCGGCGACTACGATGGAGATTCCGGACGAAAGGCTCCCCCAGCTTCTTGCCCGTGATCCAGCTAAATCCGGAAGTCATGGTAAGCAGATGACGGAGAGTGATTTTTGATAAATGAGGGGAGTGCAGGTATGGAACATGCTTACGAAGTACCTTGGAAACCAAGACATCGATATCAGGGATATCTCCCCGATCGATAGCGATTCCGGTAATTGCGCTGATAAAGCTTTTAGTCGCAGATCGAAGATCATTTAATGCCCCGGCATGATGGTTGCCGTAATAACGTTCAAAGATGAGCTTGCCATGGCGAGCAATAAGCATACTATGCATCTTTGGATATTCTTTCTGAATAGCATAATCAGCTTGTTCAAGACCCTCACGGCGCGTTGCAGTTTCCTCGGGTAGCGCGGTAGTCATCGCGGGAACTACGTTATAAGATGAAGTCAGTAATGGTGTAGGTTGGCCCATAATGATCTCCTTTTCTTGCTGTGGTATGTGCTAGGTGTGGCCTGCTATAGAGCATATTGTATTTTAACCCGACACGAGCAATATGACTTACGAAGAACATTGTAAAAAAATAAAAAATTTCCAATTAGCACATTTTACAAGGAAAGGTGGAAGTTGGACCGGAATATGATACAATATAACGATAAGGCCCGAAAGGGGTGATTCAGTAAGTGGCTCTTCGGGTAATAAAAGTGTCAAGGAGCTTTCGTTCAACAGGCGTCCTTACTCTCAGCCCAAATCACGACGAACCTGCTTCACCGGCGAACCAGTATCTCAAGGCTTTGAAGCTTTGAATTTTACGTTTTGGCGGATAATGCAAGCCACGTATGTGTAATGGTTGCTTCACTTGCATTCGAGGTTACGGCGTACTTTTCATCATGCATTCTCTACAACGGAGCATTCATTTTCAATGTTTTGGGAGGGAACTGATCATGGCAAGTAAAGGTCATAACGAAGTCAAGGAAAGTTTACGGGAAATGACACGTATTTTCCGGCCCAAAGATCCCAAGAAATTCGTAAAGGAGTACGTCCGAAAATATCGGATTACCGGAGGCTATGAAGAAGAACTGACCATGGTCGTGGAGCATGAGCTGGTAAAGATGAATTCATCCGTCTCCTAGCTAACAGATACGAGTGTCACTTACTTTTGACATCATTTTGAGTAATAACATCCACGAGGATTCTTATAAACCGTGCCCGAGCAGCGTTTGTTGCAGGAATCGGTTTTTTTTGTATGTACATTTATGAATAAGAAATATTGTCTCTCATAAAATAGTCAAATGAATTAATAGACACATTTCACAATGAATGCGCTTTAACGATCATTTTTTATTTGATTGCGTTTTCAAAAAATGCGCATAAATGCAGGTGGGACAAGGAATTATTATGTCGAAAATTACAATGTGAACTAGTTGTGAACGATTGACAAAACTTTCCCTTAAACTTATATTAATAGTGATTGTTATAATTGACAGAAAAAAACAGGAACCTACGAAATCGGGAAAAGCGGGGTAGATCAATGATGAAAACGTGGCAGGCTGTAAAGCGACTCCTTCCCATGACCGCTATGTTTGGTCTCTTTCTTGCCGGGTGCGGCCGTGAGGACTTGTCAGTGCTCAGACCACAGGGGCCTCAGGCGGAAATGTCTTATGGATTAATGGAGCTGTCGATCAGTATTATGATCGTCGTGTTGCTGATTGTCTTTACGATTGCAGCTTATGTACTGATCCGTTTCCGTCGAAAGCCGGGTCAGAATGAAATCCCTGAGCAGGTTGAGGGTAGCATCAAGCTTGAGATTCTCTGGACGGTCATTCCGCTTATCCTCGTAGTGGTACTGGCAGTTCCAACGGTGAAAGCAGTGTTCGCCGCAGGAGATGATCATGCCAATGACAAGGATGCGATTAAGGTTAAAGTAACCGGCCACCAATATTGGTGGGGGTTTGAGTATACCGATTACAAGGTGACTACAGCGCAGGATCTGATTATTCCAGTGGGCAAAGATATTGCTTTTGAACTGGAGACTAAAGATGTGCTGCACTCCTTCTGGGTCCCTTCCCTTTCCGGTAAAATCGACACCAACCCAGCCGGGACGATTAACCGCTTCAGCTTCAGTGCACCTAATGAAGGCGTTTACCGTGGCAAATGTGCGGAACTATGCGGGCCGTCTCATGGATTCATGGAATTTAAGGTGAAATCGGTTAGTGAACAAGATTTTCAGAAGTGGATAGATTCGATGAAAGCACCCGTAGCTGTGCTGCCAGAGGATCCTGCTTTAGCTGAGAAGTTCAAAGCGGCGTGTCTGACTTGCCACGCTGTAGGTGATCAAGGGATTAATAATGCGCCGAACTTGACCGGAATTGGTTCGCGGGAGTCGATTGCAGGGATCCTGCTCAACGACGACACGAGGGAGGATGGTGCACCAATTGAGGAGAATCTCAAAACATGGCTGCATGATCCACAATCCGTAAAACCGGGCAATCTGATGCCTAACCCCAAAGATCTAGGCCTAAGTGATGCGGAGATTGATGGCATTGCTGAGTATCTGGCCAACTATAAGCTGGACTAATGCCTTAGCCTAAAGGCGGGCGGAACTTTCGAAAAAGGGGGTACGAACTTTGGCTCAAGCAGCGCATACCTTGAATTCATCCAAGCCTCTGGGGCATGGCCACAATGTGAAGCGCCATACAGGACTTATGGATTGGCTAACAACCGTCGATCATAAAAAAATCGCAATTTTGTACCTATGGGCCGGAGGATTATTTTTTGGTATCGGCGGAATTGAAGCACTTCTGATTCGCTGGCAACTCATCAAACCAATGAATAATTTTTTGGATGCCCAAACGTTTAATGAACTTATTACCATGCATGGTACGACGATGATATTCCTCGGCGTCATGCCAATCATCTTCGCCTTAATGAATGCCGTCATACCGCTACAAATCGGTGCACGTGACGTAGCCTTTCCTTTTCTAAATGCACTTGGCTTCTGGACCTTCCTGTTCGGCGGAATTCTACTGAATCTCAGCTGGATAATGGGTGGCGCTCCTGATGCCGGATGGACCTCCTACACCCCACTATCTACGAGTACATACAGCACTACACACGGTGTAGACTTTTATACGATTGGTCTTCAAATTGCCGGATTAGGTACCCTCATCGGGGGGATTAACTTTCTAGCCACGATCATTACGATGCGCGCGCCGGGAATGACCTACATGCGGATGCCGATGTTTGCTTGGACTACATTTATTACTTCCGCAATTATTCTGTTTGCATTTCCAGCAGTTACAGTAGGTTTAGTACTGCTGACATTCGACCGGATACTTGGAGCCAATTTCTTCGAGGTTGGGGCTGGGGGTAATCCGGTGCTCTGGCAACATATCTTCTGGATATTTGGTCATCCAGAAGTATATATCCTCATTCTGCCTGCCTTCGGAATTATATCGGAGGTTATCCCGACTTTTTCACGGAAGCGATTGTTCGGGTATAGCTCAATGGTGTTCGCTACCATCCTGATTGCCTTCCTGGGCTTCATGGTTTGGGCTCACCATATGTTCACTACCGGACTTGGGCCGGTAGCTAATGCGTTGTTCTCTGTATCGACGATGTTGATTGCGGTTCCGACAGGAATCAAGATTTTTAACTGGTTGTTCACGATGTGGGGCGGGCAAGTACGTTTCACGACACCAAACCTGTTCGCGGCAGGATTCATTCCTACCTTTACGATGGGTGGCGTCACTGGCGTCATGCTGGCTTCTGCGCCTGCTGACTTTCAGTTCCATGATACGTATTTTGTTGTAGCACATTTTCACTACGTTATTGTGGGCGGCTTGGTGCTTGGCCTGTTTGCAGGTCTGCATTACTGGTGGCCGAAGATGTTTGGTCGGATGCTAAGTGAGAAGCTGGGCAAATGGACCTTCTGGACGTTTATCATCGGATTCCATCTGACATTCTTTGTACAGCATTTCCTTGGACTCATGGGGATGCAACGTCGGGTATTCACGTATTTGCCGAATCAGCAATTCGATTTGCTGAATTTAGTCAGTACAATCGGTGCTGGATTGATGAGTGTGGGCATGATTATATTCTTGGTTAACATCTATCTAACTTCAAGAAGACCGGCGGATGCAGCTAATGATCCTTGGGAGGATGGACGTACACTAGAATGGACGATTCCTTCACCACCACCAGAATATAACTTCAAGCAAACCCCACTTATCCGTGGTATTGATGCATTCTGGAAAGAAAAGATGGCAGGAAATAAAGGCATGACTCCGGCAGAACCGGTCGGCTCGATCCATATGCCGTCTGCAACTATATTGCCGTTTACTATGTCTGTTGGAATTTTCATCGCTGGACTTGGCTTCATGTTCAGTCGGGATGACTTCGGCAACGCCTTTATGAGCTTTATGTTTAATAATTATATCGTTACAGCCATCGGTCTTATCATCACGTTTGGATCTATGCTGTTGCGTTCGCTGTATGATGATCATGGATGGCATATTGAACCTGAAGAGCTGGAAGGAAGTGAGCGGACATGACAACGGCACATGCAGAAGCTTCTAAGGAAGAATTTCCTCACGAGCCGGAAAAAGCTACGCTCGAAGGACGAAACAAGGTTCTTGCCTTTTGGTTGTTTCTAGGTGGGGAAGCGGTATTGTTCGGTACGTTGTTCGCTACGTTCCTCGCATTGCGTAATCAGACGAATGAGGGGCCATCGGCGAATGAATTGTTTCACTTGCCGCTTGTAGCTGCTGCAACATTCATTCTTTTGGTAAGCAGTCTGACGAGTGTATTCGCTATCCAAGCGATGCATAGGAACCGTCCGGCTGTGCTTCGTAACTGGCTTTTGGTAACTGTAGCCTTAGGGCTTGGCTTCCTGATTCTGGAGATCTATGAGTTTACTCAATATGTGAGACACGAAGACTTCGGAATGACTACAAGTGCATTTAGTTCGGCATTCTATACATTAGTAGGATTCCACGGTGCGCACGTAGCTTTCGGGATTGCATGGATCGCCATCCTGATTGGGCAACTCATGCGTAAAGGATTAACCGTAGTTACTGCACCAAAAGTGTATGTGTCAGCCATGTACTGGCATTTTATTGATGTGGTATGGGTCTTCATCTTTACGGTTGTATACCTACTTGGAAAGGTGGGCTAGACACTATGACGACAGATCAGCATGTGCCAGAGAATGACGGGTATAAGCATCGTCATCGGCATGAAGGGCCACAGAGGCATATTGTTGTCTTTATACTGTCCATTGTCTTGACCTTAATTGCTTTCGCCGCTGTTGCGGCTGGAGGGGTGAATGCCACCTTTGCGGTTATTCTACTCCTGGTGATGGCAGTCATTCAGGTCATTGTGCAGATGGGCTTCTGGATGCACCTGAAAGATAAAGGACATCTAATACCGATTATCTTCATGCTGGGTGGTTTTTTTACCGCCGGTACCTGTATTATTATGTCGCTGTATTGGGTTTGGTGGAATTAACGGACTATAAAGAAAGAGGCGGGCTGAGATGCCCCCTCTTTTTGGTGTTTAACTAGATCCTGCGCTAGGAGGGGTTAGGGTTATGCTCGGATTACAATATTTTAGCTTTGCAGAACTATGGAGCCCGCTTTTTCTGGCGGTCATGCTGCTGCTGACGGCGGGTTATTTCGTTTGGATTGGTCCGATTGATGGACTTCATGCCGATTCAGTTCCGGTTCCATTCTGGCGAAGAGCACTATTTGTGTGCGGAATGCTTGCGCTTTATCTTGCACAAGGCGGTCCTGTTAGTCTATTAGGACATATGATGTTTTCCTTCCACATGGTTAGTATGGCCTTGTCATACCTAGTGGCGGTGCCGCTGATTATGCTGGGGATTCCAGATTTTATCTGGCGCAGCATATTGAGAGTAAATCCATTTCGCCGGTTGTCTTTTTTAGCTCGACCGGTGGTAGCTGCTCTACTGTTTAATGGACTATTTTCCTTGTACCATATTCCTGTTATCCATGATTATGTGATGCTGCATTTTACCGTTCACCGAATCTACTATATTGTTTTATTCCTAACAGCTGCCTTAATGTGGTGGACATTGATCAATCCGTTACCGGAGCGTCGAATGGCGAGTGGACTGGGCAAGATTGGGTTTATTTTTCTAAACATGGTATTGCTGACACCAGCTTGCGGACTGATTATTTTTGCAGATCAACCGCTCTATGCTACTTACAGTGATCCGGAGACTTGGGCACTTGCCATGGGCTATTGTATATCGGGTGATCCTTCTGCCTTACTTCAGAATTTTGGGGGTCCTGCGTTCTTTTCATTGTTGTCACCAAAAGTGGATCAGCAGGTGGGAGGTATCGCGATGAAGTTCATTCAGGAATTTATTTTTGCCTCTATGCTTGCTTATGTGTTCTATCATTGGTATAAAAAAGAGAACGGACAAGAGGGCGATGAATTATCGACGCCTTCCTCAGCACTCGAGGAGAGCACCTTGACCCGTGCATAACTGGTAGACTGCCAAGGAGGAGAATCATGGATATTTTTACGGTGTTTCCAACTATTAGCACATCGTTCATCGTGCTTAGTGCGGTGCTCGTAGCTATTGGCTGGTGGCTCATCATTAAGGGCAAACGCGAGGCGCACAAGAAGACGATGATTGCTGCCGCAATCGCCGCGCTCCTGTTTTTTATTGTTTACGTATCTAGAACGTTGTTTGTGGGAAACACCTCATGGGGTGGTCCTGATGAACTTCAGACGATTTATCAAGTGTTTCTGATCTTCCATATCGTGCTGGCAACGGTAGCTGCGGTATTCGGACTTACTACGTTAACTCTTGGATTTAAGGCGAAGTACTCCAAGCACCGTAAGTGGGGCAGAGTAACATCTATAATCTGGTTCATTACTGCGATTACTGGCGTTATGGTGTATGTGCTGCTTTATGTTCTGTATCCAGGTGGACACACCAAGCCAGTGTGGGAAGTTATTTTGGGCGCGTAAGATAGTTGCGTGAAAAGAGCTTGTGATTGGCATGTGAAAAGAGCATGTGAATATGCGTGCGAATCGTACGTGAATTTGTGTGAATAGTAATGAAATAAGCCTATGCATCTGCTCGTTCCTAAATAGGGATGATGGATAACGGGCTTATTTTAGTTTATGGAGTTGGGGGAGTGCTGAAGTTGTAAAATTGAACTGTGAAATCACTTGTGATATGAACAGTGGCGTGATGTGAAGCATTCTATTTACTTATTTTTAGGGAAAACCTCCCTGAAAGAGATAAGTTTTGAGCTCGAAAAACGATAATTAGGGAATTTCTCCCTGTATTTTAACCGTTTAAGCTCTAAAACGTAGAAATGGCTGAATTTATAGGGAGGAATTCCCTAAAAACGTTGATTTCAGGCTAAATCCAAGTAATTAGAGGGAGATTTTCCCTAATTGTTAATTCTACTAGCAGTTACACCCACCGAGTGATTCACATCCACTCAGTGGTAGCGCACGCCGAGGAGTCGCATCCATTAGTGGTCACACCCACAGAGGAGTCGCTCCCGCCCTTCAATCACCCCACCGAGCCGCAACAACTGGCCCTACACCTACAACCCATTGGCGAAGCAACAATGAGGCTGTCCTCACTCCGCGTCCTTCGCTCATATTCAACCTCTCCATAAGTTATGTTTAATCCTCTGATTAGTTAATCCTGATAATGATCAGTTTCCCATACGTGCAAAGCCTTCTCCAAAGGGGGGAGCGCATACCTCCTAATCAACTTGAATGTTTTCCATTTACAGGATTGACAATGGTAAATTAAGGACATATACTGTGTATATAGATATATACAGTAAGCACAGGGATATGAACACCTGCTTCTGCTAGACGCTGAAGACATTGTAAAGCGAGGTTAGTTTTAATGAGAACATTAAAAGATTCATGGTTTATGTTGCGCTCTGATTTTCGCGGAGACAAATTAAAGATATTAGGGACCCTCGTAATAACAGTTATTTTTATG
The DNA here is from genome assembly GCF_050277435.1 of Paenibacillus sp. NPDC101420. Lineage (NCBI taxonomy): Bacteria > Bacillati > Bacillota > Bacilli > Caryophanales > Paenibacillaceae > Paenibacillus > Paenibacillus sp. NPDC101420. The sequence goes on from NZ_JBNNSE010000004.1 coordinate 432,477, forward strand.
TGTTATCTTGGTGGAATGACTAGCCTGGTAGCAAATGACGTACTAGGTGAGCAGGATCGGACGATGATAACGGATTTCTTATTTCTTTCCTTTATACCCTTATTGGGATTAACATTCTCTCGCCGTTCCATGAAATATTGGAGTGAAGACTCTTACACAAAAATGTTGGTTTACTTAAGAACCTTACCAATTCCAGCTGCAGTAATATTATCGCGGAGAAAACTTCAGGGAGTTTGCTCCTTTATTCTAAATGGTACGTTATTCTTCGGTATTGTTTACTTGTTAGGGGAAAATTTCCGGACAGAGCTGGCGGTTCCCTCGTATATAGCTTTTGCCATTACATGGCTCGGCTTCGGATTCATGGTCTCAGGTCTATATATTTTTATTGAGTATCTTTTTAGCGGCAAAGCTTATCTATGGCTAACATTGCTTATCGTAGTGTTATCGTGGGGAATATCATTCCTAGTTACACTTGGGGGAGGTAATTTGTTTTTATACAGTATCTCCTATTCCAAGGAGTGGGGGCTGTTATCTCCGATCATGTGGGGATCACTTCTGCTGGGGACAATATCTGTGCAGTTATTCTCTAAATGGACTATACATCGACTGAAGAGTCGCAATCTCGTATAAAAAATCGGAATGGCAAGGACTGCGCTCTAGCACGCTAGAGTGGAAGGCGAGGTGTAAATAATGTGGATACCGGTACAAATCAACGAAAATAGTGCAGAGCCCCTCTATCATCAGATAGAGACTCAGCTTAGATCATTAATCATTAGCGGAGTCATTACAGAAGGTACGCTACTGCCCTCGATTCGTGAGTTTGCAGGAGATCTGAAATGCAGTGTAATTACAGTGCGGCGCGTATATCAGGATCTGGAGAACGAAGGTTTGCTGCGAACGAGACAAGGAACAGGTACCTTTGTATCCCACATAGGCGACGGAGCAATGGAAGAATACAAACGAGACACGGTAGGCAAAGCACTTGAAAGTGCTGTGGATATCGGCCGATCGGTACATTGCAGCAAGGATGAACTTGAGCAGATTTTTATGGAGATTGTAGAACGCAAGTATAGAGCAAAGGAATGAAAGGGGGGCGCATATTCATATGGTACAGATGGCTATAGAATTGCGGAATGTACTTAAACAGCGGCGAAACAAGACGATAGGACCGCTGACCATGAATCTGCCAAGAGGATATATTACAGCCCTGGTAGGTCAGAATGGATCTGGCAAAAGCACGCTACTGAATCTACTGATGCAGCTGACCAATCCAGAGGAAGGCGAGATATATTGGTTTGAGAACAGGTATGATAGCGGGTTGCCTCTGGAGCTGCGGCAGACCATTGCCTATGTTCCTGAGACGTCGATTACTGAGGAGAACCACTGGAATGCAGAAGAGGCCGCTCAATTTCGACAGCATTGGTATCCGAACTGGGATGAGTCGTATTTTCAGGATCTAATGGATCGCTTTGAGGTTCCATATCATATGAGGCTTTCTAAGATGTCTAAGGGTGAGCGTCGGAAATTCGAAATTGCCGCAGCACTTGCGTCACGCCCAAGTCTGCTGCTACTGGATGAACCTTCATCAGGTCTTGATCCCTTTGCCTGGAAGATTATGATCGAGACGCTGCTTAAATATATGGATGAGAACAACGCTACGATCATCATCTCTACACACATTGTGGAAGAGGTGCGGCGGTTGGCAGATTATATCATGCTTATGCATAGAGGTGAACTGCTGGGTATGGCCGAGAAAGACAGTTTATTCGGTACTTGGACCGAGGTATGGGTACAGGTTGCAGGTGAAGAGGAGCTTGCTGAGTTATCAGCGGAATTACCGGGAGGTATAAACTTTACCATGGATACACCGGGTGTAGCTTCTTTTATCATAGAACAATTTTCTAAGAACGAGAAACGCATTCAGGACTTGGGCGTAAAGGTTATCAAGAGTCGCAGTTTAGAATTGGACGAAATATTGGGTTTATGGACACAGGGACACCGTCCTATCCTGATTGATCACAAGAGAGGGGACTAGAGAAATGGAAGCCTTAAAGCTGGAAAGTGTAATGAAGCAATATGGAGAAAAAACCGCTGTAAACGGAATTAACCTAACGGTAGGCAAGGGGGAAATTTACGGATTACTGGGGGCAAATGGTGCAGGGAAAACAACCACAATGCGCATGGTGCTTGGCCTAATTTACCCTGATGGCGGGAATATTTTGTATAATGGAAAGTCGTATAACAGCGAACTTCAGCAAATCATGGGCTATCTGCCCGAAGAAAGAGGATTATATCCAAAGGTAAAGGTAAGCGATCAAATCGTCTACTTGGCACGTCTGCGCGGGATGTCGGCTAGTGATGCAGATAAGAGCCTTCGCTACTGGCTCGATCGGTTTGAGGTTCCGGATTACTACAATAAGAAGATTGAAGAGCTCTCCAAAGGGAATCAGCAGAAAATGGGCTTTATCGCCGCAGTCGTTCATAAGCCGCAAATTCTCATCCTTGATGAAGCCTTCAGTGGCTTGGACCCTGTTAACGTGGAACTACTGAAAGATACGGTAAAAGAATTGCGTGATCAAGGAACGAGTATCTTATTCTCTACTCACCGGATGGAGCATGTTGAAGAGCTTTGCCGTAATATTACGATTTTGGATCGTTCCAATACTGTCGTGCAGGGCGATATTCGTACGATTAAGAGTGGATATCCTCGTGAACAAGTATTGTTGCGTACGGATAACGAAGTGACCGGTCTAGAATCAATTGCAGGTGTAACAGCAGTACAGCGACAGGAGCGAGGTTATCTGTTGTCAATCAGTGAGATCGGCGCAGCACAACGTATCCTACAGCAGGCGATGGCGCAGGGTGAAGTGGAGCATTTTGAAATTAAGGAACCAACGTTAAATCAAATCTTTATCAGAGCGGTGGGTGAATCTCATGAATAAGATGGGGACAATTATTGGCTTTACCTTTAAAAATAAAGTAAGAACGAAATCATTCATGATTACTACGTTAATTCTAGTGTTGCTGCTCAGCATTGGGATGAATCTTCCGTACATCATCGATCAGTTTAAGGGAGATTCTACAACAAACGCAGAGACTCAAATTGCTGTGATCGCGGAAGATGGAAATCAGGCTGCAGAGTTGTTGAAGGCTTATACTTCACCTGAAGGAATGCCGCAGGCAAAAGTTGTGCAATATACTTCTGCCGACGATGCGGAGCTAAAGAAAGCTTTAGATGAAGGGACTGTAGAAGGGTATGTTACTTTTGCAGAACCGACTGGTGAAGGACTTCCACCCGTTACTTATCATAGTGAGAATGGTGAATTGAAGGGCGATGTACAAATCTATCTCCAAAATGCCCTTCAGCAGGTAAACACCCAGTTCGTCGTTGGCGACAAGCTGACGCAGGAGCAGATTGCTGCTATGTCAACACCGGTACAGATAGCTACTCAGCAGCTCAACCCTGATGGGACTGCGGGAGATAAGGATGCGTCGCAGGAATCCGCTCCACCTATTAATTACGTCATTGTATACGCCATGCTTATGCTGTTCTTCATGTCTATCATGATGACCGGTAATATGATCGCAGCTGAGATTACTTCAGAGAAGAGCTCACGGATCATGGAGATTCTGATTACAAGTGCCTCACCTTTAGCGCAAATGTTCGGTAAAGTTATCGGTGTCTTCTTAGTAGGGTTATTACAAATTGGCGTCATTATTGCAGCGGTAGTTGTCAATCTCAAGCTTCCGCATAATGCAACGATCTTGAAAGATTTAGACCTGGATTTAGGTCAGCTTAATATTAACTTGTTGCTTTATGGGATTGTTCTTTATGTACTAGGTTATTTCCTCTATGCCTTGATGTATGCAGCTGTAGGTTCGATTGTCAGCCGTACAGAGGATCTTGGCCAAGCGGTTATGCCGATTATGATGTTAGGCTTCGTAGCATTCTATGTTCCACTATTCAGTATCTCTAATGCGGATACTCTGCTGGTTAAGGTAGCGAGTTATGTACCGTTCACCTCTCCATTGACCATGCTGCTCCGGATTGGTGTTGGTGAAGTAGCGATCTGGCAAGTTATTGTATCATTAGCCATCCTGCTTGTTACCACATTCATCTTTGGATGGTTGGCTGCCAAGATCTATCGCACAGGCGTATTGATGTACGGCAAACGTCCAAGTATTAAAGAGATCAGAAAAGCGATGAAGGCTTACAAGATCTAAGTGGCTTCTTATAAACTTTTAAGGAGTGGTAATCATGACTAAAAGTGAACAATACAATATGATGCTTTTAATGAGTTCGGTATCTCTGGCTACGGTTAGTAGAATGCTCTCGACCAATGGGTCCACTTTAATGGATTTCACTCAGGGTGTATTGACTGGGATTGCCATGGTGGGGATGATTGCGGGATTGTGGATGTACGGAAAGGCTCGTAAGAGTAAAGCGTAATAGTAGGGAAATAGGGAAAGGAAGCCGCGGCAGATGCCGTGGCTTTTTTATTTTTGTGTATGTATCGTAAAAGTTATTTGGAAGATAGTTGAGGGAGTTAGACAACGGATAGATTACCACTAGGCAGCAAATCCTCTTGAGCAGTCAGTTGCTCCCGCACACGCCTAAGCTGTGCTTTTAGGACAGGAACACTCTTTTGCAGAATGATGCTTATTTGAGGTAAAGATAGCTTTAGGCCATACCACATCGTTTTTATAAGCTGTTCCTCCCAAGGCAATGTCTTGGCAGACAGAAGAGACCGGCGTGCGTAATAATCGGCGCATTGTCGGATACAAGAGCGGTAAGCCTCGATAGAGAATAGCTGGCTGTCGAAGCTTTTTTGACGGAATATTTTATGAAGCTCTTTAAAAGTACGGATAGTAACCTTCTCGGCTTCTACTGATTGTTGTAACAACATGGAACTGAGCGTATAGATATCATTCGTACACTTTTGAACACACTCTGCAAATATAGTTCTACGGGGTGATTCGGAAGGTAAGGGGTCAGGCATGATAAACACGATCCTTTCAGAATGGGTTATGGGATGAACTTATAATAAAGAAAAGTAAGAAATGGATTTGTTGATAAGCTCGGCGGTATCAGGTTCTGGATAACTATGTTTTTGAAGCGCTACACTGGATGGTTTATAATATAGCCGCCCTCCTTTGGAATCTCTCCCACCAGCGACAGCTCTGTACAGACGACCTTGCTCAATGTGCCCTGCCAAGGATTTACCCTGCAGCTTGGCTTTTAAATCCTGTAAAGCACCTTGCACTAGCTCAAACTGAGTCTGATCCCACTCTGAACCATGGGTACGTACTTTATCTATCGCTTCCTCTAGCCGGCAATGGTATATCATTCTGAGAAAAGAACTCCATTTAATAAGGTCGAAAGTTTTGGTATTGGCAGAGATAAGACATGCCCCCCAGCTGCTACCTCCTTTACAGGTAAGTTTCAGGATGCCATAACGGCTGTCTTGATCAGCCTCCATTCCATAGTGAATAGGCTCTGGTGAATCAAAGACGAATACTTCTATGCGAGATAGTCTTCGCTGGTCCATGACAGGTTTCTCCTCCTTAGGTTTCCAAAAGCTTAAGATTTACATGGTGAATGACGTTAGCCTTCTCTATACAGGCGAGCATTTCAGCTTCATTCTCACAGACTGCGGCATGCTCCAGCCATAGTCGGAATTTCTGTTTGCGTATAACGGATAAATGTAAGGGAAAGGTGTTGCGGGATCTCATTACGTACCAACCGACTGCAACGTCTTTCCACGGTTCCTTAAAAGCGGTGAGCCACGGAAAACGTTGGTGTGCTGACCAATCCTGCAGCTGTTGCTTTTCTCGGATATTTTTATATATTTCGTATATAATTGTTCGGTCCATACAGTATTCACAGGTAGATGGGCTGCTGAAATGGCGAAGTGATTCAATCTGCTTCTGACCAAAAGCATAGCCGACAATAGTTCTGTGATGATCCTCTTCGAACCACAACGCTCCAAAGCAAACATAATTTAGACTTATCGGCTCAAGTAGCCCTTGCTGAGTTCCCCAATAATAGTGTTTCATTTCTTTCACCCCGTCCAGCATGCTATCACCCTATAGATTCAGGTAACGCAAAAACCGCAGCAAGAGGAGGACCTCTGCTGCGGTTTTGGAATACAGGTATACACACACCTGTGCCAAAGCGTGGCGGATCAAGGGTCTCTCTCTTTACGCTTACGAGGTTAGCTGTCGGATTCGGACGGTGAGAGTCGCCCTACCTATGTGAGACTTGAACAGTCTCCTTCGGATTCACCCCAAGTAGGCCATGTGGCCTGATGGTTCCCCCGTTCCCTGCAAATGCAGGAACTCAGCGTTGAATGTATTTCGTGAAATAGATTCAACCCGAATCATACTCTTTTCAAGGTGTTTCTGTAAAAACAGAAAGTGTTCTTTTGAGCGCAATTTAAACCAAATCCTGCCTACTACGACGAAAAAGGGAACCAAATAGGTATTTATTGCGAGTTATCGGGCTTCTTCCTCGCTTAATCTCGCTTTCTTGTTTCCTTTCTTATATAGGCGATTTTTGGTGATTTCACTAATCGTGGTGAATAAAATCACATGGTATGACCGTTTTTCGCTAATGGATTGAAACTCGAGTAAACAAGAGATATAGAGAGATTGGATATCAAGTAAGCGCTATCCAATGCGAAAATAGTTTTTAATTTGCATTATTTTGGCATCAATCAGGTTTTACAATACTTCCTGCATAAGGGTATGATTACTCCTGTTTCAACAACAATCGAATATTTGATCCGCTTAATTTCCGATAAGGAAAGCGGGGGAACCAACAATCGGCAGACGATGTGAGAGTCGGAAGCCGGTTATGGGGTGAATCCTGTAGAAGATGCCAGTGAGCTCGCATCTATACAGGTAGGGCGACTCTCACCGCCCGAATCCGACAGCTAACCTCGTAAGCGTATGGAGAGAGGATGAGTGCAATGTGACCGCTAGCGAGCCACAGAGGAGAATCCTTTGTGGCTTTTTGCTGTGCTTTTTTAAGCAAAGCATTTATGGAAAACCTCACGAAGAGGTCGTTATATTCATCATTAGCGGTAGCTTTTCTTTCAAGATCAGGGTGATCAAGCTCTGATCTTACAAGCAAAGCATTTGAGGAGAATAAGAGATGACAGATCAGAATGAATATGTACTGGTATGTGCGCCAACGAAGGCAGGCGAACATTTTATTAAGCTTCTAAAATTCAGAGGCATTAAGATGGCCGGATTGACCAACAACTTGCCTGAGAAGGCCCTACTCGAAGAGATGGGGATTGAACAAGTCGTTCTAGTTGATACCCGCCATCAGAATACTTGGTTTCGCCCGCCGTTTCCGGTAGGCCGGGTATATCTGTTCGAGAGCAGCTTTACGTTATGCTGCCGTTACATTCAGATGTGCCGTACCTGGACGACACAGCCGATTTTTGTAATTACAAGCTCAATAAATCCTAGATTGGTCTATAAAAGACTTGGCGCGAGTTATGTAATCTATTCCCACAGCGGTGATGCTGATTTTCTGGTAGATAGATCACCTCATTAAGGATAAAAGAAGGAGTGCGGAAGATATGATGGATCTGTATATGGTGGCTTCGTTAGCTGTAATTTACGGGTTATTTTATGGATTTATGCGCTGGTGTGCAGGTGTAGTTGAGGATACGGGGAGGGATAAGCTGTGATTCTAGTAATCGCTGTTACCCTACTGCTGTTTATATATCTGGTTTATGCATTGATTCATCCGGAGAAATTTTAAGGAGGGGCATTCATGGGCATTTTGCAAATTGTTACTGTAATCGTAATTCTCATCTTGCTGGTTAAGCCGATGGGCACGTATTTATATTATGTGTTTTCTAATGAACCGAACCGTACGGATCGATGGTTTGGAGGTATGGAAAAAGGGATTTTTAAGCTGATCGGCCTGAAAAAACGGGACGGTATGTCCTGGAAGAAGTATGCGCTCAGCTTTGTTTTAACGAATATCGTACTGGTTACTTTCAGCTATATCTTTCTTCGATTGCAGCGGGGTTTACCGCTAAATCCGAATGGAATTGCGGATATGGAACAGACGCTTTCGTTCAATACGGTGATTAGTTTTATGACTAATACAAACCTGCAGCATTACAGCGGGGAGACGGGACTTTCGTATTTTTCACAAATGGCTGTCATCACGATGATGATGTTCACGTCTGCAGCGAGCGGATTTTCTGTTGCGGTTGCCTTTGTCAGAGGGATCACAGGACGGAAATCAGTCGGGAACTTCTTCGAGGATTTCGTTAAAGCACATATTCGTGTATTCATTCCTCTAGCTCTGCTGGTTTCATTGGTACTGGTAGGACTACATGTGCCGCAAACACTCAAACCATCGCTTGAAGTCACTACACTAGAGGGGCAAACGCAACAAATTGCTATCGGTCCAGTAGCTTCTCTGGAATCGATCAAGCATTTGGGCACCAATGGTGGCGGCTTCTTCGGAGCCAATTCATCGCATCCTTTTGAGAACCCTAATCCACTTACGAACGTGCTAGAGATTCTCTCTATGTGGATGCTGCCAGCTTCGCTCCCTTATATGTACGGATTGTTTGCCAAGAACAAACGTCAGGGCTGGGTAATTTTTACCGCAATGATGACCTTGTTTGTTCTGCTATTAAGCCTAAACTTCTATGCTGAATCGAAAGGCAATCCGGCGATCAATGCACTAGGAATAGAATCTTCACAAGGTAGTATGGAAGGTAAAGAGGTGCGCTTCGGCATACCGCAGTCTTCCTTGTTTACTTCAGTAACAACCGCAGCTACGACAGGTAGTGTTAACAATATGCATGATACGCTGACGCCGCTGGGAGGCATTACGCCTCTTGCACTGATGATGCTCAACAATGTCTTCGGTGGTAAAGGTGTCGGACTGATCAATATGCTGATGTATGCGATTCTGGGTGTCTTCCTGTGCGGTCTCATGGTCGGCAGGACACCGGAGTTCCTCGGACGGAAAATAGAGGCCAAGGAGATGAAGCTGATTGCCATAGCGATCCTTGTGCATCCGTTCATTATCCTTGTGCCAACCGCAGCTGCGTTCCTGACCGATTTGGGGCAAGGGGCGATTACGAACACTGGATTCCATGGACTCAGCCAAGTGTTATATGAATATGTCTCTTCTGCCGCGAACAATGGTTCAGGATTTGAAGGGCTTGCAGACAATACAACTTTTTGGAATGTCACAACCGGGATTGTCATGCTGCTAGGTCGTTATGTCTCTATCATTGCAATGCTGGCGGTAGCAGGTTCTCTGCTTAAGAAGAAGCCGGTTCCTGAGACGATTGGCACGTTCCGCACAGACAATGGACTGTTTACGGGAATCCTGATTGGTACAGTAGTGATTATCGGTGCGTTGACGTTCCTGCCGGTCATTGTACTCGGCCCCATTGCAGAATATCTAACCTTACGGTAGGAAGAGGGAGAATAAGATGAGTACTGTAAAAAGAAAAAAGCTGCTGACGGGACCCATACTCCTTAGCGCTGTAAAGGATAGTTTTATAAAGCTTAACCCAGTAACGCTAATCAAAAATCCCGTCATGTTCGTGGTAGAGGTCGGTACGATCATTGTCCTCCTCATGGTGCTGGCTCCTGGATATTTTAATGCAGAGCAATCGATAGGCTTCAATATCACAGTGTTGTTCATTCTGCTGTTTACAGTGCTGTTTGCGAACTTCGCTGAAGCACTGGCAGAAGGCCGGGGGAAAGCCCAAGCCGATTCGCTCAAGAAAACAAAACAAGATATCACAGCTAACAAACTGGTTGGAGGAGCGGTGAAGACAGTCTCTTCCTCCGAGCTGCGTAAAGGAGATATCGTCATTGTCAGTCAGGGAGAACTCATCCCTGGTGACGGTGAGGTGATTGAAGGGCTGGCTTCCGTAGATGAATCAGCGATTACAGGTGAATCTGCACCTGTAATCAAGGAAGCTGGTGGGGACTTTGGCTCCGTTACAGGCGGTACACGGGTCGTCAGTGATGAGATTAAAGTCAGAATTACAAGTGATCCTGGTGAGTCGTTTCTAGATCGAATGATCTCTCTTGTTGAAGGGGCGAAACGTCAGAAGACACCTAACGAAATTGCGCTAAATACGCTTTTGATCAGTCTGACGCTGATTTTCTTGATTGTAGTAGTGACCTTGCGGCCGATTGCAACTTATCTAGGTGTTGATCTTGATATTCCGGTTATGATCGCCTTGTTGGTCTGTCTGATCCCGACAACTATCGGGGGACTGCTATCCGCAATCGGAATAGCGGGTATGGACCGGGTGACCCAGTTTAATGTACTCGCGATGTCTGGTAAGGCCGTTGAGGCTGCTGGCGATATTAATACGATGATCCTAGATAAGACCGGTACGATTACCTTTGGGAACCGGATGGCGAGTGAATTTGTACCAGTCGGAAATGAATCCGAAGCGGAGCTTACGGCATGGGCGGCCATCAGTTCCCTAAAGGATGAGACGCCTGAGGGACGTTCTGTAATTGAGCTGGCCAAAAAGCTGGAACGCAGCTATGACAGCAAGCTTGCTGAAGGTGGCGAATTCGTAGAGTTTAAGGCCGAAACTCGGATGAGTGGTATTGACCTGCAAGATGGACGCTGCGTACGCAAAGGTGCGGTAGACTCCGTGAAGAAATGGGTACAGTCGAAAGGCGGTGTCATTCCCGCGAACCTCGACAGTAATTCTGATGCCATCGCCCGGATGGGGGGGACCCCGTTAGCGGTTGCGGTAGACAATCGGATCTATGGACTTATTTACTTGAAGGATACCGTTAAGCCAGGCATGAAAGAGCGGTTTGATGAGCTGCGGAAAATGGGGATCAAGACCATCATGTGTACGGGTGACAATCCGCTGACCGCAGCTACGATTGCCCGTGAAGCGGGGGTAGATGATTTCATCGCTGAAAGTACACCTGAGGATAAAATAGCAGTCATTCGCCGCGAACAGAACGAGGGTAAGCTGGTTGCGATGACCGGGGATGGTACAAATGATGCCCCTGCCCTTGCGCAAGCTGATGTGGGCTTAGCCATGAATAGCGGCACTACAGCTGCTAAGGAAGCAGCAAATATGGTCGATTTGGACTCCGACCCTTCGAAGATTATAGAGGTCGTAGCGATTGGTAAACAGCTGCTGATGACGCGGGGTGCGTTAACAACCTTTAGTATCGCGAATGATATCGCGAAGTATTTCGCTATTATTCCGGCGATGTTCATGCTCGCCATTCCTGAAATGGAAGCCCTGAATGTAATGGGACTAGGCTCGCCAAGCTCGGCTATAATATCCGCCTTAATATTTAATGCGATTATTATTCCGCTGCTCATCCCACTGGCTATGAAGGGTGTGTCGTATAAAGCTATGAGCTCTACGAAGCTGCTTGGACGTAATATATTTATCTATGGGCTAGGCGGAGTGGTTGTTCCATTTGCTGGCATCAAGCTCATTGATATGATCGTAAGTGTATGGATTTAACGACGTGTTGACTAATCATTGAAAGGGTGAGAGCATCGTGAATAACGGAAACGCCATGGAGGACACTGAAGAGCAGTTATCATCATCGAAAGGTGCTTATTTCTTTATTATTGTGCGACTAAGTTTAGTATTTATTGTTCTCTGCGGAGTGATCTATCCTCTGACAACTACAGCGCTTGCCCAGGTTCTAATGCCGTCGCAAGCGAACGGCAGCTTGCTTAAGAATGATGCTGGAGTAGTTGTAGGCTCGGAACTCATTGGGCAGAACTTTACGAACCCAGCACTATTTCATGGTCGTGTGTCTAGTATTGAGTATAAAGCAGAAGCCTCAGGGTCCAATAACTACGCTCCATCCAATCCGGATATGCTGCAGCGGACAAAGGATTTCATTACGCAGTGGAAGCTCGATAATCCGGATGTGCCCGTGAACAAATTGCCAGTTGATTTGGTCACCAACTCGGGTTCGGGGCTTGATCCGCATATCACACCAGCTTCAGCAATGGTGCAGATTCCTCGGATTAGCAATTTAACCGGTATTCCTGCATCGCAGCTGGAAGAGCTCGTAAATAAGCATACCGAGGGTCGTGACTTAGGGTTGTTTGGTGAAGAACGGGTCAATGTGTTGAAGCTGAACATGGATCTACTGAAACTATCGAACAAATAAATATAGTAAATGTCCCTGCCAGATCTCTAGAATCGGGCAGGGATATCTTGCTTTCTTATATTTCTACGAGAAACGGCTGTCATCTTTGAAGGACGACAATGTCGTTTCTTCTTGGAACAGAAGGGTACATGCATGATCGGGGTTATTAAGGAGTGGTCTTGATGGGAACATACCGGAGGAAGACGCCGGAGGAGCTGCTGCTCTCTATCTATGAGCTGCATCGGGGTCGTCTGAAGATCTATATCGGTCCGGTCAGTGGGTCGGGCAAAACGTATCAGATGCTGCGTGAGGGCCAGGCGCTAAAAGCACAGGGAATTGATGTTGTGATCTGTGCGGTTTCGACGAATCAGAGTCCAGAAACTAAGGATCAGCTGGGCGATTTGGAACGGATACCAAGTATTCATTGGTTTCAGAAAGATATAGAGAAGAAGGATCTTGATGTAGAAGCTATTGTGGCACGTAATCCAGAAGTTGTGCTAACCGATGGCTTGGCCCACCAGAATCGCGAGGGTGCGGAGAGATCTGGAAGACTGGACGATATCAAATACTTATTGAGCAATGGGATTAGTGTCATCACAACTGTAAACGTGTACGAACTAGAAGGTGCTGCGGATCTGGCACGGAAATGGACCGGGATTGAGGTAGAGCATTCTCTTCCCGCCGAGGTGCTTACCCTTGCCGATGATATCGTTCTAATTGATGTGACCCCTGAAAAAATACTTCAGCGCTTGTCCGATGGCCATTTAGGTAAACGCCAGCAGAGATCGCTTTTTAATAAGGGTAATTTAAGCAAGCTGCGGGAGCTGGCACTTCGGATGGTCGCTGAGGATGTTAATGACTCGCTGGAGAAACACCGGGAAGAACAAGGGCTGCAGGGAGCGTCGGGGATCGCAGAGAAGGTGCTGGTCTCCGCACAGTATTATTGGAATGGCTCGATCCACATCCGACGTGGACAGCAGATCGCCAAGCGGTTAAATGGGGATCTTTCAGTAGTGTCATTCTGGAAGCAGGATCTCACCCTTTCTAAGGAAGCAGCTACATTTAAGCGTTCCCTCTGGAAGCTGACCGAGAAGATTGGTGCCTCTATGGAGGAGATCACCTTTCGCTCGAAGCGGGAGATCCCACATCTGTTGGTAAAATACGCGATCGAACATAATATTACCCGGATCGTTATGGGACATTCCAAGCAGACCGCTTGGCAGGAATTATGGAAAGGCTCAATCGCTAATTCGTTACTGAAGCAAATCCGAGGTGTGGATGTGTTCTTCGTAGCGGATCGCGCAGATCGCGAAGGAGAACGTGTACTTCCAACCCGGCAGAGTCGTAATGAACGGAAAGCGGATGCCTATCACAGGTTAAGCAGTCAGGAAGTAAAGGATAAAATCGATGCGATTCGCGGAGGAACCTTTAAGGTATATATTGGGGCTGCTCCCGGTGTGGGCAAGACTTACAAGATGCTTCGTGAAGGGAACGATCTCTTAAAGAGAGGGATCGATGTCGTGATAGGGCTCCTGGAGACACATGGCCGCAAAGAAACCCTTGAACAAATAGGCGATTTGGAGACCCTTCCGCGTCTACGTATGGAGTACCGCGGGACTATCCTTGAGGAGATGGATACGGCAGCAATTATTAAGCGTAATCCAGAAGTCGTGCTAGTGGACGAACTCGCTCATACCAATATGCCAGGCAGCAAACATAAGAAGCGGTATATGGATGTTATGGAGCTGCTGGATGCGGGAATATCTGTGATTTCTACCGTGAATGTGCAGCATTTAGAAAGTCTGAATGACGCCGTAGAGCAAATTACAGGAGTTAGAGTAAGGGAGACTTTTCCGGACAGCATTCTACAGCGGGCAAATGAGGTAGAGCTTATCGATGTATCACCCAAGACGCTTCAAGAGCGAATGAAGGACGGAAAAATATATGCCATGGCCAAGGTGGATCAGGCGCTGGGGGCTTTTTTCAAAATCGGGAATTTGATCGCCCTACGGGAGCTGGCGTTGCGGGAAATTGCTGATGATGTTGATGAAAGGCTAGAATCTTGGGAACGTGTTGGTTCGTTACGGGGACCTTGGCGGCGTCAGGAAGTAATATATGTGTGTATCACCTTGGGGGATCATGCGGAGCGTTTAATTCGGCGTGGTTTTCGGATTGCATATCGTCTAAAAGCTTGCTGGTATGTTACGTATGTGCAGGAATTTAAACAAAATGGACCCGTATATGATAAACGTATAAATGATTTAAAGGAATTGACGGAACGACTGGGTGGAACGTTCAAGATGATTCCTAACGTACTTCCTGCACGAGTGGCGTCCTTGCTGCTTGAAAGATCTCAAGCTTTGCAGAGTACTCAGATTATTATTGGTCAATCACAACGCTCATGGCTGCGAAAAAGTATTCGCGGCGATGTTACCAAGCAGATTCTGCGTTCTGCCAGAAACGTGGATGTGCTGGTCGTGGCAGATCTCATACGTGAGGAAGCATAGACTATGACTAACAAGTAAAAACGCCTTCGGCGTCCCTAAAGGACGGTAAGCGTTTATGCGAGAAATATAAGGATAATGTATAGCGTGAAAATTATAGATTCTTATATTTTGAAAAAGGGTACCTTCAAGCCGATTGGCTATGAGGATACCCTTTTTTGCAGCTATGAATTACATCATGTACTGAATAGTTTAATAGCTTAATTATTGGGCAGCTTCGATGAGTGCTTTGAGCGCAGGAAGATTAAATCCCTTGATCGCTTGATCCCCTGCTACAGTGACAGGAACACCCATGAATCCAAGCTTCTCAACTTCCTCTTGATAGACTGTGCTGGTCATAACATCTCTTACTTCAAAAGGGACACCCTGCTCCGTAAGATAATTTTTAACCAAATTACAGTCACTGCACCCTGCGGTTGAATAGACAATCACTGGCTCACTCATTGGTTCACAGCCTCTTTGATAGCATCTCTTGTAATTTTCCAGTGGGAAGTGTTCCAGCGAACCTCATTGTCCTCAAGCAGGAAGAGTTGTGGAGATTCATGTTTGATGCCAAAATCCTCAGCAATTTGATTGGAAACGGGACGATCCTCGATGACTAAGACCACTGCAGCGGCAGTATCCGCATCCTTCAGATAAGCCTGAAACTCTTCATTAGCTTTAGCACTAATCGGGCAGGTCGTGCTGTGTTTGAACAGCAGCTTCTTGCCAGGCTTAGCTACATATTGCTCAAGATCCTCCAGCGTATGGAGTTGTTGAATAGACATAGATATCACCCTCCTGGGATCGTTATTTTGCTAACAATTGTGTTGTTAACAACCTGTAATCATGATTGTAACATATATCAAAATTAAAACAAAAAGGATTCTGAAAGGCTTGCACAAGAGGCGATATACCTGAAACCAATCGCGTTGAAAAAAAGAGTACAGCATGCTAAGGTGAAAAGAAGCAACATGCCTAACCATATCGCTACGAGATAGGAGTGTTCAGAAGAATGAAGAGAGTTGCATGTGTAACTGGAGCTGATCGGGGGCTCGGACTGTCGCTTGTACGTTCATTGCTGGCCAAACAGTTCTCAGTATTTGCAGGACAGTTTTTAAAAGAATCGGAAGATTTGAAAGCGCTTAAAGAGAAATATCCTGAACAGTTGGAGCTTATCCCCCTAGATATCAGCAATAAAGATAGTGTGAAGCAGGCTGCAAGAGTAATAGCCAGTAAAACTGGATATGTCGATATGATTATTAATAATGCAGGTATTATTCGTTCTGCTGATAATGCTACTGTGCTGGTGGAGCTGGATGATGAAGGCATGGCAGAAATATATAATGTAAATACGCTTGGCGCGTTAAGAGTCAGCAATGCACTGATGGGACTATTACTACAAAGTGAGGATAAATTAATCGTCAATATTTCATCGGAGGCAGGCAGTGTTGCCCGAAATAAGCGTATCAACATGTATGGCTATTGTATGTCGAAGGCAGCACTGAATATGCAGTCCTCCTTGATGCATAATCATCTGAAAACGCTTGGCGGTCAAGTAATGGTGTTCCATCCTGGCTGGCTGCAGACTTATATGCATGGTAAGAAGGATGAGCAAGCGGAAATGACTCCCGAACAGTCCGCGGAGCAGATTATCGACCTTGTTCTGGATTATAAAAAATATATGGGCGAGGAACCGGCCTATCTGGATACGGATGGCAGCTCATGGCCGTGGTAGAACGGATATTTCAAAATAGATAAGATGAAAGGCGCTGATAACATGTCTACACTAAAAGCACTCGCACTCGGAAGCTACTCGGAGGTTAAATATCACCCCTTTGCTGGCGTGGACCGGGAGATCGAACAAATCCTTGCGAATGACTTACAGGTTTTCTCTTCAGAGGATTATGCACTTCTCAATAAAGAAACGTTGTCTGACTACAAGCTGGTAATCTCCTACACTGAATTTTCTGATGACAAAATCCCCGCGGATCAAAGTGGTGCTTTGCTATCTTATGTGGCTGGCGGGGGCGGACTACTAGTGGTACATAACGGAATTTCCTTACAGCGCAATCAGGAGCTTGGCGCTATGCTGGGCGCACATTTCACCCATCATCCAGAGTATACTTCGCTGCAGATGTCCATACCCGCACGAGAGCATCCCATTATGCAGGGAATTGAAGAATTTGTAATTGAGGATGAGCCGTATTATTTTGAGATGCATCCTTATTTCGAAACAACGGTGCTCGCTGAATATTCTCATGAGGGAGCTATGCGCCAAGCGGCTTGGTGTCACGAATTTGGCTTGGGCCGGGTTGTTTATTTAATGCCAGGGCATCATTTACCATCATTCTCAGTAGAACCATTCCGCGAAATGATTCGTAGAGGTGGGCTTTGGGCAGCAGGATTATTGTAGAATATAAGCGGCGGATATACTTGTTGTAAGATTATAAATGAGTCCAACTGTGGGATAACTACGGTTGGATTTTTTTTGTTGACTCTTACATTGATGTCAGGGTTTATACTGGTGTAGAACAATTCTCATGAACCCCGGGGAGATTGCTATGAAAATAGGTGAGCTTGCTAAAATGACGGGCGTAAGCGTCCGTTCAATTCGTTATTATGAGAGTCAGGGATTAATTTCGCCGATCCGTCAGGCCAACGGATATCGGGAGTACTCTCCGCTCGCTGTGGAGACGGTAGAAACGATAAAATTATATTTGAACCTGGGTCTGTCCACAGAGCAGATCGCGGGCTTTCTACATTGTGTCTTGAAGAACAAAGAAGCTTTCTGCGCAGAAGTGATGCCACTATACCGTAGCAAGCTTGAAGATATTGAACGTCAGCTTGTAGAACTGAATCAGATCAAACGCAATTTGGAAGAAAGAATGGCCTCTATCCTGCAAGAGCAGAACGAGAGTAGTTTAGAGGCATGTACACTGGAGAGTTTGGAGTAGGTACTGCTGGAGTTGAAAACTATGAGGAGGAATGACAAATGGCTATTACAAATGCAGATAGCGCTGATCGGGTACGAGCAGAGATTCGCGGTGGTGGAACGGTATTGGTAGATTACGGTGCGCCATGGTGTCCCCCTTGCAAGGTGCTGCTGCCTCTTTTGGAAGATCTTCATCAGGAATATGGAGACGATGTCTCTATTGTGAAGGTGAATTGTGACGAGTTGCCGGATCTGGCTGGTGAAGCTGGTGTTATGGGGATGCCTACAGTCATTGTATATAAAGATGGGCAGCCAATGGAAAAGTTGGTTGGCTTACGTCCGATAGCAGCCTACCAAGGGATATTGAACAAGGTTATTCTAGCATAGCGAATTGGAATTTAGTTGTATTTTGATGCTATATTAATTTCAAGCTGAGAAGGCATTAAGAAGCCTCATCCGGATATTTCCTGCGTGCACTCGATAGGCTAGACGTGAAGCCCTAGGAGAGCGTCTATATTGTTGATCATCCGCTGATCGATGTAGACGCCGCGGTGAGCCGTGATGGTATGAAAGGCACAGCTTTGGAAGGAGTCTAGCCCGTATGGATTTTCAGGTCGCATATACCAACTATCACTCTCTGCTGAAAGCAATCGCTTACCGTATGACCGGCTCTATAGCAGATGCAGAGGACCTCGTTCAAGACGTATTCATCGAGTACAGCAAGCTACAAACAATAGATATCACCCATCCGAAAGCTTACTTAATCCGTATGACAACAAATCGTTGCATCAACTATATGCAATCCGCCCGTATAAGGAGAGAGCAATATGTCGGCACATGGCTGCCGGAGCCACTCGTCAGCTTTACGAATGGAGGCGGAGATAATCCTGCTGATCTCTTCGATCACGATGAAAATGTATCCTACGCCCTGCTCGTCATGCTGGAACATTTGTCGGCTGTCGAGAGAGCCGTCTTCATCTTGCGCCAATCCTTCGCTTTCGAATATAGCGAACTTGCCGATGTATTAGGAAAATCAGAAGCCAACTGTCGAAAAATATTTAGCCGCGCTAATGATAAGCTGCATCAACAATCGCCAGTTCTGCCAGGCAACACGGCTCAGGCAACACCTCTTGCGACAGCATTCCTCGCAGCTGCGCGAGGCGG
Source organism: Paenibacillus sp. NPDC101420 (assembly GCF_050277435.1). Classification (NCBI taxonomy): domain Bacteria; kingdom Bacillati; phylum Bacillota; class Bacilli; order Caryophanales; family Paenibacillaceae; genus Paenibacillus; species Paenibacillus sp. NPDC101420. The sequence continues at coordinate 451,218 of NZ_JBNNSE010000004.1, forward strand.
CAACGTCGATGCGCTTGTCAGCCTGCTGACCGAGGACGCGCTGCTTACGTCGGACGGCGGCGGTAAAGTTCGCGCAGCGATCTTCACTATTACGGGCAGGGATCGTGTTCAAGCTTTCATTGGAGGCGTCATTACGAAGGGCTTCCTCGGAGATTCGCAAAGGATGGTGCTACTTAACGGCCAGCTGGGCATCGTCATCTATCGGGATGGCCGACCGCTTAAAGCGATCAGCTTCCAGCTTGATGCGGCCGGGGAGCGGATCGAGCATATTTATATCGTACTCAATCCCGATAAATTACAACGAATGGGGTAACCTGTCACAAACGGAGCTTTTGCATTGTCTTATTAGTGAAACAATCAAAAGATAACCGGTCTACAGCCGGAGAGGAGCTATCCCCATGGAACAAAGAATGGATCTGGCCGGTGAAATTCCAGCCGCATACAAAGCGATGATGGGTCTTGAAGCGTTCGTACAATCGACAGGCGTGGAAAAGTCGTTATTGGAGTTAATCAAAATCAGAGCGTCACAAATTAATGGCTGCGCCTTCTGCATCGATATGCATACGAAGGATGCCCGCAAGGCAGGCGAGTCGGAACAGCGCATCTACATGCTGAACGCATGGCGTGAAGCGCCGTTCTACAGCGACGAGGAGCGTGTAGTGCTTGCGCTGACCGAGTCGGTTACACTCGTGACACAAGGACATGTACCGGACGATGTCTATTCGGAAGCGGAGCGCCATTTCGATACTAAGCGACTTGGCGAGATCATCATGGCAATTGTTACAATCAATGCATGGAATCGCATCGCGATCACCACTCGCATGATGCCGCAATAAACTTTAATTACGTCAGCCGAACGTCCAAGGCTAGCATCCGACACTTTACAGATACAATAGAGGTATAAGAACATATGAAGTTTAACTTAGGGAGACCCCATACTATGGGGTCTTTTTTGTATGCATGAATTATCCATCTTCGGTAAAAAATACGGTCACAGCTATAAAGGAGGTGTTAGGGGTGTGGAATGAGGTAATAGAATTAATTCCAAGTTGGGGTGTGGTTTTCCAAGGGATTATGATTTTCTGTGTCCCTTTCTTCCTGCTTCGTACAATAAGCTGGGCTAAAGCTAAAGAAGACAGGATAACGACTAGAGCGGAAAAAGCTACTGGCAGCAAAGGTGGAGGTGTTTCTTCCGTAGAAAACTCTGGAGAAACAGGCATTTTAGAAGGGCCGGTGAAGCAGTCCAGCTCGAATGTAGTAACTAAGGATAAGGGGAAGAGAATAACTTATAGTGGCCATTTTGAGGATGATTTGCAGAAATTCAGAGAGATCAGCGCCGATATGCATGATGTGAATGTAAGGGAGTTGCGAATCGGAAGCATTAAGACAAGGGCAGCACTTTTGTACGTAGACGGTCTAACGGACAAAGACAAAATGGATCAGAATATTTTAAAACCGTTAATGAATGCATATCAGCCGTTTATGAACATGAATAACAAAGCGGAAGCGAAAGATCTACAAGATATTCTCATCCACGAGATCCTGCTTATCTCGGAAGTTGAGCTTACGGATAATGCATACCTCTCCCTTCAGAAGGTGTTATTTGGATCTGCCGTACTGCTCGTGGAGGGGATATCAGAAGTTTTTGTGCTTAGTAGTCCAAAGGGGGCTACAAGAGGGATTCAAGAGCCAGAATCTGAAGCAGTCTTACGGGGCTCACGGAGCGGATTTAATGAGACTTTAAGCGACAACACGGCAATGCTGCGTAGACACGGGCAGAGTACGGAGCTAGCGATGATTTCTTTTACTCTAGGAAAGAGAATGCAGAAGGAACTCATCTTAACCTATATCAAGGATATTGCGAATGATGAGCTTGTAGAAGAGGTTAAACGAAGAATTAAAACGATAGATATAGATGATGTTCAAGAATCTGGTTATGTCGAACAATTGATTGAAGATAATAGTTATAGTCCCTTCCAGCAGATTCAGAATACAGAAAGACCGGACCGCGTAATGGCAGCACTCCTGGAAGGAAGAGTAGCTATCTTAATTGATGGTACTCCCTTCGCGTTGATTATGCCGGTTACCTTCGGGATGTTACTGCAATCTCCAGAGGATTATAACGATCGCTGGATGGTAGGGTCGCTGCTACGTCTGTTACGTTTTTTTGCGGCAACGATATCACTGTTTGCGCCGGCACTATATATCTCCTTTCTCTCGTTCCAACCCGGATTGATTCCAACGAAGCTGGCCATTTCCATTATTGCCTCCAGGCAAGGCGTTCCCTTCACTGTATTAATCGAAGCATTGATTATGGAAACCTCGATTGAAATTTTACGGGAGGCTGGACTTCGTTTGCCTAAACCTATCGGTCCGGCGATGGGGATTGTCGGCGGTTTGATTATCGGCCAGGCCGCGGTAGAAGCAGGAATCGTGAGTCCAATCCTAGTCATTGTAGTATCAATTACTGCTGTTTCTTCCTTCTCTATGCCAATGTATAGTGCTGGGATGACGCTTCGTATGCTCCGGTTTGCGGCTATGTTTTTTGCAGCAATCTTTGGATTATACGGAGTGGTACTTTTTTTTCTTTTGCTTAGTAGTCATTTAATTAAGCTGAAGAGTTTTGGTGTTCCCTATCTTGGTCTGGCAGTCCCGAATAGAACATTCAATTGGAAAGATTTTATATTCCGTATGCCTTTGCAATTTTTAACCGGGCGGCCTACATTGTTGAAACCCAAGGACCCTTTGCGTAAAGGGTGAAAAGTCTAGGTGAAGGAGGAAGAGAACATGAGCGCCGAGGTAAAGGATCGAATAACTGCTGTTCAAGCGACGATCATTCTAGCCAATTATACGATTGCGGCAGGGGTACTTACGCTTCCTCGGACCATTGTAGAGGCCAGTGGTAGTCCAGATGTATGGATAAGTATTTTTTTAGGGGGATTAATCTCCTTTCTGTTAGGCTTGATCATTGTGAAACTTAGTCAAAGGTTTCCAGGCCAAACTTTTTTTCAATATATCGGGAAGATCATCGGCAAACCACTCGGAGTGGTTCTCTCAATAGGAGTCATTGGGTATTTTCTCAGTATTGCCGGCTTTGAGATACGTTCGGTGCAGGAAGTGACCTCTTTTTTTCTACTGGAAGGAACACCTCCTTGGGCGATAGTGGCTGCTTTTATATGGATCGCCTTCTATTTATGCAGAGGAGGAATTAATGCGATCACTAGCATGTGCAGACTTATTGTTCCGATTACCTGGACAGTGTTTCTGGGGGTTTGTCTGCTAAGTTTCGAAGTTTTTGACCTCAATAATCTACTTCCAGTACTGGGAGAGGGAATGGAACCCGTATGGAAAGGGATCAGGCCAACCATTCTGACCTTTACAGCTGGTGAAGCGATGCTGTTCGTTGTTGCTTTTATGGACAAGCCCCAAAAAGCAGTAAAGGTAATTATAGCCGGAACCTGTATATCGACGATATTTTATGTCCTGGCAGTTGTAGCAACCATAGGTGCCTTTTCTATAGATGGAGTTCTCACAAGAACCTGGCCGTTTCTCGATCTTGTACGTAGCTTTGAGGTGAACTATCTCATCTTTGAAAGGTTTGAGTCGTTGTTGCTGGTGATCTGGATTATGCAGATCTTTTGTACCTTTTGTGTTGCGATTTATGCAGCGGCGTTAGGTTTGTCTCAAATCATTCATAGAAGCTTCAAAAGCTGTTTATTGGCATTACTTCCGGTTGTTTATATAGTTTCTAGGATTCCTCCTAATGTGAATGCTTTGTTTGCTTTAGGATCAGGCATTGGTGATTGTATGCTTATTTTATTCGGAGTGCTTCCTTTACCATTATTAATCATCACATACTTCCGGAGGGCTGCTTCATGAAAAAATGGAGGTTGTGGATCGTACTCACTGTACTATGTTCTCTGTTATCAGGCTGCTGGAGCAGCGTACCGATCGAGGAATTAAACATGCAGATTGGTGTTGCACTAGACAGTGCGGAGGAGTCAGGAGGCGAGGGAGTAGCTAATCCGGAAGGTGGGAGCCATAAGAAGCCTGAAAAAATAATAAGTACCTATCAATTTACGATTCCACAAGGATCGGGAGGCGCCGTCATGAAGTCTTCTGCCAGTTCCTCTTCCTCCTCCTTTAAGAATTACTATAATATGAGTGAAACTAGCGATTCTATCTTTGAAGCGATGCGGCAGCTTTCACTGCGTACTAGACGCACTCCGATTGGTCATCATTTAAAGGTTATTGTGATTAGTGAAAAACTCGCGCGTTCCAATAACCTTACTAAAATCATAGATTTCTTTACGCGGGATAATGATATTCGTCCGAGTGTTATGTTATTTGTCAGCAAGGGAATGGCCAAGGATGTATTGGAAAATGCGCTGCCGGGTCAGACTCCTGCCTTTGTACTTGAAGGGATATTCAATAACAGAGACCGGAATATGGGGATATGGGAGCCGGTATCTCTGGCTAAAGTAGTTGGCCCGTTGCAAGGAAAGAAAAGCTTCTTATTGCAAAATGTTATCCCTATTGATCAGGAGACAAAGCTATCGGGAGCAGGTGTAATCAACGGGGAAACGGGGAAGCTTGTTGGGTTTTTGGATGAGTCGGAGCTGGAAGGGATGGCTTGGTTGACCGGAAGGGGGCTAGGGGGAGTGCTTAAGACGTATAATCCGGATACCAATGACCTCTTAACCTATGAGGTTAAAACCATGCATAGCAAGATCAAAGCCAATGTGAATAATGGTCAGATCTCTTTTAACGTGAAAATAACATCTACAGGTAGATATGCTGAGGTCTTTGCCGAGAAATCGAAGAAATTACACGACGGAATTGTAAAGAAGGATAAAGCCTTGCTGCAGAAGCGTGTCCTAGAAATGGTGCAAACTACTGTAACAAAGATGCAGAAGGAGCTGCATACCGAAGCTGCCGGTTTCGGCACCAGTCTACATAATCAGCATCCAGCCGTATGGCGGAGCGTCAAGGATAACTGGGACGAAACCTTCAGCCAAATTCCGATTACCTATGAAGTAAATGTGAATATAGAAGAATATGGCGCATCAGATACAACAGCTGAATAGAGACATTGTAAAAGGTTCAGAGTTACTTCATTTGATGTGTGAGCGGTATGACATCATTTTGGTGCAGCGCAACGAGTACTTCGGTTTTTAATTGCTCAGTAAAGTTATTCCATGTTTTTTTGCCGACATTCAGCTCTTCCCGCCCAATAGCATTTAGTGTTTCCAGCCAAAGGCGTTTATCGTTTATCAGCCCGAGCTGATCTTGGATCTGCTTATATATTTCCTCATGGGCATGAAATTTTTGATTTAACGCAAAAGAGGCTGCACTAGCGGTATATCGCAGTTCCTTAGCAGCCATCCTCAGCTCATGCAGTGAGTCGAAGGCTGCTTCTGATTCGGCATCTTGTCCACGAAATATAGCCTTGCAAGCTTTTTTCTTCTGCTCGTAAGCTACCTCAAGTTCGCGAATGACAACGTTGGCATCTTTTTTCGCTACCAGGGCCTCAAGCTGTTCACTAAGGAAGGCTTTCCACTTCTCATCCAGATCTTCATTGATTAGCTTAGGCAGCTCATCGGCCAGCTTCTTACGATAAGTTTTGCGCTTGTCCTTTTGATGGTCGATCACTGCCTTCAACAACTCTGCGGTCTTTATATCGCCGTTTTCCTTGGCTTGTTTGCGTTTAGTCTTGAACGATTCAATCAGAACGTCTGCATCTCTGACCTTGCCTAATCTCTTTTGGGCTCTTTCAAATAGAGGGTATAGTCCTAGAGTATGACCAGGGTCGAGAATGGATAGCAGTGTTAACAGCTTGCGGCAGTTCACTCTTGCTTGGTGAATGTCCTCGTCATCGAATTTGCTAAGTGCATCATGGCAGTAATCCCAGAAATCAATATACAGCAGGTTAAGTGCCTGTTCCCATTGTCTTGTCTTGGTTAACTGTCGTTCCTTCATCACTTCCACTGTCATGCGGCATCACTCCTTAACGTTGTGTATAGCATGAACCTAAGGCTACCCCCTATTCGAGCTGGGGTATGTTCGTATACTATAAGGATAGCGTTATCATAACCTCATTTCAATTCTGATTTCGCACTAGCGAGGCAGATTGATTACAATATTACGGATAATACGGGAAAGAGGGGAATCGGTGGATACTCGGGAATACGATGCAATGATCAATGGATCTGTTGATAGAAGTAAAGAAGTCATCGGACTTCCTGCAGAAATGGGACTTTTCCAGCATCTAATCTTAAAGGATGACAGGATAGATGAGAAAGCAGGGGGCATCGGGGAGATGTTGATCCCGTTCGCCTTTGAAGAGACCCTTTGTAGGGATGTCGGAGCGGGACTTGTTCCTCCTAGTCTGCACCTATGGAGTCATTCCGGTGGTGTTGTGCTCGGCCTACGGGACAGCAAGCTTCCGTACGCGGCTCAAGCGATGGCTAAGTTGGAGCAGCAAGGAATTCGTACAGCGGTAAGACATTCCGGTGGTGCTGCGGTGCCTCTGGATGATGGAATTGTTAATGTTTCGCTAGTTCTCCCCAAAGGACGCGGAAAGCTGGACTTTCATGATGACTTTAGGCTTCTGGCTTCTCTGATCACTGAGGCAGTTGCTATGAGTCATCCACAGGCTGCAGCTCAAATTGAGGCTGGTGAAATTGTTGGTTCTTACTGCCCGGGAGACTTCGATTTGGCGATCGGTGGGCGGAAATTTTGCGGCATTGCTCAGCGCAGACAAAATAATGCCTATTTCGTACATGCATTTGTAGTGGTTTCAGGTTCGGGACAGGAACGTGGTGAACTCATTCATAAATTCTATGAGCAAGCCTCTGGAGGAGACTCAGCATTATCTTATCCGCGGGTTCGTCCAGAGACGATCGCTGGGCTTGGCGAACTAGGCGGACCGAATGCGACTGAAGTATTTGCCGAAGGCATTAGACAAGCATTAGCCCACCGTGGAGTGGTGCTTAAATCCTCTGACAGGCTACAGCAGGAGACCGGATATTTCCTAGACTATGAAGATCCGCGTGTTCTGGATGCTGCGCGAGTCCTGCATGAACGTTATGCCCAAGGATAAATGGATATTGCGCATCGTTAAGAAAGGACGAAACAGAAGTCTGGCGAGAGGCCAGCATCTGTTACGTCCTTTTTAATCATATAAGTCCGGACGTCTGTCTGAAAAAATCGGGATTTGTGCTCGAATTTCACGCACCATATGTAAATCGATATCCCCCGTTAGGATTTCTTCCCCTTCAGAAGCTTCACATAAAATATCTCCCCAAGGATCAATTATCATAGAATGCCCAGCAAAGGTATTGTTAGGATCGCTTCCTGCACGGTTACAGGCTACTACATAACATTGGTTCTCGATCGCTCGGCTGATCAGTAGTGCACGCCAATGTGACAGCCTGGATAATGGCCATTCTGCACTGATAAACAAGATTTCTGCACCTTGTGCGGTATGAGCACGAACCCACTCTGGAAATCGGATATCATAACAGATTAATCCGGCACATAACGTGCCCTCCAATGTGAAGAGGCCTTTGTCTTCTCCAGGCTGCAAATATAGATGTTCATCCATTAGCTGAAACAAATGTAGCTTACTGTATTCGCCAACGAGTTCTCCAGTTCGATTAAATACAAACATACGATTAGTTACACCGGAGGCGTTCCTGCTAGCGACTGAACCAGCGACGATATTGATGTTGTATTGTCTGGCTAATCTGGAGATGAATTCCTTGGTAATTTCCCCTTCTGGATCACCAATATCCTCTAGTCGGGTCAGATCATAGCCAGTGGTCCAAAGCTCAGGGAGAATAAGACAGTCGGGGACTGTGGCGGCAGCTACACTAATTTTATTTGCTACAGCAGCATAATTCATATCGGGTTTGCCAAATGCTATATCCAGCTGAATCAGGGAGATTCTCATAGGATTCCTCCTTTTTGTTCAAGACTATAGCACCATAAGAGGATAAGCAATGTTGATTTTTAAAAAATGATTTGATATATTAGTTGACGGGTCAATGATTATCGGTTAGTATAATTTTATACAAAACAATTGTGAACAATTAAATTTATTAAGGAGGTATATTTTGACGGAGCACTATCCTGAGGAAGACCGCATATTTGAACTGCTGCAGGCATTAAACAAGGGAATCTGTCCGAAATTCGAACGATGTGCTGGCATTAGTCCCACACGGCTTCGCCTCCTGCATGAACTATTCCAGGTGGATGAAGTCAGCCAAATTACGCTGCAAAAGGGCATGGATATAGATGCGGCCGCCGTCACTCGGCACTTGAAAGGGATGGAAGAGAGTGGTACGATCACTCGCCGCAACAACCCAGCAGATAACAGGGTTACATTGGTCTCATTAACGGATCAAGGGCGGGAAAGAATGATTCAATATGGCGAAGAGAAGAGACGATTTGTCGCTACTCTGCTTACTGGATTTAACGATCAGGAGCGAAAAGTGCTCATAGATATGCTTAATCGTCTGCAATCTAATATCAATCTGTTGTAACTACCAAAATCACACACTCAAAGGAGAAATACACATATGAACGCTACACAAACACAAACCAATGATTTTAAAGAAATTATTACGGGTCGCCGCTCTATCCGCAAATATGATCCATCCGTTAAGATCAGCAAAGAAGAGATGACTCAGATTCTTACGGAAGCGACTCTTGCACCTTCTTCTGTAAATATGCAGCCTTGGCGGTTTCTTGTTATTGAAAGTGACGAAGCAAAAGCTACTTTAGCTCCTCTTGCTCGCTTTAATGGCGTACAAGTTGAAACCTCTGCAGCTATGATTGCCATCTTCGGTGATTTGAACAATTTCGACTATGCAGAGGAGATTTATGGCACAGCTGTTGAACGTGGACTAATGCCTGCTGAAGTAAAAGAAAACCAATTAACTAGATTATCTGCTCACTTTGCTACCTTGCCACGTGAAGTTAACAAAGATACTGTGCTTATTGATGGTGCTCTTGTTGCAATGCAATTGATGCTGGTTGCCCGTGCACATGGATACGATACAAACCCAATCGGCGGTTATGAAAAAGATCAAATCGCAGAAGCGTTTGGCATGGAAAAAGATCGTTATGTTCCTGTAATGTTGCTTTCCATCGGTAAGGCTGTTGATGCAGGTTACCCATCTGTCCGTTTGCCTATCGATAAAATTGCTGAGTGGAAATAATACTTTATACCTTAGGAGGAAAATACAATGATCATTATCCATGCAGTACTTAAAGTGAATCCAGAACGTCGCGAGCAGTTTTTAGCGGAGTCCAAAACACTTCTCACAGCTACTCACGCTGAAGAAGGAAATCTCTCTTACGAGCTGTATGAGAATGCTGGAGAAGCAAACTCATTTATTATGGTGGAGACTTGGCGCGACGCTGAAGCCGTATCCAGCCACAATACGAGCGCTCATTTTACTGCGTTCTCAGCTAAAGCTGGTGAATTCTTGGCTGCGCCACTAGACGTAAAAGTATTTAGCGCAGAGCAAGTGAAATAAGTTATCTCGATTCTTAGTGAATCCTGGTTGATCTTAAACAGGGATGTTCCATAGCCATAATGGCTGCGGGGCATTCCTGTTTTTTATGTTCCCCGTTTATAAGGAGGAGTTCAAGGGTATCTATCCTTACCTTGATACATGTGCAATCACAATAAAGATAGGGGATCTTACATATGGAAACACAGAAAAATATGATCGATATGGTGAACTATTATTTATCAGGCGGTTCACTTGCCCGCATTATGGGCGAAGCAGGAGAAGAGGCGGAGCACAGGCTGATGGGGATCGATCTGGAGGCGGCTAGAGCATACCGACAGTCCATTGGCGGAGTCATTACGGAGGGTCAGCAGCTATTTCAGGTTCCTGGCTTTAGCCCAAGATTGCTGGGGCAACTTACTGAAGTATTAGACAGATTAGATTCAGACAAGCTAAAAGCTCTGGCCCCACAAACCACATGGAATAACCAAGTAGATCCTTACGTGAATGGACCCGAGTGCCTAGGGATGATACTAGAAGAAATAAAGAAGGCACAGCATTATATTCACCTGTCCGTGATGCTCTTCTTTAATGACCGTTCAGGCAATCTGGTTGCAGATGAATTATTTCACGCCCTTAAACGGGGGGTGAAGGTACGGATCATGGTCAATTACGTGCTGACAGCTTTAGGGTATGAGAACAATCTGGCGTTTGGTCAATTTTCCAAGATTTCTGAAAGGCTCGAGAATGCAGGAGCTAAGCTGTTGAATACCTTCAATTCTTATTATACAGCCGTAGAATGGCGTGTGAAGCGGAAGGCGCTGAAGCAACAAGGCGTACCGGAAAGTATCCTGTTCTTACAGGATAAAGTACAAGAGGACGTTGAAATCACTGGGCTGAATGTCATTGATCATCGGAAGTTTATGGTCATTGATGGGGTAACCTCTATTATTGGCAGCCTGAATATTGGAGATCAATACACGTACGTGACGCCTGTTCAGGCATCTTCTTCGATCAGTATAGAAGGACATCTACAGGGGATTCCTAGTAAAAAAGAGGAGTGGCATGATGGCTGCTTCCGGATCCGTGGCGCGGCGGCGCAGCCTTTAAATGCTAAGTTTCATTCCCGTTGGTTACTTCTGGGAGGTGATCATTTTGACGTGGATGATGCCTTCTACCATCCGAATGTAAATTATCATTTTGGGGAGGAAGAATGTACACTGTTTGCAAGCTTTCCGGGTAATCCAGTTAACTTAATTCAGCAATACTATTTGAATTTAATTACCTATGCGACTGAGGAGACGGTGATTGTAAATCCTTATTTGATTGATCAAGAGTTTTGGGATCGGCTGGGGGAGCTGGGGCCAGACTGTTCCTGTCATCTGAGCATCTGCAATCCGCTGAAGGTTAATGATCATCCTACCAATACTGCGGCGGTACGAGGCAATATGTATAAGCCGTTTCTCAATGGGGTTTCCTTTTATGATTACAGCTTCACAGGTCGTTTTTCACATTGGAAAATAACCTATGACCATAGATCACGGGCGGTATTTCATGGCTCCTACAACATCAATGAGAGAAGCGCCTGCCACGATTTCGAGCTGGGAATACTGGTGAAAGGGGAGGCATTCGCAGCGCGGATAAAGTCTATGATCGATTATGATCTGGGTGTCTCAAGGAGAATTACGAAGAAAAGTGAGTTCTTTAAGCATCCTTGGCTGCATCCTAGTATGTATCTGAATAAAGTTACTCAGAATTACACTTGATAATATCGGTTCATTGTCATGTATAATGATCGTTATAAATTATCAAGGTGGAATCATAGCTATGAAAATCAAAATTACAAAGAATGGCATAAAAAAGGATGAGGTATTCTTTCGCACAGAGTTTGGCGAGGGTCGGGGGATCTGGTGCGGTGCTCCTGTGGAGCCAGATATGGAAACAGATGTGGAATTCGAGCTTTCGGAGCTGCTGATGAGATGGGTGGACATTCTGCCTGCACCTGCTAGTGAGTTCAATACTAGGTTAGAGGGAGATAAGGTTGTTTTTACCGGTGTGCTGGAGAATATTGAAGAGGACGGAACAGGATTTTTGCGAATAGGTGAAAGTTTAGTGATGTTCGAGTGTCTCGGTGAGCCTATGGCGCTTGGTGTGTTTGTAGAAGTACAGGTTCGTAATGTGAGTATCTACCCTTTGAGTATTTGACGCTTATCAGGGACTAAGATAACATACAAAGATAGCATTAGATTCAGAAGTAAGTATGAGGAGTAGAAGTCTATGAACACCGAAATTCAGCAATTTAAGACCGAATTCTTCAAGGCGCTGGCTCATCCGATGCGAATTCGTATACTGGAACTGCTCAGCGAAGGTGAGAAGAATGTGAATGAGCTACAAGCCATTCTAGGATCAGAAGGCTCTGCTGTATCCCAGCAGCTAGCTGTTTTACGCGCCAAGAATGTAGTAGCCAGTGTAAAAGAAGGCACCACTGTGATCTATTCGTTACGTGATCCTCTAATTAAAGATCTTCTGGTCGTAGCCAAACAAATATTTGATAACCATCTGGTGAATACCATTTCATTGCTCGAAGGTATGCGCGGAGAATAAAGGAATAACATTATTTTGGCGTTGACAACAGTTGCGTCCTAGAGTAATGTTCTTCTTATATTCAAATAATCAGATATTTAAAGAAAAGAAGGTTTGATCATGACAGGGTGGGGCCGATATAAAGGCTACAACATGAATGCATTTCGCAAGGATTTGATTTCGGGAACAATCGTTGGTGTTATTGCCATTCCTTTGGGGATGGCATTTGCTATTGCATCCGGTGTAAAACCGGAGTATGGCATTTACACGACAATCGTTGCCGGAATATGTATTTCATTGTTCGGAGGATCAAAATTTCAAATTGGTGGGCCAACAGGTGCTTTTATTCCTATCTTGTTTGCCATTGCGATGGAGTATGGCTATGAGAACTTGCTTATCGCTGGGATGATGGCAGGGGTTATTCTAGTTCTCATGGGATTATTAAAGTTGGGTGTATTGATTAAGTTTATTCCGAGGCCAGTAACGATTGGTTTCACAGCAGGGATAGCGGTCATTATCTTCACCGGGCAGATTGCTAATTTCCTTGGACTAAGGAATATAGAACGGCATGAGAGCTTTGTAAATAATATGAAAGAAATAGGGCTTCATCTATCGACGATGAATGGATACAGTATTCTGACCGCCGTGATTTGTCTTGCCGTCGTTATCCTAGCGATTCGATTCGCTCCGAAGGTGCCTGGATCATTGGTAGGTCTTCTGTGCGCGACTGTGGTTGCTGCGTTATTCTTTAGCGGCAAAGTGACTACGATTGGCTCTGCTTATGGAGAAATCCCTAATACCTTACCGAGCTTTCGATTTCCGGACATTACTTGGGAACGAATTACCCTGCTAATTCGTCCGGCATTTATCATTGCAATGCTAGGTGCTATAGAGTCATTGTTATCCGCTGTTGTAGCGGATGGAATGACAGGCAGCCGCCATAATAGTAACCGAGAGCTGATCGGTCAGGGAATCGCAAATATTGCTGCTCCATTGTTCGGGGGCATACCAGCGACAGGAGCAATTGCTAGAACAGCGACGAACATCAAGAGTGGCGCTGTTTCTCCCATCTCGGGGATCGTTCACGGTGTTGTGGTGTTTCTAATTCTCCTGTTGCTCGCACCCTATGCTTCCAGTATTCCTTTAGCTGCGATGGCACCGATCTTAATGGTAGTAGCTTGGAATATGAGTGAGCGCAAAGAGTTCCTTCATCTGCTTAAGATCAAGACCGGCGATTCCTTGGTGTTATTCATCACCTTCTTGTTAACGATATTTGCAGATTTAACGCTGGCTGTAGAGGTGGGATTAATTCTTGCGGTTATTTTGTTTGTGAAACGAATGGGAGAGGTTCATTTGGTAGCCAAAGTGCTGCCTGATCCGAAGTCCGTTAAGGTAGAGGCACATATGGTTACGGAGAGTCATGACTGTCCGCAAATTGGAATTTACACGGTGGAAGGTCCGCTGTTTTTTGGCGCTGCTTATCGATTCGATGACACTATGCCAAGCTATGGTTCAGATCAACCTAGAATTATATTAATGCGGATGGGGAAAGTACCCTTCATGGATACCACTGGAGAATCCAATTTAGCAGAGCTTGTGCGGCATTTACAAGCTGTTGGAGGGAAACTTATGATTTCAGGTATTCAGCCACAGCCGCTTGAGCTACTCAAGAGAACTGGACTGTATAGTACCATAGGTGAGGCTCAGTTTTATCCGCACACCGGGGAAGCCATTAATGACGCACTTAACAGCATCGATTACAACAAGTGTATTGGATGTAGCCATGCCGCTTTTAGGGAGTGTACAGCGTTCTCCTGTCTGGAAGAGGCGGGAAGTGTGCGCGGTCTGAAAGGGCGCAAGAAACCTGTAATTGCACCTGAACTAAATAGTGGTCTTTGAGTGAAATAGATAAGAGTCAGCCCGGACGTTTCTGCGTCCGGGTTTTTCTGTTCAAATATATGAATTTAAGTTTCACATTATATATTATCCTTATATTTCTCGCTTAAACGCTGATCGTCCTAATAAGGGCGATAAAGGCGTTTAAGCTTGAGATTGGACTTGGGAATGCCAAATTTGTACAATTGGGTATAAGTTAAATGTAAACTATCTCGATAAGGAGAATATAAGCTCATGAAGGAATTGCATTATCCGAAGGTGTTTATGCTCTTGGCAGGTCTGTCTGTGGCGACATTGGCCGTATATCGTGTAGTGTCACTACAGACGGATTCGTTTTATGCATTTTTACTCTGGAATTTATTCCTGGCTTGGATTCCGTTCCTGTTCTCTATGGCTGCTTATGAACTGGATAAAAGGAAGATAGGCGGCTTGCTGCTTGTTCCGCTAGGCGTCGCTTGGCTGCTGTTCTTTCCGAACGCGCCTTATCTCATGACGGATCTGGTGCATCTGACGATAAGAAAAAGCAGATATATCGTGGATGGCACCATTCAGAATCGGTATTGGTATGATCTGGTTACCCTCTTATTGTTCACTTGGAGCGGCTGGTTGACTGGTTTCTTCTCTTTATACCAGTTCCAGACGGTTGTTTATCGCAAAAGCAGCCTGCTGTTCTCTTGGATATTCGTATTCGCAGCATGTGTACTTGGGGGGTATGGTGTCCTGCTTGGCCGAGTCTACAGGCTGAATAGCTGGGATGTACTGACGGACCGGCATCAGTTGTACCAACTGGTTATGGACAGCTTGAATCGACAGTCGGTATTTTTCAGCTTGTTCATTGCGTTTGTATTGCTGGTTATCTACGCTACGATGTACTGTTTGCTGAATGGTCTTGGAACCAGTGAAAGAGGAAGGGGCGCTAAGCGCATACGTGGTTAATCCATAAATTCCGGATCAAATTGGTATTGCTTCAGATCTACCACACCTTTTTCATTAAAAATAATCCCTTCCTCCTGTAAATAAAGCTTCTGGAGGGAGTTGGATTCATCTTCAGTCAAGGCGATCATTCCTTTGGCGTTGATAACCCGATGCCAGGGAAGCTTATATTTTCTACTCATGGAGTGAAGGATACGAACTACCTGCCTTGCGCCTCTTGGGCTTCCTGCCGCACGAGCAACGCCTCCGTAAGTCATTACTTTTCCTTCAGGTATAGATTGTATGATACGAATCACTTGTTCTGTAAATGGTGTCATAGGGAGCTCCTATCTCTTATTTTCATCAAATTATACCAGATGATCACTACAATCATAAACATTCAACATGCCGCTGCTAAAGCGGCTTTTTTATTTTAACAGAAGGATTTTACTTTCCTTTGTGAAGAAGTTGATCCCTTTTAAGTATAATTTTGGCGGATAGTATTTAGTGAGATGGGGGATAATTTCTAGGAAACTATTGTGACAGGAGTGACTACTGTGGAGAAACAGACAGCAGATGGTAACCGCAAAGATTCCCTAAAAAATACGACGTCTGGACAGACTCCGAGTACGTCACTAGATGAAATGATGAAGCTGTTTCGACAAATCTTCAAGGATGATGGAACACTAAGAATAAGGGTGATAAATAATATCCATAGTGACGGCATCCGCTGCGGATTAGTCTATGTAGACGGAATGGTAAACAGGGAAATGATCCAGTACGGGGTGATAAAGCCTCTAATGGATTTTGATTTTACAGCAATGGATAGCGGGAATACAGCTGAAATGATGGAGAAAATTCGGACGCTGGTTATTAACATTAGCGATGTGGTTTGCTCTACGAGTTTGGATGAGATGGTTAGCGCGGTCGTAGCTGGAAAAACATTGTTTCTGATGGATGGCTTTGCGGGTGCGCTTAACATTAGTGCGCAGGGGTGGGAAACGAAGGCTATCGCGGAGCCTGTGACGGAAAAAAGCGTAAAGGGTCCGCGAGAAGGTTTTACAGAGTCGCTGCTTGTAAACTTGACGCTCATTCGCCGAAGAGTGCAAAGTCCGGACTTAAAGATTATTTATGGTCAAGTCGGGACTCGCTCCAAAACACAAACTTGTATTTGTTATATCGAAGGTTTGGCCTCACCGGATGTTGTTAAAGAGCTGCAAAACCGAATTCAACAGGTGGACATAGATGTTGTATTGGATACGTCTATTCTTTCGGAGCTTATTCGAGATGAACCCTTTTCACCCTTTGAAATGACGGGAAGCACAGAACGTCCTGATTCTGTAGTAAGCAAAATTATGGAGGGTAGAGTTGCCTTATTAATGGAAGGCAGTCCTTATGCAATGACAGTGCCCTATTTGTTTGTGGAGAATTTTCAGGCCAGTGCTGATTATTATATTAACTATTACTTTGGTTCGTTTAACCGAATGATAAGGGTACTTGGAGCCTTTTTGTCTATTAGTATTCCTGCTTTGTACGTAGCGTTGGTTACCTATAGTCAGGAAATGCTGCCTACCATGTTGTTACTTAGTATTTCAACGTCGAGAGTAGCCGTTCCTTTTCCAACTGTGGTGGAGGTCTTGTTCATGCTAACGATATTTGAAATTCTGCGAGAGGCAGGAGAACGAATACCGACCTACATTGGTCAGGCGATTAGCATCGTAGGTGCGCTTGTACTGGGTCAGGCGGCTGTGGAAGCGAGAATCGTTAGCGCTCCTATGATTATTGTAGTGGGTTTAACAGGAATTATGGCTTTGCTTAACCCAAGACTGACAGGTCCTCTAATCGTAGTAAGGTCGCTTTTGCTGTTCGTAACCTTTTTTCTGGGATTATATGGGTATTTTTTGGGTGTGATCGGTTTAGTGATTCATTTGATGAGTTTACGTTCCTTTGGGGTTCAGTACATGCTTGGAGTAGGTTCTATTCATCCGCAGGACATTAAGGATACAGCTATAAGGGCGCCATGGTGGCATATGTATTTACGTCCGGCGATGATTGGAGCGCGTAACCGAAAGAGAAAAGCGACCAATAAAGTAAGGAATCGGTCATGAAAAAATTCAAAAAAGGGTTGCTAGCTTGTATATCGCTATTACTTCTGGTAAGTACCTTGGGTTGTTGGGATTACGCCGAAATTGAAGATAGGGCAGTTGTAGCAGGTGTGGGCATCGATAAGGATTCTGACGGGAAGCTACTAGCAACGGTCGAAATTGTGGATACGAAAGAGGGGATGAAATCTAGTCAAGCGGGTTATAAGATGGTTAGTCTTTCAGGAAAAACGATGTTTGATATTGTAAGAAGCATGATTTCAATCACGGGAAAGAAACTATTTTGGAGTCATTCCAAGGCGATCATCCTCAGCGAGGAGATAGCGAAGGAAGGGGTTGTAAAAGTGATTGATTGGTACAACAGAGATACAGAAACTCGATCGGATGTATACGTGTTTGTTTCTAAAGAGAAGACGGCTCAGGAAGTAATTAATTTAAATAGCTCAACAGAAACTATTATGTCTTATGGTCTTGCTCAGCAGATGGCAATTGAACAAAATGTTAGTACGGCCCCGGTTGTGGAGATTTGGGACTTCATTGAAAAGCTGGAGACGCCCGGGGATTGTGCTATAGCTCCTCTTATTTATATCCACGAAAAAAATGGTCAGAAAAATCCGCGTGTTAGTGGAACTGCTATATTCAAAATGGACAAAATGATTGGCAAACTGAGTGGCGAAGAGACCAAGTACATGTTGTTTATTAAAGATGAGATAAAGGGTGGGGTGTTAACCGTGAATAACGAAAAGGGAGCCCCCGACTTCACACTTGAGATTTTTTCCAATAAAACAAAAGTAAAGCCTGTTTGGGTAAACGGTAAGCTTCAATTACAGATAAATATGGTCACACATACCGGGCTTGATGAGGTAATGACTACTGAAGGATTCACTAGTCTGAATAGTAAGAATGTTATAGAGAAGCGTGCCGCTAAGGAATTACAGAAGCATATTCTCTCTGTAATTAAAAAGTTGCAGCAAGAATATCATTCCGATATTTTTGGATTCGGAGAGATTATCTTTGAGAATATGCCTAAGACCTGGACCGAGCTAGATAAAGATTGGGAGCGGGAATTCTCTGATCTAGATGTGGTTGTAAATTCAACAGTAATTATTGAGAGCAGTGCTCAAAACTCAAGATCTATCCAGATCCATCAAGAATAGGTGATAAAATTGGCTGTTATCGTTGTTTTGATCTACTTTTTTGTTGTATTGATGGATCCTTACGGATTGTTAAAGCAAGGGATGAAACGGGATTTTTATGTGTGTTGTACACTATGTCTGTTTTCTTTCTGTATTGCTTTTGCATTGGCCATGAAATGGCAGCTTCCTAGTCCTTCACCTTTAATTGTAAGCTGGATCAGCAAGTTATTTTAGTTACAAGTCCAAGAGGAGATTTAAGCATGAAAAAAGAGATCATACCCACAGGGCATTCTATAAGTATTGTTGTTCTATTTATTATTGGGACTTCACTATTCATGGGTCTGCCGGGGAAATCGGGCAACAGTAGCTGGATTGCTCTACTTTTTGCCATATCTTTAACGGTTCCCCTGCTGTTTATATACGCCAGATTTCATATGCTTTTTCCGGGTAAGAATCTATTTGATATATTGATCATCGTATTTGGATCTATCTTTGGGAGAGTAGTTTCTTGTATGTATATATGGTACGCGCTGCATATGGGGGCCCTCGTTCTACGGAATTTTGGGGAATTTAGTAAAACGGTTGCCTTGACAGAGACGCCTATGATTGCACCCATGTTATGCGTAGGTCTGTTATGTATTTGGGTGGTTAAGGCAGGAATTGAGGTGATTGGGAGATGTGCTAAGCTATTTCTGCTGCTTCTTTTAGCTGAGGTTCTGTTTATTGAAATTTTAGCCATTCCCAAGCTCAAGTATCACTATTTGAAGCCTTTTCTTGCCAGTGGATGGTCACCAATATTTGCAGATACATTTGGGTCATTTACTTTTCCTTTTGCTGAAATTGTTCTTTTTATGGGAGTGTTCAGTCATTTGCCGGCAAAAGACTCAGCCAAAAAGATTCTGCTAAGCGGATTGCTGATTTCTGGTGGGGTGATTTTGCTCGTTTCTCTGCGGAATTTGCTGATTCTCAATCCTGATATTGTTCAAAGTTTATACTTCCCCTCTTATGTAGCGGTTAGTCGGATTAATATAGGGGATTTTTTGACCCGAATGGAGGCATCATCAGCACTTGGATTTGTCATCACGATATTCATAAAGACTAGCTTATGTTTATATGTGGCTAGTGTTGGAGTCGCTAAATTATTCAAACTGAAGAGCTACCGATCCGTTGTGCTTCAGCTGGGATTGATTATGGTTTATTTCTCTCGATTTATCTTCAAGGATATTATGGAGATGCAGCATTTTGCCTATACTATTTATCCAATATATGCGCTTCCTTTTCAGGTGATTATTCCGTTGATATTGTGGATTTGTGCTGAAATTAAGGTTAGTAAAAGTAAAAATAAGCAGGTGGCATCACAGCAATAGACCTACTTTCGAACATTCCTGATCTCTAGTAAAGATTAGGAATTCTTTGATTTTAAAACTAAACATAAGTTAGCTATAATGATAGATATATATAGAATGGTTGTTTTAGAAAAGAGGGAAACAGGTATGAACGTCAGCAACATCATTATGTCCTCTTATTGGGGTAGAGAGGTTAGACATAAATATATTACTCAAGGATCTAAGGCATTGGCTGTTATTTTTCCAGGTAAAAATTACTCGGCTGAACGCCCCCTGCTAGATTATGCGGCCAAAGCAGCTCGGGAACATAATTGCGATGTCCTGCTGCTTGAATATGGCTACCAGAGTGCTAGAGTAGGTTTTAAGCGTGATGAAATGATTATTCTCATTCAGGAATGTAAGGCGGCCATTGCATCTCTTCCTGAATACAAAAAGATTCTATTCATTAGCAAAAGCGTGGGTTCGGTCATAGCAGGGAGAATTGCAGAAGAGCTAGAAATACAGAAAAAGACGTCTCATCTATATATAACACCATTACCTGAGGCGATCCCTTTGATACAGCAGAGTCGTGGGACTGTAATTTATGGGGGAAGCGACCCTTTATTTAGCGAACAGCTTTCTGGTGAAATTAGTGGGCTTCATCATTTAAAAGTGTATAGAATCGATGATGCTAATCATAGCCTTGAGGTAGAGCAGGTCAACGAGTCACTAGCCATTCTGCTTGTTATTATTAATTTTTATCATGAATTTTTCCGTGATGCTTTAAATACATAACCTTTGGAGGATGCTGATTATGATTTTGGAAGCTGCGATGCTGCAAGTGAAGCCTGGTTTAACTACTGAATTTGAAAAAAGCTTCAAGGAGGCATCAAGCTTAATTTCTTCGATCGATGGCTACATAGGGCATGAATTGCAACATTGCTTGGAGGATAATCATAAGTATCTGCTGCTTGTGAAGTGGAGAACGCTTGAAGATCACACCATAGGATTCAGAGAATCCAGCCAGTATCAGGAATGGAAGGCGCTACTTCACCATTACTACGACCCATTTCCGGTTGTTGAGCATTTTACCCGCATTAATCTGGACTAAATGGAGGCTGCCGAATGAAGGCGAAGCTTGTTGGAAAAGGCAGAACAGCGGAGATCTGGCAGCATGATGATCAGAGGATTCTTAAATTGTACCTAGAGGATGTTTCAGAACAGAATATTAGCCGAGAATATAAGATCAGCCAGTTTGTGCACTCGCAGGGCGTCCGGACACCACAGCCATTTGAACTCATTTCTGAACAATCAAGACAAGGTATTGTATTTCAACAAATTAAAGGTCCCTCCCTGCTAAAGGTGATGGGTGAGAAGCCTTGGAAAGTTAGTAAGTATGCCAGAATGATGGCTAGGCTTCACTACGATTTGCATAAGCTTGAAATTACTGAGGAGATTGGACAGCAGAAGGATATGTTGAAGTGGAATATCATGGGGGCTCCAATGCTTAGTGAAGATGAGAAGTCAGCCATCCTGAGCTATCTGGAGAAGTTACCACAAGGAACCTATTTATGTCATGGAGATTTCCATCCTGACAATGTACTTATGGATGATCAGCTCTGGGTAATCGACTGGATGACAGGTGTGGTGGGAGAACCAGCGGCCGATGCTGCGCGATCTGTAGTAATGTTCAGTATGGGAGCCATGCCCCCTGGAGCCTCTGCCTTATCGAGAATGATGATAGGTTTTATTAGAAAGAAATTAACCAAGGGATATATTCAAGAGTATCTCAGATTATCAGGACATACTTATGAGGACGTAGACCGCTGGATTTTGCCGATCGCTGCCGCGCGTTTGGTGGAGGGGCTTTCGCCTCCAGAGAAGGAGCTGCTGGTAAAAGAAGTTCGTAAACGTCTACAAACCTTAGCCGCAGAGGTAAGCTGATCATGGCACAAAAACGGAGGCGTATTCTATGACTACCTATATTGCGCTGCTGCGTGGAATTAACGTCGGCGGGAACAAAATTATTAAAATGTTGGACCTGAAGGCGATGTTTCAGACTCTTGGATTTGAAAATGTACGAACGTATATTCAGAGCGGAAATGTTGTATTTGAGAGTGATGAAGGTTCGGAGAGTCTGCTTACTGGAGTCATTGAACGTAAGATTCATGAGGTTTTTGGATTCGAGGTCTCTGTTATTATCCGTACCTTAGCAGAAATGGAGAACGTGATCGCTAACGATCCCTTTCAGCTCTCCGAGCCAGAGGAATTCAAAAGATGGTATGTTACTTTTTTACCAGTCGAGCCTTCAGCGGAAGCATTGGATAAACTGCGCACTTATGAGGATGGACCAGATAAAGTGCGTTTTGTCGGCAGAGAGATGTACGTGTTATATGAGGTCAGTGTGAGCCAGTCGCCGCTTTTCAAGGTTCCTTTTGACAGAATATTGGGTATGACGCTTACAGCACGTAATTGGAATACGGTGAATAAGCTCGTTACTATGGGCAGAATGGAATAGTCTATTTTAAAATATTTGCTTGGGTTGGGATTTGAACAGAAAGCCTCCACAGTTGTGGGGCTTTTTTTGCGTTCTGGTGGCCTTGTATATTCAGCAAACATTCAGCTTGGACTCATTGAGAGTTAAGGTAAGGGTGAAATAATACACCTACAGAAAGTTTGAACCGGGGGCACAGAACTGCCGGAATTATAGACGATCAAAGGATAGGAGTGGATGGAGATGAGTAGGTTCAAAAAAATAAGCTCGGATCTTATACTTTGGCTCATTTTATTACTTGCCGCTTTTTTGTATGGTTATGGAGTTTGGAACGACCACTATGTGAATACATACTACACCACCGCGGTGGGAAGTATGCTGCAGAACTTTCATAATTTCTTCTTCGCTTCATTGGATTCCGCGGGTTCAGTAACGGTGGATAAACCACCAGTTACCTTTTGGATTCAGACACTTAGCGCACTTATCTTCGGGCTGCATGGTTGGAGTGTGATTTTGCCACAGGCACTCGGCGGCGTGGGCTCCGTGTTACTTGTATACCTGCTGGTGAAGCCTACCTTTGGCAGAGCGGCAGCACGTATAGCAGCTCTAGTCATGGCGACTACTCCGGTAGCAGCGGCAGTCAGCCGGACGAACAATATTGATGCGCTGCTTGTATTCACCCTTCTGCTCGCGGCATGGTTTCTATTTAAAGGGACGAAGAGCAACAAGCTGGGTAGCCTTCTTACCGCATTTGCGTTAATCGGTGTTGGGTTTAACGAGAAGATGCTGCAGGCGTACATGGTTCTACCGGCTTTTTATTTCTTTTATGTCTTAGCTGCCAAAGTGAATTGGAAGCGGAAGACGGGAGTATTGGCAGCCTCCACAGCAATATTGCTTGTAGTCTCCTTATCCTGGGCAGTGATCGTGGATTCGATTCCCGCCAGCAAACGGCCTTATATCGGCAGCAGTGGTACCAATTCAGTGCTGAATCTTGCTTTTGGCTACAATGGCGTTGCACGATTAACGGGGGATCGTGGGGCAGGTGGTGGTGGCGGTGGAATGCCAGGAATGAATGGCGGTGAGATGCCAAACATGAACGGTGAAATGCCCGCTATGAATGGTGAGATGCCGAACATGAACGGCGAGACGCCAGCTATGAATGGGTCAGGCAGTAATAGTGGTACTGATGGTGGACGTGCAGCATTTTCGGGCCGGCAAGGCACAAATTCGACCTCAAATAGCCAGACTGGTGACGATGATGGAGGTGCACCAGGTCAGCCTCCTAGTGGAACAGACAGTCAAGGCCGGCAATTTGGTGGCGACGACGGCGGGCGAGGAAATCGCGGCGGCATGAATGGCGGTGGAAGCGGAGGCGGAATGTTCAATACAGGAACAGCAGGCCCACTGCGCTTGTTCCAATCAGAGCTGTCAGGTCAAGCTAGCTGGATGCTGCCTTTCGTATTGCTAGGCATCATTGGATTATTCGCCAATCTGCGGAGAAAGAACTTTACCCAGGCTCATAAAGAAGCTCTCTTCTGGTTAGCGTGGTTAGTGCCCATTATGGGGTTCTTCAGTATCGCAGGGTTCTTCCATCAATATTATCTGGTGATGATGGCTCCGCCAGTTGCAGCGCTAGTCGGTGCAGGATGGTCAAAGCTGTGGACGCTATATCGCGAGCACTCTGGTTGGCTGTCTTGGCTATTGCCAGCCGCAACGCTGGTTACAGCAGGTTTCCAGTGGTACATTGTTCATCCTTATAACGATACGATCGGCAGTGGCTGGTCCATTGGGATTTTAGCTGCAGGCATTGTGGTTTCGCTGGTACTGGTAGTTCTTAAAGGCAAGAAGAAATCCTTTATATATACGACAGGCATTGCAGCCGTATTAGTATTGTTAATTGGGCCGCTTTACTGGGCAGCTACCCCCATTACTTATGGCTTGAACAGTCAAACCCCTGAGGCGGGCCCGACTAGTAGTGAGGGTAGAGGGGGAATGGGAGGCAGTCCAAGCAATTTTGGACGTAATAGCGCCGCAAGTGCGAATGAGAGTCTGTTGTCCTATTTGGAGGAGAACAATACTGGAGAGCCTTATCTTTTTGCTACATTGGATTATGGCACAGCAGCTCCTTATATCGTTGACAAGGGTGCATCGGTTGTTATTTTGAACGGATTTTCTAACTCAGACACTGTGTATACCCCAGATACCCTAAAGGCGTTTGTAGAGAGCGGAAAGGTGAAGTACTTCCTGATCAATAGCGGTG
This sequence comes from Paenibacillus sp. NPDC101420, assembly GCF_050277435.1. Taxonomy (NCBI): domain Bacteria; kingdom Bacillati; phylum Bacillota; class Bacilli; order Caryophanales; family Paenibacillaceae; genus Paenibacillus; species Paenibacillus sp. NPDC101420. The sequence goes on from NZ_JBNNSE010000004.1 coordinate 475,447, forward strand.
GTATGGGTAGTGGACGCGGGGGAAGCTCCGAGTTGACGACTTGGATCACAGAGAATGGTACAGAAGTTCCAGCAGCCGATTGGGCAGGAAGCGATGGAGGAAACAGCGGGACATTATACAAAGTTACTGTAAACTAGGCGAATGTTAATCCTATGAGGCGTGTTATGAGATAGATCAGGCACGCTTCATTATTCAAATTTAAGGAGGAGCTGCTCATGAGTACCAACGTGCGCTATTCCATTATTATACCGATGTTTAACGAAGAGGCGGTCATTCAAGAGACGTATCGACGTATCAAAAAAGTAATGGGTTTAACTAATGAAGTGTATGAGCTGATCTTTGTGAATGACGGCAGCACAGATAATTGCGCCCAGATGATTGAGGAATATAGCTACTGGGATGAAAGTGTGAAGCTGATCGACTTGTCTCGTAACTTTGGACATCAGATCGCTATTACTGCCGGAATGGATTACGCCCTAGGGGATGCAGTTGTCATTATTGATGCCGATTTGCAAGATCCGCCAGAACTGATTCTGGACATGATTGCGGAATGGAAGCAGGGGTATGAAGTTGTATATGCCAAAAGGATAAAGCGAAACGGAGAATCCTTATTCAAAAAGTGGACGGCCAGTCTCTTTTATAGAGTACTTCGTTATTCAACCGATATATCTATCCCTGTCGATACAGGAGATTTTCGCCTCATCGATCGTAAAGTCTGTGAGGAGCTCAAACGCCTGCCGGAGAAAAATCGGTTCGTACGCGGGCTAGTCAGCTGGGTCGGTTTTCGGCAAAAAGCCATTGAATATGAACGCGATGAACGTCTGGCTGGAGAAACTAAATATCCGCTGAAACGGATGATCAAGCTCTCTCTGGATGGAATTACTTCCTTCTCTTATAAGCCGCTGAAGCTGGCAGGATACCTTGGCGCACTGCTGTCGGCCTCCGGCTTTCTATATCTGATGTATGTGCTATATCTGGTGATTTTTACGGATTCAGTCGTTAAGGGCTGGGCATCGATGATCGGAATCACACTGACCTTTAATGGCTTTGTGCTCATTATGTTAGGGATTCTGGGTGAGTATGTCGGTCGGATTTATGATGAGACCAAGGGACGTCCGCTCTATATTGTTCAAGAGTTCTATGAAGGTAAGAAACAACAGGATGTTCGTGAACAGCAAGTTCTACATCGTCAATAAATGCAAGGGAGGGATTCGTTGTGAAGATTAGAAAAGCGGTTATTCCCGCCGCGGGTTTAGGCACTCGTTTCCTGCCTGCAACTAAGGCTCAGCCCAAGGAAATGCTGCCCATTGTGGATAAGCCGGCGATTCAATATATCGTAGAAGAAGCTGTTCGATCCGGCATTGAAAGCATCATTATCGTGACGGGTCGCAACAAGAAGTCGATTGAAGATCATTTCGATAAATCAGTGGAACTGGAACAGACGCTTTTGGAAAAAGGAAAAGAGGAGCTGCTTCGTGAAGTCCAAGCGATTAGCGAACTGGCCAGCATTCATTACATTAGGCAAAAAGAGCCGCTAGGACTAGGTCACGCCATCCTTTGTGCGGAACAGTTCGTTGGCGATGAGCCCTTCGCTGTTCTGCTCGGTGACGATATCATGGTCTCGGAGGACCCGGCGCTGCTGCAAATGATGCGATTATATGAACAAGAGGAGAAGACCATCGTCGGTGTTCAGCCGGTACCACGGCAGGATGTTCATAAATACGGAATTATTTCATCAAGCGGTTCTCTACAAGGCGTCCATGAAGTTAAAGGTTTGGTGGAGAAGCCCTCCCCGGATACGGCACCTTCAGAGCATGCGATTATGGGACGTTACATTTTGGAGTCTTCGATATTTTCAGTGCTGGCTAACCTTGAACGGGGAGCAGGTGGTGAATATCAACTGACTGATGCATTGCATGAGGTATGCCGTAATGAAGGTTTGCTGGCCCTGGATTTGATCGGCAAACGTTATGATATTGGTGATAAATTCGGCTACATTCAGGCTACGCTGGAGGTCGGATTGATGCGGGAGGAGTTGCGTCCATTACTGGTTCCGTATTTGCAGAAACTGGCTGCTAGTCTGAAGGAAAGTGAAGAAGTGGGGGCGTTACCTTGGGGTACACGCTAGTGATTGAAGGAGACTGTTTCAAACGATCCTAACATCGTCTTCGGCGGCGGTGGGATGATGTTTGGGGCAGTTTTTTTGCGCGTGGGGCGTTTACAGGGCAGTTGGGGATGAACAAATAAGTGTACTTTATACAATTAAAAAGCGCATCAGACTGCTATGGATCGACTTAGTTGCACTTGATACACTTATTTCTTCAAAATCCAATGGAAATACTCTTTCCATCTGTTTTTAGTTGCATCAACTACACTTAAAAGAGTCATAGAGGGGCTAAAATATGAAATACCTGCACCAAGTGCAGTTATTTTTTGCGATATAAAAAATCCGGAGGACAGATTCCTAAGAATCGTCTCCGGATCTATATTTTCAGTCATTGATTAAGCCTTTAGTACATCATGATCCACGTAACGCGCACCATTTAACTCGCTAATCACATTAATGGCTACCTTCGCGCCATCGCCTGCCGTAATAATGGCATGTACACTTACTCCGGCAACGGTACCTGCAGCCCAAATGCCTTCAATATTTGTTTTGCCTTCTGGATTAACAGCGACAACTGTCTTGATTCTTGGCTCTGTACCATCCTTAGTTTCCACGCCTGCTTTGGCGGCTAGATCGGTAAGGGCGCCTGTTGCAAGAATAACATGTTTGGCTTCATAAATGATTCCATCTTCGGTCTCAATGACAAATCCGTTGCCGCTGGAAGTGAGGTTAATAGCTTGTTCTGCTACCAGCTCAGCGCCGAATTTGACGGCTTGCTTATGTCCGGTTTCTACGAGATCAGGACCGCCTACTTCGGAAATTCCATAAAAGTTCTCAAACCATCCTCTACGGGTCATGCCTTTATCATTGTCGATCAGCAGCGTTTTTTTGCCCGCCTTGGCGGCGAACAGGGCTGCGCTTGCACCGGCAGGACCGGCTCCAATTACGGCGATTTCGTACATTTTTTGACCTCCTAAAAGTTTTGTGAAGCGTGGCTCCTTAGAATGGACAACATAGCAAAACTACTTCGTAAGCATAGGCTTAAGTTTTGTGAAGCAAAACTGGCATCATAGACATAGGCTTAAGTCTATCATCTATTATAACGGTTGTTACTCTCTCTTGGCTAATCCTTCCTCGCAAGGAAGGGTAACCCTAAACGTTGTTCCCTCACCGAGAGTGCTGCTTACACTAATCTTGCCGTGATGTGCCTCCACGATAGACTTGGTAATAGAAAGGCCGAGTCCAGATCCACCATATTTTCGTGTGCGAGAGGAATCGCTGCGGTAGAAGCGATCAAAGATATGTGGGATATGCTCTGGAGAAATCCCGCAGCCGTTGTCTTGCACCGTTAAAATGGCCTCATTTCCTCTAGCATGTAAAGAGAGATGAATGGTGCCAGATTCTGTATCCGTATGCTGAACTGCATTGTGGAACAGATTCAGAATTACCTGTTTGATTTTATTGGGTTCATATTTACCATGGATGCCATACGAGATATCAAAAGTAACTTTGCGCTGATCCGCTAACAAGAGCAGATGCGGCTTCATTTCGGAAATGACCTCACCGAGCAACAGATCCGTCATCCGCAGTTGAGGGGCGCCGTCCATCCGAGCGAGCAGCAGCAAATCCTCCACCAGCTTATTGATCCGTTTCGATTCGCCATGCATGCTTCGCAATGAATTGTATAACTGTTCTTTGTTGTCCGCAGCGCCACGCAGTAAGACCTCCAAAAAACCGTGGATTGAGGTCAGCGGCGTTCGCAGCTCGTGAGAAGCATCGGCAGCGAAGCGGCGCATCTGTTCCTTGGCTTCCCGTTCATTATGAAAGGATATTTCGAGACGCTCGAGCATACCATTGAATGAATGGGCCAGCTTGTCGATCTCAGTCTGGCCTTGGTTAATTGGAAATCGGATATCCAGATTACCGGCATCAATGATCTCGGCGGACTCTCCCATATTTGAAAGAGGGACCAGCGTCTTTCGAAGGGCAGGCAAGTATAGGAAGAAGCCAGCCAATAAAGCAATCACTGACAAACCTGCGTAGATCATCAATTGCTGTAAGATTACATCCGTAAGAGGTCCGGTATTCACGCTCATTTGGAGAAGCAATCGAGTATTTCCAGGTCTATAGAGATTCACGAATATAGCCAGATGTTCAGTGCCGTCATCGGCCTCTATGAGCTTGTAATTTCCTGTTGCTCTATCCGTGGTATGAATGAGCAGATTATTGTATTGCTCATTCGTTAATCTAGGCGCGGCTGAATCAGATAAAGTCATTTGCTGTAAGTCCCTGAAGGTGCCATCTGAGCTATAAATAGCGAGGGTTGTATGGGCATCCAGCAGGAGTGGACGCCTATTCTCACCGGTTCTTTGACCATTTGGGATTTTATTCTCGCCGTTTCTTTCCCCCGGCAAATTGCCGTTATACTCGGTGTTTCCCTCATTCGGAGTTGTGGTGTCCTCGTCATAGGAATTGAAAAAGTTGAAAAACATCTCACGGGGAACTGAACGTATTTGCGCTTCCATAGACTCTGCTCTATTGCTATATATGAAATCCCGCATGAGTATATATTGTAATACTCCGATTAGAAGAAGCAATCCTGATAGAATGAGCAGCGAAATGGCTAGCAGCTGTTTGCGTAGAGAACGTGGTGCGGGCAGCTTACGAAACCATGTAGAGAAGCGCGTACTCATAGATCTACCCGGTAGCCTGCTCCCCGCAGGGTACGGATAATACGGTGCTCCTTATCCCCGAGCTTCTCGCGAAGCGAACGGATATAGACCTCAACGATATTTTCCTCACCACCAAAGTCATAGCCCCACACTTTATCAAGAATCATGGGTTTACTTAGTACAAGGCCGTGATTAATAACGAGATACTGTAATAACTCGTATTCCGTGGGTGAGAGTTCAAGGACTTCTTCCTTGAAGCGAATTTCTTTTCTACGGCTATCAATTCGGAATGGACCGCAGCGTACCTCGCCGAGCAGACCTGGAAACTGATTGCGTAGCCGCGCTTGAATTCGGGCAAGCAATTCGTCGAAGCTGAAGGGCTTGACCATATAATCGTCAGCACCAATAGTGAGACCCTTGACTCGATCGTCCACTTCATCCTTTGCAGTTAGCATGATAACGGCTAGTTCCGTCTCTTCCGAGCGAAGGTAATGACATAACTCGAATCCATCCATGCCAGGCATCATGACATCTAGGATGGCTACATGTGGCTTGAACTCAGCAGCGACCGAGATGGCTGTGATTCCGTCGGGTGCGGTTCTGACTTCAAATCCTTCGTTAAGGAGCCCCAACTCTAGAAATTGTAATATATGAGGCTCATCATCTACGAGCAGTAGTCGAACGCCTTGAGCTGCTTTCATCATAGGTACCTCCAAATCAGTGATAGATAGCTACATTATGACATATTCGGTTGAATGTTTGCTGAAGATGAGTCCCTTTGCTTTACGATTAAAGGAGCCTTTTCTTATTTCATGATGATTCAAAGCGGTTAATTTAGTTATAAGTAATATTAATGTGTTTAATAACAAACAAGGTTAAAAAATTCGGATTTTCGAAAATGTGATAAAGGGTTTTGACGGCGGATATAGAACACTTTACAATAAGGATAATCTCCTGATTTTGGTGAAAGTTACCCATTTTAGGAAAGATAATCCGACCGTGTTACATTTCCTTCCACGTTTTTCTCATCTTTGTCCATCTTCCTATCAAGGCTCATTTCTTTCAAGTGTATTTCTTGTTCATTCATTTCTTTTTGGAACTTCTGTTCATTCAACCTGTGCTTGCTGAACTTCATATTACCCATAAGTCAAGGGAGGCTTTTCCATGAAGAAAAAGGAAATGGTAGCCATGCTATTGGCTGGAGGCCAAGGCAAAAGATTGAAAGGTTTAACCAAATCGCTTGCCAAGCCCGCTGTTTATTTTGGAGGGACCTATCGGATCATCGACTTCCCTTTAAGTAACTGCTCCAATTCAGGTATTGATACAGTTGGTGTGCTGACTCAATATGAGCCACTCATACTGCATTCTTACATCGGAGTAGGCAGCGATTGGGATTTGAACCGTAAGAACGGTGGGGTATTCGTGTTGCCACCGCATGAACGTGAGAATGGAAGCAGCTGGTATCGGGGAACAGCCGATGCGATTTATCGGAATCTTAAGTTTGTGGATCAGTTTGATCCAGAGCATGTTCTTATTCTGTCCGGTGATCACATTTATAAAATGGATTATCACGCTATGCTTCAATACCACAAGGAAAGAAACGCTGATTGCACAATTTCTGTCATTGACGTTCCGCTGGAGGAAGCAAGCCGATTTGGAATTTTGAATACGGAGGACGATCTAAAAATTTACGAATTTGAGGAAAAGCCCGCTCAGCCAAAAAGCACATTAGCTTCTATGGGTGTGTATATCTTCAAATGGGAGGTTCTCCGCAAGCATTTACTAGAGGACGGGGAGAATGTAGGATCATCCCACGATTTCGGCAAGGATATCATTCCTTTGATGCTGGAGGACGGAAACTCCTTATTTGCGTACCCTTTTGAAGGATACTGGAGAGATGTAGGTACAGTAACTAGCTTATGGGAAGCAAATATGGATTTGCTAAGCGATACTCCGCCACTTAATCTAAATGATCCCAGCTGGCGCATTTTTACACGTAATCCGAATCAACCTGCCCAATATGTTGCCCCTGGGGCGAAAGTGTCAGGCTGCATTATTAATGAAGGCTGCATAGTGCACGGAGAAGTGAATCATTCGGTTCTCTTTTATGGGGTAGAAGTGGGTGAAGGAAGTGTAATTACGGACTCCGTGATTATGCCTAAGGTCAAGATTGGCAAGAACGTACGCATTCATAAAGCGATTATTAGTGAGAATACGGTAATCGACGATTATATGGAAATAGGCATCGAACGGGAGAACGAGAACGAAATTCTGCTGATCGACAATAAAAGCAAAAAACGTAAATCAGCTGTGGCCAAAACCATATAATCAAGCTAAAACGCCTTCGGCGTCCTTCTAGGGACGGTAAGCGTTTATGCGAGATTTATAAGGATAAAGTATATCGTGAAACTTATACTTTCTTATAAATTATAAGAGGACGGTGGATTCCGATGAAGCAACTCATGGGTGTAATTAATCTGGATCATGAACTCGACAAACTAAATGAACTCACTTATTTCCGCTGTGGTGCAGCCGTACCTTTTGCCAGTCGTTATCGGTTGATTGATTTCGTGCTTTCTAATATGATGCGTGCAGACCTGGAGAGCGTTGGCCTGTTCGTCCGCCGTAAATACCGTTCTCTAATGGACCATTTGGGTGACGGGAAATCGTGGGATATGAACCGCAAGCATGGGGGATTATTCATTTTGCCTCCAGACTGGAACGATCCAACGGATACTTCTCTCGGGGACTTACAGCATTATCATAACAATCTGGATCTTTTTAAACGGGGATCTGCTAAATATATCGTGTTTTCCGGCAGCCAGCATATCAATACGATCGATCTTCAGGATTTGTACAGTTATCATCTGGAGAAGGGTGCCGACGTTACAGTAGTGTATAAAAAGATTGAAGAACTGCAGCCAGAACATGATCTATGCCAGCGTATTGAAGTAGACGAAGAGAATAAGGTGACTAATATCCATCATGAGAAAGACCATCCTAATTTATATCTGGATATCTTCATTATGGAGAAAAAACTGTTCTTGGAGCAGGTGGAGCATTGCATTGCGCATGGAGAGAGTTATTTTTTCCGAGATGTAGTTCAGAAGAACCGACACAAATTTAATATCGCCGCATACGAATATCATGGCTATCATGCCGTAATTAATTCATTAGAGAGTTATTATAAGAACAGTTTGGAACTGCTCCAGCAGGAGAATTACTTCAGTTTGTTCAAAGAAAGCCCGGTACAGACGAAGATTAAATACGAGGCTCCAACCCGATACTTGGAAAGTGCTAATGTCAGTAATTCGTTGGTGGCTAATGGCTGCATTATAGCTGGAACGGTAGAGAATAGCGTGATCTTTCGGGGGGTTCAGGTACGTAAGGGAGCGAAGATCATCAACTCAGTAATTATGCAAAAGTGCGTCATCGAAGAAAATGCGGTCATTGAGAATGTAATCATGGATAAAGACGTACATTTGAGTAAGAATCGAATTCTTGTTGGAGATAGCAAACGTCCATTCGTCATCGCCAAGAGCAGCAAGATCTAACGACTGGATTAGATGAACAAAGCAGTATTAACCTATCTGATCTAATGGCACAGTCTGCTGCACTTCTAATAAAAGCATTTGTCAGGAGGAACTACTGTTGTTTAACGATAAAGAATCTTTCAAACAGGTATTCCGTGAGACCCTCATTGGTAAATTAGGTAAACCGCTTGAGGAAGCCTCGAATGCCGATGTCTATAAAATACTGGGCAACATGATTCGTGAGAACGCCGGGAAAAATTGGGCGGAAACGAACCAGAAATATAAGCTCGATAAAGATAAGCAGGTTTACTATTTTTCAATGGAGTTCTTGATCGGTAGGCTTCTGGGGAACAATCTGTTGAATATGGGTGTACTGGAAGTAGTACGTGAAGGTTTAGCGGACCTTGGCTTTTGTTTGCAGGATATAGAGGAGGAGGAATCGGACGCTGGGTTAGGGAATGGAGGTCTCGGTCGTTTGGCCGCCTGCTTCCTGGACTCACTCGCTTCCCTGCAATATGCGGGACATGGCTGTGGTATACGGTATAAATATGGCCTGTTCGAGCAGAAGATCGTTGATGGGTATCAAGTGGAACTTCCTGATTACTGGCTGCAGAATGATAATGTATGGGAAGTGCGCCGCGAAGACAAGCAGGTTGAAGTTAGGTTCTGGGGGAATATTGAGACCCGCGAAGAGAACGGACGACTCGTATTCGATCATACGCAATATGAGGCTGTTCGAGCAGTGCCTTACGATGTCCCTATCATTGGTGCTGATCGCCGGCATGTGAATACACTGCGTAACTGGAGTGCAGAATCCATCACCCAGCCCTCTAGAACCTTTGGTTCTTTTGCCGGGACGGACTATCATAAGTTTCTGGAGTATAAGCGTTCTGTAGAATCCATTTCGGAGTTCCTTTACCCAGATGACTCTCAATACGAAGGTAAGCTGCTTCGCCTGAAGCAACAGTATTTCCTCTGTAGCGCGGGGCTGCAAAGTATTCTGCGTACCTATGCCAAGCTTGGGATTCCTATAGAATCGCTGCCAGACAAGGTTGCTCTTCATATTAATGATACACATCCAACGTTGGTGATTCCTGAATTGATGAGGATTCTGATGGATGTACATGGTTTAGGATGGGATGAGGCATGGAGTATCACCACGCGTATGGTCTCTTACACTAATCACACTATTCTGAGCGAGGCGCTTGAGAAATGGCCTATTCAAATGGTTAGGGAGCTACTGCCACGTATTTTTCTTATCATTGAAGAGATCAATGCGCGTTTCTGTGGTGAGCTTATGAGTCGTTATCCGGGGGATCAGGATCGAATTGCGCAGATGGCGATAATTCATGATGATCAGGTTCGAATGGCTCATCTGGCGATTGTAGCGAGCCATAGTGTCAATGGAGTAGCGGCGCTGCATACAGAAATATTAATGAAGCGCGAGATGCGACTTTTTAATGAAATGTATCCACACCGTTTCAATAATAAGACGAACGGAATTACACATCGGCGATGGTTACTGCATGCCAATCCAGATCTGGCTAATTTAATCAATCAATCGATAGGGACCCGTTGGGTGAGCCATCCTCAAGAAATGATTGGCTTGATTAAATATTGTGAGGATGCTTCCTTCCAGGAACAAGTAGCCAGTATTAAGCGCCAGAATAAGCTTCGTCTTGCAGAGTACATCTACAGTAAGCATTCAGTACATGTCGATCCTGACTCTATCTTTGATGTACAGGTGAAACGTCTACATGCCTACAAGCGCCAGTTGCTTAATATTTTGCATATTCTGCATTTGTACAATCAAATCAAAGATAATCCTTCGATGGATATGGTTCCACGCACGTTTATATTCGGAGCAAAGGCAGCGCCGAGTTATCATCTGGCGAAGCGGATTATCAAACTGATTAATACAGTTGCGGAGGTAGTCAATAAAGATCCGGATGTTAAAGGGAAGATTCGTATCTTTTTCCTTGAAAATTATTCGGTATCTCTAGCAGAAAAGATCATTCCTGCAGCGGACATCAGTGAGCAGATTTCTACAGCCAGCAAAGAAGCATCCGGTACCGGGAATATGAAGTTTATGATGAACGGTGCATTGACGGTAGGGACGATGGATGGCGCAAATGTAGAAATGCATGAAATGGTGGGAGACAACAATATGTTCCTGTTCGGACTTCGTGCTGAGCAGGTCATGGATTACTACCAGCATGGCGGTTATCATGCGCGTGATATTTACAACGGGGATAGTCGTGTGAAAGAAGTGCTGGATCAGTTAATCAAACCAGGACCTATATGTTGTCACGCTACGGAGTTTGAGAGCATTTTCCACTCTCTTCTGGATAATAACGATGAGTTTTTTGTCCTGAAGGATTTCGCTAGTTACGTTGAGACGCACGTCGAAATTGATCGGGCATATCGCAACCGGCAAGAATGGCTGAAGAAGTCCATTATTAATATTGGTCATTCCGGTAAATTCTCCAGCGATAACACAATTAGTCGCTATGCAGCTGAGATTTGGAACATTAGTCCGGTTCGACTGTAGGATCAACATAAAAAGGCTGTCTTATAAGTAGGTAACCCTTACAAATAAGACAGCCTTTTTTCTTATGGGATATAAAACGAAGAAATTTTTAGATAGCTTCCGATACTAAAGCTGCGAACCGCTCCAGAAACCGGCGTTCTTCATCATCAAAGCGATCCTTGAGCGGACTGTCGATATCAAGTACGCCAAGCAAGCGATCATCCTTTATTAAAGGAACAACAATCTCGCTGTTGGAGGCTGCATCACAGGCGATATGACCTGGGAATGCATGCACATCACCTACTACAAGTGTGCGCCGCTCGGCGGCTGCCGTTCCGCACACCCCGCGAGATAGCGGAATTCGAATGCATGCAGGGAGGCCTTGAAAAGGTCCAAGTACTAGCTCCTTGCCGTCAAATAAATAAAAACCGGCCCAATTCGTATCCGGTAGAGCGTGTTTAAGTAGTGCCGAAGCATTAGCCAGATTGGCTGTAGCACTTGGTTCGTCCTTTATCAATGCTTCGAGTTGGATTAGAACGGCTTCAAACTGCTCGCTGCGCGTTCCATCATATGGCATAGCTTGAAACATGAAGCATCACCTTCCTGTACTTTAAATTCAATATGAAACCATAACTGTAACTAACAACATAGTACAGCTATGAGGGGTACGTCAAGACACAACATTGTTTTGTAATATTTTGGGATGGGCTATGATCCCTCTGTAGCACTGAACCCTTGTGATGATGTTTCCAATGAACTGTCATAGGGTAATGCAAGAGTAAATACCGAAGGCTTTGTTGCCAGAAGGAGTGGAATATGCGCGCTGATGTACAGAACTTGTTCATAGGAATTCACATGCTTTATTGTGCTCATGATAAAGATGTGACGATCTCGGAGATGCTGCTCGGACTGGAAGACATGGGGTATCGTGTAGGAGAACGCGAAGTGAAACAGGAATTGGAAAAGCTGACGCTGGACAACTTTCTGACTGCACATAGTGAAGGGTACAGTATTACTGGCACGGGTATTGAAGAGTTCAAGGATATTCGAGCCAAACTTCAGGTGCTGTGTAATGAAGTTATTCAGGGAGCAGAATGAAATCATTTAAAGCAAAGTTCCATAAAAGTGTCTGTATCAAGGGAGAATTACCCTTCTGATGCAGGCGCTTTTTACGTGAGAGGATACAATTTGTTCTTTTCAAAGTTAAAGAAATTAGAACTTTTAGCTTAAGGATATACTCTTGAATGATGTATAATTGATAAGTTGAAGGGGGAGCGGAGAATTGTATCTATGCAATGGAGTGACACCTACACTGATCGGTAGAAGATTAAAATTATGTGCTATGACTACTGAACATGCTTCAGCGTTATTTCAGGTTTGGTCACATCCGGAAGTTTCTCTCTGGCTGGGTGCACCGGCATTATCCTCTATAGAAGAGACGAAGCAGCTTATCGACCTTCTATCGCAGATGGCTCAGGAAGAGGAGAGCTTACGTTGGAGTATTATTGGACCTGGGGAGGAAGTCATAGGTAGCTGTGGATATAACCATTGGCAGCTTCAGGGAGCTTACCGTGGTGAAATAGGCTGTGATCTGTCGCCTGCCTTTTGGGGGCTTGGATATATGAAGGAAGCGCTTGGGCTTGTACTCGAATTTGGTTTCAATATTATGGGCTTGAATCGGATTGAAGCGCTCTGTCATCCTGATAATATCCGTGCGGAGAGGCTGGTTCATACGCTTGGATTTCAGAAGGAAGGCGTATTGCGTCAATACAGGCAGATCGCTTCCGGCTTTCAGGATACTGCTCTCCATGCTCTACTGCGCGAGGAGTGGCAATCCACTTAATACATAAAGAGAGGGTTTGGAACATTGAAGTCAACAGGGGATTTAGAACGTAAGCTTATATTAACAGGGGTACTGCTGGCCACGTTTCTGGCGGCTATTGAGGGAACTGTAACAGGACCAGCCGGACCGGCGATTGTAGGCGACTTTCAGGGAATGCAGTGGCTGAGCTGGATATTTACTTCATATTTACTGGCAATGGCTATTACTACACCTATTTTCGGCAAAATCAGTGATCTGTTCGGACGCAAGCCTGTATTCATGTGGGGAGCGGCTGTTTTTTTACTAGGCTCATTATTATGCGGCATATCTCAAAGTATGGAACAGCTGATCCTGTTTCGCGCGATACAGGGGATCGGTGCGGGTGCACTTATTCCAATGACCTTTACCATTATCGGTGATATTTACAGCATTGAAGAAAGAGCAAAGACACAAGGGTTGCTAAGCTCTGTATGGGGGATTTCCTCTTTGGTAGGGCCACTGCTTGGTGGCTATGTGGTAGATTACTTAAGCTGGCGCTGGGTATTTGTATTCAATCTGCCATTTGGCGTGTTGGCAATGGTATTTATTGCGCGCTACCTGAAGGAAGAAAAGGTGCGTCGGAAGACACAGATCGATGTGCCAGGCGTCCTTCTGTTCGCGGCAGGTATGGGTGCTCTACTCTTTGGACTCTCCACGGGAGGGCAGAACCTGGCATGGACCTCTCCTTTACTACTCGCAACACTGGGTGCAGCGGTTATCCTGTTAATCCTATTTTTGCTTGTGGAGCGCCGTGCACCAGAGCCTATGCTTCCGCTGAACCTATTCTCAAATCGTAATATCGCAGTATCAACGGGTGCCAACCTGCTTGTAAGCACATTAATTATTGGACTTTCTACGTATATCCCTTTATGGGTTCAGGGCGTTTCTGGAAAAAGCGCTGCGATCTCAGGCTTGCTGCTTGCGCCAATGTCTGTAGGCTGGATGTTTGGGTCAATCGCAGGCGGACGGATGATTCTGCGAGCGGGTTCTCGCCGAACGGCAATGCTTGGATTAATGATGATTGCTGCCGGAGCTATTGGTCTGGTTTTCTTGACTGGAGAGTCTTCACAGGTAATCCTCTTATGCTTGATGCTGGTCTGTGGGGTAGGCTTCGGATACTCCTCTACGGTCTTCACGATTATCGCTCAGTCGTCGGTTGCGTATGATCAACGCGGTGCGTCCACAGCACTTAATGCATTTACAAGGTCCCTAGGTCAGACCATTGGGGTGGCTATTTTCGGTTCCTGGCTGAACTTGAATATTGATCAGCTGTTGCGAAAACAACCGGATTCAAACGTTACAGGTGATGATATTAATAAGCTGCTAGGCTCGCATACAGGCACTAACCTCTCCGGCGAAGTATCAAACAGTTTACGTGGTGCACTAGAAGGGGGACTTCATTCACTATTTATTGTGATGGCAGTTTTCGCAGTCTTGTCACTAGTTATATCTTGGGGTTTGCGCAAGGGTGTACCTTCGGTAGAGGATGCTACGTCGTCTTTGAAAAAGGCATAACTCATTCTCTAAATCACATAAAGAAGCCCGACCGGGTATTTACCGGTCGGGCTTCTTCGTGCAATAACAGCTTGTCTAACACATATGAAGTAAAAAGCAGCCTAGCCTCTAGCTCTACTTACGGGGAAGAGGGGAAAGCTTCTCAGCTTGCAGACCCATCTTCTTGAGCAGAGTGATCATTTGTTCCTTCTCTTCATCATTCAGTCCGCTGAAAGCAAGATGAAGACGCTCTGAGTATTTCGGATACATCTCATTCATGAGACGTTCGCCTTCCGCGGTCAACTCTGCGAAAATCACACGACGATCACTTGGACAAGGCTTACGTTGCAAATAGCCGCGTTCTTCGAGCTTGTCGATAACGTAAGTCACGTTGCCGCTCTGTAGCAGTAGTTTGGCACCAATTTGTTGAATGGGCTGTGGTCCCTTATAGTACAACACTTCCATGACGGCAAAGGCAGTAGGGTTAAAACCTTCAATTTTGCTGCCGGTAACAGCATGCTCATTAATACTCTTGAATGATTTGGCAAATACCCGGTACAAATGTAGTGTTAATTGTGTATCACGTTCATAAGATTGTATCATGCTTCTCCACCCTCTATCGTTAATCATGTGAACTCGTCGCACGTCTGTAATCATATTAATTAGTGCACGGTTTACCTGTGCAACGAACTTTGAGATAACAATAGAATACGTGAAAGATCGAATGAAGAACATGTGATTTGTCACAATGAGCAACTTTTAATTATTAAAAATCAAACAATTTTTTGAAGATGCTGAAATTGAATGTTTTTTTACTTCAGTCTCTGAAAGGATATCAATTTCATCCCCCGGTTCAGTGTTATTTACGCCTCCAGACGGATGTATGACAATCCCCAATATTTTACTATTATTTCATTGAGAAATAGTAACGGGGAGTGAAGGAAGGATGGAGGAACATCATATTGATGGTTTAAAAGAAAGTAAGCTAACCGCAAATAAACCATTCATGCTGCTTATTGCGGCACAGCTTGTATCGAATGTAGGAGACTGGTTGCATATACTAGCGCTACTGACAATGGTAGGGTTTAAATGGAATGCCACACCGTGGGAAATTACGGCTATATCTTTATGTATGGCAGTTCCTTTGCTCTTAGGAGGACCGGTTGCAGGTTATTTAAGTGATCGTTTTAACCGCAAGGCACTAATGATTGGTTCGGACATAGCCCGTGCAGCGGTTGTTATTTGCTTGGTATTTGCAGGCTCGCTGTGGCAGGTTTATGTGCTGCTGCTGGCTAAGGGATGTATGGATGTGCTGTTCTCTCCGGCCAAAAGCGGAAAGATTAAGGAACTTGTTCCTGCGGCTCAGATGGATAAAGCAATGGCGCTTAGCTCATCTATAGAGCAGATAACTAAAATTGTGGGTCCAGCTCTTGGTGGATTGCTAGTTGCAGCCTTCGGCATATCTGTTTGTTATATGATCGATTCTGCTACATTCGTTTTATCGGCGATTATTTTGCTTGGATTACCGCGTACAGCTGTGATAAAGAAGGAAGATACGGAAGCAAGCGGGGGGGATACGGAGGTGCGTAAATCCTTCCGCCAAGAAATGTCGGCAGGTCTGCATGTGATTGCAGGAATGCCTGTAGTGCTGTGTGGCATTGTTATGCTAGTACTGGTGCTGCTAATGCTACAGATCGGAGACTCTCAGATTGTAACGTTATTCCGGGAGATTCCAGGTGTGAACGGAGATCTGCTGGGGTGGTGTGTAGCAGCCAGTGGCTTTGGAACCTTGCTATCTGCGCTGCTTGTAAGCCGATTAGGCAGTGGTAAGCATCCGCTTATTTTTATGGGATTAGGGGCTGTAATCATGGGCGTTGTCTTCTCAAGTGCAGGGATCGTAACTGCTCATGGTCAAGCCGGAATCTGGATGAACATTGCTTTGTTTGGGTCCTTCATGTTTGCTGGTGTGGGTGCAGGACTAGCGTTTATCCCCTTCAATTCAATGCTCCAGCAGCGGACACCTGCAGAATACACGGGTCGTGTATTTGGAACCATAGGCAGCCTGACAAGCGCAGCTGTTATTCTAGGACCTGTAGCCGGGGGAGCCTTAGTGACAGCATCGGGGCCGGTATCTGCCTTTATTCTATCTGGTTTGCTTACAGGATTGCTAGGACTAGGGCTGTTAATGCTGCGTGGTAAAATCGAGCGCAGGGATGAAGCGGCGATCAAGAAGCAGGAAGGAATAGCTGCGACGAATAACATGGACCTTGTAGGACAGACCTCCCTTTGATGGGAGGTTTCTTTTATTCGCTATTGCGCAGGGCTTAAGTTATTATTGTGAAAAAAGCAGCTTGATTATTTTCAGGAAAAATATATAGTACGATTAGATAAGTTGCGATTGCCTCTGTTGATCATTTGAATATCATTCATATACGCAATAGGGAATGCAATTTATAATAGTATTTATTAGAAGTACTAGGAGATGGAGAGTATGGAAAAAGAAGAAACTACAGTGGATACCGAGAGCTATGACGACATTGTGCTCGATGTTGAGATCGATGAAGCTGGCTATGAAGCGGGAGATCCTTGCATATTCGATATTTCTTTTCAAGTGAAGCGAGGTCAACTGCTCGGACTGATCGGACCTAATGGTGCTGGGAAAAGTACAACCATTAAGACCCTGCTTGGTTTGTTGAAGAATACCAAGGCTAAAGTGTCATTTAGTGGAGTTAATAAATCTTACGCTTATGTTCCGGAGCAACCTGTGTTTTATGAGGATTTGACATTGTGGGAGCACTTGGATTTAGCGGCCGCTGCCTATGGACTGAAGTACGAACAGTTCGAAGAAACTGCAGAAAGACTGTTGAAGCAGTTTGGTATGGGCCATGTGCGCAATGATCTTCCAGCTGGATTCTCTAAGGGCATGAAACAAAAAATGATGCTAATGCTTGGCTTCTTGGTACAACCGGATGTTTATATTGTGGACGAGCCATTTATTGGTTTAGACCCCCGCGCCACTAAAGATTTCCTGCGGTTGCTAGAAGCGGAGCGGAAGCGCGGAGCTGGTGTATTAATGTCTACGCATGTACTGGATACAGCAGAGAAGATATGCGATGATTTCGTATTGATCTCCGGGGGAAAGGTTGCCGCCTCAGGAACACTCGAAGATATACGTGATTATGCTGGACTGCCGGAGGCGTCGTTGTTTGATTGCTTCGACGAATTAACATGAGTAAGCAGGGACAGCGGGCGTTTGCTTTTTCTAACGCTAAACAACTATTCAGACGGCGGCTATTCTCTCATTGGCGTGAGCAATCCGCTATTATCCGTACGGCGGCTGATTGGACCGTTCTTTTATATATTCTTATTCCCGGGGGATTATTGGGAGGGCGTTTGTATTATGGGTTCTGGAATGAGGCGCTACCGGCTTGGAGTGTGAATTTGCCGTTTATGCTCATTCCTTCATTATTAGTGCTCTTGATCTGTAATGGGGGCTTGGTGCTATTATTGCAGGAAGGCGATCTATTATTTCTTAGACAACGGCAACGATGGATGAATACGATCCTATTTCGCGGGTTGCTCTACAGCCTGATTGTAACCTCGCTGAAGTTCTGTGTAGCTTTTGCACTGTTACTGCCTTTTCTGATTCGGGGATTTGAGATGACGTCATCGGAGGTATGGGCGCTTTTCGCTCTGACCTTGGCGTGCAGTTGGTGTGTTAAGTTACTTGGACATCTTGTAAAAGTACAGAAGCAAGGTTGGCGTCGCTGGTTATGGCTATTTTTGGCGATCTCCGTCCCGAACGCTATTTATTTCAGAGTAGCTAGCCTTTGGAATGATCGCCCGCTTATCATATTGCTGAGTGCGGTTGTATTCACAGTCGTTGCAATATTTGCTTTCCGGTGGCGCTTATTGATGCGTGGGACATTTATGAACGATGTACGCGAGGACTACAAGCAGCGAATGAAGATAGCGGCCATACTGCTCCGCCATGTTCTGGATAAACCTCGCCCGACTCGCCATAAGCCATGGATTTTCCGGAAGTCGCAGCCTTTGCTTAAATCAAAGACTGCCGAGAGCCGTTTCTCTGCGGCAGCGATTAAGGCACTCGTACGGAATCCAGCCCATTTGAAGCTTTACTTGGCTTTCACTGCCGTGTCCGCGGTAGCGATCCTTATCATTCCATCGGGATTTAAATGGCTAGGATTTGTAGTATTAACATCGCTTATGACTTTTTGGCTGTTTTCGTTCTGGTCTTTGTTTGTTGGAGATGATTACATTGGGATACTTCCATTTACGAAAGAACAAAAGGCTGAAGCGGGTATGCATGCGGTCCCTATTTTATTACTTCCCTTTACAATGATTACCTCCGCACTAATCTGTCTCTCTTTATATGGATGGTGGGGGATCATCTTGTTCGTACCGGTTGGATACATGGTTGGACTCTTTATCAGCAGAATATTTGGTACGTTCCGATTGGGCAAAGATTGATAGATAGATAAAAAAAACAGCGTGACTTGAGAAGCCTTTCAAGTCACGCTGTTTTTAGTTGCAACGCATTAACTAAGGCGAAGGTCAGCGGCATGTTTGCCTGCTGTATATCCAGTAGAGAACGCTGCTGTTATATTGTAGCCACCAGTGTAGCCATGGATATCGAGTACCTCTCCACAGAAGAATAACCCTTGCATAAGCTTAGATTCCATTCTTTTGGGATCGATCTCTTTCAGATTTACGCCGCCACCCGTAACAAAGGCTTCGGACAGGGAGCGGGTACCATGAACATTAACGGGCATCCTTTTCAAGATACCTGCTAGCGCATGCAATCCATTCTTGGATACATGATGACCCGTAATATCTCCATCCAGGTCAGCTTTAGCTAACAAGAGGGGAATGAGACGTTCTGGCAGCAGCCCCTTTAGTGAATTGCGGATCGCTTTCTTCGGCTCCTGGTCCAGCTTGTCCTGCAGCGATGATTCCACTTCTTGCAAGTTCAGATCAGGGAAGAGATCGATGGACATCTCAACCGTGTCATTCCCTGATTTACGCTGGACCTGTCTCAGAAATTGACTGCAGCGCAGCGCAATTGGCCCTGATAATCCAAAATGGGTGAAGATCATATCTCCGCGATGAGAAATGACCTTCTTTTCTTTTGGATTCCATACAGTAAGTGCCACATCGCGTAGCGACAATCCTTGCAGCTCACCGGATTTAATCCACTCTTCCCGTGAAATAATCGGTACCTCTGTCGGAAACAGCTCAGTAATGGTGTGGCCTGCGGCTTCAGCCCATGGGTACCCATCTCCAGTAGAGCCGGTCTGAGGAACGGACTTTCCTCCGGTGGCGATGATTACGGCAGCACTGGAAATCGTTTTGCCCGAGCCCAACTGAACGCCCTTAACGGCCCCTTCTTCATATATTACATGTGAAACAGGACTATCCGTCATAATCTGCACACCTAGACCCCGTACTTTGTTAATTAAGGCGGAGACGACGCTGGAGGCCTTATCGGAGACGGGAAACATCCGTCCGTTGTCTTCTTCCTTTAATGCAATGCCTAAGCCTTCAAAAAAGGCAATGATATCTTGATTATTAAAATGGTCGAAGGCGCTATACAAAAACCGCCCGTTTCCCGGGATATGGGAGATTAACTCATCTCTCTCCTTGACGTTCGTTACATTGCAGCGTCCGCCACCAGATATCCCGAGCTTTCGTCCTAGCTTAGCTCCCTTGTCGATCAGTAGTACGGATGCCCCGTGTTCTGCTGCGGCCACGCTTGCCATTAATCCCGAAGGGCCGCCACCTATGACGATCACATCGAAGTTGCTCATGAAATTTTACTCCTTTACATGTTAAGACACGGGTGTTACTTCGTGTTTTCCTAACGGAATCATACCATTCTGACTGTCATGTAACCAGTCTTGTTCGCTCACTTGGTTATAATCGTTGTCAGGAGAGTAATCCTGTGCTTTAATCTAGTCATGTAGGGCAATTTGTCCATTTTGGGGTGTGATTGTAATTATTGGCGCAATTAAGGATATATTATTGCAAATATCGGCAGCATGCTCCTTTCTTTTTCTGATTCAGTGGTGGGTGGACCGAGGGCTTGTGGCTCGAAAAAAAGGTAGTTTCCCGGATAATCAAACTTTTTTGGTTTTGGCGTGTGCGTTAAGTCTTATGCTATGCTCTCTTCTTTCGACGACTTTATTCGGTATTGCTTATTTGAATTTAGGAATGATTCCTGCTTATATCGGTATTTTATATGGAACTGTACGTTCAGGCATTCTGCTGTCCATCTTTTTGCTTGTCTGTAATATATTCATTGCAGAGCCAGCAGGAATAAGTAATATGATATTAAATTCAGGAATATTATTATATCCGTTGCTGTTTGGGCTGGCTAAGCCTTTTAAGAAAGGCACAGTGGTAGAGAAGATAGGTATGTTATGGATGGTTCTTTGTCCGAATATGTTGTTCATTGCACTTGTGCCTATTATAGGTGGAAAAAATATATATGAGGCTCATTCTGGCGAGTCACTTTTGATTACTTTGTATCTATTTTTCAGCATCGCACTAGGCGGTATTTTTGTTTATTTTGTTGAAATGGTCTGGAGTAGTTGGCGGGCTAAAATACATATGGAAAGTATAAGTGATAATTTCCAGTGGGAGTCTGAGAAGCTGCAGCAGATTACAAATGTAGTACCTCTGAGTATTATGTCCCTGGATGATCACGGAGTTGTGACCGACCTCAATGATTGTATGTTGGGAATGGCACGAATTCATTATCCCAATTTGAAAAGGGAAGATATTATTGGCAAGCCGGTTAGGGAATTTTTTAATGGTTCAGCGGATGTTGATGCATATATGAGGGTACGGGATAACATTCAGCATAAACGGCGTTCCCATGAGCGAATGATTCATGGAACGCGGATCTATCAAATTTATTCAGCACCACTAATGCATAAGAACTCAGGATTAACGAGTGGAGTGGTACTCATTGCACAGGATATTACGGATGAAGTGAAACTCCGCTCAGAGCTGGATCATGTGGAACGATTGAGCTTAGTAGGGCAGATGGCTGCCGGAATTACCCATGAGATTCGTAATCCTATGGCGGTAGTTCGCGGATTTTTACAGCTAATGAGAGAAAAGAGCTCGGATGATTTGGATTCTTATTATCAGATCGTATTGGAGGAGCTGGATCGGGCGAATAGCATTATTAATGATTTCCTATCGCTGGCACAAAGCCGGATATCCGATAAGGAGAAAGTGCTATTACACCGAGTTATAGAAGAAGTCAGTCCGCTGCTGTGGGCGGATGCTAATCTTCGTGGTCAAAGTGTTGAGCTAAAGCTGAACGCATCCATCCATGAATTGGAGTTAAACGTTCGGGAAATCAAGCAGCTTATCCTTAATTTAGGCCGCAACGGCATGGAGGCTATGGGATCCAAGGGGATTCTGACACTGGAAACACATAGTACTCAGGAACAAGTGGAGCTAATTGTAAGGGATAGAGGAATCGGTATGTCGGACAGTCAACGAGAGAAGCTGTTTTCCCCTTTCTTCACAACAAAAAGGGAGGGAACGGGTCTAGGGTTATCCTTGTGTCTCAGTATTGTGGAACGGCATAACGGTAAAATAACTGTAGATTCTGTAGAAGGAGAGGGTACAGTATTTACCATCTCATTCCCTTTAGTAAAGGATGAATATAGTGAAGCCATGCTTACGGATTAAATCAGGTTACTGTAGCATCTCTTGCTTTCACAGAGTATGAATGTATAATAAAGTTAGTAAGTACTGCTGTAATGTTATCTGACAAAACAGTAATCAGTGAAGGAGAGTGCAGAGAAATGTCCATGTCTTTTAATCAATATATGAGAGATTCGATTCAGCCTATGCGTGATGACCTTACAAGCATTGGGTTTCAGGAGCTTATGACTCCAGAAGAGGTGGAAGCCACTCTTCCTACCGCAAAAGGTACGGCGCTTGTAGTCGTGAATTCGGTCTGTGGTTGTGCCGCTGGACAATGCCGTCCTGGTGTAGCTCAGGCATTGCAAAATGAGATCGCTCCGGATCACTTGTTCACAGTGTTTGCAGGTCAAGAGAAAGAAGCTACTGCTAAAGCGCGTGAATATTTTGCTCCTTATCCGCCATCTTCCCCTTCCATCGCATTGATGAAGGATGGAGAGCTCGTTCATTTTATTGAACGCCATAGTGTTGAAAATCGTTCGGCTGCTGAAATTGCTGCTGAGTTGAAAGAAGTTTTTGATCGTTTTTGCAAGTAAAAAAGTTATTCCATATAATCTCGCATTAGTCGGTAATTCGGCTGTTGCGGGATTTTTCAAAATATAAGAGCGATAATGGGATAGAATATACTTAGAAGCATAGAGCTTCACTTGGTATGGATATTTTGATGGATATGGAACCATTTCTGATGGAACGGGGTGTGGTTTGTGAGTTTGCAGGAAGAAATTATTGCAGATCTTGGTGTGAAGCCAACGATTGATGTAGAAGCAGAGGTACGCAAACGGGTTGATTTCTTAAAGTCGTACGTGCTGAAGGCAGGTGCCAAAGGATTATTGATCGCCATTAGCGGCGGGGTGGACAGCGCGGTAGCTGCGGGTCTGTGTAAGCAGGCTACGGACGAGCTGTCGGCTCAAGAAGGCACAGAGTATATTACGCTTGGCGTATACCAGCCATATGGTGTTCAAGAGGATATCCAGCACAGCTATGATGTCGCAAAAGCTTTTAATCTGACCCATACCGTGGAGACAAACATTGAGGAAGCTGTAAATGAGATTGCGCTTGAAGTTGAGCATAGCCTGAAGTCCTTGGGCCAACATCGTCATATGACCCATCAAGGCAAGGGGAATGTTAAAGCGAGAACACGTATGGTTATGCAATATGCGCTCTCTTTTGAGAACAATCTGATTGTAGTAGGAACGGATCATGCTTCAGAAGCCATTACGGGTTTCTACACCAAGTGGGGGGATGGCGCTGTAGATATTACACCTCTATCCACACTTAACAAACGTCAGGTTCGTCAATTAGCTGCTCATATTGGTGTGCCTGCGGATATTGTTACTAAAGCACCTACGGCAGGCTTATGGCCGGGGCAGACGGATGAAACCGAGCTGGGCATTACTTATGATGATAATAGCGATTATTTGGAAGGCAAACAGGTTAACCCTGAGGTAGCGGAGAAACTCGAGAATTATTACCGGAGAACGGCGCATAAGCGCAATGTCATTCCTGGAATTTAGAATAGGTAGAAGTAGAAACCGCCACGGGTCTGCGTTGTAGCAGCTCTCGTGGCGGTTTTTTGTAAGATGGATAAGCTACATGAATCTTAGTTAGCCAGCGTTTGATCGATAAAATTAGTGGTCGAAGCAATCGCAAGCTCCAATTGTGGGGTAGTGCCGGCAAAAGGATGCACAGTACCGAAGGTATGATTACCCTCAGGAATATGAACCCAGTTAATATCGGGTCGGAGCTCAGTGAGCTGCTCAGATCCTTGCCGGAGGTGCGCTCCATCCAGACTGCCTTGAATAAGAACAACTGGGAAGGACGCTGTCTTCATGCGTTCAAGGATATTATAACGTTCTTGTTGGTTCTCCATATCTTCTAAAATAACAGCATCCAGCGGCATTTGTTGGCCTGTGCGTGCATTAAGGACATGGGTTCGTCCTGTTTGCTTCATCTCCTGCTTTTGTTCTTCCGTCAACAAATCGAGCTTCGTAACCCCGTTCCAGGAGATGACCCCGCTAACTTCACTCGGATGATCAAGCGTGTAGACTAGACAAATGCCCCCTCCAAGACTATGTCCTAGAAGGAATAAGGGCAAGCTGCCGAATTTCGGGTGCTGGCTAAGGTAGGACAACAGTATTTCCATGTCCTTCAGCTCGCGACGAAAGGTGTTGCGGGCGAATTTTTCAAGCTCGGTAAAATGCAGCAGATCCTCTCCGATTCCAGCATGAGAGAAGTTGAAGGTGATCACTTCATGATCTTGGCTGAGAGTAGTGGCTATGTAAGGAAACATCCCCCAATCTTTGAAGCCCTTGTAGCCGTGTGCAATAACGATAAGGCTCTTAGGTGCTTCTTGGGCAGGAAAGTGTGAGCAGCGGAGAACAGCGTCTTCACCAGCGGGTATTTCGAAATTACGATGCTGCATAGGGTAATCCCCTCTCTCTATATATAAATGAAGTAAATCAGCTAGTCCATCACGAAAGCGGCTAGATAGACTTCCAAAGCATTTTCTTTTAAGATAGCAGAAAGAATCTTATAGGACTATAATTTAAAATTGAAATGAATGACCTGTATAATGATCATACCATTATTGAAGTAGTATAGGATACACGTCCATAAGGAGCGTGAAATTTTGATTTACGGAATCGGACATGATGTGTTAGAAATTGAGCGAATCTCAGAGGTAATACGCAGGGGACAGGGCAAGAAATTCAACCAGCGCATCCTAACGGAGCAAGAGTACCAGCTTGCTGAGCAACGAGGTGGAAGGTTGGCTGAGTTCGTAGCCGGGCGTTTTGCTGCCAAGGAAGCTGTTGTGAAGGCTTTAGGTTGTGGCATTGGTAATGTGGTTGGTTTTCAGGATATTGAGATATTACCTGGCCGCAAAGGTAAGCCGGAAGTAACCTTATCATGCGAAGCCTGGAGCAGACTAGATCTACCTGAAGGACAGAAGTATACCATTCATCTTACGATAACGCATGGCCGTGATTTGGCTTCAGCTTTTGCGGTGGTGGTGGAGGAGCTAGGTTCATGAATTGAACCGTGATTATAGAAGGGCAAGGAGAGTTACAATGAAACAACAAGAACGACAGGATTTGCAGGAACGAGAAGAAGGACGAGAGTTAAAAAAAGGACAAGATCTGCAAGATCAAGATGAACGACCAAAACAGCTGGATTTTAAAGAAGGACAAGATAAACAAGATCAGGAGCTGCGGGAGGCCAAGCAATATTTCAGTTATCATTTGCTGGAGTGGTATCAAGGGCAGAAGCGGGATTTGCCTTGGCGCAGGCACCGCAATCCTTATTATATTTGGATTTCTGAAATCATGCTGCAGCAGACAAGGGTAGATACTGTAATCCCTTATTTTAATCGTTTTATTGAACGCTTTCCGACGGTGGAGTCACTCGCTGACGCCCCTGAAGAAGACGTGCTTAAGTGTTGGGAAGGCTTAGGGTATTATTCCCGCGCACGTAATATACAGCATGCAGCCAAGCAGGTAAAGGAGCTTTATGGTGGACAGGTGCCGAATGACCGTGATGCGGTGTTCAGCTTAAAGGGAGTGGGTCCTTACACAGCAGGGGCTATTCTCAGCATCGCGTTTAATCGGCCAGAACCAGCGGTAGATGGTAATGTAATGCGGGTGTTGTCCCGATACTTCCTCATCGAGGATGATATCGCTAAGGGACCCACCCGTGTGAAAATGGAGCGCCTGGCGGCTGAGCTGATCCCGGAGGGGGAAGCTGCCTCATTTAATCAGGCGCTTATGGAGCTCGGGGCGCTCGTATGCACCCCGAAATCACCGAGCTGCTTAACCTGCCCGGTGATGGAGCATTGCGCTGCGCGCCTGGCGGGCTGCGAGACTTCGCTGCCCGTCAAGACCAAGGCCAAGCCGCCGCGCCCAGAGGAGCGGCTGGCGGCCTTAATCGAGGGCCGCGGTACCCACGCGGGCCAAGTGCTCATCCGGCAGCGGCCACAAAGCGGGCTGTTAGCCCGCATGTGGGAGCTGCCGCACTGGCAGGCGCCGCCAGCGGAAAGCGGCGCTAAGAACGCGCGGCTGCCGGAGGCCGCGGCGCTGGACCGGCTGCGCCGGTCACTGCGGCAGGCCGGGATCTCCGCCCGGCCTGAGGAGCACTGGATGGCTGCTGAGCATATTTTCAGCCATATTGTGTGGACCCTGCAGGTGTATCGCTGCAGGGAGGAGGATGCCCTTCCGCTGCCAATAGCGGCAGAAGGACGGGCAGCCTACACCGCGGATGCAGGCCTGTTCCCAGAGATGGACAGCAGCGTGCCCGTCGAGAAATTTGAGGACGGTAATGCTAGTCCAGAGGATGGCGGAGCCGTGCGCTGGATCAGTCGTGAGGACATGGCTAATTATGCGTTCCCTAATGTCTTCTTGAAGCTGCTGAACCTTTATTTCGATGAGCAGGAAGAGCTGGCGAAGTCGGGGAAGTAGAGAATGTTTGATGTAGAAGTATGGAATGTACTATGCTTACATCTAATTGCTTCTGTTGTTTTATGACCTCAAGAGTGATCAAAATTGTTTTTAGGGAATTATTCCCTGAAATCATGCCCTTTCCGCCTATTTTTAATCATTTTAGGGAAAACCTCCCTAAAAATTCGGTGAATATCTTATTTATGCTCCAGAACCGCTAGTTTTTAGGGAGGTTTTCCCTTATTACTAGTGTTTATGGAGAATATCGCTGAATTTTAGGGGGTTTTTCCCTAATTATAGTAAGACGAAGGCTATTTGGGGACTCTGCCCAGTAGAGCAACATAAAAAAAGGTATCCCGCAGCCTATTAGGCCAGGGGATACCTTTTTAAATTGGCTATTAAGCTATAAGCTCAAGCCGATTTTAATTCCTTATTTCGCGCTTTCGTAACGTTTGCCAACTTCTTCCCAGTTTACTACGTTCCAGAACGCTTTGATGTAATCAGGGCGTTTGTTTTGGTAGTTCAGGTAGTAAGCGTGCTCCCATACATCAAGTCCGAGGATTGGAGTAGCGCCTTCACTGATTGGGTTGTCTTGGTTAGGTGTGCTTGTTACTGCCAGTTTGCCATCTTTAACAACTAGCCAAGCCCAGCCACTGCCGAAACGAGTAGTTGCTGCTGCTGCGAAATCTTCTTTGAATTTTTCGAATCCGCCCAGTTCGCTGTCAATAGCTGCTGCAAGTGCGCCAGTTGGTGCGCCGCCGCCGTTTGGTCCGATAACTTCCCAGAACAAGGTGTGGTTAGCGTGTCCGCCACCATTGTTACGAACAGCAGTGCGGATAGCTTCTGGTACAGCGTTCAGATCTGTAAGAAGTTCTTCGATGCTTTTGCTTTGCAATTCAGGTGCCTTTTCCAAAGCTGCGTTCAGATTAGTCACATATGTGTTATGGTGTCTATCATGGTGAATTTCCATCGTCAAAGCGTCGATGTGTGGTTCGAGTGCGTTGTTTGCATAAGGAAGTGCTGGTAATTGAAATGCCATGGAAAAATCCCTCCTGAGTATATTAGAATTTGTATAGATAAAGAACTTCGGCGGTTTATCGTCAAAATTCTTTATTGTTGATATGTACTATAGGGTATCTCCCAATAGGATACTTTAATTAAACAGTATCTGGATCAATAATGCAACACTAAACAAACATAAATGTTTATAAAGTATGATGGGAGTGTAAACAGAATCATCAATTGTATTTAAAATGTTAAAATAAAGAGCCGTCACCCCATAGACATAACTCTTTATAATTACCCTTATAATGAAACAATGAATCTTAGTCAAAATGTAAACGCTTGATATTAAGCGCTTTCAAAAGAAAAATGATGATATCACGAGAAAAGTGTGCTTTAATAGATTTAAAAGCAGGTATTCCTCGGTATTTGATGCTTTTTTTTATTTTCTCAATGTTAAGGGAACCCCTTCTTTTTGTTAAATTCATAAGCCATAGACAAGGGAGATTTTAAAGAATGCACGTTCGTTCCTTTCAATTAAGCGACGTTAGCCCTGTGACTGATTTGCTGCAAACCGCATTATCGGAAGAATGTTTCGAGAACACTATCGAGCCTTTCTCCAGGCAGCTTTCATGGGATTCAGATCTCATTGTAGTTGCGGAAGATGAAGAAGAAATTGTTGGAGCACTGATTGGTACGATTGAGAAAAACCACGGTTGTTATTTCCGGATTGCTGTACATCCTGATTATCGCCGCAGAGGAGTCGGTAGAAGTCTGGTATCGGCTATGGAATCCAGGTTTCAAGCTCGTAAGGTTAGTGGTATCTACGTAGCCGTCGATGAGCATAATTCTTTTGCATTGCCATTGTATGAAGCTATGGGATATAGCGAGAATCAAATTTTTAAATCTGTCCGGAAGCTGAGCATTGTTGGGTAATTTTGATCACTCAGATGCGTAAGCGGAAACATTTACTAAATAAAGAACTATAGTTGATGATATAGTCTGTTTCATTCATACTCAAGCGTATTTTCCAGAAGTCCATTACTAATGGCTGGGAGATATGCTTTTTTATTGTTATAATATCTGCAAGTATAGACATCAATAATTGAGAATAAGAGGTGACATATTGAGTCAGGAGTCCCAAGTAGAGTTCATGCGTAATCGGAAGCAAAGACATAGATCGTCCAGATCAAACAAAGGCTTTGGTGGTCGTTTGGCCGCGGAATTGAAGGATTGGTTGCTTACAGCGGTAGTTGTCTTTGCGGTAATGTCGGTTCTTAATATTTTTGTGTTCAATATATCAACGGTTAAAGGTCAGTCTATGCAGCCAACGCTTGTGGAAGGTGAGAGGCTCTTTATTAATAAGCTTTCATTGATGTTTGTAAACCCAAAACACGGGGATGTCGTCATTCTTCATGATCCTAGCACTGGACCAAGTCGGAAGGACTTTTTAGTAAAACGAGTCATTGGCATACCTGGAGATATCATAGAAGTGAAGGATCACCAGTTATATGTGAATGGAAAAATAGTGAATGAGCCGTATATAGATACCGAGATTGAAGACCCGGATTTCGCGGCGTTAACTGTGGAGAGCGGAAACTATTTTGTCATGGGAGATAACCGTCATGCTTCAGCAAGCAAAGATAGTCGTTATTTCGGCTCCATCCCACAGGACATGATTGTAGGCAGGGCGGATTATATCTGGTGGCCGCTGTCTAAACTGAAAGGGTTATAAGAATTTTATCGATAACATGAAAAGGAGAAGGCGGAAATGAACAATACATTTCAGTCACCGTATGCACCCCCGCCTTCCAAGTGGGCACAGCTTAAAGCGGAGATTCAGGAGGCTGCGACGTCACTCGGTATTGATGATATCGGGTTTACTACAGCAGAGCCTTTTTTATATCTGAAAAATATTCTGCAAGACCACCGAGACAAAGGATATGAATCTGGTTTCGAGGAACCGGATCTGGATAAAAGGACAATCCCTGCTCTGAGCTCTGGGGACAAGCCCTTATCTATTATTTCAATTGCTGTGGCCTATCCTTCCAAAATGGAGAATCCTCCGAAATCTGAGCCAGGCGCACGAAGAGGTATTCTCGCCCGAGCATCATGGGGCAGGGATTATCATCATGTGCTGAGGGAGGCCTTAAGTAAGCTAGAGGACTTTATTCATGAACGTGTACCGGAGGCTGTGCTGGAAAGTATGGTCGATACCGGTGTACTGGTAGATAGAGCGGTAGCGGAAAGAGCGGGGATAGGCTTCAGCGGCAAAAACTGTTCTATCATCTCACCCAAATGGGGATCCTGGATTTATCTAGGGGAGATGGTTACGAACATTCCTTTTGCTCCGGATGAGCCTGTTGAGGAAGGCTGCGGGGAGTGTACCAAGTGTATTGATGCTTGTCCAACCGGTGCACTGGTGGGGCCGGGTCAGCTTAACGCGCAGGCTTGTATTTCTTTTCTGACGCAGACTAAAGGATTTCTGAGTGATGAATACATGACCAAGATTGGCAACCGTCTATACGGCTGTGACACCTGCCAGATTGTATGTCCCAAGAATCGAGGGAAGAACTGGAATCATCGCCCTCAGATGCTACCTGATCCTGAGATCGTGAAGCCATTGTTAATGCCAATCCTGGATCTTAGCAACCGTGAATTCAAAGAGAGATTCGGAAATAGCTCTGCTGCCTGGAGAGGCAAAAAGCCGATTCAACGAAATGCGATCATCGCTCTCGGTAATTTCAAGGAAGTAGAAGCGGTGCCAAAGCTAACAGAAATTGTTCTGAAAGAGCCGCGGCCTGAGATGCGAGGCACTGCTGCTTGGGCACTGGGACGCATCGGTGGTGAGGAGGCTCTAGCTGCTGTTGAATCGGCTTTAGAGCGCGAAGAGCATGACACGGTAAAAGAAATGCTGAGCCGGGCACAGGATGTGCTCCTTACTGGGAAGCAGGCACGAGAGGACAACGATGTTTAATGAAGGAAAAAGATCATAGATAGGTTGCATATTCCCAATTGCTGTCCAGTTCTCGAAATGCTATGATAGATTCGCGCGCCATATGGCGATGCAGACAATAGAGTGTAGAGGTGGGCTTTAGATGAATATCGCATTACCTATTATTACATTGGTCGTAGGTCTCATCGGTGGATTTTTTATCGGTGTGTATTATCTGCGCAGACAAATGACAACTATGCAGAATGATCCTGAAATGCTGCAAAAGGTTGCGAAACAAATGGGTTATAACCTGAATGGGAAACAAATGCAACGTGCCCAACAGATGATGAAGAATCAGAACCAGACAGGCGCCCGACCAGGAGCAGCTAAAGGGAATAAACGTAGAAGTAAGTAACCGGGTCCGGATAGAAATTATACGGGTGCGGAAGGGGGAGACATCATGGGGAACATCAATGAATACGTGAACGGTAAAGTATCAGAGAACCGTGAGCAAATCGAGTATCACGTTGAGAAAATATTAGAATTAATCGGTGAAGATACCGGCCGCGAGGGACTGCTTGAAACACCAGCACGTGTTACGCGGATGTACGAGGAGATATTCGGCGGTTATTCGATAGATCCCCGCGAGGCGCTCGGTGTTACTTTTGATGAGTCTCATGAAGAGCTAGTGATCGTGAAGGATATCGTCTATTACAGCCAATGTGAGCATCACATGGCTCCATTCTTCGGTAAAGTGCATATTGGATACATTCCGAGCGGACGGATTGCTGGACTCAGCAAATTAGCTCGCCTAGTTGAAGCAGTGAGTCGGCGTTTGCAGGTTCAAGAGCGCATTACGACGCAAATTGCGGATATTATGACGGAGGTACTAAGCCCTCAAGGCGTTATGGTCGTTGTGGAAGGTGAACATCTTTGTATGTGCGCACGTGGAGTGAAGAAGCCAGGAAGTAAGACGGTAACCATGTCTACTAGAGGGGTCTTCCGGGAGGATGCCGCCGCTCGTGCGGAGTTTCTGAGCTTGATTAAAGAATAGTATATAGAGGTGTCTATACCTCGAAATTAGAAGGACCCATCATTCACTTTTTGTGAACGATGGGTCCTTTTGGGTCAATATAAGCGAATAGAAGTGATGTCTTCTACGAAGTGGTAAGAGATCAGTAAGGCTTCCATGCCAGTTTACTGGCAGCCGCATAACGCTCTGACACATATGGCCAGTTGACGACCTTCCACCAATCGTTAATATAATCCGCACGATTATTCTGATGTTTCAGATAGTAGGCATGTTCCCATACATCCAAGGCCAAGAGCGGAACAACGTCCCATTGCGATAAATTTTGATGTTTTTCCGCAGTGAGAATTTCTAGTCTATGGCTACGTGGACTCCAGACGAGAATGGCCCAGCCGCCACCTTCTACTTTATTCGCAGCTTCGGTGAACTGTTTCTTGAAGCTGTCATAGCTTCCAAAGCTTTGTTCTATAGCTTCTAGTAAAGCACCTGTTGGGCGGCCCCCACCTTGCGGAGACATCACGTTCCAAAAGATCGTGTGAAGATAGTGGCCTGCACCATTAAAGGCTAATTCTCTCTCCCAATGCTTAACGAGATCGAAGTCACCGTTCTTACGGGAATCTGCTAATTTAACTTCAGCCTTGTTTAATCCATCTACATAACTTTGATGGTGCTTATCATGATGAATTCTCATCGTCTTTTCGTCAATATAAGGTTCTAGTGCATTATAGGCGTAAGGCAAGGGAGGTAGCGTATGGCCGCCAATGGGTACTGCGTCGTTTTTATCGCGGATATCAGGAACAGTGTCAGTAAAAGTAGAGAATCCATCATTCCGCATAGTATCGTCTGTATCGATGTTTACGACATAATCCTCTGTGTAATCACGCATGACTTGTGAAAGCTTTCCGGGCGAGCTGAGTGTCTGCAGTACGGCTAAGAAGTATTCTGATTCGCGAATAATATGCAGAATCACAGTAGTTGCAAGGGGGACGGCTTTGACCGCTGCGCTACTCTCCATGATGGCAAAGAGCTGCCGGACGAACTCTTGGGATTGATTGCAGGAGATATGTAGCAGTTTCTCCGTTTCCGCAGTGAGTTCTGCCTGTGGCGGAGGAGAAGCGGAAAGGGCAGCATTCAATAGCTGCTGTGCCGCCTGCTCAGTTGCACCAAAAACAACGGCCCATTCATCGAGGAGTTTCACATAAGGGTCCTCTAATTTAGGTACGATCGCTTTGATGACTTCGGTATGCTCTTTCTCTTGTGTTTTCCAAAATACGATTTCTTCCAGAATACGTACTGGCAGCATCGGCCCGTATACATATAGCATGCCAAGAAAACCTCCCGTGATATGTCTTTATCAGTCCATTATATGAACGGTCTTGGAAGGTTATGAAGAACATAAACTTAGAGTGCCTCTTTGGCTTCTTTCTTTCCTGGGGATGAAAACAGCCTCTTCCTAGGGCGCGTTCTTTCTGTCCCTGGAAGAGGCTGTTCGTATGGTTATTAGCGCTTAGTTAATTACTTGCCATCGCTGGCTGATCGCCATTATTATTTTTGGCCAGATGGACATTCCCTAAGAAAGCGGAGACCCGCCGCAAATACTCACGGGGATGCTCGCGGAACAACAGCTCATGATGACTACCCTCGATGATCCAGGAATCAGAGAACGGATTGTTCTGATTTGCTGCTAGTTCTTCGGCAATAGGATAAGGTGCTTTATCGTCTTTGGTTCCATGCATGAATAGGATAGGGAAAGGATAGTCTTTGGATTTAACCTTTGCATAAGGAATCTGATCTAGTCCCGTACCGTTCAGTACCGGGAACAGCATTTCCATGATCGCCAGGGAAGGCTGGCGCGGCAGATCGATATTCTGCTTGATATTATGATACAGCGTGTCTGGTTCTAACAAAAAGGTGCTGTCCAGAATCATCGCGTCGATGTCCTCAGATACTAAACCTGCCTGCAGTGCTGTGCCAGCACCCATGGAGAAGCCCCAAACAACGAGCTCTTTAGCTCCGCGTTCCTTTGCGAAATCAATGGCGCCTAGAAGCTGCTGGGATTCTTTTTTGCCGCCGGTTGCAATATCCTTATTACCTTGGGCAGCAAATCCGTAATCAAACATTACGACATTGAAATTCAGACTGTGTGCATAGTGAGCGAGATCGTACATAGGTACCCAAGACTCTTCGCGGTTGGCACCATAGCCATGACTGAACACAATAGTCTTAGTAGCATCCTTGGCTGGAATATACCAGCCGTTCATCAGGCGACTGCCATCCTTAGCTGGGAAGGTTACATCCTCGTAGGCGAGGCCTTTGGCCATCATAGGATTGGAGTACAGTGGCGCGACGGTTGGATTGGATAGCACCCAAGCGATGTAGCCATGAAGCGAGACAAAACAAAATGCTAAAAAGAAAAATATAGATAATAGCAATGCAACGATAATATGCTTAACACGGATCATCCGCAGCGATAGTCGTGATGAACTGCCCTGTTTAGGTAGTTTAGGACGACGGGAGACTGACGTGCCGGCTCGGCTGGTTGTCAGATCCATAAGGTCCCCTCCTAAGTATGATGTGAGTACTAGTGCCTAGGATAATTTGTCGAAAATGATACTAAAGCATTAGTATATTTAATATGTTTATCGTAAGTTGAAGCACTTACAAAGTCAATGAATTGGACCGTTTTGTAATGTAACTGTAAAGTGCGGACCAGTCTTTTTCGGCTCAGTGAATATACTGGACTTTCCGTAGAGTTTTGCACTAAGATAGAGTTAGTTATAATGTAACCGCGTTTCATTTGATGAAACACGAAGGGGGATTACTGTGGAGGACCGAAAGCTAACGGTACGCGCGGTAGAACGTGCGCTTGATATATTACTTTGTTTTACGCAGGACAGAGATTTAGGGTTAACGGAGATCGCATCAAAGATTGACTTACATAAGAGTACAGTCCACAGATTGCTGGCAACACTAGAGGAAAAGGGCTTTCTTATTCGCAATCCGGCGACAGAAAAATATAGGTTGGGTATACGAATCTGGGAGTTGTCGACGCATCTGCCTGCTTTTGACGAGTCGGCAGCGGTATTGCTGCCATCTATGGAACGGCTGAGAGATCGACTCGGAGAGACGGTCAGCCTTTACTTACGGGATGGTATTGAACGCGTACGTATTCAGGCGGTACAGAGCCAGCAAGCGATTCGTAGAGTTGCACAGATCGGTGCGAGGCTGCCATTATCCGTAGGGGCGTCGAGTAAGGTGTTAGCAGCGTATGCACCACCTGAGGTGTTGAGAGAGCTGCTGGAGAGTTCGGAGTGGCCGGATTACGTTGAGAAGAGTGTATACAAAGATCAGCTTAATGAGATCATCCGGCTGGGGTATGCCACGAGTTTCGAAGAACGTGAGTCTGGTGCGGCCGCTGTGGCGGTACCAGTCACAGGCCGTAGTGGAAATGTGATTGCGGCGTTATCGCTGTCAGGGCCGGTCAGCCGCCTGTCTAGGGATACGTTAGTAGAGTATGCCGCCATCTTGAAGGAAGCAGCAAGTGAAATGGGCATGATGATTCCATAGCCCAACATGAGAAAAACGGCCAGTCTCCGGATGATCGGAGGCTGGCCGTTTAATATCCAAATATAATAAGACAAGGGAGTGTCTCTAGCCTTAATGGCCAGAGGGCACTCCCTTGTGCGTCTTGCGATAAACCTATTCTACAGATACAGCCGAAGAATCTGTGGCATCCGCCAGCATTTGACGAAGTACAGTTTGTAGAATACCACCATTGCGATAGTAATCAATATCAACCGTACTGTCGAGGCGTGCTGTGACAGGGAAATCGAACTGAGTACCGTCTTCACGGGTAGCGGTAACAGTTAGATCTTGGCTTGGCGTCACCTCGTTATCGAGACCGGTAATGTTGAAGGTCTCACGTCCGGTCAATCCCAAGCTGCTCCAGCCGTGGCCTTCCTGGAATTGCAGTGGAAGCACACCCATACCAACCAGATTGCTGCGGTGAATCCGCTCAAAGCTCTCAGCGATAACAGCTTTAACACCCAACAGAAGCGTGCCCTTGGCAGCCCAGTCACGTGAGCTTCCTGTGCCGTATTCTTTACCGGCGATAACGATGAGATTCTGTCCAGCGTCCTGATACAGCATGGAAGCGTCATAGATGGACATGACTTCATCGCTTGGCAGGAAGGTTGTAACTCCGCCTTCTGTACCTGGAGCTACTGCGTTACGAATCCGAATATTAGCGAATGTACCACGCATCATGACTTCATGATTTCCGCGGCGTGAGCCGTAGGAGTTGAAGTCTGCACGTTCTACACCATGATCGCGTAAATATTCGCCGGCAGGACCAGAGGTAGAGATATTACCTGCAGGTGAGATATGGTCGGTCGTTACGGAGTCAGCAAGCAACGCCAGAACGCGTGCATCCTTGATATCCTTGATGTCTCCCAGACCGTCTGCCAGATGCTCAAAGAATGGCGGATTCTGAATATACGTGGAATTATCATCCCACTCATACAGTTCGCCTTGTGGAACAGGGATAGAATTCCAACGTTCATTAGCAGTGAATACATTCTCGTATTTACGACGGAACATCTCCGGACTAAGGGAGAGGCCGATTGCTTCACGAATTTCAGCAGTAGTTGGCCAAATATCCTTCAGGAATACTGGCTCACCTTGTGGATCAAATCCGAGCGGTTCAGTCTGTAAATCGATATTTACAGTGCCAGCCAGTGCGTAAGCAACTACGAGCGGCGGTGAAGCCAAGTAGTTGGCTTTGACCTGAGCATGTACGCGGCCTTCAAAGTTACGGTTACCGGAGATTACAGCAGCTACGGTCATATCGTTATCAGTGATGGCTTGGCTAACCTCTTCAGGCAATGGACCGGAGTTACCGATACAAGTAGCACAGCCATATCCCGCCAAGTAGAAGCCCAGTGCTTCAAGTGGCTTCAGCAAGTCTGCTTTTTCCAAATATTCAGTAACAACCAATGATCCTGGAGTCAAGCTGCTCTTAACGTATGCTGGTTTGGTCAGACCACGTTCCACAGCTTTTTTCGCCAAAAGACCTGCACCAAGCATAACGCTAGGGTTAGAAGTATTCGTACAGCTTGTAATCGCTGCGATCACGACCGCGCCTGTGCTCAGCTTGCTTTTGGTGCCATTTTTATGTTCTATTTCTACAGCTTGGGCGATTTTCTCATCGCTGAGACCGTAACCGCCTTTGTCTACAGGTGTACGGATAATACCTTCGAAATTTTCTTTCATATGCGTAAGTTCGATCCGGTCTTGCGGACGTTTTGGTCCAGCCAAGCTTGGAACGACAGAAGCTAGGTCAAGTTCAATTACATCGCTGAACTCAGGATCTGGCGTATTCGAAGTGCGGAACATGCCTTGTGCTTTGTAATAAGACTCAACGAGCTCTACCAGATCATCTGGACGACCTGTGCTGCGAAGATAAGCAAGTGTCTCTTCATCTACAGGGAAGAAACCGATCGTTGCTCCGTATTCTGGCGCCATGTTAGCAACCGTTGCCCGGTCAGCAAGACTGATGTTAGCAAGACCAGGACCGTAGAATTCGACGAATTTGCCGACTACGCCCTTTTTACGCAACATTTCAGTCACTGTCAGAGCCAAGTCTGTTGCTGTAGCCCCTTCGATAAGACTGCCTGTAAGCTTGAAGCCCACTACATCTGGTGTAACAAAATAGAGCGGTTGTCCGAGCATACCTGCTTCAGCTTCAATACCGCCTACACCCCAGCCCACAACACCAAGTCCATTGATCATCGTAGTGTGGGAGTCCGTTCCAACAAGGGAATCTGGATAAACGACAGTTTCACCATCGATAGTTTTAGTGGTGGCTACGGAAGCCAAATACTCCAAATTCACCTGATGCACGATACCGGTAGCTGGAGGAACTGCACGGAAGTTATTGAAAGCGGTCTGTGCCCAGCGAAGGAAACGGTAGCGTTCCTCGTTGCGCTCAAACTCCACGTTCATATTGTATTCCAAAGCGTCTGCCGTACCGAAAGCATCAACCATAACAGAGTGGTCAATTACAAGGTCAACGGGAACGAGAGGGTTAATCTGTTTAGGATCTCCGCCGGCTTTCTTTACGGTGTCACGCATAGCTGCCAGATCTACGACTACCGGAACACCGGTAAAGTCCTGAAGTACGATACGAGCAGGGATAAACGGAATTTCTTTATTGCGATCAATGTCGCCTGACCAATCAGCCAATTGTTTCACATGTTCTTCTGTAATCGCCCGTCCGTCAAATTGACGAACAGCCGCCTCAAGTAATACTTTGATCGAGAAAGGAAGGGAAGAGATAGAGCCCAATCCTTGTTCCTCAAGGGAGTTAAGATCATAATAGCGATAAGATTTGCCACCTGATTCCAGGGTGCGGGCCAACGAGAAATGATCCTTGCTTGGCATATGTGCGCCTCCTTGTTTCATCTATTGAAACTCAATTTCACATTGCATGTTATTTAATTATAACGGTTACAAAGAGGGGAGTAAAGTTTTTTTTCCTATATATAAAGCCCGAATATCGCATCTCAGAAACCATTTAGAGTTACCTCTAAAACGTAAGCTATAAGCAAAGCATATGCCCTACCATGTAAATTGAAGCGATCTGTATAGCGGCCTGTTTCCTTTCATATACATAGAGCAGCAGTTAAAAGGGAATGAAGGGGTGCGAGTATAATGGAACAACAGTGGAAGCAGAGTCTATATGTATATGTAGATCAAGTGAATAAGGCCAAGGTGGAACCTAAGTCCTCATCGCAAACAGTTTCCGTATCCGTTAAAGATCCACGTTTTCTGGTGGAGCAAGGGGAACGTTCACGCCGTATCGCTGAATGGTATACCGCTCGTGGGATCACTCCGCTGCGTGGGGAAACAGGTGTAAAGACTTTACGGACCGTCCGGCAGACTCCGACTGAGGTGGTAGCAGAGGTTACGCTGCATAGTGCACTCTATTATGAAAAAGGAGGCGTTAACCACCGCGAGGATAGGGTTGAGCTGGAGCGGCTGACCTTTGTGCGGGACGGAGGGGGTTGGGAAATCGCTGCTATAGAACGAACCATTCCCGAAAGGAATACAGTTCATAGAGCTGAGGTGGAGTTATCAGGCAGGTTGTCCAAATGGGGGGAAGCTTTGCCTGCTCCGCTGCCATCACAGCCCCTTCTAAACCGGAATATTCTTGGTGAGATCTCGGGCTCAAGAGAGGTTCGCTACAACCGTGAAGAAGCGGTGGCTTATGCCGATCGTTGGTGGAAAGACGGGAATCCGGAGTTCGAAACATTTGAGGTAGATTGTACGAATTATGTCTCCCAATGCCTCTTTGCAGGGGGCGCGCCTATCAACTATACTGGTAAAAGAGAAACGGG
Organism: Paenibacillus sp. NPDC101420; assembly: GCF_050277435.1. NCBI lineage: Bacteria > Bacillati > Bacillota > Bacilli > Caryophanales > Paenibacillaceae > Paenibacillus > Paenibacillus sp. NPDC101420. Next base: position 514,181 of record NZ_JBNNSE010000004.1, read on the forward strand.
TTGGTGGTACAAAGGCTACCAAGGAAAACAAGAATGGTGGAGTTATAGCTGGGCTGTATCAGACAGTCTGCAGCGCTATTTGAGCGTTAGCCGGAGCAGTGGCTTGCGTGCGGAAGTCATGGAGCGGCCGGAGCAATTGATGCTGGGCGATATCATTCAATATGACTGGGATGGTAACGGGCAATATCAGCACAGCACGATCGTCACAGCCTTTGATGCTGGTGGCATGCCGCTTGTGAATGCACGTACAGTTAGCAGTCGTCATCGCTTCTGGGACTATCGTGATTCCTACGCATGGACGGATCAAACGAAATACCGTTTTTTTCATATTAACGACTATTTATAAGACAGAAAGAGGTTATAAAGGTATGGGGAACGCAAAACTAACCGTAGGGCTGGTGTACGGGGGCAAATCCGGAGAACATGAGGTATCTTTACAGACGGCTTTTGCCGTGATGAACTCATTTGATTACGATAAATATGAGATTATCCCGTTTTATATTTCAAAACAGGGCTTGTGGAAAGTCGGAGAGACGTTATCGGCACCTTATAGTGAGGTAGAGCAGCTCAAGCTTTCAGATGCAACGGAAGATATGGGCACAGCCCTGAATGTAGTATTTAGTGGACTATCCGGTGCGGATAAAGCGGTGGACGTTATGTTCCCACTGCTGCACGGCACGTATGGCGAGGACGGAACAATTCAAGGGTTGTTCGAAATGGCGAATATTCCTTACATTGGGGCTGGTGTTCTTGCCTCTTCGGCAGGGATGGATAAGGTTGTTATGAAGAAGCTATTCGCTGATGCAGGTCTGGATCAGTGTAAATATTGTTATTTTAACATCAGCGCTTGGAAAAGAAAAAGCCATGAGTTGATTGTGGGTGTAGAGGATAAACTGGGATATCCAGTATTCGTAAAGCCTGCTAATCTGGGCTCAAGTGTAGGTATTTCTAAGGCTTCTGATAAGGAAAGTCTTGTAAAAGCTATAGATTTCGCCTTCCGTTATGACACCAAAGTCATTATTGAGGAATTCGTGGATGCTCGTGAGGTAGAGGTCGGTGTGCTCGGAAATGATGAGCCAGAGGCCTCTGTTCCGGGTGAAATCGTTTCTTCTGGAGAATATTATGACTACGCAGCTAAATATACGGATGGTAAATCGCAAATGATGATTCCTGCGCCAGTAGATTCTGAAGTTGCTGATCGTTTGCGGGAGTCCGCGATAACCGCTTTTAGAGCGATTGAGGGTAGCGGGATTACCCGGGCGGACTTCTTCCTGCGGAGATCGGATGGTAAAATTCTAATTAACGAAGTGAATACGATGCCTGGCTTCACTCCTTACAGCATGTATCCGCTATTGTGGCGTGAGACAGGTGTATCCTATAGAGCTCTGTTAGACCGTATGATTGAGTTAGCCTTAGAGCGCTATAATTTCAAACAAGGTCTTAAGTATGACAACGAGTAATTGAAGCTACTAGCGGGTTCATCCCGACTGGAAAGGGGCGACGAAATATGGGTTTTCAAACTGAATTCAATTCCGTCTGTAAGTTCAAGAATGAACAAGAGCTGTACGAGCTGCTGGAGTATGGGCGTACCAAAATGGTGAAGCAGGGCTTTCGCGTGTATCCGACGGGTCAGAAGGTGATTGCCTACACACCTGAGAATGTAGCTGTAGCGATCGTCAAAATCTCAGCCTCGATCGCAGAGATTAATTTTCAGGGGCATGAGGTTACAGCGGTCGAAATGGAACTCGTGCGTAAATTGAATGAAGAAGAATCAAAAGTGCAAACTGCACTAGCAGATGAAATGTTTTTTGGAGCGCAGGGATGATTGTCCGTTTTGGATATGTAGCGATGTCCACCGTTATCAAAGACTGCTCACCATCCAAGACTATGACGATGGCCTCCTTCAAGAAGCTGGATGACCGTGAAGCGGCACTTCGGCGTTTGGAGAACCTCGCTCGGATGAATCTGCACAATACGCTGCGACTAATGAAGCATAATGTGGGTTCCGACATCTTCGTGTACCGTCTCACTTCCAAGTTGATTCCTCTGGCGACGCATCCTGATTTACAGGATTGGAATCCGTTTGCTGCGCTCGCTGAGGAATTCGCGGAAGTGGGGCAATATGTGAAAAAGCATGGGATGCGGGTGTCTTTTCATCCAGATCACTTTACAGTGCTTAGTACACCCCGTCCTGAGGTGCTAGTAAGTTCCATCCGGGATTTGCAGCACCACACGGACATGCTGAATGCCATGGGACTTCCTGCCATGGCGAAGAACAATATTCATATTGGCGGAGCCTATGGGGACAAGCCGGTGGCAGCCAAGCGGTTTGAGAAGCATTTCCGCGAGCTACCAGCAGCGCTGCAGGCACGTATTACGCTGGAGAATGATGATAAGACCTTCACAGCCCCGGAGACACTGGCAGTCTGCCAGAACGTAGGCCTGCCGATGGTGCTGGATATTCACCATCAATGGGTGAATAATGAAGGAGAGCTCCCTTGGGAGCTGTGGCCTGATATTCAGCAGACATGGCGAAGCGAGCTTGCGCAGAAGGATGTTCCGTCTGGAGAGCTTTTCCCGCCTAAGATTCATGTATCTAGTCCGCGCAGTCCGTCTGATCCACGCAGCCATGCAGATGGTGTGGAGCCTGCGCCATTAGTAGCTTTTTTAAAACGGATAGCTGCAGATACCCCTGCTATTGATGTTATGATTGAGGCAAAACTAAAAGATGGTGCGTTATTTGGATTGATGGAAGCGATGAAGGAGCTGGCTGATGCCGGTAACGGAATTTCTGTATTAAATGGGGCAAGTGTGAATATCGAACCTTAAACAATGAAAATAAGGCGATAGGTCCCGAATACGGGCCCTATCATGACTTGATATGTAACTTGAAATAGGGTACGTTGAATGAAACTTTATTACGATTAACATTCAAGGGATCATAGAAATGGGTATCCCTTATGGCGGAACTTTGAGAACGTTTTGGCGTATTGAACGGTATTGTGAATAGGATTGCTTTAAATTTCATGCCAATGGCGATTATGTTCAAGGAAGCGGAGTGAAGATATGAGTCCTTTAAAACCAGAGGGTAAGAAAGAACGTGAACCCTATGTAGTAACAAGCAAGGGACATACGGCGGTAGCCATTAATGCTGCTGCCAAAGCAGGAGAATGGATAAAAAGCAGACAGGGCCTGGTGAAGGAACTTAATACAAAGACATCAGCACAGGATCTGGTCACGGAAGTAGATAAAGGCGTTGAACAGATGATCCGCAGGTTGATCCTGACACATTATCCAGATCATGCGATCCTCGGTGAGGAAGGCGTTTCCCCGGGAGCAGCAGCAGCAACCGCTGCATTGGAAGAAGCTCGTGAGCATGAATATCTGTGGATTGTAGATCCTGTAGATGGTACGACTAATTTTGTACACGGATTTCCTTTTTACTGTGTCTCCATTGCTTTAGTGATTCGTGGAGAATTAACGGTGGGGGTAATTTACGATCCGATTCGTGATGAAATGTTCGTTGCTGAAAAAGGTAAGGGAGCCTACATGCATGGTGTTCCTACCGCAGTCTCTATGGAGGACGTTTTTGGAGACAGCTTGATTGCAATGGGCTTTCCGCCGGACCGTGAATTTGCGCAACCTGTAAATATGGCAGGACTGCAGAGCATTCTTCCGCAGATTCGTGGTATTCGCGCAGGAGGTTCAGCTGCTCTACACTTGGCTTATGTGGCAGCAGGTCGGGTAGATGGATACTGGGAAGTAGGCTTAAGCCCTTGGGATTGTGCAGCAGGAGTGCTGCTAGTGCTTGAATCAGGGGGCAGAATTACGGATACGCTTGGGCGTCCATACGATATTGGCACTCGTCATATAGTAGCAAGTAATGGTCATATTCACGAATATTTGGTTTCGTCACTGAAGAATGCTGAAGCAACAGGATATAAGCTTTAGGGAGGACGATGCGTCATGAGCGAGAAGGATGATCTGGAACGCAAGCTAAGCGAAATGCTGGTTGATGGTGAGATGGAACAGGGTGACCGTATAGCTAAAGAAATCCGTGAGATCTCTCCGAAGTATGAAATTCGTATCCAGACCACAATGGATCCTATTGTGGAGGAGACGCTGCGGTATCGTAAGATTGGACATGAACTAGACGATCGTTATGATAAATATCTGGAACGTGCCGGGAAACATTTGAATTCACAAGAGGATTCTAATAAAGAATAAGACATTCGTTTCTAGCTGTGATAATAATTGTGATGTTCAGAGCGGTTTCCCGAATATGGGAGGCCGCTCTTTTGCGTTGCTATCAGGGATGGTAGAATGAGAATTAGAACATTTTGGGAGGGATACGATGCTAAGTAAGTGGAGAAGAATTTTAGCAGCTAGCACAAGCAGTATGCTTTTGTTATCTGTGCTGATTGGCGTAGGTGCCGGATCGGCAAATGCAGCTGACACGTCTACAACACAAGATGCAAGTCAGGATGTCTTTCGCATCGTAGCTCTTGGCGATTCGATTACTGCCGGATACGAGCCGGGAATGACGGATGTGAATACCAAGCCTTACGGTTATGCGGAGCGACTACTGGAGCAGGGGTGGTATCATGGCCGGAGCGAGCTTACCAATTATGGTATTCTTGGATTGACCACTGCTGGATTACGTAATTACACTGGAGCCATCAAGGACGGCTCAGCGATTACCGCTGAAGGTATTCAGTCAGGTCTTCCAGATCCGCGGATAGACCAATTCGTAAAGTTAACCCCGCAGATCGCATCAGAGCTGAAGGAAGCCGATCTGATTACGATTACAATTGGCGGGAATGATGTAAGCCGTCTTTTCTTACAGGTGAAGGAGCTGACAGATACAGATTTTGAATCTCAGCTGGAGCAGAAGCTAGCGGATTACAATACGAATGTGAAGGCGAGTCTTGAGAATATTCGTGCGATAAATCCTCAAGCAACAATTATTTTGGCTGACCAATACCAGCCTGCTCCTAAGATCGCTCTTGGTGCGATGTACACTAAATTGATGACCGCAGCAGCGAAATTTACGGATTCGGCAGATCGTGTGGCTGCAAGTATGAATCAAGAGGGAGCAAAGGTAGTAGTAGCTCATGTAGCGGCAAAGTTTGCCGGCTCAGAGGGATCACTCACGCATATTATCGGGGCAGGACAAGCGGATTTTCACCCTACGCAGCTTGGATACGAGACCATTGCAAAAGTATTTGCTGAATTACAATGGGGGGAATACCGCATTCCCACTGTAGCGGTGATGGCTACGGATACTGTACCGATGTCGATTGTTGTAAAGGGTGTGGAGTTAAATACGCCGAATAAGCCCATCCTTAAGAATGGTCAGAACTTCTTGGCGCTTAAAGATATTCTAAATGCCGTAGGCGCTAATGGAAAGTGGGATAATAAGACCTCCAGTGCTACTATTGAATACGGTGGCCGGACGGTTGTAATCACGATCGGTAGCAAATTTATTAAGGTGAATGGACAGAATGTAGCCATTGATACCCCTGCTTTTCTGCAAAAGGTAGGCAAAGAAGATAAAACTTATCTTCCCCTTGCCGCATTGGCGACCGGACTTGGATTTGATGTTAATTATAGTAGCAAACTGCGAACGGCTTTCATAAATCCATAAATCTGCATACTATATCATAGGTATTTTAAATTAAGCCCGTAAGGCAAAGGTGGATGGAATATTGTCTAGTTCAAAATTTAGTGCTGAATATATCATCACTATGGATGATATTGTACGGGAAGGTCATCCCGTACTTCGTACCGTAGCTCAACCAGTGGAGCTTCCTCTACAGGAGGAGGATCGTGAGACTCTGCAATGTATGCTTCAGTTTCTGAAGAACAGCCAGGACCCGGAGATTTCCGAAGAATACAATTTACGCTCTGGCGTAGGTCTGTCGGCGAATCAAATCGGACTGTTGAAGCGTATGTTCGTGATGTATTCTACGGACGAGAGAGGGAGGATTGTAGAGCATGCTTGGGTTAACCCTAAGATCATCAGTCACTCACTAACCATGGTGTACTTACCGGAGAGCGAGGGGTGTCTGTCCGTTGATCGGCCGGTGCATGGTTTTGTACCTCGTTATGAATCTGTGAAGGTAAAGGGATATGATCTTGAGGGGAAGGAAGTGGTCCTTAAATTTAAGGGCTACCAAGCCATCATCATCCAGCATGAGATCGATCATCTCGATGGCATCATGTTCTACGACCGAATCAACAAGGAAAATCCATTCAAGCTTCCTCAGGGAGTGGAAATCCGTAACTTGTATGAGTAAAAGAAAATCTCTGAATCTTAAAGCGTGTGGTCTTGCAGCATAAAGCTGAGGGACACATGCTTTTTTTTTTGCTATCTGCAAGATTGAATGATTTCGAATATTTTACAAATTAATCCATAGGAGGTACCATGTAGCTAATGGGTAGAAATTAACTTTATTATAAGAAGGAGGTTATTAAATGGGTTGGGGTAGAATGCCAATAAGAGGCGTGGTCAACGAATACAATGATGAGGTTAAGAAGATTGATGAGCAGATTTTGGCTCTGATTCAGGAACGTAAAGCTATAACAGGAAAAAAACGGTTCTCCCCTGAAAGTGAGCTCCTTGAGGAATGGTCAACTAGATTCGAGATGGACACTTCTCAGATTGTACAGTATATACACAGTCTGAATGAGGCTGTGCCCAGACGGAAATATTGGGAAGAGCCTGGTTTACTGCTCGGCGTACTTCCAATTGTGAAGCGGACAGTCCTGGAAGATTGCGAGTATACACTTACACATGCTATGCAGTATGAAACGCTCAGTATAGTTACTGTGGAGATTAAGTATTTAAAAGAAACAGTGGAGCACGTTCATCTTAGACCCGCTCTATCATTGGAGATTTTGAGTGAGGCAGCCTATGAAATCCAGCCGCATAGAGGTCACGGAGGAGGAGCTCATACACAAATGCAGTTCTTGGTCTCGCCACCGCTGCCAGCGGATCTGGATACGGTTCAATTTGCCTTAATACCCGGAGGAGACCAAATGTTTGGACCTGCCATGACAGAGATTATATTGGACAAGCAAATTGACTTCGAATAGTGCCTATGCAAAAAAACCTACCACCAGAAGCTTGGTGGTAGGTTTTAGTATGTTTAGTGGTGTAAATAACGTCTTATTTCTCAGCCGCCATAGCGCGGAAGGATTCTTCTGCTGCAATCAGCGTAGCGTCGATATCTGCATCGGTATGTGCTGTCGTTAGGAACCAAGCTTCATATTTCGAAGGGGCGAGGTTAATCCCTCGGTTCAACATGTGACGGAAGAAGCTACCGAACAATTCGCCATCTGTATCCTGTGCCTCATCGTAATTCGTAACTGGATGCTTACAGAAATGAGTAGAGAATGAACCACGGATGCGGTTGATCGTCAGTGGAATGCCATGACGGTCAGCGGATTCCTGAAGACCGCCGACAAGGCGGATCGCAAGCCGTTCCATCTCATCATATACGCCTTCTGCGCTCAGCACCTCCAGACAGGCGATCCCTGCGGAAATGGAAGCTGGATTTCCCGCCATTGTTCCCGCTTGGTATGCCGGTCCTAGTGGGGCTACTTGTTCCATCACATGCTTACGTCCGCCGTACGCGCCGATCGGTAGACCGCCACCGATGATTTTGCCGAGTGCTGTAAGGTCAGGAGTAATGTCTTCATGGTTATCCAGTCCTGCATATGTCTGTGTGGAACCATAGTGGAAGCGGAAGGCCGTAATGACTTCGTCATAAATAACGAGTGAGCCGTTAGCATGAGCCAGCTTGCAGAGCCCTTCGAGGAATCCGGGCTTCGGCATCACCATACCGAAATTACCGACGATCGGCTCAACCATTACAGCGGCGACATCTTCGCCCCATTTTTCTAGTGCCTCTTGCAGGCTTTCCAGATCATTAAACGGAACAGTGATTACTTCCTGTGCAATACTGCTAGGAACGCCGGCACTATCTGGAATGCCAAGCGTAGAAGGCCCGGATCCTGCTGCTACGAGCACTAGATCAGAGTGGCCGTGATAACAGCCAGCGAATTTTACGATTTTACTGCGCTTTGTATAAGCACGAGCGACACGAATGGTAGTCATAACCGCTTCTGTGCCTGAATTGACAAACCGGACTTTATCCATAGACGGAATAGCTTCTTTAAGCATTTTAGCAAGCTTAATTTCGAGCTCTGTTGGGGTTCCGTAAAGAACACCATTCTCAGCTGCAGTGGTAATTGCCTTCGTTATATGTGGGTGAGCATGGCCGGTAATGATCGGTCCATAGGCTTGGAGATAGTCGATATATTCATTGCCATCTACATCCCAGAAGTGAGATCCGCTGGCACGTTTCATAAATACAGGTGCTCCGCCTCCAACGGCTTTAAAAGAGCGGGAAGGGCTATTTACACCTCCAACGATATGTTGAAGGGCTTCGTGATAAAGTTGCTCAGATGTGGAACGATTCATAATGTGATCATCCTTTCGATTGTTGGTGCTCATGGCAACGGGCGAACAACGGTGTTTCCGCTGTCCGCCCGTATTATACCATTGCCTGTAGTGTCTACTTGTGAACGTTGCTTGTCAGATCTTTATTGGGTTCCGCTAGTGTTACTATTTGAAGTAGTCTCTGGTGAACTTGAAGGTATAGGCGTTGGCTCAGGGCCATTTAAGGTATCCTGAACAAATTCCTTTAATTTTTTCTCACTGCGAATGCCTATAACCTGCGATCCGTCACTTGTAGTTTCCTCTTTGAGCAGATCCATTGGCGGAATTTGCTCACTACCGCCCATGGTACTATCGTACCCAACGGTTGCAAGCTTCCACATATCATTTACTGTCAGATTAGTTTCGATATAAGGCGTAACTTGAGACAGGATATTCGGTAGCTTGATTATGGATGTGGTCTTGATCAGCTTGTCAGCCACAACCTTGAGAAAAGCACGCTGGCGCTCGGTCCGAGTGAAGTCGGAGGTAGCGTCATGTCGAAAACGTACATATTGCAGAGCTTTATTACCGTCGAGATGTTGATATCCTTTTTTAAGATCAATGTCATACTCGGGACCATCTGCAATGGTCTTGTACACCATATCTTTCTCGACTTCATAATCTACACCACCAACGGCATCTACTAGCTTGATGAATCCTTGGAAGTCCGTGTAGACATAATATTGAATCGGGATGCCGAGCAGATCGCTTACAGTCTGCATCGCCGTGTTAGGTCCATAAATGATAGCTGAATTAATACGTTTTTCGCCGTGATCTGGAATCGGAACGTAAGTGTCTCTAAGAATTGAGAATACGCTGATTTTCTTCTTCACGGGATCAAGTGAGGCTACGAGCATTGTATCAGAACGAGGAATTTCTCCCTTCTTGACACCGCGGGCATCTACGCCCATTAGCAGTATATTAACAGGCTCTGTACCTTCCCATTTTGGAGGTTCTGGCGTGTCGACATCAACAGTTTCAGCATTCTTAAATGGTGAATTCTCGGTGTTCGACATGCTGCCAAGCTCAGTGTAGATGGATGTAAAGTAGTAAATGGCTCCACCGATAATAAGGAGGAGTATAATGGCCAGTGTCCAAAGCAGCGGTTTCTTTTTTGACTTACCAGTCTTTGCGTGCCTTTTCTTTCTAGGTGGCATTTCTCGTTCTTCCTTTCGCATTCACATTCTCTACATTATAATTTCTTTTGGGGATACGCGCAATTCATGCTCGATCCTCCAATATCAAGAAGGAGTGGATATAACTTGAACGTAGTAGCTATTGGACAAAAAGTACCGAATTTCACTCTTCCGTCTTCCAACGGGCAAGAGGTTAGTTTAAGTGATTACCTGGGCCGAAAGGTCATTTTATATTTTTATCCTAAAAATATGACACCAGCCTGTACGCAGGAGGCCTGCGAATTCCGGGACGCCCATGATCAGATTATTACGCTTGGTGCGGTTGTTCTAGGCATCAGTCCAGATCCTTTGGCTTCGCATATGAGATTTACGGAGAAGAACAGTCTACCCTTTCCACTGTTGTCTGATGAGGATCATAAGGTCAGTGAAATGTTCGGTGTATGGCAGCTTAAGAGGCTCTATGGTAGAGAATTCATGGGCATTGTACGTTCTACTTTTCTGATCGATGAGCAGGGGATCTTAGTGGAAGAATGGCGGAAAGTACGAGTGAAGGGTCATGTAGCATCTGCCATAGCAGGGATTTCCAAATCATAAAGTTTGTTAATAACTTTTTGTAAAAGTCTGTTACATTTTTAACAGCTTTCATAAGGTGTTGTCATGATATAGTTTCCTCATAATTGCTTCAAATTTGGAGCAAGACGAGGTGGTGTAGTGATAATGCTGCGTATTGGCCTTGATATCGGATCAACTACTGCGAAAGTGGTTGTTATAGAGCGTAACACTATTGTTTATCAGGACTATGTAAGACATTATAGCGATATAAAAAAAGCAGCCCTCTCTCTTCTATCTGATGTACAGAGCAGATTTCCTGAGAGAGGCGCAGCCCTTACTGTAAGCGGTTCCTCGGGCTTATCTTTATCCAAACTGGGAGGCGTACCGTTCGTTCAGGAGGTGATCGCCTGTACAAAGGCGATTGACGAGCTGATTCCAGAATGCGATACGGCGATTGAACTGGGTGGTGAGGACGCCAAGATCATCTATCTCCGAGGCGGCATTGAGCAGCGTATGAATACGGCTTGCGCGGGAGGAACGGGAGCATTTATTGATCAAATGGCATCGCTGCTACAGACCGACCCAGCGGGCTTAAACGCATTGGCAGAGAAGCATGAGCGAATCTATCCTATCGCTTCACGCTGCGGTGTATTCGCCAAAAGCGATGTGCAGCCACTATTAAACGAGGGGGCCCGCCGGGAGGACGTGGCGGCTTCAATCTTTCAGAGTATTGTTAATCAGACGATCAGCGGTCTCGCTTGCGGACGTCCGATTCGCGGACGAGTGGCTTTCCTTGGCGGACCGCTAACCTTCCTGCCAGCCCTGCGTCAGCGTTTTGCGGAGACGCTTGAACTTGCGGAGTCAGATATTCTTTTCCCCGAAAGGTCGCAGTATTTCGTAGCGATTGGATCAGCACTCTCTGAAGCGGATCCTACTATTTTGCCGCTTTCAGGCTGGATCGCGCGAATAGCGGCTGTGGATTTTACAGCGGATCGGGCTGCGGATGCTGAATTACCACCGCTGTTTGAGAACCCCGAAGAGCTTGCTGCGTTCCGTCAGCGCCATGGTAAAGCTTCTGCTGCCAGATCAGACCTGGCTGTGTATCGTGGCCCTTGTTATCTGGGGATCGATGCAGGGTCAACAACAACCAAACTCGTATTGACCGGCTCTGCTGACGAAATTCTACATACCTTTTATGGCAGCAACAAGGGGAATCCCTTGTATTCTGTCAGTGAGGCACTGAAGGAAATGTATCGGGTTCTACCGGAAGGCTGTTATATTGCAGGTTCTTATGTAACAGGTTATGGAGAGGGGTTAATCAAAGCCGCTTTATGGACGGACGGCGGTGAAGTGGAGACGGTTGCTCATTACAAGGCCGCATCTAAGTTCATGCCGGAAGTAGACTTTATTCTGGATATCGGCGGACAGGACATGAAATGCATCAAGATCCGCGGCGGTGCTATCGACAGTCTAATGCTCAATGAAGCCTGTTCGGCAGGCTGCGGCTCTTTTCTGGAGAGCTTTGCTTCTGCGCTCGGATTAGGTATCGAGGAGTTTGCCAAGTCAGCGCTGGAAGCAGTCAAACCTGTTAATTTGGGTTCCCGCTGTACGGTATTCATGAATTCTAAAGTGAAGCAGGTTCAGAAGGAAGGTGCGTCGCTGGCTGATCTTTCGGCAGGTCTTGCCTATTCCGTAATTAAGAATGCCCTGCAAAAAGTAATTAAAATTCGCAACCCTGAGGATTTAGGGCGGAATATTATTGTTCAGGGAGGCACCTTCTATAACGAAGCCGTATTGCGGGCCTTTGAGCGCCTAACGGGGAGAACGGTAGTCAGACCGGATATTGCTGGCGTTATGGGAGCGTACGGTTGTGCACTGATTGCCCGTGAGCAAGCAGGGGCTGACGGAAAAAGTACACTGCTTGGACCGGAGGAAATAGCCAACTTTAAGTACGAGGTATCTTCAGGTCGCTGTGGCCGCTGTGGAAATAACTGTGCGTTAACGATCAGTCGGTTCCCGGACAAGAGCTTCTACGTTACAGGCAATCGCTGCGAGCGTGGTGCAGGAGGCAGGAAAGAGAAGAATGTACTGCCAAATTTGATGCAGTATAAGTATGAACGTTTCTTTGACTATGAAGCATTACCTGAGTCAGGTGCAGCACGGGGCACTGTCGGTATTCCACGTACGATGAATATGTTCGAGAATTATCCGTTCTGGCACACTTTTTTCACCAAACTTGGCTACCGGGTAATTCTCTCTCCTAAATCAAGCAAGAAGCTTTACGAAAGTGGGATGGATACGATTCCTTCAGAATCGATCTGCTATCCTGCAAAGATGGCGCACGGACATGTGCAGAGCTTGATTGGTAAAGGCGTCGATTTTATTTTTTATCCTGCCGTAGTGTATGAGAAGAAGGAAGATGAAGCAGCGGATAATCATTTCAATTGTCCGGTAGTCGCCTCTTACCCTGAGGTCATTCGCAACAATATGGATGGGCTAAAAGATAATGGAATCACGCTGGTCAGCCCGTTTCTGACCTTTGACGATAGATCTGCGCTGACTAAGGGACTCGTGAAGACATTTACAGGGATTCCGAGAGAAGAGATTGCGAATGCTGTGCAGGCAGGACTTGCTGAAGCTGACCGCGCCAAAAGTGATGTGCGCACCAAAGGTGAAGAGACGCTTGCGTATCTTGCCAGCACTGGGAACAAGGGAATACTTCTCTGTGGTCACCCTTATCATGCGGATCCTGAAATTAATCACGGCATTGCAGATATGATTACCGGTATGGGACTCGCCGTGCTGACAGAAGATTCTGTCTGCCATCTGGACCGAAGTGAAGGGGATGTGGGAGTAGTTAATCAGTGGACCTATCATGCCCGAATGTACCGCGCAGCCCGCCTTGCCGCAGTCCGAACCGACCTGGAGCTTGTTCAATTGACTTCCTTCGGTTGTGGGATTGATGCGATCACCTGTGATGCCGTACAAGACATTATGGAAAGGCATAACAAAGTATATACGCTGATCAAAATCGATGAGATTAGCAACCTTGGCGCTGCGCGCATTCGGCTGCGTTCACTGCTGGCAGCGATGCGCGAACGGGAAAAAGGAAAGGTGCTGCCACAGAAGCCGCCTAAAATACAGGCTAATGTAGCATTCACGAAGGAAATGAAAGAAACGTACACGATCCTTGCGCCACAGATGTCGCCCATTCATTTTGAATTGTTTGAACAGGTCTTCCGCGATGCGGGATACCGTCTCAAGATCCTTGAAACTACTGGACCTGAAGAGACGGAAGAGGGCCTTAGATACGTTAACAATGATGCATGTTATCCCGCTATTGTAACGATAGGGCAGATTCTGTCGGCACTGAAGAGCGGGGACTATGATCCGAATCGTACCGCTGTAATCATGTCACAGACGGGCGGTGGCTGCCGGGCGACGAATTATATTTCTTTGCTCCGCAAAGCCTTAAAGGATTCAGATCTCGAACAGATTCCTGTGATTTCGCTGAATGCTTCTGGAATGGAGAACCAGCCAGGCTTCCGAATCAGTCTTAAGCTGGCAAATCGGCTGATCGCTGCGGCTTGCTATGGTGATCTAATGATGCGGTTGCTAAATCATTTTAGGCCGTATGAGGTCGTTCCACAGAGTGCTGAGCGTTTATTCCGTAAGGGGATGGAGCGCTGTAAGGTCAGTCTAGTCAACTTCTCGTTCCGAGAATATAAACGTCTGATTCGTGAAATTGTAGCCGATTTCTGTAAGCTGCCCGTTACAGGTGCTACTAAACCAAGAGTAGGCATTGTTGGAGAGATCCTGATTAAATTTCATCCGGACGCCAACAACCGCATCATCGAGATGATTGAGGCAGAGGGCGGAGAAGCGGTAATGCCAGACTTCTTAGATTTCATCTTTTATTGCGTGTATAATCCGATCTACAAAGCCGAGCAATTCGGTAAAAGTAAACGGCTAGGATATATTAATCCGATGTTGATCTCCTATCTGGAGATTTATCGCAAGCCGATAAAGGTAGCTCTTGAGGATGCCGGACCGGCTAAAGGACGGGAAAATATTTATGGTCTTGCTGAGAAGGCCAGCCGACTGGTATCCGTAGGAAATCAGATGGGTGAGGGATGGTTCCTGACTGCAGAAATGATGGATCTGCTGGATAATGGTGTGAATAATATTGCTTGTATTCAACCGTTCGCCTGCTTGCCCAATCATATTACCGGGCGTGGGATGATTAAGGGCCTTAAGGAGTTGTATCCAGGTGCGAATATCGTCGCCATTGATTATGATGCTGGAGTTAGTGTAGTTAACCAAGCGAATCGAATCAAGCTGATGATGTCGATTGCCAGCAGTCATGAAGGGAATGCTGTGTCTGATTTAGAACCATCACTTAAACCGCTGCAGCAGCCCCTACTTGAAGGCTCCTACAGTTTGACCTGAGCTTAAAAAGGTAACATATAGAAGAAGTGCCTATAAAAAGCGGACCAAGAATTCACTTGGTCCGCTTTTTTGTGCTGATTATTAGTTTGTTGAAGGAGAGCTGGCTACGCCTCTCCATCGTTTCAGATGAGGCAGCTGTTCGGCGAGTAATTTGCGGGCGACAGCCTCATCCATTCCTTCTTGAACCAAGTAGCCTGTACAAATGTCAGACATTTCTTGCAGCGTAATATCAGGCTGTTTAAATGCTCCATCTTCGTAGCAGTATACACAATAATCCTCGATCTTTTGCCCTTCCTTGTTCGTTCCAAGTAGATCTTCCGTAGGCATAGGCATCCCACAGCTTTGACAAAATTTCGGTTCGCCTTGCATTTGCCCTACATGCTCTTGATTCATATACAGCACTCCTTTTAAAAGTATGCGAAGCTTATGAGCACTCGCTTTAAGTACATTATAGAACTATGAATCTGACGACATACCGTCAGGTTTAAAGCGAGGTTGCATATTTTTTGGCAACCCCAAGAGCTAACTCTCCAAGCTTCTGACGAATATGTTCCGGCTCTAGCACTTCTAAAGCCGTTCCGAAGCTGAGCAAGAAACCATAGAGCCATCCGTCCTCGGGATAATGGATGGACACGTTATATCCACCATGTCCGTCCGATTGAAGCTCAGTGGAGTCAAAGCGATCTTCCGCTAGATGTCTGCCTTCAGCTGTGAAGTGCAGAAGGATTGGCGACACTACTGAGGCAGAAGTCACTCGCTGATAATCAGTGCTCCAGGGCAGCTCATGCATGTCCCTATCTTCTCTAATGAACTCCCGTTTTTCTTTAACGAGTCCTTTCATACGATGCAGCTTGAATAATCTGAAATCCTGGCGTTGCAGACAGTAACCATACAAGTACCATGCTTGTCCTTTTAAGACTAAAGTATAGGGCTCGACAGAACGCTGACTGGACTGCCCCTCGGCATTGACATAATCAAAGGCCACAGTTCTGTTTTCTTCCAGCGCCTCTTTTAGAGTTGCAATCTTCTCTTCTAGGATAGGCTGAAGACCCCAAGGAGAGAAATCGATGATAAGCTGGGTCGTTTTGCTTCGGAAAGCGGCGGTCTGTGAGGGCGGGATTACGCTACTGATCTTCTCCATGAGCAGAGTGTGTCCAGTTCCGCCGTAAGAGGAGACGCTTTGCAGAGCGGAGAAAATATCAGCCAGCTCGCGGTCGGTCAATACATTGCGGTCTAACCGGTAGCCTTCCATAAGGCCGATACCACCACCCGATCCCTGATAGGTGACGATAGGAATTCCAGCCCCATTAATACTTTCAATATCACGGTAAATGGTACGCACGGACACTTCGAACATGTCGGCGAGCTCCTTCGCCTGAATGAGACGCCGGTTCATTAGTAGAATGACGATAGAGAGCAATCGATCAATTTTCAAAAAGTAGAGCCCTCCTTTTCGGATAATTTCGTTATGTAATGATGTACTACATCTTAGCAAATTCTTGAAAATAAAGCATGGATGGAGCCTCGGGCGCTGGGTTTTGCTGGGGGAGCAGGGTTTTCTGTAATTGCTATACTGTTGGCAGGGTATGCGTTGATACGTAGTAAAAAGAGCGGTGAATTCACCGCTCCTTGGAAGGTTTTTTAATCTGGGCCTGAATCCGAGTGGCAGCTTTGCCAGGGAAGAGGCGGGCACCAATGTTTTTGCGATAACGGTAAATGATCACAAGAGCTGCTATTACTGCACCACCAGAAATAATCCAAAGCGCATAGGACTCGAACAAATGGAAGATGCCCATCCACTGTGGACCAAACACCTTTCCGATGCTAAGAAACAGCACTACCCAGAATACGGCTCCACTATAAGCATATAGGGCGAATTTACGGAAGGGAAGCGCGATAATACCAGCAAAATAACCTGTAAAGTGCCGTACCCCTGGAATGAAATAACCGATAAAAATTAGAAAGCTTCCGTATTTCTCAAACCATTTCTGTGTTTTTTCTAGCTTAGTAGGTGAGAATAGAAACCATTTTCCATATCGCTGGATAAAGGGCATACCGGCTTTTAATCCGACAAAATAGGTGAGGGTCATCCCAGCTGTGGTGCCTGCAAAAGCAACTACAATTAGCGTAAAGAAATCAAGTCTCCCAGTATAGGAAAGGAAACCGGCAAACGCCATAGTGGTCTCTCCGGGAAAGGGCAGGGCAACGAACTCGAGAAGTAATCCAAAGAATAATACGCTATATCCATATTTGGTGAATAATTCTTGTATAAAACTCAGCATTTCCATAAGATTGTCACTCTCCAAGAGGCAGTTGCCTTATTCTATTTTACAGCTTGTCTTCATACAATCTACCAAATGGCTTTTAAGCCAATAGAATGCTGGAGGTAGAGAAGATGAAGGGTAATAAAAGCGCACACAGCCGCCGAAAGTTGATAAGCGGATTGCTCGTTATGGTTGTAATATTCATCGTAATGCTCGGATGGAGTATAGGGAAAAACTTGAATTCATGGGAGCTCCGATCCTTGCAGCCCGCTAGCGCCGAGTCTGTATCTGTTAAGAATAAGCTTACCGCAGCGACGATGCAAGATTTGCCATCTGCAGTAGAACCACTCGCTTCTGCATCTCCGGAAGTTCACTCCTCTTCAAGTGCGGCCCTTACTGTGACTCAACTCCCTCAAGCTAATGGGGTAGAGAAAATATCCAAGGTTTCGACAACGAGTTCTGCAATCACAGCAGCCAAAAAATCTAAAAAAACAGTCTATATTACATTTGACGACGGACCTAGCGATAACACCTTCAATGTACTTGAAATTTTACATCAGGAAGGTGTGAAGGCAACCTTTTTTGTTCTTGGTAATCAAGCGAAAAGCCATCCTGAGCTCATCGACTCCATATGGGAACAGGGCCATGCGATTGGTAATCATACCTATAATCATAATTACCATGATTTATATAGTGGATTCACGGAATTTTGGAATCAAATTAAACAGACTGAAGAGATTGTTCAGGGGATTACAGGGGTTCGGCCACAGCTTATCCGCGCCCCAGGTGGAACCTATGATCATTTTGATAATACCTATTTCAATTTATTGAAGCAAGCAGGTTATAAGGTGATGGATTGGACGGTGGATAGCGGCGATTCTAAACGGAAAGGCGTGCCAGCCTCAGAAATTTTGAAGGAATCCACAATGGATATGAAGTCTTCCCAGGTTATTTTACTACTACATGATGGTGGCGGTCATCAAGAGAGCGTCAAAGCGCTGCCGGACATTATTGCACGCTATAAGGCGGCTGGATATGACTTTGGCCTATTGGATGAAACGGTAGAACCTGTACAATTTAAAGTCTCTGCAAAAGCCACTAATTTGGGGCGGAAAAATCCTTCAGAAGCTTGGGTCGCCTCAAATATCACACCGAATGCGGAGCTCTTTGCGCCTGGAAAGCCATTGATTCTGGAGGTAGGAAAGCTGGAGACGAAGCTGAATCCCGGGGAATATTCCGTGCGAAATGGACAGTATATGGTTCCGCTTCGTGCTGTAATTGAACGGCTTGGAGGGCGAGTTAGCTGGGATGTGAATAGCCGAAGTGGAGAAATAGATTGGAACGGGAAAGCGGTCATTGCCGATGTAATGAACAAACAATTGATTCTAAACCATCCTGATAACGGTCAAAAGACAATCGATGCGAGGGTAGAAATGATTGGTGGATCGATCTGGGTATCGCTACGAGAACTGCTGGAGACAACAGGTCATCCTCCGCTTAATATAAGCGTTACTGAAGTAGAACGCCGGGTAAAAACATTCTGAAAGAAGAGCTAAGGCTGTCTAGTAAAAAGAAAAAACAAATGTCTGGGCACCCTTTTTCATGGGAAGAATAGATAGTAATAAGTTCCTGAGCTGGGAACAAGTCTATGACCAAAGGATGGGTGTCCCATTGTCCTCTTCATCACTAATTGATCAATTGAAGAAAGATGCCGGAAGTGTCAAAAGCTTCTCTTATCCGCGTAGCCGAAGTGCTCTGATGGAATGGTTAAGGATGCTAACTGTGGCTGGAATTATAGGTGCTTTATATGTTTGGCGAGGAGGCCCGTCTTTGCTGTTTCTCCTGATCGTTGTAGGAGTTATTATGCTCGGTGGACTTATGGTTCAGCTCTCTGGTCCACGGACGATTAAGCTAGTTCGTACGATTACTCCTGCGAGACCGATGGCTGGAAATACACTTCATGTGAAGGTGCAGCTGAGCTTCTCTTCTCGGTTGCCTCTCCCTTGGATGACCATTGCCGATTATTGGGGCGATAGCCATCATCAGAAGCTGCTATTTCCTGGATTCAAACGTTCTTTTTCATACACATACACGATTGAAAATTTATCTCGCGGCAATCATCATCTGCTGGGTTGTAGAGTAACTTGGGGAGACTTTCCGGGTTGGTTCACGGGAAGATCTGAACCGGATGGAGGACAGAGTTTTAAGGTGCTGCCAGCGCCTTTATACTTTGGTGGAACTGTACCAGATAGCGGATTTATGACGGGTGACACCTTGTATTCTAGACGGGGAAGAAGCATCAGCGATGAGGCGTTGGAATCCAGGGATTATGAGCCAGGAGATCCACTTAGCCGAATTCATTGGAAGAATAGTGCAAGAACGGGAGCGCTGCAGAGCAAAGTTCCAGAACGGGAAAAGGCAAGAATGACCTGTATCGTATTGGCTAATGACCCGCTCAGCTACGAGGTTCCTACAGATGCGCTTAAACCTCGTGGGAGCCGAGACGATTCGCCTCCAGCATTTGAGAAAGCGGTGTCGACAGCGATGGGGCTGATGCTCTCCGCTGAGCGTTCAGGTGCTTATGTTCAGTTGTTTAGCGGCGGTTGGCCAGAAGGTATGGCTAGACATGAAGGTCTGGGTAAAATCCCAGGGAGAGTGCTGGATATTCTGACTGAAATTTCCCTGGATGGCACTAGAAACCTGTCGCTGCTGCTTGATGATGCCTCCCGAGGCTGGATTCCGGGGATGACAGTAGCCATTATCACGGGACGGCTAGAAGAGGAATCAGCCAAGGTGATTGCCAAGTTCTTGATGCAAGGTGTGAAGGTGGAGCTTTATTATGCTTGGGACCAATCAGCACCGAAGCCAGGGGAGGCTCGCCAGCCTGGAAAGGGAACTGTCGGAGATAGTTTGGCTCGTCTTGGAGCACGAATGTTTTGTCTGGATGATGCATTGCCAGCATTCAGATTCAGGGAGGTAGAGTTCCATGAATCATCCGGAAAACCAACACTACGGTAAGGGAAAATCGGGTGATACAAAACTGGCTATGAATGGCTTTCAGTTCAATTTGGGGCAAATAGAGAACAGACATGCCGGTAAGCAGAGAAAGGTACCTCTGTACTATCGTTTGCTGTTCTCTTTGGCCATTATGGGGCTATTTATTGAATGGTTACTCCCTTTATATAGGTCTGCTTTATTAGAAGATACCTCCAAGATGCTACAAGTTCTAATGGTATTGGCGGCAGTGTTGCTGTTATGGGGGATATTTCAGATTCCGGGGTGGCTACTGCTAAGTATTCAATTTCTTATTACTGTTTCAGCATGGATTTACTTATGCAGTGGGGGCGAAGGCATAGGGTGGTTAGGGATTTATGCGGACGAAATTCCGAATGATCTTATTCTGCTTCTTTCTGGACATGTTTCTCAGTTAAGCGAGATCAGCAGGCTTTTGATATTGATTGTAGGTTGGGGGCTATTGGTATCCTCAGTACAGCAGCTTGCACTCTTCCGAGGGAGTACAGTGCTATTCACGGCAGTTACAATCATTTACTTGCTGATCTTGGATATGGGCTTTGACGTCAATACCACAATGGATATTGTGATATCCATGGGTCTTATTTTTTGGATGCACGCGATGAGTGGTCTCCTGCGTCTTCAAGAACGTGAGGGAGTTACTACACTGCCTTATGCGCGTTGGGGAGGGTTGACTTTGGCGACAGCCATTGTCGTGATGGCAACAGCATGGTTCGGTGGGCAGCTGCTCGGGGCAAGACCAACCAGCGAACTTACGCTGCAATCGACATTTCAGAAGCTGCAGACTTGGGCTTCAGGCCATTTGCCAGATGATAAGGCGTCTAATGCCTCTGGAACAACAGGGTATAGTTCGAATGACGGTGAACTCGGTGCCCCGTTATCCCGCAATACTGAACCAGTCTTTACAGCTATAACTAGCGAGCGTACTTACTGGCGAGGTGAGAGCATTGCTTACTATGATGGCCGCCGATGGATCAGGGGGGGCGAAGAGTTTATGCCGCTTAATCTGTCCGGTATTCCACAGAATTCTTCATTGATGCTAAGCGGTGAAACTAGGAAACGAACGCTTCAACAGCGGATACAATTTGCCACCCCTTCTTCCGGGGGAATTCCTTTATTCAATGCGGGAATAATAACTGATGTTGAGTCGGTTGAACTCTTGGGCGGAAGTAAATTGGGATATGTGCTGTCTAACATAGACAGAGAGAGTTTTCGTTTGCCTGATTCAATAGGCTCTGCACGGATCACAGAATATTCAGTGGAGTCCTTACTTCCTGAGAGCGATCCAGTACTGCTTCGTGGTTTAAGCAGTAACGATCCCCAGGAAATTATGGGTAAGTATTTGCAATTGCCAGATTTGTTACCCGTACGAGTGAGAGATCTGGCGGAGATGCTTACAGCTTCTTCAGGTAACCGCTATGACTCCGTAACTGCCATTAAGGATTACTTACAACATGGATATTCCTATACGTTGAGCACAACGGTTCCACCATCCGAATCTGATTTTGTGGATCACTTTTTATTTGAGACAAAACAAGGCTACTGTGTTCATTTTGCAACAGCTATGACCGTACTGCTGCGCAGTGCAGGAATTCCTGCTCGTTATGTCCAAGGCTTTGGGCCTGGGACCTTGCAGGACGATACTATGCCGGCGAAGTATTTAGTCACCCAGGGCGATGCTCATGCTTGGGTGGAGGTCTTTTTCGCCGGCGCCGGTTGGGTCCCATTCGACCCAACGCCTGGCCCCGCCCTTGCCGCCGGCTTCGCCGCACCGGCGCTGCCTGCGGCAGCCTCGCTCGCGCCGCAAGCTGCGCGAAACGCGGGCTTGCCCGCCCTGCCGCTGGCGGGCGGGACCTCTGCTGCGCCGCTCGCTGCCGCGGCGCTGCTTCCCGCCGCCGCTTGGCGCTGGCGGCGTAGCCTGGCTCTGCTGCTGGCCGCGCGCAGCGCCAGCAGCATGAGCCGCGAGAGGCAGCTGCGCGCTGCCTCTCTAGCTTGGCACGGGCTGGCGGAGCGGTATGGACCGCCGCCGCCCGGTGTCACTGGCAGGGAGTATGTGGACTCCCTGCAGATCTACGATGCCGGACTAAGCGAAGCCGTCCGGCAGTTCGTACGCCAGTGGGAGACCCTGGCGTACGCGCCCGCGACTTCAGACTTCGTCGCAGCCGATCCCGCGAACGAAATGCCTGCAACGTCTAGAATTTCAGCAAGGTCGATGATATCTGCAATCCCTGCAATGTCTGCGGCGCCAGCATCACCTGCAGAGATCAGCGAGCTTACTACTCATGATGCGTCCGCGTTTATACGCGAATGCCTGATCATCACCTTCCGGTTAACTTAATCGGTCAGAACAGCTGATGCTGCTATACAATTCCTTCCATGGAAAGGAATGTTCTTCATGAAGTTTAACTCTCTCCTATTATGAGAAGTGTGTTCTCCTTTCCTTGACGATGAGAATTAACCATGAGTATAATGAATCCAATAATCAAGGGAGGCTCGTAATGAATAAGCCAAATGAAATTATCGTCGTTCTCGATTTTGGGGGACAATACAACCAACTTATCGCGCGCAGAATTCGGGACCTGGGAGTATACAGCGAACTTTTGCCGTACAATACGCCGGTAGACAAGATCAAAGCACTTGCACCTAAAGGGATTGTCTTCTCTGGTGGCCCTAGCAGTGTATATGCTGAAGATGCTCCACATGTAGATCCAGCGATCTATGATTTAGGAGTACCGATCTTCGGTATTTGCTATGGTATGCAGCTAATGGCTCACCAACTTGACGGTAAAGTGGAACGCTCCGCTAAACGTGAATATGGTAAAGCCGATATTGATTTTGAAGAAGGTACTGCACTCGTTGCTGGGCTAGAGAGCCGTCAGACGGTATGGATGAGCCACGGTGACCATGTAGTTGAACTTCCAACAGGATTCAAGCTGGAGGCAGGAACTGAAAGTGCTCCAATCGCGGCAATGAGCAATGATGAGCGTAAATTGTTCGCGGTTCAATTCCACCCAGAAGTACGTCACTCTGTACATGGTAATGAGATGATCTCGAACTTCTTGTATCAAATTTGCGGTTGCGACGGCAAATGGACGATGGAATCGTTTATTGATGAAGCTATTCAAGATATTCGTAACCAAGTTGGAGACAAAAAAGTACTCTGCGCACTTAGCGGTGGCGTAGATTCTTCCGTAGTTGCAATGCTTATTCACCGTGCAATCGGTGACCAATTAACTTGTATGTTTATTGATCACGGTCTTTTGCGTAAAGGTGAAGCTGAAAGTGTTATGGAGACCTTCGTAGGTAAATTCGATATTCATGTCGTGAAAATCGATGCACGCGAGCGCTTCATGAGCAAGCTTGCAGGTGTTGAAGATCCTGAACAAAAACGTAAAATCATCGGTAACGAGTTTATCTACTGCTTCGACGAAGAGTCGGCTAAGCTCGGAGATTTCGCATTCCTTGCACAAGGTACACTGTATACGGATATCGTTGAGAGCGGAACAGCTACGGCACAAACGATTAAATCTCACCACAATGTGGGCGGTTTGCCGGAAGACATGAAATTCAGCTTGATCGAGCCACTAAATACCTTGTTTAAGGATGAGGTTCGTAAACTGGGTGAAGAGCTGGGAATGCCACGTGCTATCGTTTGGCGTCAACCTTTCCCTGGTCCAGGTCTTGCTATCCGTGTCTTGGGTGAAGTAACAGAGGACAAGCTTACTATCGTTCGCGACTCTGACTACATTCTGCAAGAGGAAATTGCTAAAGCGGGATTAGACCGTGAAATTTGGCAATACTTCACTGCCCTGCCTAACATGAAGAGTGTTGGTGTTATGGGGGATGCTCGTACTTATTCCTACACAGTAGGTGTGCGCGCAGTAACTTCCATCGACGGCATGACGGCTGACTGGGCGCGTATCCCATGGGATATTCTTGAGAAAATCTCGGTACGTATCGTCAACGAAGTTGAGAATGTAAACCGCGTAGTGTATGACATCACTTCGAAACCACCAGCAACAATCGAGTGGGAATAGGATCGGTGCAATTATAGATTTCAAAAAAACTCTCTTTTATTTGCGTTATTTAGCAAATAAAAGAGAGTTTTTTTATTTCTCAAGTAAAGGGTTGTGCTGGAGACGCCGTTTTCACAAATCTTTCATGAACACGTTTTGTTGAAAGGGCTTGCAACCCTCGAAAAGTTATGATAAATTGTACTTGTCTAAAAAATAGACAAGATAAACAAGTACATTTTCTACTAAAGGGGCCAATCAAAATGATGACTATTTCCAAAGAGACACCTCATATTAAACCGAACGGGGTAGAGATCGCTGAATCGATTCTGTTGCCTGGTGATCCTTTAAGAGCTAAGTTCATTGCGGAAACTTTTTTAGAAGATTACCAGTGCTTTAACGAGGTAAGAGGAATGTTAGGATATACCGGTACTTACAAAGGGAAGAAAATCTCTGTTATGGGTACGGGAATGGGTCCAGCGAGTATGGGAATTTATTCTTGGGAATTAATCAATGTATTTGGAGTTAAGAATTTAATCAGAATTGGTACCTGTGGTGCAATGCAAGAAAACATTGAGCTATACGATGTAATTTTTGGTATGGGAGCTGCAACGGATTCCAATTATGGTCATCAATATAATTTACCTGGACAATATCCACTAACGGCTTCTTTTGAGCTTTTGGAGAAAGCTAAGAAAATAGCAGATGATAAAGGACAAAAGGTTCATATTGGTAATATTTTATCCAGTGAAATATTTTATAATGCGGATCAGGCAGCTAATAAAAAGTGGCAGGATGTAGGGATTTTGGGTGTTGAAATGGAATCTGTAGCCCTCTATTGGAACGCTATCCAAGCACGTGTAAAAGCGCTGTGCATTCTAACAGTGAGTGATCATCTTATTACAGGAGCACAGACCACTTCGGAGGAACGCCAAACTGCATTTACTAAAATGATGGAGATCGCATTAGAGTTAGCATAAATGCTTTCCTTCTATGTGAAACTAATGTAAACGATATAAAGTTTATACAGCATGAGATATTGGAAGCCTATTATGTAAAGTCGTTCCGGTTATATTATTTTTAATTACTAGATAAGGGATGAGAGTAGAATGAAGAAATTTAAACGTGTACATTTAATCGTCATGGATTCAGTAGGCATTGGAGAAGGAAAAGACGCGGATCAATTTAACGATGTTGGCTCCCATACCCTATTACACATTGCAGAACATATGAATGGATTAAATCTGCCCAACCTAGCCAAATTGGGTCTATCTAATATTGAAAAAATTTTGGGTGTTCCAAAAGCTGAGAAACCACTTGCTTATTATACTAAATTACAGGAAAAATCAGTCGGGAAAGATACTATGACAGGTCATTGGGAGATCATGGGTTTAAATATTGATCAACCTTTTAATGTGTATCCAAATGGATTCCCCGACGAATTAATTAAACAGATCGAGGACATAACTGGCCGAAAAGTAGTAGCGAATAAACCTGCAAGTGGAACAGCTATCCTTGATGAATATGGCGAGCATCAAATGAAAACAGGGGATCTGATCGTTTATACCTCTGCTGACCCGGTTCTGCAAATTGCAGCTCATGAAGAAATCATCCCATTAGAAGAGTTATATGATATTTGTGAAAAGGTTCGGGAAATCACCAAAGACCCTGCCTATTTAATTGGTCGTATTATTGCCAGACCTTATGTAGGCCAACCCGGGAAATTTACGAGAACCTCCAATCGTCATGACTATGCCTTGAAACCATTTCATAAAACGGTTATGAATAGCTTGCAAGACGGAGGTTATGATGTCATCGCTATTGGTAAAATCAATGATATTTTCGATGGTGAAGGCGTTACAGAATCCATTCGTACAAAAGACAATATGGATGGTATGGATAAACTGCTTGATGTAATTAAGAAAGATTTCACTGGAATGAGCTTTTTGAATTTAGTTGATTTCGATGCTTTATACGGTCATCGTCGTGATCCGGAAGGCTATGGAAGAGCATTAGAGGAATTCGATAAACGATTAGATGAGGTATTCGATTCCATCCGAGAAGATGATTTGTTAATCATTACGGCTGACCATGGAAATGACCCAACCTTCCCTGGTACAGACCATACTCGTGAGTTTATTCCTGTCCTAGTCTATTCCAAGCAATTAAAGGGCAGTGGCGCATTACCTGAGCATGATACCTTTGCTGATATCGGTGCGACTATAGCAGATAACTTTGATGTTGATATGCCAGACAACGGTGAGTCTTTCCTGCCATTTCTTAAATAATTGATATCACATAAAAACCTCCAAAGTTTCTTTTTGGAGGTTTTTACGTTGCGATTGAAGCAGAGAATGACATTCCTTGTCGCTTGAAAAATGATGTGTCATAATGGGGAGAAAAGGACATCAGATGAATGAACACGCATAAACTAGATAAATTGAAACGGCCGCTTTATATCAATGTATATGATGAGCTTCTTCTTCAGATTAACAAAGGAGAATACCTCGTAGGTAGCCAGCTTCCTTCAGAACCGGATTTAGCCAAAAAACTAGGGGTTAGTCGCGCTACTTTACGGCAAGCTTTAGTTCTTTTGCAAGATGATGGATTAGTAAGAAATGTTCGTGGTAAGGGGAACTTTGTACTTGAATCTTCTTTTAACCAAGAGGATACTCAATTAGAGAAACTGAGCAACCCCATGCATAAATGTCATATAAGCGCATTTGACCAAGTAGATCTACATTATCGGCTGGACCCGCAAACGGAACATACCAAACAAGTATTAAGAAGAGAATCAGCTACAGTTGTAGCTTTGGAACGTTTGTATAGAGTAGGAGGAGAGCTACATGCTTACGCTTTTACTTTTATGTCTATGCAAACAGTAGAGAGGTTATCTTTGGACCTTGATAGTAAAGAGAGAATGCTGGATTTTCTAGAGAATCAGGCTTATGTAGACGCTAACCATGGGAATATTGAAATAAAATATACGCATACCGTTAACTTAGCAGATCGGAAAGATAAATTAATGGGGCAGAACGAGTGCTTTTTGCTACTAGAAACCCTTTACGACAAAACAGAGCCAGATTATCCGTTAATGTATAATAAATTTTATATCCCACAGCAGTTCTCAAATTTAAAATTAAATATGTCTAAAGGTTAACCAATAATAATGGATTAGAAAAACTCCCTTTTATCTGCGACATTTAGCAGACAGAAGGGAGTTTTTTTGACCCGAATCAAAGAGTTTTTCGAGGGGTGATTGCTTAATGCAAAATAAATCCTTCTTCTTCGGCCTCATTGTTTGGCAGGAAAGGCAGCTTCGGGTTCGTTTTCAATAAAGTATCCATCAATGCATGATCAAAATTATGCTTTACTACACAGTTGCGGTCAAAAATCATGGTAGCCTCATCTCCCGGTTTACATGCCGGCCACTGGGGAAGGGAAGGGATGTTAGGATTGCCATAGCGTGCAAAGCTTACCCATGCCCCACAGATGCGCTCCTCCATCCGATCGGAAACTCCCGGAATGAGGCACACGGGAACGCGTTCCGTATTATGGAACACGAAAGGGATCTCAGCACAGTGCCATGCTGTCTTGCCCCCCTCAAAAGGAAATTCATAAGTAAACAAGTAGGAGTAGGTAGGAGCTTCCTCGTGTCCGGATTTCTTCTCGATAAAGTCCTTGGTTGGAACACGGAAGAAGGTATCTAAGAATAGCAGGTCGGACAAGTGTTTATCCGGATACGCTTCCTTAAATTGTGTGACCAGCTTCTCCGTATGATTGCCATACTTTTGAGTCAGCATCTCCATGGTGGCATCCTCAGACACGTCCTGCTTGTTAGGAACACCGGGACCAAAAGCGAACTCACCAAATACGCTACCAATCAATACCGGAATGGTCTTCGCATGCTCGGTAAAGCCCACCTCTCTAGGATCGCCTACATAGAATTCATTAGGCATAGGATTACCGCCAATGTATTCCCCTTGCATTGCGAGTGCTGGTGCAACTTTATTATATGCTGCAGCTAACTGAGGATAAGGAACCGCTTCCAATTTTTCTACTTCTACCTCGCCAAAATTAAGCTCTGTCAACAGTGCCTTTACAATGGCGGTACTATCGGTCTTGCGGGTGTCCAAAAACCCATCAATTAATCCGCTCTGGATAACGCCCTTATGGAACAGGCCGTCTGCTGCGGGAGTATTCATTAGTGTCCATACCTTCATACCGCCACCAGACTGTCCGAAGATGGTCACATTGTCCGGGTCGCCGCCGAAAGCTGTAATGTTTTCCTGAATCCATTTTAAAGCTGCTACCATATCGGCATTTCCGGCATTAGCGGAATTGACGTATTTATCTCCAAAAGCAGACAGGTTCATGTATCCCAGAATATTCAATCGGTGATTTAAGGTTACTACGACCACATCACCGAACTCGCTAAGCTTGTCTCCTTCATAAGCTACCTGTTCAATAGAAGAGCCAGCTGCAAAACCGCCCCCGTGCAGCCATACCATAACAGGTTTTTTGGCCTGCGGTTCAAGGCTCTGAGTCCAGATATTCAGATACTGACAATTCTCATCCATAGGCCAGTAACGGTGAGGAACCAGCACTTCCATTTGGGGCTGATCCTGGGTTAACATGGGAGACACATAACCGTAAGCGAGTGCATCCTTAATTCCCTCCCAAGGCGCTACCTCTGTGGGCATCTGGAAGCGCTTGGCATCTGCGTACTTTATCCCGTGAAAGGTATAAGTGCCGTTGACCTGAAAGCCTCTCATTTTTCCAGCTTTGGTCTGTACAATGGGTTCTGCTGAGGAACATACGAAATTTTTTGCTGTCATCATGGAAATCCTCCTTACATCAGATAGCCCCATTATAATAAAAGT
This sequence comes from Paenibacillus sp. NPDC101420, assembly GCF_050277435.1. Taxonomy (NCBI): domain Bacteria; kingdom Bacillati; phylum Bacillota; class Bacilli; order Caryophanales; family Paenibacillaceae; genus Paenibacillus; species Paenibacillus sp. NPDC101420. The sequence goes on from NZ_JBNNSE010000004.1 coordinate 543,017, forward strand.
AGGATAGTGAAAAATATAGGGAACTTATCTGCTTTATCCTTATTCTTTGCTTCTTTTCTGGAGGTCAGCAGGTCTGGTCTCAGGATAAGAAAATAATCATGATAAAAAAGTCAAGAATCCCCTATGCAGCAAAATTCATCACCACCCTCTAGCTGATTGCTAAGTAAGAAAAAAATGTGGAATAATGTCCATATGAAAACTACCTATGAGGTCATCACAACCAATCGTTATACTCCGTTCCGGTTATTGCTTCATCGCCCGAATCATGTGCAGATGCATTGGCATGATAATTTAGAGATTATTTTTGTCCTGAAGGGCACGATCGAGTTGTTTCGGCAACAAGAGCGGCATCTTCTGCACGAATCAGCCATTACCGTTATTAATTCGAAGGAGGTTCATTCGATCAGTGGCGATGAGAACAGCTTGATCTTAGCGCTGCAGGTGTCTCATTCTTATATAGAAGAGCAGTTTACAGTAATTAAAGAGCTGCAGTTCCATTGTGATTCTTATCTATACGACCATCAGCATCAGATCGAGTTCGATCCGATCCGTCAGATGTTGGCGTACATGATGCTGACGTATACGAAACAAGCACTGGGTTATGAACTGGAGCTGAAAGGTTTATTGTTCCGGCTCATGGCGTATCTTGTTAAATATTATTCCAAGCCTTTGCAGGGCAAAGATGCATCATCCGATGTGAAGTTCATGGATCGCCTCTTGGCCATTACCGAGTTCATTCAACATAATTATGCGAAGCCGATCTCTTTAACAGAGATTGCTGAGCAAGAATTTTTGTCGGTGCACTATTTGTCTCGATTTTTCCAAAAGTTTTTGGGTACGACCTTCTCTCAATACCTTAACGGTGTGCGTCTGGAGCATGCTTTAGATGAATTGAATTACAGTGATTTAACGATCACCCAAGTGGCGCTAAATAACGGATTTCCCAGTATCAAATCATTTAATAAGGTATTCAAAGAGTTTTACGGAGCAACACCGAGAGAGTATCGCGCGAAGCGCGCGGGAGATATGTCCGCTTATGCGAATGCCAGAGCATCGAAGACTCCTAATTATCTGGAAATGAATCAACAGGATGCCTTCAAGGAGCTATTCAAATATTTGCCGAGCGAATCTCAGGAATCCAACTTTATTATGCAAGATAAAATGGTCGTAAAGACAGAGAGCATCCACCTCGATGTAAATACTTCAACGCCGCTTATGCATACTTGGCGAAAATTGACTTCGATTGGCAAAGCGAAAGAGGGTTTATTCGGAGAGGTGCAGCGGCAGCTCATCCAGCTTCAGAAGGATATCGGGTTCTCCTATATCCGGTTTCATGGCATCTTCGACGACGAGATGATGGTGTATCATGAGAACGGACGAGGCGAGCCGTATTATCTGTTTACTTATGTGGATCAGCTATTTGACTTTTTCCTGAGCATAGGCCTGAAGCCGTTCATCGAGCTTGGGTTTATGCCTTCGAAGCTGGCGTCTGGTGATGCGACAATTTTCGTGAAAAAGAGCAATGTCAGCTATCCCAATCAATTAACGCGCTGGATGGGGCTCGTCGAAGCACTGATGGACCACTGTATCGAGCGATACGGCGTTGAAGAGGTGACTACTTGGTATGTTGAAGTATGGAATGAACCTGATGTCATCTCCTTTTGGAGCGGGACTCAAGAGCAGTATTTCACCTTCTATCAGGCAACCCATGAAGTGATCCGGAAGTATCCCAAGCTTAGAATGGGGGGGCCAAGCTTGTTGTCTCCAACGATTCTTAATGATACTTGGTTACAGGATTTTCTGTACTTCTGCATGCAAAACCATTGTTTGCCCGACTTTATATCGTTCCATAGCTACCCGTTCGATCAGATTTTTTATGATGCCATGCAGCTCGATGGGGGGATGTCGGAGGAATTCGTTTGGACGGCAGAGGAAATGTCGAAATATTGGACACTGTCGGCGGCTGAAGATTATTTATCGCAAGTCATCGTCAAAGCGCGTGATATAGTTGTTGAATCCGGAGCAAATATCAAGGAAATTCACTTGACGGAGTGGAATTCGAGCGGCAACCAACGAGACTTGATTCATGATACATGCTATCAATCCGCTTATATCGTGAAGAACGTCATCGATACGATCGACCAAGTGGATAGTCTTTGTTATTGGACGAGTACAGATTTTCTGGAAGAGTTTCTTGTGCCGAATCAAGTGTTTCACGGCGGACTCGGACTGATGACGAACAACGGGATTGAGAAAGCTGCTTATCACGCTTATCAAATGCTTGCCAAATTAGGTTCTGAGATGATCCAGCGCGGCGAGAACTATTGTATTACGAGACAAGGGAATGAGATTCAGGTGCTCTTATTCCATTATGTACATACAGATGCCTTGTATCGTCGTAATGACGTCTCTCATTTGAATGAATACGATCGCTATCGCATTTTCAAGCATAACGATCCGCTCGAGCTTACCTTGGAATTGTCGGGCCTTGCGCCAGGCAGCTATCAGATTCGCAAAACAGTGTTGAACCGCCAATGGGGCAGCTCCTACGATCGTTGGGTGGACATGGGACACCCCGTACATCTTCATTCGGAGGATATTTCCTATCTAAGGAGTGTAAGTCTTCCGAAACGGGAAATTTTCGTTCAACTCATCGATCAGCAATTTAATCTCAAAGCAGAACTTTCACCGCATGAAGTCCAATTGTATGAAATGAAAAGAATCTAATCTATGATAAATCGACCCCTAGCAGGCATGTAGGGGTCTTTTTTGTCCTCTGACAGGTTCATATTTGACCTTACTACAATTCCACAAAGCTTAAGTAGGTTTCAAAGAGGTTAAATTTGCGATGGAACAGGGATAAATAGCGGGAAGTTATTGTTGTTAGCGCTTACTATAATGAAAGCATGATAATGAGCAGGAGGTAAACACACATGTCAACCAAACAAGTACCATGGTTTGAACGAATCAGCTATTCACTTACCGATACTGCATCCAATCTCGTCTTTCAAGTAGTAACAACCTATCTGTTGTTCTACTACACAGATTCGATCGGAATGAGTGCGGCTGCTGTAGGTACATTATTTTTAATCGCCCGGGTTATCGATGCTTTTGACAGCCCTTTCTTCGGGATCATGATCGATAAGACAAATACCAGATGGGGAAAATCGCGTCCATGGTTCCTATGGTTAGCCTTGCCATTTTCCGTTATCGCTGTGCTAACGTTCTCTGTACCGGATATTAGTCCGTCGGGACAAATTGTGTACGCTTACGTGACCTATATCCTGTTAGGGATTCTATATGCAGGTATCAATTTGCCGGTCACTTCTATTCTGCCCAGTCTATCGAGTGATCCGCAAGAGAGAACGGTTATTGGTACGATTCGTGTCCTGTTTGCCATGGTAGGGACGATTGCCGTAACGACCTTTACATTGCCGATTGTTCATAAATTAGGGCAAGGCAATGATGCCAAAGGCTTTACCTGGACGATGATCATTTTTGCATCAATTGCATTTGTGCTGTTCATCAATGCATTCTTCAATACGAAAGAGCGCGTAGTATCCGCTTCTTCTCAGAAATCTTTACCGGTGAAAGAGGGCATGAAAGCGATCAAAGGCAATTGGCCGTGGGCAATCATGTTGTTTATAAACTTTATTTTCTGGGTGGCGAACATCATGAAGACCCAGACGACAACCTATTATTTCACGTATAAAATTGAAAGACCTGACCTGATTCCAATGGTAATGGGCTTGAACCTAGTCATGATCTTGACCTTAGTCATCGTGCCGTCCTTAACCAAAAAATTAGGTAAACGGAATATCATGATATTCGGATTAATCGTTTCAATTATGGGTCAGCTGATCATGTTCATGGGAGATCAAGCGAGCAGCATCACATTACTAATAACTGGAAGTGTCGTTGTTAGTCTTGGTGGCGGTTTTGCAGGCGGATTGTTGTTCATTATGATCGTGGATACCGTGGATTACGGCGAGTGGAAAACAGGGGTTCGTGCACAAGGCTTGCTGACAGCTTCCTCAAGCTTCGGTGTAAAGTTCGGTATGGGTATTGGCGGCGCGTTATCCGCCTGGATGCTTGGACTTAACGGTTATAAAGCGGGAGCAGTGCAGACGGCTTCGGCATTGCGGGCCATCGAACTAAATTTTATTTGGATTCCTATTGTTTGTTACGTCTTAGCCATTATCGCACTATTGTTCTATACCTTAGATAAAGATGAGAGTCAAATGCTAGCAGATTTGAAAGCACGCAATAACATTGCATTATAAATTCAATGATATCGAGAGGAGAAAACAATATGCTACATCAAGTAGATTTGACGAAGAAACCATTTAACCTGAACGAACAAGATATTACATGGGTACAAGAAACATTAGAAGGCTTAACGTTAGAAGAAAAAGTCGGACAGCTCTTTTGCCCTGTAGGGATGGGTGACAACGCGGCTTTGATCGATATGGTGAAAAAATACCAGCCAGGCGGATTAATGTATCGTCCGGGTCCAGCGCAAGAGATCCGCTCAGCGCATAAAGCCATGCAGAAGAACAGTAAGATACCGATGCTTCTCGCAGCGAACCTGGAAAATGGGGGAGATGGGGTTGCAACGGAAGGCACTTACTTCGGGAAGCAGCTTCAAGTGGCGGCTACAAATGATCCGGATATGGCGTATAAGCTAGGGACTGTGGCTTGTAGTGAAGGAAGAGCCGTGGGATTGAACTGGTCCTTTGGACCAATTGTCGATATTAATATGAATTTCCGCAATCCGATTACGAATGTTCGTACCTTCGGCGATCGTCCAGAGACCGTGCTTGATATGGGACTTGCTTACATGAAGGCAGCCCACGAGAACGGTATGGCGGTATCGATTAAGCATTTTCCGGGTGACGGGGTCGATGATCGGGATCAGCACTTACTGACATCTATAAATCCACTCTCCACAGAAGAGTGGGATGCGACTTTTGGACATGTATATCAGACGTTAATTGATGAAGGTGCTAATACGGTCATGGTCGGACACATTATGCAGCCAGCCTATCAACGTCATTTTAATCCACAATTAAAGGATGAGGATTTGCTTCCAAGTTCGTTGTCGTCAGAAATTCTACAAAATTTGCTGCGCGAGAAGCTGAACTTTAACGGTGTTATCGTCAGTGATGCCACGTTAATGGCCGGATTTACAATAGCAGAACGTCGTGAGCTGGCTGTACCAAAAGCGATTGCTGCGGGATGCGATATCTTCCTCTTCAATCGGAACTTCGAGGAAGATCTAGAGTATATGCTAAGCGGCATTCGTAACGGCATTCTGACGGAAGAACGCTTGAACCAAGCTGTAACGCGTATTCTTGGCTTGAAGGCATCTTTAAGATTGCATGAGCAAGCTCGTACGAATACCTTGGTTCCTGATGAGTCAGCTTTAGCGGTCATTGGTTCTGAGCAACATCACCAATGGGCACAGGCTTGCGCCGACCAATCCGTAACATTAGTGAAAGATACGCAGCAATTACTACCGGTTACACCGGAAACGCATAAGAGAATGCTGCTCGTCGTGTTAGGTGATGAGGAAGGAAGCTTCTCCGCGGGAGGAACCCATAAGCCATTCGTAGAGAAGCTGCGGAATGCTGGATTTGAAGTTACCGTCCATGATCCGATGGACATGCAAGCCATGTTCATGTCGGTTCGGGATTATGTGAAACAATATGACTTCGCGCTTTACTTCGCGAACTACGCGACAGCGAGTAATAAGACAGATCTGCGTATTAACTATACACCGCCATATGGTGGGGATATTCCATGGTTTATTAAAGAATTGCCAACGATGTTCGTATCCGTGGCGAACCCTTTCCATTTGCAGGATGTGCCGCGTATTCCGACGTTCATCAATGCATACTCAGGAAATGAATATTCCTTGAATGCGATCGTTGACAAAATCCAAGGCAAATCTGAATTTAAAGGAACCAATCCGGTCGATCCGTTCTGCGGCTATTGGGAAGCCAGACTATGATGCGTGCCGTTATATTTGACCTTGACGGTGTACTGGTATCGACGGATCATTTTCATTATAAGGCTTGGAAGCAAATAGCAGATCGGCTGAACATTCCTTTCGATGAGGATGTCAATAACCGATTGCGCGGTGTGAGTCGCATGGAGAGTCTGGATATTATTTTATCCGGTGCTTCGGACAAACAATTTACAGATGAGCAGAAGCAATCGTTAGCAGAGGAGAAAAATACGATTTATCGTAAGTTTCTGGAGCAGCTTTCACCTGCTGACATCTTACCCGGTGTAACGGAGACCTTGGAAGGATTAAAGGTGAAGGGGGTCGCCGCCGCTGTAGGGTCCTCCAGTAAGAATGCGCGGTTCATTCTTGAACAAGTAGGCTTGTTAGATTGGTTCGCCGTCGTAGTCGACGGTAATCAAATCTCAAGAAGCAAGCCGGACCCGGAAGTATTTTTGCTCGCGGCAAGTCAGCTGGAATGTGATGCATCCGCATGCCTGGTTGTCGAAGATGCGGTAGCCGGAGTGCAAGCAGGCGTCCATGCAGGAATGGAAGTTGCGGCGGTAGGTGACGCGGTGAACAGCAAGGAAGCGACCTTTACGCTTCAACGAATAGATCAACTGCTCAAGCTGATCTAAATACAAAGTAATGATGAAGTGGGAATAGACTTAAAAAGTCGAAAAACCTTGTAGTTTAGGGTTTTCGACTTTTTTTATTATAAATTAAGTTCTACTAGATTATTATGTATTTCCAACTAGCTGGAAAGTCTTAAATATTGGACTTTTGCTAAAAATCTATTGTAAGATCTGTGACAATATAGACTCTAATGTTTTTGCTTGATAGGGCTCGCCAAATTCATATAATACATCGATTGCTGATTGAGCAAGCTTCGTTCCTTCTTCTTTACTGTTTCTTTTAATTTTAATTAGACCGTTATAATACTTATATACAATCTTAAAGAACAGCGTTTGATATTGAGGACTGCTAATATTATTTAAGTTCTCTAGTAAGATCTCTGCATAGCTTATTTGATTGATCATAATTAATTCGTAAATCATATTGGTTAGCATTACACATATGACATCTCGTCCGCGTTCGTGAGCTTCATATTTTTTCATAGACTTAATAAGCGTTTGAAAGAGTATATCTCTTTGATCGTAATCTATGTAATTTAAAGTATTTGTGAACAGCTGCATTTCTTGGAGGGTCCAGGATTGGAGATTGTTGAGATAGTTAGTGATCGTCTCGATATCTTCTGTCAAAATGACATTCTTCTCAAACTGACCCGTCAAGTTAAAGTGCTTCAATAATCTTATACGAGACCTGACTTCTGCCAGATGAATTTTTGAGGTCAGATCCTCTCTCTGATGTAGTTCTTGATAAATCTCAATTAATGCTTCGAGATCGTTATTGTTTCCGGCTTTGGAATATTTGTTGGTAAATGTATCGTGTTTAGATAGTTTATAACCTCTATAAATGTAGAAAAACTCATCAATCCCCATCATAAGTCGATTTAAAATTTGTTCTAACAGCCTTAATGTGATCTCATGGTTTCCTTTTTCAAATTCAATGGCATATGATTTCGAGATAATATCTAAATACACTTCTTTTTGACTTAATCCCTTATTGGTCCGTATATTTCGAACAACCTCACCGTAGGTATTCAATTCGTTCGCCACCCTCTTATTGAAATCGTGAGCTTTTATTATATATTTCAGAGAGAATCTAATTTGATTACGAAATTTTGATATTTGAAAGTCTGCTCATTGTGGTGTTTTGAGCTGATTGGAAATATTAGTAAATAAATCGAATCCGTTGGAAATTTCTTCAATTTAAGGTCCTATTTATAAGACCTTTGTCGAAATGGGACATAAAAGCAATTATGATGTAAGTACGTTAGATGGATTAATGGAAGCATAAGTTCTATATTTCCTTGGAAGGATTTGATTTATTATGAATAATAAAAGTGATTTTTTCAGATTTGAGCGTAAAAATGATGATTTCCCGTTCTACAGTGAACTGTCATCGCCTAGTCTAAATTTGAAGAGCAGCCTCATTTTTCTCGTTTCTGTCGCGGTTGGTTTTGCTCTGTTTCTTATTATGTTTGGAGGTCCCAATGTACAGCCCTTTATGAATGTGATTTTTCCTTTAGCAGCAGTAATCTTTGTGGCACGAAGTCAATGGACATCATTATTCAGAAAATTAGTAGCTAAAGATATTCTTTTGATTCTTGGAACTTACGTTGCGAATTTGATTGTGACAGGTATTGTCGGTTTCCTTATTACGAAATTGTTTAGTACGAGCGCTAATCCCGCAACCGATAGTTTCAATGGTAATTTTGCTGATGCAATTCCGTTCTTCTTGAGAACGATCCCGATGCTGTTTGGTGAAGAATTAATCACGATACTTCCATTCTTGGTCGTGCTATCATTTGGAGTTAAGAAACTTAAGATGAGTAGAAAGTCTGCTATAATTTTAGCCTGCATAGTTTCAGCTATTTTATTTGGGGCATACCATTTACCAACGTATAATTGGAATATTGTCCAAGCTATTCTCGGTATTGGTATTGCACGGATCGTTCTGCTATATCCATATCTTAAGACTAAAAATATATGGACATCGTTTATAGTGCACGTGATGAATGACTGGACAATGTTTGCTTTGGCCTTTTGGGCATCCACTCGCTAATTTTTCTCAAAGGATTTTTTGCGATAGAGTCTTAACAAACACCTGCAACTCCTTATTGAAGAAGGGGCTGCAGGTTTTTTTTGTATTCAAAAAAATGTGATAGACGCTATATAGCTGCTCAATATGAATGTGATAAAATGGGAAAAATCTATCATAGGGAGAAATTAACATGGGATTTTCTCTTCTCGGCACACTAATGGCATTAATCCTTCTTGCTCCAAGTTTGCTAATGATTAAGTTTCCACCTGAAAATGTACCTTCGGGTTTGCGAGATGCAGAACCAATCTATACCCTCTTGGAGAGAGCAGGACAATTGGGTTGTATAGGTATTCTTGCGATGTCACAGGATAACTTTCAACAGGTAAAGTTTGGCGTAATTGCTGTCTTTATTGTCTTGTTGATTGCTATTTATTATGGTCTTTGGATTCGATATATCGTTAAGGGGAGGCAATATAAATTGTTATGGGACCCTTTAGGAATTATTCCGATCCCGATGGCAGTCCTCCCAGTATGTGCATTCGGATTGGCAGCGATTTGGGGCAAATCCATTTGGCTGAGTATTGCAGTAGTTTGTTTAACGATAGGGCATTTAGCCAACTCTTGGCATAGTTATCAGTACACCAGAAATAAATAATTAGAAACATAGTAAAAAATACCCATATAAAAAGTGGTTGGATAGTTAATAAGCTGCATTGATAGAGCGAGTTTGAAGATAGATAAAAGCATGAAAATGCATGATTTACGAACAATGGAAAAAATAAAGTCGAAAATGTTCGTTTTTTATCATTGACAACTCACGTGCTATCCACCTAAAATGATAGAGCACAACAACATAATTCTTTCGTATATTTCCGGGAATTGGCCTGGAAGTTTCTACGAGGTCACCGTAATGACCTGGCTACGATTAAGAAGAGCAGAGCAACCCGCATTGTCCTGGATTTAGGGCTATGGTCCTGGGTGCTACTCTTTTTTTCGAGCCGGTGTCTAACAGATACCGGCTTTTTGTTGCTGTCAGACACAACATACCTTAGGGGGAGAACAATTTGAATCGGTTTTTCAAGTTGAAAGAGAACGGCACCACAGTTCGTACAGAAATCATGGCGGGCTTGACCACGTTCATGGCAATGGCTTACATCTTGTCGGTTAATCCGAGTACTTTAACAGCATTTGGCCGTATTGATATGGGCTGGTACTCTGTATTTCTAGCGACGGCGCTGGCAGCAGGTATTTTCACCATCGCAATGGGCGTGTTCATAAACTTTCCAGTGGCGTTGGCACCTGGTATGGGACTTAACGCATATTTTGCTTCCGTAATTCTATCTTCCGCCACATCAGAGCATCCATTCACTTGGCAAATGGGTCTGACAGCCGTATTTATTTCCGGTTTGATCTTTATCTTGCTGACTGTAACTCGAGTGCGACAGATCTTACTAACTGCAATTCCTGACAGCTTGAAACATGCGATTACAGTAGGTATCGGGATGTTCATTACGATCCTTGGTCTTAAGAACAGTGGACTTATGACGATTGGTGTTGAAGCCGGTAAAGACATTCCTGCTAACACTTTCACAGATGTCCTTTCCTTTGAAACTATCATTCACATGGGTAGCCTAGAGAATTCCAATGTCCAATTGGTAATTATCGGACTTCTTCTAATCTCTATCCTGATGGTATTGAACGTTAAAGGTGCGATTTTATTCGGTATCTTGGGAACAACTGTCGCTGGTATGCTGATGGGTGTAGTTGATTTCAGTGCATTGTCCAGTCCGGCAACGCCTTGGGTTCCTGACTTCACACAATTGAACTTCTTCCAGTTTGACTGGGATGGTATCCTGCACACAGGTATTGTTTCAGCGATTGCAACTTTCACATTTGTAGAGTTGTTTGATACATTTGGTACACTTGTAGGTACGGCTCAACGCGCAGGTATTATGGATAACCCTGAAGAAGGTAATAGACGTGTAGGTAATGCGATGTTTGTCGATGCAGTTGCTGTAGCAGGTGGTGCGGCACTGGGTACTTCGACTACTACTGCTTTTGTAGAAAGCGCGGCAGGTGTTGCTGAAGGTGGACGTACAGGTCTTACAGCTGTAACAACGGGCGTATGTTTCTTGCTTGCATTGTTCCTTGCTCCAGTGGTTGCTCTTATTCCTGGATCTGCTACAGCCGCAGCATTGATCGTCGTAGGTGTGCTGATGGCGCAATCGATCCGTCAAATCGATTTTCAAGATATGGTTGTTGCAATTCCAGCGTTCCTAACACTTGTAATCATGCCTTTCACTTATAATATTGCTAACGGTATCTCCTTTGGTATCGTAACTTATGTAATCCTTGCTTCTGTTGCTAACCTTGCAGGTAAGAAGAAATACGATATTCACTGGATGATGTGGGTACTTGCGATCCTGATCGTTCTCCGTTATGTATTCCTTGGTAGCGAGGGCTAACATATATACAGTATTTCTGAAATTCATCTTGGGCTCCTTCATTACTGAAGGGGCCGTTTTTTTTATTTTGGATTATGTATTCTCCTACTTAACTTGTTGGATGTTCTTCCTTTCCATCATCCAATATTTAGATTATATTGTTGAAGAGGTGATGAATGTTGTCCACAAGATTTAGCAATTGGTCTTCTTATTTTAAAAGTAATCCTTGGCCTCTCTTATTGTTTTTGCTGGGGGCTGTGATTCGCATTTTTTACTTTGGTTCGATTCCAGGTGGCTTGAATCAGGATGAGGCATCTATAGGTTATGATGCTTACGCTATTCTTCATTATGGAATAGACCGCAATGGTATTCATTTACCTATTCACCTCATTGCTTGGGGAAGCGGACAGAATGCACTTTATGCTTACTTATCAATGCCTTTCATATTATTGTTCGGACTTACTCCAATGTCTGTACGTGCGGTTAGCTTAATCATGGGTCTACTGGGTATGCTCGTATTCTATCTTCTTTCCAAAGAGCTATTTACTTCCAGAACTGCTGGTATTGTGGCGATGTTTTTTATCGCAATTAATCCTTGGCATATTATGATGTCAAGATGGGCACTGGAATCTAATTTATTCCCCACCCTGATTCTGTTCTCCGTTTATATGTTACTTAAATCATTTCAAATTCCGAAGTGGTCTTATGGCTTTACAATTATGCTTGCCCTTTCACTTTATGCCTATGGAACATCCTATTTTTTTGTGCCGATATTTGCTTTAGGTGCTGGAATTCTTCTATTCTATACAAGAGCACTAAAGCTTCGGACCATTCTATGGAACTGTGCTCTGTTTATATTAATGGCACTCCCAATCTTCCTATTTATTATGATCAATCGATTGTCGCTAGAGGGGGTTTTGACCCCATTGTTCTCAATTCCGAGATTGACAACGCCGCGTGTGGAACAGGTAACTTCTATATTCGGAGGGCAACTATTACATACAGCATTAAGCAATTTCCGGGAATTTTTGAAGATATTAATTAGCGGATCTGATGGTTTGCCTTGGAATTCGATTTCACCTTATGGATACGCGTATCCTATTGCGTTACCCTTTGTACTTATAGGACTTATATTTATGTTAACGACAATACGGAACCGTGGTCGTGAGCGGACGGGACTGCTCGTTATTTTACTTTGGTTGTTTGTTTCCGTTTTGATGACCTTTGTTACGAACGTAAACATTAATCGGATGAATGTGATTTTCTATCCAATCATTTTGCTGATTGTTGCAGGGTTTATGTGGTTAAGCAAGAAAGTAAAAGTATTAGGAATTCTGTCGGCTGTAACCTTTAGCTTATTTTTTGTTCTATTCACTACAGTTTATTTCCGTGATTATCCTAAAGAGATAGGACCAGCTTTCTATGAATCTTTCGGTGAGGCTATACAATATGCTTCTGAAGAGAGTGCTGGGAACATCTACGTGACTGATAAAGTTAATATGCCTTATATTTATGTGCTTTTTTATGAGCAGATCAATCCCCATGATTTCTTAGCAACCGTTAATTATTCTAATCCTGGAGGTGCATTTCAGCAGGTGTCTTCCTTTGGGAGATATAGATTTGGATATTCAAGCATAGTTCCGGGAGAGACAGCGACATATATCTTGTGGAATGGTGATCCCATTCCTGCTGAAAGCGAAAATTATTCGGTTAAACGTTTTGCCAACTATACTGTTGTGACCGCTAAGACTGGGGTAGTAGAGGGAATCTCGGAATTTACAAACGGAGGATTTGAAGAGGGGATATCAGGCTGGAGCTTCTCATCCGGTACGGGTGTGGCGACCAATAATCCTTATAATGGAAGTTATCTGGCTTATCTTGATCCGGGATTTGACAAAACGATTACACAATCTATCAGAATAGCAGAACCTGGAGAATATAAGCTTGGTATAATGGTTAGTGCCGGTGGAGAAGAAGGAAGGGTTGGCGTCCGAGTTAATGGCGTAGTGCGGGCGGAGGCTGAAATACCTGCTAGTGAGGTTTATCAAGAGCTTACACTTCCGATGGTATCTATCGGTCAGAATGAGCAAACTGAAATTTTTATTAAAGGCGGTAAAGGCTGGATTAACATAGACGAGGTGAGGTTGGAACGATGATCAAGAGTACACGTACGGCCGCAGTGACTGTATTGATGCTGTTATTGTTTTTGCTTCCTGTAACAAGCATTTATGCAGATGGAAATCTATTGCAAAACCCTGGATTTGAGGAGGGAGGAGAGGACGCTCCTTCTAACTGGACTAAGGATATGTGGATTTCTGGAGACAACTCTGGCATACTTTCAATCCAATCGGACGAGGTTCACTCCGGTAGTAAAGCGGCAGTCATTGAGAATATCGAGCCCAATCATTTGAAATGGGTGCAGACGATTAAGGCAACGCCGGACAGCTATTATAAAATCTCTGGATGGATCAAAGTAGTAAGTACCGCAGGCGAGGGAATGGGCGCCAATATACTTGCCGTTGGAGTAGGCGGGGGTTATCCCAGCGTAACGGATACGGCAGGAGAGTGGCAGTATCTTGAATACATAGGCCAGACAGGACCTAAGCAGAAAGAATTCGGCATAGGTGCAAGTTTGGGGGGCTACTCCAGCTTGATTCAAGGTAAAGCTTATTTTGATGATTTGTCTGTAGAAAAATTAGACGCTGCTCCCGAAGGGGCCAACGTCATTTCGCTGGATAGTGCAGCAGTTAGTCAGGATGCTGGTGGCAAAAAAGCGGATACCCCACATAAGGTATCTCCAACCAAGATGCTGCTGATCTCAGCGCTTTTCAGTGTATTTTTTGCAGTGCTTTATACCAAGGCATTCCGCAGTGAGAAGCTTATGAAGCAACCTGAGAATGTCTATTCCAAATGGCTGAGCATTGCCATCGGGGTTGCTTTTATCCTAAGGGTCTGGATTGGTCTGACTGCTCAAGGCTATCAGAACGACATGAATACCTTTATAGCTTGGGGTCAGCGCATGGTTGATTTAGGTCCAGGCAAGTTTTATGAAGAAGGGTATTTTGCCGATTATCCTCCTGGTTATTTGTACATTTTGTACATGCTTAGTCTTATTCGCGGTGTATTTGGCTTTGCGCATGGTTCGGGTGGAGAGAATCTGCTATTCAAACTGCCAGCGATTATTTCTGATTTGGTATTGGGTTACTTCATATATCAAATGTCCCGCAAAAAACTCGGCTCAGGGATCGCTTTTGGCTTAACGCTATTATTTCTGTTTAATCCGGCGGTGCTTGTTAATTCAGCGGCGTGGGGACAAGCGGATTCGTTCTTTCTGATTTTCTTGTTGCTCAGTATCCATGGCGCTGCGAACAAAAAGTTTGTTCAATCCGCGATTTTGTTTGCATTAGCAACTTTAATTAAACCACAATCGTTAATATTCACACCGGTATTATTGTTTGCTTTCTATCATCACCGTGCTTGGAAGCAGCTTGGATTTGGAGCTTTGTATGGATTAGGGATATTCGGATTGCTCGCGGCACCATTTTTCTGGAATAACGGTGGTTTAGTTGGCCTTATTAATCTGTATAAGAGTACGTTATCTTCCTATCCCTATTCTTCTGTGAATGCATTTAATCTATATGCACTGACTGACCCGATGTGGTCATCTCTTGACCTAACTTGGTTAGGTATTACTTACCGTTTATGGGGCTTCATATTTATTTTAGTGGCAGTAGCCATAGCAACGTTTTATTCCTTCAAAAAAGATCGCTTGGATTTATCCAAATCCTACTTTATCGGTATGGCGCTCATTGTAGTAGTCTTTGTGCTTGGAACCAAAATGCATGAACGTTATATGTTCCCTGCAGTTATTCTATGTATGTTCACTTATATAGCGAGTCGGGATCGTAGGTTTTTATCCCTATTCCTTGGATTCAGCTTAACGCAGTATATCAATGTGGCTTATACGTTGACCCATCTAAATGCAGGTGTAAATCCAGGTGCAGATGGAATCGTTTTGGTCACTTCTATTGCTAACCTGTCATTATTGCTATACATGCTCTACATCGGTTACGACGTGTATGTTCGTGGGGGAGTAAAGCCTCTTCCAGCACCACCAACACCTGAAGAAAAATATGAAGAAGACCTTAAAGTCGTCGAGCAAATAAGACCGCACCAGAAGGGAGGGAGACTTAAGCGATGAAGTTTAAGCGTATAGATTGGATATGTATTCTTGCCATTACTGCCGTTTACGCGGCAATTGCTTTATATAATTTAGGTTCTACTAAATCTCCAGAGACCTTGTGGGAGCCAGATGCCAGCGGTGAAAGTTTCTATGTAGATCTAGGACAGAGTAAACAATTGGAACGCGTGAATATCTTCGGTGGCGTAGGTACCGGGAAGTTTAAGCTCGAATTCAGTGAATCCCCTGAGGTCTGGAGTAGTCCGCTGGATGTAAGCGAGGATGTTGGGAATGTCTTCATCTGGAAAAGCCAACCTCTGAACGTTGCAGCAAGATACGTGAAGTTTACAGTTACATCTCCAGGGTTCACTTTAAATGAAATGGCCTTCTATGAGCAGGGAGGCGAAAGAGTACCTCTTTCTATAGCCGGTGTTACACCGGATGCTAATGCAGTCGCTAAAAGAGGAGAGCCTGCCAATCTTTTTGACGAGCAGTCGCTCATCCCTGAATATTCTAACTTTATGAATAGCACTTATTTTGACGAGATCTACCATGCACGGACAGCTTATGAATATACACACGGGATTGTGCCTTATGAGAACACGCATCCACCACTAGGCAAGCTATTGATCGCAGTAGGGATGGAACTGTTTGGAGTCAATCCTTTCGGCTGGCGTATTATCGGAACATTGTTCGGGATTGCCATGCTACCTCTCATTTATGTAATGGCACTACGTCTCTTTAAAAAGAGTAAATACGCAGCACTTGCAGCTGGATTGTTCGCACTGGATTTCATGCATTTCACACAAACAAGAATCTCTACGATCGATGTATACGGAGTATTCTTCATCATGTTAATGTTTTATTTCATGCAGCGATATTACACTATGAATTTCTTCAGGCAGCCCTTAAGAAAAACACTAATTCCGTTATTCTGGTCCGGTTTATTCTTCGGAATTGGTGTCGCCTCCAAGTGGATTGTACTGTACGGAGGAGCTGGGCTGGCCATTATGCTAGCTATCTCGCTCTTCGAGCGCTACAGAGAATACCAAGCATCGGGACGGTTGCTCGCGGAAGGGAAGATCAAAGACAAGGAACTGCTGGGTACCTGTCGCGAAGCCGTAAATTCGTTCTGGAAGAATACCATTATTACGCTAGCTAGTTGTGTTGCATTCTTCGTAATCATACCGGTCATTATTTATAGTTTATCTTTTGTTCCGGGTTTATCTGCATCCGCAGAGGGCTTTACTATAAAAGGCTTGATTGATTCCCAAAAGAACATGTACAACTATCACAGTCAGCTTGTAGCTACACATCCTTTTGCTTCCTCCTGGTGGCAATGGCCGTTTATGAAGAGACCCGTCTGGTTCTTCAGTGGCAGTGAGGGATTGCCGCAAGGTCAGGTCAGCAGTATAGTGACTATGGGGAATCCGCTTATCTGGTGGACGGGTATTTTCGCAATGCTGGCAACGCTGTGGATTACACTGAAACGCAAAGATAAGACCCTTTATATGATCTGGATCGCCTTTTTCTCACAATATGTTCCGTGGATGCTTGTCCCAAGGGAAACCTTTATCTACCATTATTTTGCTATGGTGCCTTTTATGATTCTTGGTATTGTATATATAATGAAGTTGCTAGATAGTAAATATCCTGAGGCTCGTTATGTTAGTTATGTCTATGTGGCTGTTGCTTTACTGCTCTTTGTCGCGTTCTACCCTGTCCTGTCAGGGATGCAGGTAAGCGGAGATTATGTGAAGGGTATGCTGCGTTGGTTCCCATCTTGGGTTTTCTAAGATTTTTTATAATATCTATAATAATAAGTTTATGCTTACAGCGTTATTATGAAGTACAGAAAGATGTAACGCTCCATAAAGCTTTTAGGAGGAATAAAGGTGAAAGCCAGATATAGTGTAATTGTACCCATGTTCAATGAGGAGCAAGTAATTAGCGTTACTTATGAACGTTTGAAAAAAGTAATGGACGAATGCGGCGATACTTATGAGCTAGTCTTCGTAAATGACGGAAGTCGTGATCGTTCGGCCCAGATGATTCGGGAGATCAGTGATCGGGATGAATGCGTCAAGCTAATTGACTTCTCGCGTAATTTCGGACATCAGGTAGCAATTACAGCTGGCATGGACTATGCCGAAGGTCAAGCGGTTGTTGTTATTGATGCTGACCTTCAAGATCCACCGGAGGTCATTTTGCAAATGATCGAGAAGTGGAAAGAGGGTTATGACGTTGTGTATGCGAAGCGGCTGAAGCGCCGTGGAGAAACGATGTTCAAAAAGGTAACGGCTAAGATCTTTTATCGATTACTCAGCAGCATGACAAGTGTAGACATTCCTACGGACACAGGTGATTTCCGTCTTATTGATCGTAAGGTATGTGATGTCTTGCGAGGTCTCAAGGAAAAAAATCGGTATGTCAGAGGTTTAGTGAGCTGGGTCGGCTTCAAGCAGACGATGGTGGAATATGAGCGGGAAGAACGATTTGCAGGAGAAACTAAGTATCCTCTTAAGAAAATGATTCGTTTTGCGCTGGATGGGATCACTTCCTTTTCGCATAAGCCACTTAAGATTGCTACGTATGTCGGATTCTTTCTTTCCTTCTCGAGCTTTCTCTATTTATTCTTCGTATTGTTTCAAAGAATTTTTTTCACCTCATGGACGGTTCCAGGTTGGGCTTCCATTGTAGGGGTCAATTTGCTCTTTAATGGTATTGTTCTGATGCTGCTAGGTGTAATCGGTGAGTATATTGGACGGATTTATGACGAGTCTAAGGATAGACCGTTGTATATTGTCAGTGAGACCATAGGATATCGTAACGAAGAAGAAGTGGATCGCCGGAAGGATTACAAAGATGTCAGATAAGAACTTTCGGACTGCTTTCATACAGTTTCTCAAATTTAATGCTGTAGGTTTGGTAAATACCCTCATTGATTTCGTAATCTTCACATTACTGAACTCACTTGGGATGGTATATGCGTTGGCACAGGTAATTTCTTATAGTGCAGGGACAGCGAACAGCTTTATTTTGAATAAAAAAGTAACCTTCAAGGATCGTGACCGTGGCAATAAAGAGGGTTTTGATAAGACGCAGTTGCTGAAGTTTATCGTACTGAATCTGGTAGTACTCGGAATATCGCTGTTGCTAATGCATCTGTTGACTGACAAAGTAGGCATTCAAGTGTTGATCTCTAAGGTATTAGTAACGTTTGTGACGGTGATCATTAACTTCTTCGGAAGTCGTAAATGGGTATTCTAAAGTTCAGTAGAACCAATCTACGGAGGTGAAAATCATGCGTAAATTCTCGTATGTGCTCATACTGGCGGGGATCCTTATCATGCTCTATCCAAAAGCTAACGAATGGTATAACGACTGGCAGCAGGATAAGCTATTAGAATCGGCTGAACTGAGCACCAGTGAAAGTACTCCACCACCTGATCTGAAGAGCAGATATGCCGAGGTCACTCAGCTACTAGCGGAGGAATCAGCTCTAGATGCACAAGCACAGCCGCAAGAAACAGAAAAGCCGGAACCGGAAATTGAAGTGGGTGGCAAAGTTATCGCATTAATTGAGATCGATAAGATCGATCTGAAGCTGCCTGTATTAGAAGGGGCTACTAAAGCGAATATGAAGCATGCCGCGGCCCATATGAAAGAAACAACTCCAATAGGAGAAATAGGGAACGCCGCAATAGCTGCACATAGAGCTAGAACTACGGGCAGATTGTTTAACAGATTGAATGAGGTTGTGATTGGGGATACGATTTCGGTAAAGACTAGCGATCAGACCTATAATTACGAGGTTTATGATATTTCTGTTGTACTTCCTAGTGATGTGTCTGTTCTAGACGGGAATAACAAAGATAAAATTCTTACTCTAATTACGTGTGACCCACTAGTAGATCCTACACATCGTTTGATTGTTCATGCCAAGCTTTCCTAATCGTTGACGAGAAATAACAAGAGAATTCAAATACAGAGAAATAACTATAAAATAATAGTAAATCTAGCAATTTTGTTCTTGTTTACGAGGATAAATATGGTAGTATAAGACTATAAAAGCTAAACACGATAAACGGCAAACCTATCGAAAGGTAGGGACGCAAAGCTAAAGGGCCTTCCCGTAAGGATGGCAGCCAGTTACCGAATGAAGAGGCTTTTTTTGTTTTTATAAAATATATAAGAATCTTAGATTCATATTTCTACTTGGACTGATTCTCTTAATTTGTCTAGTGAAATTAGAACAGATAGAGCTTATACGATAACGGCAAACCTATCGAAAGGTAGGGACGCAAAGCTAAAGGGCCTTCCCGAAAGGATGGCAGCCAGCTACCGAAAGGGGTTTTATCCGTGAAAAAGGTTTATTTTATGATGGTGGCGCTGTTCGTACTGATTACTGCGGTTCCGGTAAGCACAGCTCAAGCCGCAAGTGTAGATGCAAGCTGGTTGATTACATCGAAAGTGGCTCAAGGTGTTATTGGAATTAACTATGATATTCCGAAAGATAAAAGAATCAAACTCATGATCACTAAAGACAACAGCAGCTATACATATAACTTATATGCTTCTGGACAAGCTGAGGACTTCCCTTTACAACAAGGTAATGGTACTTATAAGGTTTCTGTTCTTGAGAACACAACCGGCAATAAATACAAAGCGTTATATTCCGAAGTAGTAGACGTAACCATGAGTGACTCGAATTCCGTATATTTGGGCTCCGTACAGAATGTGAAATGGAGTTCTTCTGATAAAGCGATTCTTAAGGCAAAAGAGCTTACAAAAGGCAAAACAACAGATGAAGAGAAAGTTAAGGCAATCTATAACTATGTAGTTGCTAATGTACAATACGATTATTCTCTTGCTAATAACGTTACAACAGATTACATTCCGAACATTAACAACACTTTGAATACTAAAAAAGGAATCTGCTATGACTATGCTTCTCTTTTTGCCGCAATGCTGCGTAGTGTAGATGTGCCTGCTAAATTGGTGATGGGGAATACTAGCTACGTTACGCAATACCATGCATGGAATGAAGTGTTGATGGATGGGAAATGGGTTACTATTGATACAACGGTAGATGCATCGTCAGCGAAGAGTAAGAAGAATACGGATTTTATTAAGGCTTCAAGTAAGTATACTGCAGCAAAATACTATTAATTTGCATCGCTAGATTCATAACTCTATTAAATAAACAACCAGCTTAATTATTAAGCTAGTTGTTTATTTTTCTATTAGGGGTTGCTTTTCTATGAATAGATAGGTTATTATAGTTAAGCGTTGTTAGACAGCGTACAGGCAATGTTTGAGAGAGTTATATAAACGGCTTTCGAAAAATAAAGCTTGCATTACTGAGAACAACATGATATATTATAAGAGTTGCTGCTGAGACATTAAACGGCGCCAACGAGAACTTGATCTTTGAAAACTGAACAACGAGTGAGTAGGAAATCACGAAAGTGAAAT